>CAVUWL010000001.1:0-149576 GCA_963745305.1 uncultured Solirubrobacterales bacterium
AGGGCCTTCTCGGCCTCTACAAGGCGATCCGCGATTACCGCACCGATCGTGAGTCGAGCTTTCGCAACTTCGCGGAGCTCTGCATCACCCGCCAGATCATCACGGCGGTGAAGACGGCAACGCGAAACAAGCACACGCCGCTCAATCAATACGTCTCCTTCAGCCAGACTCCGGCGGCTGCGGGGGACTCAGAAACGACCCTGGATGAGATTTTGGCCGGTCCGACCGTTTTTGATCCGGTCAACCAGGTGATTGCCGCCGAAGAGCTGGAGAGCCTCGTCTCCTGTCTCTCGGGTGGATCTGGAGTCCTCTCGGACCTCGAGAGCCGCGTCCTCTCCCTTGACCTCGACGGGCACTCCTATGAGATTGTCGCCGAGCGAATCGAGTGCGACACCAAGACTGTCGACAACGCCCTGCAACGAGTAAAGCGCAAGGTCGGCGCTCATCTAGCCTCGCGCGAGGTGCCGCTTTAGTTCGCGGCAGGCTCAGTTGCGGAGCGTCCCCCGGGGCAGGTCGCTGAGAACGTAGTTCAAGAGCATGCGGCCGTGCTCGGATGCGACCGCTACATCCGCGGCGGCGATGCGGACCCGGTGAAGAGTCTGCATTCTCAGCACGTCGCCGTCGCAGAGGGGGTTCGGGAATATTCCCGCATAGGAGACTCCGAGACGCTCAAGCTGGTCGGCAACCAGTGCTGTCTCCGGTAACTGCAAAGGTAGATCCACGTAGATTGCGTCGAGTCCGAGCCGCTGAAAAAGATGGTGGCGCCGGGCGCCGATTGCCTGGTGCAGATCGGCCCCTGGGAGATGCACGGTGAGCACTGCGAGGTTATGGTCGGGGTCAACCTTTGCCTCGATGATGCTGTGCGACTCGAGCTGGGCAGCACCCGACGGTTCGGCGAGCCGCCCGCGCAGCCTGCAGAGGTCGATGGTGCGGCCAACGATCTCGTGGTGGCGGGGCGGTGCATAGACAGGCCGCGCCTTGCCATCGTTCAGCTTGCTATAGAAAAGCGCCGCGGAGCGACGGCCGTTGCCGGGCTCGGTAGCCGCGTCGTTTGAGACGCTTGCTGGGATCCAGCCGAGTAGAAACCCAGTCTCATGGGCACCCAGCTCAAGGTTTGCGCGCTGGCTGTAGGGATGGGCGGCAGTTGCCTCGCTGTACATCCCAGCCATTCCTTTCGCTCGGGCTGACTCCAGCAAATGGCGCTTGGTCTGCGTAAAGATGTGCATGCCGCGAGCGGCGGGCACCGTTACGGCCTGGCCGGAGTGACCGACGGAGTCGGTGGGGCTTGTCAGGGCCATGCCCTCGTGGCAGAGAAACTCTCCGTCCCCGGATTCGGCTATGCACGATACGTAGGTTCCGGCGGCGAGCCTGGCCGACACCGTTCCCGCGTCATAGACCCATCGCACGTCATAGGTATTCCCGTATGCGGCTTCAATCGCCTCGCTGAGCACCGATCCCTCATCGGGTCCAAGAAAGCGAAAGGTTAGATCCATGGTCTCTATATATCGACAGCTCGCCCGCCGGGTTCAACCGGCAGAGCACCTGATTTGTAATCACTGTTTCGCATCTTGAGTTTTCGGCACTCTAGAGCGACAAATGGGCTGATGCAGAACGACGTGCCTTCCCCTTGGATACCGGACGGATCAGGCACGGGAAGGATGGGTTTGGGCACCGGATACGGCGTGGTGCCCAAACACGGCGACCAATCGTCCCTCGCACTCACATCGGCAAACTGAACGTCATTTCGAAGCTGCCTGGAGTCCCTGGTCTGAATCCGGGTAATCCCAGCATGAAGCCATTTCTTCCGGAATCCCTGGGCTGATTCATAGCGGAGTCCGGTGGGCCGGAATCCTGCCGATAAGCGCTATGGCGATTGGCCCTCAAGAACCGGCGACCGGAGCCAGCTTTTGCTTTACCGAGCCGTCGGCGAGCGCCTCAACACCAAGTCGGGTCGCGTTCATCCTGACGCCACCCTTCGGGAGCGCGGTCTTAGAAATCAAATCTGCGTGCTCGAGGACTTGGAGCCCCTCACGGACAGGTTGGTCTAATTGAGGCCAGTACTTGGAGCTGCGCGGGTAATCAGAAAGGAGCCATTCCAGGACCTGGAGCAAATTGATCGTCTCACCGGCTCCCATGAGTCCGCGTGGGTTCTTCTTTCCCTCGGGGCCGAAAGCCCCCATAAGCTCGTCGGCGAGATCCACAACAGGCAGCGAGGTCAGTCGGTCCGTCTCGGCTTTTGCCGCAGCATCCTGGGCGTTCTTCTCCTCCTTGTTGCCGAATAGACTCACATGGAAAAGCTAACCGATATCGGTGGCGCGTGTGCAGCGCGGCGCTGACCCTTCGCCAGCGCTGGCCCCAGTCGGGCATCCGCACGACGAGTAGGACCATTATGTGACGGTATTTCTGCGACATCGATTCGTGCCCCCCAAAGCAGAGGCCAGCGTCGGACTCCGGAGGTGCCCCGAGCCGGCTGGGAATAGCCTTTGACCGGGACAGGGATGTTCACATTGCACAGCATCATCTTCAGGTTGATTCTCGGCGCTGTCGTGTTGGCTGTAGTGATCCCGGTTGGGGCGAGTGGGCACCAGCCGATGTTGCCGGTCGCTGTGGCCGCCATCTTCGTGGTGACGGTGGCCGGCGTTCTGTTGACGCGATAGCCGCAGCTGCGAGATGGGTTGCGCCGCCGATAGTCGGCGTTCTGTGAGAAGCCTGAGACCGGTGCCCGGCGAATGAAGTCTCAGCTCGCGCGCTACTGTGAGGCAGCTTCCGCCATTGAGAGTGTCAGTCCGAATTGATGAGGAGCCTCCCAAAACCTCGCAACGGCCGCTCTAGGGCTCTCCGCGCGCTTTCGTGACCCACCATAGGCTGATCGTTCATCACTACTGGGGATACTCAATGAGAACGATCCGCAGCAAACTGACCTACGCCAACGTCATGGTCACGATCCCGGCCTTTGTCGCACTCGGCGGCGAAGCCGCCTTTGCGGCCGGCAAGCTCGCCAAGAACTCGGTGGGCACAAAGCAGATCAAGAACCAGGCAGTGACTTCGGCCAAGATCAAGAAGGGAACGATCAAGGGCACCCAGGTAGCAAACGGCTCGCTGACCGGGACTCAGATCAACGCCTCAACGCTCAGCACCGTGCCTACCGCCCGGACAGCCAATACAGCGCAATCAGCAAACAGCATTGTGACGCCGGAAGCCTGGCACGAAGTTGGGACATCGGAACAGCCGTCCTTCCTTAACTCTTGGGCCAATGTGGCAGGACCAATCCATCCCGAAACGGCAGCCTTCTACAAGGACCACGAAGGCGTTGTGCACCTCAGAGGCGCCGTTACCGGAGGAGGGTCGCTTTCGGTGATCTTTCAGCTGCCTGCCGGCGACCGTCCAGCCAACGGACAATTCATCCGTGTGCCCGTGGGATGCACAGGTGGGACCGGCTGTCCCAATGACGTCGCCAGCGTGATCATCGCCGGCTCTAATTTCGCGATTCCCGTATACGAAGGGGGAGTAATCGCACCAAGCGAAGCCACCGACGTTTACTTGAACGGGATTACCTCTAAGAGCGGCGTCGTAGCTTCGCTATGAGATAGGTCAGACCATGGTCCGGATGGCACCACGGCTGTCAGGGCCCTGTTTCCTCGCGCCAGGCAGTCCAAACAGGTTCCGGATGCTGCCGCCACGCCGGTAGCGCATGAGGGATAGACTGACTTCCCAACACTCACGAACGAAGAGGGCGGAGATGCATCGAAGAATTCGAGCTCTGGGAGCTATTGGCATCGCCGGCGTCGTGCTGGCGGCACTGGCTTCGTCGGCGAGCGCAGCTACGATCGGGCAGATCGCCCCGGACAACCCGCCGGGGACTCCACCGCCGGCAACGGCTATAAACGGCCCCTACGACGAGATCCAGTCCACGGTCGAAAATGGCGCGCCCTATGTTGTGCCCGCGGGCGCTGAAAGGATCACCGCCTGGAGCACAAATGCGGCTGAAGGCCCCGGCCAAGAGATGGAGTTCAAGGTTTTTCGATACGTCAGCGGTCCCAACGTCAGCCAGGAATACACCTACACGGCGGTAGCCCACGATCTGGAGAA
This sequence comes from uncultured Solirubrobacterales bacterium, assembly GCA_963745305.1. GTDB lineage: Bacteria > Actinomycetota > Thermoleophilia > Solirubrobacterales > 70-9 > CAVUWL01. Next base: position 4,090 of record CAVUWL010000001.1, read on the forward strand.
CCTAACCCCGGGCAAAATCAACACATTCGCGGTCAATCTCGCCGTGCAGCCTGGCGATGTGATCGGCCTAAACGACGTGAACGCCTCCAATTACCCCATTGCTGGCGACTTCGCTACGCCCGGCATTGGTGACCGAGATTTGGAGCACACCGAAAAAGGCGACCTCGCAGATGGAGCCAGTGGCGCTTTCGTCCCGACGAACGAGCGCCTGAATGTCTCAGCGGAAGTCAGCGGTCCTACCGCCCAACCTTCTCCTTCTCCCAGCCCCTCGCCTCCTCCCGTGACCACCTCTCCTCCCGTAACCACGATCGAAGCTCATCCGAAGGCTAAGGTCAAGACCCACAAGAAATACGCCAAGGTGAGCTTTTCTTTCAGCTCAAACGAGGCCGGTTCGACCTTTATGTGCATGCTCGACAAAGGGGCCTTCAGCCCCTGTGCCTCGCCCAAGGCCTACAAGGTGAAGCCCGGACAGAATACGTTTAGCGTCGAGGCGGCCAACGCGATCCACCAGACCGGAGCGTCTGTGAGCTTCCACTTCAAGGTTTTGCACAATTGATTGTCTTTGCTCTCCGCATCCCATCTAGCCTCCGCAGTTAAGGTTACCCGACAGATCCTGCGGGTCACGGTAATTAGGTGGCGGAGACGCAGGTGTCCAACAAAGGCTGACCCTGTTCGGTCAACCGCAACAGAGGGAGCCCGATGAGAACGATCCGAGGCAAGCTGACGTATGCCAACGTCGTGTCGACGCTGTGCATGTTCCTACTACTCGGGGGCGGGGCCGCGTTAGCCGCTGGGAAGCTCGGTAAGGACACGATTGGTACCAAGCAGATCAAATCCAATGCGATCACAACGGCGAAGATCAAGGACAGCGCCGTCACTGAGGCAAAGCTCGCCAGCAACGCTGTCAATTCGGCCAATCTCGCCACCGGCGCCGTGACCGGGGCCAAGGTCGCGGGCGGCACGCTTACGGGGGCCAATATTCAATCTGGGTCACTGACCGGTGCCGATATCAACCAGGGTTCGCTGAATGCCGTTCGGGCCTCTAACGTCACCGCGATCGCCATCACGAGCGATGAACATTGCTCGCCTTCTCTGCCGTTGCCATCGGGGGTAACCTCTGAGCGGCTGAATACTGGCGTGTGCAAAATCACTTTCCCGCAGACCCCAGCTAGCTGCGTTGCGTCGGCAACGATCCACCTGCGCGACCTTGGAGCGATTCTGTTAGTCGGGGAGGAGCGCACGGCGCAGGTATTTGACTTCGAAAGCGAGCCCAAATCTCTAATAGTGGATACCTACAACGGAACGTCACTCGGGAGTCTGCCGTTCGACCTGACCCTCGTCTGCTAGCGACTACGAGGCCCCAAGCAGGGAGGCCCGGATGGCCACCACGGCCATCCGGGCCCAGCGCTCAACGACAGACGCGGAGCTTCTCGGATGCGGTCAGGGCTGAACCATCGCTTGCCCAGCGTAGGTGCAGGTTGCCCCTGGGTTTCCAGAGATAAACATCGTGGCTGTTTCAGTAGAGGTCGCGAACTGGGCCGTGATTAGAGATGCGGTCGCCTGATTGGCCAGCTGCGTGCCTTCCGTGCCGTTGACATATCCGGTCGCGCCGCCGCTGGTGTACCAAAGCGACCCTGAGACCTGGGGGAAGAAGGCCACTCGATTTTTGCCTTCGAAGCAATCTACCTTGACTTCTCCCAGGTTAGGAATGGTCATCAGAAGGCTGGAGCCAGGAGATGAGGTTGATTCAAAACCCCGAACGATGCTGCCCGCTCCCTGAATAAATCCGGTCGGCCCTATCCCTCCAAGTTGTTCGGAGTTGTTTGCGCTCACGGCGTTCGTGGCTTCTTTGGCTTTGTTCGCAGTGGTCGCGCTCGTGGCTTCTTTAGCACTGGTCGCGCGAGTGGCAGCCGGCACTGTTCCCAAAGTCGAGGCGTTGATCTGGGTGCCCGTTAACGACGCATTCTGAACATTTGCCCCGGTGATCGAGTTGGGCTTTAGCTGCGCGCCGCCCACCGAACCGTTCGCGAGCTTTGAGCTGGCAATCGCGGCATTCTTGATCTTTTCCGTAGTGACGGCTTCATTCTTGATCTTCGCCGACGTCACGGCCCCACTCTTGAGTTGCTTGGCCCCGACGCTGTTCTTCTTGAGTTGGGTCGCCGCGTAGGCGCTTCCGCCCAACGCGATGAACACCGCGATTGTCGCCATCACGTTGGCGTAGCTCAGCCTGTCTTTGATGGACTTCATTCCGTCTCCCTCGGCTCGGGTTTTGGAAGCGAGCCTATGGCCCTGTGAGAGCGCCTGCAAGGGCCCCTGAGCGCTCGGCAGACACGGGCCAACGTAGCCGGCGGTTAAAGTCGGCGATCGAGAAGGCGAACCTGAAGCTGGAGGAAGCTGGAATCGCGCGATCGGCGAGCTTGTTTCGCCCCACTAGCTTCGGCGCACCCACGCTTCGCTGCGCTACGCCGGCGGTGACGACCCGATCTAGGTCGCCGAACAGGGCGGCGGGGAGGCCCGTCGAGCATGTCCCGCTCGTCGTGGAACTTCGACGGCGGTCCCAATATGACGATCAAACAGTAACGGTCTCGCGCACCTCCTCGATAGCGGGGCTGGGTAGAGAATGAGCACCAACCTCCCGCTCCACCGCGACGGCGAGCTTGCCCAGATCGCGGTAGCCAACAACCCGCCGGAACTGGCGCTCTGCCTCGAGCATCCCGGCGGCGGTCCAGCGCAGCGCCATCTCTCCGTCACGCCAGCGCTTGACGTTGCGCGAGCTGCGTCGCGCGCACTCGATCATCGACTCGCAGGGGTTGGTCGACTCCAGGGTCTGCCTCAGCTTGCCCTCGATCCCCAGGCGGGTCACGGTGAGCGTCTCGGTCATGCCCTCGCGCAAGGAGGCGGCGGCGCCGGGGTGAGTGCGCTCCAGCTCGGTGGCAAGTCCCTCCAGGCGCTCCAGGGCGAGGTGGTAGTCCTCGAGCGCCCAGGCATCCCGCAGCCGTCGCCTCACGCTCCCGCGCTCGCGTTCGGGCAGGTGCTCGATCACGTTTCGCTCCTTGTGACGGATGCAGCGCTGCACCGGCGTCCTCACCCCGAGCACGTCGCGCACCGCCTTGTGAAGCGCCTTGGCGCCGTCGAGCACCACCAGCACGCCCTGCTCGGTGTCAAGGCCGCGATCGACGAGGTCACTGAGCAGGGCGCAGACCACGGTGGAGTTCTCCGTCGATCCCTCCCAGAGCCCCAACGCCACCTTGACGCCCTCGGTTGAGATCCCCAGGGCGACGACGTTGGTGCGGCCCTTTACCTCCAGCCCGTCGACCATCAGCGCCGCCAGACGAACGTCGTCCAAACGGCGACTCATCAGCTCCTGGAGGTTCTCGCGGGTGCGGGCGAGGAAGGTGCGACTGACCGCTGAGCGACGAGGTCGAGCTCGAGGCCGCCTCGAGCTCTTCTCCGACCGGCTCCCGGGTGCGGGAGAAGCGCCGCGTGGAGACGCCGGCGAGCATCTGCTCGAGCACCACCCGGGTGAGCGGATCGCGGTCGGCGAAGTGGCCGTAGGTGGCGAGCTCACACCTCCTCGGCGCCGTCGGCGCTTCGGACCCGGGGGCGCTTGACCGCCACCCTGCGGCCGCCGAGCGTCACCTGACCTTCATCGTGGCCGTGGCGCACGGCGCTTCGTTTGGGATCGTGACGGCCCTTCGGGCCGACGACCTCATCGACCTCGGCCTCCATCAGCTCGCCCAGCACGCCGAGACCGACCCCGACGCTGAGCGCCAGCAGTCCCTCCTTCGCCTGCCCAGCAAGCTCTCCCAGTGCCTCTCGAACCTGCTCTGGCAGGTTCTCGAAGCTCTCTTCCTCGGCCGCGACCGCGGCCTTCGTTACGGTGTTCATTGGCGGTTCCTCCTGTCCTCGTAGTGGACTTCGACACCCCGCACGCTCCCAACGGGAGCGGACGGGGCGGGAGGGACCGCCGTCTCAAGTTCTACGGGCTACGGGACATGCTCGGCCCGTCTTTCCCATGCGTCTACGCTAAGGCAGTAAGACGACGTGACCGACTTTCTGGCACGCACCTTGAAGCTTTTGATGCCGCGACTGGTTTGGGCACTTTTGGGCACCGGGGGGAATCGCTTCTTTCGACTCGCCCGAGAGTAAGCTCAACGTAACCCAGGAAACGGTGCACTAGAGCCGAAATCTAGAACCGCGCCCGCCTAGCTCAACTGGCAGAGCACCTGATTTGTAATCATCGGGTTTGAAGTGTGGTTTTCGGCTCTATAGAGCCGAAAATAGCCGTTTTAGTCCCCTTGGAAATCCGTGTGGCTCAGGCACGGTTCGGCGCGATTTGGGCAGCGAGAACGATCCGCTGCCCAATGAATCGTGGGTTATCGACTCGCGCATGCCTCTTTCATTCAGGGAGTCCCATTCCTTACTTACAAAGCTCTATTTGGAGTTCCTCGTCTCGTTCCGAGTCGAGTCCGGGCCGGAGTCCTCGGGTTGCGGGCAGCATGTTCGCTGGCGCTTCATCGGGAGTGAGTGGTGCATGGCATCGCGCACGAAAAAGCCCTGCCCACCGTCTAGGAAGAGCGACCCGGGGAGCTGATCGATCAACGGACCTGCTGCTCTTCTGGTGTGAGAACCGCCACCCACCCGCGGATTGGCCGCCTGGCCTATGAATCCAGTGCAGCGGCATTCGGAATCACCGGGCCAGATCCCCAGGACTATTAGCTTCAGGTTGTCGGAGGCTCTGGAAGTTCGACTCGACGCTCTGGCTCAAGCCAGGTATCTCAAAGGCCGATTTGTTTTCCATGGAGTCTTCAGCTCTTCCGACCAAAGCCGGGCCGGTTCCTGACCGAATGGCAATCTGGCCCCTCGATGACGGTCGCTATGGACTTGACGCCACCTTTCAGGGGGTAACTGGATATGAACGTGCCGAACGCCATAAAGGCACCCTGGATGCAAGCGGCGTGGCCTACTCCTTCCGCCAGGAGATCGATGGCGGATGGACGCTTCGTTTTGGACCATTGAGCGCTGCGGAGGTGGCGACAGCTCTAGGTGCATTCGTTCGCTAGAGCAGCACCGGGAGCCTGTCCTTCGTTCTGTGTAGCGCAGACTGTCGAGCTGGGCTGAACTTCCTGTCGGCGACCGAAGCGACGAGCGGCTCGCCGACATAGAAGGGGCACTTCGCTGCTCCGAGGCCGCAACTAACGGCACCGCGGTGGCGGGTCGATGGCGGACCGCGCACCTCCCGGTACCGCGGATCTGTTGTGGTAGGGGCGCTACCGACTAACTTTCGCCCCAGGCAGACGGTGCTCTGGCATGCCAGCTCGGATTGCGCCCTCCGCGTCGACAAACTAGGTCGTGCAGGTCGTCCCCGGTTCAAATCCAGTCGCCCCGATTGGATCTATATATCCGCGTGGCCCCGCAAAGCCCCGCACAGAGCCAAGCCGTCGAGCGTGATGGGCGGTCCTGCGGGGGTCTCCCAGATGCAATCCAGATGCAGAGGGGCGCCAAGCCCAGACGCAGGCAGGTCGCCTGGAGTGCCGATTACTGCGCGCGAGCTCGCGCCCGATCTTCTCCTCGACGCCGCTTGTACAGGCACCGAGGGGCTCGCAGCCTGACTTTCTCCTCTTCCAGAGCCTACGAATCTGAGGGGCCCTAACTGAAACACAGGGTCGCCGAGACGCAATCTAGTCTCCTGCCGATGCTTGAACGTCAGGAATACAAGGGTCAGTGGTGGCCTCCGGAGGACGATTCGAAGCCGTTACCGGGAACGCTATCCATCATCGGGGGAAAGGCGGCCCTCGAACTGATGGGCAACTTCGGTCACCCGCTGATCTCGGAGTTTGCCCGTTCGCGGACCTCCTCCATGGACCTCGAAGAGAAGCCCCGGATCCTGGGGGTGAGCACCGACGGTAAGCTGATCACGCTCGAGGGTCTGTCGGAGGCGGGTCAGACGATCCATATACCGGGCTTGCCCACTGCCGACTACCGGGCCCGAGTGGCAGCCGTCGGCAAGCATTTCGGCGAGGGGGAGGAAATCGCCTTTGACGAGATTGCGATCGGCGCGAGCAACCTGAACGCTTGGACCCAGGTCTCAGGGTTTACAACGAGCCTCCGCACAGGGCCGCTCGACGAGCAAGGCAACGGTGCCCCGGTCAGGATCGACGTCAGTTACAAGGCGCCCGATGACATTCACATTCCCCTTGCCCGAGACGAGGAGATCATCCTCCGCTTTACCGGTCAGAGCGAGGGCCTCGGAGGACGGACCGGTCGAATCGAACTGCGACAGGAGGCGGCCCTGCATTGGCGCTTTTCCAAGCCCGCCGACCTCGCCTCCGTGTTCAGCCGGGTCAGGCAGATCCGCAACTTCCTCAGCCTCGCCGTCGGTACCCCTGTCTCGATCACCTCAGTTGTCGGATTCCAGGACGCCTACAAGAGGAACGGGACCGACTTCCCTCACCCGACCGAGCTCTACTGGGAGATTCCACACAACCCCGAGCCGCCGGGGCGCACGCGTCACCCCCGCGAGATGCTCTTCACGCTGAAGGAGGCTGAGCCGGATGCCTCGACTGTGATCAAGAAATGGCTCGCCAGGCAAGATCGCCTGGAGCCGGTCTTCAACCTCTACTTCGGCACCCTCTACCACCCGAGCCTGTATCTCGAAGTCATGTTTCTGGCCTTCGCCCAGGCCGTGGAGACCTATGACTTCCGGCGGCGCAGAAAGCCGGGCAGTAAGTCCCTCGCGGACCGCACCCACGACGTGCTTCGTCAGTGCCGGACGGTCGCCCAGCGGATCGTCGGTGTCGATGCCGAGGCTTTCGTCACCGACTTCAAGAACGCCCGTAACTACTACACCCACTACAACCCGAAGCTGGAGAAGAAGGCTGCGAGCGGCACCGCCCTTCTGCTGCTCACCGTCCAGCTGCAGGCGATCCTCGAGATGTCCCTTCTCTGCCAGCTCGGGTTCCCCTGTCGGGCAGTCGAGGAAACCCTGAAGCGGGGCGGCCGCTTCTCGGAGATCGAACACCTTCGGAGGGAGGCCAAGAAGAGTGCCGAGGGAACGAGGTAAAAAGGCACCTTCCGCTCGCCGGTCCTCCATCATCGGATTCATGGAGGGTCACCAGGAGCTCACCAGGTGTACCTATCGCGAGGAGCGCTGTCCCTTCTGTGGTTGGGGGATTCTGCCACCCGTCACGCTGCACCTCGCTCGCTGCAAATCGAACGGCCGATGAGCGCCAGCAAAAGCCAGCCGCTAGAGGACCGCGATAAGGCGTTCTTCTGGCTGAACGATCATTGCGGCAAGGTGGTTGACGTGACCTTGGAGGCTGGCGGCGGCGATTTGACCGTCACCGTGCTATCGATCGAAGGCAAGCTAAGCCATTGGCGTGAGCATGAGGCAGGTCAGGAGTTTCCGGCCTTGGACCCGGCTGAAATCCATGACGACATCATCGGTCTGTACGACATCGGTGGTGCTTTCCTCGACCTGACCAGATTGCCATTTGGCAGGTCTGATCATCGTTGGGTGATCGGTATCGAGCAGATGACTGTCTCGCTTGGCCCTGAGATGATGCTCCGGGTCGCGGTTTCGGAATGAGCAACGCAGGACCAAAAGAGCAATGGAACCTCAAGTTCCGGCCATGCTGGGGCCGATTTTCTGAAGGGCAGCGCATGTACGCGCGAGGGGCCATGCTGTTCACGACCACTGTCGACGTTTCGCACGTCGAGCCTGCCATGAGACGCTTCCTGTACCGCAATTGTTCCTCTGCTCCTAGAACGACCTGTCGGGGTCATAACCCGAAGGTAGCCGGTTCGAATCCTGCCCTCAGCCCCGCCTACAGCCATAGGAAACGGCCCTGGAAACGCCCCCTTTTTCCTTTTTTGCGTCTCAGGTCGTTGCCGAGACTTGGAGGCCGGCCGAGTCGACCAGATCATCCACGAGAGCTGTGCAGCCGAGCGCGCCATCGCTGTTGCACCCGGATTCAAGCGGGCGCCACGCTCCAGCGCGCCCGGCTTCCGTTAGCTGATCGGGGCTTCAGCGGCCTCGCCTCCACCTCGAGATCTTCCCCGCGATGACGTCGTCGTCCACTCACTACCTGATCGACGCCGCCATCATCGCCGGCTTGGCCGGCGCCGCCCTCCTCGCCAGTGCACTCATTCTCGAGCGCGCCACCTCCTACGCCTCCGCTCAGGCTGGCCGCGGGACAATGGGCGGACTGGCCGGCATAGACCCCGACTCTGACTTGGCCCGCGCTCGCGACACCGTCGATGCTCGCCTCGGTATCTTCCTGCTCCTCCTTGCCGCCGCCGGCCAGGCCCTTGCGGCGGCTGATGTCAGAGTGCAGCCAGTCGTCGCTTACGAGCCGCTACTGCTCGCACTTTTCGCCACGCTCGCGATCCGCGAAACCTGCATCCGCGCCCGCGAGCGCAGCCTATTCAAGGCACAGATGCTGCGCCACGACGCGCTCGGCTTCGACAATCCCCGATTTCGCTACGACGTCTATTGCGCCTACGACGCTGCCCTCAGTCGCCGTGGCCGCTCTATCAGCGAGCTTCAGCCGGTGATCGACGCGGTGACCGCCGAGCTCGGCGGTCACCCCTGGGCTCAGCTCAGGTTCGAGTCTGATTAAGCCGGGGTCGCTTGGGAGGCAGAGTTCGTAAGGGAGACCCGACCGCCGCCTCGGAGGTGCTCCAGGGGCTGAGCCTGCGCCGGTCGCTCTGCATCTGGTCCGCTACGAGGATGGCGCCGAACAGAACTGGGCCGAGGAGGCAGGATCTCGCAGCCGATGCCAAGTCCGAGTAGCGTCGACGTCATTGGCCCAGCGGGGGAGGGGGTGTTTGGGACCGCAAACCGTGCGGCGACCCCCTTCGAGGAGCCACCGCCCTCACCCTCCTCGTGCCCGACATGCGCAGCGGTTCCCCACCCCGAGCCTCTCTCTCGCGGGCAGCAGGCCGTTCCATCGCAAGAAGCGACTTATTAGTCGAAACGCGTGAGCTGTCAAGTGCCGCGCGGCTGTCGCGCCAGCACAATTCCGGCGACTTCGCGGGCGCCCTTTGCCCGTAGGAGCCTCGCGACCTCGCGCATCGTGAAGCCATCGGTAAGAACGTCGTCGTAGACTAAGACTTTCTTTCCTGTGACCAGTGCGGGATTAGGAATGGACAGAGCAGGCCGCAGCTCCTGCTCCGCAATTTCTCGTCGCTTTTTCCAGCCATTACCAGTAAACGGAGTGGTCGCGCATGTCTTGATCACAGCTTCTTTCTCGAATGGCCATGCGCCGTAAGCCTCCAAATTGCCTGCGTTGAGCACTTCCCACGTGTGGTCGAACGATCTGCCGCCTAGTCCCACGAAAGTGGGACTAGGGACGATGAGATCGAAATCCTTGACCGTGGGCGCGCGAGCGTCTAGAAAGCCGACGACGACCCTGCCGAAGATAAGGGCCCATCCCTTTTGGCCGTTGTACTTGTAGGCATCTATCGCACGTCTCAGGGTTCCTGTGCGCTTCGCAATCGGCATGACCCAGGCGAATCCGCGGTTCGCCAGAGGCCATCCACAGACATAGTTGGGGCACTCGCCGTCGTCCTTGTTTTCTTGTCCGCAAACCTCGCAATGGTCATCGGACAGAGGCTCCATCTCCTGAGACGCACATGCGTAACAGACTGCCCAGGACTCAACCCCACGACCGAGAATTGCCCTGTCGACGTCGCGATAGGAGCATCGGCCGCACTTGCCGAATCCAGGTGGCTTCGGGTCGAGCTTAGCGACGTTCAACATAACTCTATGAGAGTTATGCGGGCTCGAGTACAAGCTGACGACGAAGGCTATTCAGATCTTCAATCTGCTCTGCGCTACGCAGATGGCTGAGAATGTTGTCCACGCCAGTGACTTCGACGGCTCCTCGTCTGATGTAGTCGCGTGCCCAATCCTGACTCGTGACGAGGGTCTTTAGCAGGAAGACCTGCTTGCGGTGCTCAAGAGCCAACCGGGCCTGCATCTTCGCCCCAGAGCGCGAGTTCGCCTCAACCACGGCGGTCCCTTGGCCCATTCCGGACATAACGACGTTTCGCATAGGGAAGGTGCGCTTAGTGGGCGGATGGTCAGGCCAGAACTGAGAGACTAGAGCGCCCTTCTGGGCGATGCGCTCCTGTAGCTCGGCATTTTCCCTCGGATACGAGCGCATGATGCCCGTGCCGATGACCGCAATCGTCCTGCCTCCGGCTGCCAAGGCAGCGGTGTGCGCTGCAGTATCTATCCCGTGCGCGAGGCCTGACAGCACGGTTACATCGTGCTGAACTAGTGCCTTCGCGATTTTGCTCGCACGGCGCAAACCCTCGTCCGTCGCGCTTCGCGTTCCCACGACTGCGACTGACCGCGCATCGTCACGCCGAAGTTCTCCGCGATAGAAGAGGAACGGCGGAAGGTTGTAGATGACCCGCAGATTGATCGGGTAGTCGTCGTCATCGGGCAGAGCGGTCGTCAGCTTCGCTCCGGCCTCCTTAGCGAGTGCCATCGCCTCGGTGACCTTTTCGGACGCTAGCTCGACTTGGGCCAAGCCTTTTTTAAGGGCGGCCCGCGCCCGGCGCGCCTCTGCTCCCTGCTCGTTGACGTCGCCTTCCTTTAGGCGACCCAGACCTCCGGGCCTTTGCGACTCGCGAGCAATCGCGTTCCAGGGCACGCCAGGAATCGCGCATAGTTTGAGGAGGTCTCGTTGCTTCTGGCTCAGGTCCACGAGTACCTTTCTCTATACGAACACACGTTCGGCTAATGATAGGGAAACCACCGGACGGGCAAAGCTAACGTAGCCAGGCTCTCGGCGGTCAGCCGTGCTTTATTTTGCCCGCTTCTTCGGTCGAGTTTCAAGCGACTCCGACAACAGCTGATGACTGCTATAGACCATTTCCAGACCGCTGTTAGAGCTCATGGTTGTAGCCCACGCTGCCTTCGCAAGCATTATGATTTTGGCCTAGGCGGTCGCAGGATCGAGTCCGTCGTCGACCTGCTCAAAAAAACACCGAGGTGGCGGGGTTTCCGGCTGATTTAGGCACACGCGATGCGTTGAGGTTGCCCCAACGGGAGCCAAATTCTGAATGGCCTTGGATCTCTGGAGGGCATTGAGCTCCAAACAAGCTGGCGGCGTCGGGACGACGAGGAGATGTGATCGGTTAACCGGTGGTCCAAATAGACCATGGAACGTCTGTGTCCTCAGAAAAGCCGTCGCACCGCCCGAATCGTTGCTAGGTTCCGTCTTGCGGGAAGTGATCGCCCTGGGGCCAAGATCAACCGTCTAGCCGTAGGGCAGCAGAACCGGAGCAACGGATGGCAGACGACCGAGACACCCCGACAGAGGGTCGGCTTGACATCGAGTCAGGCGCCACGGACGAGGAGCCATCGACCGAAAAAACCCGGGAGGCGGCGCTCGGCGTAACCACCATGGTCGGTCAGCAAGATCATGCAATTTCTGACGTCATCGAGCGCGTACGTCGCTATCCCCCGCCGGAGTCACTGGCACCGTCATGGGTAGACCTCCGGATAGTGCGCGTCTGGGTCTCTCTGCCAGACGTCACTAAGAGCATAATCCACGGGCTTGACGCCGCCAGAGGACCAGGCAAGCTTGAGCTGATCCGCGCCGGCGTCAACCGCAAGCATCGCAGTGGCTGGCGCAGTGACTCAGCTGTAGCCCACAACCTGGCATCTCTTTGTCGCAAGAGTCCAGTGCTCTGGCACAACGTCGCCGGCCTCGCGCTCAGGCACTATCTTTTTGCCGGGGGCATTTCCGGTGCCGAACTTCCCGAGTTGGGCGCTGATCCACTCGACTTCTACGATAAGAGCGACCATGCTCCGGAGGCGGTATTGCTTAGCGCAATGGCGTTGGGCGTTGAGGAGGGCATCCTCGAAATATTGGCAGGCGATTGCACCGCCTTGCTCGGGGAGATCGAGGTCGCTGATAGCGCCACTGCCCAGCAAGAGCAAGTCAAGTCGGTCGAACTGGAATCGGCTGAGCTTCGAGGTCTTGTCAAGCGCCTGGAAAAGGAAGCACGTGTCGCTCAAAAGCGCGAGGTGTCGCTGGACGAGGAGGTCAATCGTCTACGCGCTGCGCAGGCAGAGGCGGGGTCCGTCGCTGAGGCGAGGCGCACAGAGGTGGAACAGGAGTTGCGGCAGCGAGCAGGGGAGGCTGAGACCAAGCTTGAGGATCTCGCCGCTGAGGTGGAAAGGATCCCCGAACTGGAGGCACAGATACAGGGACTCGAGGATACCGCCGAGCGCTTGGAGGCGGCTGACGCCGCGGCTCGCGAGGAGAGGCGCCTTCGCGAGCAGGCAGAGCAGGATGTTGCTCGCCACCTTCAAAGGGTCCGTGAGCTTACCGATCAGCTTGGGCGGGCTACCGACAGCCGAAACCTCCCGCTCGACGACGCGCCGGAGCTGATTGCCGCCTTGGCCCGTCCAATCGGGCAGGCTGCGCGCCATGCAGCCGAGCGCCTGGCCTCAGGGCGCGCCGAGGAACACGACCACCTTATGCTCGAGCTCGCGTCGACCATTACCCGCATGTCCACCCAGTTCGAGGCCGAGGCTCCGCCAGCCGAGACCATTGGCCAGGTGGAGACCAAGGAGTCCCCAACGTCCGAGGAATCCAGGGCACCGATCGAGGGTGAGGAGGTTTCCGAGCCAGGTTCACAGACAACTCCACAGGTCCTACCGGATCCCACGCCACCCGGCCTCTCAGGCCGTCGCCGCCGCCGCCCTCGCTTGCATATTCAGCCGCTAGGTGGGGCAGGGGAGGTGGGAGGGTCGGCGATACTGGTTCGCAACTTGTCTGGTCATACCGTGCTTCTCGACTGTGGACAGCGGGTGCGGGGCGAGTATGGGTTGGAGACCGAGCCTCAATTTCATCACCGCATCGGCCAGGACGGCCGCCTCCACGGGATTCTCATTTCGCATTCACACATCGATCATGTCGGCTCACTCCCGATTCTGCACCGCGAGCAGTCGAAGTCCCAAGAGCAGCCGATTTTCATCTACATGACTGCTCCAACCAAAGCGCTGGCGCAGATCATGCTGCAGGACTCCGCGAAGATCCAGCAATACCGAGAGACAAGCCCTGGCGATATGGGCTTCGTTGACTACGGGCAGGGCGCCATGGAGGCCGCCTACCGTCAGTCAGATGTTGCCCGTATCTTCGACGATGACTTCATCAAGGAGGTCGAGCCAGCTCGCATCGTCCCGATACCTGACACGAGCTTTGTCGCTCGGTTTTTGCCGGTAGCCCATGTGCTCGGTTCTTGCGCCATCCATCTCACCGACACTGAGTACGACCAAACACTCCTTTACACAGGTGACCTTGGTCCACTCTCCGACCCTCAGATCACCTTGCCGAACTATGGGCTGGGGGAGATGCTGCCCGCCGATCTCGTGATCATGGAGTCGACATATGGCATACCGCCCGACCATGAGCGCGAGGGGCGTCGGCGGCGCCTGTCGGGTCGCGAACAAGCAATCCAACGTCTCTATGACGCCGCGTCGCATGCTCACGAGAACGATGGCTGCGTCCTGCTTCCCGCCTTCAGCCTTGGACGGACCCAAGAGCTCGCCAAGGTCATCCACCAAGGCCGCGCTGACGGCCAACTACCGGAGGGTGGTGAGATCTACATCGCGGGGATGGGAGAGAAGATCATCGCCGAGTACGCCCGCTTCTCAAAGGGGGACAATCCTTGGGCTCGTGCTGACAGTATTCCGCGGACTCAAGAGCTTGGCTCACGCATCAAAAAGGGAGGATTGGACTTCGAGTCCGCCGTGGGGGAGGTGCTTGGAGAAGGATTCTCATATGTCGTCGCCAGTCCCGCGATGCTGACGAGCGGCTGGTCCCGCACATTCCTCGAGAATATGGTCGATGATCCGCGCCACGCGATCATCCTCTCGGGGTACATGCCTAAGCACGCCGGTGGTATCCCCCACCTCCACAGGTTGGCCCAAGGTGAGTCGATCAATCTCGCAGGCGAGCAAAAGAAGATTCTCGCCAAATGGCAAAGGGCACCTGCTCTGAGTGCCCACGCACCTAGCGCAGACCTTCGCCAGTTTGCGGAATACATGACCAGACAACGTGATCATGTCTCATTCGGCATGGTCCACGGAGACCCCGCCGCCCAGGCAAGCCTGGCAGATGACGTCGATGCCATGCCTGGGGCCAGTGCGGAGAGCCTCTCTAAAGGTCAAATGTGGCGTCCCCAGCTGCCGGCATGAGCAACGCCGTAGCTTGGAATCACACTCTGACTAGCATTCTGCTTCCCGACGGTCTCTCTGGTCGGGTGATGGTACGCCTCGCGTGTGATGACGTGGTAGTGGAGACGGCGGCATTGGAACTGGGTGTAAAGAGTGACGGTGCCGCCGCCGCGCTTGTCGCCGACCTCAAGTCCGAGAAACTCGTGAGCGAGGAGCTTGGCCTCGGCCCCCTTGTCGCCGCAAACAATGGCCAACCGCCGCTCTATTTGCTCGGCCTTGACCTATTAGTACTCGCCGCGAGCCGGATGACAAGCGACGAGCACGCATCCATGCGTGCCTACTATGCCCGTCTAGCCGATCTACTCGAGTTACCGATGCGCGAGACCTGGCCAGGTGTCTTAGGCGTCCGCGAGCTCGTTGAGCGCTTCAAGGACCTCGAGAAATGGATGCGTGATCACGAGAGGGGCTCACGCGGCGTGCTCGATCTGGAGGACGATCCCCATCCAGCCATCGTCGGCGTACCCATCAACCAAACTCTTCTCCGCGCTGGTGACCGCGACACTCTCAAAGGATTCTTTCTCCGGGCCGGACGAGTCATCGACGCCGGCTGGGATCCGGTGACTCAGCTCCGTCGGTGGGGTGGACGACACAGGCTCAGTTTGCCATTGCAGCAGCTGCTCGACCGCCCAGACCTCCGTGATGCCTTGGGAGGCGCATTGCGTGGTGCAAATCGAAACTGGGACGGCACCATCCTGAACGACGAGGGGCGCACTGTAGTGCCGTCGCGCCTCACCTTGTACCCCCCGCCGGCTCCACTCGCTATCGGGCTCTCGATCCCTTCCGTCAGTGGGCCCGTCGAAGTAAGCGGACCCGACGGGGACACCATTGCGGTTCCTGCAGTCGGACAGGCGAGCGTCCCACTCGATTGGCTCGATCACGCACGTTCTGGAGCGCTAATTCGTCCTGCCGGAAACAATCTCAGCGTGCGAGTCCTACCAGCTCAAACCATCCTGTTCGAGGTGACCGGCGCGGCACTGGGCCTCGAGAGCGTGGACGTTGCCCTGGACAGTCCAATTTGGGCACTGACATGTGACGAGGTACTGATCGATCGCTGTGACGAGGCCAGCCGCAACCTCAGATCGCTCCCGCAGGGATGGGTGCTCCTCTGCGATATTGATCCACAGCTGCTGAGTAGGGACCTGCGCGTGGAGGCAGGTGAGGAAAGCGAGCTAGCTGGCGTTGAGGCTGTCGGCGGCCTAAAGATGGGGGAGGGAGTCTGGCTCTTTGAGCATCCACCCGCTCTAGTGTGTGACCTTCCGGAGCCATCACCGGTGACCGTCGACGGCGTTTCCCACGGAGATATCGAGCGCGATCAGCAGCTGAGCCTTGAACAGATCGCCGGCAAGCCAGGCGTCCATCAAATCGTGGTGGGTGAGCAGGAGATCAACATCGAGCTCGTAGAGCATGGCCCCGAGGATGGAGTCGGCGGGCTCGGCTTCGTCGTCGATGACCACCTTCTGCATGCCGGGGTACGGGCAGTCGACGAGACTAATATCCAAAGGATCTGTGGACCTCTTGTCCACCCTGAAACCACGGCTGCATCCACGTCGATCATTGTTCGCTACCGCTGCGCGGTTGACGTCATCACGGTCGACGGAAACGTGCAGAATCTCGGTCCCCCTCAGCCGGCTGCTTGGCATACTCATGTCGGCCTCCCCGATGCGGGTCCATGGGAGGTACCCGACGCGGATCGTGTCGCCTGGCTGTGCGTGGAAGCTCAATCAGGGCGTTTCGTGGTCTCCCATCGGGCAGTCGATGTACCTGTGACCGACGAGGTCCTCGATCTCGTCGAGGATTTTGTTGACGTCACGCGGATCGTCGATCGCTCCGACGGGCGTGCACCAGAGCGGTGGGATCGCCTGCTCTCGGCGCTGGAGGCAGCGTCTTGAATGCACAGTCCGCACACGATGCGCTGCTCGAATGGTGCTCGGAGATGGGCAGCGGCAAGGTCGATGACTTCCGGGCTTCCTGCGCATATCTCAAGCTCGATGCCGGCGTTGCGGCTCGGGCACTCGACCGGCTGGGACACGTCGAGTTCGATCGGGAAGGCGGCCGCTTTGCTGCGGCGGAGACCACATTGACCGCGATTCCGGGGCTGCCCGGGAGGATGATCTTGACCGGAGCCAGACCACGCGGTTTGCTGGGCCGCTTGGCCCAGATCAATGGTGAATCTGATCTGGATGTTGATGTCGTTCGCGAGCCTTGTCATCAATTTGGTAATGGACCATCAACAATGTTGGTTGAGGCCGACCCCGCTGATGCACCCGCCTTCTGTGAACTCGCCCGGATCGCCTATGCGCCCCGTGCCCACGCCGCGATCGCCGAGTTGCTACCCCAAGTCTCAGTAGAGACAGCGTCCGTCGCCCACCGCCCCGACTCACGCTTTCCCCACGCTCTTATCGACTCCTACACGTTCCAGCCGCGCTGGGATCTAGAAATCTCAGACGGCAGACCGGGCCTCTGGCTTTACCGCAGTTGGGGGTGGAGACGCAACATGATCCTTCGAAACGAGGGGGACGAGCCGAGATTGGTACTTGACGAGGACTACGCTGCCTTTCTCATGGAGAGGCCTGACGATGCGGACCCCATAGTTGAGTACAAATCAGCTCACAGTCTCTTGGTCGTCAATACCGCGGCGCCACTTCCCAAATTGCACGCTCGGGCTGCGTGCTTGTGCTCGGGGCGAGTGCCAATTCGACGCGACATCGCCCCCGGGGTTGCTACCGATCACTTCGTCAATGTTGATGCCTCAACTGCCGATCTCATCCTGGGTTCGTTGGGGGTCTGTGCATGACTGACGCGCGATCAAGGCTAGAGCACTCTGTCGTTGACCCCGGCACGCCAAACCCGCTCGTGCTCGCCAACCAGATGGCTGACATCTACGAGCGTTTCGTGCGTACCAGCTATGCGCTTGCGGCGGAGGGGCTCGCGTCCGAGCGCGCTGCTGGTCTCCGCGCGCAACTAGCCGCGAAAACGCTGATAGAGCCGATGCCGGGGTATGAGAGCAGTGGTATGGACGCGAGTGAAGCACTGGCAGCGCTCGATCTAGGCCTGGGGGCTGACTTCGATCTGGCGGGCGGTCAATTTCTCGACCGCCTAATGGATGGCAATCCCCTCTACACACACCAGTGGGAGTCCATACGCCGCTCTCTTTCAGGTGAAAGCATCGCTGTTACCGGTGGGACAGGCTCCGGAAAGACCGAGGCATTCTGGTTGCCCGTGCTCACCCAGCTGCTAATCGAGTCTATTGGTTGGCAGCCAGGTGGGGCTAGTCCGACTCCCTGGTGGGAAGCTGATCAGAGCGGGCGCTTCCTGCCCTCGCGGCATGGTGAGACCGGTCGTATGTCCGGCATAAGGGCTTTGGTTCTCTACCCGATGAACGCACTCGTCGAGGATCAGCTTGTGAGGCTTCGACGCGCACTCGATAGCGACGAGGCCGAGGCATGGTTGGCTATCCATCGCCACAATCACCGTTTTAGCTTTGGTCGCTATACAGGACAAACCCCAAACGACCGGCTTCGTGGACGCTACGCTGAATGGGCGCGTCGTGTCCGCGCAGCACAACAGCGCGACGAGAGCGAGCGTCGACGCTTGGGTGCCGAAGGACGTCTAGATGAGCTCAGAACGCACCGTCCCTTCTTACCTCGTCCGCTAGGTGCAGAGCAGCTATGTCGCCAGGACATGATCGCCAGCGCACCCGACATCCTCGTCACAAACTACTCGATGCTCAACGTGATGATGATGCGCGAGGACGAGCGGTCTATCTTCGACCAAACCCGTGACTTCCTGGCATCCGACCCCAACCATCGGTTCTATCTGGTCGTTGACGAGTTGCACCCCTACCGCGGTACTGCTGGAACCGAGGTGGCGTTACTGTTGCGCAAGTTGCGCCACCGGATCGGCGTCGCACCGGACCAACTCCGGATAGTTGCAGCATCCGCGAGTCTCGGGACTGACCAGCAGCGAATTGACGATTACATGGAGCAATTTTTTGCTCGTCCGGGGTTCGCGCAAATCAACTCAGTGCCGGTCTTGCCGGCCGCCAGCGAGGAGCTTGTCGTCGACGGCAGCACCGCGGACCAATTGGAGGAGCTAGGCAAAACTGCGGGCGAGGATGAGGAACTCGCACAGCGCGTTGTTGAGTCACTTGCCGAGGTTGACGTTGGCGATCTTGTGGGGCGGGTCATAAATGGCTGTCGATCCAACGATCGAGTTCTCCCAACCAGCGCCGACGTTCTCGCGGACCGGCTGTTTCCCGGTCGCGGAAACGGCCGCGCTCGCCAGGCACTTACTGGCACGCTGACAGCGCTCGCGTTCACTGGCACCCAGCCCATTCGGGCGCACTATTTCGTAAACGTCGACACCGGATGGTGGGCCTGCACTGACCCCGATTGCGCAGCAGTTGATCCCGCCCACAACTACGGCGGCCGACCTATTGGCAAGCTCTATTCCGAGCCGCGTATCCGCTGCGAGTGCGGCGCTCGATGCTTGGACCTCTATGCCTGTCAGACCTGCGGCGACGTCATGCTTGGAGGCTATGCGGCAGACAATCCGGCAGCGATCTCTTACTACCTACTGCCGGAGGTCCCTGACCTCGAGGCAGCCCCCGACCGATCCATGCCCAAACGGCTGTACGGCGCCTACAAGGTTTACTGGCCGACTGCGGGTGATCCCCAGCGCCAGCCATTGCGCGACCGCTGGCGGGCACTCGAGGTCGACTTCGCCTTTGCACCTGCTGTTCTCGCTCCCGGAACTGGGCTGGTTCGCGGAGCTGTGCCCGGGGAGACTCATTCGGGTTTCCTTTATGGAGTAGGCGCGCGACAGGCCGCCAAAGCCGCCCAGATTCCGCGTATCCCGGCGATCCCGACCCGTTGTCCGAATTGCGATGACAGCTGGGAGCGGACCTATGTGCCCTGGAGTCGACAGCGCGCCTTGCCAATCACAAGCCCGCGGCGGATGGCTTCGCCGATCCGCTCACTGCGCGTCAGTGCAGAGCGGGTCAGCCAGGTTCTCGGCGAGGCAATGGTCCACCGCGTCTACCCAGAGTCCTCGGAGCATCGCTTGATTGCGTTCTCGGATTCCCGCCAGGACGCGGCCAAACTTGCTGGCGGCCTTGACGCAGCTCACTACCGCGACACGGTCCGCCAGCTTGTTGTCCAGCAACTGCAGAGCGGATCTGAGCGCGTCACCGGTTTGCGTGATCTTGAGCGCTACCTTGCCGACCCGCAGGCCAACGCCCATCTCGCGGATGGCGTTCGGGAAATTCGTGCGACCAGCAAGCTTGCTCGCGACATCATCGAGTTGCGCACCAACCCGATACTGATTGAGCCTGAGGAAGCTGAGCGAACCGAGAGCGAACTCGCCCAAGCTCTGACGGGGGCCGTCGCGGTCGAGGACATCGCTCGCAATGCGTTTGATGATCTCTTGCGACTTGGCCGCGACCCCGCTGGTCCACACGGCCCGCTCCTATCAGGCGATCATTCTTGGTGGGAGGCGTGGGAGTGGCTACCAGGTTCGGAGCCTCGCGAGCGTCGAGACCGCGACGCCGCCGACTACCGTCGTCAGGCTCGCGAGCAGGTGCTTACAGAGCTGCTCGGGGTTCTCTATTCGGGCGCGGGCCGGGATATCGAGTCGCTCGGCTTCGGCTATTTGGCGCCCGTTTCAACTTTGCAACTTCCTCCAGTTCCTGGCGCCAACCCCGGCTTGTCCGAGCAGATTGTGCTCGGCGCCATTCGAAAGGTTGGCACGCAGCGTTTCTATCCCGGCGCACGTGAAGGGCGACGCCCATCCGATCGGATGCCGGCTGCATTGCGTCGCTGGTTCGAGGCAGTGTGTGCCACCCACTCAGACTTGGTGGCGACCGATGTAATGCGTTGGGCTGCGGAAAGTCTTCCTTACGGCAATCAGCTGCTCGAGGGTTGGTCGCTGAACCCAGCGCAGATGGTTGTTGCCTTAGTGGATGGCAGTGGCTGGCGCTGTAGCCGCTGCAATTGGGCCCATCTGCACGATCACGCCGGGACGTGCCAGCACTGCCTGCAGTCTTCAGCCGCCGCCAAGGCCATCTCGGCTCGGGACCTCCGTCAGAGCTATTTCGCCGAGCTTGCAGCCACGAGCAGGCAACCGACTCGCCTCAACGTCCAGGAGCTCACAGCACAGACGGGAAGAGACCTTTCTCAGCGTCGCCAGGCTTACTTTCAGGAGGTTTTTCTCGACGATGAGCCCCCAATCGCCTGTGGGATTGACGTGTTGTCGGTCACAACAACCATGGAGGCCGGGGTGGACGTCGGCGCCTTGCGCGCTGTGCTCCTGGCAAATGTCCCGCCCCAGCGCCAGAACTACCAGCAGCGCGTCGGTCGCGCCGGGCGGCGGGGCGATCCGCTGTCGGTGGCGCTGACCGTCTGTCGCGATCGCAGCCATGACGGCTACTACTTCGCCCACCCAGAGGAGATGACTGGTTCGGCTCCCGCGGAGCCCTACCTCACCACAGATCGCGAGGCGATCTTTCGGCGGGTTATCCGAGCCGAGGCGCTCCGCACCGCGTTTGATTGTTTGGCCTCCTCCGACCCCGTGTTTGCCGAGGGCCGCAATATCCATGGCCAGTTCGGACTTGCGGCTGACTTCGACGCCGCGCGGGAGGCTGCTATCCGTGGTCACCTCGGCGACTGCCTCACAGACATTCAGGGTTGCGTCGAAGCATTGTTGGAGGGCACCCTGCTCGCCAAAGACATCGACGCCCCAACGTTGGCGGGGCAGGTCACGGCAGTGCTTCCCGATGAGGTCCGCGAGATATCTGACCTTCCCGACGAGCACCCGGATCTTTCTCAGCGACTGGCCGAGCGCGGGCTGCTGCCGCTCTATGGATTCCCAACGCAGGTCCGCTACCTCTTTCTGGATCGTCCGGGCAACTCTGAGTCATGGCCGCCCGAGGGCGCCCTCGATCGCGATCTGCGCTTGGCCATCTCCGAGTATGCGCCAGGCAACGAGGTAGTGCGAGAGAAGCTGGTCCACACCAGCGTAGGACTGGTCGGGTTTCGGCCGACCGGGTACCGGCCCGAGGCGCTACCACCTCTTGGTGCGGAGAGCGACATGGGTGTTTGTGACGACTGTTCTGGCATTGACCCTGACGCCACCGGTACCTGCCCGGATTGTGGATCGGCGAACCAGCGGCGCGAGCGGCTGAGCCGACCATCTGGTTTTCGTACGACATGGTCCGTTCGGGACCGTGAGCCATATGAGGGATCGGTAGAGCGTCTATCGCGGTCTTCATCACCAAAGTTGGCGACACCAGCCCAGTGGGACGAAGAGCACCACACTCGCGGTTTGCATGTGCAGGGTGCCAATACGCCTATCTGGCAAATCAATGATCGAGGAGGCGCCGGCTTCGATCTCGCCCCCTCCAACCGTCCCGGGGGCGGAGTCGTTGACCCCGATCTGGCACCCAACTATGTCGGCGGCGATCCCCACCGCTACATTCTCGGCGCCCGCTATGCGACAGATGTTCTCGTCGCGCGTCCCGATGATCCAGCCGGGGCCCACCACAGCCACATCTGTTACTCCGGAGCGGGTGGTAGGCCTGGGTTGATCACTACCGCGCGCCGAGCTACGTGGGCCAGTCTGGCTTTCGCGCTACGGGTTCAGGCCGCTGTGAGCCTGAACATCGAGCCACGGGAGCTAGAGGGAGGAATGCGTCTCATGGCGGTGGCAGGCCAAGGAGTCCATGTACCGCAGATCTTTCTCGCGGACGCGATCGAGAACGGTGCCGGCTTCACGACCCACCTGCGTGATCCAGATCGGTTTGGTCAATTGATTGATGACACGCTCAATCTGATCAAAGGGAGTTGGGACGACCCGACACGGCATGACTGCGGATCGTCTTGCCCGGGGTGCTTGCGCGATTGGTCGAACACCCCGTATCACCCGCTTCTCGACTGGAGACTTGCAGCAGATGCTTTGGAACTCCTAGTCCACGGCAGTCCTCAGCGCGATCGCTGGGACGCGGTTCGAACACGCGCAGTCGACAAGATTTGTAAGGACTTCACCTGGACCGTTGTCGAACGTGGCACTCGGCCGGTACTAGACACCGGAGATCGACAACTAATGTGTGTTGTGCACCCACTCGATCCGATCGACGACGAACTCATCAACGGCGTCAAGACCCCTCATGGCTTGGCACGCCCGTTCGATTGCTTTAATTTCGACCGTCGCCCCGGAGAGGTTTTCCGCCGACTCTAGCTCGCTGCCACAGGGTCTTTGTTGACCCGCGCGACCTGAAAAGCGACGGGCACCGACGCCAGGACGGGTTGAAGAGATGTCCTCTTTATTCACCATCGAGTTCAGGGCTGCTACGAGCACGGGCAGGCCGTACCGTGGGGGGCTTGGCTCTACTAGCTGGGAGCAGGGTGAAAAGTGCGCAGCGACTGAGGAACTCACGCGAGCACTGTCGCTCTGGCTGGTCCAACCCGCTCAGCCTGCGCCAGCCGAGGAGCATGGTCACTCGGTCATGGAGGCGGCAAGGGGAGCGCCTCCAACGAGGAGATCGCCGACCTCGTTTTGTTTCCTAACTTGCCATACAAATGTGAACAGCCCAACCGCCGGATCGCTGCGATCAGTCCGTCTATCGCCTTTCAGAGTGCCGACTGCGGGTCTGCTCTGCCTACCTCGAATGCGCGCTGAAGCGGCGCGGCTTCCCGAGCAAGCGCAAATGCCGGCCATCCGCTTGAAAGCGCCTCCCTGCCTTGGCCAATGTGGCCATGCCACTGAATTCGATGAACTCGAGGTGGCTCAGGTCGATAACAGTCTCCACGGCGCCGGAGTCCTCCATCCGGGTGATCTCCGCCGCGAAGCTCTCGACGTTTTCGAGGTCCAGCTCGCCACTTAACGTCATCCGATAAGCAGATCCGGCGTAAGAGCTGCGTAGCGTGAGCAGGCCATCCCGTTGTTGCTCCATGGGGATCCAATCTCATGACTCTCAGGGGTGCCGTCCAATAGCGCAGGGAGGAGAGATATGGAGAGGGCCCGACGTTACGGCTGAGCATCGAGCCTACTCGCTTGGTGTCCCAGCGTCCTCCCGGCATCCCCGGAAGCCGCGCCGAGCCTGGCAGCGGTCGGCGGCGCTGCAAGGCGCCTGCTCCGCAGGGCCTCGCTGAAGCGCCCTCGCTAACGCTAGGGTTCCGCGCCGCCTCAGACCGCTGCCGATCGGCTCGACGACTTCCGTCAACGAGCCCAGGAGGACGCAATGAGCGTAACCACCACGCAGCGCAGGACCGGCCAGCCGGTCGAGCTCGGCCGCTACAAGACTCCCACCGGTGAGCGAACCCTGATCGGTCGCCGCATCGACGGCGAGGTCCACGTCTTCGACTGCCCCTGCAGCGGCAGCGGCCGCCGCTACTTCGTCGAGGCGGGTTTCGGCTCCAAGGCCGAGCTGGCGTTCTGCTCGCTGACTACCGCTGCCAGGCGAAGCGCCTCAGCGCCTGCCCGATGAGCCGCGAGGCGATCGAGCGGACGTTCACTCTTGTCCCCGGCGAGGACTGAGAGGAGCGGACCGGATGTCATCGTTACCCACTGCCAAGCAGCTGCAGTACCTGCGCGACCTCGCTCTCAAGCGCGGCGAGACCTTAGCCTACCCAAGCACCCGCCGGGGAGGCAAGCGCTGAGACCGAACGCCTGAAGGGTCGCAACCTCATTGGCGCCGCGGAGCGCAGGAACGAGGCCCAACGGTTCAACCGTGACCTTGCCGAGCGCCAAGGCGAGGCGGCGGCTCTCCGCTCAAACGAGCTGCAGGGATATGGATCCAGTTAGCGCGACTTGGCGCTAGCTATGTGGTCTGGCTCGCAATCGCACACGTATCTGGCGAGCCGGTCTCACTCGCTCCTCGACGAAGCCGGAGCGAGTTCGGCGCTGACGCGGACGACCGTGTCTCGTCTTGAGCAGGTCTCGAGCAACCCTCTGCGGACACTGCAAATCGCGCAAAGCGGGCGCGGCCGATCGGGCGGCTGCCGCTATTCGAGTGCAAACGGATGTTGTGGAATCGCGGGGCGGCAGGTGAGCTGCCTGGTCACATCCGCGATTGCCCCTACGTAGAGATTCTGCTGCTTGACCGAGAGTGCAACCTCAAATGGCTGGGTGACAATCTCTTTACCCCGCCGCCAAGCCATGTGACCGTAAGCGGCCGTGATAGGACGCCGCAAAGCATCGTGAATCCGCTGCAGCTCTCCTAGTGTCCAACGCTCCGACCAGTCGATACCTCGCCGAATTCGGAACCGGATTGTGATGACATCGTCGCGGTCGAGCACGTACGGAGGCGGTGACCAGAGATTTTGGTGGTGCATCTCTCCGTTAACCCACCCTAGATACTGGCTCCACTGTGCCCCATCAAGCCAAGTCGGTGCGTCCGGCAGGCTCAACATCTCACCCTGAGCGCCTCGGAACCCTTCCAGACGTACCCGCGACAGCACTGCCTTCTTGTCGCCGATGTTGCAGACGGCGACGTGAAGTTGGAGTAGGTAGTCCCGTGGGATCTGCTGTTCGTTCTGTGGATTGGGCTGGGGGACTACATAGAAAATAAGATCGTCGGTGTCCAACTCGTCCTGACGAACCAGCACGAGCCGCGCGGGCTTCGGCAACGCTTGCCAGAGCGTCAACCCGACGACAATTAGAACCGGAGCCGTGAGGACTGTGATTAGCAGACCCTTCCCAGTACTCGCCACATAAGCGATCGCAAACCCGCACGGTAGGAGCACCATCAGTGCGAGGACGACGCCGTACCGGCCTCGATGCCAGGGCGACTTGCAGGTTAGCTTCTGCACCGGCTCACCGTCGCACGGAGTGCGGACAGGAATTCAACCCGAAAGGGGTCGGCGATGAGGCTGGGCTGCTGCTTCCGCGCGGAGCGAACGCCGTCCTGGAACGCCTTCGACTCTCCTGCAACGGACGACACGCAGTCGTCTCCACTGGCGCCGAGTTCGCGCCCGCTTACGCGGAGGAGCAAACGTCGCCGCCATTCAGACACCCGAACTTGCGAGCCAGGCCACGAAGAGCCGCTCGGGCTGAGTTCCTACCTCGGGCAACGGGCGCGCGATGCCTCCCGATCGTGGCACGGCTACGCCGTGCGGTCGGTCGGCAAATCGCCCGCCACCGGAGGCGGGCAGGACGCCAAGGAGGCAGCGATGAGCGCAACGAAGACATCTAGTCGACCCAGGTTGAGCGAGGAGGCTCGGGCCCAGAAGCGAGCCGCCGAGCGCGAGCTAATGGCGGAGGCAATCGAGCAGCTGCGCTCAAGCGAGGGCTGGAAGCGCTGGCTCGACGTCCGCCGCAATTTCCACCGGTACAGCTTCCACAATCAGCTACTGATCGCCCACGCCCGACCCGGCGCCACCCGGGTCGCGGGCTTTCGACGCTGGCTCTCGCTCGGCTACTGCGTGCGCAAGGGGGAGAGGGCGATCCGCATCTGGGCACCCTGCCCACCGTCGCCCAAGAAGCTGCGCGAGTGGAGGCAGGCTGGTGCCGATCCGGCTGAGAGGCCGCACACCTTCTTCCGCCTCGTCGCGGTTTTTGATCGCGTCCCAAGTCGACCCGCTTACCCGATTTCCCCGGCGGTCCGGTAGATCTCGATCCGCCGGTCGAGCCAATAACCGGTGATGGCCTCGCCGATCTCTTCGAGCCGCTCGCCGACTTCGGCGCTGAGATCGGCTCGCCGGTCACGGTCGAGCGCGTGGCCGGCTCGGCTCAGGGTTACTACGACCCTCGGACCCGCCGCATCGTGGTCGACGTCGTTTCTCCTGAGTTCTCGGCCAACGCCCAGGTCGCGACCGAGATCCACGAGCTGGCTCACGCGTTGGTCCGTTGGGACTGCCAGGAGGAGGACCCGAAGCTCACCTACGCCGAGGAGGAGGTCGTCGTGGAGTGCGTCGCCTACACCGTCTGCTGGTGCGGTCGGTCTCGACACCGCCGGCTTCTCGGTCCCCTACCTGACCAGCTGGAGCGAGGGCGGGGAGATCGAGCGCTACGCCGAACTGATCGATCGACTGGCTGGGCAGCTCGAGGACGCAGCGCTGGGGGCAAGTACCGGCTCAGATACCGACTGAGGTTGACCAACCCTCCGGCCTCCAAAGAGGCGACCCGGATCTCCTCACTCCAGGGTGGCACGCGCCGCCCGCGCTTCAACCCCCGCATGGGGGGGTTCCCCTCCGCCCTACGGGCTCCGGTTCCGCGCCTTCGGTCGCGCGCCCTACCTGGGCTCGTCAAAACCGAACACCTCTCAAAGGAGGCCCGAAGTGCAAAACATCAACGTCGTCGTCATCACCGGCAACCTGACCCGTGACCCCGAGCTACGAGGCACCCCAGGCGGAACCTCGGTCTGTCAGCTACGGGTGGCGGTCAACGCCCGCCGCAAGGACGGCTCAAGCGGAGAGTGGGTCGATAAGCCCAACTACTTCGACGCCACCGTCTTTGGATCCCAGGGTGAGAGCTGTGCGAAATACCTCGCCAAGGGTCGTGCGGTGGCACTCGAGGGGCGCCTGGACTTCCGCGAGTGGGAGGCCCAGGACGGCAGCAAGCGCCAGGGCGTCTCGATCATCGCCAACTCGGTCCAGTTCCTCGGCAGCGCGCCGAAGGACGAGGCCGCGGAGGGCGGGGAGGAGGAGCTAGGACATTCCGTTCTGAGGCAACCCCGCAGCGATGGAGCCCGGCGCCAGCGGCGCCGGGCCTCGCTGTGGTTTTAAGCCGGGGCGCAGGCTCCGTCAGTCGTGGTGCAAATGGCCCCATCGTTCTTTGGATCGTGCAGGCATCATTGACCAGATGAGCGAAGCCGAAACTGCCGGGAGCGCATCTGAGCTGGGCGCGCTACCCCGCATCGATGAGCACTCCGCTGTGATCGAGCGCGGAGTGCAGGCGACGTGGGCTTCGCTCCTGCATGTGGTCGAGGCTTCCTTCTCCTCGGGCCTTGCCCCGCGATTTACCCGAGCCCTCGGTTGTGCGGATACCGCGGCAGGCGGACCGCGTCCGCTTGCCCCCGGGTCGATACTGCCCGGCTTTCACGTCGCCGAGGTTTCCGCCCCACACAAGCTGGTGCTCCTCGGCAGCCATCGCTATTCACGCTACGCGCTGAGCTTCGCTCTCGAGGAACTCGACGAGGACCGCAGAACCCGACTGCGGGCTGAGACCCGCGCCGAGTTCCCCGGCCTGAAGGGCACGATCTACAAGTCGCTGGTGATTGGCAGCCGCATTCACGTTCTCGTCACCCGCCGGATCCTCGTAGCGGTGGGCCGCCGTGCCAGCCGCGCTTAGCCCGCGGCCTTGGTGCTCACTGCTGAAGCGATCGAGCAGCGCTCGGCGTCGGTCAACGGAGAAGACCCAAACCACCAAAAAACTAAGCCAGAGCCAAAAGCCAAAGAAGAATCAAAGCCAAAGCCAGGCCAAGGCAAAGCTCCCCAGACGCCAAGCCAGTAAAGCCAGTCAGGTCGGTCCATAGGACCGTTCCTGGCCTCCCAAGAAGCGTCCCTAAAACCCAAGCCCCGAAGCCCGACACACTGGGAACTGGGCAGTTCGCCCGATGCAAGACACCGCCGCTCTGGACAACGGAGGCGATGGTGGGAGTGACCAAGATCGGGCGGCGAAACGCCAACTACTGGATCGAGGCGGTCGCCGAAGGCGGCGAGGACTACTACACGAAACCGGGCGAGGCGCCGGGGGAGTGGATGGGCGAGCTGGCCGCCGAGCTCGGCCTCGACGGGCGAGGTCGACCGCGACCAATACGCCGCCGTCCTCGCCGGCAAGCACCCGCTCACCGGCGAAGTCGCTGGTGCGCCGCCCCGAGCCGCGAACCTTCGTCGACTCGAGCGGGCGTGAGCGGCGCGTGGAACCGATCCTCGGCTACGACGTTCGCTTCGCCGCGCCGAAGTCGGTCTCGCTGCTCTACGCGGTCGGCTCCCCCGAGGTCCGCGCCGCGGTCCTGCGCGCCCACGACGAAGCGGTCGCCGAGGGAGTCTCCTACCTGCGAGCGCCACGCCTGCTTCGTGCAGCGCGGCGCGGGGGCGAAGACGATCGAGCCCGGCGCCGGCCTGGTCGCGATGGCCTTCCGCCACCGCTCCTCGCGCGCCGGCGACCCGGCCCTCCACACCCACCTCGTCACCGCCAACCTGACCCGCGCCGCCTCCGACGGCCGCTGGCTCAGCCTCGCCGCCCCGAAGGGCCGCACTCCCTTCTGGCGCCAGGCCAAGGCAGCCGGCTACGTCTACCAGGCGGCGCTTCGCGCCAACGTCACCCGCGAGCTTGGACTGCAGTGGCATGCCCGTCCACAACGGCTACGCCGACCTCGCCGGGATCGAGCGCACCGCGATCGAGCACTTCTCCCAGCGCCGGGCCGAGATCGTCGAGGCGATGGCCGAGCGCGGCATCGACCTCCGCGGCCGCCGCCGAAGTCGCCGCCTACAGAACCCGCGACGCCAAGGACTACGGCGTAGACCCCGACACCCAGCGCTCGGAGTGGGTGGCCCGCGCGGCGGAGTTCGACCTCACCCCGGACTCGATCGACAGGCTCCTGCCATTCCGCCGTTCGCCGCGAGCCGCGTCCGATCGGCGCCGCCGAGCTCGAGCGCGCCCTCGCCGAGCTGGAGGCCACCCACTCCCACTTCGACCGCCGCGACCTGATCTGCGCGCTCGCCAACCAGCTCCCCGAGGGCGCCGACGCCAGCGCCCTCGATCGCGCGGTCGACGGTCTGCTCAGCAGCGAGCGCCTGATCGAGATCCACCGCGGCGCGGATGCGATCGACTCCACCTACTACACGACCCCGCGCCTCTGGGAGCTGGAGCAGCGCTTCGTCAAGACCGCCCGCGAGGGACAGAAGGCCGGCGCCGCGGTGGTAGATGAGGCAACCCTCGCCGCCGTCCTCGCACCGCCACAGCTACCTGAGCGCCGAGCAGGCCGAGATGGTCCGTCGCCTCACCACCGGCGGCGAGCGGATCGTCCCGGTCGCGGCGCTGCCGGGCTCGGGCAAGACCACCGCCCTTGCCGCCGCGCGCGAGGCATGGGTGGCGGCCGGGCACCCGGTGATCGGGGTCGCCACCGCCCGCAGCGCCTCGGGCGAGTTGAGCGACGCCGGCGTCCCCGCCACCTCGATCACCGCGCTCCTGATCCGCACCGGCGAGGCGACCGAGACCGGACACCGCCCGCTTGCCCCCGGCACGGTGATCGTCATGGATGAGTCGAGCACGACCTCGACCCCGCACGCCGCGGCCCTCGCCGAGCTGGCCGAGCAGCTGCGAGGGCAAGCTGGTCGCGATCGGCGATCCGCGCCAGATCGGGGCGGTCGGTCCCGGCGGTCTCTACGGGCACCTGACCAAGGTGATCGAGCCGGCCGTCCTCACCGAGATCCGCCGCCAGCGCGACCCGCTCGACCGCCGCATCGTCGAGCTCGCCCACGAAGGCCGCGGCTCCGACGCGCTCGACCTCTTGCGCTCCAGAGAGCGGCTGGTGATCGCCGACACCCTGCCCGAGGCCCTCGACGCGCTCGTCCTCGACTGGCACGAGCGCTACAGCGCCGGCGAGGACGCGGTGATGATCGCCCGCCGCGGTCGTGACGTCGCCGAGCTGAACGCGAAGGCACGCGAGATCCTTGCCGCCGAGCGCAGGGTGGGGGAGACGGCTCTGAGCGTCGCCGGGCGGGAGTTCGCCATCGGCGACCGTGTCGTCACCCGGATCAACACCCCGGAGGTATCCAACCGCGAGCGCTGGCACGTGATCGCGATCGACCAGGCGAGGCAATGCGTCTGAACTGCAGCGGGTTGGCGGTGACCAGCGCAACGTTGTCCTCGACCGCGACTACCTCGAGCGCCGCACCCCCTCCGGCGAGGCGGCGATCCAGCACGCCTACGCGCTGACCACCTACGCCACCGAGTCAAAGACCTTCGACTCCGCCTTCGCCTTGCTCGACGCTGGGATCAGCCGCGAGGACTTCCTCGTCGCGGTCTCCCGCGCCCGCGGCGCCACCACCGCCTACGGCGTCGCCGCCTCCGAGCTGACCGACCCCGAGCTCGGTCCCGGCACCCGCGAGATCGAGGACTCAGCCCACGAGCTGCGAGCCGGCGCCGAGCGATCCGCTGGCGAGTTCGCCGCGGTCGAGGTCGCCGCCCGCAAGCGCCTTGAGGCGCAGCCGGCCTTCGAGCTGATCAAACGTCGCACCGAGTTGGAGCGCCGGCTTGCCGGCCAGAAGGAGCCTTCGCCAGTCAGGCAGCGACTCGACGCCGTGGAGCAGCGGCTTGCCGGAGGCAACGCCCGCCTCGCCGAGCTGTCCGCGAAGCGCGAGGCGCTCTCAGCCGAGCGCCGCCCCGATCGCGGCGAGCTGGCACGTATCGAAAGCACCGAGCGTCTCGCCTTCCAGCAGCTCGGCCGTCTTCGCGACGAGCGCGACAGCCTTGCGGTTGAAGTCGCGATCGAGTCCCGCCGCCCCGCCGGTCTGAGCGACGCCGAGCGCTCCGAGCTGGCGCTGATCGGCGAGCGCCTGCAGCAGCTGCGCCGCCGCGAGGTGGCCGCCGAGCGGCTCCAGCCGTCCAAGCTGATCGAGGAGACCCTGGGCGACCGGCCCGCTGACCCCGCCAGGGCGGCGCTTTGGAACGAAGGCGTCGATCTGATCTACGCCTTCCGCCACGGACACGGGATCGCCTCGCGCGGTGGCGATCCGCTTGGTCCAAAGACCGGCGACGCGGAGCGAAGGGCGGCCGAGCTGCGGCTTGACCCGTATCCAACAGAGCCTCGGCCAGGAGCGGTCGCGAAGCGCCGAGCGGTCCATCTCTATCGCGCGCTGAGGCAGAGGCCAATGCCCGGGCGGCAGCCGGGAGCCACGCGAGCCGCATGGTCGCACGCTTCGCGTGCGGGGGCGGCCGCATGGCCTCCCAGCCGCAGAGCCCGAGAAACCAGGCCGAGTGCCGAGCACAGATCCTCGATCAGCTTCTTCACTCCGAGCGCGATCGGCTGCTGCGCCAGGTGCGCTTGCACTCCCGGCGCCGGCAGGACGCAGAGGATGCGCTGAGCGATGCCTGCGTCCAGTTTCTTCGCTACTACGACGGCCGGCAGGGTGAAGATGCTTTGCGTTGGATGCTGGTCGTCGCCAAACGGTGTGCCTGGGCGATCGGCGCGGCGAGCGCGGTTGCGCGAAGGCCGCTCTCAGGTGGTTCCTTTCGAGATGGCCGGCGAGGATCTGGCGATCGTTGTGAGGGAGGAGCGGATCGGGCCGGCCGAGCTGACAGAGCGCTCTGAGGAGACGGCCCGGGTGGTCGAGGCGATCGAGCAGCTGAAGCCCGACGAGCGCACGGCGCTGATCCTGCTCGGCCTCGGTTGCTCATACAAGGAGATCGCCGAGCTGCGCGGATGGAGTGCCACGAAGGTCGACCGTTGCATCAGGGAGGGCCGGGCGCGGGTCAGGGATCAGCTGGGGAGGGGGGACAGATGCTGAGGCCAGAGCCTTTAGCCCTTATGGAGGTTCTGCAACCGATCGAGTTCAACGACGCGCTCCTGCGCCTGCAGGGAATGATCGGCTCAGAGGTCAAGGTGATCGTCAACTTCTACGGGCGCTTCTTCGGCTGCGGCTTTGAGGGAGAGCTTGATTCGGTCCAGACGCTGCCGCCCGATGACACCGCGGTGCGCCTGGTCTTCGACGCCGGCGCTGGGCTCTTCCTCGACCCCGCCGATGTGGAGGCGTTCCTCGGCGGCAGCGCCGGGTCGGGTCCGAGCTGGCTGGAGCTCCACCTCTCCTTTGGCGCCACGGTGACGATCGAGTCCGCTTGAGCTGGTTCCGGAACACGACAAGCCACACCTTCGAGCTCATCCAGCCCGCGAGCGTCTCCTCACCCTCAAACCTCGTGCCGACCCGATCGCCACCTAGCCCGTTACACGGAGACCAGGCTCCGCTCATCGCTTTCGCTGGCTGCCTCCTCGCCTGAGGGCTCGGTGGATCCGCGGCCCGGTTCCTCGGCGGCCCGCGTCGCTGAGGGCTCGCCGCTCGCCTCAGAGCTCACAGCCCCAGCGCCGCTACCTTCCACCCGCTCCCGCACCTCGCGTGCGATCGCCTCGACCAGCTCCGGCCGCCCCTCCAACGTGGCCTTCGCCTTCGCCCGGCCCTGCCCGAGGCGCTCCTCGCCGTAGGCGAAGAACGCTCCCCGCCGCTCGATCACCCTGTGCTCGACCCCGAGGTCAAGCACGCAGCCGACCTGGGAGATCCCGCGTCCGAAGTCGATGTCGAACTCCGCCACTCCGAACGGAGCCGCCACCTTGTTCTTGGCGACTTTGACCCGCACCCGGTTGCCGACCGCGTCATCCCCGTCCTTGAGCGTCTCGACGCGGCGGATGTCGAGCCGCTGAGAGGCGTAGAACTTCAGCGCCCGCCCACCCGGTTGAGTCTCTTTCGGCCCGTAGATCACGCCGATCCGCTCGCGCAGCTGGTTGGTGAAAAGGCAGGTCGCGCTTGACTCTGCCGCAGGTTGCCGGCCAGCTTGCGCAGCGCCTGACTCATCATCCGCGCCTGCAGGCCGACGGTCTGATCGCCCATCTGGCCCTCCAGCTCCGCTTTCGGCACCAGTGCCGCCACCGAGTCGACCACCACCAGCGCCACTTCCCCGGATCGCACCAGCAGGTCGGCGATCTCCAGAGCCTGCTCGCCCCAGTCGGGCTGGGAGAGCAGCAGCGCATCCATGTCGACGCCGATCGCGGCGGCATAGGCCGGGTCCATCGCGTGCTCGGCGTCGATGAACGCGCATCGCCCACCCGCGCGCTGCGCCTCGGCGATCACGTGGTAGGCGAGAGTCGTCTTGCCGGAGGACTCGGGCCCGTAGACCTCGACAACCCGGCCCCTGGGCACCCCGCCGACTCCGAGCGCCAGGTCCAGTGAGAGCGCCCCGGTCGAGATCGCCTCGACCTCGGGCAGCCCGCTCTCGCTCGGCGAGATCACCGAGCCCTCGCCGAACTGCCGCTCGATTCGCGCCAGCGCACTCGCCAGATCGACGACAGCACCGTTGCCATTTCCGTTTGCCTTGCTCATCGCTCATTCCTCCTTTTATCGATTTCCTCTGACCAGGGCGGCGGCCATCCACCACCCTCCAATGCGTGTTGAAGTTCCTCAGCGCCGACATGGGCCAGCGCATGCGTCCGCTCCCGCTGAAACCCGCGGCCCAGATAGGGCGAGAGCGCGAGTCGGCGACTGTCAAACAACCGGTGGTGGGTGCGACAGAGCGCGATCACGCAATCCGGACTCGCGCAACCTCCGAGTCGCTGTGGCACCAGATGAGCCGGGTCGACGGGGCGCCTCCCACAGACCACACAGCCGGTTCCGGAGACCTTGAGTCGCTGCTCGGGTGAAGCGGGAGTTCGGGGCGCACGAACGATCGATCCGGGCGGCAGTGGCCCAGAGAGCAGTCCTCTTCGGCTCATCGGCCTCGAGTCCATATGACTTCTAAAGATCCGAGGACCGAGATTTGTCCCCCCCTTTAGATCGGGCGGGCAGATCCAAGACCGCCGAAGGCCAATGGGGGTCAGTTTTGGTGGGCCCGCCCCTTAAAAGACCGAGCCCAAACCGGCTCCGTAACCACCACAGAAGGGAACCCCATGAACAACGTCACCCTCACCGGTCATCTCACCCACGATCCCGAGCTGGTCTACCACGACGACCGTCCGATCTGCAAGATGCGCCTCGCCGTCGACAATGGCTCGCGCCCGACGACCTACATCGACGTGCGTACCTTCGACGAACAGGCCTATGTCTGCGCCGAGTACATGCACAAGGGCAGCAAGATCGCCGTCAATGGCCGCCTTATCTATGAC
This sequence comes from uncultured Solirubrobacterales bacterium, assembly GCA_963745305.1. Classification (GTDB taxonomy): domain Bacteria; phylum Actinomycetota; class Thermoleophilia; order Solirubrobacterales; family 70-9; genus CAVUWL01. Next base: position 38,160 of record CAVUWL010000001.1, read on the forward strand.
GAGTGGCGCAGCGCCGACGATTCCAAGCGCTACCGCTACAGCGTCATCGGCTGGGTCGAGTTTCTTGACCGACCCCCTCGCGAGAAGGACACCGAATCCGACAAGAATGAGCCCCAGGTAGCCGTTGCCGCGTAGTTCCGTCCCTCCCGGGGGCCCCGGCTTCTGGTGCCGAGGTCTCCGGGAGGCCTTTTCTTTCTTCCAATCCGCAGAACTCACACCTCTCGACTCTTCGGTGGACCTTCGCGCCCCATCATCACTAGCCGGATCGCGTCGTCGAACCGCTGAGCAACCCGTTCCTGTCCAGTCCTGCATAGCGGCTTATGGCGAACAGCATCCAATTCCCGCCGAGGCCTCAAACGGTCTCAAGCATGCCCCCGACTCACCTTCCGGCCCTCACCTCCTCTTCCGGTTGAGAATTCACCCCGCCCTCTTTACTCCAGTCCGCTCCGAGGCCCAGTGACGTCGTATCGCTCACCCCTGTGGGTTTAACGGCGTCGACAGTGGCTCGTTCCACCGGGCACTCAAGTCAACGGGCAGAAACTGCCACCCAGTCCCAGCGCCCGCACTTTTTCGGCCTCTACGCTCAGCCCACGACCTGCGCGATCGCCGCCGCCGCGAAGGCAAACCCGAGCAAAGCGCTCACCCTTTGGACGGTGCGACGTGGGCGACGGGCCATCTTCTCCGAGGCGCTCACGACGGCGAGGCCCCCACACCAGACCAGGCGCGCCGATGGCGCGACCAACATCACCAACATTATCGGCCAGCATGAGGCCACACAGGCGCTTCCATGGACAACCCCAAAGCGCACGGTGCCGGCGCTGGCCCGCCAACCACGCGGCGGCAGCGGCGAGGTGCGATGACAGCGGTTGAGCGCGATCCGCTTGGCGGGCGAGAGCTCCCACAGCGCCGCAATTGCAAGGCCGACGGTGAGTAGGACGGCCGATTGTTTAATCGGCATGAGCCCAATGAGGAATAGCGCCAACGCCCCAAAGGCGAGCCAGAGCATCAGGTAGGCGAGGATGAACTCCCAGACCGCGCGCCGGCGCCGGCGCCGCAGGCTGTTTACCGCCACATGCCCGCTCGCCGGGATCGCCGCCGGCAACATCATCGCCAGGGCCATCAGCGACCACATCGGCATCCCGGCCAGAGCTTGTGAGAAGGGGCCGCCCGCGCCGGCGATCTGTCCGCTCATGCCCGGCATGCACATCCAGATCGAAGCCGAAGAGGACGGCGGGGCGCCGGCGGTCGCGCTCGGCAGGGCCGCCATCGTCAGTGCCAGCGCGATCCAGGCAAGGCTCGCGAGGATTGCCACGCCGAGCACCGGCGAAGGCAGGATCTGCGCTGCGCTGCCGTGGGCCACCCGCCAGCTGGGTTACCCACGGCATCAGGCGTCGTAGAAGACGCTGACCCGCCCGATTCGCACCGGTGGGTCTGCCTCGGAGGGTGGCTGGACCAAGTCGTTCTCGTCGGGAACTTCCGGCGGGATCAGCGCCAGCGGCCTGAACGTCACCGCAAGCTCGTGCCCGGCCCACTCGCCGCGCGCCGCCAGTTCGTGGGCGATCGAACTGATGTCCATCGCGATCCGCAGCCCGTGGGCGGGCTCATCGCCCTGCGGATCTCGTGCCCCCTCGATGCCGAAGAAAGAGAGGTTGCCGACGTGATGGAGGCCTCGAGCTCCGCCGGCGCATCTTCCGGCAGGTCGGCATAGACCCCGTAGACCGTTCCGGGGTTCGTCTCGCCTTCGATGTCCTCGACGTTCAGATAGACGTTCTGGCTCGGGCTCAGGGTCTCCGCGGCGTCAGCGTCGATCAAGACATCGACGCTGACGGCCGCGCCGTGCAGCTCAAAGCTCTTTTCAGTGGCACCGATTAGCTGTGGTTCTGGAGATTTCAAAGGTGCGGCCTCCGAGGCTCTTGCTGCCGGTACCGACGGCGCCCTGACAGCCGCGGCGACAGGCGCTTGTCCGGCCGACGTGTCGTAGCTGTAGCCGAGATCGGCCACCGTTGCAAGGACCTCCTCGCATTTCATCGCCACCTTATGGCCGTTCTTGTCAAAGAACTCAAAGCTGTGCCCGCGCCACTTCGATTCGGCCGGATCGATGTGGCCGGAAGTTTCGCTCCACACCGACCACAACCGGTCGATGTTCGCGTGATGGAGCCAGAAAATCGGGTCCTGCGCGGCGGTAAGGATGTTCCCCATCAGACCCGTCCCGCCACCAACGAAATTGTGAATCGCGTTATGCGGGGTATCCTCGAGCCTGCCGGTGCGGTGAGAGAACTGGGTGGCGGCGTTGACACCGCCACCGAATTCAGCCGCGCCGATGAAGTGCCCTCGCGCCAGCGCTTTCGACGGCGCGGTTGCGAGGGCTGGCAGCCCTGCGCCGGAGTTAATTCCCGGGCGCCCGCCGGCTGACGTAAAGCGGATTTGCCTCTCCGTTCGCCGACTGTGGTTTGCGAAAGGCGTGCGGCAGCGTCGCGTATTTACCATCGAGTCCATAATTCCAATATGGCAGCGCCCAGTCGGCAGGCCCACCAGCCTCGATGACGGCCGCTCGAACGATTTCCTCGAAGTGGTAGAGAAACATCCGGTGCCAGGGCAAGAAGAACCAGGTACCGTGCTGGCATTGATTCCACAATGCCTGGTTCGGCTTCGCTTCGGTACCATGAATCGCCGCCTGGTAGGCCCAGCTCGTCGGGTCACTCGCCGGCCTCGCCTGCAAGACCTTCACTGCCTTGGCATAGCCGCTGATGATCGGATCCTCTGGCGTTAGACCCCAGACCTCGCGTCGAACAAAGGTGCCCCCACTGCTAGTCATGGATCCTCCAGTTCTATGTGCTGTCGCCTAGTCGGCGATGCGGAGACTGCACCCCACCAAATCGAGTTAAGCCTCCACCCGAAACAGCTGGATCGTAAATGACTCCAGCTCGTGCTTGCCGGTCGATTTGCCAATCAGAGAGTCAAAATACCGATAAAAGTGAAACACAACCAGTCCGACGTCCCACGGCCGACGCGCGAAGCGCCCAGTCCCTGTCCGGTGGTGGGTCACCCCACCCCGTCAACCCCAACCCGCTCCCTCCAGTAACCCAACCCACCATGTCCATGCATCGCCGTGTACAGCGGCCGACACCCGGCGTCTTTGAATTCATTTTCCGTCGGGAAGGACTCGCGTCCCACCAGGAACTCCGCCAGCTCCCGCTTGATCCGCCCCTCTGTCCACGGCCGCTTCAGCTTCTTGTACCGGAGGCCGAATCGGTCCGCCCAAAGCTCCGCGCCGCCGTGAGACCGGACAGCGAAGCAGACTGGCCCCATCCCCGCGGCTTCGAATTCCTTCAGGCTTGGCCAGTCTTCCCGACCGCTCAGGAATGGAGCCAAGGCAGCTTGCAGCCTGGTCTCGTTCCAGCTGACGATCCCTCGCGGTACGTTCACACCGAAGCGGTTTCCCCAGTAGTAGGGCCCGCCCCACGCCATCAGCTGAGCGTGCAGCCGCCCCCGGCCAGCATCTGCGAACTCTTGGTAGCTGGGCCACTCATCTCGACCGGCCAGCAACTCGCCAAGCTTCTTCGCGATCCGCTTCTTTGGCCACGGCCGTGGTTTCCGCAGTCTGCCAGCGCCGACCATGCCCGGCTTGAATTCCCGCAGCCTCGTCGTCGCCTCGCCCATCAGCGGTCCCCGGCCGCGCCTAAAAATCCATGCCCGCTGCAGCGCGGGGCCCGAGCCCGGTTCGATCACCACGCAGTCGACCAATTCCTTGACGACTTCACAGCGCTCTCGCCTATCCAGCGATTGCCAGTCCGCCTCGATCGCCCCCAAATCTAAAACCGGCCCATCCATCTCCCGCCGCGCCCTAGCCAGCTCAAGCAGCGCCCGCTCGTTCAGCCGCTGCCGCCTCGCCAATCCCGCCTCAAAGGAATGAGAGCCGAGCGTTCTCCGCAGACGCGGATTTCCGCCGTAGGCGTCCAGATCTTCAAACGTCGCCTCAGCCGCAACCCGGCATTTCTCCACCGCGGCCTGACACCTCTGCATGGTCGCCGCGCTGGCACCCGCCGATGCCGGGCCGCGCCGGTCAAAAATGAACTCTTCGACCAGAGGATCAAGTTCCTCTGCCGCCATGTGCGCCGGTGCAACACAACTACTGTCGTTGCTCCTGCAGTTGTAGCTGTTGGCACCTTTGTAGCTCGATGCCGGTTGCGGAGCCGCCATCGTCTCCCCGCAGGTGGCGCACCTGATCATGCCGGCCACCAGGCCACCAAATCGGTTGGTCTGAGTCTGTGGCAGGCCCTGGCACTCCTGCCAGCTCGCCGCATCGATGATCGGCTTGTGTGCTTTTCGATTGCGATGCGATCCTGAGAAGGCCTCTCCTCGATAGGTTGGATCGGCGATCATCCGCATCACCATCGGCCTGTTGAAACTCCTCCCACGCTTGGGTTTCAACCCAGAGCCGTTCAGGAACTCCGCGAGCTCGTCATAGCTCGCTCCCCGCCGCCGGCGCCCGTAGATTGTCTTAATCAGCGCCGCCTCTCGCGGTTCGATTTGCAGCCGGCGGTCCTCACCCCGCCGATACCCGAACGGACCCTCGCGGCCGACGTAGATCCCGCGCTCTATTGCTCTTTCTGTAGCGATATCCCAGCTTGAGCGCATCCGGTCCAGTTCCCACTCGCCGATCGAAAATAAAGTCCTTGCGACGAGCTTCCCCGTCGGTGTGCTCAGGTCAACACCGTCTTGGACGCTGACGAAGGTCCCTCCGGCGCTTTCAATCCTCGCGATTGACTGCAGCCCGTCCACCACAGAGCGAGCGAAGCGATCGAATTTGGCTACCACGATGCCGTTTGACTCGCCGCTCTCCACCCGCGCCAGCGCCCGCCTCAGCAGCGGCCGATTTGCCCGAGCGCCGCTCTCGTCGAGCTCTTCGAAAACCTCGCCCAGCTCCGCATCATGCGATCTGGTCCAGGCCTCGATCTCCTCGCGTTGCACCGATGGCGAGATGAAGCTTTCGCCCTCTCGGCCTCGGACATCTGAGACCCTGATGTAGCCGTCAACGTGCAATCTCTATGACTTTCGACTGGGATCGTTCTGCTCGATCACGTCGGCCGACCACTTTGGCTCCAACCGCTCGGCCCAGTAGCCGATCCCCCCGTGGTGCACCACTGCGCTGTAGAGGCTCCGCCGGTTTGTTTCGAGAAACTCCCGCTTCTTGGGAACGTGTTTGCCTTCTCCTATGAACTCGATCAGCTCACGCTCGATCCGCTCATCGGTCCAGAATCTCTTCTCCGTTGTGCGGAACTCGAGCCCGAACTCCCTGGCCCACCGCGCCATCCCGCCGCGATGCTGAATCGCCTCATAGACTGCCGTCATTCCTGCCGCTTTGAGCTCCTTGATCTGCGGCCACTCCGTCCGGCCCTCAACAAAGGGTGCCAGCGCGTTCCGAAGTAGGGGATCGGTCCAAAAGAACGTCCGCTCTCGGACTGCTAACCCCAGCTTGTGTGCCCAAAAATACGGGCCACCCCAATCCATCACCTGAGCGTGTAGGAGGGCACGTCCATCATCTGCGAAATCACCGTAGCTTGGCCATGCGCTGCGATTTCCCAGGAAGGCGCGCAGCTCCCTCTCGATCCGCTCCTTTGACCACGATCGAATTGCCACGAGCTTGCTCGCACCCCTGGGTTCTTGCTCGAATCGTTCGGCCTTCCTGGCGCCACCCCTATCGGCGTACGGTCCCTGACCCGGCTCCCAGACCCACGTGCGCTCCGCCACCGGCTTCTTGCCCCGCGCCACCACAACGCAGTCCACGAACTCACCCACAGCTGCTCGCCGTTCATCCCAGCTCAGCTTCGACCATCGAGCTTCGAGATCTGTGGCGTTGAATTGAGGTCGCCGTATCGTCTTCGTTGACCGGTTCACCACCAGTAGCGCTTGCTCGACCGTGCGTTGGCGACTGATCACCCCAGCCTCGAAAGCATCCGCCCCCAGCCTGCGATGCAGGCTCGAATTGTCACGATAGGCAGCCAGGGTCTCCCTTGCCTTCTCAAGCGCCTCCTCGCCGCCCGCTACGCTGACCTCGCTGCCGCTTGAGCCGGCCTGGCGGCATATCTTGAACACGAATTCCTCGATCAACGGGTCAAGTTGATCGTTTCGCACGTGGGCCGGTTCGCGACACCTGCCGCTCAGATCGCGGCAGTTATAGCGGTAGACGCCGCTTTGATTCCACGTCGCGCCCATCAACACGCCGCAGCCAGCACACCGCACTCGCCCGCTGGCCAGAGCTTGCACCTCTCGATGGGGCTTTCTCGCGGCCGGCTGACATGCCTCCCAGGTGTCTTGATCCACGATCGGCTCGTGCCCCTTCGGATTGTTGTGAGGCCCAGAGTGAACTTCTCCCCGGTAGGCGCGAGTCTTCACCAGTAGTTCCACGTGGGAGCAACTAAAAGGAACGCCGGTATGGGTTTTCAGCTCCGAGTCGTTCAAAAAGCGGGCGATCGTTCGGAACGACTCTCCCCGCAGGCGCCGCCCATACATCTCTCTGATCACCGGCGCCTCCTTCGGCTCGATCCGCAGCCTGCGGTCCTTTCCCCGCCGGTACCCCGGCGGAGCGGACTGAAAAATGTAGATCCCGCGAGCGACTGCCCGTCCTCGCGCGATGTCCCAGTTAATCCGTACTCGTTCGAGCTCCCACTCTCCGATTGAGAACATAATCCGCAGCACCAGCTTGCCCGTTGAAGTGCTCAAATCGAATCCGTCCTGCACACTGACGAATGTCCCTCCCGCGTCCTCGATCCGAGCAATAGCGCTCAGGCCGTCCAGGAGAGAGCGACCAAAGCGGTCGAGCTTGGCAACGACCATCCCATCGGATTCACCGTTTTCCACCCGCTCGATCGCTTTCATCAAAAGTGGTCGGTCCGCTCGCCCTCCGCTCTCGTCAAGCTCTTCGAAGACATCGCCGAGGAGTGCTCTGTTCGAGCTTGTCCAGGCCTCGATCTGCTCGCGCTGGACCGATGGAGAGATGAACGCATCACCCCGTCGGCCTGCTACCTGTGAAACCCGGATGTAGCCGTCGAGGATCAAATCCCAAGCCAGCTCAATTGGGCAAACCTACGCATGCTAGCTATTCATGCTAACCCATTAGCAGGAATAGCTCCGACGATTGGTGAATCGCCCGCCCAAAACGCCAAGCCCCCGATGCCCTGGCCCGGCTTAATTCATTCGCCAAGGACCACGCCGAGCGTGAGGCGCAACAGGCTCAGTCTCGCGAGCGCCACCGCGCCGAGCGCGATCGCGCCATCCGCGCCGCCTATCGCGACGGTTTGCCGATGGCCGCCATCGCCAGGGCGCTGAATATGTCTCACCAGCGCGTATCCCAGATCGTCAGAAGCTAGTGTCCCGAGTCGTAAGTCGTGTGTCAGATCCGGCGAGTGGATCGCCGGTCGTGGCAAGGACGCAGGATGCAGACTTTGCCGGTTGGCAAAGGCAAATCCGAGGACACCGCCACGGGCGTTGAGACGCCGCCTGGGTGGTGCAGGACTTGCGACTCGGGACACTAGATCGGAGTGGGGAGGGGGGGCAACTTTTCGCGCCCCCCCTCCTTATGCCGACATGCCCACCTACTACCGGCGGTCCGAGAGATGACCGAATCCGCTGTTCCCGAGAGAGCCCGCCCGGTTTCTCTAGCCGCTCGCGGCCACAGAACTCTGCGAATTAATGCTCACCCACAAATTGCGCCCTAACCGAATGTCCCGCCTCTGTCCAACCTCACCCATCGCCCTCGCCGTGATTCCCCACCGGCACCAACCTGTCACGAGGGATATGGACCGGCTCGACTCTCTCGTTTCCGACCACAACGGCGTAGGCCTCCTCGGCGCCCAGGAACGGCACCAGGCTGATGTAGGCAGACATCCGAATCAGTTCCGCCAATCGCCCCGGCACTCTCGGCACGTCGATGTCATAGAGCAGCGCGTAGATTGCCCCGCCGATTGCCTCGCCGACGACCGGCGGCGTCTCGGGAGCCAGCTCGTAGCCGGGCTCCAGCAGCCCCTCGATCATCTTGCCAACGGCCTCGCGGTGCTCAAGCGCCCTGCTTCCGGCCGCATACATATCCGTTCCATTGAGGCGCGCGTACTCGGGCTCCGCCACGCTGAACTGAAACATTGCCTCCTCGGCCGCCAGCACTCGGTGCTGCCAATCAAAGGCCGAACGCGCCGCGGCCTCCATCTTCAGCGAGGCGTTGTCCAACGCAGCGACCATCGCGTCCTCTTTGTTGGCGAACGATTCGTAAAAGGTCCGCTGCGAAGTGCGAGCTCGTTGCACAATCTCGGCCACCGAGGTCTCCAGGTAGCCCTGCTCGGCGATCACCGCGGCCATCGCTCGCAGCACCCGCTCCTGTGGGCTCGAGGCCGCTTGGCGCTCTTCGAACGGCCGCGGCTCAAGCGAACGCGGCTGTGGTGCCCGCAGTGGACCGGGGGGTGGGGGGTAGCCGAGCATCCAGTCCCAGAGCGCCGGCGCCAGCTCGACCAGCTCCTCCTCTTGGCCCGAATTAAGGCGCCTGCGAATTACCTTCTGCACCCCGCCGATCAGCGCCCTGATTACCTCCGTCGGCATGTCCTCTCCACCGCGGGCCGAGTCGAGCAGCCGCTCCAGCACGGCCTCAAATCCGTCCAGTACTCGCTCGGCCAGAGCGACTCCCTTCGGCCCAGCCGCGTAGACATCAAAGACGACCCTCGCCGCCACCGGCTGCTCCACGATCGCGCCAATCAGGGCTCCGAACGCCTCCCTGATCGACTCCCGATCTTCTCGCTCCAACCCCCCGCTGAGCCGCTCCGTCACCGGTTCGACCAGCTCCTCGATCATCGCCAGGAAACAGGCCTCCTTGTCCTCGAAGTGCTGGTAAAACGCGCTCCGCGAAACCCCGCACAACTCGGACAAATCGGCGACTCGGGTTGCCTCATAGCCTTTCGCCGCCACGGTCGCGAGCATCGATGCGAACAGCCTCTCGCGCTGATTTCGTTCCGCCACATCGCGCGGCGTGCCTCGTCCTGGGGGCATCATTCTCGCCCTCAGTTCGTCCGAATCGCCCCAGGGAGTTTGCACCATGTCAAGCGACGATACCCCCATCTTGGCCTCCTCAGCGGTACGTCTACGTATTTAAGAGTAAAATTTACTGGTACGTCAACGTCCCAGACACCGTATCAAGCCGTGCCTCGTTTCAGCCAATATTTTCCCCATTATAATGCGAAATTCGTAGGGCTCGCGACCCGTTTGCTCCTAAATGTTCGCCGATGGGCTTGACAAACGCGGTCCGCATGTGGTCCAATATCTGCGGGCTTACGGCACCCACTGATCCGTTTGCGGGTAGGCGGTGTTCCAGCCCAGGAGAAGATATGAACCGGCTGACCCGGACTGGGGCAGGGGATCCACGGAAGTGGATCGGGCCCAGGGGATGGGAAGCCATGGCAGAGGAGTTGCTACGTGAGGACATCGTCGGGACTGGGTTCCGGCTTCACCGCAGATCGAGCCATCGGCTCGGCGTGGTCTTCCGTGGCCTCTTCCGAGGATTTATCTGTTTCGGTTGTGTCCCTTGGCCGCGGCACTGGTTGCTCTGACCTTGAGCGGCTCGCGCAACGCCCCGTGAGCAAGGTAAGACCGCCCCTCCGCGGCGGAGGCGGGGGCGAGGGAGCGAGATTGCCGGTGATGCTTAGCGCGACCGAGCGGAAGCTGAGCACGCGGACGGAATTTAAAAATTGCGCTCGTCCCGGCTCCCTGGCCGACGACGCAAATGGAGCCCTGACTCTCCGGGTTCCCGATCAAAACAGCGTGGGCGGCCCCTTAGGTCTTGGGGGCAATCCCTGCCGTCCCCGGGCTTGGGCCGCCTGCGACTGTTCTCAGCTCCGTGCCACATCAGGCCGGACCGCAGTCACCCGCAGGGTGGCCGCAGGCCGAGGCCGAGCTGTTGCGAGTGCGTTGACGGCGAGTCCGGCTCACAATTTCCTCAGGTCGGCAGGGAGCTTTGCCTCTTCGCCCACCTACTGTCCCGCCACCACGCTGTCGGCAAAACTCCCTGCCGACCTACATGCTGGTGTAGGCGTAACCGCTCCATCCCACGACGCGACCCCGGGGACCACCACCCCCACCGCGTCTCTCGCCCTAACGGCTGGCCAAACCATCCGGGCTGTGCCATCCTCGTTGGGCTTCTTCCCGGTCCAGCACCCTCAAGTGATGGCCCCCAACTTCCAAGCTTGCGCTCGTCCCGGCTCCCTGGCCGACGGCGCAAATGGAGCCCTGAATCTCCGGGCTCCTCGTAACGGTGCGGGCGGCCCCTACAGCCTCGCGATGCTCCCTGCTCCCGAGTCTGGGGCCGCCCGCGTCTCCTCTTCAAGCCCTGCTCTAGGCCGTGGCGCTGGTTGCTCTGACCTCGAGCGGTTTGAGCAACGCCCCGTGAGCAAGGTAAGACCACCCGTCCGCGGCGGAGGCGTGAGCGAGGGAGCGAGATTTCCGGTGATCGTGAGCGCGACCGAGCGGGAGCTGAGCACGCGGACGGAATTTATGAGGACCGCGGCCAATAATCTAGTTAGGTCGGCAGGGAGCTTTGCCTCTTCGCCCACCTATCGTCCCTTCTCTCCTCTCTCGGCAAAGCTTCCTGTCGACCTACATGCCTCAGTTTCCGTGACCGTTTCGTCCCTCGACGCGTCGCGGGGGACCACCGAGTCCGCCTCGTCCCTCGCTCCAAGGGCTACCCACTCCTCCCTGCCCATCTACCTGGCTCGGTGGGCAGGGAGGAGTGGGGGAGACGGCTTCGCCGCCAGCGGAGCCCCCGGATGAACTCCCCCCGCGTTCCCCTCGCGCTCGCTACGACCCTCGCCGCGCTCACGTCCCTCGTTCTCACTGCCTCCCCCGCCCTCGCCAAGGAATTCCACACCTTCAAATCCTCCTTCGGAAAAGGCGGATCCGGCAACGGGGAACTCGCCCTGGTTGCCCCCAGCCTCTCCGAACCAAAGAGCGCGGGCAGCGACCTTGCCGTCAACACCGAAGCCGGCGACGTTTACGTCGCCGACACCGGCAACGCCCGCGTCCAGGTGTTCTCATCCTCTGGCAGTTTCATTCGTACCTTCGCCACCGCCGACCCAACCTTCATTGCCGTAGATAACTCCACCGGCGCCTCCAAGGGCGACGTCTACGTCGCCGACTCCACCACCAACACCGTCTCCAAATTCCAATCCAACGGCACCCTGATCACCAGCTGGGGCACCGTCGGCCAGCTCTCAGGCTTTGCCGGCATCGCTGGCATCGCCGTCGACTCCTCCGGCAACCTTTGGATCTACGACCAAACCGGCCAGATGCGCGAGTACGCCCCAGACGCCAGCCCCATCACTGAATGGAACTCCGGCTTTGGCGTCACTCCCATCGGCATCGCCGTCGACTCCTCCGGCAACCTCTACGTCGCCCGCGGCGAACCCGCTATTGCCAAGCTCAGCACCACCGGCGCGACCATCGCCGAATCGGTCGATCCCGGCCCTGCCACCGGCCTCGCCCTCGACCCCTCCGGCGATGACCTCTACGTCGACCACGGCGCCGAAGTCGTCCACTACGGCTCGACCGGCGAACATCTTGAGAGCTTCGGTCTTCCCGATAGCGGCGCAGGTGCCGGCCTTGCCCTCGGCTCCTCCCACACCGTCTACCTCGCCGACACCACCAACCAGCGCATCGACATTTTCACTCTCAGCCCCGGCGTCGACCTCACCGTCGCCAAGCAAGGCACCGGCTCCGGCGAAGTCACCTCCAGCCCGTCCGGCATCGCCTGCGGCTCCACCTGCACCGAAGAATTCGCCAACGGCGGCAAGGTCATCCTCACCGCCACCCGCGCCACCCACAGCAAGTTCACCGGCTGGGAAGGCTGCCCAAATGTGATCAGCACCAACGAATTCGACCCCAGCGAATGCGAAGTCCCAGATCTCACCGCCGCCTCCGAAGTCAAGGCCGCCTTCGAGCCGATCCCCCAGGCCGAACTTAAAGTCGAACTCGAAGGCTCCGGCGAACTCACCAGCTCTCCCTCCGGCATTGCCTGCACCGAAGGTGACGCCGGCACCTGCGCCGCACAATTCGACACCGAAGGCCCCGAAGCCACCGTCACCCTCTTCGCCTCGGCCGCCGCCGACAACCACTTCAAGGAATGGACCGGCTGCGAAGAACCGAGCGAAACCGAATGTAAGGTCACGATCAGCGCCGCCCGCTCGGTCAAGGCCGTCTTCGCCCCCACCTTCCAGACCCTGCCAATCGCCAAATCCGGGCCCGGCGAAGTCACCAGCTCTCCCGCGGGAATCGACTGCGGCGAAGACCAGTGCTCCCACGAATTCCAGGAAGGCTCCACCGTCACCCTCACCGCCAGTCCCGGCGCTCACAACCACGTCACCTGGGGGCCGGGGAGTGCAAGGCCGAATCTGGCCCCAACCACGAACAATGCGAAGTCGAAATCGGCTCCTCCGAAACCACTGTGCAAGCCGAATTCTCCGTCAATATCCACACCCTCACCGTCGCCACCAGCGGCGCCGGCTCGCTCAGCGCCGCCAGCGGCCCGATCTCCAACTGCCCGAAGTTCGGCGGCACCTGCTCGGGCCGCTACCCCGAGGCCTCCACCGTCACCCTCATCGCCTCGCCCTTCGCCCACCACCACGTGGAATGGGAAGCTGGCGAGTGCACCGAAGAACCGAGCCCCACCGAATGCGAAGTCGAAGTCGGCCCCTCTGACGAAACACTCCCCGTCGCCTTCGCCCCCAACACCCAGACCCTCACAGTCCTCCCCACCGGCCCCGGGCTCATCAGCGCCGACAGCGGCACGATCGCCTACTGCTCCGCGACCGGCGGCACCTGCTCGGGCAACTACATCGAAGCCGCCACCCTCACCCTGATTGCGTCCCCCGGCCCCGGCCAGGCGGTCTCCTGGCATGGCTGCGCCGCCGAACCCACGTCCGACACCTGTCAAGTCGAAATCAGCCCCGCCGCCTCCGCCGGTAAAAGCCACCTTCGCCCAAATCACCCACACCTTGATCGTTACCAAGGTCGGCTCCGGACAGGGCTCGGTCACCTGCAACGGCGCCCCCTGCGCCTCCGCCTACCCCGCAGGCACCGACCCTCACGCTCACTGCCACCCCCGCCGCCGGCTCCACCTTCGCCGGCTGGAGTGGGGGAGGGTGCTCCGGCACCGGCGCCTGCCATCTCACTCTCGAAGCCGACACCACCCTCACCGCCACCTTCAACGCCAAACCGCCGCCAGCCGAACAACACTGCGTCGTCCCCACCCTCACCGGCAAGACCCTCGCCCAGGCCGGCTCCGCCCTCGGCGCCGCCCACTGCACCCTCGGCAAGGTGACCAAACCCAAGCCTAAGAAAGGTCACAAGCTCGGCCCGCTCGTCGTCAAGTCCATCTCACCGCCCGCTGGCACCACCTTGCCCGCTGACAGTCAGGTCAACGTCACCCTCGGCTCGAAGCCTAAGCCTAAGAAGAAGCACTAGGAGCCCAACTATGAGTCTTCGCCAACCCCACCACGCCGCCACCGCTGAGCTAGCAACCGCAAGCCGCGGCGCAGTCACCCGTAGGGCGCAGCGAGGCGGAGCGAGCAAGCAGTCGCAATCTGACTCTTCTGCGCCGCGAGCGAAGCCGAAGCATTTGTCGCTCGGCCGAGGCCGAGCGACAGCGAGCGCCTCGACGGCGGTCCCGGCTCACAATCTCATTAGGTCGGCAGTAAGCGCTCCGTCGACCAACCACGCTCCACGGACCACCCCCCACACCCCGCCCCTCACCACCGGAGCCCGCGCATGACCTCCCGCCCTGCCCGCAGCCTCCTCGCAACGCTCGCTCTAGCCACCGGGTTGTTCCTCACCATCGCAGGTTCGGCGTCCGCCGAAACCTACACCAAGATCGCCGAAATCACCGGCCCCGAAGGCTCCAAACCCGCCCCCCCGCCCCCGAATTCCAAGCAGTGAACCCCGGGGAGGGCGTCGCCGTCGACCCCGCCAACGGCCACATCTTCATCGCCGACAGCAGCGCCGGCAAGGTCTACGACTTCTCCTCCCCCTCCGACACTTCCCCCACCGTCATCGACGGCTCCACCACCCCCTCTGGCCCCTTCCCCAGTGAACGAGACAATCTCTCCCTCGCCGTCGACAACACCACCGGCGACCTCTACGTCTTCGACGCCTCCCACGCCCTCCTCGACAAGTTCGACCGCAACGGCAATCTCATCACCAGCTTCGGCGACGCCACCCCCACTCCCGACGGTCAGCTCACCGGCGCCGCCACCCCTGCCCACTCCTTCCGTCCTTATCAGGGAGCGTTTAATGGAGGTGAATCTGCGCCAATTGCCGTCGACCAGCAGACCGGCGAACTCTACGTCCTCGACCAGGGAGCCGAGGACGAAGCAGACCAGCCAGGGGAAGTCACCAAACACCAGGTCGTCGACGCCTTCGACCAAAACGGCGCCTACCTCCGCCAGCTCACCGCCTCTCCCCATGAACTGTACTCAATTGCGACCCACCTCACCTCGATCGCCGTCGATGCCGCCTCCGGCCACCTCTTCCTCTTCGACCCCTTCCACCAGCAAACGGCGGGGAAAGGAGGAGCCACTTATCCTCCCGAACTGTACGACTTCGACGCCTTCAGCCTCGAATTTCTCGACACCTGGAACGGCGCCGAATCCCCTCTCGGCCCCTCCTCCCGCACCCCCCAAGGCAAGCTCGGCGTTACGGCCAATGTCGCCACGGATGATTCGGGCCATCTCTTCGTCGCCGTTGGCAGCAACAACGAAGGAGAAGAACCGTTCAGGGACCTCGACGTCTTCGACACCTCCGGCGCCTACCTCTTCCAGGTTCCGCTCCCGATTCCACCCACAAATACCTCTGAACGAAATTCCGCCGGTTTGGCCGTCGACGAAGCCACTGGCGACCTCTATGTCACCACACACAATGCGAACTCCGTCGAAGTCTACGCCCCCACCGTCCCCGGCCCCCGCATCGCCCCCCAACCCGCCTCGCCCCCCACCCGCACCGCGGCCACCGTCCACGCCGCCGTCCAGCCCAATCCCGGCGAAGAAATCACCTTCTGCGCCTTCGAATACGGCACCACCCAGGCCTTCGGCCAAACCGAATCCTGCGCACCCTCACCTCCCTACACATCAGCCAAGGAAGTCGACGCCAATCTCACTGGCCTCTCCGCCGGCACCACCTACTTCTACCGCCTCTCCCTCACCAACTCCGCCGCCCACACCCGCACCGGCCCCATCCGCTCCCTCCAAACCCTCCCTGCCGTCACCGAACTCCAGACAACCGCCCCCGCCACCGCCATCACCCAGCAGTCGGCCACCCTCCACGGCTCCTTCACCGGCGAAGAAACGCTCGCCACCGAATACTTCTTCGAATACGGCACCTCCGCAAACTACGGTCAGAAGACCTCCACCGCCACCGTTCCCGCCCCCGCTTCCGCCACTCAGCCCGAGCACCGTCGAAGCCCCGAATCGAAGCAGAACTCGTCCCCGGCACCACCTACCACTACCGCATCGTCGCCGAAAACAAATTCGGCACCACCGTCGGCCAAGACGAGACCTTCACCACCTACCCGGCCCCCCACCATCGAAGGCTTCTCCTCCTCCGACCTCACCGCCACCTCCGCCGACCTCCACGCCACGATCAACCCCCAGGGCTTCCCGACACCACCTGCCGCTTCGAATACGGCACCACCACCGCCTACGGCCAGACCGCCCCCTGCCCGAACCGCTCGAAGGCACCTCGGCTCCGCCAGCGCCAGCGTCGAAGTCCACATCCCGGCCTCCAGCGCGGCGTCACCTACCACTTCCGCGTCCTCGCCGCACAACGCACTCGGCGGCACCGCCACCTCCGAAGACCAGAGCTTCGAATTCTTCCCCCCCGCCTGCCCCAACTCCGCCGTCCGCCAGCAGACCGGCTCCGCCTACCTCCCCGACTGCCGCGCCTACGAGCTCGTCTCCCCCGCCAACGCCAACGGCACCCTCCTCTTCCCCGGCGGCCCCAACACCGGCCAGGCCACCAGCCCCTCCCGCTTCTCCTTCGTCGGCGACTTCAGCGCCCTCCCCGGCGCCGAACACCATCGACACCGCCGGCGACCTCTACGTCGCCACCCGCACCGACACCGGCTGGGTCTCCCACTACATCGGCCTCCCCGGCAACCAGGCCGGCTGCATCGGCGGCCCGCCCAACCAACCCTGAGACTCCAGCCAGGCACGCGGCCCGACCAAGATCCAGAACACGCGTCCTCACCGACCCCTCGATGAGCCGCTTCCTCGACTTCGTCGACGGCGCCCCGATCGCCTGCTTCGGCGGCGGCAACGGCACCGGCGACGCCGGCGACGCCATCGCCTCCGCCTCCAACGCCCCCTACCTCTGGAGCGCCGAAGGCAGCCCCTCGCCCGCCTCCCCACCGACCTCGCCTCCACCCCCGGCGCCGCCGCCGCCCTCGACTGCCCCCTCGCCGACAACGTCCAGCTCGGTCCCGCCAGTGCTCCAGCGAAGTCACCGCCTCCGCCGACCTCACCCACCTCGTCTTCTCCTCCAACCGGCTCTCCTTCTCCGCCCGAAGGCGGCCTCACCGCCGCCCCCGGCTCCGCCTACGACGACGACCTCGCCACCGGCGAAGTCACCCTCATCTCCAGGCTCCCGGCACGGCGGCAGACCATCCCCCAGGACCCCTCCTTCGCCACCGTGCCCGGCAACTACGCTGAAACCAAGTGCCCGGCGGCGCAGAAGAGTTCCTCCGCTTCCCCGCCGTCTCCACCGACGGCTCCCACATCCTCATCTCCACCGCCACCGCCGCGACCCCGCTCTATCGGCCGTGTACAGGAGACGGACTGCCATGCACCTCGCTTCACCGACACCCCCATCCACCTCTACATGCGCGTCGACGACGGCCGCGTCACCTACGAGATCGCCGAAAACCCGACCACCCACGAACCCGCCGCCGTCCACTACGTCGGCATGACCCCCGACGGCTCCAAGGTCTTCTTCACCTCCGAAGAACACCTCACCTCCGAAGACCCCGACACGTCGGCTCCTCCCTCTACATGTGGAGCGCCGAAAAGGCCGAAGCAGGAGAACACCCCCTCACCCTCATCTCCAAGGGCCAAAGCGAAGCAACCCGGCGCACCCGGCAACACCGCCGCCTGCACTCCGGCTCGCCAGACCGATACAGCCGGAGATCCAGCCAGAGAAGTCCCCTGGACCACCAGCTGCGGCGTCGTCCCCTACTCCGGCTGCCCTACTCCCAGCAACGGCCGGCCTCGGCGGCAACGGCATCTCCGACACCGCCATCGCCGCCAAACGGCGACATCTACTTCTTCTCCCCCGAGCAGCTCGACGGCACCGCGGCGTCCCGGCCAGCAGAACCTCTACGACTACCGCGAAGGCCGGCCCCACTACGTCGCCACCTTCGCCCCCGGCAGCTACTGCGCCACGCTCGCCAGGATGCTCGACACGCAGGCGAACGTCTGCGCCGAACGGCCCGATCGTCCGCATCAGGTCACCCCCGACGACACCCACATGGCCTTCCTCACCGCCGACCGCATCACCTCCTACGACAACACCGCCGGCTGCGAGACCTCGACTCCCGAGATGTACTCCTACACCCCCGCCACCGGCGCCATCGTCTGCGATTCCTGCAACCCCGACGGCCAGCCCCCCACCGCCGACGTCTCGCCTCCCAGGACGGCCTCTTCATGACCGACGACGGCCGCACCTTCTTCTCCACCGCCGAATCCCTCGTCCCCGCACGACACCAACGAAGGCGAGCGACGTCTATGAGTTCGTCGACGGCCGCCCCCAGCTCATCACCCCCGGCACCGGCACCGCCACCGTCAGCCGGCCGAAGCCTCGTCGCCGTCGACGAGGTGCCCGGCCTCGTCGGCGTCTCCGCCAACGGCACCGACGTCTACTTCTCCACCTACGACACCCTCATCTCCGAAGACCACAACGGCAACTTCCTCAAGTTCTACGACGCCCGCACCAACGGCGGCTTCCCCCAGCCCCCGCCCGCCCAGCCCTGCGCCGCCGCCGAAGAGTGCCACGGCCCCGGCACCGAAGCCCCCGCCCTCCCCACCCAGGGCACCGCCGCCACCCTCACCGGCGGCAACGCCACCCCCGGCTCCCACAAGCACCACAAGAAACACCACAAGCGCAAGAGCAAGCGCCACAACCACCGAGCCGCACGCCAACCGGAGGGCCGGAAGTGAACTCCTTGCGACGTAACTCCGTTCGCACGACGCACTCTGAGCAGCGTCGCAACCGCGTCACCTCGTTGGCGCAAGCAGACTGAGCAGTCGCCGCTACACGCATAGCGACCCCGCGAGCCGTTGCGAGCAAGCAGTCGCGATCTGATTCCCGTGCGCCGCTCGCATGGCGAAGCATCGCGAGGGAGCCGTCGGCGGATTATGTGAAAGACCAGCGCTCCGCCAATCGCCGATCGCGATCTGATGACTCTCGGGGATTGGCGAGTGCCCCGCCGACCACGCCGCAGTCGCCACCCGCCGGCACTCACTCGCGCGGCCAGTCGTCCGCCGCTCTGCGTCCTGCGCCGTGCTGGGCACGCTCCTCCTCGCGTCGCCAGCAATGGCCAGCACCTCCGATCCACTCCTTCTCCGCCCTACCCTCCACCACCCAGGCCGGCGGCCACCCCGACATCGACTTCGAGTTCGCCCTCTCCAGCTCACCAGTCGCAGTCCCCGACCCCTGCGCCTGCGACGACGCCACGAACGTCACCGTCCACCTCCCCGCCGGCTTCATCGGCAACCCCCACGCCACCCCCCAATGCGCCATCGCCGACTTCGCCGCCGACCACTGTCCCGTCGACTCCCAGCTCGGCATCGCCGAAGTCGGGATCGCTTCCGATGTCGCGGCAGGGCCCGGAATCTTCGCTCGCTCTTCGTCGCCCCCGTCTACAACCTCATCCCCCCTCCCGACCAGCCCGCCCTCCTCGGCTTCAAGAGCGGCCTCGTCGACACCCCCACCTTCGAGGTCATCAGCGCCCGCACCAGACGCCGACTACGGCCTCGACGTCGACGGTCACCGACATCGACCACTTCTTCCCCCTCGTCCGCTTCGCCCAGCGTCACCTGGGGCGTTCCCGCCGCCCCGATCCACGACTACCTCCGCTTCGGCCTCGGCGAGCAGTCGATAGCACTCGGTTCCATTGGCGGCAGACAACCCGAATCGCTGCTCTGCGACGCCAACGGCAACCGAGCACCGACGATCCCGCCACGGCTACCAGCTCTGTGCGAATCCTCGGCCCCGCCGCCCTCGCCGGAGGCAGCGAAGGAACTGGGGCGGCCCCGGCTTCCCGGTCTCCTCCAACAGCCCCGAAGACCCCCTTCCTCCAGAACCCCACCACCTGCGGCCTCGCCTCCCTCTCCACCTCCCTCGACGTCCTCTCCTACGACGGCGGCGAAACCCACGCCGACTCCACCTGGCCGCCCACCACCGACTGCGCCCAGCTCACCTTCAACCCCTCCCAGGCGATCGACCCGACCACCGACCGCCGCCGACAGTCCCTCCGGCGCCGAATTCCGCCTCACCGTCCCCCAGTTCGAGAGCCCCGAAGTCCCCTCGCCCTCTGAGCTCAGCGCCGCCGACGTCACCCTCCCCGAGGCTTCTCCCTCGCCCCCAACGTCACCAACGGCAAGACCACCTGCTCTGAAGCCCAGTCGCGCTTCGGCACCACCGAAGAAGCCCAGTGCCCCGAAGACTCCAAGATCGGCACGATCTCCGTCGAAACCCCCGTCCTCCCCGGCGTCCTCCCCGGCGCCGTCTACCTCGGCGAACCCAAGCCCGGCAACCGCTTCCGCATGATCCTCGCCTTCAACGGCTTCGGCGTCCACGTCAAGCTGCCCGGCACCGTCACCCCCGACCCGGTGACCGGCCAGATCCACATCGACTTCCAGAACCTCCCCCAGGCCCCCTTCGCCTACTTCAACCTCCACTTCTTCGGCTCCGAGCGCGGCCCCCTCGACACCCCCACCCAGTGCGGCACCTACGAAGTCTCCAACGAATGGACCCCCTGGGACTCCGCCCTCCCCGACCAGACCTCCCGCCAGTTCTTCAACGTCGACCGAAGGCCCGAACGGCACCCCCTGCCCGAACGGCCCCCGCCCCTTCCACCCCGCCTTCCAGGCCGCCTCCGCCTCCAACACCGCCGCCGCCCACACCGCCTTCTCCCTCGACCTCACCCGCGAAGACGGCGAACAGAACCTCAGCTCCCTGAAGCGTCACCACCCCGCCCGGCTTCGCCGCCACCCTCAAGGGCGTCTCCTACTGCCCCGAGGCCGCGATCGCCGCCGCCGCCCTCGAAACCCACACCGGCCTCGCCGAGCAGGCCAGCCCCAGCTGCCCCGCCTCCAGCCTACGTCGGCGAACTCACCGCCGGCGCCGGCCCCGGCACCCACCCCCTCTACCTCCCCGGCAAGGTCTACCTCGCCGGCCCCTACCAGGGCGCCCCGCTCAGCTTCGTCTTCATCACCCCCGCCGTCTCCGGCGGCTATGACCTCGGCAACGTCGTCGTCCGCGAAGGCCTCGACGTCAACCCCGAAACCGCCCAGGTCACCGCCGTCGGCGCCCCGCTGCCCCAGATCTTCCAGGGCATCCCCCTCCGCCTCCGCCAGATCTTCGTCAACCTCAACCGCCCGAACTTCGCCCTCAACCCGACCAACTGCGACCCCCTCGAAGTCAAGGCCGAAGTCTTCGGCACCGAAGGCGCCGTCTCCACCTCCTCCGAGCACTTCCAGGTCGCCAACTGCGCCTCCCTCTCCTTCGCCCCCAAGCTCACCACTCGAGCTCTCCGGCTCCACCAAGCGCACCGGCAACCCGGCCCTGCAGGCGACCGTCACCTACCCCAGGGCGGCCCCAACGCCAACATCGCCCGCACCTCGGTCACCCTGCCCCCCACCGAGCTCCTCGACAACGCCCACATCAACGACCCCTGCACCCGGGTCCAGTTCGCCGCCAATCGCACTGCCCGCCGGCTCGCTCCTCGGCTATCGCCAAGGCCGAAACCCCGCTGCTCGAAAAGCCCCTCGAAGGCCCGGTCTACCTGCGCGCCACCGGTCGGCAACAAAGCTCCCCGACCTCGTCGCCGCCCTCAACGGCCAGATCGACATCAACCTCGACGGCCGCGTCGACATCCGTCCACGGCACGGCTCCGCACCACCTTCGACACCGTCCCCGACGCCCCCGTCTCCAAGCTTCACCCTCAACCTCGACGGCGGCAACAAGGGCCTCCTCGAAAACACGACCAACCTCTGCTCGGCCACCCGTGCACGTCAACGTCCAGATGACTGGCCAAAACGGCAAGACGGCCGACCAGAACCCGATCCTCCAAACCCCCTGCGGCAAGAAGCACCACAAGCGCGCCAAGCTCGATCGAGCTTGGCGCGCCACCGGGGAGGGGGTCGCTGATGGGCGCCAAGCTAAAGTTCGCCACTGCCCGTGCCAAGCTCCGGCGCAGCCGGGAGTGGGGGAGGGGTGTGTCTTCAGTCCCATCCACCGCAGCGGCCCAGTCGCCGATAGTAAGTCCAGAGATCGCCTCGCCCCGTACTAGCGCGAAGCGCGGAGCAGGACGCCAAGGGTTTCCTGAGCGGTGGCGCCATTCCCCAGTGGCAACGGACGTGCCCCGAGCCCAAGCGAGGGAGCGTCACCAATTGGTTCTTCGTGACCGAGCGAAGATCACGCTCTGGGCGCGGAACAGGCGCCGGGCTATGTCGGCCGCCAGCGTTGTGGCTGTCGTAGCGGGGACCCTCCTCCTCGCCACGCCAGCGCTTGCGCTGACCGTGACCACATCCCTCCCCACCCGCTCCGGAACCGCCGCCACCCTCAACGGCGTTGTCGATCCCCAGGGCGTCGAACTCAAATCGGGGGCCGCGGGCTGCCGCATCGAATGGGGCAAAACCGAAGCCTACGGCGAAGTAGCCCCTTGTAACTTTCTCACCGAAGTGAACGGAGCGGACTTCACTCCCAAAGGCATTGTCCCCACCGGCCTGGAATCCGGCGACGCTGTCGCTGAAATCACCGGCCTCGAACTGGGCCATACCTACCACTACCGCCTCGCGGCCGCCAACGCCACTGAAGCCAAGACGGGCGCCGACCAGTCCTTCATTGCTGGCTTTGGGCACGCCTTTTCGACTTCCTTCTCCGGTTCCGGCCCCACCACCCTCACCAACCCCACCGCCGTCGCCGTCGACGAATCCAGCGGCGACGTCTACGTCACCAACTCCCCTGTGAATGAGCTCCAGACCCTCACCGTCGGCGCCACCGCCACCGGCGACCTCACCAAAGCCTCCACCGAAGTGACCGGCCTCCACCTATCGGCAGGTGAACTCGCCGAAGGCGCCAGCATCGAAGGCGAAGGCATCCCCCTCCACACCACGGTCCTCGCCGTCAACGAAACCGAACACAAGCTCACTCTCTCCAAGCCAGCCACCACCACCGCCACCACCGTCCCCCTCGCGGTTACGCCCAACGGCGGCACCTTCACCCTCACCTTCAAGGGCCAGACCACCAACCCTATCCACTTTCCCGCCTCGAGCGTCGTCGTGCAAAACGAACTTGAGGCACTCTCCACCCTCGGCCCGAAAAGCGTCAGCATCACCGAACCAGGCCAAAACTCGCGCGGCCCCTATGCGGTCGAATTTGTAGGCAAGCTTGCCGGTTCCTCACAGCCCTCGATCGCCGTCGACCCCTCCGCCCTCACCGCCGGCCCCCACACCGCCCAGGTTGCCGTCGCCCGCCCCGGCAGCTCCACCGCCGACGTCGAGAAGTTCTCCCCCACCGGCGAATTCCTCCTCATGATCGGCCGCGAAGTGAACCGCAAGGCGGTCGAAAGCCACGGCACCGAAGCCGAACAGGACGTCTGCGCCGCCGAACCTGGAGAAGCCGAACCTGGCGAAGACTGCCAGCCCGGCGCCCCCACCACCGCTCCCGGTGGTTTCACCGACCCCGCTCTTCTCGCCGTCGACAACTCCGCTCTCGACCACTCCACCGGCGACCTCTACGTCGGCGATCGCCTCACCGGCGCTGGTAGCGGCGACATCCAGAAATTCGGCCCCGAAGGCCACCTCATCACTACCTGGGGCGACTCCGGCCTCCTCGACGGCTCCACCGACCCCGAAGGCGGCTTCGCAACCCCTGGCACAGATGAAGGCCTCAGCGGCCTCGCCGTCGACCCCTCTGGTCGCCTCTTTGCCACCGCCGAAAAACGCTATTCCGAGTTCGACCCCTCCGGCGCCTTCCTCGCCGGCACCCCCTTCCCCACCGGAATTGCGAGCCTCGCCGTCGACTCTTCCGGCCATCTCTATCTCAGCGAGACCAGGGAAGGGGGGGCACTCGGCAAGTGGTCCGCACAGGGCACCCGCATCGGCACTCTCGTCAACAATTTCGCCGGCACCCCCACCAGCCTTGCCATCGACCCCGTCACTCGCGACCTCTTCGCCCTCTACGGCGACCGCGTCAAGCGCTTCGCCGGCTCCTGCGACAACTTCCAGGCCCCCTGCACTCCCCTCGAAACCTTCGGTGAAGGCCAGCTCTCCGGCCCCGGGAACCTCGCCCTCGACGCCTCCTCCGGCGCCGTCTACGTCGCCGACACCGGCAACCACCGCGTCGCCGCCTTCACCGCCGCCCCCTACCTCCCCCGCGCCGCCGCCGCCGCCGCCCCCAAGGCCTCCACCGCCGAGACACTCACCGGCAACGCCGACCCCGCCGGCGCCCCTCCCATCGAAGCCTGCGCCTTCCAGTACGCTCCCGTCTCTGCCTTCAACGAAGTCCAGAACCTTACCCTCCACGGCGCCACCGGCGGCACCTTCTCCCTCCTCACTTACTCCTCCGAAGACCGTAGATTCGAACAAGAGCACGAAGACACCACACTAGCACTCCCCTACAATGCTCCCGCCCAGCATGTCGCCGCTGCGAACGAATCCACCGCGAATATTGGCAAGGGCAATCTTTCCGTCACCGGCCCTCCCGGCGGTCCCTTCCGTATCGAATTCGTCGGTCGCTTCGCCCACCATCGCAACGCTCTGCTGGTCGTCAATTCCTCCTCCAACCTCACCCCACCCACAGCCACCACCGAAGTCCTCCGCCAGACCGAAGGCGACGCCGCCTGGGGCACCGCCCCCACTTCCGCATGCGAACCCCTCCCTTCACCTCAATTCTCCACCGCCACCCCCGTTACCGCCCAGGCGACCGGCCTTCAGCCCGGCACCGCCTACTTCTTCCGCCTCCTCGCCGAAGACAAAAACGGCCCCGCCCAGAGCTACGAAGAAAACGAATTCACCACCCTCCCCCTCGCCCCCACCGTCGGTGCCACCTCGGCCTCTGCCGTCCACGCCGACACCGCCCAGATCGCCACCGAGATCGACCCCGGCGGCGGCGAAGCCGCCTACCACACGCACTACTATCTCGAATACGTCACCCAAAAACACTTCGAAGAAGAAGAATTCACCGGCGCCGCCCGCAGCCCCGAACTCGACGCCGGCGGCGCCCATACCCCCCAGAGCCTCACCGTCTCCCTCAGCGCTCTGGACCAGAACACTACCTACCACTACCGCGCCATCGCCTCCAACGAATGCGAACTCGAAAAGCAATGCCTGGTGCCGGGAGCCGCCCACACCTTCACCACCCTGCCCTCCCCTGAACAGATCCACGACACCTGCCCCAACGCCCACGTCCGCCAGCAGACCGGCTCAGCTCTCCTCCTCGACTGCCGCGCCTACGAGCTCGTCTCCGCCGCCAACGCGGGTGGCTATGACGTCGAGTCCACCCTGATCGAAGGCCAGTCCCCCTTCGCCGGCTACCCGCAGGCCTCCGGCCGCGTCCTCTACGGCGTCCACGGCGGCGGCATCCCCGGCACCGATCACCCCACCGACCGCGGCGTCGACCCCTACCTCGCCACCCGCACCGAAAACGGCTGGAGTACCGAATACGTCGGCATCCCCTCCAACGCCACCCCCTCGACCGCCCCCTTTGCCTCCACCTTGCTCGAAGCCGATCAGGGCCTCGGCGCCTTCTCCTTCGGCGGCCCCGAAATCTGCCAGCCCTGCTTCGCCGACGGCTCCACCGGCATCCCCCTCCGCAACTCAGACGGCAACCTCGTCCAGGGCATGGCCGGCTCTGAAGACCCCGGCCCCTCCGCCGAACCGGCCGGTTTCATCGCCAAGCACTTCTCCGCCGACGGCACCCACTTCCTCTTCGGCTCGACCGCCAAATTCGAGACTGACGGCAACGAAGGCCAGATCTCGATCTATGACCGTAACCTCGCTACCGGCGTTACCCACGTCGTCTCCAAGGCCCCCGGCGGCGGCAGCCTGCCCTGTGAAATCAACTGCCAAAGCAACGGCATCGGCGTCCTCGACGTCTCCGCCGACGGCTCCCACATCCTCCTCGGCCAGCTCGTCTCCGTGAAAGAAGGGATCAAGCGCTGGCGCCTCTACATGAACGTCGGCGACTCCGGCGAAACCACCGCGCTCACCCCCGGCGCCACCGAAGGCGTCCTCTTCGACGGCATGACCGCAGACGGCTCCAAGGTCTTCTTCTCCTCCCCACAGCACCTCACCAATGAAGACACCTCCCACACCGGCCCCGCCATCTTCCTCTGGCAAGAAGGCCACCTGCTCGCCCTCATCACCAAGGGCAACTCCGGCTCCTGCGATCCGCTCGCCAATTCAGCCCACGAACACTGGAATGTGAGCGGATCTGAAAAAACCTGCGGCGCGCTCGCGATCGGCGGCGGCGGCGGCGTCTCCTCCGCCACCGGCGCCGTCTACTTCCTCTCCCCCGAGCTCCTCGCCGGCACCGAAGAACCCAAAGATGGCGTCCTGAACGCTCCCAACCTCTACCGCGCCGGCCCCGAAGACGGCTACGCCACCCACTTCGTCGCCACCCTCGAATCGGCGCTTAACGGCCCCCAGCCGCCCCGCTCCGGCCGCTCCTTCCTCCGCGAATTCGGCTTCTTCACCAAGGCCACCGGCCTCGCCGTCGATCGCGCCAGCGGCGACGTCTACGTCCTCGACCTCGGCGGCGGTGAAAACGAACTGCCGGCCGGCGTCGCCAAGTTCGACTCCTCCGGCAACCTAATCCAAGGCTGGGGCTCCCACGGCCACCTCTCCGGCTCCTCCGCCACCGGCACCGGCGAACTCACTGCCGGCTCCAACACGATTACCAAAGTCACCACCGCCTCCGGCGCCTTCAGCCCCGGCCAGGAGATATCCGCCCCCGGCATCCCCCCCGAAACCACCATCGCCGCCTGCTCTCCCTCTTGCGAAGCCCCGACCTCCCTCGAAATTTCCCAGGAAGCGACCGCCTCCGGGCCGGCGCAGCTCAGCGCCAAGCAGCCCTTCTCGGAGCTGCCCTCCTCCGGCTCGCCCACCCAGCTCGCCGTCGATCAGTCCAGCGGCGACCTCTACGTCCCCGACCTCCTCCACTTCGCCGTCGACGTCTTCGACTCCTCTGGCAACTACCTCACCCAGATCGGCGGCATCTTCGGCCCCACCGCGCTCGCCGTCGACCCCTCCAACGGCGATCTCTACGTCGCCACCATCTTCGGCGGCATTGACGTCTTCGAACCCTCCGCAGGCTCCCCCCCGACCTTCACCCCGAACCCCGAATTGTCCATCCCCGCTGCCCACTCGACCACCGGCCTCGCCGTCGCTCCCAACGGCACCGTCTACGTCGCCAACGGCTCCGAAACCGCGGTTTATAAAAAAGGCCCCACTGCCTATGAAAAAGTCTCC
Source organism: uncultured Solirubrobacterales bacterium (assembly GCA_963745305.1). GTDB lineage: Bacteria > Actinomycetota > Thermoleophilia > Solirubrobacterales > 70-9 > CAVUWL01. The sequence continues at coordinate 64,931 of CAVUWL010000001.1, forward strand.
ACCCTCGACCCCGAACCCTCCCAGGGCGTCGCCATCGACCCCACCACCGGCTACGTCTCCGTCGACGAGGGAAATCGCGTCGTCCAGTTCGACTCCTCCGGTCACCAGCTCGCCACCTTCAGCTCTGAAGCCTTCTCCGGATCGGTCGGCCTCGCCCTCGACCCCGGCGGCGACCTCTACGCCACCACCGCGGGAGGCGCCAAGCTCGCCGCCTTCGGTCGCTTCGGCCTGCCCCCCGGCCCCGCGATCGACAACCCCGCCGTCATCGACTCCGTCACCGAACCCGAAGCCCGCCACACCGCCGACTTCCAACTCACCCCATCCGGCGAATTCGCCGCCTTCCCCTCCTCCCTCGCCCTCGCTGGTGCTGAAGAAGAACCCGCTGGCCACGATGTCCTCTACCGCTACGATGCCGCCGCCAAAAAGCTCACCTGCGTCTCCTGCACCCCCACCGGCGCTCCCTCCACCGGCGACTCCAACCTCGCCCCCGACGGCCTCAGCCTCACCGAAGACGGCCGCGTCTTCTTCGACTCCACCGACCGCCTCGCCGCCGCCGATACCGACAATCGCCGCGACGCCTATGAGTGGGAGGCGGCCGGGACCGGCAACTGCACCGCGCAAAGCCCCTCCTTCAGCGTCCGCACCGGCGCCTGCCTAGCCCTCATCTCCGCCGGCACTTCCACCTTCGACTCCGGCCTCCTCGGCGTCTCCGCCGACGGCACCGACGCCTACTTCTTCACCCGCGACTCCCTCGTCCCCCAGGACAAAAACGGCCCCACCATGAAGATCTACGACGCCCGCGAAGGCGGCGGCTTCCCCTACCTCCCCCCGCGCGAAGACTGCAAGGCCTCCGACGAGTGCCACGGCGCCGCCAGCCCGCTTCCTCCACCGATCGAAGCCGGCTCAGAAGCCGGCTCCCCCCACAACGCCGAAGAAGAACCCAAACCGTGCAAGAAGAGCTTCGTCAAAAAGCACGGCAAGTGTGTCCAGCGCCACCCCCACAAGCACCGCCACCACGTGCGCCATGAACGCAGCAAGAAGCACCGAGCCAAGCACCACAGGAAAGGATCGGTGCACTCTTGATGCGCCGCTGTACAGAAGATGGAGGCAGGCCCTCCGTGGTCGCCGTGCAGGCGGAGATCACAAACCACCCCAAGGTGCGGCGGTCAAGAGCCGCTCGTGCTGAGCGTTGCGGGAAAAGGCGTGCCGACGAGCACGTCAGGTATGACCCGATGAAGACGAGCGAGAGCGAACCACTGCTGAAGTGTCGAAATGTGTTAGACGACATCGAAACCAGGCCATGTGGTGGCGCCTGGGATGAGCCTGGGATGGCACCTGTTTACTGCCCAGGCGGTGTCCGGCATGTAGGTGGCGTGAGCGCGGGTCAGGCTCCTGTACGGAACATGGGAACCTGTCGTCTCGCGGGAGAGCGGCTCATGGTCGAAGATCTCCGGCCGCTCATCCCAGGGAAGGCCCCAAGCGGCAGAAACCGCAAGGGACCACATCCTGATGTGAGGCACAGGGGCGGATCGCCCGGTAGTAGTAATGAAGGCTCCGTAATGGGGCTGGAGCGAAGCGGGCGGGCCATCCAGGCAAGGACAGCGGTCAACCACGAGGTGAGTGGGAGGACCCGGTGACCGAGCCAAAGTCAAAGGTCAAGAAGTCGTTTTGCATCGACAAGAGGGTGGTCTGGAAGGCGTGGAAGCAAGTCAAGGCCAACCAGGGCGCTCCAGGTGTTGACGAGGAGTCGGTTGCGGAGTTCGAGAGGAGCCTGGAAGGGAACCTCTACGTGCTGTGGAACCGGATGTCCTCGGGTGCCTACATGCCACCGCCTGTGAAGGCGGTGCAGATACCGAAGAAGAGTGGGCGAGGGTCAAGAACCCTCGGTGTGCCCACAGTCGCAGACAGGGTCGCGCAGACGGTCGCCAAGCTGCACTTGGAGCCCGAGGTGGAGCCAGTGTTCCACCCCGACTCCTACGGCTACCGACCGAACCGCTCGGCCCTTGACGCGGTGGGGACATGCCGGGAGCGGTGTTGGAGATATGACTGGGTTCTAGATTTGGACCTGAAGTCATTTTTCGACTCCGTCGATCACAAGCTCATCCTGAAAGCGGTAGCCGCCCACACCGATGAGCGGTGGGTGCTCCTCTACGTCGAGCGCTGGCTGAAGGCCCCGCTCGACAATGGGGACGGCAACCTGGAAGCGCGTGATCGCGGCACCCCTCAAGGGTCCGCGATCTCCCCGGTGCTCGCCAACATCTATCTCCACTATGCGTTCGATACATGGATGGCCAGGGAGTTCCCGGCCGTTCCCTTCGAGCGCTATGCAGACGATGTTGTCGTACACACCAAAAGTGAGCGCCAGGCGCGGTTTGTGCTCGGCGAGATCAAGAAGCGGATGGCGGACTGTCACCTGGAGCTAAACCAGGAGAAGAGCCGCATTGTGTACTGCAAGGACGCAAACCGCACCGGCTCTCACGAGCACGAGCGGTTCGACTTCCTCGGGTACACGTTTCGACACCGGCAAGCCCGCAACGGGCGGGGCGAGCTGTTTCGTAGCTTCTCCCCAGCAGTCAGTGACGAAGCCGCGAAAGCGATACGCCGGACGATCCGCAAATGGAGGATTCACCTATGGAGCGGGACACCACTCACGGACCTCGCACGGGAGCAGGGCGCGATCGTGCGAGGCTGGATCAACTACTACGGGCATTTCCACCCGTCCGAGCTGGCCAGGTCTCTCCTGCGCATCGACGAGTACCTGATGCGCTGGGCGATGCGGAAGTTCAAGCGACTGAAAGGCCGCCGCGAGCGGGCCTGGGAGTTCCTGGCGGACGTGCATGCACGTCAACCGGAGCTCTTTGCTCACTGGCGGTTGGTACGACCCTACGACCGGATGGTGGGAGCCGTATGACGGGAGACTGTCACGTGCGGTTCTGCGAGAGCCGGGGGGCGAAATCCTCCCTGCCACTCACCAAACGAGCCAACCACAAGCGCGGAGGTAAGAAATGATCTTCCGCCGACACAATCACGTCCGCGCTGCCAAGACTGAGCAGTCCTCGCTAGTCCGTCCCTCGAAACGCTCGCCCGTACTAGCGCGAAGCGCGGGTCAGGCGGTCCAAGGTTCCCAGGGCGTTGGCGCAATTCCCCGACGACAGCGGAGGCGAAGCCGAGCAGTCGTCGGTTTATGTAGATGGGCCAGCGCTCAGGGCGGTCCCAGTCACGAACTGATTCTTCCTGGGGCCGCCCTGAGCGCCCCGCCGACCACCTCACACACGGCCAAGCGTGGCCGAATCTTCCCCCGCCGGCACCACCTACCCGCCCGAGTCGCCGCCGCTGTTTTGTCCGCCGCCGCCATCGTGGTGGCTGGCGCAGTCTGGCTGCCCGCCGCCGCCCAGGCTTCAGAGGCAGTTACCTCCTTCAAGACCACCCTCGTCGAACCGGTCCCCCCGCTCGAAAATGACGCGGCGACTGGCACTGTCGAGGCTGCGCCCACCTCCGAAAGCTTCACCCTCAAAGAACCCAGTGGATCTAAGCTCACCGTCAAAGTCTCGCCCTCGACGATCTACCGCGAGTTTGGCGCCCCCAATCCCACCCTCGGCAACGTCGGTGCCGGCGACTTCGTCGAAGTTGTCGGCCCCGGCGAAGGCATTGAACTGACAGCGACCAAAGTCCAGATCGCCGATCCGACTGCCGGCATCGTCCAAGCTGCGCCCAGCGGCGAAAGCTTCACCATCGAAACGCTCACTGGATCCACCGACACGGTCGAAGTCTCGCCCTCGACCACCTACGTCAAGGCCAAGCCCGAACCGGGCGAAACAAGCCCAACCCTGGCTGACGTCGGGGTCGGCGACTACGTCGGGATCGTCGGCCCTCTCTCCGGGCACACCGTCACCGCGACCGGGGTGGGGATCTCCGTCCCCCAGGCCGGCGGCCACCCCGACCTCACCACCTCCTTCGCCCTCGCCGAACCCGGCCAACCCGAAGCCGCCCAGAACGTCATCTTCAACGCCCCCACCGGCGTCTTCGGCAACCCCCGCGCGATCACCCAGTGCCCCACCTCCGAATTCGCCCTCGACGCAGTGCCCCCCCGACTCCCAGGCCGGCCTGATCACCCTCCACGCCAACTACGCAGGCAACCCCGACTACCTCCTCGGCACCGCCCCGATCTTCTCGATCGTCCCCTCCGAAGGGGAAACCGCCCGCTTCGCCTTCGTCGTCCCCGTCCTCGACATCCCGATCGCGATCCCCGTTCAGGTCCGCACCACCGCCGACTACGGCCTCCGCTTCACCGTCAAAGACATCACCCAGCTCACCCCCCTCGCCTCCGCCAGGATGACCTTCTGGGGCTTCCCCGCCGAATCGAACCCACACGCTTCGAACGCTTCCCCAAAGGGACCCCGGGGAACCCCACCGGCTGCCCCGGAGAAGAAGGCACCGCCTGCCTCGCAAAGGCCCACCGATGCCAGCATCTTCCCCCAGCCGCTCACCGACAACCCCACCACCTGCACCGGGCGCCAGCTTACCGCCACCCTCGAAGTCGAAACCTACGCCGACCCCATCCATCACCCGGCGACCGAAGCCACCTACCCCACGATCGAAGGCTGCGAAAACGAGGTCTTCAACCCCGTCCTCCAGGCCTCCCCGACCACCAACCAGACCGACTCCGCCTCGGGCTTGAACGTCGACCTCAAATCCCCCCAGTTCCTCACCTACGCCTCCGAGCCCTCCGAGATCCGCTCCGCCACCGTCACCCTGCCCGAAGGCTTCACCATCAACCCCGACGCCGCCGACGGCCAGACCGAATGCACCGAATCGCAGGCAAACTTCAGCTCACGAAGGCCCCGCCGAATGCCCCGACACCGCCAAGATCGGCACCTTCTCGATCGGCACCCCCGCCCTCCCCGAACGCCTCGAAGGCTCCGTCTATCATCGGCGAACCCAAGCCCGGCGACCAGTACCGGCTCTTCATGACCGCCTCTGGCTTCGGCATGAACATCAAGCTCGTCGGCTCGGTCATTCCCAATCCGAAGACCGGCCAGCTCATCGCCGAATTCCCCAACCTTCCCCAGGCTCCCTTCGAAGACTTCCAGCTCCACCTCTTCTCCGGCGAACGCGCCCTCATGGCCACCCCGACCGCCTGCACGATCTACCCCGTCGAGCGCCGAGTTCTACCCCTGGAACGCCACCCTCGCCGAACAGACCTCCAGCCAGATCTTCAGCCTCGAATCGGGTCCCCACGGCTCCCAGTGCCCGGGCCAGGTCCGCCCCTTCATCCCAACCCTCGAAGCCGGCACCTCCAACGCCACCGCCGGCGCCTTCTCCAACTTCGCCCTCAAGCTGAACCGCGAAGACGGCGACCAGGACCTCGGCCATATCAACTTCACCATGCCCCCGGGCCTCACCGCCAACCTGCACGGCGTCACCTACTGCTCCGACGCGGCGATCGCCCAGCCGCGGCGAACACTCCGGGCCGCACCGAGCAGGCCGACCCAAGCTGCCCGGCCTCTAGCGAAATCGGCACCTCAAACGTCGCCGCCGGCCCCGGCACCCACCCCTTCCACGCCACCGGCAAGATCTACTTGGCCGGCCCCTTCCAGGGCGCCCCGCTCAGCCTCGTGGTGGTCACCCCTGCCTTGGCCGGCCCCTATGACTACGGCACCGTCGTCGTCCGCGTCGCCCTCCACATCGACCCCCTCGACGCCCACGTCATCGCCGACTCCCAGGCGGTCCCCGAGATCATCGGCGGCATCCCGCTGCGCATCCGCTCGATCCAGGTCAACATCAATAAGCCGAACTTCATGATCAACCCGACCAACTGCTCCGAATTTCACACCACCTCCGAAGGGGTCGGGGACCAGGGCACAGCGGTCAGCTTCACCTCCCCCTTCATCGCGGTCAACTGCGACACCCTGCCCTTTGCGCCGAAGATGTCGATCACCCAGCTCGGCGGTCACAAGGCCACCGCTCGCAGCAAGGACCCCAGCCTCGCGATCGAACTCAATACCACGAGCGGGCGATGCCAACATCAAATCGCTCACCGTCACCCTGCCCAAAGCCTTCGAGATCGACCAGCGCCACCTCGGCAACATCTGCGACCGGGCAGAACTCGCCTCGGACCAGTGCGCCGGCCGCCAGCCGATCGGCGAAGCGACCACCAACACGCCGCTGCTCGAAGCCCCCCTCAAGGGCCCTGTCTATGCGGTCTCGGGCTTCGGCGACTCTTGCCCCACCTCGCCTTCATCCTCGCCGGCCAGGTCACCCTGATGCCCGAGGCCGAATCCTCCTCGGTTCAACACGGCCGCCTGAAAACCGTCGTCCCGGTCATCCCCGACGCCCCGATCGGCCACTTCCGCTTCACCCTCTTCGGCGGCTCCCAGGGCTACCTCTCAAACACCCAGAGCCTCTGCAGCGCTCCGACCGCTCTCCACGATCGAATTCAACGCCCAAAACGGCAAGAAGCTGACCCAACAGGTAAAGACCAAGACCGCGTGTAAGTACGAAGTCGAAGAGATCAAAGCACGGCACCAAGCGTCGTCGTCGCTAGTACCTCGGGAGCCTTGAGGCGCTCGCCGATCGCTCCTTTGAGCGCGAGGGCCAGATTCGCCAAAGGGATCTGGGATCAGAAAATGCTCAGAGAAAGACTGACCTACGGCAACGTCGTCGCCACGCTCGCGCTCTTCATCGCCCTGGGCGGCTCCGCCTACGCGGCGCTCCGCGTTCCCCCCAACAGCGTCGGCGCCCGCCAGCTCAAGGCCTCCTCGGTCACCAGCGGCAAGATCGCAAGCGGAGCGATCACCGCCGCCAAGGTCGCCGAACACTCGCTGACCGGCTCCGACATCAACCTCCCCGCCCTCGGCACCGTTCCCAATGCCGCCAACGCCGCCAACGCCTCAAACGCCAACACCGTCGGCGGTCACGCCGCCTCCTGTCCCGCCAACACCACCTTGATCCGCGGCCTCTGCTTTGACTCCCAATCCAACCCCGAAGCCCCCAATCTCGAGGCCGCGGCAGAGGACTGCGCCGCCAAGGGCGGCTACCTGCCGACTCCGATGGAGCTCTACTCAACCCAGGGCATCCTGCACCTGGGCACCGGTCTCGGCCCCTCCCAGCACCAGTTCACCGATGACCTCTACAGCCTCAACGACCGACAACGAATACACGACGATCGTCGTCAATGGCTCCGGCGACCCCACTGAACAGCCGGCCGGCGATCCATCCGCCTACTACTGCGTCTACCCACTGGTGCGTTAGGGGCGAAGTGGTGGGGGAGAGGGCAGAATCTGGCACTAACTCCCAGGGGCGAGCCCAGATTAACTCAATACCAAGAAGGTCATGAGGATCCGTCTTGTCATTCCTGCGTTCCACTCTCCGAGCTGCGGAGAGGCATCCCCGAGTCGACAGCTGCACATCCGATCGAGTCCGCGCCAGGCGTAGCGGGGCCGTCGCATCTGTGGTTTTCGCGGTCGGTCTGTCCCTTGCCGCCACAGCCGCAAGCGCGGCGCTCGCTCAGCACGGCGACCTCTTCGTCAGCTTCAACGGCGCCATCTCACCCACCTCCCTGCCCCGCCATACTCTGGCCCCGATCTCACTCACCGTCTCGGGCACGGTCAGGACCCCTCCCGGCACCCAGCCCCCGCCGCTTCGCCAGATCGAGATCTCGATCAATCGCAATGGTCACCTCGAAACCGTCGGGCTGCCGATCTGCCACGCCGCCCAGATCGAAGCGACCACCTCCGCCCAGGCCCTCGCCGTCTGCCGCGACGCCCTGGTCGGCTCGGGCACCTACGTCGCCCAGGCCTCCTTCCCCGAAAAGTCGACCTTTCCCGCCCAGGGTCACATCCTCGCCTTCAACGGCCTAAGCGAAGGCCGCCAGGTGATCCTCGCCCACATCTACGGCACCAACCCGGTTTCCGGCACCAGCGTCATCACCTTCTACATCCACCGCCTCCACGGCGCCTACGGCACCCAGCTGATCGACAACCTGCCCGCCTCGCTTAACCACTACGGCTACGTCAAGCACATCTCCCTCACCCTGCACCGCACCTACACCTACCGCGGCGCCCGCCACAGCTACCTCTCAGCCGCCTGTCCCGCCCCGGTCGGGTTCTCGGGTGCGCTGTTCCCCTTCGCCCATGCCTCAATGCGCTTCGAGGACGGAGTCAGCCTCGCCTCGACCATTGTCCGCAGCTGCAAGGTCAGCCGGTGAGAAGCCCCACGGCACAGGCAGTGGGGAGCCAAGGACCACGCTTGCAGCCGCAAGGACGACGATCCTCGGCCTTGACCAACTCGACCATCGGCGAAGCATCGGCCTGGAAGCCAATCGGCCTTGCTCCAGGCACCATCGTCCAGATTCCCTGAGTCATAGGAAAGCACGATCGATGGCGACACGAATCAGCTGCATCATCCCGCATCCCCACGATCCCGAGGGCCGCATCTTCGGTGTCGGCGGCCTCTTCGGCTGGACCGAGTGGGAGGACGTCGTCATCGGCGAGATCGAAGACGGTGCCAACTATTACGTGGAAGTCGAAGACCATCAGCGTGTCGACGTGGTGGTGGCAACTCACCCCGACGGCCGCACGTACCTGACCACCGATCCCGACCACACCGCCACCAACCACCTCCTCTCCTTGCCCCACTGCCCATAGAACTTAAATAGGTATGCACCCGAAATGAAGAGGTCCCTGGCTCTGGCCGCCGTAGCGACGTTTCTGTTTATCGCCTCCCTCGCCTCCGCCGCAGGAATAACCCGCAAGGAATACGTCGCCAAGGTTGACCCGATCTGCAAGGCCTATGAAGTGAAGTCCGTGCAGCCCTGGACCAAGTCAGAAAAGCGCCAGCTCAGTGTCATCCGACGCTTGGCCAGGGAAAGAGCCCAGGAAGGAAGGAACCTGAAGCATCTCTACATCGAGCTCAGGGCAGTGCCCCAGCCCAAAGCAGACGAAGCCAGGCTGACCAGATGGCTTGGCTATCTCCGCTCAGGGTGCTTTGCTTTTGGATGGAGAGAGCAGGGCGATCAGAGCAGGCCATCCGCATAAGTACCGCCAGCTTGAAGCCCAGATCAAGCACGACGCCACGCTCGCCAATAGGGCGGTCTCGCGGTTTGATTTCGCCTACTGCTAGGTCGAGACCGCCTGCGTAGTGCTGGTACACCCAAGTTTTAAAACTTTTGATCAATCGAACCCAACGACGGTTCTCGCTGCCTTGTAGAGGAGCGGTGTGGTGGTCCGCGGATGTGCTAATAATTGTTGCCTTGGATGTCGCCGCTTGCGACGCAATCGGCCTCCTGGGACCTAGGGCCGCAGGGGAATGATGCGTCGCTAAACCCGAGTCCAGGATTGAAGAGTGAGCAACCTTGCCTGATCCGCGAAGCAAAAGGGCCACACGGCTCGGCGTCAGGTGGCGTGTCTGGTTGCCATCGGTCCTTGCTTCCCTCGGAATGCTCGCACTCCTGGCAGGACCGGTCTATGCCGAACGCTATGAGACGACTGGGGGCCTGATCGTCTTCATCAAAGGTGGCATCTTTCCCCGTAAGCTGCCCCGCAGCTATGCGGCGCCGGTCGCCGTGCGCTTGCAGGCCGGCATTAGCACCGCCGAATCGATCCCGCTTCCCCGCGTTAAATCGATCAAACTCGAATTGGCCTGGCGCGGCGCGCTCGACGTCAGGGGACTTCCGATCTGCCCCCAGTCCCGACTCCGGTTCATAGACAGTCACCAGGCCACCTCGATCTGTGGCAGCGCCCTCGTCGGGCGCGGTCGGCTCTTTGACCGGGTTTTCGTCCCCGGCCAGGCTCCCTTCGGCCTCCATGCCCACCTGCTCGTCTTCAATGGAAAGACCAAGCGAGGGCACACGGCTGTCTACGTGCTCGCCTACACATCAGACCCCCCGGTCTCCTTTGTCCTCCCCTTCCACGTCCGCCGCCAGTCCGGTCCGTTCCCGACGGTCTTGGTTACCCGGGTGCCCCGCTCGATCGGTCCCTGGCCTCATTTCGCCCATTTCAGCATCGTCGTCTCACGCCACTTCTCCTACCGCGGCAGGACCCACAGCTACCTCAGCGCTTCCTGCCCGCTTCCACCACGCTTCACCTCCGGGCCTCTCTCCCTGGCTCGTGCAACCTTTGAACTCGCCGAAGGCCCAGACCTCAAACAGGAAACCGTCCGCACCTGCCGCGCCCGCTGACCGACCATAACGTGGCCAATTCCGTACTCCATCATTCGGTTGACCTGGTCCCCGCATATTGATCCAGTTTTGTCGAACGCGACGGCGGTTAGTAGCTGACCCTCGACCGAGACGACAAGAATTACCGTTTGGCTACCAGATGCCCACCCCAAGCTTTTGAAGCTGAGCGCTCCTACCGACCTCGACTGCGCCCTCGTCCTCCGCCGTTGGCCACCGCGCAGGACTCCTCGACTCCGAGGAATGGGGCAAGTGTGATGTAGGTAAGAACCGGGGCGATCTGCGGCAGGCCCTCGGGCCCGGAGTCTCGCACCTGTCGATAGACCAGCTCATATGCCGCCCCGCCGATCGCCTCAGCGGCAATCGGCTCGGTCTTCGGAGCCCGTTCATAGCCTGGATTCAAGAAAACGAAGAGGGATTCGAGAAGGCTGTCCCGACGCTCCAGCGCCCTCGTCGTTCCGCTCAGGATCTCGACCAGGGCGATCCGGGCGAAAGCCGGGTGGGCGGCGAGGAAGTCGAGCATCGCCTCAAAAGAGACCCGCACCGCGGCTGGCCACTCCTTTGCCCGTCGGTAGGCGGGCAGGGTCACGGCCAGCATCTGCGCCTGACCCGCGTCCAGCGCCGCCACGAAGACGTCCTCCTTATCGTCGAAATGCTCATAAAAGGTGCTGAGCGAGGCGGAGGCTCGCTCAACGATCTCTGCAATCGTCGTCGCCGCGTAGCCGCGCTCGGCGATTGCCTCGGTCGCCGCCGAGACGATTCGCTCCGCGGGTTTCTTGGAGCGATATATCCCAGCCTCAGGGTCATGCCCCTGCCTGACCCTCCGTTTCAGCTCTCTGGGGGGTGGTTCATAGCCGAGACTCCACCGCGCCAGCGGCCCGGCCAGGCTGCTCAGCTCCTCCTCCTTACCGCGCCGCAAACGTGTGTAGATCACCTTGCGCAGCCCCCCGACTATTGCCTGCACCAGCTCCGCTGGCATCGTTGGCCCAGCCTCTCGCGTGTCGAAGGCCTGCTGGTAAAGGGCCTCAAAGCCGGCTACGGTCTGATCCATCAAGGCCACGGCGTCTGACCCCGCGCTGAAGGACTCCACAAAGCACATTCGCGCCGCGGCTGGCTGAGCGACGATCTGCTCCATGAAGGCCGCCAGCGCCGATCCCCTCCCGTCATAGCGGGCCGAGACAGCCCTGGAGGTTCGCCGCAGGATCTCCTCCATCGTCGCCACGAAGCACTCCTGCCTGTCGGCAAACTGCTGATAGAACGCCGTTCTTGAGACTCCCGACAGCGCGACTATGTCGGCCACGGTGGTCGCCGCGTAGCCCTGATCGGCCACCGTGGCCACCATTGCGGCAAATAGCCGCTCGCGTTGGCTGCGCACCACCTCCTCGCGCGGAACCCCCGGTCCTGGGCGAATCTTGCGGTCGCGCAGCTCCTCTGCGTTGCCCCAGGGAGTGATGACCATCTCTTGAACCCTACCCAGGCCAGCTCAGCTCATCTTGCCCCCTCGGGCGCCACTCGCGTGGGTAAGGCCCTGTTTAGCCCTGCAGAATCGCGACATATTTCCGCATCCAAAGCTCGGATCGCGTGTTTCGATCCATATGAAATCCGGCTTAGGCACCTCTATTGCGGCCCAGCGCTTGACATCGCCGTAAGGATATGTTTTTCTCTTGGGTGCAGACTGAGGCAGCGGATTTGGGAACGGTCAAGTCTCCCGTGGCGGTTCGAGCTGGGCTCGACGCACCGTCAGGGCCGCAGGGCGCGCCAGGCGGAGGAACAAGGCATAGGAGGGCCGGTGGCAATCACCTGTAAAGACCATTTATTGCAATGTTGCCTCGAGAGCGCCGCTCACCGCGGACCCATCCTTTTCGTGCAGTGGAGCTCTGGAGATGCCGCACCCGCAGCCCCGCCCTCTGAATTCGCGCCGCGCCGCAACGTTTGCTTGCCTAACCCTCAATTCGGCGCTCGTCTCTTCCCTGACAGACACCGCTCAGCTAACAGTGCGGGCGGCCCCCGTCCTGTCCGTGGCATGGGTGGTGGATGACCAGGGATCGGAAATCGATCGGTGGAGAGCAGCTGAGAGACGCCACGCCAGGCGCCAGCTCCGATCGCCCAACCACCTGCATCGTTGAGAGTCAAAGACCGGATGCCGCGGGTCGGCCTCTCCACCGGGGTATCCATACCCCGTTCCCTCCCGCTGTCGGCGTGGTCCTCTCTTTCATCTCAGCTCTCGCGGCGCTGATGGCCCTCGCCGCCGCCCCCGCGTTCGCGTCCGGAACCGAAACCCTCAAGGTCTCCATCTCAGGGAGCGGTACCGGCACGGTCAGCGGAGCCGGCATCGAATGCGGCAATGGCGCCGAAACCTGCGAAGCACAGTTCGCCGCCAAATCCGTCATCACACTCACCGCTACCCCAACCGAACGCTCAACCTTCGCTCGTTGGTCCGGCTGCACAGAAGTGCCAAGCCCGACCAAGTGCAGGGTCAGAATTGCCGCAGGGGTTCCGACTGAAATCGGCGCAGAATTCTCCGCCATCCCCCAGGAGACGCTCGCAGTTGTCAACCCCGGCGCCGGGCTGGGCGGCGGCCGCGTTGTCGGCACCACTCCCGGACGCGAATTCAGCGAAATCGAATGCGGTAACGAACGCGAAGGCTGCCAGGCCGAATACAACCAGGCAGCCGTCATCACCCTCACCGCGACCCCAACCGAACGCTCAACCTTCAGCGGCTGGGAAGCCGGCGACTGCAAATCCGAAAGCGGCCCCGGCAACGACGAATGCAAAGTCGAAATGACCAAAGCCGAGACCGTCAAAGCCGAATTCGTCCCGATCCCCCAGAAGACCCTCTCCGTCGCCGCCCAAGGCGCCGGCCAGGGCACCCTCACCGCTTCTCCTGGAGGCGAATTCGCCTCGATCGAATGTGGCAACGGCGCCACCGCCTGCGAAGCGCAGTACAACCAGGGCACCACTCTCGTCCTCACCGCTCGCTCTTCAACCCACAGCAAGTTCGTTGCCTGGACCGGCTGCGAAGCGCAACCCAGCGAAACCGAATGCGAAGTGACGCTGAGCGCCACCAGGGCCATCACCGCCGAATTCCTCCCTATCCCCCAGCAGCCTCTCGAACTCTCCGTCACCGGGCCCGGTGAAGTGACCAGCTCCCCGCCGGGCATCGCCTGCACCTCGACCGGCGAAACCTGCAGCGAACACTTCGACTCCGAAGGCTCCGAAGGCAGGGTCACGCTCTTCGCTTCGCCCCCTGCCGACCACCACGTCGTCTGGAGCGGCTGCGAAATCTCGAGCGGAACCGAATGCACGGTGACGATGAGCTCCGCCCGATCGGTAACCGCCCAATTTCTCCCCACTCTGCAAACGGTGCTCGTCACCCGCATCGGCGCCGGCGAAATCACCAGCTCCCCATCCGGCATAGCCTGCGACGAAGACCTCTGCAGCGCAGACTTTCAGGAAGGAGCCACCGTCGTCCTCACTGCCCACCCCGCCGCCCACAACCGTCTCGGTGCCTGGGGAGTCGGTGAGTGCAAAGAAGAACCGAGTCCCACCGAATGCGAAATCGAAATCGGCGCCTCCTTCTCGATCGTCGCGGCCGAATTCGCTCCCATTTCGCACACCTTTGCCGTCGCGGTCAGCGGTGGAGGCTCGGTGAGCGCTAGCGCCGGCCCGATCGCCGGCTGCGCTCACGGTGGCGGCGTCTGCGCGGGAGAATACGATGAGGGTTCAACGCTTGTTCTTACCGCGTCGCCCTTTTCCAACAGCACCCTTCCCACCTGGAGCGGCTGCACACCGAAGCCCAATCCCGCCGAATGTGAGGTCACGATCGGCTCTTCGGGCGAAACGATCCATGCCGATTTTCCGCCCAACTCCCACACCCTCACTGTAGAACCCTTCGGCTCCGGCTCGATTAGTGCCGATAGCGGCACGATCTCCGACTGCTCCGAAGCCGGCGGCACCTGCGCCGGCTCCTATATCGAAGCAGCCACCCTCACTCTGATCGCAACTCCCGGCCCCCATCAGGCCGTCGCCTGGCACGGCTGCACCCACACCGAAGAGGACAGTTGTCAGGTTGAAATCGGCGCCTCTTCCTCCTCCGTCAAAGCCAGCTTCGCACAGATCACCCATGCTCTCACAGTCACGAGGGTCGGCTCGGGGCAGGGTTCGGTCACCTGCAACGGCGCCACCTGCGCCTCCAGCTACCCCGAAGGTACCACCCTGACCCTGACTGCCTCCCCGGCCGCCGGCTCGGCCTTCGCAGGCTGGAGTGGGGGAGGGTGCTCGGGAACCGGAGCCTGCCATCTCACCTTCGAAGCCGACACCACTGTCACCGCGACCTTCAACGCCAACACCGCGCCGCCTATCGAAGAAGAAAAGAAGCCGCCGCCGCTCAAATGTCGCAACGGCTTCGTCAAGAAGAATGGCCGCTGCGTCCGCAAGTCCAAGCCTCGTCATCACAAGAAGAAGCACTAGGAGCCAACCAGTGAGCCTTCGCCGATTCCGCTCTTCCCTCACCCCCAGGAATTGCCCTGCCCCATCCGGCCGCGCGGGGTTGGCGGACCAACTGCCTATGTCCCGTTCCGGGCGTTTCCTCTGCGCCGCTGCGATCGCGGTGTCTGCGGCGTTCTGGTTGCTCCCCTCGGTTGCCCAGGCCGTTCCGGCACGTAACTTCGACACCCAGCTCACCGGCTTGACGCCCCCGACCGCCCCGGTGCAGGGCCCCTTCAGGACTCCCTTCGGCGTCGCGATCGGAGCTGACGACAACCTCTGGGTTGTCGACGAAGGCCGTGGCGCGATCCCTGAGTTCGACCCCCTCGGTGGCTACCTCTCCCAGGTCCCCGACTCCGCCGGCCGCCGCCTGGCCGTCGATCGTTCCAGCGGTGATATCTACGCCGTTAGTGGAGCCAACGGTGCAAACGCGATCGGGGTATTCGAAAGCAACGGCACCTTTCTCCGCCACATCGCATTCGGTCGAGAAGAGTGTGGCGAAATCGCGGTGGCCGTCGACAACTCCGGCGGCGCCGGCGGTCCCGGCGAAGGCGAACAGGGCCGGCTCTACCTCACCTATAACTGCGGTATCCGCGGCGTCCAAGCCCTCGATCCCGATGGAAACCCCGTCGACTTCTCCGGCTCCGCCGGCTATATCTTCGGTAACGAAATCACCGGTACGCCCGCCGGCGAATTCGAAAGCGCCAACAACGCACTCGCTACCGATGCCCACGGCGACGTATACCTCTTCGGCCGCGCCGGGAGCGAAGAACCCGCCGGCTATGAGTTTGCACCCAGCGGCACTTTCATTCGGGCCTTCACGGGTGCCGAAGTTCCTGGTGGCCTTTCCCGCGACATCGAAGGTATCGCCGTCGATCCCACCAACGGGAATGTCCTTTTTGCAGCAGCAGATTACGCCGAAAGCGCCATCTATGAATTCAACGAAACCGGAAAATTCCTCCAAAAGATCAGCGGCACCTCCGAAGGCAATACCTTCGCTGGTCTCAGTGGCGGCATCGCCGTCAGCTCGACCGGCTACCTCTACGCAGCCGACGCCGCCGCAGGGGTCATCGACGTCTTCCTTCCACCAGGCCTCGGCCCCTTGCCCGAAGCTAGGACCGAAGCCGCCACCGAAATCGAACGCAATTCTGCGACCCTCCATGCCAAAGCCAGTTTGGCCGGCGGCAGCCATATCACGAAATGCCAGTTCGAATACGCCATTGCCGCCGCCTACAGGCCCTCGGCGGAACCCGAACCCTATACCGATACCGCACCCTGCCTTAACAATGCGGGCGAAACAGTCGGTACCGGCGCAGCGCCGATCGAAGGCGCCACCGAACTACACGCACCCATCCAAGGAATCCACGCTGGCGACACCTTCCACTTTCGCATCTCACTCACCAATGATGATGATGTCGCCCGCTACGGCTCCGACCGTACCTTCGAAACACCTCCCGCCGTCACCGCTGTCAAGACCCTTCCTCCGACCGAGATCACCAACAAGTCCGCACTCCTGCACGGCTCCTTTACCGGCGAAGGTATCCCCACCACCTACCACTTCGAATACACAACGGAAGGCGATTTCGAAGACCACGGCTACGGAACCTCGATCAAGCTGCCCGTCCCCGATGCCGGCGCTCCGGAAGGGGCTGGTGAAGTTTTCGTCCCCCCGGTTGAAGCCGCCGGTGTCGTCCCCGACACCCCCTACGTCTACCGGCTTGTCGCCACCAACAAATATGGGACGACCATCGGCGAAAATCAGTCCTTTACCACCTTCCAGCCACCTAGCATCGAAGGATTCTTCACCTCCCACCTCAGCGCCACCTCCGCCGACCTTGAAGCCAAGATCAACCCCCAGGGCTTTGCCACTGAATGTCGCTTCGAATACGGCCCCACGACTTCCTATGGAGCCATTGCGCCTTGCCCAGAAGCGCTAGGGAGGACACAGCGGCCTGCCGATCGTGGTCCCAATCTCCGGCCTCCAGTCGGGCGTCACCTACCACTTCCGCGTCATCGTCGAAAACAAATGGGGAGCCGTCACCTCCGAAGATCAGAGCTTCGAATTCTTCCCCCCGGCTTGCCCCAATCCGCCATCCGCAACCAGACCGGCTCCGCATACCTACCCGACTGCCGCGCCTATGAGCTCGTCTCCCCGCCGAACGCCAACGGCACTCTGCTCTACGCCGGTGGGCCAAACACGGGGAACGCCACAAACCCATCCCGCCTCTCCTTCACCGGGCTCTACGGCTCCATTCCTGGCGCCAAGACCATCAACTCCGCCGGTGACCTCTACGTCGCTACCCGCACCGACACCGGTTGGGAATCCAAATATATCGGCCTCCCCGGCAGTCAGGCCGGCTGCATGGGTGGGCCACCCAACTATCCGCTCTCCCACGTCGTCTCCCCGAACCCGCCGTATCTCACCAACTCGGTCCCTCGGATTCCTCCATGAAAGGTTCCTCATCTGGAACGACGGTACTCCCGGTAGCATGCTTCAACGGGACTTCGCCCTTCGCCGATACCAACTGGGAACTGGACTCGCCGTCCAATGCTCCCTACATGTACAGCGCCGAAGGCGGCCTGATCCAGCGCCTGCCGACCGACTTGCCGGGGGGAACGGGAGCGGTGGAAGCCAGCACTCAAGTGCCCCTATCCACACAGGAGACCGTGACGCCGCCCTGCACCAGCGAAGTCGCGGCCTCCGGTGATCTCAGCCACCTGGTCTTCTCTTCCAACACCACCTCCTTCTCCGAACCAGGACAGCCGCCTGGCCTTACCAAAGCCCCCGGCTCCGCTTATGACAACGACATTGCTTCCGGCACGGTCGAGTTGATCTCGCTGGGGCCCAATGGCGAAAACATTCCCCAGGACCCCGTCTTCGCCAATGCTCCTCCCCAACCCAACAACGGAAGCAGAATCGAAGTGCCCGGCGGCGCCGAAGAGTTCCTCCGCTTCCCGGCCATCTCCACCGACGGTTCCCACATCCTCATTTCGACCGCGACCGCCGGCACCAGCATTTGCAACAACGGGGGTGAAATCAGATTCGGGCTCTGTCCTCGATTTACAGCCACGCCCCGTCCATCTCTACATGCGCGTTAAGGATCTCATCACCTACGAAATCGCCGAAGGCCACACAAACCCGTCGCCATTCATCGGCATGACTCCCGATGGCTCAAAGGTGTTCTTTAGCTCCGAAGAACACCTGACCACTGAAGACCCCGGGCATGTCGGCGCCTCCCTCTACATGTGGTCTCAGAAGGGCGAAGAAGAACACCATCCACTTACGCTGATCTCAAAGGGCGAAAGCGAAGAATCCGGCGCATCCGGGAACACCGGCGAATGCCACCC
Organism: uncultured Solirubrobacterales bacterium; assembly: GCA_963745305.1. Taxonomy (GTDB): domain Bacteria; phylum Actinomycetota; class Thermoleophilia; order Solirubrobacterales; family 70-9; genus CAVUWL01. The sequence goes on from CAVUWL010000001.1 coordinate 82,938, forward strand.
GGCACGCCGTAGTGGGGCGCCCTGGACCACCAACTGCAGCGCCGTGCCGATCTCGACTTACCTTTACTCCTTCCTTACGGGTGGGGCTGGCGGCAACGGCTTTTCGGACTCCGCGATCTCCGCCGACGGTGATATCTACTTCTACTCTCCAGAGCAGCTCGAAGGCACCGAGGGTGTTCCTGGGCAGGAGAACCTCTACGACTACCGCGACGGCAAGGCACGCTATGTGACCACGCTCAAGCCCGAAGAAAAGTGCACCAAAACCGCAGTCCTCGGCGTTGACACGGTCTGCACCACCGAAGCGGTGCTGCGCATCGACGTCAGTCCCGACGACAGCCATATGGCCTTCGTCACCGCCTCTCGGTTGAGCTCCTATGACAACGCCGGCCATCTTGAGATGTACTCCTACACCCCTGCCTCGGGGGCGCTCGTTTGCGATTCCTGTAACCCCGACGGCCAGCCCGCGACCGCCGATGTCCAGGCCAGCCAGGACGGGCTGTTCATGACTGACGATGGCCGCGCATTTTTCTCCACAACCGAATCGCTGGTACCCCAGGACACAAACGAAGGCCCTGATGTCTATGAGTTCGTCGACGGCCGCCCGCAGCTGATCTCTCCCGGCACTGGGACGGCCACTGCTGGAAGCGCCGTCTTTAGCTTCGCCGCCTCAAACGAGTTGCCTGGCCTGGTTGGCGTCAGCGCCGACGGCACCGACGTCTACTTCGGCACCTTCGACAGCCTCGTCTCCGGCGATCACAACGGAAACTTCTTTCGCTTCTACGACGCCCGCACCGATGGCGGTTTTCGTCAGGCCGCGCCGGTCCAACCCTGTGCCGCTGCAGAAGAATGCCACGGTCCCGGCAGAGAAGAACCCGGACTTCCGACCCAAGGCACAGGATCCGCCCTGACCGGAGGTAACGCCACCTTGCGAAGCCACCTAAGGCACCGCACCAAGAGGCACAAGCGCGTGCGCCATGAACGCAGCAAGAAGCACCGAGCCAAGCAACACCGGAAAGGATCGGTGCGCCCTTGATGCGGCGCTGCACAGAAGATGGAGGTAGGCCCTCCGTGGTCGCCTTGCAGGAGGCGATCACAAACCACCCCGAGGTGCGGCGGTCAAGAGCCGCTCGTGCTGAGCGTCGTGGGAAAAGGCGCACCAACGAGTGCGTCAGGTATGACCCGATGAAGGCGAAGACGACTGAACCGCAGGAAACGTGTCGAAAGCTTTTAGACGACATCAAAACCAGGCTCGGCGCTTATGCCTGGGATGAGCCTGGGAGTCACCTGTCTACTGACCAGGCGGTGTCCGGCATATATGCGGCGCCAGCGCGGGTCAGGCTCCTGTGCGGAACATGGGAACCTGTCGTCTCGCGGGAAGCCGGCTCATGGTCATCTGACCTCCGGCCGGCTCTCCCAGGGAAGGCCCCAAGCGGCAGAAACCGCAAGGGACCACATCCTGATGCGAGGCACAGGGGCGGACTGCCCGGTAGTAGTGATGAAGGCTCTGTAATGGGGCTGGAGCGAAGCGGGCGGGCCATCCAGGCGAAGTTGACGGTCAACCACGAAGTGTGTGGGAGGACCCGGTGACCGAGCCAAAGTCAAAGGTCAAGAAGTCGTTTTGCATCGACAAGCGGGTGGTCTGGGAGGCCTGGAAGCAAGTCAGGGCCAACCAGGGCGCTCCAGGAGTCGATGAGGAATCGGTTGCGGAGTTCGAGAGGAACCTCAAGGGGAACCTATACGTGCTGTGGAACCGGATGTCCTCGGGTGCCTACATGCCACCGCCTGTGAAGGCGGTGCAGATACCGAAGAAGGATGGGCGAGGGTCAAGAACCCTCGGTGTGCCCACCGTCGCCGACAGGGTCGCGCAGACGGTCGCCAAGCTGTATTTGGAACCAGAGGTGGAGCCGATGTTCCACCCCGACTCCTACGGCTATCGACCGAACCGCTCGGCCCTTGATGCGGTGGGGACGTGCCGGGAGCGCTGTTGGAAGTCGGACTGGTTGATTGATTGTGATCTCCGCTCCTTCTTCGACCTCGTTGACCATCAGCTCATCCTCAAAGCGGTAGCCGCCCACACCAAGGAGCGGTGGGTACTCCTCTACGTCGAGCGCTGGCTGAAGGCCCCGCTGGACAATGGGGACGGCAACCTGGAAGCGCGTGATCGTGGCACTCCACAGGGTTCTGCGATCTCCCCGGTGCTCGCCAACATCTATCTCCACTATGCGTTCGATGCCTGGATGGCCAGGGAGTTCCCGGCCGTCCCCTTCGAGCGCTACGCAGACGATGTTGTCGTACACACCAAAAGTGAGCGCCAGGCACGGGTTGTGCTCGGCGAGATCGAGAAGCGGATGGCGGACTGTCACCTGGAGCTAAACCAGGAAAAGAGCCGCATCGTCTACTGCAAGGACTCGAATCGCAAAGGCTCTCACGAGCACGAGCGCTTCGACTTCCTCGGGTACACGTTTCGCCACCGACAAGCCCGTAACGGGCGGGGTGAGCTGTTCCGCAGCTTCTCCCCAGCAGTCAGTGACGAAGCCGCGAAAGCGATACGCCGGACGATCCGGACTTGGAGGATTCACCTATGGAGCGGGACGCCCCTTACGGACATCGCACGAGAGCAAAGTGCGATCGTGCGAGGCTGGATCAACTACTACGGGCATTTCTACCCGACCGAGTTGAAGCAGTCCCTCAAGCGCATCGACGAGTACTTGGTGCGCTGGGCGATGCGGAAGTACAAACGACTGAAAGGCCGCCGCGAGCGGGCCTGGGAGTTCCTGGCGGACGTGTCCTCACGCGAACCAGAGCTCTTTGCTCACTGGCGGTTGGTACGACCCTACGACCGGATGGTGGGAGCCGTATGACGGGAGACTGTCACGTGCGGTTCTGCGAGAGCCGGGAGGCGCAATCCTCCCTGCCACTCACCAAGAGCAGGCGCCATCCACGCCGAGCCGCTCATCACGATGGCAGGGCTGCGCGATGAGCGCAGAGCAAAGAAGCAATCGCCATCTATCTCATTTTGGATATCGAGCCCGCCACAAATTATCCATTATGATCTCGCCTCTTCGCCTCTTCGCCGCAGCGGTCTCAGGATTCCAGCCGACTGAGGATCTCGAGGCGCGTGGCTCCGCGCGCCGGCTGAGCATCGCCGTGTGCGTGACCGCGGTGGTGGTGGGCTTGCTGGTGCCCGCAGTTGCCCAAGCGGTACCGATCTTTCGCTTTACCACCCTGCCCTCCACCACACAGGCGGGCGGTCATCCCGACGTCGCCTTTTCATATGCGGTCGGCAACCGTGCGCAGAATCCCAGTCCTTGCGGCTGTGATGACCCTAAGAACATCTCCGTTCACCTCCCCACTGGTCTGATCGGCAATCCCCATGCCACCCCGCAGTGCACCATCGCCGCATTTGCCTCAGAAGAATGCCCTACCGACTCTCAGGTCGGGATCACCCAGGTCCACGTAAGCACCGGCACCTGCATCGAACTGGAAGAATGTACGATCAGCTTTCTGACCCCCGTCTTCGCCCTTGTCGCTCCTCCCGAAGACGCGGGCCTCCTCGGTTTTAAAACCGGCATTTTCGCCAGTCCGATACTCACAGTCATAAGCTCCCGTACCGACAGCGACTACGGTATCAACGCGACGGTCGAAAATACCCCACATTTCTTCCCGCTGTTCAGCTTCAAAGAGGATATCTGGGGTATTCCCTCCGAACATAGCCACGACGACCTCAGATTTGGCTTCCGTCAGTTGCCGACAATCGGAGGGACGGAAATCTGTACGACCGGCGGTGAACCGAGTACCTTCGACCCCAACACGATGGCCACCTGGTGTCCGTTCCGCGGAGAACACAAAGCGGTTGGCACAAACACCGAATTCGGTGGACCCGGAGGTCCCGTTTCCTCCGACAGCCCCCACGTCCCTTTCTGGCAAAACCCAACCACCTGCGGTGAATCTTCGCTCGTTGCCTCGCTCGACGTCCTCAGCTACACAGAAGAATTTACCCAGGCGGACTCCTCCTACCCTGCGACCACCGACTGCGATCAGCTCACCTTTAACCCCAGCCAATCGGTGGTCCCCACGACATCGGCTGCAGATTCACCCTCCGGCGCCGAACTGCATCTCAGCGTTCCCCAGTTCGAGAGCCCCAGCGTACCGTCACCCTCCGAGCTCCGCGACGCCACCATCACCTTTCCCGAAGGCTTCTCCCTCGCGCCTAACGTGGCCAACGGCAAGACCACTTGTTCCGAAGCGCAGGCGCGTTTTGGCACGACCGAAGAAGCCCAATGCCCCGAAGACGCGAAGGTCGGTACGATCTCCATTGATACCCCCGTCCTGCCCGGCCCCCTCCTCGGCGCCGTCTACCTTGGTGAACCGCAACCGGGCAACCGCTTCCGACTATTCCTTGTCCTCGACGGCTTCGGACTCCACATCAAGCTGTCTGGCAAGGTCATCCCCGACCCGGTCACGGGGCAGATTCGAATCGCCTTCCAGAACCTCCCTCAAACCCCCTTTGAATCCTTCAACGTGCACATTTTCGGCTCCGAGCGGGGCGCCCTCGACACGCCGAGCCAGTGCGGCTCCTATGAAGTAAGCAGCGTCTTCACTCCGTGGGACGCCGCTCTGCCAGAACAGACCTCCCGCCAGTTCTTCAAAGTGACCGAAGGGCCAAACGGCAGCTCCTGCCCAGACGGCGCGCGCCCCTTCAGCCCCGGCTTGAAGTCTGCCTCTTCCGCCAACACCGCCGCCGCCCATACCTCATTCTCGATTGATCTGACCAGAAACGACGGCGAACAGAATCTGAAGGCGCTGAACGTCACCACACCACCGGGCTTCTCTGCGACCCTTAAGGGCGTTTCTTATTGCCCGGACGCCGCGATCGCAGCCGCCGCCCTGGAAAGCCATACAGGTCTCGCTGAGGAAGCCAGCCCCAGCTGTCCTGCATCGAGTTTGATCGGCGAATCGAGCGCCGGAACCGGAGCCGGCGATCACCCGCTTTTCCTCCCCGGCAGGGTCTACCTTGCCGGTCCTTACAAGGGTGCGCCGCTAAGCCTCGCGATCATTACTCCGGCAGTCTCCGGAGGCTATGACCTCGGCAACGTCGTGGTCCGCGCTGCGCTTCATGTCAATCCCGAAACCGCCCAGATCACCGCCATCTCTGACCCCCTGCCCCAGATCTTCCAGGGTATCCCCCTCCGCCTGCGCGCGATTCTCGTCAACCTCAACCGTCCGGGTTTCGCCTTAAACCCGACCGATTGCAACCCCCTCGCCGTGACCGCTCAGGTCTTCGGCACAGAAGGCGCCGTTTCCACCCCCTCCGAGCACTTCCAGGTCGCCAACTGTGTCTCCCTCTCCTTTGCCCCCAGGCTTGCGATGGGATTCTCGGGCTCCACCAAACGCGCCGGCAACCCGTCTCTTCGCACCGAACTCACCTATCCAAGCAGCGGCCCCTACGCCAACGTCTCTCGCGTCGCCGTCACCCTGCCGCCAACCGAGATTGTCGACAACGCCCACATCAAGGACCCTTGCACCAAGGACCAGTTCTTCGAAGGCAAGGTCCCCGGCGAAAAGTGCCCCCCAGGTTCCGACATCGGCTTCGCAAAGGCAAGCACGCCCCTCCTTGAAAAGCCCCTCGAAGGCCCGGTCTACCTGCGGACCGGAGGCGGCCACAAGCTCCCCGACATCGTCGCCGCCTTAAACGGTCAGATAGACATCGCCCTCGACGGCCACGTGGACGCCGTTCACTCTGGCATTCGTACCACCTTCGAAACAGTCCCCGACGCCCCCGTTTCCCACTTCACATTGAGCCTCGACGGCGGACGTAAGGGTCTCCTCCAAAACGACACGAACCTCTGCACCAACACCCTTCGCGCGGTCGCTGACATCGCCGCCCAAAACGGCAAGGCGGCTAATCAGAACCCCGTTCTCAGCACTCCTTGCGCCAAGAAACACCAAAAGCGCGCCAGGCTTGGACGAGCTTTGGGCGTCAACCGGGCAGGTGGGCGTTGATGAAGACCAAGCCCAATCTGCTTCGCTTTTTCCGCGATTCAGTGTGTATTCAGCTTGCCGTCACTTCTGTCGTTGCGATCGCGGCACTCCTTTTTACCGCCGCCCCCGCTCTCGCCGACCGCAGCTACGACACCCAGATCACCGAACTTCCGGACGCCTTTGGCATTACGGTGGATTACTCCGACAGCCTTTGGGTCGCCAACTCCGGCAACAACGGTCAAATCTCTGAGTATGGGCCCTTCTCCTCAAACCTCGTCGCCACCCAGAACGGCAGCGGCGCCGGTGAACAATTCAGCGCCTACTACAACCGAAGTGTGGCGCTCGACGATCTGAACGGTTACCTCTACGTCGCAAACTCTGACACAGATAAGCTGGATGTCTTCGAAAATGGCACCGGGCCCCTTATCGAACAATGGGGTGGCTTCGGCGGTGGGTTCGTCTACGCGGCCATCGACAACTCAGGGGGGACCGCAAACGGTACAGTGTATGTGGCAGCCTCCGGCCCAAAGAATATCCAGGCCTTTGACGCAAATCATAGCCAGGCCAATTTCTCGGCCCTCGACGAGCCATATATTGCCGGTAACCGAATCACCGGAACGCCCAATGGCACCTTCGGCTTCATTCGAAACATCGCTGTTGATTCCAACGGCAACATTTATCTTGTTGACCAGGAAAAGAGTGAAGTCGACGAGTTCAAGCCAAGTGGCGAATACGTTCGCTCCTTCAAGAAGGCGGAACTCACCACCCCGACCGCTGTTGCGGTCGACCCGACCAACGCCAACGTCCTCATAGCGGAAGAAGGCGGTGGGGTCATTGACGAATTCACTTCCTCCGGTGAATTCCTCGCCCAGATCAATGGATCGGAAACCCCCGCCGGATCGTTCTCGCCCGCCGGCATCTCCTTCAACTCCGAAGGCTACCTGTATGTCTCCGATTCCGCGCACGAAGCGGTAGACCTCTTCACTCCGAACGTCCCACTACCCAAGATCAGCTATGAACCACCATCGAACCTCAAGCAGACCTCCGTCACTCTGAACGCAAAGGTCGATCCCAACGGCGGTGAAGTCACCGGCTGTTACTTTGAATACGGGGTCACCGCCGCCTACGGCTCGCCCCATGTCCCCTGTTCGCCAGAACCTCCCTACTCGGGAACCGCAGAAACCAACGTCAGCGCCGAAATCTCGGGGCTCACTTCTGAGACCGCGTATCACTACCGGGTCGTGGTCACAGCTGCGAGCGGCCATCCAAGAAGGGGTGGCGATCAGACATTCACGCTGCACGCCGTGGCGAACCTCGCGACCGAACCGGCGACGGCGCTTACTCCCACCGGCGCCACGCTCAACGCCTCCTTCCTCGGCAACGGCGAGGACACCCACTACTACTTCGAATGGGGGACCACCACCTCCTACGGAAACCAGACGACAATTCCACCGGGAGAAGATGCCGGCTCCCCCTCGGGCCCGACCCCCACCGGACTCTCATTTCACCTCACAGGCCTGGAACCGGCAACCACCTATCACTACCGGGTGGTCGCTGAAAACGGCGCCGGCACGACCACGGCCGGCGATCGGACCTGACGACTCCGGCGGCGCCGCCCCTGGTCAGCGGCGAGCAGGTGGGCAATGTGCATGCCGATACCGCCCAGGTACACGCTGAGATCAATCCGGGCGGGGGAGAAACCACCTACCACGTCGCCTATGGCACCACCAGCAGCTACGGATCGCTCGGCCCGATCCCCGATGCAAAAGCGGGATCCGGGAGAACTCTGCAGAGCGTCACCGTCCAGCTGAGCGCCCTCACGCCCGGCACCACCTACCACTACCAGGTGGTCGCTCAGAACGCCACCGAAACCACCAAGGCGACGCGACCGTACCTTCACGACCCTGCCTTTCACCAAGGAAATCACCGACACCTGCCCCAACTCCCACGTCCGCCAGCAGACCGGCGCCGCCCAACTCCTCGACTGTCGCGCCTACGAGCTGGTCTCCGCGGCCAATACCGCCGGCTATGACGTCGAGTCCAATCTCGTCCCCGGCCAGGCCCCCTTCGCCGGCTATCCCGCAAGCCTCCGGCCGGGTCCTCTACGGCGTCCACGACGGTGCCATCCCCGGCGTCGGCTATCCGACCAACCGCGGCGTCGACCCCTATCCTCGCCACCCGCGGCGCAAGACGGCTGGAGCACCGAATACGTCGGCATCCCCTCCAACGCAACCCCCTCCTCCGCTCCCTTTGCCTCGACCCTGCTCGAAGCCGACGCCGGCCTCGACACCTTCGCCTTCGGCGGCCCGGAAATCTGCTCGCCCTGCTTCGCCGACGGCTCCACCGGCGTCCCGCTCCGCCTCCCGGCGGCGAGCTGATCCAGGGCATGGCCGGCTCGCTCGACCCCGGTCCTGCCGCCGAACCGGCCGGCTACGTCGCCAAGCCGCTCTCCGCCGATGGCACCCATCTCGTCTTCGGCTCGACGTCCAAGTTCGCAGCGGGAGGGAACTCCAAGGCCAGATCTCGATCTATGACCGCGATCTGAGGACGAACGAAACCCACGTCGTCTCCGACGATTCCGCCGGCAGCCCGATCGCCTGCCTCAACAACTGCTCATCCGACGGAATCGCCGAGCTCGACATCTCCAAGGGACGGCTCCCACATCCTCCTCGGCCAGCTCGTCGAAGAAGCCGGAGGTGCCAAGTACTGGCACCTCTACATGAATGTCGATGACTCGGTCCAGACGGTCGAACTCACCCCCGGCACCGCCGCAGGCGTCCTCTTCGACGGCATGACCGCCGATGGCTCCAAGGTCTTCTTCTCCTCCGAAGAACACCTGACCCAGGAAGATGAACAGCACAGCGGCGCTGACATTTACATGTGGGAAGAAGGGCCACCCGCTCACCCTGATCTCCCAGGGACCGAAGGCAACGCAAGCTCATGCGATCCCGCCGCCAACACCGCACACGTTCACTGGAACACGGCCGAAAAAGAAGAAGAGAACTGCGGCGCCGTCGCCGTCGGCGGAGGCGGGGGCGTAGCCTCAGCCAACGGCACCATCTCCTTCCTTTCCCCCGAGCCTCCTCGACGGCTCCCAGAACGCAGACGGCGTCAAGAACGCCCCCAACCTCTACATTGTCCGTCCCGGCACTGGCGCCCCATTCGTCGCCACCCTCGAATCGTCCCTGAACACCTCGCTCCCGCCAAAAACGATCCACCCGTTCGTCGGTTCCTTCGGCTCGTTCGAAAAGCCCACCGCCGTCGCGATCGCCGAAGGCCCCGGTGAAGAAGGTGACACCTACGTCCTCGACACCGGCCGAACATTCGGACCGGGTTTGGCGAGGAAGTTCGACCCCGCTGGTGACCCGATCACTGCATTCGGCAAGAACGGCAAACTTGCCGGGCAGAGCGCCAAAGGCAGCGGCGACCTACAGAGCGGCTCGACCACGATCGAATCGGTGACGACGACCGGCGGCGCCTTCAGCGTCGGCCAGGGAATCACCGGCGCCGGCATCCCCTCGGGGGCGACGATCACAGCCCTCGGCGCCGGCTCGCTTGAAATCTCTCAACCAGCGACTGCGTCGGGACTCACATCGCTAACCGGCGGGCTCAACTTTGAAGAGTACGGCTATGCCGGCATGCCGGGCGGAATCGCGGTCGACAACGATCCTTCCAGCCCCTCCTACCGCGACCTCTACGTCCCCGACCTCATTCACGACGTCATCGACAAGTTCGGGCCTTCGGGCGAATTCATCTCCCAGATCAAATCTTCCCCAATGCATTTCCCACTGGTGCGACGGTTGATCAGGCCAACGGGGACGTCTACGTCTCCGAGTATTCCCACCGAGCGGTCCAGGTCTTTGGGCCCACGGAGAAGCGATCAAAGCGCGGAAACGAATTGGAACATAGCCCCACCGGGGTCGGCGTAGCCTCGGACGGCGGCGTCTACGTCGTCGACGGCGACGGGATTACGCCAGAAGGAACCGAAGTCTACGAACCTTCCAGCCACTCGCCGCTCGAATACAAAAGCACAGGCAAACTGTTTGACGCGAACCCATCCTTCGGCGTCGCCGTCGCGCCCGACGGAAGCGTTTACGTCGACGAAGGCACCCAGGTCAGCCAGTTCGATCCCGCCGGTCAGCGGCTCGGCACTCCCCTCGGCGTCGGGCTACCTGAAGGAACATCCCGTACTCACGGGTGGCACGGCCTCAATTGGGCTTGGCGCGAGCTCAAATAGCCTGGTCATCTCCAACCCCGGCTCCGGCCCCGGCGAAAACGGGGACGCTATCGCCTTCCGCTCCCTCTATCCGCCCTCCCCGCAGACCGACAACCCGCTCGTCGTCGATTCGGTCACTGCGCCCGAAACTCGCCAAACGGCCGACTTCCAGATCACCCCCTCGGGCAATGACGCCGCTTTCACCTCGACCCTCGCCCTGGCGGGCCATGAAGAAGAAACCGCCGGCAACACCGAGGTCTACCGCTACGACGCCCCGACCGAAAGGCTCGACTGCGTCTCGTGCACCCCCACCGGCGCTCCCTCGGCGCGGCGAAGCCGGCCTAGCCTCCGAATGGCTTGAGCCTCACCGACGAAGGCCGCGTCTTCTTCACCACCACCGACCAGCTCACCGCGGCCGACACCGACAAAAAACAGGACGTCTATGAGTGGGAGCCCCTGGGCGCCGGGAACTGCGAAGAATCCAGCCTGAGCTTCACAAGGCCAGCGAACGCATGCCTCGCGCTGATCTCCGCCGGCACCAGCGCCTTTGACTCCGGCCTGCTCGGCGTCGATGCAAACGGTAAGGATGCCTACTTCTTCACCCGCGACAGCCTCGTCCCCCAAGACAAGAACGGCCCTACGGTGAAGATCTATGACGCCCGCGAAGGCGGGGGCTTTCCCTTCGAACCACCCCCGGCCCCATGCAGGGCCTCCGATGAGTGCCACGGCGCTTCAAGCCCCGCTCCCCCGCCGCTCGAGGTCGGCAGCGAATCAGGCACTCCCATAACCATGGAAACGAACCGAAGGCCTGCAAGAAGGGTTACGTCAAAAAGCACGGTAGCTGCGTCCGTAGAGCACGCAAAGGCACCACAGGCGAGCCAACCCCCACCGTGGAGGTCACAAGTGAGCGCCACCACGGGAATGCGGTGGTTGAGGTATTCTGCTGCCCCGCCGGAGGCTTTCGGTTCAAGCGTGGCAAGGACGCCACACCGCGCAAGGTCCGGAGTTGCAGCAAGTTGCTGATTGCCAGTATTCTTCATCCTGGCGATCAACACTGCGCCATCCGGAGCAGCGGAGCCAATCACCTCCTTCAAGACCACCCTGATCGAAGCGAATGCCTTCGGCGAATCCGGCAAGGTCTTTTCAGGGGTGATCAAGAGTGCTCCCAGCCACCAGAGCTTCACGATTGAAACGCCCAGCGGGTCGATCGACACGGTCGTCGCTTTCCCAACCACGAAAATCAGCGGCCACGGTTTCTCGGAACTCTCACTAAGCAGCCTGCAAAGCGGGGAATCGGTCGTGGTTTTGGGATCCCTCTCAGGCGCCGGTGCGATCATAAACGCCGCACGGATCTTCGTCGAACCGAAACCGGGAGAATTGACGGTTCCGAGCCTCGAATTCGTCACGGAAGGCGTCGTCCAGGCCGCACCCAGCGGGGAAAGCTTCACGATCGAAACTGGCGGCGGATCGATCGACACGGTCGACGTCTCTACCTCGACCACATATAGCAGGGCAGGCCGGTGCCAGGCATCCCGCAGCCGAGCTTGGGCGATGTCAGAAACGCCGATTTCGTGGGGATCTCCGGAACCATCTCAGGCACGACTGTGACAGCGACTCACGTTGTTATCGCTACCCCTCAAGCCGGCGGTCACCCCGACCTTAAAACCTCCTTCGCGCTCAAAGACCCCGGCGCGCCCGAAGCGGCTAGGAACATCATCTTCAACGCGCCCACCGGAGTCTTCGGCAACCCCCGCGCGATCACCCAGTGCCTCCTCGCCAGCTTTGCCCTCAATGAATGCCCACCCAACTCCCAGGCCGGCCTGATCACGATCCATGCCAACTACGCGGGCAACCCCGATTACCTCCTCGGCACCGCCCCGATCTTCTCCATCGCTCCCGAAGAAGGAGAAACCGCGCGCTTCTCTTTCATCGTCCCCGTTCTGGACATCCCGATCACAATCCCCGTGACGGTCCGCACCGCCACCGACTACGGCCTGCGTTTCACCGTCTCCGACATCGCCGAGCTCGCCCCTCTCGCAGAAGCCAAGCTGACCTTCTGGGGCTTCCCGGCCGACGACAAGCCATGATGCCGAACGCTTCCCGATCGGCACCCCCGGCAACCCGACCGGCTGTGCCCACGAAGTTGGCACCGGCTGCATCGCCGAACCGACTTCGGACAGCATCGTGCCCCAGCCCCTACTGGACAACCCGACGGTCTGCACGGGCAATGAACCCACCAGCCTGCTCGAAGTGCAAACCTACGGGGACCCCACGCACCCCTCCGAAGATAGTGCCACCTACCCCCCGATCGAAGGCTGCGAGAGAGAGGTCTTCAAACCGGTCCTCCAGGCCTCTCCCACCACCACCCAGACCGACTCCGCCTCGGGCCTCAACGTCGACCTCAAAACTCCGCAGTTCCTCACCTTCGCAGCCGAGCCCTCAGAGATCAAAGCTGCCGACGTCACCCTGCCCGAAGGGTTTCACGATCAACCCGGACGCCGCCGACGGGCAGACCGCCTGCAGCGAGGCCCAAGCCAACTTCGAATCCGAAGGCCCCGCCGAATGTCCCGATCAGTCCAAGATCGGCACCTTCTCGATCGGCACCCCTGCTCTGCCTGAACGTCTCGAAGGCTCCGTCTACCTCGGCGAACCGAAACCCGGCGACCAGTACCGCCTATTCATGATCGCCTCGGGGTTCGGTATGAACATCAAGCTCGATCGGCTCGGTCAGACCCAACCCGGTGACCGGCCAGCTCACCGCCGAATTCCCAAACCTGCCCCAGGCACCCTTCGAAGACTTCCAGCTGCACCTCTTTTCCGGCGAACGGGCGCTGATGGCAACCCCGACGTCGTGCACGATCTACACAGTGAACGGCGAGTTCTACCCTTGGAACGCGACTCAGCCCGAACAGAGTTCAAGCCAGATCTTCGGCCTCGAATCAGGTCCCCACGGCAGCGAATGCCCCGGCCCAGATCCGTCCCTTCAAACCAAGTTTGGAAGCCGGCACCACCAACGCCACCGCCAACGCCTTTAGCTCCTTCAGCCTCAAGCTAAGCCGCGAAGACGGAGATCAGAATCTCGGCCACATCAATTTCACCATGCCTCCCGGCCTGACCGCCAACCTGCACGGGATTACTTACTGCCCCCAGGCCTCGATCGCAGAGGCCGCCCAGACCCCAGGCCGAACCGAGCAGGCCAACCCCAGTTGCCCCGCCTCCTCAGAAATAGGGACCTCCAACGTCGCCGCCGGCCCCGGCTCCCACCCCTTCCACGCCACCGGCAAGCTCTACATGGCCGGCCCCTTCCAGGGCGCCCCGCTCAGCCTCGTCGTCGTTACCCCCGCCCTGGCCGGGCCCTATGACTACGGCACCGTCGTCGTCCGCGTCGCCCTGCATATCGACCCGCTCGACGCCCACGTCATCGCCGACTCCGAAGCGGTGCCCGAGATCATCGGCGGCATCCCGCTGCGGATGCGCTCGATCCAGGTCAATATCGACAGGCCCAACTTCATGATCAACCCGACCAACTGCTCGGACTTCACCATCGCCTCCCAAGGGATCGGAGACCAGGGTACGGTGGCCAACTTCTCCTCGCCCTTCCAGGCGGTCAACTGCGAAACGCTCCCCTTCGCGCCGAAGATGTCGATCACCCAGCTCGGCGGCCACAAGTTTACCCAGCGCAGCAAGGACCCAAGCCTCGCGATCGAACTCAATACCCGAGCGGGTGACGCAAACATCAAATCGCTCACCGTCACCCTGCCAAAAGCCTTTGAGATCGACCAGCGCCACCTCGGCAACATCTGCGACAGAGCCGAACTCGCCTCCGATCAGTGCGCCGGGCGCCAGCCGATCGGCGAAGCGATGACGAACACGCCGCTGCTCGAAAAACCTCTCCAGGGACCCGTCTACGCGGTCTCGGGCTTTGGCCTGCTGCCCCACCTTGCCTTCATCCTCGGCGGTCAGGTGATGCTGACCCCTGAGGCGGAATCCTCCTCGGTCAAGGACGGCCGCCTGAAGACCGTGGTCCCGGTCATCCCCGACGCCCCGATCGGGCACTTTCGCTTCACCCTCTTCGGTGGCAGCCATGGGTATCTCGCCAACACCGAGAGTCTTTGTGGAACTCCGATCGTCTCGGCGGTCGAATTCGCTGCGCAGAACGGCAAGAAGCTGACCCAGGCGGTGAAGACCAAGACGGCTTGTGGGACCAAGAAGGCGAAGCGCAAAGGCCGCTCGCACCGCTATTGAGTCTCGACAGAAAGAAGAACTGCAAACCCGTGGCTGTATCCCGGGTGACTGCCGACTTTCGCTTAAAGGCCAATCAGCCATTGCCATGGTACGTAAACATTTCAATTTCTTCGACTAGATTTAGCGTTAACAAACCCTTTACCATGGCATTATGGTCCGCAAGTATCTTGGTTTACACCTGCGGGCAGGGCCACCCTAGCCTCGTCCGCAGTTCCAAAGGTCGTCCCGCTTCCCTGTGCGGCACGGCCAGTTGTAGCGCAAACGCTTGGGCCGGGGACTTCCCATCCCTGTTATGGCCGCCCGGGGGCTCTCTTCCCCCCGGGTCGTTTGCGTGCCAGCGTCGTCGACTTTATGACTGGACCTGAAGTGGACACACGAAGCCGCAAGTTCCCACCCCCCCCACTGACCTGCCCAAGACCCCCACTGTGAGCGACGCCTTCGGCCTCCGCCGCCCACCCGATCCCGAGCTGCTCTTCGACGCCTTGCACGGTGAGGCGGTTGACTACGTCGTGATCGGCGCCTTCGCAATCAGTGCCCATGGCGCGATTGAGTCAGTCGAGGCGATTGACCTGATCATCGACCGAACAATCGAGAACTGCGCCGCGTTCACCGAGGTTCTTGTCAACCTCGATGCACGGCGTGTACTTAGCTTCCGCGACCGCAAGCCTGTGGACCGCCACGCCCCAATGCGCATACTCGACGGTGAGTTCCGCTTCGATACCGCCGCCGGCGCCATAAACCTGCTGCTCCCCAGCCGCGTCTTCGGCTGCCCCGACTATCCCGAGCTCCGCGCCGATTCCATCTGCCTCCCTTTGGCTGATGGGTTGAAGCAAGGGTCGCCAGCCTCGATCATCTGAGGGAGCATTGAGCGCGCGTTCCATACCGTTTCGGACGCTGGGGAGCGCCACTCGCTCCGCCCGAGCGGCCCGGAGATGGTCATCGTGAGATGACCCATCCAGGGGCAGGACCGACAAAGACACGCACCACAGCAATGTTGCTGCTCACTGTGCTCGGCGGGGCACTTTCACTCTGTGGCCTCGCAGCCGCTGAAGCGACTCCGACCCAGCCTCAGTACGTCGCGCATCTGGAGGCAATCTGCAAGCCCCATGCCTTGGCCACCCAGCGCACGATGAAGGGCATTAAGCCTCTGGTCAGGGCAGAACACTTCGGACCTGCCGCAGCCAAGTTCTCCCATGCAAGGAGGCTTTTCGATGCGACCGTGCGCGAAATATCCGTCCTGGCCCGACCGCCGACCGATGCAGCAAGGCTCGCCAAATGGTTCGTCTACCTCGGCCGCCAACAGTCCTTGCTCAAGACGATCACGGCCCAGCTGCGCGCCGGCCACGCCATTTCCGTGCAGCGACTCACCGCGCGCTTCATCAAAAACGGAAACGCCGCAAACAACGAGGTAATCGCCCTTGGTTTTAACTACTGCAGATTCAAACTCTCCAGATATGAGTGAAAGAGCCCAGAGGGGCTCGCGAGGCACTGCTGCCACTTCTTGACGGCCGGTCGGCCAGCTGAACCCGCTCGCCGCAAGAGCAAACCGCGGCGCAGGAAGTTTCTCCACCTGGAGAGGAGCCTCCCCGCCCCGAAGCTGAGGAGCGGCGTAACATGCTCCCGCAAAAGGTGACTGGTATGGGTGCGTCTTAATTAATTTGATACAAATAATTAGAAAGTTGGCGACTTAGCCCGGTACTCTGGACTCAGAGTACCGTTAAGTAAGACCGCAATCCAATGATGGTTGGGCGGGTTTTAGTGGGGGGATTAACGTTGGGAACTTGCGCAACTCCCCCGGCCGGGAAGGTTTAATAGGTACGAATGTCAACCGCAAGGGAAACCCTGTGAAAGGCGAAGGAGCACGCATATTTCGGACGATCGGGATGGTCGTATTCTTCTGCCTCGCCTTGGTTGCACTTCCATCCGCCCCGGCTCTTGCTGCCTCTAGCTGGACGGTCAGGCAACTCCCCGAAGCACCGGTTCAGGTTGGTTTTTACGGGATGTCATGCCCTTCCGCCTCATTTTGCGCTGCGGTGGGCAGCGATCACTCCGTGGCCACTTCCACTGATCCTACCGGTTCCGCCTCGGCCTGGAACGAGATCCACCTCGGCAAGGCGTCTGAAGGCCCTAGTGTTGGTGGCCGGGGTGGGACGGTGGAGAGTGGCTACCAGACCCGGGGTGTCTCGTGCCCGTCTCCCAACCTCTGTGTCGCCGCCAGCCTGGATGGGAATATATTCAGCTCCACAGACCCAACCGGCGGGGTCTCAGCCTGGAACGTCACCGCCCTTGGCGCAGAAAACGCTCCCCGGGTGCATATGTACGGCATCTCCTGTCCGTCCGCAGCGCTCTGCGTTGCCGTGGCTTATGGCGGCAAGATCATCACCTCCACCAATCCGACTGGCGCCAGCTCAGCCTGGACGCTTACCCAGCTGGAAGACCCGCTCGACCTGCGCGGCGTCTCCTGTTCATCGGAAGCTTTTTGTGCTGCCGTCGGTCTTGGCGGCAAGATCATCACCTCCACCAATCCAACGGGCGGCGCCTCGGCCTGGAAGCCGGTCACCGAGACCGCCGGTCTTGCAAATCTCTACGGCATCTCCTGCTCGACCGTATCGTTGTGCGTGGGGGCCAATTTCGGCTCAGTTGTCACCTCAACCGATCCCGCCTCCACATCTCCCAGCTGGAACGCGATCGGGGCAGACGTCTCGGTTCAGGTGACGGCAATCTCCTGTCCCTCCAATTCGGAATGCGCGGCCGTTGACAACAACGCCGATGTGATCGCCTCCACTGATCCGACTGGGGTAGCGGGCGATTGGTCCTTCACCAATGTCATTCCGCCAAATGGCCACGCAAACGGCATGTTTGGGATCTCTTGTCCCTCCAAATCCCTGTGTGTCGCGGGGGGATCTCAGGGCCAGATCATCGCTTCTACCGAACCATTCGGCGCCAAGACGACGACCCCGGGTCAACCTTCTACACCCATTGGGCACCCAAATGGACACTCAAAACGGCCCCGGGTCAAGATCGTCGCGCACCCTCCCGCAAGATTGAACTTGAGGGGCGGAGAGGCCGTCCATTTCCGTTTCCGCGCGATCGGAAGGGCCACCGGCTTTCTGTGCTCTCTCGAAGGGGCCAAGTTCTCGCGGTGTCACTCACCGAAGGGCTACCGGGTCAATACCGGAGAGCATGTATTCAGAGTCAAGGCGTTCGGGCCAGGTGGAATAAGTCGTGCGGCGATCTCTCGCTTCAGGGTTAGAAATGGCTCGATTCCGCATCGGCTTGGTGCGAAAGTCGGCTAACTTCTCATTCTCGTGCTGTCAAGTTACTTTACTTGGAGTACTGATCAATTCGTTCAAGTAGCGATATTATCCAATTCAGGACAGAAGTTTCCTGACAGCCGAACCCCTAGGAAGGCTTGCTGCTCACGAGGTGATCGCCCTCGGCTTTAACTGCTGCAGATTCAAACTCTCCAGGTACGAGTGAGAGTGCCCAGAGGGGACCCGCGAGGCAGTGGTGCACGGACATCATGCCCGCTGGGTCTGCGGCGATTTCCATCGGAGACTTCGACAGCAGTCCCGTGTCCGCCCCTGAAAAGAACGGCGGCGCAATCTACCCAAACGGAAAATCAATGGTATGGAAGCGTCCTATTAATCTGATAAATGGACCTAGTAGATGGCGTCCTAAGCCGGATGTCTCTGTCACAATTTCATCAGGCGTCCTGCTGTTGCTTCGGTCTGGTATTGCGTGGTTTTTATTAGCTTCACCCGGCGCCCGCACAAAAGCCTACGCCTGAACATGGCGTAGAATGAAGTGCCGCGGACGTTGTCAATCCTGGGGTTGCACATGGTCACCGAAATACCCCCTCCCAACTCGAGCCAAGCCGCCATGTGCTATGCACTCCAAAACAGAGGTCTGGCAGCTTTCGTGACGTTCTTGGTCCTGGCAGCCCTGGTCTTCGCTTCGTTTCCCGCCCTTGCCTCGGCAGACTCGAGCGGTGTTCAGTACGAAAACCCCCTCCCTTCGGCAACTGGGACGAGTCCAGCACCTACACACCGGGAGCCTGTCGCCCACTCTTCCACCGCCCAGGGTGGCACCTCTATGCCTGGGGAAACAGGCGCTGCGACGCCGGGCTCCGCCACGCCGAGCAAGACGGGCCGGAGGACGTCCGACTCGGAGCGACCAACGTCGCTCAGTGCTACACGGCCAACCGCCGCAACCGGCGGCAGGGGCAATTCAGGCAACGGCAGTCTCCAGAGAAGCCAGCACGGACAAATGAACCAAGCCGTCGGTTCCACCCAGCCTGCGAGCGGCGGTGGCTCCTCGCCACTCGGGCCGATTCTTCTCATCGCTTTTGCCCTCGCGGCAATCTCGATCGGCGTGGTGTCCCTACGGCAGCGGCGCCAGCGCCAATCCTCACGCTCACCTTCGTTGCCGAAGGCGAGCTGATCCGAAAGTGAAACAAGCTCCTCCGACGGACCTAAGCCTGATGGGCATGGAGGCAGAAACTCAGAGGATTCGTTGGAGCACTCATGTTTCCCTGCGATTGGCGCTGGCCCTCGGGCTGTTAGCGGCGCTGAGCGCGGCGACCGTGGCGAGCGCTACAGCCGCTGCGAAGCCTCAGCATGCACATCTACGCAGGCAGAAACCACATGCTCAAGCGCTGAAGGGGCCACTGAAAAAGTCCCGGTCAACGCCCGGACCGGGCCAGTTCCTTTACATGAAGACGGAGTCGCTGGAACTGCAGAGCTGGAACCACGAAGTCACGGTGGGGGGCGGCATTCTGAGCCGCAAGGGCGCCTTCAGTGGGCTCATACCGACTGAGCAGGAAGATTGGTTGAGCGCAAAGCAACGGAGTCGCCAGCGCTTGGTCATGGGGAGCCCGCGATTTCTCTCGAGGGCGGAACAAGTCCGATGGGAGCGGGCGGGATCGCCCCTTCCCGCTCCGTTCGAAGGGAAGAGGGGGGGCGAACTGGGAGTCCACATCATTGAGGTGCGCCGAGGGGTCAGGGACGTCGAAGACAAGGATGGTCCAGGCTTCGCTGATTTTTCGAGCCTCCCGACCGAACCGAAGGCGCTCCGCCTCGCGATCGAACATCGCCAGGTCTCCGACCCCTCGAGCGACGTCGAACCCGCCTCCAAACCGATCGACTCCGGACGGGTGATCGGGGAACTATGGGGCATCCTCGAAAGACCGAACACCACCGCCGCGCTTCGCGCTGCGGTCTTCGGCGCGCTGGCCGAACTACCGGGTGTCGAACTGGACCGCAACGCCAAGGACCCGGTTGGGCGCTTTGGATCCGCGCTCAGCTACGAAAGAAAGTCGAGCGGCTACGACGGCGAACAGCATTCCGGCATGCGGGTCGAATATATCTTCGACCCCGAAACCTCGGCGATCCTCGGCCGACGCCAAGTCATCACCGACCCTGAAAAGATTTCCTGGGCGAAGGGAATTCCCGCCGGCACTGTTGACCGCGAGGTCGCCTACCTGCGATCCGGGATCGTCGGCTCCACCGATGAAAGGCCGGGCGAACCGGAGGCGACGGCCAGCAGAGAGCACCGCAAGTAGATGCGGCGCATCGACCCCACTCCCAGGGTGTTCATTTCCACAGTGTTCACTACCAGAGTGATCACTTTCAGGTTCTTCATGTCTCTCTCAACGCGGATCAAAGAAATTCTCCCCGCGAGCTTGGCGCGCGTTGGTTTCTGCTGCGCCCTCGCCCTGCTCGCGACCCTCGCAGCGCCCTCAGGCTCGGCGCTCGCCGCAAACTGGACGCTGCGACAGCTGCCTCCGGTGCAGCTTCCCGAAGGTGAATCGTATGAGGCTGGGCTGTCAGGGGTCTCCTGTCCGAGCGAATCCCTCTGCGTCGCCGTCGGCGGCCAGGATATCGCTCGCCTTCTCAAAGGCGCCGACCGCCGCCGCCGCCGCATGGCACGTGGTGAACCCCTCCTCCGGGAAGAGCTGCCCGGAAAGAGAACCGCTCTGCGGAAAGCCGGGTAGCGACCTGCGTGCTGTCTCCTGCGCTTCGCAGGACCTCTGCGTCGTGGTCAGCTACGAAGGCTTCGTCTACGTTTCGACCGAACCGACTGGCGGCGCAGGCGCCTGGTCGCCGACCGACATCAACGAAAGTGGGGGACACGGCGCCACCCACCTGACCGCGGTGTCCTGCCCCTCGCCTTCCCTCTGCGTCGCCGTGTCCAGCTGGGCCCAGTATGGGCAACACGGCCGGCAAGGTCCTCGTCTCGACCGAACCGACCTCCGGCAACTGGCAGACGACCCAGCTCGCCGGCTCGCCCAATCTGCGCGGCGTCTCCTGCGCCAGCCCCTCGCTCTGCGTCGCCGTCGCCACGGGAAGGCCGGATCTTCGCCTCGACCGAACCCACCGGCGGCGCCTCGGCCTGGGTCGAAGTGGGCACTCCGGGGGGAGCCGGTGACCTGGACGGGGTCAGCTGCGTCGCGGCCGCTCTCTGCGCCGCCGGCAACTGCCAACGGCGACATTCTCACCTCGACCGATCCCGCTGGGGGCAGTGCGACCTGGAGCGAGGCAAACGGCGGCGGCTCGGTGCAGATCACCGGCGTCTCCTGTCCCACTGCGAGTCGCTGCGTGGCGGTCGACAACAACGGCGACGTGCTCACCTCGACCGATCCGACCGGTGGGGCCGGCTCCTGGCACGTCGAAAACCTGGTCCCCTACCCGCTGCACCTCGAAGAAGGACGAGGAGCCGCAAAACGCGCTCTTCGCGGCCTCCTGCGCCTCGACCTCGCTCTGCGCGCTGGTCGGCTCCGAAAGTCGCATCTTCACCTCGACCGACCCGTTCTCAGCGTCCAGCAATCCGACCTCAGCGCCCGGCAACGCCCCCGGTCGCCCGGGCCAAAACGCTCCACGGCGGCCCCGCACGATCCTCCGATTCGCCGAGTCACTTTTGGGGGAATGTCATCCACACCCGACACCGCCACATCCGCGCCCGCTTTCGCTTCTTCTCGCCCACGCAGGCCAGGGGGTTCGAATGCAAGCGCGACCGCGGTCCCTACCGCCGCTGTCACTCGCCGCTGCGCTACTGGGTCGTCGCACGGGCGCCACGTGCTGCGCGTCCGCGCGATCGGCCCGACCGGGCTGCGCGGGCCAGCGGCGGTCAAGCACTTCCGCGTGCTCCACGGACCTTGAAACGATGGACCAACCGCTCACACCTCGGGTTGAGGATGTCGGCGTCGGGCCAATAGTAATGCCGTTTCCTTCCAGGTCGGCAGAAGCAAAGAATCCAGATCGAGTTTCTGGTCGTATCGCTCGTGGAGCGCACATTGCACCCCCTCCGAGGTGATGGGGCACGGGACGGAAGACCAATTGCGAAATCTGCTGGAAGAGCTCCACGCTCATGGGGTCGAGCACGACGCAGGCGAGCCCGAACGGCTGGATCGTTTGCGAAACCTCGAGCCCGACACCGCCCAGCTGCTGGCGCTGCTCGTCCGCGCGACCGCTGCCCGGCGGTTATTGGAGTTGGGGACCTCTAACGGCTATTCGACCCTGTGGCTCGCCGACGCGGTGCGCAGCGTGGGGGGGCGCCTGATCAGTGTCGACAACGATGCGGGTCGCAGCTCTCAGGCCCAACAGAACCTCGTGCGGGCTGGATTGGAAGAGCTGGTCGACCTACGCGTGGAAGACGAAGCCGTTACCCTGCGCGATTCCGCTGACCATTGCTGGGACATAATTTTTCTCGATGCCGAACGCTCGGCCTACGCTGGATATTGGCCTGACCTGATCCGTGTGCTGAGGCCCGGCGCGCTGCTCGCCGTAGACAACGTCCTCTCCCACGCCGAGGAGGTAACGGACCTCCGTACGTTGGTTCGCGACGATGATCGCGTCACCGAAGCGGTGGTACCGACCGGCGCCGGCGCGCTCCTGGTCGTTCTTGGCCCGAACCCAGCCTGACCGGTTCAAAAATGGAAACCTCGAAATAGCGCCTTGATCGCCCTCGGCTTCAATTGCTGCAGATTCAAACTCGCCAGGTACGAGTAAAAGAGCCCAAAGGGTGACGGCGATCAGCCGCCGCCCTTCTTGGCACCGCCGGCCGCCAGCCGTACCCGTCTTCGGAAAACAGATTACGGCTCCGGCAAATTCTCCACCCGACGATAAGCTTCCACTGCTCCGAAGAGGTACGGCGCATTCCCTCAACCAGGAACAATAACTGGTATGGAGGCGTCTTATTAATCTGGTCAAAGTAACTATCAGATGGCTTCCTAACGCGGATCGCCTTTGACACAATTAGATCAGCCGCCGTGTTATTGCAATGCCTTGGTAATTCGCGGTTCTTAATTAACTTTACCCAGCGGTCAGCCAAGCGCCCGAATATTGTAGCCTTGTAATTCATCCAGCTGCGTTTGTTCACTAGATTCGCTTGCGGAGTTGTCGATGACGACAGAACCATTCTCTTCCGAAAATGCGCTGACGACTCTTCTCACTGTTGAGAGCTTGCTGTTTGCAACTTTTGGTATAGCGATCGGTCTGAGTTCAGCTTCCCAGGCACCCCAAAGCCTTTTGCCACTCTCTCGCCAACTCGCCACGGCGGGGGCGATAGTCTTGACCCTTCTTGCTGTGACGGCCGGGATCGAGTGGTGGCATACCTTCATCGCTCGGGACGACGTGAACAGTGCGATAGTGGCAGAGGCAGCGGGAACCGCGTTCGGCATACTCGCGCCGCCTTGTTTTGCATGGCTGATTGCCTGCACCCTCAAGCGATGATAGGAATACGCTATGTCGGCACATCCAGTCCGCATCAATGCTCTGCCAGAGCCAGATCTCCAGACCATCCAAGAATATTTCAAGCTTCACGGCTTTCTGACAAGTGACGGAGAGATTGAGTCACGCTGGCTTGGCTATATTGCGGAAACCGAGCAGTCGCTTTGCAGGGTGCACAAACAAGAGCCCTCAACGCCTGCTCTTCGCGCAGCCGTTGAGATCAGTTTGGGCTTCAGCGAGGAGTTCCGTAAGTTCGTCGTTCGCAAGGGCGGTACCAAAGAGGCCAGCAAAGCAGAGACTTATTTCCCAATCGTGTCTGCCGGAGCGGGGACAATGATCAATCACTGCTCTGAGCGGCGGAAGAACGAAGGTGGAGATATTGCGAATCCCAGATAACGCCGAACGGGCCGCCTTCGTCGACGCTCATATACGGCGGTCCCGTGACTTCATTCAAGAAGCCGAGGGCCTTTCGGATCCTCCGTCTATGGATCGGGAGTTGGAAGCGCTGCTCATTGGAAATCTCAACCGGCTTCTTGAGTTGGAGGGCTCCGGCGGAAGCTCTGGCGAAGAGCCATCAACAATGTTTGACATTAGCCGCGTCTCGGTGGATGTCGGCGAGAGCCAGATTTCCTTTGAGACCGGCAAGCTTGCCAAGCAGGCGAGCGGTTCCGTGGTCGTCAGCGCTGGCGAAACAATGGTCCTTTGCACGGCAACGATGGGGAATCTGCGCGACGTGGACTTCCTGCCGCTCACCGTCGATGTGGAGGAGCGGATGTATGCAGCGGGCAAGATTCCCGGATCGTTCTTTCGCCGCGAGGGACGCTCGGGCGAGAAGGCGACGCTGACCGCGCGCATGATCGACCGGCCGATCCGTCCTCTTTTTCCAAAGGGCTGGCACTACGAGACCCAGCTGGTCGCGATCCCAATGTCGGTGGACCACGTCCATCCCTATGACATTCTCGCGATGAACGGCGCCTCGGCGGCGCTGGCGATTTCCCCGGTTCCGGTTGCCGCCCATGTGGGCGCGGTAAGGATCGGCAAGCTCGACGGTGATTTCGTTATCAACCCGCCCGAGGAGAGCCTCGACGAGCTCGATTTGGACCTGATTGTCGCCGGTACCGACGAGGCGATCCTGATGGTCGAGGCAGGTGCGAGCGGGGTTACCGAGCAGGAGATTCTCGATGCCCTCGACATCGCGCACGGCGAGATCAAGAAGCTTTGCGCGGCGATGCAGGAGCTGCAGGCGAAGGCCGGCAAGGAGAAGATCGAGGTTGACGCCCCGGCGCTGGATGAGGCCCTTTTGGAGCAGATCCGCGACTCCTATGGCGCAAAGATCGATGAGGCAACCTCGATTCAGGCGAAGTTGGAGCGCCAGGATGCGGTCAAGGCGGTCGAGGGCGAAGTGCTCGCCGAGCACGCCGCCGATGGTGAGTCTGATGACGGCGAGGGTGGGCGCCACGCCGAAGTTGAGGCAATCTTTGCCAAGCTTGAGAAGGAGATCGTTCGGCGACGAATTGCGATCGATAAGAAGCGCCCCGACGGGCGTGCCCAGGATGAGATCCGCCCAATCGAGTGTGAGATAGATATCGCCCCCCGGGTTCACGGCTCGGCGCTCTTTACCCGCGGCGAGACCCAGATCCTCTCCAACGTGGCGCTCGGCACAACGCGCATGGATATGCGACTGGACACGCTCGGCCTGCAGACGACGAAGCGGTTCTGGCACCACTACAACTTCCCGCCGTTCTCGGTTGGGGAGGCGGGTTTCATGCGGGGTCCCAAGCGCCGCGACATCGGCCACGGGGCCCTGGCCGAGCGAGCTCTGGCGGCGACGATCCCAAGCGAAGAGGATTTTCCCTATGTGATTCGGGCGGTCTCAGAGACGCTTGAGTCCAACGGTTCCTCCTCAATGGGCTCTGTTTGTGCCTCCTCGATGGCTCTGCAGGCGGCGGGGGTTCCGGTCAGCGCGCCGGTAGCCGGCGTTGCGATGGGCCTGATCAAGGAGGGTGAGGATTACATCGTCTTGACCGATATCGCCGGCGTCGAGGACCATCTCGGCGATATGGACTTCAAGGTCGCCGGCACCGCCGATGGAATCACCGCCTTGCAGATGGACATCAAGATCACCGGCGTCACCTTCGAGATTCTCACCGACGCCCTGAAGCAGGCTCAGAAAGGCCGCCTCTTCATCCTCGACAAGATGGCTGAGGCGATCGACGGACCCCGGGAGATGCTCTCCCAACATGCCCCGCGGATCGAGGCGATCAAGATCGATCCGGAGAAGATCGGAGCCGTGATCGGCAAAGGTGGAGAAACGATCCGTGGACTCTGCGAGGAGTTTGAAGCCGAGATCGATGTCGAGGATGACGGCACGATTCGGATCTACGCGCCCACCGGGCAACTGGTCGAAGCATGCGTCGCCCGTATTGAGTCGATGACAAAGGAGTCCGAGGTCGGCGATCGCTACAACGGTGCAAAAGTCGTGAAGACGACCACATTTGGCGCCTTCGTTGAGCTCGTCAAGGGCACCGACGGCCTCCTGCATATCTCCAATGTCAAACCCGGCGAGCGGGTTGATTCTGTCGATGACGTGTTGAAAGCCGGCGAGCAGATCGACGTCACCGTGGTCGAGGTCGACAAGGAGCGCGGCCGGATCGGATTGCGCCTTTCAAGCGATCCATCGGTTGAGGGCAAATCGGCCGAGGAGCTGGCGTCTGACAGCTGACCAAGAGGAGCGACCTAGACGCAGAGACGACAAAGGCGAACGTGGCCAGACGCGACGCATATCCAATCACTAATGCACCAGGTCGCCGACAATTGGCGCAAGGCATGTGACAACTCTATCCAGAATGTAGCCCTGCGGGTTGGCCCGCATTAGGTCCAGCGCACTCCTACCCGCTGATATGGCCGCGATCGCAAACCACGCGATCGCCAGCATGTATGAAGTCCACCTTTCTTGCTACGTACCACACGCAGGCCCGGATGAGTGTTAGAACGAGGCCTCCAAGTTCCTGCCTCCATGTCTATGCCGACCTCCCATGCGGATCGTCAAGAGCCCCTCAAGAATCCTCGGATCGCCCCTCGTGTTCGGCTCCCAGTGGCGCAAGGATAGCGCAACTTTACGGTACGAAAGCGTCTTAAAACAAACCCCGTCATAACCTCAATTTTGCTTGAACAAAGGTGCCAAAACTAGAAATAAGCAGCTTTACGGACCGCCATTGTCCCGCGGCGCCGTATAGCGTCGGTGCGCACTGGTATTTGGCACGTTCGTTGCCGGAGGCGCGGACCAACAGCGGTAAGGGGTGACGAATAGGGATGGTTGGAATGGGCGCATGCCGCATAGGCCACAGGGCACCTTGCCGCCGCATTTCCTTTTCGCTGCCCATTACTCCGGAGTTCGATTTCCGGAGTTCCTGGGCTTGCTGCCGTGGTCAAGCCCCGTCGAGAAGGGGTTTCTTGTGGCTCCGATGACTCTTCCAAAGCGCCAGATGACCGAATGGGGCAAGTTCTTCCGCGAGGCCTATGAGAACCCAACTATCCGTAGCTCTGTCCAGGCTGGCTTTCTCTTCCCCGCTGCCATCCTGCTCTGCATTTGCCCTTCCCGAAGTTGGCGGATTTTCACCTCAGCCCTTCGATTCCCTCGCCACTATTGGAGCCATCCTTCTCGTCTCTTATGGGGTCATGACCTCCTGGGCGATTAGCGCGACCGGTCTCACCCTCAAAGAGACCAGGCCGGCCCGCGAGTGGCTTGGCTTTGCCATCGGCCTCGCTTTCTCCGCTCTCCTCGCCATCGCAGCATCGCTGGCAACGGCCAACTACATCCGTCACGAGCACAGCCAAGATCTTCTTTGTCGCCTCGGTTTTTGGTCCTCGGTTCTTCCCATCTTCGCGCTTGGGGGACTGTTGGTTCTGCAGCCGTATTTCACCCGCCAGTGGCTGCTTCAGGTCGAGCGTCCCAAAACTTACCGCCTCAATGCCAGACGAGGGCGCTACCGAAGGTAGACGATGCCCGAGCCTTCAAAAGACAGGCCTGAGAACGCTTGGCAACCCGCCCAGCTTTTTCCGATCGTAGGAATCGGCGCCGACCGTGAGCAGGAGACCCGCGCTACTTCGGCTCTTCTTTCGGTGCTCCTAGCCGTTCCGGGTTTCGGCAAAGCTCTGCTCAGCGGGCTGGAAGCTCCTGGCGGGTCCATTTCCACATACACCGAGGTTCGCCTCCAGGACCACAAAGGGGTCACCCACATCCCCGACGGTGCCATCGTCGTGGAACGTGGCAACAACCGCTGGAGTGCCATGGTCGAGGTCAAGACCGGTCGAAACGAGCTCCAGGTCGAGCAGGTCACGCGCTATTTCGATCTCGCCCGCCGCCACGATTTCGACGCCCTGATCACCGTTTCAAATCAAATCGTCGCCGACCCCGAGGACCTTCCTTACAAAATCAAACGTCGAAAGACCGCCAAGCTCATTGTTCGTCACCTCTCCTGGTGGCAGGTTCTCACCGAGGCAATTGTCCAGCACCGATTCCGCGGCATCGACGACCCTGATCAGGCCTGGATTCTCGGGGAGTTGATCCGCTATCTAATGGACGAGCGTTCCGGCGCCAGCGGCTTTCTCGGCATGGGGGAGGGGTGGGTTAGGGTCCGCGACGGCGCCCGTAACGGCACTCTGCAATCCAGCGATCCGGAGGCCCGCGCCGTCGCCGCTCGCTGGGAACAGCTGATCGAGTACCTCTGTCTCAACCTCAGCCAGGAGCTCGGTGTCGCCGTTCGTGCCAGGCAGCCGCGCGGTAAGGGCCCAGCTGAGCGCCTTGCCGAGGGCGCCCGTTCCTTCGCTGAGGGCGGCATTCTGCGCGGCGCCTTCAAAGTGCCCGGTGCTGTCGGTCCGGTCGAACTGGTCGCCGACCTCAAGGCCACCCAGCTGACTACGAGCGTCCCGCTTCAGGCCCCAGCCGATCTCAAAAGCCCCCTCAGTCGCATCAAATGGCTGCTCCGTCAGCTCGATGATGCCCCCGAGGACCTTCGCCTCGATGTCCATTTCGCCAATCGCCCCGAGGGCAACATCCGCGGCCGGGTGACTGCCGTGCCGATCCCTCGGTCCTGCTCCTGCCCTACGGAGCCTACGTGCCAGCCACGTTCCTTCGTCCTTGCTCTGACCAAAAACATCCGTGCCAAAGCCGGCGGTGGCGACGGCTCCTTTGTCGCTGAGGTCCGCTCTCAGGCAGTCGGCTTCTACCGCGACCTGGTCCAGAACCTGACTCCACCGCCTCCGAGTCCGCCAAAACTCCCGGACGCCGACGAGCCGGATCCACCACCTCCCGCGCCCCCGCCGGCGGCAAGTGAAAACCAGGTCCGCCGCGAGCACGGTCGCGGCCTCCAGAACATCGCCGACCTGCTCCGCGAGACCACGTCCTGAAGTTCACCAATATCCAGCACGCCCAGTCCAACCAGAGAGGAATACCAATGTGGAAGTTTGAGATTTACCCCGATGCATCCGGCCAATACCGCTGGCGCCTCAAGGCCTCCAACGGCCAGATCGTCGCCTCCTCAGGTGAGAGCTTCGACTCCCACTCAAACGCCAAACGCGCCGCCGAAAACGTCAAGCAAAACGCCGCCAGCGCGAGCATCGACTAACTCCCGTTCGCCAATCTCACCCCTGGCGACCGAATCCACTTTCAATGAATCTAAGTGTGACATTACCCCATCAAACTTACCCGATTCACACGCATTAGTACTTAGGTCGGTTATCAATACTACGTAGGGAGGATGCAAGTGCCCGTTACTGTCCAGCCGCGACCCGACACCGTCGAGGCAATGAAAAGGATTGATCTTTCGCTTGACCTTACAAACATCCGCATGAAGCTAGCGGATTCGGAAGAGGGCCCTGGATACGGCGACGACCATCTCGATCTAATGGAGTCCGAGTATCGGAAGTTTCTTGCCCTCCAGTTGGCATTTCCTGATTCTGTTGTAGTGCCTTGCAAGATCGTCGACGAAATGTGGCATCAGCACATTCTTGATACCGCCGCCTATCGGGAGGACTGCGACGACCTGTTCGGAGTCTACCTCGACCACTTTCCATATTTCGGGATGAGAGGCCCAGATGACGCCCAGGCTCTCAATGATGCATACGCCGACACACTCGACCGCTATCGCAATGCTTTCGGCGAGCCCCCTGCCGATACCTGGATCAGCAGCGACGCGGCTAAATGCGGTCGTACGGCATGCAAACCGCAGAAATGCCGGTAAGAGCGGCGTAGGCTACGCCCCTCAACCTTGCCTCAGCGTAAAAACGTGGAGAAACCGATTTCTGTCCTGTATTCCAAATCACGGCATCCCATCAAGTCGAATTGCGTCGGGCCCCTACACCCAATTTGAAAGAGGAGGCTCTAATCTTGGCAGCCAAGAAGGTCCCAGTCTTTATCAGTTTCGACTACGACCATGATGATGGCCTCAAAATATTGCTTGCTGGCCAGGCTGAGTTGACCGACTCACCATTTGAAATTGAAGATTGGTCGCTCAAGGAGGCGTCCGCCGACTGGAAAGAGAAGGCCCGAACCCGGATCAAGCGCGTCGAGCAGGTCATTGTTATCTGCGGCCTCCACACCGATTCTGCTACCGGTGTCAATGCTGAGATAGAGATTGCACAAGAGGAGAAAAGGGCCTACTTTCTGCTGACCGGTCGGGCGGATGGAGGCAACAAGAAGCCAACAGCTGCTCTCGGCGCGGACAAACTCTATAAATGGACTTGGCCCAATCTGAAGAAGCTCATCGCGGGTAATCGCTGATCGGGCACGGCGGGCCGTCGCTCGATGCCAACGAGGACAAAATACTGAAGGTCTATGTCAGCTTTGATTACGACCACGACCAGGATCTCAAAACCTTGCTGATCGGCCAGTCGAGGCACCCGCGCTCCCCCTTCTATATATCTGACGAGTCGATAAAGCAGGCGTCGAGACGCTGGAAGTCAGAAGCCAGAACTCGAATTCGTCGTGCGGATATGGTCATCGTCATCTGCGGTCTTCAGACCCATAGGGCAGTGGGAGTCACCACCGAGATCGATATTGCAAGGGCGGAGGGAAAGCCCGACGCCCTCCTCCGTGGACGAAGGCGCGGCTGGGTGCGCCGACCGCGAGGAGCCTGGTTCTGGGAGACGATGCATGACTGGACTTGGGACAATCTTCGTGTCATGACCACAGGCAAGCGGTGAGTATCCAGGTGTCGGCGGATGACACAAGTACGGTCCTTGACCTTTACAAGATGGCGGTCGAGATGGCCGACCGTGTCTCGGCTCGACGTGCCGGCGCGAACAGCTTTTTCCTGACGCTAAACACCGTCCTCGCGGCAGTGGTCGGGATCGTCAGTTCAGCCCGAAACCGGTTACTCAAACGAGAGCCTTCCGTCCTATGACGCATTCGGCCTCGTTTGACGGCGGTCGCTGGAGTCGTCCTTGCACTCGCTTGGTGGGCGCTGCTTCGCTATTACCGGCGACTCAACTCCGCCAAGTTCGATGTCATCAACCAGCTCGAAGAGAGACTTCCGGCGACTCCATTTAGGGATGAGTGGAAGATTCTTCATCCCAACGAGCCTGTCTCTGAGAAGGCCGAAGCTAAGCTTTCGCCGTGGTCGATATTGCGTCTTCGCACCAAACATCGGGAGGCAACAGTGATCGAGCAGGTTGTACCGTTCGCCTTTGTAGCCATCTATCTGACTTTGGCCTTGCGGGTAATCTGCCAATGACCTACCTCGAGCAGCTTGCACAGCAGATCCGAGACGAAGTGCCTGAGCAGGCACTTCCCGATGCCGACACCTCAGCCCTGTTTAGGAGTTACGCAGTGCTTTTGCTCGCTAAGGGTGCGGACGTGTCTCGGGAGGATGTCCACAATGCTTGGGTCGCCTGGATGCTTGACGCAGGAGCGGAGCACGATTCGATGGTTCCCTTCGCTGAGCTGCCTGCCGAGACCCAATCTGAGGATTCGCCATACGTCCTAGCTATCCACTCCATCGCCCGCGGGAGCATGCGTGCCTAAAGCGATCAAACTTCGTGAATGCCAATCGGCGGTCGGCAGCATCATCGTGTCGCCGCAATCTCAACGGCGTCGTGATGGAGAGACACCGGCGAACGGAAGGAAAGAGCTCAGGCTCGCCCGTATCGCTGAATGCAGGCAAATCGCGCAGCGGGCGCTGACGGCCAAGGCAGTGATGTCAGAGGTTCAGGTTTTACAGACGGAGCACGGATTCAATGCAAAGACACCTTACCGGGTTACCTTCGAACCGGCGAAGGAAGTCCGGCACATGCGGTACGCCGTCGCATCCGGGAGCTGCTTGCAGACGTGCGTCCTGGTCCCGGCGAATTGCTCCACGCCGCCTTCTCCGGAGCGATCCCCATTAACTCCGATGTCGAGAATCAGCTTATTTACAACATGGTGGACGGTTCTAGTGGGGTCGCGCTGGAGCGCGGCGTCCGGTTTGAGCTCCATGACTTCGAGCCCACGGTCGCAGTCGAATACCGTTACTCCGCCGCGCCGATGGACGCGCCGTTCTCCCATTGGCGGGAGACCTCGGACGTTGTGCGCTGGTCGAATGTCCAGATCCCCCTGGTCCTCCGGATGATCTCCTTACACGCACGTGGTGGGCGCTGCACAATGCGGATTTGACACTCGCGGACCCCCTTGCCGCCAAAGCACGGTTCGGAATGCGAATCTCGATCCGAATGCCGCCCAAGCAGCACGTCTCACTCCTGAGCGCCTAAAGAAGCTCGTGGACGCCACGGTTTCAGCCTTCCAACGCCATCAAACGTCGGCCGAGGCCGTCCGTCGAATCGCAATGCGCCTCGCACTGGAGCCCAAGCAACTCAGCGCCGTTCTCGCCGATCCGGCCGGTTCTGTACTTGGCGCCGCGGAGAAG
The DNA here is from genome assembly GCA_963745305.1 of uncultured Solirubrobacterales bacterium. Lineage (GTDB taxonomy): Bacteria > Actinomycetota > Thermoleophilia > Solirubrobacterales > 70-9 > CAVUWL01. The sequence goes on from CAVUWL010000001.1 coordinate 115,010, forward strand.
CCGATCGGCCTCACGATTACAGACGTTCAGTGGAACCCCGACGATACGCGGCTCGTCGCCGCCGAAGTCGCCGTCCAAACCGGCAAGGACGCCGACTGGCGCTTCTCCGGGCGGGTGTTCGGGGTCGAAGCCATTGATGTCTCTGGGGTTGATGTCGCCTGATCGTCGGGCTCCCGTTTCTTCGTAGAGGCCATTCTGGGTGCGGGGTGGCGCTTTTGGTGGGAGGTGGGGGAGAGCAAGCTCTTTGTGCTCGAATAATATCGATTACAGTCAGGTACCAAAAGTAGAAATGTCACCTTGTTCCAACCCGCAACGCATCGAAGGACCAGATAGCGTGCGGCTTGACCCATCAGCAGTTCGTCGCTTAGGGGGCACGAACCAAAACCCCGGTTTACGAAAGGCGGCATGATTAGCTCGATGAGGAAATGCGTTGCCGTTGTCGCGGTCCTATTCGGTTTTGGTTCGGTCTTGGCCCCTCCCCCTGCCCTCGCTAGCGGGGGAGGCCTCAAACCTAGCCAGGCGCCGCTAATCACCATCGGCACGCATTACTTCGGGAACACCGAACACGAAGACAATGCTGGCGATGGCTCGGTAGATCTTTGGCGACTCCCCTCATTGATCAACGACGATTTGATCACTGTTGCTTGGAACAATCACGGTGGCAACAGGATGTGCCTTGCCGAGAACGTCGATGATTACAGCTGGGATGAAGAGTTGGGCCTTTGCAATGGATCCGAAGGCTATGAGACAGCCGGGAGCGGCAGCGCCCGAACAACGATTTCCGCCAAGGTACCTACATCCTCCGCTTACCTCGAGTTCACCACCGACTGCTGCGAACAGGGGCCCTATGACTTCACGGTTGAATCTATTCAGCATGCGATCGGAGTCGGGCTTGCCCGAGTCCTCGAAATCCCTCCTGTGACCACGCTTCTCGGCTCAGCGGATCTCGCCAACGCTCAGCCTGTCCCCGATGGGCTGACATTCACGCTCACCGCGAGCTGGGTGACTCCCGCCAATAAAGCATCCCACTCCCGCACTTTCACCTCGACCAGTAGCGCCGGCAACCTTTCCTTCCCGGTCAGTCTGCCCACCACTGCCCAGGGAAAAAACGTGTCCTTTACGGTGACCCGACCTGCTGACCCTCAATACCTGGCCGCAGCCAGCGCCGCTGTCGAAATCCCAGTAACGAGGGCCGCCCCGCCGCCACTGCCTTCACCTCCACCTGCGCGACATCACAGGCACCACCGACACCGTCATCACAAGCATCATCACCGCCATCGTCGTTGATCTCTTTCGGAGCGGCCGAATGCGACATGCAGCCATCACCGCAATAACCTTGCTATTTCTTTCATCTCCAGCCGTGGGTGATGCAATGGCCTTGCCATCGCAGCAGTCCCCTCATTCAACGCGCAACTGCACGAGGTTTCACTCTGGACATCCGGTAGGTGATGGGGAATTCAGCGACGGAGCTCTGATTAGCGCCACGCACCTCAGCTGCAAGCGTGCACTGGATATCGTCAAGCCCAAATACCCCAAAATAGTGCAAGACGAGCACAGTTCCAGCAGCGACACTGGCCAATTCAACCTCGGAGCGTTTAGTTGCGAATGGAACCTCGAAGCCCCGGCCTTTGCTGCCTACACGAAGACATGCGTCGCGGGACGTAGGAGCTTCAAATTCCTCTAGTGAATTACAAGGACCCAATGTTGGCGACTGTAATCAAGTGAGATTACCTTGCGCATTACTCGCGGAATGGTATAGGAGCCACGCCTTGACCCCTTTGACTCGCGTCCGAGCAGTGACAACCGCCCCTGTGGTAATAGCTGTCCCCTCTTTTTTTACTGTGCTTGTGCTCACCCTAGCGATTGCCGCCGGAGCCAGCGCGGGCAGGCCGCCGACCAGCGTCTTCGGTCCGAACGCGAAGTATTGCCAATCTTTTGTCACTCCGCGTGAGCAATTCCTGCCCCATGGTTACAAGGTCTACGTGTACGCGATTGGGATGAGATGCTCCACCGCTCGCACTATTGAGCACGAGTATTGGTTTGCACCTGACCGCAGGAAAATCTATGTCAATGGCGGTTCCGGAGCCGCCGGCTACACCTTGCTAAAGCGTTACCCTGGCTGGCGCTGCGATTTTGGCGCCGGAGACGGTGGCTGCACAAAGGGCAAGGCGGAGGCGGCAGCATCAGTGGAAGTCAACAGGGGCTGATCGGTTTAATGTGAACGGCTGCTGGCTTCGAGCTTCGTCGGATGTGCAGGTCAGATGAGGCCTCGGTCTTCCAGCTGGGCACTGCGCCTTCCGCGGCTCGGCTTGGCCCTTGCCGCCATCAGCGCCGCGGTGATGCTGTTTTGCGCCGCACCCGCAACAAGCTCAGCTTCGGGCGGCCGCGGTATCTTGGCCCTGCGACTTGTCGGCCTGCCGAGGGGCGAGCGAGGCTCTGCCTTGCTGATCGGCCCTTCCGAGCACCGCCGTATTTCCGTACGGGGCGGCCATCTTCAGAGGCTGAGCCTCGCAGCGGGCAGCTATGTCGTCAGGGTGTTGCCAGTTCGGGTCCGTCGCACCAGCGGAACAATCAGGGCGTCGGCTCGCGCCCTGCCGGTTAGCCGAGCGCTGCACACCCGCATCCGCGCGCATCGGCTCAGGATGGTTGACGTCCGCTATGGCACCATCGTCAATCCGGGCGTCAAGGCCGTTGGCGGCGAGGTCGTGGCGGTCGCCGGCAACCCGCAGACTCCCAGCGGGGTGACGATCAAAAGCCGGCGCCGGGTCCAGCTCGGCCAGGTGCTATCGGCCCGACCAAGCTCCCGCCTGCCGAACGGACTGCTGGCCAAGGCCACATCGGTGACCGCACAAAACGGTGTCCAGGTCATCGGCTTGGAACCCGCCTCGATGTATGAAGTCGCTCCCAACCTATCGTTCGACATCCCGCTCTCGAGCGAACAGGCCGCGAGCATCAGCCAGGAGATCAGCTGCGACATCAACCAGATCGGTATTGGGCCATACGCCCACGTCTCGGACTTTCATCTGAGCGGTGGTTGGACCACCCAGCAGGTCCTCTGGGCCCACGTGACAACGGGGGCGACCATCGAACTGCACTACAAAGTCTCTGCTGGACTGCAGGCCAAAGCGATGGCCGGCGTCTCGTGCTCAGTTAACTTCCCAGTCATCGGGTTCCAAGGGATGGCCGGGCCGATCCCAGTCTACGGCGGGATTAGACCGACGGCCAGCGCCGAGTTGGGCGGCGCGGCGACCCTCCATGCCGGCGCCACGATTGAAGTCACCACCGGTGTGAAGATCTCCGCCCTGCCACCGGTCCCGATTCCGATCGTCAACTTCGGCTCGCCGCACTTTGAATTCGGGTCTAATGTCTTCGCCAGCGCCACAGCCAGTCTCGGCCTCGATGCCGAGCTCGGGATCGGCGTCGAGAATGCGGTCAACCTCCACGCCGATCTCGGCAACAGCCTCAACTTCACGGCTTCTCCCGGCGCGTGCTCCTGGGACCTCGAACTGGGATCGTTCTCGGCCACGGGCCAACTGGGGCCGTTCAGCATCTCGACCCCGAGCACCCCGGCGCTCTATAGCCACAACCTCTGGCATCGCCCTTGCGGCGCGACACCTCAACCGTCTCCGTCACCACCATCGCCGCCATCACCCCCTCCACCACCGCCGGCGCCAGCCCTGCCCCAGGTTCGAGCCGTGATGAGCTGGAACACCGGCTCCGACATCGACCTCTACACCTGGGACGATCAAGGGCACCAGGCGTTTTGGATCGAACGGACCGCAATCCCTAACGCCGAACTGGTCCAAGACATCATTCCTGTCGAAGGGGAAAACGAACATCCCCCCGAGGTGTTCCAGGAGACCGCTGAACCGAACCGTCATTATACGTTTGGCATATGCGATTTCCGTGGCCCCGGCGCTCAAGTAAAGCTGACTGTCACCGATCCTGGCGGCGCCACGCGGACCTACCAGCACACACTGACCGGCGTGGGCGACAGCGCGGTAATCACAGCGAGCCCTGAAGGCAACACCTACACTCCGCCCGAAGGCTGGTGTCACCACATCGAAGAAGAAGAACCGCCCCCGGCTGAAGAAGAAGAAGAAGAAGGTGGCTAACGCTGGTGTCGGGCGGCGCAACTGTGCAGAGCGGTACATAGGCCATTTGGAACAAACGTATCGACTCACCGCCCGCTTCATCAAAAAAGGAAGCGCCGCAAACAACGAGGTGATCGACCTCGGCTTTAACTACTGCAGATTCATCGAATCGTCCTTAAGGGTCAAATGAGGGTAATCGGGTTCCTGCCACCGGCCCGAGCAAAGTCACATAGTCGTCATTCTCGTTCCGCGGTAGTGATTCCAGCCCGGCCTTCGCGCAGGCTCTTATGCTCGCATCATTGTGTCTATGTACGTCGGCGGTCACTAGGCTTCTGGTCCGATTGAGCGTTCGCATGGCCTCGAAGGTCCGCGCGAAAAGCTCGGCGCAAATGCCTTTTCTCTGGTCGGTAAGACGAACCGCCACCGCGTAGAGATGCCATCCCCCGACCTCAATTGGGTGGTTGATCGGGACAAAGTCGATTGTGCGAGAATCGAAGGCCGAAACCGCCAATAACTCGCTCCCGTCATCGCGCAGAACGAGCACATGCTCCGCGCGCTTCAGGGCCGAGACACGCACGTAGTTCTCAACCTCCCTCAGCCACCCGGCACCATCTGGTGGGCAGCAGCTGAATTTTGCGAACTCGGCGTCATCAGCGAGAGTCGCGAATGAGCACTTCACGGCGGCCTTGGCTTTTAATCCGCCTAACTCTTACTAGAGCCGCGCCGGATGATCTCTTGCGCGCGCTTTGCGGCAGCGCCGTCGAGGGTAAGTCGCGAGCGATCGTAGGGGTTCGACCGAATTCCTTCATCGAGTAGTGCTTCTCGCATCCTTGGCCCGTTTGGTTCCTTCTCTGCACCAATCAGAGCTTGCCGGCGGGTGCGAGGGTCGACAAACAAATCACCCTGCTGTCGGCCGCGTTTGATCCGATGCAGATAGCCTTTCCTCTCGACATTCACCAGCCGGTTGTTTGTCGCCGACGGCTCGAGATCCATGGCCTCTGCAAGGCCAGAGACGGTGGCTACACCGCCGAGGCCATGCAATTGGTCAAGAGTTTCAAACTCCGCTGGAGTCAAGTCGCCGACAGGGGTCGCTTCCTCGACCTCCGCGGGGTCGCGCGAGGTCGCCAGGAAGAGGGGCAACGAGTGCTCGCGAGCCAGTAGGCCGATCTGTTCGAGGACCGCCGGATCAGAAGCGACTACGACCAACTTGAGCTCCCCGTAGGTTCCGCCGCGGATTTGTTGACCGAGTGGCACGATCAGTTCCCTGAGGGAGGCGGGGCTCAACATCTTGCCGCTGAGGTCCAGGATCGCCAAATGCGGACCGGGTTGTCCCGTCTCGGGAACAAGCTCCTTCAGCACATGGATTGCCTGAGCTGGGTTCGAGAGATCGCCTGTTGGCGTCGAGTAGACGCGTCGCGGGAGATCAGTGATGGCCATCGAGAGGGTCGCAGACGTTCGGCTGGAGGGCTTGGACATCTTGACCCATCGAGAATCCACGCGTTTCACTTTACTCAGTGAAGGAAGTGATAAGATCGTAGCCCCACAAACAGCAAGGAGCTTCTCGCGATGCCTGATTCGAGCAAACCGGCCCACAAGATTGATCTCACCGTCATCGTCAACGGCCAGCCCACTGTGGTCGATGTAAGCGAGAGTGCCGAGTTGGAGAGGGTCGTCGAGAAGGCCTTGCATCAGACCCACACCACGGGTCAACCTGCCGAAAACTGGGAGCTGCGGGACGCCTCCGGCGTTGCTCTTGACCTCGCCAAAAAAGTCAAGGACTTCCACTTCGCCCCGGGCACTCAGCTCTTCCTTAATCTCAAAGCCGGCGTTGGCGGCTAAGAAATGGCCATTCCGCATGTCGAGTCCGCCGATCAGGACGTTGAGTCCGCCGATCAGCATCTGCAGCCGGCGCTTCAGCACGTCGAGCCTGCAGTCTCGTGCGCAAAGTTCGAGCAGGAGGTAGCGGACTTCAAGTCCCTGGGAGACGAGTATCGGCGTAACGGTTGGCTGCTGCTCGATTCGGCCTTTCCCGAGGTGCTTATCGCGCTGGCGGCGCCGCAGGTGAACCCTCCGGCGATCGTCTGTGGTGTCCTGATCGACTACACCAACTACGACGCTGACCCGCCGTCTGTCCAGCTTGTCAATCCGTTCACGCGCCAGCCCTATCTGGCCAAAGAACTGCCGACCAACCTCAACCGCGCCGTTCCCGCGCAGGCCATGAACCTCCCAGGTATGCCGGGCCAGTTCCAACTCCAGGCTGCTCAGCCCTTGATGCAGGCATATGGTCCCGACTCGATTCCCTTCCTTTGCATTGCCGGTGTTCGCGAGTATCACAACCATCCAGCTCACAGCGGCGATGCGTGGGAGCTGCATCGTCCCGCCGGTGCGGGGCGGCTGGTACGCATACTTGAGGTGATCCATACATACGGAGTGAAGCCACTGAAGGGCTATAGCGTCAATTTGGTCCCCCAGGTCGGGTTGGAATTTGGCGAGCCGCCCGCGTGAGTTTGGAGCCGATCGCCAAGTTGCTCGTTCCGGCCTCAGTGCTTGAGCGGACCGAGGATGCACTTCGCGCCGCTGGACGCGACGGGTATGAGTTGTTTGTCCTTTGGAGCGGAGTTCTGGAAACGAAGCGGTTTCGTGTCCAAACTCCCCATGTCCCACGCCAATCTTCATACAAGACGAAATCAGGTCTCCTCGTTCGCATAGAGGGAGAGGCACTGCATAAATTCAATATCTGGCTGTATGAGAACCAAGAGGTGCTGGGAGTCCAGGTTCATGCCCACCCCACGGATGCCTTTCACTCCGATACCGATGACACCTACCCAATTGTCACGGCACTGGGTGGCTACTCGATTGTCGCTGCTGATTTCGCTCAGGATGGATTGCTGTGCAGCAGTACGGCTATCTATCGCCTCACCCGTGGAGGTTGGGCCGCCTCGGGCGGAGCAACCGACCTGATTGAGGTAATCTGATGGCGCTCGCCCCTTACTTTCGCCGGTCGGCCGTTGCGGCCGCCCAAGTCCTTTCCGGATTCGATGAGGACGCTATCCGCCGTCAGCTCCACTCGGTGACTGTTGGGATCGGCTATGCCGATCAGGGGGGCGCCACTCCAGAGGGTCGCTTCTGCATCGAGATGGCGGTTCGTTTACTCGCAAGGCTCTATCCGCGGCTCCGCATCCAGGGCCCCGAAAACAGAGCCCTCATCGACCTTGCCAAAGCTATCAATATCGACATCGAGCTGATTGATGAGGAATGCGACTTTAATCTCTGTATTGGCTCCGGCGCACCAAGAGGAAAGCAGAACATCTTTCTTGGAAGCGATCGGTGGGATGCGCGAATATCCCCCCAAAGCGACCGTGTCAGCGGGGATTCGCCTAATCCCTTTGGTGCCGGCGCCGCTGCTTGTCTTGGAGCGGCGTATCTCTTTCGCTCCATCTTTCTCGAAGATTCCCTCGATGAAGAGGACCTGGTTCTCTCTACGTTGGATCTGGAAAATCAGCCAAGCGAGTCACAGCTTGAACTTGGAGCGGTTGAGATTCCGTCTTCGACAGTTCTGGTCGGTCTCGGGGCAATTGGCAACGCGGCAATGTGGGCCCTGGCGCGAGCGGGTAGCGCCGGCACTATCCATCTAGTCGATCCCGAGAGCATCGAGCTGAGCAATCTTCAGCGCTACCTTCTGGCCGAGTGCGGCGACGAGAACAAACCGAAGGTTGAGTTCGTCAGACGGTTCCTGAATCAGCATTTAGCAGGCAATACTCATCAGTTGACCTGGGAGCAGTTCACCGCGACCGAGGGCTATAAGTGGGACCGCGTGCTTGTTGCCCTAGACAGCGCGAAGGATCGCCGAGCCGTTCAGGACACTCTTCCCCGTTGGATCGTCAACGGATGGACGCAACCGGGGGATCTCGGGGTCTCGGTGCATCCGTGGCGTGAGGGAGCTTGTCTTGCGTGCCTCTATTTAGCAAAGGGCGAGACGCCCAATGAAGACGAGCTGATTGCCTCGGCTCTGGGGCTCTCAGATCAAGCCCATCAACAGCAGATTCGCCGGCTTTTGGTCGGCGATGAGCCGACACCCCGAGCTTCTCGCTGAGGCCGCCGCTGCGCTTGGTATCGGTGTCGAGAAACTGATGCCATATCGAGGGCTTCCCCTACGTCATCTCTACGCCGAGGGCATATGCGGCGGCGCCGTGATCCCCCTCGATCGCGTCGGTCTCCCCGAGGTCGATGTTCACGTGCCACTGGCACATCAATCTGCGCTTGCGGGCATCCTGCTCGCTGCCCGCTTTTATGCCGACCTATTGGGACAGCCAGCATCCTCGGCAGAAGCGACGCGGATTGATCTGCTTCGAGGCATTGGCGGCCACCTCACGCAGCCGATCGCCAAGGACGCTCGTGGCATCTGCATCTGCCAAGACCCTGTTTTTCAAGCGGCCTACGAAGAGAAGTGGGCCTGATTGTTGGATGCGGGAGATCGAGTTGGTGCAGGAACCCTCTCCGACTGCTCGCTCTCGCTCGGTTTCGCGCCGTCGAAGGCGTGATTTGCTTTATCTCGATACGGCTCTGAATCGTCTCGGCTGCCCGAGAATGTGCAGATGCCGTCCATCTGCTCGAAAGCGCCTGCCGGCCACGGCCAATGAGGCCATGCCGCTGGGGTCGATGAACTCGAGCTGGCTCAGGTCGATGACAGTCTCCACGGCGCCGGAGTCCTCCATCCGGGTGATCTCCGCCGCGAAGCTCTCCACGTTTTCGAAATCCATCTCGCCGCTTAACGCCACGCGGTAGGCAGATCCGGCGTAGGAGCTGCGTAAGGTCAGCAGGCCATCGCGTCGTTCCTCCATGAAGGGTCCGATCTCATGCCTCTCACGGTGGCCGCCAAGTGCGCGCGGGGAGGAGAGAAATGGAGAGGGCCCGACGTTCGGCTGGACATCGAGACTACTCGCTTGGCGCTGACTTGATCAGCATCACTCCTTGTCTCTGCAAGGAGCGGGGCCTATGGCCGACCGTCGCATTGACGACGTCTTCGATTGAGCCGTGCTGCGGTGACCCTCACTCCGTCCAAGAAATCGCCGGTTTGCCTGGAGGGGCGAATTCCACGCCCCACACTCTCACCCTCCATGCCAACCAACTCTCGCCCTCGCGGGTCGCCGCCACCCCGATCCTCGCACGCTGAGCGTGCCAATCGGGTGCGCCGGCTCCCGCACTGGGCGGAGCCACGAAGAAGGAGGAAGTGATGAAACTGCGATGCCCTCAGTGCTCCAGCACCGAGGCCGACAGTCTGACCGAGCCTGGGAGTCACATCGAGTGCGACAACTGCGGCGCCGAGTTCGCCCGAGAGGAGGCCCTGATCACGGTCGCCGAAAGCGAGCGGGACCTTCGCCGCGTTGCTCCTCCGCAGGAATTGTTCACGCTCGATCGCCGCCGCGCCGCCTTTGACCTGGCCAATCCCGACGGCGCAATCTCAGCGATGAGCCCCTACAGCGATCCTGACGAGCTAAATGCTCTGGTCGACGACGCGCTCTTCGCTCGCGTCATCCGGCGTGTTCGCCCAGATGTCTGCCTCGCGATCTATCCGCTTTCGTTGAGCGATCCCGAGCCGATCCTCGCCGTCAATCCAAGCAGCGGCCCGACCCTGCTCGGCTGGTCGCTGAAGCTCCAGCAGCACAACGGCGAGAACCCTGTCGACTTCACCGTTCGCGTCCTCGACCAGATAGTCGAGCAGGCCAACGCGCTTGCCGGCAGCTACCAGGCCGACAGCGCCCGACTCGACCGCATCGCCTCCTACATGAACCGGCCGGGACCGTGGAATGGCGGCGACATCTGTGAAGTTGTGGCCTCAGAGCTCCGGGAGAGCGGCCGCGAGCTGGTCGAGAACGCGGACGAGCTGGAAACGGCCGAGGGACTCGCTGCCCTGGCAGGGTGACCAGATGCCACGTAGAGATGCTCGACTTGCCGCTGCCGGTCGTGCCTGAGACACTGGAGGGGATGAAGATGCTCGTTGTTGACATCACCGCGGCCGACGCTTCGCAATCACGCCTCGGTCGCTACAAGGTCTTGGAGCACCGCCGCGACGGTTCGCTGGTGCTTGCTCCGGAGTCCGCCGATGAGGTGATCGCGGAAGAGGTCGAGCGGCCGCTCAGCGGTGAGGAGTTTCTCGACGCGCTTGATCGTCTCGACGCGGCCGCCTCGCAACAGCCTCAGCGGTGAGCCCAACCTACGAGCTGTCGGCGGGCTTCGCCCGCGAGTTCACACGCCTTCCTCGCGAGCAACGGCGTGCATTCCGCAAGGCCGTCGCGAAACTGGTGGACGCCCTCAGGGCTGGAAATGAGCCGCCACGCTCTCTGCGTATCAAGCGCGTGCAGGGCACCAAGGGCCTCTGGGAGATGTCCTACTCAGGCGATGGCCGCGCCACGTTTCGCTACGCCAGCGAGCGCAGGCCCGGCGAGACCCATGTTGTCTGGCTTCGCGTCGGAGGCCACGAGATTCTTTCGCGCCCAGGGTAACCCCGCCCCTCTCTGATCAGGGGGCGAATTTCCGCCCCCCAACTCTCAACCCGCCGATCAACCCGTCCGATTTGCGAATCGCCGGCGTCCGACTTTCGCACGCTCAGCGTGCGGATCGGTCACACCGGCTCTCGCATCCGGCGGGAGGCCAGCCCAGAGGAGGACCAGATGCAATCGCGATCCCCAGACCGCCGTAGCGCGCGGGCGAAACCGCGAAGGCGGTTCAAACTCAATCGGGTCAAAGCCGCGGTCGAACTGACCAGCGACTCAGGCGCAATCTCGGCGATTAGTCCCCAAAGCGATGCCGATGAGTTGAGGTCACTGCTCGATAATGCGCGCTGCGCCGGCATTGTCGAACCCGGCCATCCAGACGCCGCTCTCGTCGTCTGCTCGCTGTCGAAAACCGACTCCCAACCGCTTCTCGCCGTAGATCCCGGCACCGGTCCCAACCTGCACCGCTTCTCTTTGACCTTGCAGCAGCGTGAGGGTGAGAGCCCAATCCAGTTCACCCTCTCCGCCCTGGCCCAGGTGGTCGGCAAGGCCAATGCGCTTACGAGCAGATACCGAGCCGATAAAAGCCGCTCGGTCTCATCGCCATGAACCGTCCCAGAGCTTCAAACGGTGTCGAGGTCGATGAAGCAACGGCGAGCGACTATCCGACGAAGAGTAGAACGGCTGAGCGTCCGCTCACCGAGGAGACTTCGGTCGGCGAAGACTTCCTCAGTCGCGCCGATCGCCCCGATGCTTTCTTGACGCGCCTTGCACGAATGAGTAAGGAGGAGCGGGTGCGGGCAGCCCGCTACGGCGGATTCACCCGCTGGGAGCGCAGCGTCTGGGCCGCGCGCTTTCCCACGGAGGTTCCGCTCGTCAACGGCGAGATCGAATGGATTGTTTTAGCCAGTGCCGACCTCGATTGAGCTCAGCCGAGGCACTCCCCGCCTCCGACAACGCTACGGTAGGTCGGTGGCACGAACTCCGCTACCGCTTCGCTTTTTCATCGACGGCCGCCCGGTCGGCGGCGAGACGCTTCAATGCGACGCCGGCGCTGCGGTCTTGGTCCTGACCAGCTGCTCGGCCGAGCTGGGGCTCGAGCTGCGCAGCGCCTACCTGGCTGGCGAGGGGCGCGAGGAGGTGCTCGTCGCCGAGAGCGCCGTGATCGGCGCGCAGGAGGCCGAGCTTGACTCGCGCCGCGTCGCTCAGCCCGCCGAAGCTCTCGTCTACCTCCGCCGCCACCTCCTCTATGACCACCTCCAGCGCCTCCAGGATCTGGCCCAGACGGCCGGCTGGGAGCTGGCCGTCGAGGGTATCGACGAGGCGGCGACTCAGCTCGACCCGCTCGCTCCACCCGCGGCTCTCTCTTAATAGAGGGACAGCCCTCAGTCCATCGCCTGGCGTTTCGGGGAGGGGGGCGAACCTTCGAGCCATCGCTCTATAGCAAGCGAAGGAGAGAAATGCCCCGGGCGGCGCGCACACGCCCCCGGGGCCGACACAGGAGGTTGAGCTCCCATGCAGGGGCACCGTAACCCGCGAGCCGATCCGCCGCCGCCGAGTGGGGAGGAGGCCAGGCTCCAACGCATTGCACTCACATTCGTCCTATCTATTGACCCGACCCGACTCACCCAGGGCGAGCTCACCCGCGTGGTCGCCGCCAACCCCGAGGATGCCGTCCAGCGAGAGGCGATCGTCAACGCGGTTGCTGAACTGGTCGACGCCGGCCTCATCTGTCGCGATGGCCACTACGTCCAACCCACCCGCGCAGCCATCCGCTTCGATCTCCTCACCCGTGCCTAACTGCGGCCTATTCCTTCCCTGAGGATGCCCTCCTACCCGAAGAAGAGGGCATACGAAGGGCGGTCTTACGCCCGCCTGAGTCCCTTGCTGCGGCTGGCAGCTACCTCTCAGGTTCCCGGGTCGTTCTCCGTTTGCGGAGCCCGGCCGGGGAATCATGCGCTGATGTGAGGCTCATTGTGAACCGAGACAGGGCAGTTTCTTACCCCAAGACCGGTTCAACTGGGCCTCGGCGTGGACAACGGGGGTGAAATGAGCGCCCGGCCCCTATTCGAGGCTCTGAGAGTCGATCTGAGCCTCTGCGACGAGCCGGCGCGTGTGATCGCTCAGGCCCGCACGCGCATCAGGCCGCCTCTGCGGGAGCCGCATTGGGTGCCCGTGGTCTTGCACGCCCTGGGCGTGCGGGCGCCGGGCAGCGGCTCCCGCAGCGGGCGGGCGCCAAGAGCAAAGGAGGCTCAGATGAGACAGCAGATCTTGGACACGATCGTCGAGCAGGTCGAGCGCGGCGAGCAGCCGCTCTCCTACGAGGTCCTCGGGGGTCGCGGTGGGCAAGAGGCGGATCGCCTTGTCGATGGTTTCGTCCCGATGCTCTCGCGGATGACGCCGCAGGAGCGGATCAGCGCCTCTCGGTACGGCGGCTTCACCCGCTGGGAGCGCTGGGTCTGGGCGGCCCGCTTCCCCGACGAGGTGCCACTCGTCAACGGCGAGTACGAATGGATCGCCCGCGGCTTGGTGGACCTGGATTGAACGGGCGGCAGGCTCCGATGTCGACGGTCTCCGCCGCCCACAATTCGCCACCCAGGCTTCTAAAATTTAGGCGTCGGGTCGATCGGCTCGGCGGGGTCGATCGAGGAGGCTGAAATGAGCAAGCTGAAGTTGGGACGTCCGAGCCTTGGCACGGTATTGGGCTTCACAGCGCTGGTGGTTGCTTTGGCCGGAAGCGCCAACGCCGCGCCCAGCAAGATCATCGTGCGCAAGGGCGAGATCGCCCCCGGTGCTGTAACTGCCAAGACCCTGGCCAAGGGGGCCGTCCACTCCAAGGCGCTGGCGAAGGGGGCGGTTAACTCCAAGGCTCTTGCCAACGGGGCTGTCGGCTCAGCCTCCCTCGGTGCTGGCGCTGTCACCTCAAAGGCGCTGGCGGCCGGCGCGGTCGGCTCGGGCGCTCTCGCGGCGGACGCGGTGACGGCCAGCGCGATCGCCCCCGAATCTATTCACGGCTACGCACTGGGGCCGGTCACCGTCCACGGCACCTCGATCGCCGATCTCGACGAAGAGGCCCGGAAACGCGAATTGGACCGCCTCGAGACAGCGAGCCAGCTTTCTGTGGGACCGGCGAACGCCTGCTGACCGGCGGCGTCGTTTTCACCAAGCCCGGCAATCGCGAAGTTGGGGTGATCGAGTCGCTTCCGGTCGTCAACGCCAATGCGAACGGCATCATCGGTCGGATCACCAGCAACTCCGGCGGCACTGCCGCCGCCGAAGTGCAGGCGATCTGCCTCAAATAAATATGGGCCAGGCTGCAACCGATGGAGTGATCGGCGCCGTGCTCGAAGGGCGGAGAATCCAGTGACCGAATCGCCGCGCCCAGCTATCGTTTCTGCTGTGCCCAAGCTCGACTTGGCGATCGTCTATGAAGATGGAGAGGACGGTTGGATCATCGCCGCGATCCCTGCGGTCTCCGGCGTGATCAGCCAGGGCCGAAGCCGCAAGGAGGCGCGCGAGAAAGTGCTCAAAGCCCTGGCGCTGATGCTCTCCCCGGAGCCGGTCTGAGGCAGGGGATGAGCGCGAGCGTGAACTCTTGCACCTCACAGTCGCCTGAAGAGCTCGCCTGAAGAGAGCGCGGGCTCCTTGCCGCAAAAGGCTCGCCCCCGGCGCATCGGCCCTCCCCGATCGCTCAGCCCCTGACACGCACCCTGGCCGGCGGGCTTGCTCCTTCGACCCAGGGGTAGTTGCTTGGGTCGGCACCACCGCCCGGATCCGGTAGGTGGTGGTGGCGGTGGTCGAGGTGAAGCGGTAGCGGCTCTGGAAAGCGCCGTAGTGGTTGGCGGTTGCCTGGGCGAAGGTGAGCCAGCGCCGGGAGCGCAGGGCGCTCGCCTGCAGGACGACCACTCGTCCGCCAGCTTCGGGTCCGGGAAGGGTGCCCCAGATACGGATGCGGTGGCCATTGCTGACCTTACGCGGCGCAAGGTGCAGGCTCGGCTGGGCATGGGAGTAGTAGCGCACGGCCCGCGCCACCTGGTAGGTGTCGTGGCGGTAGCCGATGACGACATTGCGGTCAGGGCCGGGAGGCACCTTGTAGGCGTAGTTGCCGTTGGCATCGGTACTCACCGTGCCGACCGGAGAGGCGCTTGGTTCGACGCCCAACGTCTGCGACTTCACGCAGAGCGTCGCGCCCGCTACCGGTTCGCCGGCGTTATTGGCAAGCTGGCCCGTCACTTCGGCCCCCTTGCCGTAGGGGACGGTGACCGTTTCATTGTGCGATTCGGCGAACTGGGCGCTCAGCACTTCCCCGCCGCCGACCGGCGATTCGCTGCAGGAGTTGTCGACGTTGATCGTCTTTGCCGGCGAGCAGGTCGTGTTCGGGTTGCCGAGGGTGGCGAAGTCCGAGGTGCAGACCTGGACCGTATTTGCGCCACCGTGGAACGGGTAGGTTTCGGTGTCGAGGTTCCAGCTGGCGCTGACCTGCGTCGGGCAGGGGGTGATCGCCGCGGCAACCGTGCCCTGGACGCTGGCGTTATCGGTCTGGGCGACGTCGCAGTTGGGGACCTTCGGCTGGGCCGCCGGCAGGCCGTTGACATTGACCGAGACGTTGCTCACCCCGCCGCCTTCGTCATGGGCTTCGGCGCTCAGCGTCTGTTGGCCGCGGATCACGCCACCCGCGAGCAGCGACCCTTCGAGATTCTTCAGCGTCGGCGGGACCGGATCGACCTCGATCGTGGCGAAGTAGTGCGCGTAGATCAGGGGTTCGGGCTGGCACCCTGCGTAGCAGGCCAGCTCGATATCGAAGTCTCTGAAGTTCTCCGGTAGGTGAAAGACGCGGTCTTCCTCAGAGCATGCACTCGGCGGCCAGCTCGGGTCGATGACGTAGCCGGAGGTTGGCCATGCAGTGCAGGATGCGGCGGAGACTGAGGTCGATTCCATCGTTCCGCCCGGTGGCGGTTCGATCGGCAGCGCCCAGGTGGCGTATCCACCGGAAGTGGTCGAGCCGGTCAGCCTGATCGCCAGCGACCCACCCGGCTCTTCGCAGTTGTCGGTCACGGCCCACGGCTGGCCCGGGTTTTGGCTGTAGCGGACTCCGGTGACGCCGCCGCCCGGCAGCGCCGAGTCGCACATCTCAAACGTGTAGCGGGCAGGGGAGGCGGCGGCGTTGGCGGGCAGCGCCAGGAAAGTGCCTGCTAGCGCCAAGGCGCCGAGGAGGCACACCAACTTGGCGCTGACCCTCCCATGGATCTCAGACCTGGCTCTCGGACTCATCGCATCTCCTTCCTTTGCCGCCACACGGCAGCCGTTGCAATCTCGCTCAGCGTTCAAAGCCGAACTCCTTGCTGACCGGGGTCGGGCTCGGTGCACTCTTCTGTGGTGGGACGGGGGTCGAAGTCGGCTGGGACGCCACCGGAGCCACCGGTTCTGGGGATGGGGCGGGCGCTGGGCTCGGACTGGTTGGTCGCGGGCGGAGCCGGTGCCTGGAGAGCGGGCGCTTCGCGATCGGCGGTCTTCGGACGCGGTCGCCTCGTTGGTCGGCGCGGAGCCGCGCGGCTGGTGGCAGGTCGGGTCGCCTTCTTACGGGGATGTTGGCTGGTAGGGACGGCGCGCCTTGGGGGAACGGGGCGAGGGTGGGGGAGGGTCGGACGCTGCGCCACCCTCGCTACCGCCGCCGGTCCTCCCGAGTTCTGATCGAGGGCAAGCGCAAGCCCAAGGCCGACGACCACTGCAACCAGTGCGACCGCTGCGCCAACCCGACCAGTGAGGCGCGGTCGCCGCGGCGGTCGCACCGTCCGCAGGCGCTCCTCGCGCTCCTGCGCCGCTTCGCGCTGCGCACTGTCGCGCAGCGCCACCGTGTCCTCGATGAAAGCCGGCGACTCGGCTCGCGGGGGCGCGGCGGACTCCGCGAGTGCCCCCTCGCCTTGCGCCGCTGAACTCGCACCAGAACCCACAACTACACCTCCATACTTTTTGAAGTGACAGTTGCTCCCTGGTTGAGCTCCCTTAGTCTCCTCTCTTCAAACCACGGGCGCAAGCCGATTTTGGCGGGCGGCAGGTGCCCATAGACCAGAAGGCCAGTGCCGGGATCGGCCTCGCGCACCAGGTTGGCCGGGGCGAGGTCGCGGTAGGTGTCCCCGGTGCTCAGCGAGTTCCGTCCCTGCTCGCCGGCGGTCTGGGAGCGCTGCTCGAACTCGCCCGCCCCCACCACCCGCGAGACATAGGTAAGCGTCTCGGGATCGGAGATCCCAGTGCCGAAGATCTTGGCGCGGTGGTTGTTGACGATCGTCGAGGCCCGATTGCCGTATCTGGCCCTGATCTGAGCCAGGTCCTGGAAGACCGAGAGCAGCTGCACCCCCTGCCCGGCGCCGCTTGAGGCGATCTCATCGAGGTTGGGGATCGGGGCGATGTTGGCTGCCTCGTCTAAGACCAGGAGCAGCGGTGGGTGGATCGGTTCTCCGCTCGCCGCGGCGCTCTCATAGGCGACCGCGACAAGCTCCTGCACCATCATCGAGAACAGGGTGCGAAGCCGCTCCTGCTCGTGGGCGGGAGCGCAGAGGTAGAGGGTGTTCATCCCTTTGTCCAGCAAGGCGGCGGGGGTGTAGTCGGCAGCGGCGGTCTCCTCGACCACCCGCGGGTCAGAGAAGGCGGCGACCACGATCTCAGCGGTGGTGTAGACGGAGGAGCGCTGGCGCTCCTCGCGGTTCTGGGTCGCCTGCCAGGCGCGCTTTGCCGGCGGTTCTTTCGCCTCATCGAGCAGCTTCTCGACCTCGGCCTGGCTGGCCTCCGGGCCCTGCTCGAGCCAGCCGATCACCGCCGCCATCGTCTGAGCGCTGGAGGCGGCGGCGAAGAGCAGCGGCGCCAGGAGCTTCTCGGCGGTTGAGAACCAGAAGTCGGCGTCGGCCAGGCCGGCGCCACTGCCGGTCTGCGCTGCGGAGGCGAGCCAGTGGGCGACCCGCATCGACCCCCGCCAGCTCGTGCAGCCCTGCAGCGGCGTCGCCCGCGAGGGCTCCATCGCGGTTACCCGCGCAGGATCGAAGATCATCACCTCGCCGAGTTCCCCCCGCCGCCCGGCGGTCTCGATCAGCAGGTCGCTCTTGGTCGAGGTCGCGAGCACCGGCCCCTGCCACTCCAGCAGCGCCGGGATCGCCAGTCCCGTCGTCTTGCCGCTCTGGGAGGGCGCGACGATGATCACCGACTGGCGCTCACCCGCGGCGAGCAGGCTGCGGCCAGACCGTCCTAGCGTCAGCCGGCCCGGCTGGGGTGAGGGGACGCGAAGCAGTCCCAGCTCGCGGCGGCTGGCCCAGCGCGCGCTTGGCGGGCGGCTGCGACCCTTGCCGAGCTCGGGGATGCCGAGCAACTCGGCGCCGCGCCGCGCCGTCAAGGCCAGCGCAGCGAGGACGCCGAGGATCAGAGCGCCGCTGAGGTAGAAGCCGAGCGGCCCCGGCAGCGCCACCCGGGTCCCGCGCGGCCAGGCGAGGCGCGGTTCGCCGAGATGGGAGGGGAGGCGAAGGGCGGTACCCACCAGCTCGCTTGGCGTTATCGGCGTCCAGCCCGCTCCGAAGAGGGCGGCGGAGAGGGCGCCGGTCAGCCAGATCAAGCCGAGCAGGGCGGCGGCCAGGGCGCCGAGCGCCCAGTAGATCCCGCCGCGCTCGCTCACCCGAGCGCCTCCGTGCCGATCTCCCGCCCGCCGTGCTCGACCATCCGCGCATCGGTAAAGGTCAGCTCGCGCTCGCGGCGCGGAGAGCCGGTGCTGGACCAGGAATGAGCGCCGCCCGACCAGCCAGAGCGCCTCGCCGAGGCGCAGCGTCGTCGCCAGTTCGGTCTCGGTGGCGCTCAGCCCGAGCTGTCCCCGCAGCGCCTCGCGCTGCTCGGGGGACTGCATGTAGATCACCTTGGTGTCGGCGTCGGCGATCAGCCCTTCGGCGATCCGTGCCTCGCGCGAGCCCGCCGCCCCCGAGGTGCCGAAGTCAGAGAGGCGGTGGACGACGACGATGTTCTGCACCCCGAGGCCGCGGCAGAGCTTGAAGTTCTGCTGCAGCCACTCCGCGACGCCGATGTGGCCGGTCACCCGCCAGCCCTCCTCGACCACCGAGATCACCTTCGCCCCCGGCAAACCGCCCGACTCCGCCGCGCGCTTTCGCTCCAGGAGGATCGCCTGCTGCCAGGCGGCGGCGCAGGTCATCAGGATCCCCAGCGCGGCGGAGTCACGAACCGCGCTCAGGTCCAGGACGACCAGCGGCGCGTCGAGGTCGAGGCCCGCCGTGGTCGGGCCGTCGAACATCCCGCGCAGATCGCCCTCGCAGAGCCGCTGCAGCGCCAGCGCCGCCTCGCGATTGGCCTCGGCGAAGTCCTCGCGGCTGGGGGCGGAGACTCCCTGGACCATCGCCTCGCGCGGGTGAAGCAGCGCCGCCACGACCATCGGCAGGGTCGGCTCGCCCGCGCCGCACTCCTCGCTGACCTGATCGAGCGCCACCCGCAGCCCGGCGTCCTCCTCGGGCGCCAGCTCGCGCCGCAGCGATGCCTGGGCGACCGAGCGCAGCAGGCTGAGCTGTGCTTCGCGCCCACCGCGCGGGCTGAGCGGGTTGAGCCGCACCTGGCCGCCGGGTACCAGGGCGATCGGCTCCACCCCGAGCGCCTGGGCCAGCGGCCCGTACTCGCCCTTGGGGTCGAGCACCCAGGCCTGGCGGCCGAAGACCCGCTGGCGGTAGATGTAGGTCTTGACGAAGGAGGACTTGGCGTAGCCGATCCCGCCGAGGACCAGCATGTTCGGACCCGCCAGCAGCCTTTGCTCGTAGAGGACCCACGGGTCATAGAGCCAGGCGCCGCCGTAGGCGTCGCGGCCGATGTAGGTGCCGGGGGCACCGAGGCCGCCCTCGGCGAGGAAGGGGTAGGCGGCCTGAAAGTGCGCGGTGGTGGCGGAATGCCCCGAGCGCTCCGCACGGCGGGCGCGCCTCACCGAAGCCCCCGGCCCAGCGGCAGGGTGAAGGCGAAACCCGCGTCCTGCTCGCCGTAGAGCGGCTGCAGCTCAAGGCGGGCGAGCTGGGCGGCGTGCTCGACGTCGCTGGCGCTTCGCTCCAGCTCCTCAGCGGTTTGCGCGGAGACGGTGACGAAGCCCGCGTGGCGCATCTCGGCGTGGCCGTCGGCGAGCTCCTCCTCGCGCCGCGAGCTCGCCTGCGCCCGTCGGCGAAGCCGGGCGGTGGTCATGAAGCCCTGGCGCTCGCGGGCGATCTCCTCGGCGACCTCGGCGGTCTGCGCCGCCTCGGCCTTTCGCATCGCCACCGAGTAGGGGATCGGCTCGATCGTCACCGAGACCGTGCGCAGTGCGGCGCTCTGCATCAGCAGCGGCGCCAGAAACGCCGGCCCGACATCGCTGCGCGGCCAGGCCGAGATCCAGTAGGTGGCGTGAAAGGCGGAGTCGCTGCGGTAGCTGGTCCAGCTCTCCTGATCGGCGAGCGGCCCGAGCAGCGCCGGGTCGACGCCCTCGCGATCGGGGTCGCCGAGAGCAGCGCGGGCGCGGCCCTGGCGCCCGTAGGGATCGAAGGCGTCGCGGATCAGCGCCGCGTACTGGCGTGGGCGCAGGACGCCGAAGACCGTCACCTCGGCGACCCCGAGGCGCTCGGCGAGGCTCTCGGTCTCGCGCAGCAGCAGCTCGCAGGCTCCCTCCTCGCCGCCGCCGAGCCGCCGCAGCTCGCGCCCGCCGCGGCGCTGGTCGATCTGCACCGCGATCAGGATCTCGTGCTCCTGGGTCGCGGGGGCGGCGGACTCGAGCAGCTCGATGTAGGAGCGGACCAGGTTGGAGTCGAGGGGGACGGTGCGGTCGCGCTCGGACTGCAGGTAGGAGGCGAGCTCATCGCCTTGGCCCGCCACGGTGCGCTCGATCCACTGCAGTCGTCGCACCGGGCTGCCGTCGCGGGCGCAGCTGGCCAGCACCGCGCCCCAGGCATCGAGCGCCCGCTCCTGCTCGGCGGGGTCGCGCAGGGCGAAGGCGCCGGCCCGCACCGCGATCGCCGCGGTGTAGGTGCCGGCCGCTCGGTCGCGGATCACCCCGACCTGCTCGGGTCCGTAGGGGACCGAGAGCAGGTCGAGGTCGGCCAGCTCGGGCGGCAGCGAGGGCTCATAGTCCGGCTCGCCGTCGGCACCGACCCGCACCCCCGCGGTCGGCGTGCTCGAGCGGTACCCAGCCTTCGCCCGCCGTCCCCGCAGCGCCCAGCGCAGCGCCACCGGCGCCCACTCCTCCGCGGTGCGCCCCTCCAGCGGCACGAAGATCACCGCCCCGGCGGCGCAGAGCGCCGCCACCCCGACCAGCAGCTCCAAGGAAGCTCCGCAACACATACAGCGACCCCAGCCCGAAGACCGCCGCCGCCGCGACGATCGCGACCTGCCCGGCCCGCAGCGGGCCGACCACGGCGCGCTGCTCCAGGGGGCCGAAGCGGTAGCGACGGCGGCTGCTCACTTGGCTCCCTTCGGCTCGCGCTTGACCGGTAGCTCGGTGACCGGCCGCGGCGGCTGCTCGCCGGGGCCCGGCGCCTTGCCGCCGCTCGCCTCGCGCGGGCTCGGAGCGCCGCCGCCAGATGCCTCGCGCGGGTTCGAGCTGCGCCCGGCGCTCTCCGCGGTCCTCGGACGGGTGGCGCCTCTCGCACCCGCGCCTGCTCCGCCGCTCGACATCGCCTGCCGAGCCGGCGCATCGCTCGCCGCCTGGGCGGTGTCGCTCTGCGCGAGGCCCTGCCCGGCAGCTCGCGCTCCCTTGGCCGCCGCAGCGGGAGCGGCCGCAACCGCCGCGGCTGGGACCGCAGCAGCCGGCGCCGCAGCGCTGGCCTCGCCTGCTCCTGCGCCGCCACCGCCGCCCGGTTTGCCGGAGCTCGGGCCACGCCCGCCACCTCCACCCGGCTCGGGGCCGGGGCGCCCGCCGCTCTTTCCGCCGCCGCCGGCTGCCCCGGCGGAGGAGCCGCCCCAGTTGGAGCGCGCCATGTTGCTCACCATCTGGGTGTTGCTGAGCAGCTGTGCCGCCGCCGCCGCTGGCACCGCCCGCCGCTGAGCGACGCCCGTAGGCGGCGCCCATCGCGCCCTCGGCGAAGGGGACGAGTTTGAAGAGGACGAAGGGAGAGAAGCAGGCGAGCAGCATCAGCGCCGAGGCGGCGAGGATGTGCTCGATCTGGCCGTCGTTTTCTGCGATCAGCCCGGCGGCGAGGCTGATGATCGAGACGATCACGAACTTCGAGCCGATCACGACGACGAGCAGCTCGCCGCTGCGGCGCAGCGTGCCCGACCAGCGCGGCCAGATCGAGGCCGCCAGCGCCAGCGGCATGAAGAGGGCGACGACGTAGACCGCCGCGTCTCGCATCAGCAGCTCGATCCAGACGAAGAAGGCGGCGAAGGCGCCGATGATCGCCGCCAGGAAGGTGACGAAGAGGGGCACCGCGGTCGCGCCCGCCGCCTGACCGACCGCGCCGGTCGCGGGGTCGGCACCGCCGGCTCCGCCGACCAGCCTTTCCTGCCGTGCCACCGGCCTTGCCGAGGTCGCCGATCGCCGCCGTGAAGAAGCGCTGGCTGTTGTGGGCGGTGGCGACGGCGATCGCGTGGCAGAGCCCGTCGGTTGCGACGAGCAGCAGCTGCACCACCGCGTAGGCGACGCTGGTGGCGAGGAAGGCGAGCGGCAGGTTGACCAGGACGACCCGGACCAGCAGCGCGGAGCTGCCCTGGGCGAGTCCCTCCAGGACCGCCGCGAGCAGCATCGCCGCGGCCAGGAAGACGGCGATCTCCGCCATCCGGCCGTACTCGGAGAGGAAGCCCTTGGTGGTGAGCTGGGGCGTCGTCGTCTGATCGATCGCCGAGATCACCTGGCCGATCAGCCAGGTCGCGCCTTCGGTGACCCAGCCGGTGATCTGGTTGAAGATCCCGCTGCCGATCCCCTTCAGCGCGCTTGTGATCGGCGCGGTGACCGCGCCCACCACGCCATCGGTGAGTGAGTTGCAGGCTTCGCCGACCGGGTTGCCGCCGCCGATCGCCCCGCCGGTGATCGCGCCGATCCCGCCGGTCAGCGCGTGGGCAGGGGCGCTGGCCGCTTCGCAGGCGATGTTGGCTCGCGCGGGTGGGGGAGAGGGCTGGGCGAGCACGACCAGCACCGCCAGCAGGCTCGCGAGGCCGAAGGCCGGCAGCGCTCTACGGCGCCAGCTCATAGCTCCGCAGCCCGGTGGCGAGACCCATCACGCCGTAGCCGCCGAGCGGGCCGGGCGGTGTCGCCAGCTTCGGGGTCGGGCCGAATCCGGCGCGGGTTTCGGCGATCCTCCAGCGCCCACCGCTCCAGACCAGCTCGGTGTGGGTGAGGCCGAAGTAGGCCGCCGGTTCGACCGCGGAGGCGTTGCCGAGCAGGGTGAAGCCCCAGGTGAGGATCCGGGCGCGGGCGGGCGAGTAGGACTCGATCCGGTAGCCGATCGGCACCGCCGCATAGAGCGTCCGCAGGCCGGCGCGGGCGCCCTGCCCGATCGGCCCGGCGGCGATCCGCTGCTCGCCGGGGCTGTTGGCGCCGAGCATCGTCTGCACGTAGTCGGGTGCCGCCACCGCCTCGATCCGCGCCCGCAGCACGCCCGGGCGCAGGATCGCCGGGGTGGCGAAGGCGCGCTGGTAGGCAGCCACCGCCTCGGCGGCGCCGGCGGCGTGTGTGGGGGAAGCCGATCGGGACTCCGGCCTGCGTCCGCGAAACGCCCGCTTCGTCGGGTGCCGCGACGCTGCTTGCCCCGGCCGGAGCGCTGGCCCTACCGAACAACAGTCCGAGCGCCAGGGCCGCGAGCCCGAGCAGGACGCGGGCCAAGATCGGCCGGCCGCGCTCGGCGCTCTGGCGGGAGTGGGGGAGGGGTGCGGCCATCAACGCACCGCCTGCCCGGCGCTGTAGAAGAAGTTGATGATCGCCGCCCCGGCGCCGATCACAAACGCCCCCAGCAACCCATACATCACCTTCGAGCGCCCGTCGGAGGCGTGGGAGTAGTTGTTGGATTTGCTGCCGAGCGCCCACTGGGCGGCGCCGAGCAGGACCCCGGCGACGCAGCCGAGCAGCGCCACCGCGGCGAGGCCGTCGATCAGCTTTTCAAGCGCCGAGGTGCCGGGCAGGGCGCTCGGGTCGGGCTTGACGCTGACGGCGGCGCTCGTCAGGAGAAGCTGAAGCTTGACGAAGGTCGCGAGTGCCACGGCGGGGCTCCTTTGCGGTCGGGGAGAGACGTTCGCCGTGGTTGTCCAGCGCCAGGGGCGTTTGCATCGGTTCGCCTTGATCGGCCCCAGCGGCGGGCGTATGCTGGGATCGAGTCCAGATGGCAAAGGAGCGCGAATTCGAGGTCGTCCTTCACCCCGAGCCCGAGGGTGGCTTCAGCGTGTCTGTGCCCGACCTTCCGGGCTGTCACACCCAGGGCGGGACTCGCGAGGAAGCTCTGCAGATGGCGCGCGATGCGATCGAGGGGCACCTCGCAGTGCTCAGGGAAGAGGGCAGCCCGCTCCCTGAGCCCTCGCGGATCGAGCGGATCAAAGTCCCTGCCTGAGCCGGCGGCTCCCCGCCGTCCGCCCGCGGCAGCTGACCCGGGTACTCGAACAGAAGGGCTGGCGGCTGGTGCGCTCCAAGGGCAGCCATCACCAGTTCCGCCACACGGAGAACCCCAACGTGATCTCCGCTGTGAGTTCGCGCTTGGATTGAACGAAGCGCAGGCGGAACCGTTGATCCGCGACCGCGAGCTAGCCTCCGAATGGTCCCGGATCCGCGGGCACGTCGACCTTATGTTCCTGGAGCACCGCAAGAGGAACGACCTCAAGCGCCCGTTCGTGGGTGGACGCCAACACGACAAAGGCGCCCGCGCCGTCCTCGTGCGCCCGCAGCCAGTTCGCCGCGGTTACGCACCAGCGCTCGCCGGGCGTGAGCCCGGGGAAGTGGTATTGAGGCATGGGGGTGATCAGGTCGTTGCCAATACGACGTTGGTGCTCGAGGAACGCCGAAGGTGACCACCGCGCAGATCGTGTGGCTCCCCAGGTCCTCCGGACCGCTACGACAGCATCCGTCCCGGTAAGAAGCCGGTGAGCGGATCGATGCCACACGGCTCAAGCTCGCCACCGAGCACATTACGATCGCTCACCGCACCAGTATCGCCTGACAAGCAGCCGGTGTCGCACTCCGGAAGGCGCTCGGGGCTCGTCCGCCGCGCTCGCGCGCTGGCCTCGGACGGCACGGTCGCTTTGATCGGATCCCGTGCAGCTCCTTGGACCGCTGTGGGCCAAGGGCCCTTTTGGTGGCGCATCGCAGTCGCGGCTCATAACCTGCGCACGCTGACAATCGCGTGAAGCGCTAACTCTTAGGCTCTAGCATTAGCAACATGGCAACTGCGGTGAAGAAGCTCGACCTTGAGGTTGGCGAGGTAATCGAAGTGGCCGGTCGCCGCTACGAGGCTGTTCCCGATCGGGAGGGCAGTCTGATCCTTGAGCCGGCAATCACGCCGGTCTCGGAGCTGTATGCAGAGCGCGGATGGGAGCCGGCCTCCGAGGACGGACTTCGAGCGGCTGACCGCGGACGACGAGCCGGCCTGACGGCGAGGGTTAGCAGCGGCTAGAAATCGCCTGCCGCACGCCCCAAAGTCCGTTTGGGGGAGGGGGTGCCTTGGGGCCGTATCGTTGAATGCATGGCGAGTCCCACCAAGAAGTTGCCCCCGGCCCCGATCATTTTCGGCGCCGGGGAGTGGTTGGAGGAGGTCGAGCGCTTTGACCCCAAAGCTGACGCACGGCTGAGAGCGGAAAGCGCTCGCAGGGAAATCGAGGTTGGGGAAGGGAAGCTCCTCTGGAGGCCATGTGAAGCCGCCGGCAGCCACGGTACGCGCCTTCCAGGCTGCAGGAAGCTCTACGTCCCGCTGGGTCAGGAGGGGGCTTCCGCCGCCCCCTACGGCTTTGTCTTCCAGCTAGCCAAAACTTCGGACAGCGGGCTGGTCTGGAACTTCATCGCCTTCGGCGAGCGCCATCCCAGCAACCATCAGACCCGCAGCGTCTACGAGCGCGCTCATAAGCGCCTCCACGGTCGCTACCCGGAATTCAAGCTCGAGGTTTCTCCCGCGTTGCTGGATACCGACAGGCCGGGTGCCCGTGGGATCGTCGCGAGGATATGAAGCCGATCATGGGCTCGGATGCGGAGACCGCCCGTCGCTTGCACCTAGCGCTGGACGTTCCGTTGCTCCGATTCCCGGCGTTGCGGCCATCGATGACAGCGACCCCGCAGCAGAGATCGAACTAGCCCAAACACCGAAGGCCCTGAACGCGGTCGAAGTGCTGCGCGGCGGAACGATCGCCACAGTCTGGACGTTGCCGCCTACCTCGCGCTCCTGCCGCAGCTCGCCGACGATGAGGAGGCGGTCACGCACATGGTCTCGCTGTCCTACCTTGCGCGTCCCGACGCCGGGGCGCAGCTGAAGGCAACCGGAGAGGTCTTGCGGCGAGGCCGTCGCCTCGCCTTCGTCACCTCCGCCCTGCGCTGCGGCGATCTTCTTCTTGCGACGCGAGGCGTGACGAAGTCCATTTTCGCTACCGCCGGTAGTTAGGCTCCCGTTTCAGCTGCGATGAGCGCCCGCTACGCGCGGGACCAGGTTGGGAGGAGATCCTGAAAGGCGAAACCGCCCCGCATCGCAGTCTCGCCAGCTCGATCTCGATCGGTCGTTCGAAGATCGGCCTAGCGTGGACGAAGGTGTGAAACTCGCCGTCTGGCCGCAGGGGTCGACGCGCGCCGGCAGGTCGGTCAGGAGAGCATCGTCGAATGCCCGCCCGGTGAAGGACGGATCGAGCTGACGGGGATCGACGCAGCAGAGGACAGCCTCGAAGCCGGCCTCGATGAACTCGCGGGCGAGCAGCGCGGTGTCACGGCCCCAGAGTGGGAAGAGCGTGCCGCGGCCGAGACGCTCGAACCACGCTTCGCGGTAGTCGCGGATGTCTTCGAGGAAGAGATCGGCGAAGGCGAGTTATCCGGATTTCCGCGTTGAGCGTCGCGGCGAAGCGCGCCTCGTAGACATTGTTTGAGCAGCCCGCCGGGATCGATACCTCGACCAGCCGCAGCCCTGCCGCCTCCGCCTCCTCAAGTAGCTCTCGCGCCGCCGCCGTTCAGCTGACGCGACCAAAGTCGGCTGTGAAAGTCGTGATCAGTGCCGTCGGCTGGCGGCGCCCTGGCTCCGCATCACCCACAGCGCAAGCGCCGGAGCATCCTTGCGCACCACTCCATGACAGCGCTACCGGGCTCATGAGGTCTCCAACTGCGCTTGCTCCGTAATCTGAAAAAGCAGCTTGACGCTACTTGAAGGCGCCGAACTCCTGAGTCGTCTGCTTCGCAGCGCTCGCCGCCGCCGGGGAGGAGGAGCCGCCGCCTGATGAGGGGCCGCTCGATGGCGAACTTCCCGAGGAGTCAGATGCTGTGCTGGAGGCGGGAGCCGGTGTGGTCGTCGAGGTGGATCCACCGCCGGCGAACGGGCTGAACTCCTGTTCGACTTGTCGCTTCGGGCTGGCGGCCGAGCTGGACGGCTTCGGCTTCGGCCTTTGCGTGGTGCCCGCCGCTGTTCTTGTCTGGACGCCTGGGGCGCGGAGGTGGTGGACGCGAGCGAGCGAGTGGGGGAGGCCTGGACTTCCCGGACCGGCGGGCTCACCACAGCACTTGAGCGATCCGCGGTCTGCGCCGATCGCTCACGCGGCGCAGGGTTGTGATGGTGTGTGCCGAGCAGGTTGACGCCACCGAGGCCTGGACCGATGACGCCGGTCGCCAGACAGGCAACCGCTGCCGCCCCACAGACTCCGGCCGTGCGGGCCACTCCTCCCGCGACGACGCCACCGGTGGGTTCGCCGCCGCCGAGCGCCAGGAAGCGACGCGCCAGCTCTTGCGTGCGTGCCCACAGGTGTCCGGCTCCGCGACCGGCCTTCTCGGCCGCGGCTTCGATCCCCGCCGGCAGGTGAAGGGCAGCGGAGCGTCGGCTCGCCAGCGAGAGCCAGGCCGCCAGGCCGATCGGGATCTCCAGCTCATCGAGGCTCTCCACGCCGAGTAGCTCCTGGATCCTTCGCCGTGCGGATTCATGACAACGCTGTGCCTTGGAGGAGTGCCAGCCGAGGAATCGCGCCGCTTCGCGCACTCCCATCTCCTCGAAGTAGGCGAGCTCAAGCAGTCTGCGCTGCTCGGCCGAGAGCCGCTCGACCGCCTCCTGCACCCTGCGGAACCGATCTGCTTCCAGCGCTGCATCCTCAGGACTGCGGCCCAGATCGTCGGCGAGCGCCCCGCTGCGCTCGGTCGAGATCAGCCGCGGGCCGCGACCCTGGGCCTCCAGGAGGTTCTGGGTGCGGCGCCAGGCGCAGTTGATGATCCAGCCGGCGGGGTTCTCGACCTCGACCCCTTCGGTAGTCCGGCGGGTGTACTCGAGCTGGGCGGTGGCCAGCAGGTCATCGCGATGGTTGGCGATGAACTGCGGTGAGAAGCGCTTGCGACGAAGCAGCTGGGAGAAGCCGAGCCGAGCGCCGTCGAGCTCAGCCTTGCTCAGCTCCGCTTGCACCGTGCTCTTAAACATCGACCTCGATCGTCCCAGTTTTGGTGGTCTGCATCAAGCCTCCTTGACCAGCGTTCTCGGTTGACCGTGCGACTTCGGTCTCACGCTCCTTGTCCATCAAGAGGTTCGGTTGCATCGGCTTGATTTCAAATCGATGCAAAGTGCCTGCGCGGCGGACAACAGGGCCGCAATGGACCATTCCGCCGACTGCCCTTCAACCGCCTCAAAACCGGCTCGCAGTGCACCCGTGGCGATCGTCGCTCTCATGGTTCTCGCCGCGCTCGGCGCAGGCGGCTGCGGACCCTCCGGCGCCAGGCGCGCCGGAGGGAATGTCTCACTCGTCTTCGGCGGCCGCGCGGGTCCGATCGCCGCCTCCCAGCTAGCCCGCGCGGCCAGCGTCGCCGATCGCTTCGCCGCTGCCTACGCCCGGGCCGTCTACCTGCCACATCCGCCGCGCCTCCCCGAGGCGACGCCAACGCTTCAGCGCCGGATCGAAGCCGCCGCGGTCCGGGTGCCGCCCGCTCGTCTCCGCCTTCGCCCTCGCGCCCTCTCGGTCGCGATCGAAGCGCAGAGCGCCCGCGCGCTTAACGCCAGCGTCAGGATCGGCGACGGCCGCTCGCCGCCCTTCTCGGTCGCCTTCCTCGTCGAACACCGCGACTCCCGCTGGCGGGTTGTGGCGATCTCACCGCCGAGCTGAGCAGGGACGATGGAGGCCGGCTCACTGTCTGCTCCCCGCGCCCCGAAGCTCCTGCTCGGGATCCCGCTGGGGTTGCTCGCAGCGCTGATCGCGCTCGTCCTCTCGATCGGGCTGATCTTCGGAGCCTCGCCCAACTGCGGCGGCGGCAGCACGGTCGGCGGTCTCAGCTCGAAGGTGCCGAGCCGCCTGGTGCCGATCTATGAGGCAGCAGCCTCGCGCTACGGGCTGGGCGGGCAGGGGCCGGCGATCCTCGCCGCGATCAACGAGGTCGAGACCGACTTCGGCACCAATATGGGTCCCTCCTCGGCGGGCGCGATCGGCTGGATGCAGTTTGAGCCCTCGACCTGGGCCATTTGGGGCGTCGACGCCGACCACGACGGCCGCAAGGACCCCTATGACCCCTGGGATGCGATCTTCGCCGCGGCCCGCTACCTGCGCGCCTCCGGCGCGCCGGGCGACTGGCAGGCGGCGATTCTCGCCTACAACCACGCCGGTTGGTATGTGGCCGAGGTTCTGGCTGAGGCCAAGCGCTTCCAGGGAACGGGCAGCGTCGAGACCGCGGGGTTCGGCGACTGCGCCGCCGCGGACGTCGGCCCGGCGCTGCAGCGGATGCTCGCCGAGGCGGCGCGGATCAACGCCTTGCATATCCCTTACGTCTGGGGCGGCTCCCATGGCGAGTCCCCGACTCCGCCCAACGGTCCCTTCGACTGCTCCTCGGCCGTCTCTCACCTGCTCCAGGTCGGTGGCTTTCACAACCCGACGATGGACACCACCGAGCTGGTGGACTGGGGCGAACCCGGCCCGGGGCGGGAGGTCACGATCCACGTCAAGCCCTACGGGCCCGAAGCCCACACCTTCATCGAGTTCATGCCGGGCGTGACGCCGCCGAGTGAGCGCTACTGGGGTACCTCTGACAGCAATCCGGGCGGCGGACCGGGGTGGATTCCGCAGGGCAACTTCTCCGCCAGCTACCTGGCCGGCTTTCAGCAGCGCCATCCGCCGGGGTTGTAGGAAGAGGAGAGGAAAATCGTGCACTCAGACACCCACCCATCGTTTACCCGCGACGATCTGCTGACGGCAACCGATGTCGCAAAAGTGCTGCGCGTCCAGCGCACCACCGCACTCGACTTTATGCGGCGAGGAGTGATCCCGGCCTTCAAGATCGGCCGCCGCTGGTATGCGTTGCGCTCTCGGCTCGACGATCACTTGGGCACCCTTTTCGATCAATAGACTCCGCGTGGGGTTGACCCTCTAAACCACAACCGGAGGTCTGGTATGAACATCCGACGCCCGCTTGGCAGACACTTGTGGAGATGCGGCGCACTCGCCGCCGTAGCTGTGCTAGCGAGCGCCGGGATTGCGCTTGCGTCCTCTGCGAGCAAGGGCGCGTCGTACTCGGGCAGCTATAAGGGAGGGGCCACGGAAGCGATCTCGTTCACCGTCTCGGCGAGCGGCAAGCGAGTTATGGACCTTTCCGTGATCACGCCCTTTAAGTGCAGCGGAGGCTGTGGCGGCGTCGAGCGCCCGAGCGGCGGCTCGGCGCCCATCTCCAAGAATGGCAAGTTCAAGGCCGCGCTGAAGCTGATGGGGCCTGGGTCGACCAAGAGCATCGGCAGCGACACGGTTACCGGGACGTTTCTGAAGCATGGCAAGGCGATTGGCAAGGTCACCTCGCACTTCAACGCGGGTAGTTCCGGCGAGACTGTGAGCTGGACCGCGACCAGCTGACCGATCTGACCACGGAAGTTCACCGCGCCGAGCCAAACCGCAAGCCGATCCACCAGGCGACCGAGCCCACGTTGCACGGCACATGCTCCGTGCCCGGATGCGACAGCGAGCCTGTGAAACCGGTCGCGAGCGCTGTTTTGTCGTCCAAGGCGAGCGCGGGCGCGGGCGTGATCCCCGTGCCCGCTTTGTCGGCGGAGGGGAGGCCGCGACCCAAGCCGACAAATTGCGCGAGCGGCACGACAGTCGCGTCACTGCCTCGACGGCAAGCGCTAGATTCGCTCAGTGAGCTTCCTCGCTGCGGCTGATGCGTACGACCGCTTCATGGGCCGCTACTCGGTGCTGCTGGCCCCACAACTTGCCGATTTCGCGACGATCGCGGCTGGTCAGCGAGCGCTCGACGTCGGCTGCGGTCCAGGCGCTCTCACTACCGAGCTGGTAAGGCGGTTGCGAGCGGACTTCGTTTCGGCTGTTGACCCTTCCGAGCCCTTCGTCTCGGCGGCCCGAGACCGTCACCCCGGCGTCGACGTGCGACTTGGGTCGGCAGAGCAGCTGCCTTTCGCGGACCACACATTCGACGGAGTTCTCGCGCAACTCGTCGTTCACTTCATGAAAGATCCCACAGGGGGGCTGAGCGAAATGGTGCGCGTCACTCGCCCAGGCGGTGTCGTGGCGGCATGCGTGTGGGATCACGCTGGCGGTCAGGGCCCGCTCAGCCTGTTCTGGGATGCGGCGCGCGAACTCGACCCCGAGGTCGAGGATGAGTCGCAGCTTGCCGGTGCCCGCGAGGGCGAGCTTCCGCGGCTGTTTCACGCTGCCGGGCTGCGGGAGATCGAGGAGTCAGCCCTGATAGTCAGCGTGGAGCATCCGAGCTTTGACGATTGGTGGGAGCCGTTCACCCTTGGCGTGGGGCCGGCCGGCAGCTACACGGCTGCCCTCGACGCGAGGCGACAAGCGCAGCTGCGCGAACGCTGCCGCGACGGGCTCCCAGCGGCGCCGTTTGTGCTCCGCGCCCAGGCTTGGGCAGCACGAGGCGTCGTGTCGGGCCCGCGGGAGCAAGGCATCGTTCAGGTCTGCGGAAGGCGCGGCAGGGAGGCACGGCGCCTCCTGGCATCCGAAAGCGGGCGTGTCCAGGCTATCCGCGCGGACGACCGGATTGGACGGTGGGTGTTGCACAAACCCCTCGCGAAAAAGCCGCGACGCGCGCGCTCAACCGCACCTAGGATGCGCTGTGGCCCCGTGGGCTTGCAGACCAGCGTTCGGCCGACCTGAGCTGAGGCTCAATCTCTAAAGAGGCCGGAGATCAGCGCACATCGCCTCGCCGGAGGTTTGTGCGACAGCCTCGACGAAAAAGAGGCGTGCGTGAACGCCGGATTGGACACGATCAAAGTCGGCCCCGCTTTGATCGTGGCCAGACCAGCGACGTCGAGCGCGAGGGCGCTGGGGTCGAGCGAATCGAAGAGGTGGCAGTCCTGGTTGAGCGCCGCCGCTGCGGAGGGGTAGTAGAGGAGGTCCTGTGGGAGCGCCTCTAATCGTTTCGTTGGAGGGCCTTCCGGGATCAGGAAAGACGACGACTGCGAAGCTGCTCGCCGGCCTCGACGTAATGCAGGCGCACCCCGTTGACCTTCGCGTAGGAGTGGCTGGCACCCGCTACCTCCATGAGCTCCGGTGCGCTCATGCTGAACTTGCCTTCCTCAGCTGCATTCGCGCACTCACCCACCCGGCGCGCGCGATCAAAGCTGGTGTGAGGACGCGTTGTGGGGTCGCCATGCGACCAGCCAACCGGACTATCGCTCGCGCGACATGTTGGTCGCGGGTTGCCGCGCCATACAGCATCCTCTCCACGGGGTTCAGCCGCCGGCCCGTCGCGTAATCGCAGATCAGCCAGTGATGCGCGGCTAGCGCACGCCGGTGCTTGCTGCGATACCTGCCCAGCGCCCGATCGACCTCCCGGTCAGATCCGAAGGTGCCCGCAAGCTCCCTTGCCAGCCACTCTCCGCTCTGTAACGCCCAGCCGCACCCTACGCCCCATAGCGGGTCTGTCGCCTGTGCGGCATCGCCGACGAGAGCGACACCCGGTCCGCTGGCGCGACGGCGAAGATTCGACATTTCCAGGCGGCCCATGATCTTGGTGACGCGTTGCCCGGTGGAAAGATCTGGCCCGTCGGGCAGATCGGCTAAATATCGAACGAACGCGCCCTCCAGGTCCTCGCGGAATTCCGGGACAAGTCCCTATTGGGCATGCAGCCCACCACGGTGATACCGTCATCGTTGACGAACGCGGCGGCAGCACCTGGCTCCAGAATCCATGCTGTTACCGGCTTGACCCTCGTCATCTTGAGATCCTTGTAATGGGCGAAGTAGGCAAACCGTGCGTTTGGTTTGATTTTTGCGGGCAGCCGCGCAAGCTCGGCGACCTTGGAGTCGCGTCCGTCCGCGCCGATCACCACCCGGGCATGCACCTCGCGATCCTTCCCGTCGATAGCTGCCCGCACGCCGCGGGGTCGCCCCCTACGGTCACGGATCATCTCAGTGACAGTGGCGCCCGGCAGGTAGTTGACGCCCTCAGTTGAGGCCGCGAGCGAGCGGATCATCGGGTCAAGGCGCTCGCGGCGGATGTTGTAGCCATAGGGCAGCTCCTCCGCGTCAGCTGCTGGTCTCGGAGGAAACCCAGCCGCGGCGCGTCCAGAAGTCGGCGTGGTTGCGCAGGCCACCCGCCGCTTCGATCTGCTCCACCAAGCCAAGCCGACGCAGCGTATTGGTCCCACACGCCTGGATCGCGTGGGTGCAGATGACCTTGTAGGCGTCCTCTTTTGGCGAGCGCTCCAGCAGCGCGACCCGGGCTCCCTGGCGTCCGAGAAACGTCGCCGGTCGTACACCCGGCGATGCTTCCGCCCACTACAACCGCGTCGTATTCATCCACCAGATGCCTCCTTAGCGGCGTACACATGAGACCCTATGACATTAGGTCTCCCAAAGCGCTCGTACAACCCCGTACTGGGGCGTGCGCCTCCCTCGACATCCGCGGCGACTATTCACGATCGGGACGCCTGCTGTGGACGACACGCAGCCGTCTGCGCTCGCACCGAATTCGCGCCCGCTGTTGCAGAGGAGCGAGCGTGTCCGCGGGTGGAATACGTACGCGAACTTCCGAATGAGACCACTTAGGTCGCAGGTTCGAAGCTCAGCGTGACCTGCAGCGGCAAGGCGGGATGTTTTTGGGCGTGCGCGCGACCACCGGCAGGAGCGTTATCGACTAGGAACTAAGCACAGCTGACAACTTCGCGCCCTCATCATCCCGAGGGCGGGAGTGTAAATAGCGAGCCGTAGTCTGGAGGTCCGCGTGCCCCATGAGCCGCTGAACCGTTACCGGATCGAATCCCAAAATGGCCCGCGACGCGAAGCTATGGCGCAAGTCGTGGAACGTCCGCACGCGGACCTTGGCAGCTTCCTGAGCTTTGATGAAGAGCTTGCGAATGTTGGCCCTGTCGAGCGGTGCTCCGGCCGCTGAGCAGAAGACGTGATCGTCTCGACTGGTGAAGTTCTCCCGCCGCCGCAATCGCTGGAATGCTTCCTTGGCCTGATAGGCTCGAGAGGAACGGTGCGAGTCTCTCGGCTTTTGTTGAAGACTCGACTCCTGCACTCACTGCACGGGAGACGTTGACGTGCTCTGCCGTAACGTCTTTCCAGCGCAGCGCCCGTAGCTCGCCCATCCGCAGACCGGTACTGAAGGCGAGGACGTAGAGGTCTAGTTCCTGATTGTTGGCCCTCCGTCGCTCCGCCTCCGTGGTTTCTGAGAGCGTTCCTTTGGGTTTGCGCCGATGAAGACCGGCTCGAGCTGCTTCGGCGATCAACTCCAATTCAGCGGGATCGAAAACGTCGAGTTGCTTGGCTCCATTTTCTGGGCGCTTGGAGGTCGCTGCGACGGGGTTCTCTTTCAGTCCAAAAGTGTCAGTGCGCATGGCGTAGACAAAAATTGCATGAAGAGTCTGCCGATGATGATTTGTGTTCCTGGCGCTGAGTCCC
>CAVUWL010000002.1:0-6700 GCA_963745305.1 uncultured Solirubrobacterales bacterium
AGGCCTCATCCCCAACAGAGTCACCGCATCAAGGAAGTGCGGAGGAGAGCTTCACCACCGCGGCAGCCAGTTCGATGGCCGGCCCGCCCGCCGCGGATTGGCAAGAAACCGTACCACTCTTACCTACCGCAATCCCACTCAACCGATCCAGCCAAAC
Source organism: uncultured Solirubrobacterales bacterium (assembly GCA_963745305.1). Classification (GTDB taxonomy): domain Bacteria; phylum Actinomycetota; class Thermoleophilia; order Solirubrobacterales; family 70-9; genus CAVUWL01. Next base: position 158 of record CAVUWL010000002.1, read on the forward strand.
GATTTCTCTGGGATGCGGCAAATATGAGCGTCGCGGCACCGAGTGATGCCCCAAAACCAGCTGCAGGGCGCTTCGATCGCCGAAGGGACGAGCTGTTCCGCGCCGGCGGAGGTCAGCCGTCCGCGTCAGCGGTCAGTGAGGGGACGATCAGACCCTCCCACTCGACGTCCCAACAGCCGCCGGAGTGTCCTGAGAGAGGTCTACGAAAGTCGGGGCCGGTCGAGGCGCTTACCGCCCCCGACCGGCTGCCGTAATTCGCCGCAACTCAGTCCTCACCGCGACTGGACGCTGCGGCCCATTCGGCGCTCTGAAACCGGGCCCGAAACCCCAGCCAGCGTAGGGTGCCTCATTGAACCTCCAGCCGCCCGCCGGAGCTCTGACCGGAGTCTCGCCATTTGATGCCGGGACCGGTTCACATGGGTCGACATTGCCTTCAGCAATTCGCACCTCCCCCACATTGTCAATTGGTTCCTGCCTCATCAGGCGGGTTTTGATTCCCTTCCGGTCCGGATTGTTCGGAGGAACCGGCTGCTGGTAGCCAGGGGGGGTGGGTGAGCTGGACATGATCACAGTTTGGTCGGGCCTCAACCCGGTGGGATCGATCACGAAACTCGGCCATTCCGCAGCGGATGAGTCCCCCTTTCGTCCTGCCGCACGTATTTCTTCGTTCATTTCCCGCCTCTGCCGATAGTCGCCGATAGAGATGGTCAGCGGTCCTTCGCTGCTTTCGTAATTGAAGCCGGCCCAGGGTTGTGGCTGGGGATGGCCTTGTAGTGTCCTGAGCATTGCCATCGACGGCGTGTAGTGCGGTTCGCGACAGGTCATCCCAGGCTGAAGGTAAGTGACCTGAGACGCTATGCCGGCTTCCCGCAGCGCGCGTTCAACGCCCTGGGGTTCACCGAGGCTGAATATCTTGATATTCACCCCGCCGCCGGGATGCTTTTCGACCGCGTAGGCAGCGGGGGTACCATCGCTGCCGGCGCCGGCGATTAGCGTGCCCGCCACGGCGATAACGATGACAGCGCCGCCCAGCGCCAGGCGAGGAGCGCGCCGCCAAGCGGGCGAAGCAAATGTTGCCTTCGAGGCTCCGACGGCGTCCAGGAGCACCGCTCGCCGCGTCTTCAGGGTGGCGTCGTCGGGAAGCAGCGATGAGAGATCGGGATCCGGTTTGTTCATAGGGCTTCCTCCGCAGCTCTGGTCTCTGTTGGGTCAGGAAAGGCATCTCCGAGGCGGGCGCGGGCGCGGGCAAGGCGGGACCGCACGGTGCCAATCGGCAGGCCAAGAGCCGCGGCTATCTCCCCGTAGGAGAGATCGCTCCAGGCGAGCAGGGCGAGCACCTCGCGCTCGCGGCGCGGCAGCGCGCGGATCGCCTCGCCCCCATCGCGCAGCTGCCGGATCGCATCGACGCGGGCGATCGCCTCGGCCTCAAGGTCGTCGGGGGCTTGGGCGGCGTTTCGCACCCGCTCATGGACGGCTCGGTAGCGTCGCTGGGTCCTCCATTGGTGGCGTAGGACGTTGGTGGCGATCCCCAGTAGCAGCGGAGTGGCGCTGTCGGTCTTCAGGGTCAGGCGCTTGCGCTTTCGCCAGGTTTCGAGGAAGACCGTTGCCGTCGCGTCCTCGGCGGCCTGAAGGTCGGCGGTGCGCCAGAGGCAGTAGGACTGGATCGCGCGGGCATGGCGTTCGTAGAGGTCGCCGAAAGCCTCCGCGTCTCCGGAGAGGCTGCGCTCCCAAAGTTGCAGGTCGCTTGCCATCAGAGGTAGATGCCCGCCGGGCCCGATCCGGTTCCCGATCTCACTCTCGTGCAACAGCTTGTCCGATCGCGTTGGGGCAACCGAGGCCAGAGGTGACAGCTGAAGCTTCGAGCCTCCAGCGAGCCGGCACAAAGCCTCCCGAGGTCGCCGAGATGCCCTGCGAGGCTTGTAAGAGGCCAATCGAGCCGGACGACGCGAGCGCAGTTCGCGCCTTCGTTCAAGTCGACCTGACTGGATCTGGGAAGTACCGCGAAACCATCGACAGTCGCCCGGTCTCCTTTCACCAGTGCTGTTTCCCGCCAACGATCCGCGCTACAGACGAACAGACAAGCTTTAAAGGGGTTCGACGTTCCGCTCTCGCCTGGGCACCGGATCGCTAGGTGCAACTGACTCCGAGCCATCCGGTAGTTGGCTGGGGCCACGCAAAATCTCGCCAGCCTCGGTTAGGACCAAAACCCCTCGATCAAGGCTGTCTCGCTCATCTGAGCGTTCGTATCGGTATTCCCCAGCCGACAATTCCTGGGCCATCACGACTCGGCAAAAAGCAACCAACTCCGGCGTCTCCCCAGTTGCTGCGTCCCATCCGACGTACTGCCAGTCGCCCTCGGTGCTCCGCTCAAATCGATAACAGGACATGGGCTACAAACTATTCGACCGCCGCCCAGAAACGCGGCCCGCCTACGTTTCAAACATTGCGTGCCGGGCGGGTTGTTTCACTCAATCCGCTGCGCCTGCCAATCAATCTCGGCTTGACGTTAACTACCCGCGCCGCCCTGCCCAACCGCCAGCGTCAACCGCCAGCGTCAACCGCCAGCGCCAACCGCCGGTGAAGTGCCTCGGCCTCCTCTACCGACATCACAGGCCTTCGCCGTGAGATGTACCAGTCGAGCATCCGCGCTGGCAGGACCGTCACCCCTTTTCGTCGCGCCGGCACCGATCCAACAAGGTACGCCTCGCTGAACACCAGCAGCCCCTGAACGTCCATCCCGGTGATTTGCTCGATCAGCTTGTCCTCCGCGTAGGCCTGTTTCAATCAGCTTGGGTCCAGCCGGTCAACCGAGATCCGTCCTCGGTGGCTCTTCGTCTCGATCGTGAAGATGCCAGCCGGGCCAACAAGGATGTGATCGACGTTTCCGTGTCCAACCGAAACGTCATGAATAGCTCGCCATCCATCTGCGCTCAGGCCGTCGATGATCGCCCCGACGCGCTCCTCGCCCTGTGCCCCGCGCAGCCACCGATCGAATTTGGGCTCAAACCTTCGGTCTGCGAACAGCGATCACTCCTATTGCGGCAAGCTCGACCGCAATCAGCGGCAGGCCACGCAGCCCTAGAACTGCCCACGCTATCACCAGCACTGCCAGTGCCACACTCACTATCACCAACATGCGTGTTGCCAGTCCGCGAGCATAGGAGCGGGCATGTTGACCGGCCATTCGCGCTCCGGTGTTTGCGGGTCCGCTCTCCATCGGGCACCGATTCGACCGAGCGCACACAGATCATTAGCCTTGCAAGGCGAGCTACCAAACCCGCTAAGACCGCTCGCCATTTAATTACAGCCTTCGGCCAGTGCCTTCCATGGCCTGACATCCCAAAACTCCGCGCTGCACCCGACGTCGTCGGCAGTACCCACACCGCCCCCCGCCAATTCGCTCCGGTTGAAGTCCGTAGTCGACTCCGCGTCCATGGGCCCCGGGCTGGGCTCTTGCCGTTGAAGGCGAGATTGGCCGGTTCGACCTCGGCCACGCGCTCCTGCAGACCGGCAACGTAGAACTCGACGGTCCCGACCTCCTCGTCGGACCCGTGCAGCACCTTGGAGATGTCGGTCAGCCCGATCCCGTACTCGGGCAGTCACTCGAATTCGACCCGCATCAGCCGCGCCGGTGTCAGGCCGATCGCATGGATTGTTGCCCAGAATGCGTTGCCCGGCCCCGCCTAGTGGGCGCCCGCTCGGGCAGATGCGGAGCTGGCGGCAGTTCCACAGAACACGACTCGCGATCCTGATTCGAGGATGTCGGGAAGAACGTTAGCCGCCGACTGCACGCTAAACCGAACTGGCGAATCTTGATTCTCCTAGCCTCGGTGCCGAAACGTCAATTAGGAACCCGCAAATTCCGCGCAACTTAACACCAGTTTTCCGCCGGAGGTCGAGCGTACATTCTGTTGCTGCATTTCGACCTACAACTTGAACAAAGATATGAGCGTATTCACGGAACCTAACAGTAGTGTCGGCGGAACTACCATCCTCGACGTCCCCATCGCGCATGTGGTTGTCGTTCATTGGCAATATGGATAATGCTTCCTCTTGCATTGACTGACACGGCGGCCGTATCGATCGTCGGAATAGTTGTCTCCGGCGTGATCGGTCCCGGCGTCGCTGCCCACTCGGCCCGCACGCGCCAGCGCTCCGACCACGAGCACGAAGGCCGACAGCGCCGCCACGATGATCTCGCGCAGCTTCTTGACGAAGCCGCGCGGGTCTTGGCGCCGGGTGCCAGCCGCCTTCGTGCGATTGCCGAGGGAGACCTCGACCAGGCCGAGGTCGGTGGCTGGTCGACCGAAGTTCACGCCACCTATGAGCGGCTTCTACTCCGCCTGGCGACTGAAGACCCGGTCGCCGTGGCCTACCTCCAAGCGCGCGAAGCGCTTCTCGCGATTGCCCAAGCGTTCGATAACTCGCGCCCCCAGCCGGAGATCAACGCGGCCATGGATCTCTTCGAGACGGCACGCTCTAACTATCTGAACCGTGCCCGTGAGCGCCTCAGTCGCGAGACGGACAAATGACGGTCCAGCCATCCAGCCTTGAGATCGTCGAGGCCGTCGTTCACGACGTGCCCCGCCCCGGTGGCACCGAGCAGTTAATCCTCACCGACCGACCGGTCGCCCTCGAAGCCGACCTCGAGGCCTATTTTCGCGACAAGCTCCGTGAGAGCCTGGGGGAGAAGGGAATCGCGATCCAGGCCGATCCCGATCAGCCCGCCGTCGTGCGCGAGGGGGTGCAGAGCATCCTCGTCGACCCCGCCGCCCACGTCGCCGCCTCGCAGGCGATGGCAAAGCACCTCTTCGAACTACAGAAGAAGAACAACTCCCCCGGAATTCTCACCGTCATCAGGGCGACCTCCGGCGGCCAGGACGTCGTTGCCGTGCTCAAGCTCGAGCGCGAGGTCGGCGTTCACGTCGTCATCGACCAGGTCGGTGACCAGCGGGTGATCGACCTCGAGTTCCTCCGTGACCTCACCCTCACCCGCAAGACCCGGGTCTTCAAGGCGGCGCTTCTGGAGATCCCCGACCCCAGTCAGCCGCTTACGATGTCCGGCCTCGCCTCCGATGACCAGCGCAGTCGCCAGGAGGCGCGCGGCCTCGCACGGTTCTTCCTGCGCGACTTTCTCGGCGCCCAGATCGCCACCAGCGCCGAGAAGGCGACCCTCGACTTCTGGGCCGCCACGCAGATCTTCATCAACGAGGACGTCGCCTCGCCCGACCGCAAGGGTCGCTACCAGGTCGCGGTTCAGGCCTTTCTCGAGGAGCCCGACGAAGACCTCAGTCCAGAGACCTTCCTGCAGCGCTCGGTCGAGCCCAACGATCAACCCAAGCTGCGCCAGCGCTTGCGGGACCAGAATCTTGAGCCCAATGCCGCGATCCCCAAGGACACCGCCCTGATCGAGCGCAAAATCTCCGGCTTTCGTCTCACCTTTGACCACGGCATGCTGCTTATTGGCGGCCGCGCCGACCTCCAGGAGCGGGTCGATCTGCCGGCCACCAACGGCGCTACCCACACCGTGATCAAGGATTCGATCAGCGCTCTCAAGGGTCGCTGAGCCCGAGATCCGCACCGAGACTCAGCGTCGCCGCTCCCCCCGAATGTGCCTTTACTTCACCAACCGAACGCTCAACCCTGAATTGACCTCGGGAAGGAGCGTCGGCGCCTCGCCTGTATGGGTTCGCAGGTCCTCGAGCAGCTCGGCGGCATCGATCCTCCGGCCGATCAGCGCTTCGGACTCTGGCCGAGCCCAAGAGGACTCCCTAGCGCGGTACACCTCGACCATTCCACCGCCATCGGCACAGACTTTGGCGCATAGACCCCTAATGTAATAGCGATTGAACTCACCCTCGGCCAAGGTCTGCGGCGCTCGAATATTCATCTTGCGTGTGTGAAGCTTGCCGTTACGCTCGTACGTTTCCTGGGCGTTGAACAACCCGGGAACCGCCAGAGCAATCTCAAGCGAGCGATCGTCACCGCGCTCTATTGCCTCGCGAAGAAGACTTGGGTAACCAGCTTCGCACCATCGGGACTGAGTCGAGGGCTGAGATAGGGTCGGCCGCCATCTACTTCGTCTTGTTCAAGCTCGGCAAGCATGTACTCTCGAGTTAGCTCGTCGAGATTCTCTAGTTCAAGGCCCATATTTGAGTTTTCCTAGGTAGATGGTTATCGCGACTGCGGGGATCTAGTCGACGGGTTCGCTCACTGGACGGGTTGAAGGGCTCACAATCTCTACCGCCTCACCAACCTTCCTTCCCCGTCGCATCGAAACCCCGCCTTCTTGTACGCCCTTGCATACCCGGGCAAATGCGAGCAGTACTCGCCGGCTCCCAGACATTTGATCCCGCCGGGAGTCCGCGCGTTCCGGTCGCCGTAGTGTTCTTCGGCATAGACAGAGCAATACTTTGATGCCTGGGCCACCGGCTGCTTTGCAGAAGCGCCTCCAACCAGACCAACAACGCCGATTGCTACTACGCAGATGACCGACGCAACACGCTTTTTCAAGGGCTGCTCCTCAAGGGGATAACGGACGGG
>CAVUWL010000003.1:0-82086 GCA_963745305.1 uncultured Solirubrobacterales bacterium
AGGAAGGGCACGGAGCAAATCGTTTTGGCCCCTAACCCGGACAAGAGCCGTGGTGGGCAGCCTCATCTTGAAATCGCTGACCGCCCCCCTGGACCCCGCCTCGTCGCCGCAACCCCGCCCTCGCGCCGCCAGGCCTCCGGCCTGACCGGCCCGAGCGCGGCCTCCTAGCACAGCACTCGCAACTTCCGGCAGCTCCACCCAGGCCCGCCAACTCCAGCAGCTCCACCCCATCCATGGACATGGTGGGGGTGGGGGCTGCGTCCGCCAGATTGCGAGGCTGTGTGAGACGGAAGGAATTGCTTGACCGGCGGCCGACGATCAGCTTCGGCGGCCGTGGCGATGTCAGTGCCGCGGAACTACTGTGATTTGTCCATGCAACGCGGGATCGAACGCACTCATGAAGCTCAATGTGATTGGCACGAAGGCCGCACCCGCTGACATCAATTGAGAGATGGATGCGTTTGGCTGCGTGCCCGTGTACCAGGAGTCGCCCTTCGAGGTCGTGGTCCCCTCCGTTCCCCATCCTTCCAAGCCAGCTTCAACCGGGTTTGTCTTGGCATGGGTCCCATGGATGCCGTGCCAGCCGATGATCGCCTTGCAGATCTGACCCGTCTTCATGCAGCTTTCGCGCTGCTTCTTGGTCTTCGGGATTTCCGAGGCTTCCACAAGCGTGAAGGTCTGTGGACCTACCTTGCGCACGTTTGACTGGTTGACGATCTGCAGTTCTTCGCCTTCGGACATCTTCTTGGGCCCCACGAAACGCAGAGAGTTCAGTGTGGCGCCCCTGATGGAGATCGTTGGCATCCCCGACGAGGTGGCTGCGCCACCTGAACCACTGGCGAATGCGGGAGCAAGGGCGGCTCCGACCATCAGGACCGCGACCATTCCGACAATCCTTTGCGGGTTTACGCTAGACCAGAACTTCTTCAAGGCAACTCCTTCCAGCGCCGCAGCTCACGGCGCATTTCGTTTGTGTGGCTCCACGCCCTTCAACCGGCCGTAGAGGTTTGTTGGAGGTCGGGTGATCGCTCTTTGGCCCCGTCCTCGTGCGGCAGCATGATCTCGGATGCCTCTTCTGGCGTGATGTCGGGATAGAGGGCGCGAATGACACCGATCGCCACCGCCCCACCGATCAACTCCGCGACGATGTAGGACGGAACTGAGGAGGGAGCGATGCCGGCAAAGGTATTGGAGAACATCCTCCCAATGGCAATCGCTGGATTAGCAAAGCTGGCCGAGCTGGTGAAGAAGTAGGCAGCGCCGATATAGGCGCCGACCGCCGCTGCTGCCAGCGAGCCCCGCCGGGTCCGCGCCAGGGAAAAGATCACAAGCATCAGGCCGAGGGTGGCAATCACCTCCGCCAGAAAATGCGCTGGCGTTGCACGATGCTTGGTCGAAATGCTGATCGCCGAGAGCGCGAACATCGCGTTGGCGGTGATCGCCCCCGCGATGCATCCGCTCACCTGAGCGGGAATGTAGGCGAGGGCGTGACGCCAGCGCAGACCGCCAAAGCTCGCGTCTACCAGCGAGACGACCGGGTTGAAGTGAGCACCGGAGACCGGCCCAAACATCAGGATGAAGGTGAAGAGGCCAGCCGCCGTGGCCGCGGCGTTCTCAAATAGCTGGAGACCGACGTCTCCGGGCGAGAGCTGCGACGCGGCGATCCCCGAGCCGATAACCGTGGCGGTGAGGAAGGCGGAGCCGAGAAACTCGGCAAAGAGACGCCTGGCAAGCGGGACCGTGTTCATTGGGCCTCTGCCAGCTCATAGCAAGTCTCAGCGCGCAGGCATTCGCGGGTACGTCGCTGCGCGAGTGCCATGACATGGTTGCGAATCGGAACCTCGGCGTATTGGGTGAGGACCACATCGGCGCAAGCACGGATCTCCTCCGGACTGCGAGATCCGTCGAATTCCCGAATCAAGGTCGGAAGCAGTCCCGCCAGACGGACCGAGTGCGCTGTACCGTCAGCTCGGATCTCTTCGGCCCGCTCTAGGACGAGATCCTCGACTCGCTCCTCGATCTCATCGCGAATCACTCGCACCTCCTCGATTGATTTACCGGCCGGATCGTCGATCTCCCAGTCCTCAACCGCGGTTGGTACGTAGGGACAGCGCCCCCCGCAGCCCATGGTCACCGCCAAATCGGCGTGAAGCTGCATTTCAACGCTCAATTTCTTGGGGTGGCGATCTGATAGATCGATCTGGACCTCCCTCATCGCCTTGACCACAACCGGGTGAATGTGATCGGCGGGTTCTAGGCCCGCCGACTCACCATGCAGATCAGCTGGCGCGTAGCGCTCAAAGAACGCCTGCGCCATCTGCGAGCGCCCCGCGTTTTGAGTACAGACGAATAGTACGTATTTCATCTCTTCTTCCCCGCTCACTTTCCGCTCAGGAGCTTTTCCCCGAACTCCGCCGGAAGCCCGGCCGAGATCAGTTCGCGGGAGGCGAAGTCGGCGTCATAGCCGAAGCGCTCGACCCGCGCCGAGACGCCCCCATCGGAGTCGTCAAGTACTGCGAAGGCTCCGCGCGGGTCGCCGTCCTTGGGCTTTCCAACTGAGCCGCAGTTGACAAACAGGACACCACCGAAGGTGGCGATCCAAGGTTTGTGGGTGTGACCGAAGACCAGCACGTCGCAGTCGGCTCCGGCCGCGATTCGCTCGAACGTGTGTGCAGGCTTGTCCTCGAAGAGGTACTCGTTGACCTTGCGCGGCGAGCCATGGACGAGGCGGACCCGCTTGCCACACAGCTCGAAGCGGAGGTCGAAGGGCAGCTCCCGCATGAAGTCCTTGGAGCGCTGGTCGGTGTGCTCAAGGGTCCAATCGACCGAGAGCTGACCGAGGTCGCGGTCGTGCTGGGTGACGTAGGCGCAGCCGCAGTCCTCTTCGTCGCGGCCGATCGCGTAGTCGTAGTTGCCATAGATCGTTGGGATCGAGCGATCCTCGATTGTGCGGCAGACCTCGTTGGGCCAGGGGCCATAGCCGACTAGGTCGCCACCGCAGTAAAGGGCATCGGGGGCAATCTCCTCGACGCGACTCAGCGCCGCCTGAAGCGCCGGCAAGTTGCCGTGGATATCGGTGATTACGACGACCTCGCTCATCTGATGCCGCGATCCTAAACATTGACAAACGTAATTTCAATAGATATAAGTAAATTGATGCCTGTCGATCTGGAGCTAACTCCCAAGACCAAGCGTCCCGCCGGTGAGCCGTGCTGTGAGCCGGTCGTCTACCCCGACGTACAGCGAGAGGAAGCGCAGCGGATGGCGGCGATTGCCAAGGCGCTCGGCGATCCGATCCGCCTGCAACTTGTCGACGTGCTGCGAAAGCACGCCGGAAAGGTCTGCGTCTGCGAGCTGGTCCCACTCTTTGACCTCTCCCAGCCCACCGTCTCCCATCACCTAAAGGTGCTGCGTGAGGCCGGAATCGTCGAATCAGAGCGCCAGGGCCTTTGGGCCTATTACTACGTGATCCCCGATGCCCTAAAGGAGCTATCCACATGGCTGACCAAGTGAGCGATGCAAGTGAGATCCGCGAGGCCGTTCGTACCCGCTACGCCGCCGCGGCCCAGAGCGTGGGACAAGACAAGGACCCCGGCAGCTCATGCTGTGGCCCTGGTAGCGCCACGCTCAGCGATGAGGAGGCCAAGGTCTTTGGCGCCTCCCTCTATGACGAGACGGCCCGTGGTGAGCTACCCGACACCGCGACGATGGCTTCGCTGGGCTGCGGAAACCCGACCGCGGTGGCGGAGCTAAACGCGGGAGAGACGGTGCTTGACCTTGGCTCCGGCGGCGGAATAGACGTGCTGCTATCTGCCAAGCGGGTCGGCCCCAGCGGCAAGGCCTACGGTCTCGACATGACCGATGAGATGCTCAGCTTGGCCCGCGAGAACCAGCGCAAGGCTGGCGTCGAAAACGTCGAGTGGCTGCGAGGAGAAATCGAGTCGATTCCCCTCCCCGCCGAGACGGTCGATGTGGTGATCTCCAATTGCGTAATCAACCTCTCGGGAGACAAGCCGAAGGTTTTGGCCGAAGCGGCGAGGGTGCTGAAGCCCGGGGGTCGTTTCGCCGTTTCCGACGTGATCGCCGACGAGGACATGGACGCCGCTACCCGCGCCGACATGGCCGAGTGGACCGGCTGCATCGCCGGCGCGCTGACGCAGCGCGAATTCGATGATGCCCTATCTGCTGCGGGCCTTGAGGACGTCGAGATCACTGAGACTCACCGGGTCCACGACAAAGCCGCCTCGGCGATCATCCGAGCACAAAAGCCTGCCTAAGCCGGTCCGCAGTGACAGAGCTCCACCTATTCGATCCGCAGACCCTCTACCGCCACTGGGAGGATGCCCAATGGACGCCGTTTGCGATTGACCTCGACCGCGACCGAGAGCAGTGGCAAGAGATGGATGGGGAGGACCGGGGCCTGATCTTTTGGGTGCTGTCCTCACTAATGGTGGCCGAGGAGCGGATCACCACCAAGTTCTCGGGGTTGGTCGGCGCCTACGGCAGCGAGGAGGAGGTGACCTTCCTCACCACCCAGCAGGTGGACGAGGCTCGCCATATGCAGTTCTATGCTCGTTTCCAGGATGAGGTCATCGCCGACCCGGCGGCGATCGCCACCCACATTGCACGTGCCCGCGAGCAGGTTTCCCCAGCCTTTGGCAAGATCTTTGACGAGGCCTTGGTCGAGGCCCACCAGCGACTCCTCGCCAAGCCCGCAGACGCCGAGGCCAAGGTCCGCTTCGTGACGCTCTACCACCAAATCCTTGAGGGGACGCTTGGCTTGACCTCGTTCAACTTCGTCACCGCCTACCTCGAGCGCGAAGGGTTGCTGCCAGGCTTCGTCGAGGGCTACTCGAAAATCCACCACGACGAGCAGCGCCACATCGGCTATGGAACGTGGTACCTGCGCCAAGCGATTGCCGAGACCCCAGCCCTCGCCGAGACCGTGCGCGCGACCTTGCGCGAGTTGCTGCCCATGGTCTCTGAGTCCTTGACCCCGCCCGAACGCGGGGGGACCGACTGGGACGCACTCGGGGCGAGTGCAGAGGAGATACGCAATTTCGCCATCGAAGGGCTTACTCGTCGGCTGAACATCATTGATGTGCAACTTGCAGGGCTATGACTCGTTGAGGCTCGTACGACTGGAGCTTGAGTCAAGAAAGCGGTGGCGCTCGATGCTGATATGGAGCCATCCTGACTCTCGCACATCGAGAGCGGGCGACGTAACCCTCGTGGGGCACCGTGCAGCGAATCGCTACCGCAATGGGCGTGCGGTGTCGGATCTGGCGCTGCAGGCGGAAAGCATCGAAGCCGACCGCAAGCACCCGCGCTAGCCAACTCATCGGGAGCCGCTGCCTCGACGCCTTCAGCGGCTCCCGAGCCAGCGGCTCCGCATGTGGCCCAACCGCCTCGCGCAGGCCCCCGAGTGACTGACCCGGCTCCCGCGCCAGACCGGCACCCAGCCTGCAAACTCCCCGGCCATTCTCGACAATATCGCCTCGGCTGAACTGGAGCGGCCGCTCAGGCTGTCGCTCCTTGAGGGTGCCTGGACAAGTTCGAAACCGCGCTTCAAACGTATTCCGGCTGTTTGAAGTCATATCGTCTCTCCATCCAAAATGCACCCTCCAGGCCGATCCCACTGAAAATATTGTTCACCGAGACGTCCCGCTACAGCAGAGCTTCGAAGCGACTCTTGTTCGCTGCACTGATCACCCTGGGCCTGCTGGCTCTGTTCGCCTCAACAGGGAACGCAAGTGGGCCGCGGCCCTCCCCCACCGCCAGGGCCTCGATTATCGGTGGCGAGGCCGCGGCACCCGGCACCTTCCCCTGGATGGCGGTAGTAGTTGATGTCAAAGGAGAAGAAGGCCTCGTTTGCAGTGGAACCGTCGTCGCTCCGAATCTGATCCTCACCGCCGGCCACTGCGCCGCGGATCTGGCAACTGGCGTCACGAGGGAAGCCGCGGGTTACGGCGTGATCACTGGCAATGTGAACGTGCTCGCTCCCAAACGACAGTTATCGCGGGTCTCACGAGTGCTTGTCTACCCTCGCTATACGGTCACCGGGACGATGGGAGGGGGGGAGATGCCGCATTACTGGTGCTCTCGACCCCGACGACAGCTCCCGCGATTCCCCTTGCAACGTCGGCGAACGCCGAGCGCCTGCGAGCCGGAACCCATGCGTTGATCGCTGGCTGGGGCGAGATCGAATATGGCCAGAAGCAGCTGACTGGCGAGCTGATGTGGGCAAGATCAACTGTGCGGGGCGGTCACTGCTTTGGGTCTCACTTCAACGTGAAGGCGCGGATCTGTGTTACCCATCCACCCGGAGTCGCCTCCGGATCTTGCTTCGGCGACAGCGGCGGCCCGCTGCTAGCAGCTGGGCCCAAAGGCCAAGGCTTGGTCGAGATCGGACTTGCGCACGCCGTGTTCGGCAACTGCTCCACCAAATTTCCAGATATCTACACCCGCGCCGATCTGATCTCTCCATGGGTAGATCGATGGATTGCCGCCCTCGATCCGCCACCTTCGACGCGGCCACCAAGCGAACCTTCGGTCCCGGCGCTGGATAACCCCCTGGCCGAAATCGACACTCGCCAAGCGCTCCGCGAAGGCCTTGGCATCCCTTTTAAGCGCCGCTTCGGATACCACATATCGTGCCGGTCGATCGACTCGACTAAGCAGCGATGCTTTACATACTGGTTCTTTCGCTCCAAGCTCTTCTACGGATACGTCTTGGTTCACCTGCAAGGCGGAAACGAAACGTCTTGGGACGCCAGGTATACGACCGAATGGGTCACCGACCATTGCTACTTCCACACGCACAGAGAGCACTGTCAGTTTCACAAGCTCAGCGGGCCAAGGACTGCAGCGTTCGACCCGACACCATAGATCCAAACCGTGGGCGAGGAACTAGGTTCGACTCTTGATCAGCGGTTAGATCCTCGATCGGTGCCTTCTCCTGGTAAACGGCGTCGGATGTTCCGGCGCCTTGAGCAACTCCCTAGCCAGCCGCTCGGCACGCGGGCCTGTTGCATCCTGGAAGGGCAATGAGTGCTGTCGCAGCTACCAGCTCAGCGTGTCGGTCAAAGCGGTATTACGTCCAGCTCGACTTCTTCGAAGACCCCGATCCCACCTAAATCGGAGTACTCAAGTGAAAACGTCTTGGTGCCGGGGCCGACGTAGAGGGTCGAGAGGCCAGTGTTGAAGATGAAGGCGCCGCTGTCGCTCCCAGGTTCGGTATGTAGGGTGATTGGCGAACTCGATGACGTTTGGATCTGCGCGGCGTAGCCCGATGGAAGCGTGAGATCAACTTCGGCCGTTCCTCCACCTTCGCTCTTTAGCGTAGCTTTTGCCCAATAGGCGATCAGCCCGCTGGGGCCGACCTTGACCGTGACGCTAGGACCGCCGAGGTTGACCATGCTGGCCGAGCCTGTGCTCACCGGACCAGCGAGCTTTGCCGATTCCGAGGCCAAGCCAGCGGGACCCCGTTCGCCGGGCCCGCCCTGCAGCCCAGCCGAGCCGACCGACCCGACAGGGCCGGGCGGTCCGACGAACTGGCCTCGGTGGCTTGCAAAGTACTTGGCCACTGCGGCTTTGATCTGCGACTGGGAAGGCTTCTGGTGGCTCTCCTTGAGAGTGGCTTCCGAGTGAGAGATCTGGATGGCGGCATAGCTAGAGCCGCCGAGTGCGACAAACAGCGCGATGCAAGCGATGATCGTCGCCGACGACGGCAAGCGTGGCTTCAGACTCACGGTGGAGATCTTATCGATCAGCGATTGCTCCCAGCGCTGAAGGTGTCGCACCGAATTAGCGCGTAGGTTCAGTCCTAATCGAGCGCACGCCCGCAGTGCTGCCCGTCGGAAAAGGCTGGTTGAAGCGAAGCGCACGGGTTCCGACGTGCTTCAGGCCGCTTTCTCCTTGGCCGTACACGAACGCGATCGCCGCAACCACCGCCACTACGAGGAAGGCAGTCCAGATCAAACCGGCGCGGCGGCCCATATCACGCCAACTGCGGATCGGTCCGCCCTACCGCGCAACTAGAGGAGAGAACAAGCGAAGCTGTTGGCCGACTCATGGAGGGGTGGCGACTCCGCAGGCATAGAGCGTCTGTTCCGCGTTGTAGTAAGCCTCGCAATTGGCAACTCGGGGGGTCCGAATTGAAAGCCTGTAATCGCGGTACCCGGAGCCAATCCTTGCGACTACCGAAAATGAATACCCATTCGTGGCCTGATCGTTCAACGACGGAATTGTGATGAGCCAAGCGGTTGGATCGGAAGTGGATGTGGCTGACATTGGTCCCAACACCTCATAATTCCGTATCGGTTCATGTGATGGGGTGAATTGCCCGGGCTTCCAGTTGGAGGTGGATGCAACTGTGACCGCGCTCACCGCCCTGGAGAAAGCGAGACGCAGAGTGTCGCCGCCAGCAACTGGCACAACGGGAGACCAGGTGCCCCCTAAACCAGGCCATGTGCCCTCGGGGCAGGCCGATTTGAACCTAAGCGCGAAGGGTCTTGCGCAATTCCCGATTGGCCGAGCGGTCAAGGCGGGTTGACCGACTTCCACAGGCACAAGGCGTTGGCCCAGGTCTGAGACTGTGAGGGTCGGGAGGTCCGTGTCGCTCTTAGTGGGCGGCGCTGAGCGGAAAGCCAATGCGTTAGCAGCCCAAAGAACCGATGCGAAGGCCACCAGGATCAAGGCACCGACCATCCTTGAAGTTGGTTCAAAGAGGTGGCGCACAAGAACGAGGCTAGAGCGGCTGCTCGACTGTGTCAATCTTCGCTCGCTCAGTCTTTTCGTTCGTCGTCGGGGTGCCGATAGGGCGCTCAGCGCCCCCAGTAACCCCAGCACATCCCGGAGAACCACGAGCGTGGGCCCCACCTGCTGCTTATGGTCGACGCGAAGCTGCTCGAAGCCCTTTCGGGTGTCGTCGCGGCTCCGCAGCGAGGTCCTAGGGGACGACCCATTTGAGCTCATCAAAATCCGCGATTTTTTCCGGCACATATTTGAGCCAGCTCATCGAGTATGGCTTCTGCCTCAGAAGAGGCTCCACACCAAAAGATAAGGCTCCTCCGTTTGATTTCAAACGAGATTCCGTCATTACCGGGGAGCGGCGACGCCCCTCTCGCGTGCTGAATGGTGCCGATCTCGGACCAGATCAGATTGAAAGTCGGGAGACCAAGAAAACGCAACACCGAGCGAAAGCGTGCCGGACGCGGCCCGATGCAAATCCCATGAGGTTGGATGGTGAGCCTGGCAAAAGGCCGTGTTGCATTGATGTAGCGCCAGCGCATCCCGCCGATGTGTTCGCGCGGCGGTGGATTGGCGCCCAGTCGCCCAACTGACTCGGAGATCACCATGTCAAGCCCCAAGGATTCTAGATCGAGGGACTTGCGGCGCTCCAAGCGAGGTAGCAGCGTGGGGGAGTAGAGACATGGGGCTGTCTCTAGGACCCATTCGAGGACCAAAACTGAATGAAAGTGCCGATAGCATCAGGAACTGAATCGGCTCAAGTAAGCTAAAACATACTAGGACAAACACGCTGCCACGGTTCAGGTCCGTGTGAAGGAAACTCCGTGGAGGTTCGACTCCTTTCAGCCGCATTGCCGTCCCCCGATCGCAGCTCTACCTGGATCGCTTTGTTGAAATGGCAAGGTCGAGCACTTATTCCGAAAAGAGCGCTCGCAGCTTGGGCCAAAGGGCAGCAGCCTCGCCTCCGGCCGACCAGAAATCGATGCCCGCAAAACCGGCAGATTTGGCCAAGCTGGCCCTCTCATAAGACGCCATCGGATTCTGATACCAAACCACATGCCTGGCGCCACCTACGGTGTAGCGGAAGGTCGTTTCGGCTTGCCTTGGTTTCCAATGCAAGGCGGCGCGTCGCTGGAGTGCCAGGCGCAACGCCTGTCGCGAGGTAATCGAAGTAGCTCCAGCCGCCGACCAGTCATAGCCGTATGCAGGCAGGCCAAGCTCAACCTTGTTGAGCACCATGGTTGACCGAGCGTAGGCAATTACGCGCTTCACCCACGAAATGGAGGAAATCGGGCCCGGCCGACCGCCCGGCGCGTGCTCATCATAGGCCATGATCCTGACCCGATTTGCGGCTTTTGCGAGTGCAGCGTAACCGTAGACCCAAGTGGCGAATTGCTTTCGCCAGTAGACGTGGGCCCGACTCGTTCGAGGCATGATCGTCACAGTGCAAGTTCGACCTCTCTTATGTAGCGCGCCGCAAACCTGGGCGATAAACGCCGGGTACCGCGATGCCGCCTCGCTGGCGAGCGCCGCATTGTGGCGAGGGTCGAGGGCAAAGTTCTCGAAATCGAGATCGAGGCCGCTGTAATCACGACTGGTGACGATCGTGATCAGGGCCCGAACCATCGCCTCGCGACGTCGTTGGCTTTCAAGGATCGACACAAAAGCGGGCAGACCTGCGGCCTCTGTCACGGTCGGGACGACCCGAATATGGCGATCTCGTAGCTTCTTAATGATCGACTCCTCGCCCGCGCCGGGATCGTCGGCGATCGTCGAGTCGCCTGAAATCGAATACCAAAACGGGCTCGCGGTGCCAACCAGATCGGCGTTCATGGTCGCTGACCTGAGCGCAGCAGGCATATCCCAATATGGCAGCCAAAGAGAAACCTGCCGCCGGTAGTTCCCACTGCGGTGGCCGCGAGCAGATCCGCCCACTGGCCGATCGGCGGAGTCGGCGTCCTTGCCTTCGCGACTGGGGGAAAGGGCCTCACCCCGGGGGGCCCGACCGATGCCACTACCCAGGGCATGGATGGGCGCGCCACGAGTTGCGCCAGCGCCGCAACCAAGGCTGGAGAGCGCGGCGGCCAGGGCGAGTCCGACAAGGGGCTTGGCTGCGGTCGTGCCAGCAGCTTAGAGGTGGCGCCCGAGAGGTCTGATCAGTTAATGGGACCCTAAGCAGCGCGGCGCGCGTCGATTGCTCAGAACCCTGGCAAGATCGATCTACGCCGCTTGCCTTTCGCTCATCCCAGCTTGAATTGCGGTGGCGGTGATCTCCTCAGCGAACTCACCCCACAGCGCTCGCGGGAGATCATGGCCCATTCCCTCAAAGATTCGCAGGCGAGCTCCAGGAATCGCCCTGGCGGTGGCCCGAGCACCGGAGGGATTGATCAGCGGATCCTTTTCACCGTGGATTACGGTCGCCGGCAGCCGCAACTTGCGCAGCTCGCGAGTCCGATCTCCAGACGCCGTGATCGCGTGCAACTGGCGCAACACTCCAGCCCTGCTGTGACCGCGGTCGTATGAGTCCCCGACGATTTCTCGCAGCCGCTGTTCGTCAAGTGGGTACCCGGGAGAACCGATGATGCGAAAGGTCTTGAGCGCCTGTTCAATGGCACTCTCACGGCCCGATGGCGGATGCGCCAACAAAGTTCCAAAGGTCTTCAGCTCGGGCCTCCCCACCAGGCGGTTACCCGTTGTGGAGAGCATCGAGACGAGTGACCTGACCCGGGAGGGAATCTTTATCGCCATCGTCTGGGCGATCATTCCCCCCATCGATGCACCGACTAGGTGGGCGTTCTCAATCTCCAGATGATCCATCAAAGAGGTCGTATCGAGCGCCATATCGGAGAGCAGGTAGGGAGCGGTCGAACGGCGGCCGATAAGCAGGTCCGCTGACCGCGGTATTCCGGCCGCCTCAAACTTGGTCGAGCGCCCGATATCGCGATTGTCAAAGCGAATAGCCCGAAAACCTCGTTCGGCGAGCATCAGGCAGAAATCCTGATCCCAGCCAAGCATCTGGGTTCCTAGCCCCATGATCAGAAGCAGCGGCTCGGCGTCCTCTTCACCGATCTCCTGGTAGGCGATTTCAATCCCGTTTACCGCGGCGATGCGCTCTTCGCTGATGACAGTCATGGCAGCGAAGTTTAACCAGTACTGGCTGCCCAGCCAGGACCGCGCAGGGGGCGCGACCACTGAGCGGCTAGGTTGGCGCCGTGCGCACTGCAATCGTCTCGGACCTTCATCTCTCCAGCGTCGATGGCGCCGACGTTCTCCGAAACGCAGATGTAAGAGGAGCCCTCTTTGCGGAGATTGAAAGCGCGGATCGCCTCGTCATACTGGGCGACGTGGTCGAGCTGCGGGAGCGGCCGCTAGGAGTCGCACTAGCCCAAGCGCAACCGTTCTTTGAGGAGCTCGGATCTGCCCTCAATGGTCGTGAGGTGATCTACGTTCCGGGCAACCACGATCACCGCTTTGCCGAGCCGTTGCTCGATCGGCTCTCACTCTCTGGCGAGTCGGCGGTCGAACTCGAGCATCGCCAGCCGCCGTCGCCTGGGCCCGCGCAGCTGTTGCAGCGGTGGCTGGGACGATCACAACTGGAGTTCGCCTATCCGGGAATCTGGCTGCGCGAGGATGTCTATGCAACTCATGGCCACTACATGGACTGCCACCTATCTCTACCGCGGGCAGAGTGCCTGGCGGCCGCAGCACTCTTGCGTGCAACCGGCCCCATTCCCGACCCTGCAAGGCCCGCGGATTATGAGCGAGCCCTGCGTCCCCTCTACGGATTTAGCTACGGCCTTGCCCAGTCACGGGCCTCGGTTGCCGCACGGCGATCCAGCCGCTCCTCCGAGGCAGCCTGGGAGCTCCTGTCGGGGACGGGCGGTGGCGCGAGGCGCCGCCTCGCGGGCGCCGCCTCGCGGGCGGCGCTGCGGGCAACGATTTGGGGCATTAACCACCTGTTGCACTCCGGCTTTACCCCCGACATCTCAGGCGATGCGATATTTAGGAGCGGCCTGACTGGAGCCTCCGAGATGGCACAACGACTGAATTCAGGTGCCGCGCACGTGATTACCGGCCACACCCACCGCGGCGGGCCAAGGGAGGGCGAAGCCGATTGGCTACTGGCGGGCGGGGGGCAACTCCATAACAGCGGAAATTGGGTCTTTTCCTCTGCCTTTCACCATCCGGGCAGGCCACCTAGTCCATACTGGCCCGGAACGGTCACCTGGGTCACCGAGGTTGGCCCGCCGCGCCGCGTTGAGATCCTCCGAGAGCAATCCCACGCCGAGCTCGCCACGATCGCGCGGCTCAGCCGAGCCAGGCGGCAATGATGCGTCCGATCTCCTCCCCCGCATCCTCCTGCAGGAAGTGCCCGGCGTTGTCGATCCGCTGAGGTGCCGGAAAGTTGAGCTGCTCCGCGACCCGCTCCCCAACTGAAAACGGCAGGACCGGATCGGAATCCGCCCACAACAAGAGCGTCGGCCGCTGATCGACTCGCAGTGCGTCGGCAACCCTCCGGCCTGCGGCTGCCCCCGGCGCCTCGGGCTCGGTCGGCAAGATAAGTGGGAAGGCACGGGCTCCGGCCTTGGCCTCAGGCGTGGGATAGGGAGCCTCATAGGCGGCGATCACCTCATCGCCGGGATCGTTCTTACACCCCCCGCGAACCAGCAACCCGACCGCAACGTCTGGGTTATCGCGGACGAACTCGCGGAAGTTGAGCCAGGTCTCACTCATTCGCTGGTGTCCCGTGAAAGGTCCCGTATCCATGATCACCAATCTCGAGAAGCGATCGGCGTGCTCAACCGCCAAGCGCAGGCCGATCGGACCACCCCAGTCGTGGACGACCGCGGTTGCGTCATGCAGATCGAGATCCTCAACCAGCCGGGCAATCAGCTCGACATGGCGGTCATAGCTGTACCAGGCCAGATCGGTTGGCTTATCGGAGCGACCGAAACCGGCGTAATCAGGCGCGATGCAGCGGTAGCCGGCATCGCGCACAGGAGGAATTACCTTGCGCCACAGAAATGACCAGGTCGGCTCGCCGTGGAAGAAGACGACCGGCCTGCCCTCGCCCTCATCAAGGTGAGCAAGGCGCAGTCCGTCAACTTCGCGATATTGAGATCGGAAGGGAAAATCCGGCAATCCCTCAAGAAGATGCTCGGGTGCTCGCACCGCATCCACGGCCAACTCTGGTCTCCTCACCTCGCTGCAACAGGTCGGGTCGAGTCTAATCGCCGCGCCTATTTAGGGGAGCAGAGCTCGGGATTTATAACTATGTCGATCGACTTTGTGCTAGCGTGGCCCGTTCTTTTACAACTAAGTTAGTCGACATAGGAAGGATCCCTTCTATGCGGAACGCTCGCAAGGTAACCCGGCGGCGCAGCGTTTACGCCGGCCTCTTGGCCGGTGTATTTGCGTTGAGCATCGCCATCGTCGCGGCAGGCTGCGGTAGCAGCTCAAGCTCCTCCAGCGGCGGCAAGGTCGACGTGGTCGGCTACTCAACCCCGCAGACGGTTTATGAAGAAGGCCTCGAGCCAGCGTTCACCAAGACCTCTGCCGGCTCGGGCGTCAGCTTCAGTAACTCCTTCGGTGCCTCAGGCGATCAGAGCCGCGCGGTGGCAGCCGGCCAGCCCGCCTCACTTGTTCACTTTTCCCAGGCTGGCGATATGACCCGCCTGGTCGAAGCCGGCCTCGTCTCCAAAGAATGGGACAAACAGAAATACAACGGGATCGCGACGAACTCGGTGGTTGTACTGACGGTTCGCAAGGGCAACCCAGACCACATCACCTCGTTCAACGATCTGCTCACCAAGAACGTCAGCATCATCACTCCCAACCCATTCAGCTCCGGCTCGGCGCGCTGGAACATCATGGCCGTATACGGCTCCCAGATCGAGCAGGGCAAGAGCCCAACCCAGGCGCTGGATGCGGTCAAGACGGTGCTCGAAAAGACCAAGGCCCAGCCCGGCAGTGGCCGCGAAGCGATGACCGCGTTCACGCAGGGGCAGGGAGACGTCCTGCTGTCATATGAGAACGAGGCGATCGCCGCCGAAAAGGCCGGAGAAGCGGTCGAATACGTCATCCCCGAAGACACGATCAAGATCGAAACTCCGATCGCCGTCACCACCAAGGCACCGCCGGCGGCGCAGAAGTTCCTCGAATTCATCTGGTCAGAAGCGGGTCAGAAGATCTGGGCCGAACACGGCTATCGACCGGTTGACCCAAGTCTGGTCAATCCAAAGCAGTTCCCCACTCCAAAGGGCATCTTCACAATCGCCAAGTTTGGAGGCTGGGAAACGGTCAACAAGCAGTTCTTCGAAGAAACAACCGGCTCGATCGCGAAGATCGAGAAGGAACTAGGGGTATCGACTGGCGGCTGAGATCGACAGCGGCGCCATCAACCCCCCCGGGCCGGGGTTTTCCCTGCCCGGGGGGCTTGGCCTGCGCTCGGCGCGGCGCGGCGGTGGCTTGCTGGCCGGGCGCGGCCTGGTTGCGCTCTATCTGAGCCTGATCGTCTTGCTGCCGCTGGCGGCGGTTGTTTCGCAGGCCTTCACCCATGGACTAGCCAGCTTCTGGGAAGCGGTCAGCGGCGCCCAGGCGGTCGCAGCCCTGAAGCTGACCGTCATCGCATCGCTGATCGTGGTCGCGATCAACGGAGTCTTTGGAGTCTTGATTGCCTGGGTCCTTGTCCGCGACGAGTTCCCGGGGAAGAAGGTCGTAAATGCCCTGATCGACCTTCCCTTCGCCCTGCCGACGGTCGTCGCTGGCCTCACCCTGGTCACCCTGTATGGGACCGATAGCCCGATCGGGATCAACGTATCCCTAACCCGCGCCGGCGTCGTCTTGGCGCTGCTCTTTGTGACCCTGCCGTTTGTCGTGCGGGCCGTACAGCCGCTGCTATTGGAGCTCGACCGCGAGATGGAGGAAGCCGCAGCCTCACTCGGTGCCAGCGGCCTGACCATCTTTCGCCGCATCATCTTCCCCAACCTGCTGCCGGGGATCGCCGCCGGGGTTGCCCTGGCCTTCGCCCGGGCGCTCGGGGAGTACGGCTCGCTGGTGCTGATCTCGGGCAATATCGCCTTCAAGACAGAAGTCTCCTCGGTCTTTATTCGTACCCAGATTGAGTCGGGCAATACCTCCGGCGCCGCCGCCGTCTCGGTCGTCTTGCTCGCCGTTTCCCTGATCCTGCTCGCCTGCGTCAGCCTCGCTCAGCGCTGGGGCAGCGGCAGGGGAAACCCGCTGCTTTTGGGTGGAACTATTGAGCGGCTCAGAGGTCGGGCGGGAGCAAAGCGATGAGGACCGCGCCGCGCCGCAGCCGCTGGAGCCTGCGAATCGCCGCGCTTAGCTACCTTGCGGTGCTCTTGATCGCGCCGGTCAGCGTGATCTTCTACAAGACCTTCGAACACGGGCTCGCCAAGCCGATCGAAGCGATCACAACCCCCAACGCGCTGCACGCGGTGCAGCTAACGCTGCTGATGGTTGCCGTCGCGGTGCCGCTGAACACGATCTTTGGGGTCGGCTGCGCCCTGCTCTTGGTGCGCCATCGCACCCGCTTTAGCTTCCTGCTCGACGCGGTGATCAACCTCCCGTTTGCGATCTCACCGATCGTGATCGGCCTCTCCCTGTTTTTGCTCTATGGCACCGGCGGTTGGTTCGCCGGTCTCTCCGAAGCGGGAATCAGGATCCTCTTCTCGCCCCCCGGGATGATCCTGGCAAGCATCTTCGTCTCGGTCCCGTTTGTGGTTCGCGAGACCGTGCCGGTGCTGCAGGAGATCGGCGCCGAGCAGGAGGAGGCGGCCTCGACCCTAGGCGCAAACGCCTGGCAGACCTTTTGGCGCATCACCCTGCCAGCGATTCGCTGGGGCGTCGCCTACGGCGTGGTCCTCACCACCGCGCGGGTCCTGGGCGAGTTCGGCGCGGTCACGATCGTCTCGGGCTCGATTTCAGGACAAACCGAAACCCTTCCCCTCTTCGTCTTTAAGCAATTTGAGAACTACAACGTCACCGGCGCTTACGCGGCCACGATCGTGCTCGCGATCCTCGCCCTTTCCACCCTTTTGGCCATGAACGCACTGAAGCGAAAGGAGGATGCCTGATGGGAATCACAGTCGAGGGAGCGTTCAAGCGCTTCGGTGACTTTCAGGCTCTTGACGACGTATCAATCGAGGTGCCAAACGGATCACTGACGGCTCTGCTCGGACCAAGCGGCAGCGGCAAGTCGACGCTACTGCGAGCTATCGCAGGGCTCGAGACGCTCGACGCCGGCCGCGTCATGATCGATGAGGAGGACGTATCGACAAAGCCAGCGCAAAAGCGCCAGGTCGGCTTTGTCTTTCAACACTACGCCGCCTTCAAGCACATGACGGTCTTCGGCAACGTCGGATTCGGGCTGAAGATCCGCAAGTGGCGAAAGCCTGAGATCGAGGCCCGGGTCCATGAGCTGTTGAAATTGGTTCAACTCGACGGGCTCGCCGAGCGCTATCCATCCCAGCTCTCAGGGGGACAGCGCCAGCGGATGGCATTGGCGCGAGCCCTCGCCGTACAGCCCCAGGTGCTGTTGCTCGATGAGCCCTTCGGGGCGCTCGATGCAAAGGTTCGCAAGGACTTGCGTACCTGGCTTCGTCAGCTGCATGAGGAGATGCACGTGACAACGATCTTCGTGACCCACGACCAGGAGGAGGCGATGGACGTAGCCGAGCAACTGGTCGTGATGAACGAGGGCCGGGTCGAGCAGGCCGGAACGGCGAACGAGCTGTATGAGCAGCCGGCGAACGAGTTCGTGATGAGCTTTGTAGGCGAGGTCAATCGTCTCGGCGAACACTTTGTCCGACCGCACGACATGGAGGTTGTCCTTGATCCCGATGAGCGCACCGAGCAGGCGATGGTGCAGCGCATCGTCGCCTTGGGCTTCGAGATCCGGGTTGAGTTCTCACTCGGTGACGGGACCGAGGTCTGGGCACAGCTGACCCGCGCCGAGCTACAAAAGCTCGAGCTGCGCGAGGGACAGATCGTCCACCTGCGCCCCGGCCAGACCAAAAGCTTCAGCGGTGACTCACCGCCCGCCGAGCGGGAGGCCTCGACTCCTCCCGCCAAATTGGGCGGCGACGACGCAGAGGTATCTGCAGCTGCCTGAAGGGGCGACGGGGCGGGGCGCGCTTTGCCGGGTGGCGCCCCGCCCCATCTCGCCGCTGATCCTATTCCCATTCTGCTATTCTTGAGTTAGCTACTCAGCAAACTTCAGAAAGGAGATTGGGATGAACTCCCCCTCGCCCAGAACCACCACCTTCGTCTCGCGCGGCCGCCTCAGTGGCGTTCTGCGCGAGCGCCTCCCCGGCAACCGCCCCTCCGGCGGCCCGAAGAACCCCAGGGCGCGCGCCCGCCGAGAGCGCGATCAGCAGGCATTTGATGACGCCCTGTACTACAGAGCCCGCCTGATCCTCGGCGACTCCCTGTCTCCCCCGACCCGCTGACCTCGGCCCGCAGGCCCCTCCCAGACCCCGGACCGCGACGATCCCCACCGTCGCGGTCCGGGGTTTTGCTCACACCCGGGGGCTGGAGCTACTTGCCAGATCCCTTCTTCGGTTCCGGGGTCGCGGTGGCTTCGGGTTCGGGCGCCTGCGGATAGGCCTGGACCGCGAGGTTCCAGCTGGTCAGGCCAAAGGCCACCGTGGGGGCGGCGTTGTTTTTGGTCGGGGTGCCCGCGTACTCGATCGCAACCGTGTGCCCACCCATCGCCAGCACATCGGTCACGGTCACCGAATGGACCACGGCAGCCGCAGCAGGGCTACCGGTCGTGGTGGTGGCGAAATTGACCTTTGCGACGACATAATCATCGACCAGGATCTCGATCGGGCAGGCTTCTCCGGCGACAGATGAGGTGCAGGTCGCCTGCCCCGAGAAGGTGATCACCGCGGGGCCGGTTCCCTTGGTCGCGAAGGAGGTGAACGCGGTCGGAATGTAGCCAGCGGTGGTTGTTTTGGTCGGTCCGAAGGGCGCGTTGCTAGCCGCAATCGAGGCCACCGGGGTGAGGGGGGCGGTGGCCTTCTTGACGTAAAGGTTGCCCGCTGCCTTTTTCTTCAGGTAAAGACCAGATGCCTGCCGATTTGAGAGATAGAGATGCGCCGCCGTCTTGGGAGTCAGAAACGACCCTGCAAAGGACGGCGTCACGGCAAGCGCGGTGGCGACCACGGCCGCCAGCGCGATCGCAGTCGCTGCGCGGGGTGCTGAGAGTTTTCGCTTGAGCAATTGAACCTCCATGGTTAATGGTCTGCTGGAAAGACCAATTCTGTACTAAGAGGGTCAATAAACTACAGAAGCTGCTAAGCTTATGTCGAGTAAGCCAGTCAAAAAGCTCGTCATAACCTCTGCGGAAAGGATCACAATCGATGAGACTCAGGACCCTCGCCATCGCGGCGACCGCCCTCGCTGGGCTGGCTGTTCCGGCGTCAGCCAGCGCTTCGACCCTAATCGGGTCGGGCTCCGTGGCCGCTCAGCCGGTGCTCGAAGCACTGTTCAAGAGCTACTCGAAGACGGTCAGCCACTCGACCCACTTCACCTACACCCCCGACGGCGGCAACACCGGCGTCAAGGATGTCCAGAGCGGCAAAAGCCAGTTCGCCGGTCAGTCGCGGGCGCCACTGCCAAGCGATACGGGGACGACCTATTACGAGCTCTATCTAGACGGGCTCTGCATTGACGTCAACCCCGCCAACAAGCTGAGCAACATCACCACCGAACAGCTCCGCCAGATCTATCTCGGCCAGACGACCGACTGGGGCTCGGTGAGTGGCTCGGGCCTGAGCACAACGATCGACCCCGTCGGTCGCGATACCAACGGTGGCACCTACACGTTCTTTCTGCAGGCCGTTCTCGACGAACACGCGCCCTCCTCAGTAGTCAACGCGCTGACCGCTGACGGGCTGGTAATCAACGCGGTCAAGCAGGACCCCAACGCGATCGGCTACGCCGGACTCGCCTGGCAGCAAAGGGGCGTCAAATCGGTCGACGTCAACGGGATTTCCTGCACTCCGAAGAACGTCAACAAAAGGTTCACCTACCCGCTGACCCGCTACATCTACTTGGTCCTGCCAACGGCGAACCCGAGCAAAGAAGTGGAGAAATTCCTCGATTGGGCCCGGACCAGCCCGGTCGCCGGCGAAGTGATCGATAGGGCCGGAGGCGTGGCCGTCTTCAACAAGAAGGCAAAGAAGCACTAGGTGGAGGAGGAGTTCCTCCCCGAGTACGAGTACGGGCCTAAGTGGTCAGACCAACGCGCCGGGCGGATGCTCGGCGCGTTGGTCTGTTCTGTGGTGGCGCTGCTGCTGGCGATGATCGTCGCCGTGTTCGTGCGGGCATGGCCGTCCTTCGCCCATAACGGTCTGGCCTGGTTCGGGTCGGGCGGCAGCGTCGATGCTCAGTTCAATGCGATCACCCTCTCCAGCCAATCGGGTGGATCTGCGGTCTACACCTTCCACGCCTGGCCACTGATCTGGAGCACGATCCTGATCGTCGGAGCGTCGGTCACGATCGGGCTCTTTTGTTCTCTTTTCGTTTCCGTCTTTATCGTCGAGTTCGCCCCGGGGTGGATGCGCGGCGTGCTCGAGCCGGTGATCCGCTTTTTGGCCAGCATCCCCTCGGTGATCTACGGACTGCTCGGCGTGCTGGTGCTCGTGCCGTTCATCGGCAATCACCTTGTTACCGAGCACGAAAAGGCCGCGGTCGCGGGCGTTATCACCCTCAGCGGTTACAGTCTGCTGGCGGCGGTATTGATTCTCACCGTGATGATCTCGCCGCTGATGATCTCGATCTTTTGTGACGGACTGCGCTCGGTGCGACCGGGGTGGCTGGAGGGTTCACTGGCGCTCGGGGTCAACCGTTGGCGCACGATGTGGAAGATTGCGGTCCGCACGGCCCGGCCTGCGATCGTCGCCGGAACGGTGCTGGCAGTAGCGCGTGCAATCGGCGAGTCGGTGATGCTGGCGATGGTCTCGGGCTCGGTTGGATTCGCGCCCAACCCCGCCGACGGACTGACCTTCGTCTTTGAGCCCTCGCGTCCACTGGCGCCGACAATCGTCGAGAACATCGACCAGCTCAGCTCCAAGCCGGCGAACGCGACCCTGTTTGCGATTGCCGCAGTCCTGCTCTTCTCAGCCGCCTTTTTCTCGCTGAGTGGCTGGGCCGCACGTCAGGCGATGGGCAAATACGGGGTAACCGCCTGATGGAGGCATCGCTCACCACGCCAGTGGGCGGCGGCGTCCCCCCGGCGTCCTCCCAATCGCCGCGGCCCGGCAAGGGTGCGGAGGGGAGCGCCGCCTGGCACCTTTCTGATCGCATCGGGCTTGCAATCTGCTGGGCGCTCGGCCTCCTCTTTTGCGCGATCGCCGTTGCAATCGTTGTTTATCTACTGATCAAAGGCCTCAGCTACCTGAAGCCCTCGATGCTGGTAACCCCGGCGACGTCGGGCTTCACCGAAAGCCAGACCGGCGGATTTTCCGAAGCCCTGCTCGGCACCCTGATTGTTGCTGTGATGGGAATCTCAATCGCGGCACCCGTCGGGGTTGGAGTCGCGGTCTGGTTGGTCGAGTACGGTCGGCCCCGGGCACTCGCGCGAATTACGGAATCGACGATCGAGGCGATCGCCGGCATCCCCTCGATCGTCCTGGCGCTGTTTGGAACGGTGATCTTCTCCAACACCCTGCTTGGCTTCTTCAGCCGCACAACCGAAGGCGTCGTCTTGGGACGATCCTTTTTCGCCGCCTCGGCGATGCTCTCCTTGGTCGCTCTCCCGCTGGTTGTCGCGAACACTCGAGAGGGGCTGCGGGCGATCCCAAAACACGTCAGAGAGGCCTCCTATGCAGTCGGCAAGACAAAAATTGCGACAACTCGACGGATTCTGCTCCCGGCCAGTCGCCCTCAGCTGGCGACCGGGACGATGCTCGGCCTCGGTCGCATCATCGGCGACACGGCGATCATCTTGGTCCTCCTCGGCGCGACCCAGAACTTCGCTCCGGTGGGCGGCACCTTCCCCCTCAACTACCTGCGCGGTGCCGGAACGACGCTGACCAACTTCGTCTATGAAGCTTCCCCCACGGGCAACCTCAACCAACCACAGAAGGCCTACGCGGCGGCTTTCGTATTGCTGATGATCGTGCTCGCTTTGAATGCAGCCGTCGACGTTGTCCATCGCCGCGCGAAGAGGACGGGCACATGGAGTTCCTAAGCCCACCGCCTCCTCCGATCCGCCGCCTCGAGCTCGATGACAGGGCCGCGGCGCGACAGGTGGCACCGCCCGCGCATCCCACCAATGGCAACGGCAGCAACGGCAGCGGCGTCCTCGCCCCAGGTGGCTTCACCGCGGCGCGGCGCTCAATCGGCGCCCCACAATTCTCGATTCGTCGCATGGAGGTTGACAATCTCTCGGTCTCCTACTCTCACCGTGATGCGGTCAAATCGGTCTCCTTGCCGGTTCGCCAGGGGGAGGTGCTGGCGATGATCGGCCCCTCAGGTTGCGGCAAGACAACGCTTCTGCGCTCGCTCAACCGGCTCACCGAGCTGACTCCAAAAACGACGCTGAGCGGCCGCATCTTGCTCGACGACGTCGACATCAGGCTAATCGAGCCGACCTCGCTGCGACGCCGGGTGACGATGGTCTTCCAGCAGCCCAACCCGTTCCCGATGAGCATTTTCGACAACATCGCCTACGTCTTGCGCGAGCAGGGCTCGCGTCGCATGCGCAAGAAGGTCCTTGCGCCCACGGTCTACAGCGCGCTCGAACGAGCCGGGCTGTTTGAGGAGGTAAAAGACAACCTCAACCACCCGGCGTTGAAGCTCTCCGGCGGCCAGCAGCAGCGGCTCTGCATTGCCCGAGCGCTCGCCGCCGATCCCGAGGTGCTCTTGCTCGATGAGCCCTGCTCAGCGCTTGACCCGCAGTCGACCCAGGTGATCGAGGACCTGATCGTTAGGCTTCGCGACGATGTCGCGGTCGTAATCGTTACCCATAATCTCCAGCAGGCCTACCGGGTTGCCGACCACGTCGCCTTTATGTACCTCGGAGAACTGGTCGAGTACAACAGCGCTACGACGCTTTTCGGGGCGCCCCGCGAAAAACGAACACAGGATTACGTCAGCGGTGCGTTCGGCTAGCGCGATCCGTGCTGGGCTGCTGGTCCTCTGCGGCTTGGCGCTGCTGGGAACCCTTAGCGGCTGCACGACCACGCAGGAAACCGCCGCGCGGGTTCGCGCCAAGTCCGAGCGGATCCTTGATGCCCGCAAACAAGAACTGAAGCTGCGCGCGAAGACCAACAGGAAGGGAAGCCAGAGGTGAGCGACCAGATATTGCCGACCCAGCCCGACGTGATTCAGCCAACATTGCCGATTCAGCCGATGGCGACTCAGCCAGTTCACAGCCAAACGCACTACCAACCCTGCGAGGAGTGCGGGGCGCTGCTTGACGCCCAGCAGCGCTACTGCGTGAACTGCGCGGCGCGGCGCGCCAACGGCTCCAATCCCTCCTCGCGCTACTTCGCCGCGATGAGCAAGCGGGCCCGCCGGCTTCCGGCTCGCCAGCCCCAGAAACCTTCCGGCAGCCGGGCGGCGGCGGTCGGCTTCTTCGCGCTGCTGCCGATCGCGGTCGCACTTGGTGTCGTGGTCGGCCACAGCGGCTCAAGCAACAACGACCAGGCGATCTTGGAAGCGCTTCGCCGCCAAGACGCCGCGGCTGCGACGACCTCCGCCGCGGGCAACACCACCGCCTCGACCAAAAAGAACGGCGGCGGCGCGAAGAAGGCCGCCAGCGCCAAAAGCAAGGGCCATAGCAAGATCCTTGCCAAGACCCCAGACGGACCGATTCACCAGGCCCTCGGCTACGTACCAACCAAGCATGAAACCAAGTCCGATACCGAACTGGTCAAAAAAAACGCCAAACAGGTCGGAAAGAACTACAGCAAAGCGGAGCAGAACCTGCCCGACGTGATCGTGGTCGGCAAATGATCGTAATTGCCGACCGCCGCGAGATATGTGGGTCGCAAACGACGGGAGCTGATTGGCGATGAAGTCACTTAATGAGATCGTGCGTACCAGCAAAAGACTGCGGCGGCGCCCAACTCCCAAACACAAAGCCCCACCCGCCGGCAAAAGTGAGGAAAACACCGACCTCCTCACCCAACGAGACCGGCTTTTGGAGAAGTTCACGATCATGCAGGCCGACCTTGGGGGCGCCTTCTATGAGATGGCGATTCGCGACCACGTGCGCCTCGACGTCCTGACACGCAAGGCAGCAGAGCTTCAGCGAGTCGATGCCGAGTTGCTTGCGCTTGAGCGGGTGCTCGAGCTCGAACGCGCCGACGCTGCTGGCCTATGCCCAAGCTGTGGCTCTCCCTATGGCCACGCAGTGCGCTTTTGTGCTCAATGCGGGCACTCACTTGTTCCGATCGAGGCAACGCCATGAAAGAGGCGCTGGGGCGGCCATTTCGGCGCGCCGTTGCTGCTGCTGCAACGCTTACGGGGCGGCGCTTCGGAATGTTGGTTGCTTCCTCCCTAGTGGCGACCTCGGTAATCGTCGCGAGCGCAATCACCAATCCCAGTAGCGACGGGCCTCTCGCTGCGCTCTTGGGCCGCAGCCTCGCCTCCAGCACCACCCCACCTTCAAGCCCAGCTGCGCCGGTCGCTGAATCCTCGTCCACACTGAGCTCGCCTGCCCAGACTGCCCACGGCGCTGCGAAGGCTTCCAGCGGCGCGCCCGCCTCCACTGCGACGATCAATACTCCAGAAGAAGAAGCATCCGAAGCAGCAGAAAGCGAAAGTGAACCGGGCACGCCTACAACCCCCACCACCGCGACTGCGAAGGCCGGTCGCATAAAGCACGTCTTCGTCATCTCACTCGCCAGCCCCGGCTATGAAGCTGCCTTTGGTCCCGCCTCCCAGATGCCCTACCTGGCGAGCACGCTCCGCCCCCAGGGCGAGCTGCTCTCCGCTTACTCGCTGTTGGTGAATTCCGGATTGCCAAACGACATCGCGACAATCAGCGGCCAACCACCGAATGCCTCGACCGAAGGCAACTGCTCGACCAACGCAGAATTTCCCCCCAAAACCGCACCCAATAAAAGTGGCGTGGTTACGGCCTCGGGTTGCCTATATCCGGTCGAAGCGCTGACCGTCGCCGACCAACTAAGCAGCGGCGGTCTTCAGTGGAAGGCCTACATGGAGGGCATGACGGGCACGACAGGCAAACCGGAAAATTGTGTACACCCCAGCAGCGGGAGCGCCGAACCCCCGGCTGAGGGCGGCTACACGGCCCGCCAGAACCCCTTCGTCTACTTCAATTCGCTGCTCGAGCTCGGAGCCTGCGCGAGCAGCGATGTGCCGCTGACCGAACTGGGCACCAATCTGGGGGGGATCAGCACCACGCCGAATTACTCCTTCATCGCCCCCGACCTCTGCGATGCCGGGGTCCCTGGCGAATGCCCCGCCGGCACACCCAGTGGTGCCAGCAGCGCCGATGCCTTTCTCTCCAAATGGGTGCCCCAGATCCTTGCCTCCCCTGCCTATCAAAAAGATGGCCTGCTGATGATCACCTTCGATGAAGCCCCGCCGGGCAGCACTTCGTCCAAGGTCGGAACACTGCTGCTCTCGCCTTTCGTCACGCACAACACGACCGACGCCAGCCCGTACAACCCCTACTCACTACTGCGCTCGACCGAGGACCTCTTTGGGCTCACCTATCTCGGCGCGGCGAAGGGTTCGACGGTGAGCTCCTTTGCGCCGGCGCTACTCGGGGAAACAGGCGGCGATTAGGGCGCAATCAAAGGTGTGCCAAACACGCCGTGAAGCGGCCAACTGGGTGGCGACGATTACCGACAAATGCCGCTGCTGACGCTTTTGGACGATCGCTGAGGTTCAAGGATGCACGACCTCGATCGCTACCGCTTCGCCAGCAGCCAGACCTCAGCTCGACACCCGAGAACCCAACTCGGAAAGCCTCGAACCAGAGAACACTTCGTTGCCGCTTGGAGACGCAAAGCGGCTTGTCGCTTTAGGGCAACTGGTTGAGGAAATCGCCGATCGCGGCGCCGAAGTAGGGGGAGTAGAGGTGGGTGTAGTTGTGGGCATAGCCATAACTCGTTATCCCGTCGATGTATTTGCGATTTGCGATCCAGGCGCCGCCACTGGAGCCGGCAGCCATGTTGCAACGGCTGGGTACGGTCGGGGGGCCCTGCAGCACGCTCGTCAGCGGGTCACTGCCCAGACCGTGGGTACGACAGGAACGAAGTTCTTCACCGCCAAGCGCTCCGGCCGGATAGCCGAAGATTTGGAATGCAGCGAACCTCGACCCTTCGGTCTCATATCCCCTCGAACCGACCACACTCGCCAAGGTGCCGTACTGATTTGGCTTGACGAGGAGTGCGGCGACATCAAAGTCGGTGTTTTCTGAGCGCCGCCATTCGGGTGTCGTGAACACCTGCTCGGCGGAGAAGGTCCCGAATGGGCGCCGTCCGTGGTTAAAGGCAGGGATGAAGATAAGGTCGCGTCCCCAGTGCCGATTCTCCAGCACGCAGTGCCCGGCCGTCAGCACGATCGACCCACTCGGGGTATTGAGCGAGGTACCCGAACACGAGTAGGGGCCCTGGACCGGGTCGAGGCCAAACACGCGCCCATTGGTGCGGTCTTCAACGGTCGAGGCATTGGCGATGCTGATGCTGCTTGCACGCGCGCCTCCTTGGTGCAATAAGCGACGCAGGGGGAGGCGCCCCGCGACCCGTCGCACCGGGCCTGACGCAGCCGCTCCCGTGGGCTGGGCCTCACCCGAGGCTCGACTCGGCTTGGGCAGGTTCGGATCGGCGAGCGCGCGGCGCAGCAGCCGCGGGCCCCAGAGGCGGGGTGCGCCTGCGGCTCCGGCGACTCGGTGCGAATTGGGCAGCCTCGCGTCTGCGAAGCCGGCCACGACCAGGGACAGCAAGACGATCGCGGGCAGCGCCCAGAGCTGTCCACGGACCAGATTCACGGCAGAATCGTCCCACACCGAGGACGCGAGCGCCAGCCAATTTTGATCTGAGGGGCGGCTCTAAAACCGCGGGAGAGGCAGGTATTGCCCGTCTTAGGGCGAAATTTCCCCTCGTACAGTCTCGCTTCCAAACAAGCACGAAAGGGCTAGTAATGAACGAGGAGAGCGCGCTGAGCGGCTGGTGGGTGTTCGCCGGCATCTTGCTGATGATCGCCGGAGTTTTGAACATCATCTACGGCATCGCCGCGATCGGCAATTCGAAGTTCTTCACCGAAAACGCAACCTATATCGTCAGCAGCCTCCACACCTGGGGTTGGGTAACCCTGATTCTCGGGGTACTGGAGCTGATCGCCGCCTTTTCGCTGTTCTCGGGCGGTGAGTTCGGACGCTGGTTTGGCGTCTTCATCGCCTCGCTGAATGCGATCGGGGCGCTGCTCGCGATTCCGGCCTACCCGCTGTGGTCGCTGGCGATCTTTGCACTCAGCATCATCGTCGTCTACAAGCTGGCCGAGGGCCCAGACGTCTCACGGGTCTGATTATTGCCCAATCACAAAAGGCATCACGAGGGCCCCTTCCGGGGCCCTCGTCTTTTGACGGGGGACCGGCGCCCCAGCGGCGGATCACAGCAGAGAGAATGCGACCATGCTGAGGCTGCGCTCCTCCGTTGAGGCCGATCGGGCGTCCCATTTTGTCGAGAAGCTCCGCGAGATAAACGGCGTCCGCCGAATCGTCAGCCAACCCGATGAGCACGACACCGCCTCGGGCTTCGTCTTTGTAGCCGACGTGGAACCGGCCGCAGCCGATCGCCTCGTGGAAGAGATCGTCGCGATGGGGATCGGTGTCGATGACTACGTGCTCGAACGCGTTGATGTAGTTGCACCACTGCGGCGAGGGCTGGGCGGCGCCGGCAACCTCGGCGGCTTCGCCTGGGTTGAGGTGATGGGCCAGGCGCGGGCCAACTCGCGCCCGCTCGCTCGCTACCTCGCGCTGATCAATGTAGCCGCGGTGATCGCAGCGATTGGGGTAATCACAAGCAGCTCGATCCTGATCGTAGGCGCGATGGCGGTAAGTCCAGATCTGCTTCCGATCTGTGCCACCTGCGTGGGCATCGTCGCGGGCCGCACCCGTCTCGCCCGCCGCGCCTTCGCCACCCTGACCATCGGGATGGCCCTGGTGGTGCTGACCGCGGCCGTGCTCTCGGGTCTGCTCAAGGCGGCCGATCTTCTGCCCGCCCATTTCGCCGTAGCCGAAAGTGCGTTCAGCACCCTGGCGCGGATCGATTACTCGACCGTGCTGATCGCCCTCGCCGCCGGAATCGCGGCGATGCTCTCCTTTGAGACGAGGGCCGGCTCCGCGGTGGGGGTGGCGATCTCGGTCACCACGATCCCAGCCTCGGCCTACCTCGGCGTGGCAATCGGAACGGGCGGGGCGGGAACCGGCGTCGGAGCCCTTGCCGTACTGCTCGTCAACGTCACCCTGCTCCTGGTTTCTGGCAGCCTCACCCTGATCGTTCAACGGAGGCTGGCAAACCGCTCTGAAGCCCGGTCCTGACCCCAGGCAGCGACCCAATCCCCATCGACCTCCCTGAGCAGCAGCTGCTGAGGTCGCGCCGGACGGTTCGGTGCCGGACTCGGGCGCGTCCTGGGACGCTAATCGAGCGAGGTGGCAGCCGCCGGGTCCAGCTCAGTGCTCGACAGCGTCGACCACGGTGCTGGTTCACGGCGATCCTCCTCATAGATCACGTCGGTATCGGCCAGCCGGTCGCCCCAACTGCGGCGGCGCGGGCCGAAGAGGATGCCGAGAAAGCCGATCCCCAAGGTAATGATCGCCAGCCCCATGCCAAAGAGGCGGCGAAATGCACGCCTCAGCTCGAGCCGCCGTCGGTCCAAGTCGAGTCGGATCTGGAGGAAGCGCATGCCGGGAGTCTGCCCCGCCAGGCACCAAAACACCAGCAGGTACAGGGCACCCAGACAGAGCCAGGTCGTCGCTCCGATCGCCAGAGCAAACTCGGAGGCGCCGTGCCCATTGCCGGTGAACGCCGAGGAGATCAGCGCGATGATCGCAGCCAGCGCCGAAAAGCCGAGGTTGAAGATCGCCACATCGACCCCGAGCGCCAGGGTCCGACTGAGCGCCCCGGCGTGGTTCGTCGGCTCAGGCCGGAGCCCGCGTCGAAATACGCGCCGCACCAGCCGCTCCAAGCTGTCATCGAGGCGCCTGGTCGCGCGCCCGATCGTGCGGCCGATGTCACCGATTAGGCCCACGCCCTGGGCGCTGATTGCAGCCCTGATCTCGGGCGCCTCGGCGATCCTCTCGACCAGCTGCTGTACCTCCTCGCTGGCCAACAGGCGCCGCCACACCTCATCGACCAGTTCGCTATCTAAGGCCTCGATCAGGGCTCCTTTGACCGCCTCGCTCTCCAGCGCTCCCTGCACCGCCTCATTGACAACCGGCCCTTCCAGAACCCGCGCCAGCGCCCGCTCAACCGCCTCGCTCTCAACCGCGGCGACGATCGCCTCCTCGGCAGCAACCTCAACAGCCCGATCGATGCCCGCGACTCGGGTCACCGAGCGGGCGCCCCGAACGCCGACTCCCAGCAATCGTGCAGATAGTGGCAGCTGCCCATTGGGAATCGGATCGGAGCCTCCGTCGCGGTTCACATCTCGCCGATCGCTGCCGCCAGCATCCCCGTTGCGAGACCCGTCGCCGGGGAAGGATTGCTGCGGCGTGGGGCCGTCTCCCATCTCAACCCGAGTATCTCACCGATTGGCCAAAACGGCCTCGGCGACAACCCGATTATTTGAGAAGCTCGGCGAGTCGGTCCAAAAAGGCCGCCTGAGCGGGAAGCAGTTTGCTCCTCGCGCCGTGCAGGTCAAACCATTGAGCACGGTCGACCTCGGGAAACTGACGCTCGACGCCGGAGCGCGGAGGCCACTGCATGGTAAAAGCGTTGCTTTTCAGCGTCGCCGGATCAAAATCGGCCTCAACCGCCCAGCCGTCGACAACCTTGCCGCTTTTC
Organism: uncultured Solirubrobacterales bacterium; assembly: GCA_963745305.1. Lineage (GTDB taxonomy): Bacteria > Actinomycetota > Thermoleophilia > Solirubrobacterales > 70-9 > CAVUWL01. The sequence goes on from CAVUWL010000003.1 coordinate 29,766, forward strand.
TGCCGGACCGCCCCCAGATCGATCAGAGTTTTGGACTCGATTGGCGGCGGGGTACCGAGCTCCTCGGCCAGCTCGCGCAACGCGCAGGCGCGTGAATCCTCGCCCGGGTCGATCTCCCCCTTTGGGATCGACCACGCCCCGAGATCCTTCTTGGCCCAAAAAGGACCTCCCGGATGGACAAGCAATACTTCGGTCGAGCCGCCGCGGGAGCGGTAGAGAAGGACGCCAGCGCTGCGCTTGACCGGCACAGATCCAGAGTACCCCGCCCGGCACAGATCCGAGCCGGGTCCAGCTGGTTGCCGCAATCTCATCCTTGCTTTCGTGCCCTTGGGTCGCCAATCCAAATCTGAGCGCCGCGGTCGGGGAGCCCGCCCGGTGCCGCGGCAGAGCTCAGCCGCTCCTTAGCTGCTTTGCCAAGCGCCGCATCGCTTTGGAGTTGGTGCGGTGCGTGAAGGCGCGAATCAGCGGCGGGGCGAGCCGTTCAAGCCGCGAGACCTGCAGCCAGACGCATTCGAAGGACACCTTGGTCCGGCCCTCTCCTAGGTCCTGAAGCAGGTAGGTGCCCCGGGTGCGGCGCTTGCCACCAGCGCCTACCGCCTCCTCAACGATCCGGTCGGACTCGACATCGACTATCTCAAAATCGGTCCAATCCTGGGACCCGCGGACGTTGGCCCGCGCCCGTGCCCGCGCCCCGACCCCACTCTTGGGTCCCGCGAACTCCCAGTCGACCAGCATGTGGTTTAGAAAGGGCTCGTGGTTGGCCATAACTTCGAGAAACTCGAAGACCTCGCTGCTGGGCCGGGCCACTGTGGTCGAGACGGTAACTGGCTTCACGGCGCGATCCTACGCAAGGCACCCGATCCGCGGGGCAGACGAGCTCATCAGCCTGAATTTGCGCGGATCGGCGAGGCGGCTACCAGGTATCTACAAAGCGTCGGGGGCCCGGGCCTGGCCCGTTCTGTGCGGCTGCCTCGAGGGTCGAGGCAATCAGCGACCTCGTCTCCGCCGGGTCGATCACGTCGTCGATCTCAAACAGGGCGGCGGCGTTGAGAGCCTTGGCGTTTTGCTCGGCGGCGGCGGTAAGCTCTCGGATTCGCTGCTCACGCTGATCGCGATCGGAGATCGCATCGAGCTCCTTGCTAAGGGCGAGTTTGACCGCCCCTTCCAGCCCCATCGGACCGAGATGGGCGCTCGGCCAGGCGACGGTCAGAAGCGGCTCGTGAAGGCTTCCGCCCACCATCGCCTGCGCGCCGAGACCGTATCCACGGCGCAAGATCACGGCGAGAAGGGGGACCCGAAGCGCGGCACCGGTGACCAGGAGTCGCGAGGCGTGGCGCACCAGTCCGGTCGCCTCGGCCTGCGGTCCAACCATCATTCCCGGCGTATCGACAAGCGAGAGGATCGGTAGGCCAAAGGCGTCACACAGCTGCATAAAGCGCGAAGCCTTATCGGCGGCATCGCTGGTTATCGCCCCCGCCATGTGGCGCGTGTCGTTTGCGATCACCCCCAATGGCCGTCCCCGGATTCGGCCCAGCGCGGTGACCATCTCCGGAGCGAAGCGCTCGCGCAAAAGGGTCAGCGTCCCATCGTCTGTGAGTGTTTCGATGATTGGCGCCACGGCGTAGGCTCGCCGCGCGCGCTCTGGCACGAGCTCGCGAAGGCGACCCTGATCGGGGTCGGGCGGCACCGGGGTCGGGCCCTGGAAATAGGCAAGCAACCGTTTCGTAATCACCGTCGCGGAACGCTCATCAGCAGCGACCACGTCGATGACCCCGTTTTGGGCCTGCATCTCGACGGGTCCCACTGCGTCGGCATCGACCTTGCCCAACCCACCTCCCTCAATCATTGCCGGACCGCCCATTCCCAGCGAGACGTTCTGCGTCGCCACGATCAGATCCGAGCAGCCGGCGATCACCGCGTTGCCGGCAAAGCAGCGACCCGCGATCACCGCGATGCGTGGAACGAGGCCCGAGAGTCGAGCCCAGAGCGCAAAGGCACGCGTGTCCAGCGCGGAGACCACCGGGTAATCGGTATCGCCTGGCCGCCCGCCCCCACCCTCGGCAAAAAAGACAGTCGGCAGGCGCATCCGCTCAATCAGCTCAAAGAGGCGATCCTTCTTGCGGTGGCCGACGGCCCCCTGTGTGCCGGCGAGCACCGTGTAGTCATAGGAGAGCACCGCGCAGGCGCTCCGCTCACCGAACAATTCGCCATTGATGCGCGCCGTTCCGGCCACCAGGCCGTCCGCGGGAGTGCGCTCGATCAGCTCCCCCACCTCACGCCTTCCCCGCTGAGCAGCAAATGCAAAGCGACCGTACTCAACGAAGGAACCCGGATCGATGAGGTCGGCGATGTTCTCGCGCGCCATCCGGGCACCGCTGGAATGACGGCGATCGACCGCTGCGGGGCGCGCCCGATCCTCGGTCAGCGCGCGGCGGCGAAGGACCTCGTCCAGATCCTGGCGCTCCCCGCGCTCCCCGCGCTCGGGGCTTGTCGGCTCCTCGCCCACCGCCGGATATTCCCAGACACCGCCCTGACTCCGATCCAAGCCGCCAGCCCCGGCTCTAGCGAGCGCCCTTTTGCACCTCGCATGAGACAAGGACGTCGTGGATGGAGGCGCTGATACAGGTGTCCTCGCCCGGTCCGCCGTTGAGAAGATCCGCGCCTCGACCAGCTCGCAGCAGATCGTTTCCAGGGCCTCCGAAGAGGCGGTCAGTCCCCGAGCCGCCGATCAGGGTGTCATTTCCGGCGCCGCCAATCAAGCGGTCATTGCCGCCTCCGGCAACCAGGAAGTCGTTTCCTGTACCACCTCGAAGGGTGGCCGGGATTTTGACGGTCCTCGCGACCACCTCCCGATCGCCGCCGGCGCCGCCGTTTACTTCGAAGGCGCCGATCGCAGGCGCCTGACAGCTCAGCTGATCCTGGTCCCCGGGGGGGTTAGTGCAGGCTCCGATCCCGACTTCAAGGGGACCGTTGGCGTTGATCAGATAGGTGCGACCGTCGGCGCTCAATGAGATTTCGATGTCGGTCGATTCTGAGCCTCCCCCCGCCAGGAGCAGGGTGTAGGGAGGCGCGGCGAGCGAGGAGCGAGCGCGGGCGCTGACCGCGATCGCGGCGCTGCTGCGGTGAGCCTGGGCGGGCAGCGCAGCAAATGTGGCTGCGCTCAGGCAAGCGGCGATCAGCCCGCAGCCGACCGCGGTGCTGATTTGCGCTGACCTACGTCTCAAATTGGTCACGTCTACAGAACAGCTCAAAGTCCGGATCGATCCGATCCAAATCCCTGGACCATCTCAGCGCTTCGGTTTTAGCTCGGCGAGCGAGCGGGCCATCCCGAGCATCTGGTCGTTGCTCAGCACCCCCACCAGGCTGTTGTCGATCCAGTAAACGTTGGAGCCATCGTGCCAAGCAATCAGTCGGATGCGGCCACCGTTGGTGAAGACCTGGAAGTGGCGGCCGTTGAGGTTGACCGGCTGGCTCGGTCCACTGAGCAACGGGGGGTTCGGCCAACCGCTGATTCCCTGCAGCCCAAAGTAGGCGGTGTAGGCACCGGTCGGCAATTCCATCACCATCTTGTAGGCGACGTGACGCTGTCCGGAAGGGTCTCGCAAGCCATAGACTCGCGGCGGTTCGGCGTAAGTCGAGCCGACCGGAAGTTTGCGCGGGTAAAAGATTGGATAGTGGGCCCGGCTCTGGGCCTGGGAAGCCATCTGGGATCCGATTTCGGTTGCTTCGCTCAAACCCGAAGAGCTCGCCGACTTTGGCGGTGAGTTTCGCCTATGCGAGCTCGAGGCACCGTTGCTGGAGCTCTGAGTTGCGCTGCTTGTCGTGGTGCTCGGCGAAGTTGCCAGAAACTCATTGACGACGTGGTGAATCGCGGCTGAGTTTGCGGTTACGTAATCGGGTTGATTTTCGACCACCGGTTCGAGAATTGCCGGGAAGGGGATCTGTTTGATCGAGTCTTCCCTCAATTCGACGAAGAGCTTTAGCAATTCCAAAAGCTGTTCGGTGGAGTGCAGGTCAGAGGTCGTGTACTTGGTGAAGATGTTGATCAACTGGGTGCGCTGATCGATCAGCTGTTCGGTTGGGACCATCTGGCGCGCGTCGCGCAGAAACAGCTGTTGCCGGGCCTCGCGAACCAAGTCGGTGTCTGTGTGTCGGTAGCGCACGAACTCAAGCGCCCTTTTCCCGCAGAGCTGCTGATAGCCGGGCGGGATGTTGATTTCGGAATACTGTTCTGCGACCCCCAGGCCTTCGTTTGAGTGGTAATAGCGACGATCGACGTCAACGTAGACGCATCCGATCGCGTCCACAGCGTCGGCGAAGCCCTTGAAATCAACCACGAAAAGGTGATTTACCGAGAGCCCGGTGACCTGTTTGAGCGTGCGCAGGGAAAGTTCGGGTCCGCCATCGGAATAGGCGGAGTTGAACTTGCCGATCCCGTAGCCAGGGATATTGACTTTGAGATCGCGCGGGATCGAGAGCATGTTGATCGTGCTGTGAGAGGGGTCAAGGCGGACGAGCAGCACGGTGTCGGAGAGCCCGTTCTTGCTGGTTGCGCTGTTGGGACGCCGGTCAGATCCGATCAGAAGAATCGTCTGCGGCCCCCCGCTGTAGCCGTGAGCCAGGAATTTATCGACCGGGCTGAGCCGTCCGTTGTGAGCAAGAGCATGGGCGATACCACCCAGGTAGTCGAGGATGCTGATCGAAGTCGCCGCTGCCGTCGTACCGACGATCAATAATCCGGCAACCAAAAAGCGCAGCCAGAGCCGGGGTCGCTTTGGCGGCTTGTCTCCAAGCACGGAGGCGAGCTTGGGTGCCGCCGGGGGGGGCGCGGACGGGGGGACGGGGGGCGCATGGGTGAGATCATCGACCCTCCACTCCTCGGTCGGGGGCCCGGGCGGATCGGCTGGCGGGAGGGACTCCCCTGGGCCCTGCTCAGGCTCGGGCAGGCCAGCCGCGACTGCAAATTGCTCCTCGGTTCCCTGATCGGAGGGTTCGTCCTCGAGCGGCTCGACGTTTTCCTCGGAAGGTTCAACCTCGGCGGGTTCACGATCAGGGCTCGGCTCAGAATCCGGGGGCAGGGGTCTCAAAATTTCACACCAAGACTTCGGGCAGAGTCTGGAGATTGCGCAGCGGGCGATCGCCGCTTAATTCGGTCCGTCGATGCCTCTCAGAGGCTTGGTGCATATTTTCCCATAGATCGCGGACCCGGCCAATGCTTCGACCCGTGCGGATCGTTGCAAGCGCAAACGCCGCCTCCGACCCACGCGGTTCAGTGGGGCACGAGATGGCCGGTCGACTCAGCGGCGAGACATATTCTCGCCCTGGAGCCAGACCCTGGCCGGGCAGATACGATCGGTTGGCCCGGGCACTCCCGAGAATCGAGCAGAGAATTGCGCAGCGACCAAGACCACGCTCCGCACCGGCCCAAATACGACACCAGCGCCGCCCAGTTTGAGGCCCTATTTGCCAGCGTTTGCAACTGGGGACGCTGGGGAGCCGCTGATGAACGCGGCGCCCTCAATGAGCTCAGCCTCGAGCGAGTCCTCGCGGCGACGAAACTGGTCCAAAGCGGTGAGACGGTAACTCTCAGTCTGCCGCTTAACACCGAATCTGGCGTCGACAATCCCAAGCCCGCGGAGCACCGGATGACGATGCTGGGCGACGTCGACATCGGGTCGGGTTCGCTGCGATTCGCCAAGGACTACATCGGGGTCGACTACCACAACGAGTCACACAGCCACATCGATGCCCTCTGCCATGTCGCCTTCAAAGGTGCCCTCTACAACGGCAGACCTGCGGACTCGCTGACGGCCGACGGCGCCAGCGTCGATGCGATCGGGGTTCTGGCAAATGGCCTGGTCGGACGCGGCGTCCTACTCGACGTGCCCCGCCTGCGCGGGATCAGTTGGCTGGAACCAGGTGAACACGTGTTCCCGGCCGACCTCGAGGGCTGCGAGCGTGAGCAGGGTGTCGTGGTCTCAGCCGGAGACATCCTCTTGGTTCGAGTCGGCCACGCCAGGCGGCTCAGCGAGCACGGCGCCTGGGACATGGCCAACGCCAAGGCCGGGCTGCATCCAAGCTGCGCGCGGTTCCTCGCCGATCGAGGGGTTTCCGTGCTCGGCTCAGACGGCAACAACGACACCGCTCCGAGCACGACAGAGGGAATCGACTATCCGATCCACGCCCTGGCCCTAAACGCAATGGGCATCCACCTCCTCGACTACCTGCAGTTTGAGGACCTCGTTCCCAGCTGCGAGCGAAACGGCCGATGGGAGTTCCTCCTCATAGCCTCGCCACTGAGAATCAGCGGCGGCACGGGATCACCGCTCAACCCGATCGCAATTCTCTGAGCAAAGCGCAAGTGGAGGTCGTTATGACGTCCTCAGCCGTGTCTGGCTTTGGAGGTTCGCGCCGCAGCCGCCTCCGGCAACAGCAGAATCGCTCCGGCGAGAAATCCGAACGCGCCAAGCGAGGTGAAGAAGTTTGCCGGTCCGAGCGCCAACACGTCACCGCTCTTGGGAATGATGAAGGCGCCAATCGCCGAGAGCCCAAACGCAATGCAACCGGCTAGATTGACCGCGGCGATCCAGCGCTCATAGCCCCCGCGAGGGTCCGCCCGGCGTGTCTGGCCCCAGGCGATTACGCCAGAAGCGAGGAAAAGAATCGACCCGAGCGCGTCGGGTGCCCAGATAAGGCGGTCCTGAGCTGTGCTGCTCAATCCCGTTTGCAAAGCGTGGAAGGTGCTTGCGTTAAAGAAGAAGGTGCCGATGAGCTGGGTTAGCGTCGCCCACCAATCGAGGTTATGGGGCTCGAACGTAAAGAGCCGAAGTCGTCCACGACGCCGCGCGTTGGCCGTCTCCAGGTACTGCAGAAGCGCCGCGGCGGTGAAGAAGACCGAGCCAACGAAAAATACGACTCCGTCAGCGCCGGATCCAACGATCTGAATGAACCCCGGGAAGGGGCCGATGAGAAAACAGGCAGAGCCGACCGCAAAGAGGACCGCGATCCACCAGTTCGCTCGACGCGGTGCCCACCAGGTCGATCCGCCCCGATCATCGACGCCCTCGTCCCGCCGAACCCGGACGGCGTGGGTGACGGGCATCCTCAGCCTCCAACTTTCACTACCCGCACCTGGCCCTGGTGTTTAGTGACGGGTCGGATCGGGAGCAGGGGAGCGGCGCCGAGCCAGGTGGTTGGAGCCGCGACCCGCGGTGCCCTACGCAGCCTGGCAGACGCTCGCCGGCCGCTCTCCGCCAATCGGCAAAGCATCGAGGCGATCGCCTCACGCCGGCGCCGAGCGGCCCGGATGAGGGCGACCCAGGGCTATCCCGAAGGACCCAGGAGCCTGCTCGAATACGCCTCAGAGGCCGGTCTCGGCGGCGATCCTGCCTGACTTAACCGCCTCGGCCAGGGCCTTGTAGTCCTGTTCGTTTTGCTCAGCGTAGGCCTGCGAGAAGGTGACGATGGCGCGGTCAAAGCTAGAGCCGCTGCCGAGATAGGAGGCGATTGCGATTCGATCGCCGCTGCGAGCGTGGGCCCGGGCAAGCGTCCAGCCACAGAGACAACCGTAGACGGCCATGGCTTTGGGAATCATCTGCTCGACTTCAGCCGAGCCCTTCCAATCCTTCAGCTGGCGCCCGTAAAAATCTCGCTTTTTCTGATCGAGTCCTGACGAAACGTGCAGCCAACCCAAAAAGATGTCGCTGCTGGCCTGCATAAGGTGCTGTCCAGTCACGACGCGCTCGCCGTGGTTTTTGAACTCGCTCTTCTCGAGGAACTCCTCCAGCACCGAGGCCTCGGCCTCCTTCATCTGCAAGAACAGCGGGTCGCGGCCGTCGCGGCCGAGCATCAGCGCAATCCAGGCTCGAGTGCCGACGCTCCCCACGCCGACCACCTTGCGGGCGAAGTCGACCAGCTCGAACTCCTCAAGCAGGACCCTCCGGTCGTATTGGAGCGTCGATCGATAGGAGCGCACCAGCTCGTGCAGCCCCTCGAACATCTGATCTCTTTCGCTTCCCTCAACGAGATCATCGATCGGCACGATCAGGGGCGGGTCGGCGACGATGCGCGGTCGCCCGTCGACCTCGTGGGTCAGCTTCGAGAACGCCGACATGCTGTCGCGGGTGCGGGCCTTGGCTAGGGTCTTCTCGGTTCGCTTCACAATCTTTGGCTTGAACTGTGGTCCGAGTTCGGCCAGCGTTGACTCGATGTCGAGGTGCGCGTACCAGACATCGAGATTCTTCATCGCCGCAAATCCCGCCATCGCCTCGCGATATTCAGCAACCGTCTCCAATACGACCTTCTCCTGCTCCTTTGCGGAGAAGCCGTTGTATTGGGCTGCGATCAGCATGCTCACCGCAAGCCGCTTGACATCCCACTCCCACGGACCCGGCAGCGTCTCGTCAAAGTCATTGATATCGAAGACAAGACGGCGCTCGGGAGAGGCAAACACGCCGAAATTCGAAAGATGGGCGTCCCCGCAGCACTGCACGTCGAGCTCACTGCGCGGCGTGGCCGAGAGATCGCTGGCCATGATCAGCGCTGCGCCGCGATAGAAAGTAAACGGAGAGACCAACATTCTCCCGTAGCGGATCGGCACCAACTCGGGCACCCGGGTCGCGGCCTGGCGCTCGAGCAGCTCGACCGGGTCGGGACGATTACTGGCCGCCTCGTAGGCCCCGTGGCTGGAGCGGGGAACCAGCTTGCGCGCCGCCTTGCCCCGGGCTTCGCGCTCGGCCTTGCTCAGATGCTGCACGACCAGGCTCTCTTTTTTCTTATCGGCGGGGGCCATGCGAAGGCAGACGATACTCGCCCGACTCCGATTCGGGCTGAAGTCAGGCCTGCGGCGGCTGCGAGATCAGCTAATGCTCCAGGCGCAGGGCCGCCTTAACGGGACAGCGCCGTCGGCTAGCTCGGCGCCAGAGGTCCGAAAGGCTCATGTCATGCGCCCATCGCTTGACCGCGGCTAACCCCGGGACCCGAGGATCTCGCGGAGGCGACGAGCAGCTACCGAATCGAAAAGAGCTCGATACTGCCGCTTGATTCGTGCTGGTTGGCGTCGCCCTCGGGCTCGACCAAGTGACCGTCGGCCACGATCGGGCTGTTCCAGTGCCCGGGCCTACCGCTTAGCTTTGCCAGCGGTTGGGGGAAGCGAGGGCCGTAGACCTCAATCCCCCCGGCGCTTGGGTCATACACATAGAGCAGCCCACCGGCAAGCACCGGACTCGTGCCCGGGGTCGAGTTGGCCCAAAGCTGATGCAGGTGCCCGCCGCGCAATGCATAGGAAGCGGTTCCATCGGCGTCGGCGACGAACACCGTGGTGTGCGAGCCGTGGCGCCACACGGCTGGGACAGTGAACAGCTCCGCACCGCCTGGTGTTTTCAGCGTCTGTACTTCGCCGCCGAGGACCTGGCGTGACCCGGGCCGTCGTCCGTCAAGGCGGTTGAGGTTTAGGACCCGCATCACGCCGTCCTTACCGGCAACCAGCACTCGATCGCTACCCAGAAGCGCGGGAGCACTTGAACCGAGATCCAGGTCGCCGGTGTTCAGTCGTTCCTGATCGGTTGGGGTGAAGACCTGGCGCAATCTAAGCCCGGGGAAGGTCAGCTCAACCACGCTGTCGCCGAAATCGGTACTGCCGTTCCAGTTGCCGTTGCCGGTATCGATCAGCAATCGCCGTCCGCCGGGCTCGATCACCGCGCCTCCACGGGAGAGAATCGCCGAGTCGCTCTGCGAGCAGCTCGTGGGAACGATGATCGCGTGCCGATTTGCACAGAGACTGTTGAACACCCCTCGGATCGACCCGCTCGAGCGCGCGATCGCCACCAGATGACCCTGGTAGGTCGGTGCATCACCGATATAGCCGCTCGTCGTGGCAATCAGGTCCGGGCCGTCGATATTGAGCGCCGACCCGATCTTCTCGCGGGTCGCGTCGCGGGTAATGCTCACCGGCCAGGCACCGGAGGCATCCTCGTCGCCGCTGGCGAGGATCAGCTTATGAATCAAGCCATTCGGCGAGGCCGCGTAGACGAAGCGGTGGTTTGGATCCGCGATCGGACTGGCATTCGTGATCTGCGCGCTGCCAACCCAGCCCGAATATCCGACTGGCGTGAAGGTCCAAAGAACCGCCCCGGTGCTCGCGTCGAGGGCGATCGTCCGGCCGTAGGTGGTGGTGACGACGATCACATCGCGTCGGGCGCCGGCGACAAGAACGTTATGGAGGTAGATCGGTGAGGAGTCAACCGTGCCGGGCAACGAGATTTGCCGCGCCCGCAGGCTAGCCAAGATCGCTGCCGTAATTCCGGTCGGGCGGTTTGTCGCATCGTCGCGGCGTGGATCGAGTCCGAACTCCGGCCAATTGGTCAACTCGGCACCGCCGGTGCCTGCCACTTGCCCAAGTTGGCGGCTCTGGGTGGTGACGCTCGCCCCTGCCGGTGCGCTCGACATCCCGGCGTCATTTGCCGATGAGGCGCTCCCACCACAGCCGAACCACACCAGGGCCGGCAAAAGCCACAGCCCTACGGTGCAAATTCGCTTCCCCATTGGAAGTTTGTAGCGGATTCGGCGCTCCCCAGCAGATCTGGAGACCAAAGGAGAGCAGCGGCGATTGACCAAGCCTCCCTCAGCGCGCCAGCGGGGCCAGAACGCATCTTCGAGCCGTTCTCAAATCTGTCGAACCTGAGGGCCTCGATTTGGGACCTTGGGCCAATGCGCAGAACTCCCATCCAGGCGAGCATTGCTTCATGATTGGTGCCCCAGAAAGCTTGTTGAGGACGGCGGATTCGCTGCTGCGGCCACGGGGAGCCCGTGGTCGCGGCGCAAGTCCACACCTCGAGCGAGCGCCTGCCAGGAGACTCCGATCTAATTTCGATCGTGGCGCCGTTCGGTCAATCCCGGATCGCCGTCCTCCTAACCAGCAAGCGGGGTGAGAGATATGCGTCGGCGAGTACCACCGGTCGAGCGCACGATCAGACTTTGGATCGTCCGCCAAGAGCGCAATCGAGGTAAGTCCTACTCAACTGGATCCTACCCACCCAAGCACGCCAAGCTTCATCAATAACGTCCGCCCCCAGAAGCGGACCCAAATGCACGCGGTTGGGGGAGTGCGGAGCGCTCGCCGGAGCGGTCGGTTGGAAGCTAGCCAACGGCTCGGGCAAACGCGTTCAGCGCCCAGCGACCAGCAAAAGCCGAGCGCTGGGTTTCGCCGCCCCCCCTTACAACCTCCCACCCCGCCTCGATCTGAAATCCGGGCGGATTGTCAAATTTGCGACCGACGGCGTCGGTCTGATCGGCCCTGCCTTAACTCACTTCTTGACTGGGCGGGGGAAAGCTAGGCCACGCTGCGCAGTTTTACTTCGCCGCGATTCGCCCCGCCAAGCGCCAACCCGCTCGCCTCTACCGCACTCGCCCAGGCCACCTCTGAGAGCAGACCGGGCGCGGCAACCATGTCACCAACCAGGTAGATACCTCCACCGCGATCGACGCTCGGTCGGTCTCGCCACGTTTTGCCGGGTAAATCGAGCGCTCCGGTGCGCTGTTTCATAACCTGACGTCGACGCCAGGTCTCGCGCTCGCGCCAACCTGGTAGCGATACGTCAAGCAACCGCTCCAGGCGCAACGCCGCCTGCTCGCTGCTCTCCTCAGGCCGAACCGGAATCTGTGCCTGGACTAACTCCTCCCCCTCAGGTGCGAGCGAGGGATCCGGGGCGCTGAAGCGCTCGATCCATCCTCCCTCGTCAAGATCTGAGACAACGAAGGGGTCACCGCGACGATGGGTCAGACCAAGGTCAAGACACATCGTGTGCCCGCTGGGCCATTCGAGCGTCCGGTCTCCGAGCAGCTCGCGAGCCTGATCGAGCTCGGTTGCGACGATCACCGGTGGGCCTGGAAGATCCTCGACCCGCCGACCGGTTTCGATCCTGACCCCGAGCTGGCGCGCCCGTCCCTCCAATGAGGCGACTAGTGAATTCCAGCCGCCGATCAGATAGCGGGCGGTGGGAGGTGGGCTGAGCAGAACTCGGATCGTGTGCGCCCACACGAATGCCGCCGACAGCTCGCCCGGGTCGTGGTGGAAGGTGTAGACGCCGGCCGCCGCCGACAGCATCTCCGCGGTGCGCTCGCTGGTTAGCGATGCAGCCCAACCGCGAAAATCCCGATCAACCGGAGCCTCCCGCCCACGCAGGCGAAGAATTGACGCAATCGCACCAAGGGGCGGGGTGCGGCGCGCGCTGCCCTGCCACCGGAAACGCAACCCGCCGAGGGGAACTCCGGCGTAGGCGGGCAGCAATTCATGCTCTTGCAGCCAAGCCCAGAACGGGCCGTCCTTGTAGATGACGTGGGGCCCGAGATTCGCCTTATAACGACCCTCGGCGCTGCGCGCACGCCCACCGAGGACATCGTGGGCCTCAAACAGCTGAACCTCCGCCCCACCTTCAGCGCTGACAATCGCCGCGGTGAGGCCAGCAATGCCACCACCTACGACGCTGACCTGACTCATTTCGAACCCTCGCTTCGGTCGATCATGACAGCCTCCTTCGCGTTGAGGTCCAAACTTACGCGAAAACTGGCTCGCTATACAGTTCCAGTAATGCCATCTTCAAAAGGGCCAGTTGCCAGTCCGAGCCTGGCGGTCACGATTGAGCGCGATCGCGAGCTGCCGCTACACGAGCAGATCGAGGGAGCGATTCGCGAGCAGATTCGCGCCGGCCACTTGACCACTGGAGCCCAATTACCCTCAAGTCGAACCCTGGCTGCTGAGCTCGGGGTCTCCCGCGGCGTCGTTACCGAGGCCTACAGCCAGCTTGCTGCGGAGGGCTATTTGTTTTCCCGCCAGGGCGCTCCGGTCCGGGTCGGAAGGACGGTGGGTAGGTCGACGCCGAGCCTCCCGGCGCGATCGCTTTTGCCCAGCTTCGCCTACCACTTTCATCCCGCAATGCCCGACCTCGCCGGGTTTCCGCGGGACCGCTGGCTTCGCTCTCTGCGCGCAGCCTGGCGCCAGGCACCGATCGACGCGGTCGGCTACCCCGATCCGCGTGGCGTTCCCGACCTGCGCCATGTCCTGGCCGATTACCTGGGTCGAGTTCGTGGCGTTGCCGCCGACCCCGAGATGATGATGATTTGCACCGGCTTTACCCAGACCCTCTCGCTGCTTTGCAGATTGCTTCAGGAGCGCGGGGTTGATCGAATCGGGCTCGAGGATCCAGGCTGGCATTCTCACCGGCTCATCGTTGAACAGGCGGGCGTTGGCGTCTGTCCCGTGCCGGTGGATGGCGAGGGCCTGCGGGTCGACCTCCTGGAAAAGGCCGACGTCAGCGCTGTTGTGGTGACTCCGGCGCACCAGTTTCCGACCGGGTGTGTCCTCAGCAGCAAGAGGCGAGCGGCTCTGATCGAGTGGGCCGAACGCGGTGAGCGGCTGATCATCGAGGATGACTTCGACGCCGAGTACCGATACGACCGCGCCGGCGTGGGTGCGCTTCAGGGGCTCGCACCCGAGCGGGTCGCCTACATCGGCTCCGCGAGCAAGCGGCTTACACCCGGCATGCGGCTTGGCTGGGCACTGATGCCATCGTGGCTTGCCTGGGAGCTGATTCCAGCCAAGGCGATCGAGGACGGGGGCTGTGAGGTGATCGGCCAGCTCGCGCTACATGACTTCATCAAGCGGGGCGAGCTGGATCGCCACATCCGACGCACCCGCCTCCGCTATCAGCGCCGGCGAGAGGTGCTGCTCGAGGCGCTCCGGCGCTGGCTACCCCAAGTTGACCCGGGCCAGGGGAACGCTGGCCTATTCGAGCTGATCTCGTTGCCCGAAGGAGTCGATGAGGCCGAACTGATCACCAAAGCTGCAACGCTCGGGGTGGGCGTGGACGGGCTCGCCCTTCACAGCTTCGGCCCCAAATCCCCGCCGGGATTGGTGCTCGGTTTCGGGTGTCTGGCGGAGCCCGAAATCGAGCGGGGCGTGCGCCTCATTTCCCACGCGCTCGGTGAGTGTTTGGGACAGTAGCTATCGCAACCACACCCGTCCCAGGAGCTGCCGGGACTCACCCCGTAGTCGGCGGGACCGCTGGGATTTGAGTCACCTGGACTGGCCGTCGCCCAGGGACCAACGCACTCCCCGCCAACCGTTAACCCCGGCTCCTCCGAAGTGGGTGAATTTCCGACCGACCTTGACAACCCCCGCTCAAGGACAGTCCAAGCTCGGCCGATAGTTCCCTGTCGTGGGAAAAGCGCCATGACATCGACGCCTCCTCCCGGGTACGACCTAGCGTCGCGATCCAGCCTGGGCTGGACGGCCTCGGACCGCGAGGCTCCGCAGCCACCACTCGATCCCCTCTCCCGAGGACTGCTGACGCTCGCCGCCGGCCTATCCCTGCTCCTGATATTGATAGTCGCAATCTCCTGGTTACACGGTGGCGGCAGTAATCCGCTTAATCCAATCGCTGAGGCCGCCGAAAGAACCGAAAGGTCGCCTGGGAGTCGCCAGTCCTTTGAGGCCAATTACTCCTCTCCGGCGATATCCCGGCAAATTGTGATGAGGGGAGTCGGGGTCTACAACGGCCAGACCGGGAGAAGTCAGGCCACGATGACCCTGCCCCCGCCGCTGCGGTCGCTGAGGATGGAAGCGGTGGGTGACCGAAGCAGCGTCTTCCTGCGCTCGAGCGTGATCACGGCCGGTCTACCCCCTGGTAAACAGTGGCTGGGGATCGAACCGATGTTGGGACAAAGCACAGAATCTGCGCTTGAGGGCAGCTCGAACCCCAAGCGCCAGCTCGAAATGCTCAGAGCAGTTGCCGGCAAGGTCGAAACGGTCGGACGCCAGGACGTACGAGGCGTGCCAACGACGCAGTACCGAAGCAGCTTCGACCTGCACGACATGGCCGAGTTCTTTGATCGAGAGGGAGACCAGCAAACGGCTCAGATGTATGAGCAGCTGGCGAGCCTCAACCCCTCCCAGATCGAAGTCGAAGCCTGGGTAGACGCCAAAGGGCTGGTCCGCCAGTCGAGGGTGGTGATGACCCTACCGGCCGGTCCCAACCGTCCAGCGATTTCAATGGACATGCGAATCGATTACTTTGACTTTGGGATTACCCCAGCCATCAGGCTCCCCCAACCGAGCGAAGTATTTAACGCAACGCCGATTGTTCGCGCGCAGCTCCACCTGCTGAACGGGTCCCCCGCGCCCGCGGCGGGAAGCTAGCCCAGCTTCTCTCAGGCAGGCTTCAAGTCGCTCCCTTTTTGGGGACAGGAACAACTGCGCGAAGGCAGGCCCCGCACCTGGCCGAATCGAGCCAGCGCCCCTTTTCTCGCAGTTGCCCGACTGGTTTCAAGCTTTCTCCACGACCTGACGCACACCAGGAGCCTTGCCGGGCGCGTCATCCGCCGCGCCCGGCAAGCTGCTCACGGCGGATCAGCGACTCGGAATCCCGGGCAGCGTCTGGGTGCCTTCGATCCGAACCGCTTCGAGTGCACTTGGGTTAAGCCCAAGCAACGTGAGGATCGTCGGCGCGATCTGGGTGGTCTCCACCCCGTGCCCGTATACCCCCGGATCGACCACCCCTGGGGCGTAGACCACGATCGGCACATCGCGGTCGGCGGGATTGGCACCGCCGTGCTCGGCGATCTTGGTGCCGCCGGTGTAGACAACTCCGACTTGGACCACGCCCCACACGTCCGGATGGCGCGGATCGGTCAACGGAACCCCGAAGTAGCGGGCAGAAGCCGCGCCTGCGTAGATCTTTGTCAGGCCTGAGTGCGCCAAGGTGCGCGTGCCGCCTCCGTAGGTAACACCGGTAGCCGAGTGGCTCCACAGGTAATCCTTTACGAAATCGGCCGCCTGTTGAGAAGTATCGGAGAGGTAGCTCTGCCAGGCGTCATCATCGGTGCCGGCGACGATCAGATCACCTGCTCCGGGGTGAGATTCCTGCCAGGCGGAGTTGATTGCTTCGATAATCGGTCCGTCCTTGATCCTGGTCAGAGAGTTCGGGTCCTGCGGAGACTGACCGTGCTTGGCCGAAACGATGATCGCGGTCGAGTTCCCGAGGCCCTGCGACTGGATCTCGTTGACCATCACTTCCAGTTTCGTGTTTATGAATTCGAGCGCCCGCTGCAGCAGCGGACCTGGTGTCGTTGTTCCCGGGAGGTAGCCACCATTTAGACCGTCGGATTTCAGGAGCTTCTCAGCGGTTGAAACCGTCTGAAAGTTCATTCCGAAGATAGCCGGGACGCCGACCTTCGTGGTCCGGCTGTGGTCATACCCGTCGATCTCGTTGAGCACCGCCTGAACCTTGTATGAGTCGTATTGCATCGTGGCGGAGTTGTCTTCGGTCCAGCTGATTTCACCGGGATAGGGCGTTCCGCCGGGTTCAATTGCGAAGCTGTCAATCTCGGGGGTGAAAAGATCGTCGATCCCGTTTCCGGATGGTCCGTCGAGTACTTCATAGGCGGGATGCTTGTCAGACCAGGCGGTCCACAGCCCGTGTTCTTGCGCGACGTTGAAAACCGTGTTGACTTTGAGATATTCATGCGGATAGATCGGCCTGCAGGTGGATGGATCGACCGGCAGCTGCGATGGTTCGAGCAGAGATTGCGGGGTAGAAGTCATTTCTAGGATGCTCCCGGGCAATCCGGCCAGATCCTCACCGGCGTCGAGCGCAGTTGGATTCTTGTCATCCGGAGAGTCATAGATGACTTCGCCGCCGGTTGGCTGGCCGTGACACGAAGTGGTGCCCGCCGGCAGGACCGCGTGGCTGTACTCGTCGTCGTAATAGATGCCGGTGGTGCGAGGATTGCCGCCTGTGACCTGGGCAACCATTCCCGGAAATGAGTCAGAGGGCACCGGCGTCTGAGCCCCCGTGTACTCGGCGCCTCCATCGGCAAGCATCGCCAGCTCCGAACTCGGATGGTTGCTCACATACCATTCGAGATCTGACTGGTGAAGCCCGTCGACCGAGATCAGTAATACATGGGAGATTGCGTTTTGGTGATGTCGCCCGTGTCCCCACGGAACGTGACCGTGGCTGCGCCAGGGATGCGCAAAGACGACAGCGGCTGGAATCCCAGTCGCAATGGCGGCGATTGCAAGCGCTGCAAAGATGCCGCGATTGGCACGTGCGGACATGAGCGTCTCCTCGATTCGTGAGCAATTGGTGCAATAACTACCCGCAGAGAGGTGGGCGAAAGTTGCCAAAATGTGCAGATCTTGTGGCCAAGGTGTGAACGAAGTACTCGATCGTCTCGCGACCGAAGCCAGGGAAGACCGAAATCAAATATGCGAAAAAGAGCAAAAACCTGGGGCGCGCAGGATCGGCCGGAGGACGGCACCTGAATTAGGCTCTCCGCCGGCTCCCGGCAGCCGCTATCGGCTGGTCTTCTACCGGATGAATCAGACCGCGGCTTCGTTCGTCACCGACTCGAGAAGCGATCCAATTAGCGAACCCTCATTCACGGTGCGAATTTTTGCCAGGTCGTGGCTGTTCGGGTACGTCGGACACGCGCAGCTCGACCCTGAGCACGGGTGCGTTCCCAAAGATCCGCAAGAGTGGAAGTTGGCCGACTTGCAGTTTCGGGGGGGTTGGCCAAGCTTCCGTGAAGTCCATTGGGAGCCAGTTGTAAGGTCACCGCCGCAATTGTCCCTCTCACCACGAGATTTATGTTCGCCATTGGTCAGATCTAGTAAACCACTGTGTAGGTGAATGCGACGACTCCGTCGCCACCGACCACTAGACCACACTCGGTATTCTGCGACAGTTCGTAGGGAGGCAAATTGCAAGGCAATGGCGGCGCAAATGGTTCGGCGTGGATGCCTCAAGTCACAGTACGTCTCGTTGCTAGCGGATCACGAGGTGGAGTCCGTCTCACGACCGACCCGGTGAATCAACGCTTCCCTACCGTGGCGATCGCACTGAACGTCGAGGCCCTTGCCCCTCCGGTAGGTGGTCGTGTCGCTGACGCTCCCGTTCTCGGTGTAGTGGCAGGGACCCGGCTCGGCCCGATAGCTGGGATTCGAGGTCGTCGGTCGCCTTTACTTCGACGATCACGCTGAACCCGGCACTGTCCTGGGGTTTGGGAAGATGGACATGGATGGGTGGATAGCGTGGGCGGCACAAATTCAGCGCCACGTGCGGACCGGAAAAGGAAGCTGGCAATAATCGCCGATATTATCAAGGGAGCCGCAGCGATTCCGCCCCTCGACATTGGTTCAACCTAGCGAGAGCTCACCAAAAACTAAGCTAGGGAGGCGCTCGAGGCCCGGATGGTCGGCGATGCCATCCGGGCCCGAACTATTGGATGAGGTTTGGCTCAGCTCGACTGTGGCTTGGGAGCCGTCACCGCCCAAGTGCCATCGGCCGATGCAGAGCCCGAATGTTCACCAAGTATCACAACACCACTGGAGTAGCTGTTGAGCACAGATAGCTGCTGATTTTGGTCTTCCTGTGTATAAATGCACAGGTTGCCGGAGCTGGCCTCCGGTTCGGACACGCTACCGGGGCATTCGGGTGGATTGGTATTCCCAACTCCAACGAAATGCACTTGGCTGGTTTCCAGACGATAGGACAGAGGAATTGCGAAGGAAATGGAGTCGTATGCGTTAATTTTTCCTTCTATTGGACCGAGGTTCCAAGTTCCTGTCTCGGTGCGGCCACTGGGTAACGTGCCACCGGCTGGCCAGGGCGATCCGGCTTCGCCCTTTTCACCCTTGTCACCTTTTTCGCCATTGGCCCCAGTTTCGCCTTTTTCTCCGCGTTCACCTTTTTCACCGACCACACCTTGTTTGCCCTGTTCCCCGGGCAGTCCGCGTTTACCGGCCGCTCCTTCACGTCCTTCTTTGCCGGTTTCTCCCTTCGGGCCTTGGGGTCCAGCCGGGAGCTGACCGGCTGCGAAGTTGCTTGCCACAAGCGAGCCGCTCTTGACTTTTTCCGCGGTCACCGCGCCGTTCTGTAGCTGTTTCGTACCGACGCTGTTCTTCGGAAGCTGGGTTGCTGCATAGGCCGCTCCCCCACCCAAGACGACGAATACCAAGATCGAAACCATCACATTGGCGTAAGTCAGTTTGTTGCGAATCGCTCTCATTGAATCTCCCCATCGTTTATTTGAAGTGCCGGCTTGGTGACTGAGGAAGCGACGCGACCCCCGGCCTGCCTCTCACTGAGCAGGCCGAGGAAGTGCGTCGTCTCCCTTTAAACGTCGGACACCATCAGCTCCGGTCTTGAGGGGCCTGAAGCCAGGTTGGACGTCCGAGCTACTCAATAACTGCAGTTCCCGGGGCTCCAAGGTTCGACTATTGAGTAACTTCGACTGACCTCCTTGTGAATTGACCATTTTCGGTCCGCTGCCCAAGATGCGGATTTGGGCATCGATGCACCGTGTAGCGCAAGCCACCGAGGAGGCCCCGCGGAACGTCGGCTTGAAGCTCGCGCTCGATCTGTAGCCCGACGCTTTGGGCCGGGAGCGAGGCCCTTGTGGTCGCCACCACAGCGATCTCGGCATTTAGCGTGCCTCGGCCCAAGCCGAGAGCCAGGTTTGGCGCGGCGACCGGCCAGCACCCGAACCCTCTGCGCTCGGGCCTACGATCGCAGATATCTGCCCGGTAGTTCTTGGCTTAGCTCCCGCGCCCCAAGGAGATCCCGCTCCAAGGAATGAAATCGCAGCAAACGAGCTTGTAGCAGCGCTCAGGTATGCCGGTACCTCTCTCTCGACCGCCAACGGGTTGCCACGACCCGTCGACGCATAAGGGCACCGCTGGCCTCCTTCCTGGACGGCCGAGACCCTACCTACGCAATCGAATCTAAAGGCCTCCCGGCGGACCGAAAGGAGGATCGTGAAGTAAAGACTACTCCTGCGAATCGGTATCCGCAGCCAATTGGACTGATCCTAGACGGTCTGCGAATCGTCAGATTGCACACCGAACATCGCCGTCTTATCAGAATTTCTTGTGGACGCGAGCTGCGCTACTTGACGGTTACGTTCACCTTTGACCCAACCGCCAACACAGTGCCCGGCTTCGGCTTCTGAATCACCACCTTCGCGGCGCTGCTCTTTTTGCCTTTGACCTTCCCGAGCTTGCAATCGGCCTTCAACAGCCCTTTCTTGGCTGTCTTCAACTTTTTGCCCTTCAGTTTAGGGACTATGCACGCGGTGTAAGCGAACTGATCCGAAGCGCCTGCGGGGGTAGTGCCTGCTACCGTGGTCACGCTGGTATCGACCATTCCGGGTGCGGTGCTCGGCGGTGCAATTGCGGTGATCTGAGTGTCAGAGTTGACGCTGTAGCTTGCTGGTGTCGCGCCGAACTTGACGGCAGTGGCTCCGGTGAAGTCATGCCCATTGATCACAATGGAGCTGTTGCCGACAATGGAGCCTGAACTTGGGCCGATCGAGGATATTCCAGGAAGCAGGGCGACTACCGCGGAATCGTTCAGTCGGAAGTCTTTTTCAATTTCCGTAAAGTTTGCGGATTCTCCATCCGCCAAATTGGAAGTGGGTGCGTAGACATTGGCGTCGCCCGGGGCCGCGAAGGTGCAGGCACTAGGTGTAACTTTCGATGCGTTGTCGTCGTTGTTGCCGATTACATCGCCTGCCTCCACGGTGATATCGGTAGGGAAAGTGTTGAGAACCCCGGGGGACAGTTCGCGGGGTCCATCATGGCCAACGACTTTGTAGGTCGAGCCCGATACCTGGCGAAATACCTTCAGCGTTAGCATCTGTCCAGCGCCTTCGGCTGCGTAGGTGCTCCAGGAGGTAATCCGTGTTCCTCCGCTTGGCACCACGTAGGAGCTGCCCGAGGTGACGGCGGGCTGGAATCCATCGAAGGGTCCTATGACACAACTGATTGGTGGTGGAGTCGTGCCGGGCGCGACTTGGCCAATGGTTACTGGTGCCGCTTCAGCGCCCGCAGCAGAAAAGAGCATGAAGGTACCCGCTGCGGTGGCGGCGCAGTAGGCGAGGCGAACAGGGGTGCAGGAGGGCTTGGACGAGAATTTCATGGCGAAAAGCCTAGCCGAACATCCGAACGGCTGGCGAAATCGGCGGGCTAGATCGCGAGAAAGGTAGGGCAACCTGCTGCGATCCGGCCTAGTCGCCTGTATACCTCTAGTAGCCGGTAGGCCTGCGGGAATTGTCATTCGTCGAGCCAGCCCGCGGTGGCATCAGCAGCCCTCTCGATCGGCGAATCAGCTATAGAGTCGCGCGTCACGATCGAACCGACGGAGGTAAAAGATGGCGGTAGGAACAATTATCCGGTTCTCTGACGGCATGGGCGCAGATATATATGACACCGTGATTAAGGATGCGGACTTCGAGAATCATCCGCCGCGTGGACTGATCTTTCACTGCGCAGGCGCGTTCGAGGGAAGTTTCCAGATCTTTGACGTCTGGGAGACCAGTGCAGACTATGAGCGGTTCATGGAAGACCGCATCTGGCGAGGTCGGGTTGCTGTCATGGAAGACGAACCGGTCATTGGACTCCCTGACTTCCAAGTCACCCACCTCGCGATACACAACTTTATAATTGCGTAGGCGGCTTCAATGGCGGTCGATGATTCCGGCGTAAAGCCTGGCGTCAGTAACTGCCACCTGGCTTGCCGACCGTATCCGATCGTGATAGCACCCCCTCCATGAGTTTGCAGCAGGTTCGCTCGATGCTCGCAATGGCGTGCCGGCGATCGCGCAGTCGAATTCGGGCTCCTCAACCTTCGTATCGGACCCGGCCTTCAGGACCTCGGAGCTGATCATCAGCCAGGCCAGAATCCGGATCCCGGATCCCGACAGTGAGCGAAACACCCCACGAGCGACATTATCGGGTTTGGGCTGCGGATCTCGGCGAACAGGAAGGCGACGAGTGCGAGAACCCCCGCCAACCGCTGCAAACAGCACCAAGGTGAAGGCACCTGTGCTGGCGCTTCGACCAATGCGAAGGTCATCCCTGCGAGGCAGCGCGGCGAGAGCGACACCTCCGAGTCGAGATCCCCACCAATGGTCACGAGTCGGTGGCACGTGGCGACGCGCTGTCACGATAGATCCGAGGGGAAAGGAGTGTTTTATACCGGGGACGAGTTCGGTGATCTTCTCACCCTCTACCAAGTCAAACGCCCGCTGAGCCTTACCGTGGCGCCCCTGCCTCCACTCCCGCCTCGAGATCTTCGAAAACATGCCGGCAGATCTCCCGATGCTCGACGACAAGGGGCCTGAACATCTGGGACCAAATGCGATGCGCAGTAATCGAGCACTTTGCCGACCGCCATCATGTAGGTCGAATACTTCGTCGGTGATTGGTCTGCGGGAGGGACGGCATCAAACGTGCACCTCCGGATTCCTTCACGTTCTGACAGCTTCTGGGTTTGGTAAGGTCGCCCGATGAATGCAGACATGCGGCGTTCGCCCTGCTCAGCCTCATGTGGGCTTCTTGCTCTTGCCGTGGTTCTGTCGACAGCGGTACTGGGACCAATAGCCAACTCGCTGGCGGCGCCTGCGGCGGGTGGGGCCTTGCGCAGATCTCAAAGCTCGACGTCGGGCGCGCAGCTCTGGAGGGCGCTGGGCGACGGCGTCACCTGTGGCGTTGCGATCCACCCAGTCAATTCACCGCCGATGCAGCTCCTCTGTAGCGCCACATCGGTGCCCGCTCCAAAAACCAAAAGCTTCGGTGACCCCGGCTTCGTCTTCCTCGGATCGACTGGGCGTCCGATGCTCGCCCGGCTCAGCCAGGACACCTTTGTCGGCAAAAATGCGGTGGCGCTCAGCAACGGGCGCAAGTGGAACATCGGTCCGATCAGCGTGACGTGCACGATCAGTTCGAGAGCAGTTCGCTGCAAAAACCGCTCAAATCATGGTTTCACCATCACCAAGAAATCCTTCCACGCATTCTGAGGATCCGCGGTAGAGCTCAGCGGGAGCCGACCGCAATTGCTGCCTCGCGCCTGGGCTAGCCACCGGCTAAGGCGAGGGCCGGTAAGGGTCGTCGGGACTCGCCCACGTCGCCGCGCGGCTATCGTCTAAGCGCCGCTGCGCAGATACCGATCTGATGGCCTCAGACCTCCAGACCCAAGAGCCAAGCTCAACTGAGCAGATTGGCACCCCAAAGCCCTTCCCGCGGCGTCTGAGCGAGCCTCCTAACCCAAGCCGAGGCGCGTGTGTCTAGCGGCACCTCCAACCTCGGACTTCCTGCCGAGATCAAGGGCCTCTTGTTTGATCTCGACGGCGTCCTCACGAAGACAGCGAAGATCCATGCGAGGGCGTGGAAGGAGATGTTTGACGCCTATCTCCACGAATCGGGTCGAGTCGATCCTTTCGTCGAGTTCGACGAAAGGATCGACTACAACGAGTACGTCGACGGCAAACCCCGCGATGACGGCGTGCGCTCCTTCCTAGCCTCTCGGGGGATCGAACTGCCGGAGGGAAGCCCCAGCGACCGGCCCGATCTGGAGACGGTCAGGGGCTTGGGCAATCGCAAGAATGAGCTGGTGCTCGCGCTGATCGAGCGTGAGGGTGTCGAGCCCTATCAGGGCTCCGTCCGCTTCGTCAAAGCAGCTATCGAGCTCGGCCTTCGCCGTGCCGTCGTCTCCTCCAGCGCCAACACGGTCTCGGTTCTTCGCGCGGCCGGGATAGATGGCCTATTCGAGGAGCGCATCGACGGCGAGGTCGCCGATCGCGAGCACCTGAATGGAAAGCCCGCTCCCGACACTTACCTCGCCGCCGCCACCGCGCTCGATCTCAGGCCTGATCAGGCAGCCGTCTTTGACGACGCGGTCGCTGGGGTCGAAGCCGGGCGGGCGGGGGGATTTGGCTGCGTCGTCGGTGTCGACCGCGTCGATCATGCTGATGCGTTGCGCGAGCACGGCGCCAGCGTCGTCGTCAACGATCTTGCCGATTTGTTGGCCGAGTGATGATCGAGCACCCCAACTACACGATCGAACCTTGGGCGCTACGTGAGCGCTCACTCGACCTCGACTTGCTGGCCCAGTCGGAGTCGGTCTTCGCGCTTGCCAACGGACATATCGGCCTTCGCGGAAACCTCGACGAGGGTGAGCCCAACGGCATACCCGGCACTTATCTGAATGCCTTCTGGGAGGCACGTCCTCTCCCCTACGCCGAGGCTGGCTACGGATACCCGGAGGCCGGTCAGATCCTGGTCAACATGACTAACGGCAAGATCATTCGCCTCCTCGTAGACGACTCTCCCTTCGACATCCGCTATGGAGAACTGAAAAGCCACGAGCGAGTGCTCGACTTTCGCACCGGCATACTTCGCCGCGAAGCCGTCTGGTGCTCGCCGGTGGGAAAAACCGTTCGCGTCGTCTCACACCGCTTGGTCTCCTTTACCCAGCGCGCAATCGCCGCTGTGCTGTACGAAGTGGAACCGCTCGATGGGACGGTAAGGGCTGCGGTGCAGTCAGAGCTGGTTGCCAACGAGCCAGGTGCGATCGGCAGTAACGACCCGCGGGCAGCGGCTGCCTTGGAGTCCCCGCTGTGCCCCGAGGAATCGCTCTGCAGCGACACTCGCGCCGTGCTGGTCCACTCCACCCGCAGCAGTCGGCTTCGGGCCGCGGCAGCAATGGACCATATGATCGACGGACCCGACGATACCCACTTCAATCCGACGGAGACCTGGGAGGACCTCGGTCGGCTGACGGTGACCAGCACGGTGAAAGCGGGGGAGCGCTTGCGGATTGTCAAGCTCCTCGCCTACGGCTGGTCCGCTAGCCGCTCGGTCCCGGCGATCCGCGATCAGGTCGGAGCGGCGCTTGCGGAGGCGCGTCAGAGCGGCTGGACTGGGCTTGCCGAGGCCCAGCGAACCTATCTAGACGATTTCTGGGTGGGCGCCGACGTCGAGCTCGATGGTGATGCCGAGCTGCAGCAGGCGGTGCGGTTCGCGCTCTTTCACACCCTGCAGGCCGGTGCTCGCGTTCAAGGTAGGGCAATCGCTGCCAAGGGCCTGACCGGCACTGGCTACGACGGGCACTGCTTCTGGGACACGGAGTCCTTCGTGCTGCCACTCCTGACCTATACGGCGCCGCAGACCTGCGCCGGAACCCTGCGCTGGCGCCAGGCAACGCTCGAGCCCGCCCGCGAAAGGGCTCGGCAGTTGGGCTTGCAAGGAGCGGTGTTTCCTTGGCGTACGATCAGCGGCGCCGAGTGCTCGGCTTACTGGCCGGCCGGGACTGCTGCCTTTCACATCGCCGCGGACATCGCGGACGCGGTCGCCCGCTACCAGGCGGCGAGCGGCGACATCGACTTCGAACGCGATACCGGAATCGAGTTGCTGGTTGAAACAGCAAGGATGTGGCGCTCACTCGGCCACCATGATCCAAGTGGAGCGTTTCGGATCGACGGCGTCACCGGACCCGATGAGTACAGCGCGATTGCCGACAACAACGTCTACACAAACCTGATGGCGGAGCAGAACCTGCGGATCGCGGCTAACGTCGTTGAGCGCCACCCCGATCGCGCCGAGAAGCTCGGTGTCGACGAAGAGGAGACCGCATCATGGCGCGACGCCGCGGCGGCAATGCTCGTCGTATACGACGCCAAGCTCGGTATTCACCCCCAGGCCGAGGGCTTCACCGACCACGACCAATGGGACTTCGAGCACACTGGGCCAGATCGTTACCCGCTCTTGCTGCACTTTCCATACTTTGACCTATATCGGAAGCAAGTTCTAAAGCAGGCCGACCTGGTCATGGCGATGTTCAGCCGCGGCGACGTCTTCAGCCATGAGGAGAAGGCCCGTAACTTCGCCTACTACGAGCGACTTACGGTGCGCGACTCATCCCTTTCGGCCTGTGTGCAAGCGGTGATCGCCGCCGAGGTCGGCTACCTAGAGCTGGCCTATGACTACTTCGGTGAGGCGGCCTTGCTGGACCTCTCCGACATTGCACACAACACTCGTGATGGCCTCCACATCGCTTCCCTGGCGGGGGCGTGGATCGCGGCTGTGGCGGGCTTTGGGGGAATGCGCGACCATGGCGGGGAGCTCAGCTTCGCTCCCCGCCTCCCGGAGCGCCTTACTAGGCTCTCCTTTGGAATTACCTTTCGCGGCAGGCGCCTCCGAGTCGAGGCGCGAGACACCAAGGTTTCCTACACCCTGTTGCAAGGAGATCCGCTCGACATCCGCCATTTTGGCGAGCCGAAGACGGTGGCCGGGGAACCCTTGGTTTTGCCCATGAAGATGCATCCTGCCGTCGGCGAGCCGCCCACCCAGCCGCCCGGGAGAGCTCCTCGGCACCGCCAATACAAGTAGGACCCAAATTCATTTGCAACCGCCGGGTCATAGAAGCGCAGGCCGGTCAGGCCGGCGATCACCGGGAAGAGCGCGACCGCGGAGAAGGCCTGACTCGGGCCGAGCACGGCGTTGATGCCTGAGGGCGCCATCACTGTGGCCGTCACCGGAGCGACTAAAAACGTCGAGCGAAATCCAAAGATAATCACCGCAGGCAACCCGCTCGGTGGTACCTGTCGCCGGGAACTATACGGGTTTCAGGAGCAGTCCCAGGGCGATTACAGTGGGGCGACCGTCAGCGGGATTCGGGCTCCGAGACGCTGCGCGAATGCGCCGACGCGATCTTGCCACGAAGCTCCTTCAGCGTGGCGACATAGATCTCCGAGAACGTCGGGAACGGCTGGATCGTGTCGGTTAGGACCTCGAGCGAGATGCGGGCTCGGATCGCGAGTGTTGCCTGCTGCAGCCACTCGCCTGCCTCGGGGCCGAGCGCGTAGGCGCCGGTAAGGCGCTCGCCGTCACTGAGCAGGGTCAGGAAGCCGTTGTCATCAGCGTAGGCGCGCGTGTAGGTGGCGGTCTTCGACACCGCTGACAACTGGACGGTAGCGCTGAAGCGGCCGGCCGAATCGCCCACTGCAGCAGCCTGGGGGTCCGTGTAGACGACGCGTGGGACCGCCTCATAGCTTGCCTTTCGGGGCTCACCGAGGATGTTCGCGGCGACGACCTCCCCCTCATACTTGCCAACGTGGGTCAGCGGCCAAAGGCCGTTGACATCGCCGATCGCCCAGAGGTGCTCGGCGGCGCGCAGGTGGGCATCGACCGGAACTCCGTGGGGGTCGGGCTCGACCCCGACGGTCTCAAGGCCCAGCCCCTGCACCCGCGGACGCCGGCCGGTGGCGATCAGCAGCCGCTCGCCGCGCAGTTCGCGCCCGTCCTCGATCTCGACCACGTAGTCTTCGCCGTCGCGTCGGACAGCGGTTGCGTTCGCTGTCAGGACGAGCTCGATGCCCTCGCGGCGCAGTTCTTCACCAAGCGCCACACCCAGCGGTGCCGGCTCACGCCCGAGCACGTGCTCGGCCATGTCGATGATTGCCGCCTCGCCGCCGAGTCGACCCACGGCCTGCGCCATCTCGACCCCGACCGGCCCGGCGCCGAGGATCAGCAGGCGTCGCGGAATCGCCTTCATCGAGGTCGCCTCACGGCTGCTCCACACGCCGTCGAGCTCGCTCAGCCCCGGTATCGGCGGCACGACCGGATCGGCACCGTTGGCGAGGACCACGTGATCGGCGGTATGGCGGACGCCGTCGACCTCGACGATGCCTGGGCCTGCCAGCCGCCCGCTGCCGCGCAGTAGGTCGATGCCCTTGTCGGCCAGCCAGCGCTCCTGCCCGGCATCGGAATAGTCAGAGACCATGACGTCACGCCAGGCAAACGTCGCCTCGACATCGACCTCGGCACTCGCGGCTGCCTCGCGTGCCCCGTGGACCGCCTCGCCAGGGCGCAGCAGCGTCTTGGACGGAATGCACGCCCAGTAGGAGCACTCGCCTCCCACCAGCTCGCGCTCCACGACTGCGACCCGGAGGCCGCCCTCCGCCAGCGCCCCCGCGCAGTGCTCGCCCGGTGAGCCACCGCCAAGCACGATGACGTCGTAGTCGGTATTCATTTCGGCAGCTCCTGATCGGCGCGCTCGGCCACCATGTAGAGCGCATACCAGTCCGGCCAATCTGGGTCCGCCTCGCCCGTTCGCTCCTCGTGCTTGCCGTGTGCCTCAGCCGCCCGCTTCAGCGCGCTCGCCAGATCCTCTACGGATTCATACGTCGTAGCCAAAAGCACCTCCTTTCAGCGATCCGGAAGCCGGGTCGTGATCTCCTGGAGCAGAAAGCCGTTGCCATCGGGATCGCTGAAGGTTGCGAACGAGCCGTAGGTGCGGCGGTCTGGCGCCGGCCCGCTTTCACGGCCGGCCTCCTGGAATCGAGCGCCGGGTGCGCCCTCGTGAAACACCTCGCCCACTTCCACGCCGCGGGCGAGCAGTTCGTTACGCGCAGCCTCGAGGTCGGACACAATCAGGTAGATGCTCTGGGCCGAACCGGGCGCACCCACTGCGATATTCGTGCCAAATTGAACCGAGCACCCCGAACCCGGGGGCGTGAATTGGACCAAGCGAAAGTCGGCACCGCGTGCGATGTCGGCGTCGAGTCGCCAGCCGAGGCTTGCGTAGAACTCCTTCGCCCGATCCACATCCGAGACCGGCACGACGATCACCTCAAGCTTCATCTCTCCAGCTTTCACCGGTGCCATCCCGGCCGCGCTCTCACTGCTGATGTCCACACTGTTCATCTCCGCCACACCTTCCATTGCTTGCGCCACTCAACGCCGTGGCGCATTCTCGACGATCTATGTAGCGACGGGCGACGATGGCGGGAACCCCGACACCGCAGGCCTGCGCTAATGAAGGGATTGGCACGTGCTCCTTTCCGCGTCGCCTGCCGGCCGCACTTCGACCCGGGGACGCTTTCGTCGAGTCGCGATACCTTCCTTCCCATCGGGGCAGAAGTCAAGGTTCTCTCAAGCGCAAGCGCCGTCGAAATCTGAGACCGGACGCATAATCACGACGGCCTCTCGGTCCCCAGGCACACGGAACCTGACCGGCCGCGATCGGGCTTCTTGGCGAGCCTGCGCCGAGCGCGTCTCGGAACTAGCGACCCTGGTCAGGGGCATGAGCGAGCCAAGCGTCTCGGTCGTGCCTCCGTTCCCGGACTCCCACAGGGGAGTCATACCCGGAAACTACTACGTGGCCAGCGCCACGGATCGCGCTCGGGTGAGCGCGCTTTTGTAACAAGCATAAGTGGGTGCCGGGGCAGAAAACTTTCAGCCTGGCAGCTGCTTTAACGCCCATCGATCTCAACGACCCTGTTGTCCCTAACTAGCATCTGCCCAAACCGCGTGGTGGTCCAGCTGATCAGGTCCATACTCGGTGTTCGCTCCTCGATGAAGCGGGCGAGCCATCCCCGCCGGCATCTCGAAGCGTCTGAGGCAACAGGCGACACTCCCCCCACCCGCGAAGGGGCAGGGGGCGGCGCGATTTGCTCTTACTTAGTCCCGAGAATGTCGAGCTGCGGGTTGGAGACAGTAACCCCGCTGCCTGATTTGCATGTTCCCTCCAGTGGGAGGACGCCATAGCTGCGAGTCACCGACGCCGACGGAGCGACCTGGTTCATACCGGCAAAGCCCCCGATCGGATAGCTGGAAAATTCTGCCTGCTTGGTGAAGGCTCCGGTGCCTTTGTTCTCGACCAAGGCGATGCCGAGTACGCTTTCGACATTGAGTTCGCTGAGTTTCGCCGGAGGGTTTTCCAGCAGGAAGACCTCCGCGTCCCTTTCTCCTTCACAGCTTGCGCTGAAGCTGACTGTCAGGCCTGCGAGAAGCTGGTCGTCCTGGCCCGCGGGCTGGGTATAGGTGCCGAGCGGAATGATCGGCGGTTCAGAGCCGCCAAATCCAAACTGGGCATTGGAATGAAATCTCTCCACCGCTTGCGTAAACGGCGTGCTCGAGGCGTTGATGTTGGCGCCGGTGACGGTGTTGGACGCGATATTGGACCCGCTCACAGCACCGGTCGTGATCTGAGCGCCGGTGACTGCGCCGGCCTTGATCTTCGCCGTGGTCACGGAGTTCTTCTTGATCTTCGCCGCCGTAACCGCGTTGTTCTTGATTTGCTTGGTACCGACCGAGTTCTTGCCGAGCTTGGAAGCTGCGAAAGCAGCTCCGCCTCCAAGCAGCAGGAAAAGGCAAAGGGTCGAGACGACGTTCGCGTAGGTGAATCGATTACGTATTTGTTTCACAAAGATCTCCTTGGGCTGGTCGGCAAGGGCGTTGGCGCTAGCTTCGGTGCCGAGCTCTGGGGTCCTTTGGGGCCAGCGATGGCTCAGAGCAGCTAGGAGAGGCGGGCTGAGCCCATCGGAGGCCATTCAAAAGCCATTCCCGCGCAGATCGCGACGGCATCGAACGCATGTTCGCGTACGCAGTTTTCTTCGGTCCCTGATGGCTGCAAACATTCTCGCCTATCTGCCCCAAAACCCCCCGCCTCTGGGAGCCTCTCAGCGGGTCTGGGCCGACGGCTAGGAAAAGGATGGAGAATTGCGGACGCTTGCGCTCGAACCGTGGCAGACTAGGCTTGTCGAGCAAGGATGCATAGAGGTCATCAACATCGAGCGACGAGGAGACGCGCCTAGAGATGGAACGGAATCTGCCAAAGCGCTTAGCGATCACGTTGGTTCCCGTTGCCGTCATTGGCTCTATCTGGGCGGCGGCGGCGCTTGCGATCAACGCTCCGATCAGTAACACCTCCAAAGTCGGATCGAAGGTCACCTTAACGGGCGTCGTGTCAAGCGTTGGCAAAGGAAGAAGCAGGGGCTCTTGCCCTGAACAACCAAAAGTCTCGGTACTTGAAGGGACACATACTGTTGGAAACCTTGACTTCACGAAGTGCGGTGCCGCCCTAAATACCTCGGTGGATGAAGGTACGGCCAAGCTCGATGTGGGCGGTCTAAAAGGTCGACTCAGACTCCACGTTGAATTTCAGGCATCGGGCCCGCTCGAACACAGCATCCCGGCAACGTACGGCGAAGGCTATGTGTCGAATCGTCATGGGTTGGAGAATCTTCGCATCAAAAGAGGAGACATACCGACCAAGGTCGGAACGCATTTTACGTTGGTCTTGAACACGAAAGTTGAGCCACAACCTCGCTGAGGCCCAGGAAGCCGTGATGCCTCCGGGCCTAGGCGCTATCTTGAATCGAGAATCAGATTCTACGTGGATAACAATGCTTCCAGTGCAGTTCTGTTATTCCGCGCCGTCCCCTGGGGGCGAATAGGGAGACTCTTCGTCCGCTCCCGCTGTGACCGGAACTTCAGTTTCGGCGATAGCACCAATTGCCTGTGCTTTGACGGCAGTTTTGCTGAGGCGGATGACTCTCCAATATGACGGTCCCCCAAAGTTTCGCTTCGATCTCCGTCATGTCGGGCTTGAGTCTTATCTGGGCGAAAATGCTCGCGAGAAGCGAGCCGCGAGGAACCTCGGCCGCCGTCACCACTTCGTTCTTCAGTCAAGCGGTGCCAACGCCCACTTACCGAATCTGGAGGTGACGAGGCGGCTCCTCCGCCAGGAAAGCCGGAACAGGCATCGGGGTCGATACAACATTGCCATGGGTCAAATTGCTGCGGACCGTTCCCATCGCACCTCCAAGTCGCTGTGGTTGGGCAGGGTGATCCTTTGCCACCGACCGGAGGTTCTTCCTCTAGAACGGCGGTTGAGACGTTGGCGAGACCACGAGGCCCCTGTTGGATTCCGACAAAGCCCCCGCATTGGGCGATAGGTTGTCGACGTCAGAAGTTGGCTACAGATAGGAGAAGCATGAAAAACGTTCGGATCGCGGTAATCGCGTTGGGAGCGCTCGTCGCCCTGACCGCGATAGCAGGCTGTGGCTCCTCCAAGACCCACGGTAGCGAAGGAACCTTGCATTTCACTGAAGTTAAGGGAAATGGGGCGAGCTTTGGCGTCATCGGCAAAGCGTCTGCAAAGGGCATCTCCCCCGGAAATGGACTCGCGTTTTCTTCACCGCTTCAGAACTCCGAAAAGAAAACCGTGGGTGAAATCAACGCTGCTTGTATCGTCACCCAGCCCTCGCCGAGTGAAACTCTGAACGGAACATGCACCGCGACGGCGACTGTCCCTGGGGGTACATTTGCACTGAACCTGGGCGGCAAAGAAATCGGCGGGGGTGGCCACACTGGTGCAATCGTCGGCGGCACCGGAAATTACAACGGGGCACTCGGTAACTTCAGCTCCAAGAAGACGGGCAGCAGCGAAAACTCTCCCGAAACAATTACCTTTAACTACATCCTGCCGTAATCCAACGCTGGTCCCGATCGCGTGACCCAGGAGAAGGGCTGCGCGGTTGGGTTCTGGCATTGCCCGGTGTCGCGCGTTTTGACTACCTTTAAGCGAGATTAGGCCCGGACGGCCGTGGTGCCATCCGGGTCTTATGCCTATCCGACTTATGTCAGCTAGCTCTGCACTCGGTAGGTGACGCCGCTCAGCACCAATACTTCTTCCTTGGTCCCGAAGACGTCCTGCTGATGGAATGGCCTCCGAAGTTTGCATTCGTCCCACCGATGACCAACACGCCGTTTTCTTGACCCTGCCTTGAAAATCTGGGTGACTCCGTTGGCCGGCCGATTGATAGAAGTCACGACGGTCAGACAACGTTGGTTGTTTTTGCGCCCTACTGAATTCGTTCAGCGTCAATACGCCGCTGGGCTTCCCAGCGCTGATTCGTGCCTGGCAAGCAAAAACCAACGTATCGATTGGTTCCCGGGCCATTCCTAAGCTGCGCGGCTCAGCCTTGTCTTATTTCCATTCTCAACTCAGCAGCTTCCTTAGCGCCCCTTCGACCTCATCGACCGTGGTATCGCCGGTCTGCACCTGTCCAAACAGCGCAGCGGCCCAGCTGATCAGATCCATATTCGGCTTGCACTCCTCGATGTAGCGGGCGAGCCAGCGCCGCGCCAGTGGCTCAAATCGTTTCGGATGATTCTTGAGCGAAAGGCAGGTGAGCCGCAGCGCATCGGCTAGGTCAACGTGGCTGAGGCTTGTCGCATATGCCCAAGCCGAGCCGAAGTCCCCGTTCGCCAAAGATCGCTGGAAATGTCCGTAATCGCTTCCTGCAACGTCCATCGAACGCATGTTCGCATATGCGGCGTTCTAGGGGTCGTGGCTAGGAGTTGCACGTTCAGCAGCGCGTGCGCTGCTTCGACTCAGTGCTTGTGCTTCTTGACCTTCACGCACTTGGCTTTGCCGTGGACCGTCTTCTTCTTGAAGCCCTTCTTGCACTTCACCGTCGGCGAGCTAGTGGGCGGCGGCTGAGTCGATCCGCCACCTCCGCTGGAGCCGCCACCGGAACTGCCACCGCCTCCGGCTCCCCCTCCACCGCCGCTGGATGCCGGCGTGAACCCCGGCACTGGGCAACTCGCAACGGCTGGGGCACTACTTACTTTGACCTGATAGATCAAATTAAACCCCACCTCTGTTACGGCGGGACCGGAATAGCAGAATTGCTTCGAGGTCATTGGGGGCACGGTGGCAAAGGCACATATAACGCCGTCGGTCTGGGAGGCACAAATCCCCGCAGGGGCAACGTTGGTTATGTTTTCGCCGACCAAACCCAAAGATGTAATTGGTTCCGCGCCGGTGGTTATGGTCAACAGGTAGGAGCCAGTGCCGATCGGAGCAAGCGTCGCGCTCGGTTCGCTAGCTCCGCTCGCCCATGCCGGGAGTGCGACGCCCAGCACGACCGTTATGGCAGTTACCAGGCCAGCGATCCGGCCACGTCTACGGCCTACAAAGCGTGCAAACTGGGTGCTCATCTCGCGCCCGCCTCCTCCAACTGCGTCGCCATCCAATTGGAGGCACGCTATAGGACGGCCCCAGCAAGGTCAAAGGGTCCCACGAACGCATGTTCGCATACGGTGGCGTTCTAAGGGCTTTGTGGTCATCAGACGGGGGGAAACGGACGTAAAGGGGCGTCTTGCAGCGTTAGACGAGCGCCTGGGGGGCCTTAAACGCGCACGACGGCCCCGCCGCAAGGCGGGGCCGTCGTAGTCGACCCCAAGGGCACTGGGATGCTGGGGGTCGCGCGCGAGCTGGAGGGCAGTCAGGGACGGAAGCCCTCCAGGATGGTCAATTCTGACACAGATGATCGAAAAAATCATAAAGACCTAACCAAGATTCGGTAAAGAACCCACGGTGGTAGTCCACGAATGGGACTTGATCTGGCGCCTAGGTCTGGCCCTCGTGCTCTCGCTGATGATCGGTTTAGAGCAAGAGTTGCGGCAAAAAGCAGCCGGCCTACGGACCTACGCCCTGGTTGGACTTGACTCAGCGCTGTTCATGCTGATCTGCAATACGACTTTTTCGACGTGCTGATTCCTCGTTCCGCTGTCCTTGATCCGTCTCGAATCGCAGCTCGGATCGTCACTGGCATCGGCTTCATCGGCGCTGGTCTGATCTTCGTGCGCCGGGACTCTGTCGGGGCCTGAGGACCGCCGCCGGCGTCTGGCTAACCGCCGCGATTGGTGCCCCCCTGCTGCGCGTCGCTGGTCGTGCTCGCACTCGGCACGACGGCAGCCTTCTTCGCAGTGGTCTTCGTCATCTCGCCCCTCGCCAGCCGGCTGCCATCCTCGCCCTATGCGCCTTCGGCGCTTCGTGTGACCTAGGAGGACGGCCGTGGCATCTGCGTCAGATTCTGAGCGCTTACACCTCACGCCATTTCAAGGTTGCCTTTGTGAACGTCGACCGGCCTGACGGAGGTGCCCAGGATGGACACCCTGGAGCAGTGGTGGTCGCTCTCGAGGTTCACGGCTCAGGCTTGGTAGCCGAGCTCGCGGCAGCGCTGGGAGAGATTGACGGAATCACGGCCGTCACGGCAGGCGACGTGAACGAGATGTTCGAGTGATTCCTATGCGTTTAGCCGGGTTCTGTGTTTTCATCGCCGTCCACACCGGGTTGCCATCACCTGGAATGAAGGCCCGGACAGCCGTGGTGCCATCCGGGCCAAGTCTCAAATACGTTTAGCTTTCCGCTCGGAAGGTGATCCCGCTGAGAAACGCCGGTTCGCCGGTTTTTCCCAACACTGCTACGTCACCGCTGACATCGTGGCCTTCGATGGTTTCGTTTGATCCAAAGACAAAAATGATGGTTTGTTCGAACCCCAAAAAGGTTTCCGCCCCCCCGCTTGGTGGTCGGAATCCAGCTGGCAGCGTGAAAATCAAGCCTTCTGTGCCTGTTTTCGCAACGCCGACCAGGTGGACGATGCCGCCATGATCTTTGTAGAAGCCCACTGGATTGAACTTGAGCGGGCCTTCTGGCGGGAAATTTGAGCTTCCGCCCATAAACGGGGGTTGGCCCGAAGCTCCAACAAGGTGGAGGGGTTCAAGTGCTGCGAGCGCATTGGCGGTCCCGGCGGTCGTGGCCGTGTTCGCGGTGGCCGCATTTGTGGCTGATGGCACCGTTCCCAGCTTCGCGAGGTTGATTTGGGTACCGGTGATCGTTCCCTTCTTGATCTTAGCGGCGGTCACTGCCTGGTTCTTGATCTGCTTTGTGCCCACCGCATTCTTGCCGAGCTTGCCTGCCGCATAAGCGGCTCCGCCGAGCGCAACGAATAGAGCTATACACGAGACGACGTTTGCGAACGTCAGTCTTATTCGAATCGTTTTCATCGAATCTCCCCAGGTAGTTGATTGAACGATCAGCCTATGCCGGTCTACCGATTCGCGCTTACGGTCTCTACAACGGCCGTTGAGGCCAGATGCCGGCAAGCTGGCCGTCATAGGCGGTAGGTTCTTGCCCCCAAGGGGAAAGCTACAGACAGGAGAAGCATGAGGAACGTTCGAATAGTTGTGCTTGGATTGGGAGCACTGGCAGCCCTTGCTTTGCTGGCCGGTTGCGGTTCCTCGAAGAGCCACGGCGAAGAAGGCACCGTCAAGCTGACTCAGCCCGGCGGTAAGAGCGGAAGCTTTGGAATAATCGGAAAAGCGACTGAAAAGGCGATCCCTCCAGGCAGCGGCCTCGCCTTTTCGCGACCGCTCCAAAACTCGGAAAAGAAGCCCGCGGGCGAACTAAACGTAGCTTGCATCGCTACGCAGGCCGGCGGGGGGGGCACCTGCACTGCAACGGCAATCGTGCCGGGGGGTTCATTCGCGTTGAACGCAGGTGGCAAAGGCGTCCTCGGAGGCGGCGGTGTCTCTGGCTCCATCGTGGGAGGAACTGGCAAATACAACGGCGCCGTCGGCAACTTCAGCTCGAAACCGACGGGCCAGAACGAAAATTCTCCGACCAATTTGACTTTCAACTACATCCTGCCGTAAGTCCAAGCTGAGCCCGACCGCGCAGCCTGAGGAAGCGGCTATACGGTCGGGTCTGCTCGGCCTCGGTGCCGAAGCGTCAGAGTCGCGCATTTCTTTTCCAGATGGTCGGGAGGACTGACGCCCGGACATTCGTAGTCGCGATCCGGACCAATTCCCCTGCGCGTTAGCTTTCAGCCCGAAAGGTAACTCCGCTAAGAAAGGTCGTTTCTTCTGGTTTACCTGAGGAGATGGCCACATCACCGCTGAGGTCGTGACCTCCGAGGGATATATTCGAACCAAATATCAGAACGAATGTTTCTCCAGCGCCCGGGATTAGATCCACCGCGTTGCTCGCTTGGAAGCGGCGAATGCAGTGCCTCCACCAAGTGCAATGAACGCCAGGATCGTGACCATGACGTTGGCATAAGTCAGTTTGCTTCTAATCGTTCTCATCGTGTCTCTCGGTCGTTGTGGTTGACGAACCCAGGGCAGCCTAGGGATGACCACTAAAGCGCGCTGAATGCCCTAGAACGACCGTTAGAGGGCCACGACAGTTGGGCCGAAAGGTCCCAACGCACGAGGCTCGGGGTGGCTCCCCAGAGTGCACGCTGGAAGGCACCTTGAGCCCCGACGGCCCCGGGCCTGCGTCCGGCCCACCGGCGTCTCGTGGCCCACCTCGGTGGTCTCTCTCAACTCGATCGCCTCGAGTATGACTCGATCATCTCAACCACAGTCTCTTCGGCCTGGGGGCGGCTGAGATGCATGTCGAGTCGCAGAAGCTTCCACACGAGAACGTCCGTGGCGATGACGACGGCGGTGAGCCGACGCTCTCTGGACGCGCGCCGCAGGTCGGAGAGCAGCGGCTGGAAGACCCTGCTCGCCCAATCGCGGTGGTAGTCCCTGCCCCTGTCGGTTAGGTAGCGAACCGCGGGGATCCGGTCCTCCTGGGAGAGCATGCGCAGAATCGCCGTTCCGTGCGCCTCATAGTGGTCAAAAACGTTGGCGACGGCCTCAGGGAAGCGGCCCACGGGAGCGGCGTCGCGGCGTGATTTCTCGCTCATCGCCCACCATCTGTACGCAGCGGTGAGCAACTCGTCCTTGGAGTTAAAGCGGGCGAGGAGCGTTTGTTCGGTGACGAGCGCGTCGGCGGCGATCTCGCGCAGGCGAACCTCCTCATACGGTCGAGTGCCGAAGTGCTTCCACGCCGCGGCGAGCAGCCGCTCGCCGGTCGCGGCCGCCGCATCGGCGCGGGTGCTCATCCGATAGGTGCGTTCCTTGCCCGGGGCGCTTGACTTTTTCATCTTGGTCATACTAAGATGAAGTATATGCGAGTCTTCCAGACGCTCATCGCATTCAGTGGAAACGCCCCACCGCAGCTCGCGCTCACCCGTGAGCTCGTCGACCGCGGTCACGAGGTGCGGGTCCTCGCCCACCGCGCCGCGCGCGAGCGGATCGAGAGCACTGGGGCGAGGTTCGTCGAGTTCCGGCGGGCGATGCCCGACCTCGACATCACGCGCCCGCAGACCGACCCTGTACGTGACTGGGAGGCACGCACGCAGCTTGGCGCCGCGAAACGACTGCGCGACGGCGTGATCGCGCCGATGCCCGACGGGACACGCGATGCGATCGAGGCGCTCGAGGGCTGGAGCGCCGACGTGGTCGTGTTCGACTGGCTTGTACCGGCTGCCGCGATCGCCGCTGAGCTCGCCGGGCTGCCAGCCGCCGCGCTCGTTCACTGCCCCTATCCACTCCCGGCTCGCGGCGCGCCCCCGCTGTTCAGTGGCCTGTCGCCGATGGCGGGTCCTTTGGGTGCCGTGCGCGATCGCCTGTTCGATCGCATGACCCGCCGCTTCTGGGCGCCCGGACTGCCTGTGCTAAACGGTGTCCGTGCCGAGTATGGGCTCGCGCCGCTGAAGGACTGGGGCGATCAGGTCCTCGGTGCGCGGGCCGTCTACGTGATGACCGCGCCGGAGCTCGACTTCTCGAGCAAAGCCCAGCTCCCCACGAACGTCCACTACGTGGGCCCCGCGTTCGAGCCGTTCCCGAAGGACTGGGAGTCGCCGTGGCCCGATGAGAACACTGATCCGCTCGTGCTGCTCAGCTTCAGCACCAGCTACATGGATCAGGGCGCGCTCGCCCAGCGAGCGCTTGAGGCTATCGCCGGGCTGCCGGTCCGGGCGCTGCTGACAGCGGGACCCGCACTCGAGGTCGGCAACCTCCGTATCCCCGCCAACGCGCGCACCGTGGCTTTCGTGCCACATCGAACCGTGCTCCCACACGCGTCGCTCATGGTCACCCATGCGGGATGGCAGACCGTCAACGCGGCGCTCGCCGATGGTGTTCCGCTGGTCTGCATCCCCGATGCGCGCGACCAGCCCGATAACGCCGCCCGCGTTCTGTTCGTGAACGCCGGCGTGAGGGTTAGCAAGAAGAGCTCCCCCAGCAAGTTGCGCAGCGTAATCGCCAGCGCCCTGGAAGACCGGTCGATCAAACAGGGTGCCCGCGCGATGGCCGACGCCCTCGCCCGCAGCGACGGCACCACCGTCATGGCCGACGGGCTGGAGCGCCTCCCTGCGCGCAACCCGTCGACTCGGCTGTCAGCTCAAGCGCGATCCTGAGCTTGACAGTCGCGTTGCACAGGTGCGTATTGAGCTCACCTGGAAACGTGCTGATTTGGTGCAGGAACCGCACGGGTCGACTTCATCCTTGGCCAGAATGGGTACCACGCTACCCAACGGAAAGTCCAGCGCCAGCTCGTTTCAAGGGGGAGGCCCGCTTCTAGAGCGGGCTTCCGTCGGTCGGGGCAAGCTGGATTAAACCAGCGACCGCTTGGCCCCCAGCCGCAGACGGGCCTGCCAAATCCGTACCTATGCGTCCGATGCAATCGTTTTGTCCCCGATCTCGAAGTCATCGGCGGCATCAAAGAATGCGTTCGGTACCAACGCGGAACCAAAATTGGTTTGGCGCAGGCAGCGCCGCCGAAATTGTTGGCGACATCATGGTTGTCTAGACAACTCCCGCGTGGTCGTGCGGGAGAGCATCAGGGTGATGATTGGAGTCGGTCGTTCGGGGTTGAAGAGTGATGCGCCCGCCGCGGGCCGGCACGACGAACACGTTGCGGTGCGCGACCCGCTCCGGACGCCGCCGGGAGGACTCGACCCGGGCGTGGCGCAGGATTGTCCTAAGCACGATCCGGGCCTCGGTCAGGGAGAAGGCGGCGCCGATGCATCGTCTCGGTCCGCCGCCGAATGGGATCCAGGTGTAGGTGCCGGCGCGGGAGTTGAGGAAACGCTCGGGTCGGAAGGTGAGCGGGTCGGGATAGAGATCGGGACGGCGGTGCACAAGCGTGATGTAGGGGACGACCATGGTGCCGCTCGGGATGGTTAGCCCCGGTAGCTCAAACGGTTCTGTTGCGAGCCGCGCGGTGAGCGGGAAGGCCGGGCGCAACCGCATCGCCTCCTTGATTACCGCGTCAAGGTAGTCGTCGTCTCCGTCGAGCGCGGCAGTTTCAAGGCGCGCGAGCGTGTCGGGGACGCGACTTACGCGCTCAAGCACCCAGGTCAGGGTGGAGGCGGTAGTGTCGTGGCCACCCAGCAGCAGTGTGCGCATTGCATCACAGATCTCGTTGTCGCTCATCAGGTGACCTTTTTGATCGGGTGTGCGCAGGAACATTCCGAGCACGTCCTGGCCATCGAGCCTCTCCTCGCTGCGGCGCTGGGAGACCTCTTCCATAACGACCGCGTCGACCGCGTCAACCGCGCGGCGGATTCGCGGAAATGGTCTGTCCCATCCGTTCTGACGGCTGGTTGCGATCATCGTCTGGATGAAGAACCGTCGCGAGTGGCCCTCGCGAAGCAGCCCGAGCGTCGCTGAGCGGAGCCGCTCGACGCGTGCAGGGTCGGTGACCCCGAACACCGTGGCCATCATCACCTCAAGGGTGATCTCCTCAATATGCGGCTGGGAGGCGGTGGGGCGCCCAAGGGGCCAGCGGTACAAGAGCCTCCTCGGCCTTGCGCTCCATGGTCTTCTCATAACTGGGGAGCGCGCGCCCGTGGAAGGGAGGGAGCTGCATTCGCCGCATCCGCATGTGCTCGGGGCCATCGAGATTCGTGAGTCCCGTCGGGCCGAGGACGAGATGGTGCGCCGAGGCCTTGGCCAGCGCGGCTCCGAGGCGAAGTACATCGGTGTCGGCCATGAAGACACGCTTGATGTCTTCGGGGTCGGTCAGGCACAGCCACGGTCCGGTCGCCGATGGCATCGGCACCAGGAAGCGATCGCCGAGCCGCTGGCAACGGCGCGCGAATCGCTCTGGCGCTAGCCAGTACTGAGCGGCATTGACGATTGCGGGACGTCGCAGTCGGGGCACGTCGAAAAGCGCTTTATCCATGACCTCTCCTTGTTACTCAGTGTGAGAATGAGTAACATAGTACCTGATGTCGCCAATCGCCGAGATCCTCGAGGTGGCTCCCGACGTGGGCGAGGACACGCTCTTTGACCGGGTTGCCGCGGCGGCGCTTGACGAGTTCGCCGAGCACGGCATCCGCCGCACCTCGATGGAAGACGTCGCGCGCCGCGCCGGCGTCTCGCGGATGACCGTCTTCCGCCGATTCGAGAGCAAGCAGGGACTTGTCGAGGTTGTCATCGCCCGCGAGGTCCGCCGCGGGATGGAAGAGCTCGACCTGCTCTGGGAAGGCGCCGAAACCTTGGAGGATCGACTGGTCGAAGGGTTCGCCTTCGCCGGGCGCTACGTGCGCGGCCACCCGCTTTTTGACGAGGCTCTTGCGCAGTGAACCCGAGGTCCTGCTTGCCGCCGCTCACCCTCGACGGCGGACCCGTGCTCAAGCTCTACCGATCGCTGATCGCGCATCGACTTGCAGGCCGAAGTCGATGCGGGTCGTGCGGCGACATCAGACGTCGACGGCGTCGCTGAAGTGATCGCTCGCCTCGCGATCTCGTTGCTGCTCACGCGCGATGGGGACATCACACTCGATGATCCAGAATCAGTTGTCCGCCTAGTCAAGCTCGTGCTGCTTCCGATGCTGCAACCGCATTTCGACTAACCAAGCTGCAACTCGCTTCGTCCCGGCCCTTCTGCGAGGCAAGGCAGGGTGGTGCCTAAGCAGTCTCGCGAGATCCAGATCTGCCAGCCAGCACGAGGTTCTGGAAAGCTACTCGTCGAGGGCCGAAAGCCCGCCTTCAGGCGGGCTTTCGTCAGTCGGGGCGAACTGTTCAATCGCCGCGACATCAGGCACTAGAAAACCATCAACGCCGGCTCTCGCTACCCGTTTTGCTACCCCTTTGGGTGGTTCCCTGACGTCCGAGAGCGAGTAGGCGAGCACGAGCGGCATCCTTGGACGGGTGCCCGTAGCGAGCCATGACGAGCGCCCCACCATCCTCGTGCCCAAGCATTACGCTCACATCAAAGTGGCTGGCGCCCTGTTCAAGGAGCTGCGTCGCGCAGAAATGCCGGAGGTCATGGAAACGAAGCATCCTGAGGCCAGCGGAGATGCGATCAGCTGACGTTCCCGAGGCTTCGCGGACCGTCTTCCAGTGGTAATAGAGGTTGCCCTTCTTGAGGGGCTTGCCATGGGGCGTATGGAAGACGAACTCGTCTTGATCGCGACGGGGAACGTGGTCGAGCACGCGCGCCGAATCAAGAAATGGGATATCACGTTCTTGGCCATTCTTCGGCTTTCCATAGGACCCGTCGTCCTTGCGCGCTCTTCTCACCCGAACG
Source organism: uncultured Solirubrobacterales bacterium (assembly GCA_963745305.1). Taxonomy (GTDB): domain Bacteria; phylum Actinomycetota; class Thermoleophilia; order Solirubrobacterales; family 70-9; genus CAVUWL01. The sequence continues at coordinate 71,606 of CAVUWL010000003.1, forward strand.
GTGTCGGCGTCAATGTCTCGCCACTGAAGTCCCTGTATCTCGCCGGCCCGCAGACCGAGCCACGCATCGAAGGTAACGAGGGCCCGAAACTCGGCTGCGTACCCGCCAAGAACCATGCACGCGCCCAGAAGCCTGTGGAACTCATCGAGCGTTGGAGGAGCAACTTCAGCGGTCTTCTCATTCGCCGGCAAACGAAGATTCGAAAACGGGTTGTCGCTCACAAGCCCAATATTGCGAGCGTCCTCGTACATCGTCCCAATGATCTTTGAAATGTTGCGCGGAACGCCAAGCGCCCAACTCCGTGCTGAGATGCGCTCGACAGCCCCGATCAGCGTGGGGCCGAAATCAGCGGTAAACCGATCGGCAGCTTGCTTGTAGAGCTGCCGAGTCGAAGCAGCGGGCCGCGGCCAGTCCTCCAACCAGCGCTCAGCGAACTCGGCGCAAGTTTCCTCCGAGCGCTTCGTCTCTAGCAGGTCGCGGTGCCGCCGCTCGGCGGCCTGTGCCTGGGTCTTTGTTGCCCACGGACCGCCGGGGACCCAGACCTGCCGGCCCTGGGTTTTGAACTTCGCAACCCATTTTCCATCGCGCTTGAACTGACTCACGCCGCTCGGCCTCTCGTTCGCTCGCGCGGGAATCGAATCACGTTGCCACCATTCTCGGGCACGCCGTTCAGCGATGCCTCCACATGGCTGAGCAAATAGCGGTTTTGTCCGCCGACACGCATGCAGGGCGGCTTCAGGCGCTCAACTGTCCGGACGGACACGCGCAGAGCGACGGCGAGCTCGCGCTTTTTCAGCCACGGCTCGATCATTCCGACGCTTCCTCGAAGATCGCAATTGCGAACCGCTCCCAATCTGCAACCGCTCGGTGGAAAGCCTCGCGGTCGCCAGCGACGTAGGCCGCGTCGATCGCGGCCTCTTTATGGGTCCAAGCCTCCCCAAGGATGTCCGGCCGTCGAGACTCGGCGAGGGCGTCATACGCCAAGCCGACGCGGCGCACGGCGGCGTTGAGCGTGGGTGTCTCGGGCGCGTTCATCAGAACTGCTCCCCGAACTTCGCAGCGAGGCGATCGGCCTCAGCTTCCTCGGCCGCAGTGGCGCTCACAGGGTCCGTTTGGAGTGCCCCGATCGGCTGCGGTTTTATGCCGTCATTCGCCTTGTTTGCGTTCCCAGCCGTTACATCCGTTACAACCGCATTGGAATGCGGGTTTGAGCCCTCTTTCGTATCCGTTACAACGGGGTCTTGTAGCGGATGGAAAAGGTCCGGTTTTTGGCTTGTTAGAGCCGATGTAACGGGTGTAACGGATACGGAGCCATTCAAGGCGAGATAGCGGCTCCATGCGTCCTCAAATTGCTCGCGCTTGTACCCCTTCGCTGGCGACTTCTCGGCCCCCTCAACGCGGATCGTGTTGGAGCGCACACCGAATGGGTGAAGCAGTTTTGCGAGACCGCGAGAGTTGAGACCGTCGCCAGTCTTTCCCCAGCCCCCCCAGGGCGCCTCCTCATCTTCCTTGAGCCCATCAAGCAGCTCCGTGGTCGATAGGCGATCTGCGGTTCCAAACGCAGCGCGGATATCCCCGAGCAGCCGAACCCCCCAAGAATCCTCATCCTCAGACGCGCGGTCGGTGTGGAGCGCGACCAGTGAGGCCCGAGCACGCTTGGCCCAGTCCTCACCCGCCAGGTCCGCGATGGCCAAAAGAGGTTCTGCGCCGTCCTGAGCCCGATCGGTCAATTGATCAGGCAGATCAGGGTTGGCTGCTCCAAGAGTCTCGATCGTGGTGCGAGCCCATCTCTCGGCCGCTCTCACGACAGGTTCAGCGGCTGCTTGGATCACCTTGTAGCGCCCGCGCTCCACTGCTTCACCCCGCGCACGGCGGCGTAGACGGATCGGGATGCAGCGGTCTGCGATCGTGTCGGGTAGATCTCCGATCCCAGCAAGCGCCTTCGGACCGAAGACTGGGAACGGCCGAACCTCGTCCATTCGCTCTCCTGTACAGCGCCACGCGACGGCTCCTTTTCGATAGCCGGCGTTGATCAGCCCACGCAGCTCCTCCTTCGACTGGGCTTGCTTCTTGCCGAAGACAGCATCGATCTCGTCAAAGAGCAGGGTTCGTGGCAAGTTGTCACCACCGAGCGCCCTGAATAACGCGGCGTCGGAGACGTTCGCGGCCTCCATTGCGCGCGGTACGAGCTGGGCCAGGACCTCAAGCAGACGAGACTTCCCTGAGCGCTTCTCAGGGCTTGTGATCGCCAGGTATGGGGTCGTGTCGGCAGCGGCGATGGCGTGCGTATGAAGCACCCAGAGCGCGAGCGCATCCAGTTGCTCATCCCCCAGGACGACGAACCTGCGAACCACGGCGACCACGGAGTCGAGCAGTTGCGCCAAATCCGGCACCGGTTCGGGACGCTCAACTTTGGCCCGACCTGCGAGTCCCATCAGGGCATTCCGCGCGGCCCCAGCATTCTCAGCTGAGATCAGGAAATCGCCGAGGTCGAAGCCATCTGACCGATCGGGAGCTAGGTCAACCCGGCGATACTCAACCTCAGCGTCGCTTAGGTCGCAAGCAATGCGCTCAGCGACGTTGCGTCCCGGCTCGTCGCAATCCATGCAGACAACGACCTTGCGCCCTGCGAACCGCTGGGCATGCTGGGGCTTCCAACCCTTGACGCCGGGCACCCCGATCGCCGCCAACCCAAGACTCGCGCCAGTTATGGCGTCGGGCTCTCCCTCAACCAACCAGAGTTCAGGGTTTTCCAAGCTCTCGGGGGCTGGGAATAAACCACGAGGGCGACCACGAAGTGCGAGGGATTTGCACTCGTTCTCTTTTGGGTTAGGCGCGTACTTGACGATATTGAGGAGCTTCCGGCTCTGGTCGCGGATCGGAAAGAGGAGCCGCTTGCCGTCGAATCCGACGCCGAGCTGTTCGAGCGCTACGCGGCTCCAGCCCTTGCGCGCTTGCAGTCTCTCCAGTGCTACGGGACTGTCAGTTAGGGCCCTCCCCCACTCGGTCATCTGCTTCTCGGACGGCAAGTCCTCTGGCGGTTTGGCAGGGGGTTTGGGCTGTCGCTGTGAGCCGTTCGATCGTGTGTGGCCGTTTTATCCTTTCTCGCGCCAGTCACCGTTGTCCGCGAACAGATCAGAGAGCTCCAAGTTCATGGCGCCAACGATCTCCTGGACGGTGCAGCCCGCATGACACAGCAGCAGCGCGCGGCCATCGTCGCCAAGGCCGATCGAGAGGGACGGGTTGCGATCGTCGCGGGCGAGGGCAGCGAGCGATCCAGGTGTCCTGGCCCGCGGGTTTGGCACCGTCGAGCCTGTCGAGAACTCGCTCGATGCTCACATCCGGCTCCTCTCAAGCGAGGTGCGAAGGTTGGCCCACATCGCGCTTCTGGTCGACGGGCGAACAGCCTCGAACGCCGCCATACGATCGGGACCAGCGTATTCGGGACTTCCAGTGTGGAGATCGGCGAAGGTGGCGAGTCCTCCGCTCTCGTTGAGTCGTCTTATGAGTGCAGAGGTCTTCATGCTGCCACCAGCGAAACGGCGTCGCGGTTACGCGAATCCGACCTCCCTGTGATCGCAGCATGGTCAACGACTCGCCTGTCGATCGGCCCCCCGCACTTAAAGCAATAGAGGTCCCCCTCTTGTCGGAAGCGAGCAAAGGCGCCCCGAAGCAGTGACATTCGCGAGGGCTGCCGTTCGGGCGCTTATCCACGCCGCGTTCCTCGTCCCCCAAGTGCTTCAACGCCCTGCGTAGGGCGTCCAGCGGGTCACCTGTTTTCTTCTTTTCTTTGCTGTAGGCCTTTTTGCAGTTCTCGTCGTGGAACTGTTTGTGGGAAGGCTTGGGGACGAACGACTCGCCGCACCCTGGCCGCTTGCATTCCCTCAGCGGGGCAGAAGTGCTCACTTCGTCCCCCCGTGAACACGGCGGGGTCGAAAGCAGCGGTGCAGCGACTTTTTAACTAGGTGACAAGCGCCTCCGCAGCCACGTTGGCCGGGAGGCTCGCTTTCCGCACCGCCAGGGTCGTCCGACGAGCTACTAATCGCTTTCCGTGAGGACGGAGCCCGGCGATGGGACCTGGAGCGGGCATTGCGCAGGAGCCCCATGGTCTTTGACGAGACTGTGCTGGGTGTGGCCCAATTCCTCGAACCGCATGCCCAACCCCGGTCGATAACACGTTCAAGGGCGGCGAACTGGGTGAGCATTTCGTGCCCCATCCTCTTTTGCACCCCGATCGACTTGAGTTCGCGATCGACCCAAACGCTGTGACTAGGCGCGTCTTCAGTCGTGTTTTCTTCTTCCAGCTCGCGGAGCCACCTCGCTTCCGCGTGTTCCAAGATCAGCGGGAGAGCCCGCGCCCTACCGGGCATTTTCATGGCGAGTTTTGCACGAACCACGATCTCGCCTGTAGGGACTCGACGCTCGTTGTAATCCTGAACGAGGCTGAGCGCTGAAAAGTAGGCTGACCATGCTTCACTCTCCGAAAGTCCGGACCTCCTGCGCGCCGCAATATCGTTTTCAACGCTGCGGCAGCACGCAACCACCTCGGCATTCCTGTCTGCCGATCGCTTGGCCGCGAGCTCCGCAGCGTCGCGGACCCGCTTCTCGCCGCAGGTTCGATCGAGAAGCGACCCAAGGGGCGACCGCGGAACGCCGTCTATGTCGGCCAGCGGGACTAGCTGGGGCTGCGGGTGCAATTCGGGGCTCGATTCAGTGGCGAAAACATCAGCTTGCTTGTGTCCTTCAGGTTGAAGTGCATCCCGGATAGAACCAGGGCGACCAATTCTCACAAGCGGGATGCGACGCTTTTCGCGCCTATATCAACCCGTCCGAGTTTCGCCATCAACGCGAGCACGGTCAGTGCAAAAGAAAGCCGGACCGACTGCTCCCGATCAAGAGCGTCGGCCCGGCGCAAGCGAGGTTTCGCCAGAACCCTCAAGCCGAACTATAGACTTTGAGGGGCGACGGTTAGCTCTGCTGTCGCGGATTAGCCCCTGAGCCGAAAAGCGCTTAGAGCAGCAGGTTCGAGGACGGTTCGGCTCTACGGCGCAAGCTCACCTAGCAGGCGTGGACGAGTTCGATCTCGCGAACAGACGTCGGCACCGAGTCGGTGGCCCAAACAAGCAGTCCCGAATACCGCGCAAGATTCAGTGTGGGCTCAGGAGCCGAAAATGAGATGAAGCCGACAGGACCTTTCGTCTCGCGGGGTGACACTGGAACCGCAGCCCGAATCGCTGCCAGGATCTCTGCGAGTCGATCAAGACAGTCCATAGGACTCGGCAACCTCCTCGATGCGACCATGGTCTGGGTCTAGAACCTCAATCGCCAAGACCTGAGCCATCCGCGGCTACGTCCACCAAGTGGCTCTCGTCAAATTTTTGGGTTCGGGCAAACTCGCCTTCGGCGAGCCTTACGACGTAAACGTGACCAAACGCGTCATATGTCACTTGGGCGGACATTGCTTCAGGTTACTCGCCTTCGTCTAGCTGGTCAACGGCTGTGATGATCCAGATCTCGTCGCCCCTCAGTGCTACAACGACCTCGACTCTCCGATTTCCGATATCGCGGATTCGGCATTCCCGACCTGCAACCTCCGAGGGATAGGACATCTCATGGTCATCGACGGTGCCTTCCACGTCCTCCTTCGAGATTCCGCGCACCGCCATTTGGGTCTCGGCGTGGGCTGTGTATCGAATCATCGGCGGGGGGCCGGCGCCCCTTTAGGAGTCGGGAGTTTGCTTGACGGAGAGCTGAATCGGAGGCCGTAGGTCATCCCCATCCCAGGTCAGGGCGAGCTGGTAGGTGCCGAACTCAGGAAAAATTAGGTTGTCAAAGTTCATGGCGAGCACGAGCGCGGTATTGCCAACGGCCGCATTTTTGTCGCGGTCAGCGGGGTCGCTCGCCTCTACATCGCCCCTAGCTCTAGCGATCTCACTTCCATCCGTCGTCTGCAGTGCGACGTCTTCAGACGATGGGGTCGCTCGGCCTCTTTCCGGGTGATCAGAAGGCGGACTACCAGCGTGAGGCGAGGATGTCGAGTTGGAACACTCGGCGCGTTGATTGTGTCCCAACCCGCTCCGTAGATGTCCAACTTGCCATCTTGGCGCGAAGTAACACCGTCGGCAAGAACTGCGAATTCGAGATCCATAGGGCCAGATGCTACCCACGAAAGGTGTTCTCGTCACGCACTTTGACCAGGTCAGTGCCAGGTAATCGAATCGAGTCAACTTCTAGCGCGCGCAGGTTTCTGCTCCAGCAGATTCAACAACCCCGTGCGCCCGTCCAGACCCTCCGTCTCATCCCTGAGCCGCTGAATCGCCCATTCGACCTCGTGGAACGTCACCGATCGCTCCTCAATCAGCCGCACGATGCAGCGCTTCGCCATCGCATCGAAGCGGTGAGCGTCTTTCTTGATCGCCAATAGCGTCAGTTGCAGGGCATCCTCAAGGCTGACGTGGCTGAGACTGGTCGCATAGGCCCAGGCCGAGCCAAGGTCGCCATTTCTCAAAGCTCGCTCGAAAAGCGCCGAATTGCTCCCGGCTACGCCCACGAACGCATGTTCGCATATGCGGCTTTCTAAGCGCTTGAAGTCTGAGGACGGGGGATTGGGTGCAAAGATCGAGGTCGCACATGGCAACCCGCCCCTCCCCAGGGCCTCTATTCGAATGCCCGACGGTATGCCGGAGAAGCTGATCCAGAGTGACCGGGAGCGAGATAGTCATGTCATGTGCCTGCCTCTGGGAAAAGGGCTCCTAGCAGGCTTCGCGCTCGCGCCGTTCAGCCGCTTTTACCGCTGTGGCTTTCTCGCGCAATTGGCGTCGACTTCGCGCCCTCGCCTTTCGGCCTCTCGGTTCAAGCAGTCGCTGTTCTGCGATGACCCAGAGACGGACACCCTTCCCGCACTTCTTCTTCTTCTCGGCCGTCTCGCACGGGGTTGTGCCGGTCAAGTAAGACTTGGGGCCCGGGGTTGCCCCGGCTCAGGATTCGATTGGACAGGAGTCGGAGCTGGGCCGATTTCCATTGAACTGACCGAGATTGCGCTCGTAGGAGGAGGCGGAGGAGATTGAAAGCATCGGGCGTAAAGCCCGCTGTAGAGCTGATTGCCTGCTGCGTTTGTGTTCAAATCGTTGGCGATCTCGACCGTATAGATGCCATCGGGGAGATTGCGGAGTTCTATGTTGTGGGTCAGTGAGCAGTCATGCCATTCAGTTTCCGTGCTGACCTTGTAGGCCACCGCACCCATCCGAGCTTCTTCAGAATCGGATTTGAAACCCCAGAGGAAAGGACCCGCGCCGCTTTCGCTGTGTGCTGACGGGGTTGTCGTGAACGTCGCCGCTTGGGCACCGCTGGCTACCACGAGCAGTCCAATCAGCAGGGTTGCCACTCCGAGCAATCGCATCGAGAAGCAGACTAGCCGAATGCCCGGTCTTCTGGATAGGATCGTTGACAATGAGGAAGGCGATCGTCTTAGTTGTAGCTGCGTTTCTGGCACTTCCAGCTCTCGCAAGCGCCTACCGGTCCCCCACTGAACAGGAGTCGGCTGGGATTGCGGAAGCGATCCAGCGCTACCAGGAACAGCTTAAGCCGGCAAATATCCTCGAGGCTCCAGGCGAAACGAATCCGAATCTCGACCCGCGATGAGGAATTTGCCTCGTCCCTAACTGAAGGCCACGCGGTGACACCATTGCTTTTCTACCAGCGCGAGGAAAACGGTGAATGGAAAGTGATCGGGGGCAGCAGCGGCTGCGTGTACCCCAAGGAACTTGAAATGCCATTTTCAGTGGCGCTCGAACTGGGAGCCTGCAAACCGGAAAGGCCGAGCCAGTACACGACGCTGCCCTGCGCGAGTGGCTATGAACCGGGGCAATGGTCCTATTACGCGCATCCACACGAATGCACCGAGTATCGAGGGCCTCGCGATCATGCCGATGAAACTTGGCTTGTGGGACTTCATTGGCGCGGTTGGCAAGGCCAGCACGCTTTTGCCCGCGGCCACTGGAAGTACCTAGGGATGGGAGGCCGATTCACAGGGCCTGCGACCGCAGAGGCTTATCAACGCCTAGTGATGCTACAAGTGCTACGGCAAGTCATACACGCGCCTGTGTGTTCACCTAGTGGCAGAAGATGGCCGGATTCTTACGACCGTCTATCGGCTTCCTCATGGCTGCTGAGAAAAGTCGCGCCTTGGTCCCAGAATATGCTGGAGGGCCGACTTGGCCCGGACAGCCGTGGTGGCGTGCCATCCGGGCCTTTTCTTCGGTGGCTCGTCGCCTAGCCCTGAGGGCGGTAGATGGCCCCACTCATAAGCGCTTCTTTTTCTTTGCCCCCGTAGACAGTTCCGGCCTTGAGGGAGTGGCCTTCAAAGCTCGAGCCCGCTCCTGCGATGATGATTCCGTTTCCTGTTGCGCCTGTCGCGAATATCTGGATGACGCCGTTCGCCGGCCGAAAGCCGGGAGGCAGGGTGAAGATTGGGACAAAATTGGAAAAGACTTCTTCTTTTCCTACCTGAATTGCCCCTTCGAGATGAACGATCCCGTCGTGGTCTTTGTAGAAGGCGGCAGGCGGCAGGCCGCTCACCAGTGGTGATGTGAGATTTGTGCTCCCACCTTCAAACGTGGGCTCATTAGGTGCGTTAACCAGATTGATGGCTTCAGGCGGCGTGAGGCCGCTTGCCGTGGTGGCGGTTGTGGCGCTGTTCGCGGTGGACGCATTGGTAGCTGACGGCACCGTTCCCAGCTTCGCCAGGTTGATGTTGGTCCCGGTGATCGTTCCTTTCTTGATCTTGATTCCGTGGTCACCGAGCCGTTCTTGATCTGCTTGGTGCCCACCGAGTTCTTGGCGAGCTTGGAAGCTGCGAACGCCGCTCCGCCTCCGAGCAGTAGGAATACAGCGATCGTGGACATCACATTGGCATAGGTCAGTTTGCCTCGGATGCGTCTCATTGGATCTCCAAGTCGTCGTGGTTTACGAGGAGGATCAGACTATGCCGGAGTCCTAGACGGTGCAGAGAACTTGGACGCTCATTGAGAGAAGCTCTCGGCTGTGCAGTCGGGGGCGATTCAAGGACTAGGCTCCTGGTATTGCCGCAATTCAGGATCACCTGCCGGGCTGCGCTCGATGAGGAGGTAATCGCCAATCTCGACGCCGAGGGCGTCTATTGGTACGCCGGCTTGACCAGCCAGGCTGGGGTCAAAGGTCCGACGCCACCATTTGAAGATCGAGGCGACCAATATCGATGAAGCAATTGAGCGCGGCCGTGACGCGATCCAAGCAGCAGGCGGGGATGCATCGGAGCTGGTCCTCACCAGCTGACCCTCAGCAGAGCAATGCCCCTGTCCTGGACCAATCACGGTCTGATGACGCCGCATATCGGTCCAGCGTCTGCGAGGCAACGCTTCAGTTCGCCCCGCGCAAAGCGGGCCGCATTCGTATGGAGCCGCTCGATTTGGGACGGCTTTACCTCCCTGACCTTACTGGAATTGGCGCGCCGAGGCGACACCGTAAGAGCAATAGGCTTCAACGGTTTCCATCTCCACTTCAAGGCCTTCAACTTCCTGGTTGTTCGTGGCACCGGCCCCGCAGCCAACGAATAGAAGGGCCGTAGGTGCCAGCACCCCAACCTTCTTGCCGAGCTTCATAGTCCTACGGGAGGGCCCTGATGTGCTTTTCGTGGTTGCTCTGTCATGAGTTTCTGATCGCGGGACCGCAGTACGGCCCTGCATCCGAGAGGCATGCGGTGATTTCTTCTTTTGCCCAGCGTGCCGCATTCGTATTCAACCGTTCGACCTGACCCAGCGGAACATGCCTGTAGCAACCTTCAAGTTGCGCTCTATCAACGGAACCGTAGGCGCAATAGAGGGCGATTGTGCGGGCGCCGTTCGCTTCCGCGACGCCATTTGGGTTGCGTTGGGCGGCTTCTTCTCGGACGAGCTGGGAAATGGGCTCGGCTCGTTCCCCGGTCAGTTCTGAGAGCTTCTGCAAAACCCCAGTGGCGAGCAGGAGGGCAATCAAGAGCCCAATGGCGCCGATGATGCCTAGCCCAACCGTCCCACGGACCCAAGAGCTGACCTTACGAGTTGCCGGATCATGGCTTCCGTCAACGACCCTACCCGAGGACTTGGCACCTAGCGCTGCGGGTTGCGGGCCGCTACTCTGGGACGGAATCAGGCGATCCTTCGGGATCGCCTTTTTTCGCGCCTCTCCAAACGCGTGGGACGCGCTTCAGACAGGCCCAGCCGATAGCAAAGGCAATCACGGCGCCAATGGCGCGCCCCACGGCTGGATTGTGTCCCGCGCTCAGTTCATGGGTATTGATGCCAAAGAACACGGCAATCCCACCAACGACGAGCCAGACGCCGATAAAAGCCAGAACGATTGCTCCGAACTTCCTCACGGAAATCGACCCTACATGATAGAGCGGTCTCTTGAGGAAGTCGCCTAAAAAGGACGAATGGTTTTTTCAGGCCAGCAACTTCTTCAGC
>CAVUWL010000004.1:0-118680 GCA_963745305.1 uncultured Solirubrobacterales bacterium
GGCGGAAAATCAAGCCTAAGTTGGACTCGCTAGGCACAAATTGGCTTGTTATAGCGAGGTAATCCTCAGGCATGGGAAGGTTTGTTTGGTACCCATTCTGGTACCCACGCCTCTGGGATTGCTAGATTGTTCCGATGTCGACAAGCATGCCGACGGGGTTCCTGATCGTCAGGGAACATGGCGGCCGAGTCTATTTCGAGGGCAAGTGGCGCAGCTCGGGGGGTGCCCAGCGCAAGAAGCGGCTGGGTCGCGCCTGGCTTCAGCAAGACCCTTCGGGAGCTTGGACCAAGAAGACGGGTCGGGTCAAGGACGGCTACCTAGACGAGCGGCGGGCGCACATCAAGCTGGCCGGCATCATCGAGGCTGACGAGGAAGAGTTACTGAAGGGCGCGCCTGGGAGTCGTGAGCTGGTCTTCGAGGATGCAGCAGCCGCTTGGCTCGATCACCTCCAGCACGAGAGACGGGTGAAGCCGTCAACCCTGAGGGAGTATCGGATCCTGCTCGCAGACCCACGTGTGACGCGAAGGGCTCGAGCCCCGAAGAGCAAGAAAGGTGGTCGGGTGATGCGGGCCTTCGGAGGTGAGCGAATCTGCGACTTATGCCGACCTCCGCGTTATGCCGACCTGCTGCCGGAACGCCGCTCTGCAGGCGGGGATCGCCCCGATGAGATCGGCATAATCACGGTGGCCTGAAGAACGCAGGGAAGCTCCTCCTCCCACCACCAAGAGGAGGAGTTAGATGTCCATCGTCGATCCATCGCGGGTCCGGGTGACCGGACCGCTCACGCCGTTTAAGGCCGGCTTCGTCGCTGAGCTTCAGCGACGGGCTACACATCGAATTCCGCCAGCTATCAGGTGCAGTTGATGGCCCACCTGAGCCGCTGGCTGGCGGGTGAGGGCCTCGATGCGCTCGGCCTCTCGCCGGCCGTGGCGCAGCGGTTCTTGGAGGCGCGGGGGGCCGCCGGCTACACGACCTATCACTCGAACACGGCGCTGGTGCCGTTGCTCACCCACCTCCGAGAGCTGGGCGCCGTGCCCCCACCGGCGCCTTCCCCAGTGCCGAAGGGCCCGGTGGAGGAGCTCCTGCGCCGCTACCGGCGCTACCTCACCGTCGAGCGAGGCCTCGCAGATCAGAGCGTTTGTCGCTACGCGGACGCGGTTCGGCCGTTTCTTGAAGGCAGGGTCTCGCCGAAGGGGCTGGAAGTCGGGCAGCTGAGCACCGCCGATGTCAGCGCGTTCGTGGTTTCCCGCTGCCCCCATCAGCCTTATGGCAGCGCCAATATGACAGTGACCGCGCTGCGCTCGCTGCTCGGCTTCCTGCACCTCGAGGGCACAATCGCGCGACCGCTTGCTCAGGCGGTGCCCACGGCTGCAAGATGGCAAGGGCAGAGCCTGCCGAGGGGCCTTGAGCCCGACGAGGTTGACAAGCTCCTCGCCTCCTGCGACCAGACCACGGTGACCGGCCGGCGCGACTTCGCGATCCTGACCGTGCTGAGCAGGCTCGGTTTGCGGGCGGGGGAGGTCGCGGGCCTTTCGCTTGAGGACATCGAGTGGCGAGCAGGAGAGATCGTCGTGCGCGGCAAGGAAAAGCGCGAGGAACGGATGCCATTGCCCGCTGACGTCGGCGAGGCGGTTGCCTCCTACCTGCGTCAGGGCCGACCCCCCGCGCGCAGGGCCGCGCCGTCTTCGTGCGGGTCCTGGCCCCGCACCGGGCGCTCAGCCGCGCCCGCGTCGGCGGAATCGTCGCCGCCGCCGGGCGGCGGGCCGGGGTCGGGCGGGTCGGTGCCCACCGCCTCCGCCACACCGCTGCGACCGAGGCGCTGCGCGGCGGCGCTTCGCTACCGGAGGTCGGCCAGCTGCTGCGCCACCACCGGATCGCAACCACCGCGATCTACGCCAAGGTCGACCGTGAGGCGCTGCGACGAATCGCCCGCCCCTGGCCGGGAGGCGCCCGATGAGCCGGCTTCGCCCCGCGCTCGCCGACTACCTGGCGCTGCGCCGCTCCCTCGGCTACAAGCTGGTTAAGACTGAGCGACGCCTCGGTAAGTTCATCACCTATCTCGAGGAGCGCGGCGAGCAGACGATCACGGTCGAGCACGCCGTGGCCTGGGCGATACTGCCGGGCCGGACCGCGCACTTGCACTGCATGCGGCTCGCCACCGTCCGCGGCTTCGCCGCCTACTTGCAGACGCTCGACCCCGCCTGCGAGGTTCCCGGGGAGGAGCTAGCGCGCGTTCCCTGCCCCCGCGCCACCCCCTACATCTACTCCAGGGAGGAACTCGCCGCCCTGCTGCAGGCCACGACGACGCTGAGCACGCCGCACCGGGCGGCGACCTACCGGACCCTGATCGGCCTCCTGGCGGTGACCGGGATGCGGATCGGCGAGGCGATCTCCCTGAACCGCCAAGACATCGACTCCCGGGCGAACCTGATTGTCGTCTACGACACCAAGTTCGGCAAGTCGAGGGAGCTGGCGTTGCACCGAAGCACGGTCGATGCCCTGCGCCGTTATTTGCGACGCACGGACCGGCCGCGCTCAACGGCGGGCACCAACGCGGTGTTCGTCTCTGCCCGCGGCGCCCGACTGCCTGACGGGACCGCGCGGAGGACGTTCGCCGGGCTCCTGCGCCACATCGGTATCGAGCCGCGCTCGGCTTCTTGTCGGCCGCGCTTGCACGACCTGCGCCACACCTTCGCGGTGCGCACGCTGCTTGACGCCTATCGCGAAGACGGCGAGGTTGAGGGGCGCCTGGCGGCGCTTTCCACCTACCTCGGGCACAGCGAGCCCGCCAACACCTACTGGTATCTCTCGGCCGCCCCGGAGTTGATGGAGTTGGCCGCCGGGCGCCTGGAGCGCCATCTTGGTGATCGCTCATGAGCGCCCTCGCCCCGACGCTTGAGGTGTTCTTCACCGAGCGCCTGATCCGCCAGCGCCAGGTCAGCCCCAACACCGTTGCGGCCTACCGTGACACGATGCGGCTCTTGCTCGGCTTCGCCGCTGAGCGGCTTGGAAAGCAACCGCCCAATTGGAAGTCGACGACCTCGGCGCCCCGCTCGATTGGGGCCTTCCTCGACCACCTCGAGCCGAGCGGGGCAACGGCGTGCGCACCCGCAACGCCCGTCTGGCAGCGATTCGATCCCTTTTTCGCTACGCGGCGCTGCGCCACCCCGAGCACGCCGCCGTGATCGAACGCGTGTTGGCGATCCCGCCGAAGCGTTTCGAGCGAAACCTCGTCACCTTCCTCAGCGAGGAGGAGGTCGCGGCGCTGCTCGCCGCCCCAGACCCAGCGACCTGGACGGGCCGGCGCGACCGCGCAATGTTGATGCTCGCCGCCCAGACGGGGCTGAGGGCATCGGAGTTGACGGGGCTCAGGTGCGCTGACGTTCACTTCGGCAGAGGTCCGCATGTCAACTGCCTGGGCAAGGGGAGAAAGCAGCGGATCACGCCGCTGACCTCCGCGACCGTGGCCGTCCTGCGCGTCTGGCTCGCCGAGCGCGGCGCCCAGGCAAAGGATCCGCTGTTCCCGACCCGCACCGGGGGAGGCTCAGCCGTGACGGGTTGGAGCACCGGCTTGCCAAGCACACAGTGAGTGCCGCTCTAGCTTGCCCGTCGCTGGCAGAGAAGAAGGTGACGGCGCACGTGCTGCGCCACACCACCGCGATGCGGCTGCTGCAGGCCGGCGTCGACACCTCGGTGATCGCGCTCTGGCTCGGCCACGAGCAGGTCGAGACGACGCAGATCTATCTGCACGCGGACCTTGCGATCAAGGAACGGGCGCTCGCCAGGACCACACCAGCGGGCGCCAAGCCAGGTCGCTACCGGCCCCCGGACACCGTCCTCGCTTTCCTGGCTGCGCTTTGATTATGCCGATCTCATCGGGGCGATCCCCGCCTGCAGAGCGGCGTTCCGGCAGCAGGTCGGCATAACGCGGAGGTCGGCATAAGTAGCGTTATGCCGACGTCGGCATAACGCTACATCAGCACGCAAGACGTCCGGCGCTTTCTCTCGGCCCTCGATCACGAGGAAATGAGCGCCGGCACCGTGAATAAGCATCGTCAGCTGCTCCATGCGCTGTTCGAGTTCGCCAAGAATTCGGATACCTTCGGCCTCAAGGAAAACCCGGCTTCTTCGACCGAGCGGCGACCCGAATCAGGTACGGCCCCACTCGACGTGTTCGAGCCGAAGGAGGTCGAGATGATCGCCAGAGCCGCGCGTGAAGGTCTGCATCGGAAGCGGCCCGACCACGACTACTCGGTGGACACTCGCGCTGAGCAACGGCGCGTGGACGAGCAAGATGGCGACCTCTTCATGATTGCGGCGTTCACCGGCCTTCGGCTCGGTGAGCTATTGGCGCTTCAATGGCACGATCTGGACCTCGATGGCGCATTGCTAACGGTGGCGCGTGCGGTGAGTGCCGGCGTGGAGGTGGATTCGACGAAGTCAAGACAGTTTCGGACGGTCCCTCTTGCGGAGCAGGCGATGAAAGCACTCAAGCGACTGTCAAGTCGCGAACACTTCACCGGGCGCGGGGACTACGTCTTTTGCCGGGCAGACGGCGGTCCATTAGACAGATCAACGGTGCGCAAGCGCTTTATGGCGGCACAGGTCGCTGCTGGCGTTCGGGGCCGCCGTTTCCACGACCTCAGACACAGCTTCGGCTCACTCGCCGTTCGCCACTTTGATGCCGTACAGGTGCAGTCTCTGCTTGGACACTCGAGCTTGCAAACGACGGAACGGTATTTGCACACCCGGCCACGCAGCGACGATGCAGCAAAGCTGACGAGAGCGTTTGCTGGATCGAGCGAGACAGCAACGAGGCCTGAGGCGGATCGCTAACGCTAGTAACAGGAATCGCCGTCGAACAGATCCCCGATGTGGGCGTCGAGGCGGGAGCGCAACGCGTACCAGCGACGGCCGATCTTGCAGGCGGGGACCACCCCGCGCCGCATGTAGTCGAGGGCGGTCGAGCGCTTGATCTGGAGTATCTCGGCGACGTCGTTAGCGGTGAGTAGGTCTTCGCGTGTGAACGAGGGCGCATGATCGGGCTGAGGTTCGACTGCCCGAACGGGCCGGCCGGCGTGGGCCATGTGGGCACCGTGCGCCGCGGCTGGTCGGCTGCGTCGGTCGGTTCGCATACCCCCATGACGTGCAGAAGCACCCAAGCGATACCCCCCCGAGCGCAGGGAATTGTCCGTGCGAGCTTGGGATTGTCGTGAGGCCGCGCATCACAGACCTCCGTATTTCGCTGGGTTACCTGCCTGCCGTCGCAGAGCCTCGACCGCCGCCTCGTAGTCAAAGCGCCAGGGGGCCTTCGGCCCGGTGCCGATCCGCAGCCCGCCGAGCAGCTCCCGGTTTCGGTAGACCCAGGGCCGCTCGACCCGCAGGCGGCGGGCCAGCTCGCCGGCGCTGATCAGCTCCGGTTCTTGGCCAGCGCCGCGGCCCTGCAGGAGGGTCGCGACTCGGACGGCAACCCGCTCGACGGCCTGGGGCGTGAGGTCAACTGCGACCCGACGCGCCACGGCCCCCCGGTCGCGCCGCGGCGAGGAGCAGCGCTCGTGCGCCGCCTGTATCGGAGCCGAGGTCAATCCACCCATGGCACTTTCCCTTTGCAGAGCTCTTGTGCCGTCGGCCTCAGTCCGCTTCGAGATCGTCGATGCGGTGCTCGGTCCAGGGGTGGGAGGTAGCGCCGAAGTCCTTGAACGGGGTCGGCAGATCGCCGGCGAGCGCGTGGGTATCGAGGTAGCCCGCAAGCGCTCCTCCCTGCCCGAGCCTTGCCGCGTAGGCATCGGCGACCGCCTCGCGGCGGCGCCAGTAGATCGCCCACGGCGTCCTCACCAACCCCATCGCGGCCCGCCCGCTGATCAGGTAGGCGATCAAGCGGAAGGGAAACTCCATCGGCTCGCGCGGCGGCGTCGTCATCCGGTAGAGCGCCGCGGTGACCCGGGCATCGCTTGAGTTCAGGTGCCCGAGCTCGTGGGCGAGGACGGCCGGGAAGGATGGGCTCTCCAACATGCCCCTGGTGACCATCAGGGTGTCGGCGTAGGCGCAGGCGTTGGGTTCGGGATCCTCGCTGAGGAACCAGCGCCGCGGCGCCCGCAGCTTCGGGTCTGTGCGCCCGCAGCTGCTCGAAGGCGGCCTCGAAGACCGCTTGCTCGCGCCCCGAGGGTCGCCGGCCTCCCAATTGCTGCTGAAACCACCAGCCGCCCAGGGGCAGGACGAGAGTCGCGAGGGAGATCGCCGAGCGGCCCGAACCCGATCACGACCGAAGGGATGTTGACCGGCCATCCCCAGCCGGTGATCAGGTCCAGGAGCGCCAGGACGCCGTCGATGAGGAGGAAGCGACAGGCAGCGCAGAAATACTGCAGCGCCCAGGTGACCGCGTAGAGGAGGACCCAGCCGGGGTTCAGGTCTCCCGGTCTGATCAGGTGGGCGCTCAGCCTCTGCTTCATCGACGCTCCTCCTCTCCCTCTGATTAAACCGCAGTCCCATCAGCCAAGGCTCCATTTGCCACCGGTGTTTGCAAAGCGGCCCGCCTGGCGACCGCGCTTCAGGTGGGCGGCGACGTTGGTCGGCGCGGCGCCCATGCCATCGGCGACCTCGGTGTAGGTGGAGTCGGGGTGCTCGGCGAGGTAGGCGGCGACGTCGTCTTGGGAGAAGCGCTGGGTCCTGTCCCGATCGAGCTCGGCGCGGGCGGCGAGCAGGCGGGCGCGCTCTTTGTCTAGCTCGCGCACTTCGCGGTCGATCTGGGCTCTGATTCCGAGGCTGGGCGTTTCGGTGGCATGCGGTTCTCCGTCGTGGGCTTCTCGTTGACTTAACGGCATAATGATATAAAGTCAATGAAATGTCAAGGGCTATCTCGAAAAGATCCTGGGGACCCTCCCACCAGGAGATGGAGCCGCCGTTCCGGCGCGGGCCCTCGTTGCTGTGGAAGCTCGTCGGGTTCTTCGCGCTGGCGCTCTTCGTCCACACGATCCTCGACCCGAGGGGGCAGACGCGATCGCCTGGTGCCTGGAGGCGCTGGCGCTCGGTTGGCTCGCGAAGCTGCTTGATCGTGGCGCTCGCCGACGGGACGGATCCCGATCGGCTGGCTCTCGGCGTTGATCGCGAAGAGCGAGCCCGCCACGAGACCTGTTGGGGGAGGGTGATGGCAAGACGGCGGGTGAAGCGGTCCGCGCTGAGGTCGCCCGCCTCGGCGGCGGCGCCTACCTCGGCGTCTCCGCTCGACGGCGGTTGGGTCCTCGCCGACCCCGAGAGCGCGGTGATGGTCCTCGGCCCGCCGCGCTCGGGCAAGACGAGCGCGGTGATGATCCCCGCCGTGCTGGGGGCATCGGGGGCGGTGATCGCCACCTCGACCAAGCCCGAGGTGATGCGCGGCGACGGTGGCGGCGCGCTCGGAAGTCGGCCAGGCGTGGCTGTTTGATCCCTCCGCCTCGGAGCTGCGGCTGCCCGACGGGGTGCGGCGGCTGTGCTGGTCGCCGGTGGCGGCGGCCGGCAGCTGGGATGAGGCCCTGGTGATGGCGCGGGCGATGACGGCTTGTGTGCGGGTCGGGGCGGGCACGAGCAACGAGAGTCACTGGACAGAGCGCGCCGCCGCGCTCCTTGCCCCACTGCTTTACGCCGCCAACCTCACCGATCGCCCGATCGCCGAGGTGCTGCGCTGGACGCTGCGCCAGGAGCTGGACCCCGCGCAGGCGGTGCTCGCCGATTGCGACTCCGAGATTGCGCTCGACGTACTTGGTCGGGATCGAGCAGACCGACGCCCGCGAGCGCTCCTCGATCTTCTCCGCCACCGCCGGGCGTGCTCGCCGCCTATAACGCCGACGCGGTCAGGGCAGCGGCTGCCCACCCCAACTTCGATCCTGCCCGCTTCGCCGGCTCGGCCGACACGATCTACATCACCGCGCCCGAGCATCGCCAGGCGCTCTGCGCGCCGCTGATCGTCGGCCTGCTGGAGCAGATCCGCCACGCCGTCTATGAGCGAGCGGCAACCCAGGCGATGGACGGGCCGGTGATGTTGTGGGCGCTGGATGAGGTCGCAAACATCGCGCCGATCGGTGACCTGCCCGCGCTGATCTCCCAGGCGGGAGGGCAGAGGTTGCAGGTGATGGTCGGCCTGCAGGACCTGAGCCAGGCGCGGAGCCGCTGGGGAGCAGACGCCGCCGAGGGGTTCATGAGCCTCTTTCAGACCAAGGCGGTGCTGTCGGGGATCGGCGACAGCCGCACCCTGGAGAGCATCTCGCTGGCGCTCGGTGAATACGACCGCAAGGTGGTCTCCTCCTCGAAGGGGACGAGCGAGAGCGATGAGTGGTTCAGCCCCCACGGCTACAACGAATCGGTCAGCTACCAGACGCAGCGGCAGCGAATCCTGACGCCCGGGGAGATCGCGAAGCTGCCGCGCGGGGCAGGGGCTGTTGCTGCGGGGGGCGGACTGGGGGCTGATCGGGTTGACGAGGTGGTTTGAGCGGGAGCCGTGGAGGAGGGTTGGATAATGAGTGGTCAATAATCAAGTGCTCGCCCGAGTTGCAGTCCTCGATCCTGAGGCGACCGAGTCGAGATAGAGGCCTCCGGTCCAGCGAGAGGTCCGTGAGAGTGAAGGACATGTTGAACATCGGTCATGCCCATATCTGAGGAGGTTTTCGAGCATGCCTCATTGCCAGAATGGCCCGGGGAGCAAGGGACTGTTGACGCGGTAGCCCCCGCGAGAGCAATAGCGTCGAGCACCTATCCGCTCCAGGCATGCGAAAAAGTGGTCGAAGAAGTCAGGCTGAAATGCGTAGGGGCAGGCGAGCGCGCAGCGGGGTCAGGACCTGGAAACGAGAGCGAACCGCGTCATAGAGGTCAACACCAGCCGCGGTTCGCATGGTCAGAAGCATCGCGAAGTCAAGCGGCGGGGCTGCGACGAAATTGCCCTCCTCGCGGGCGAGGTAGACAATGGTGACCTGGGGTCGCAGCAGACTGGAGTAGTTCTTCGTCGCCGTCTGGCGCAGAATCGTCTCCCACTTTCCGTCCTCTTTACGGCGAAGCGTCTCGTGGCGGAATCGATGAGCACTGGCCGCCTTCGGCAAGGAACTGATCGTGTAGCCAGCTTCAAGTAGCTGGCTGACGACATCGGGTTCGGCACCGACGTTCACCGTTTGGGAATGATTGGTCTCACGGTGCCTGAAACTGAAGGTCTCAGCGTGGGGACGAAAGCTAGCTTCAAGACCGGAGAGCGTGTAGTCAACCGGGTCCTTTGGATCAGTCGGCGCGGAAAAGGCGATCGTCCAAGTGAGCGAAACCCGACGACCTTCGATCACCTCCCTGACCAGCGGGAAGGGTAGAGAGATCATCTGCCCGCGCTCGATTTCGTCGCGGTAGAGGATCGTCGCCTCGTTGGGCGCGCAGTCGAGAAATCCGTCATAGCGCTCGGCAAAACGTCCGAATCCGACCTCCTCGTGGAGGTCTTTCTGGTCAGGTGGCTCCACGCAATGGGCGGCAAAGGCGCGCAAGACGCTCGTGTCGCCGCCCACGGCCCCGAGTTGGGCCGAGAGGGCGCCGAGGCCGTGGGTGGTAGCGGGGGTGGCGAAGCTGGTTCCTTCAGCTGCGACCAAACCTCCCCCCGTCGCAATACCCCGAAAGGGGTTTTGCCGGGTACCGCCAAAGGCGACCCCGGTCGGGGCCATTCTCGAGCCGGGCCTCCCAGGCCCGACGGCACTATAAGGGGTCCGCTCCCACGGGTCTTGGGGAGGCCGTGCGTCACACGCGCCGACAGCCAGCCCGTTAACCATGTCTGAGGGAACCTGGATACGGTTGGCACCGATCGTGGGGTCGGCCGCGCCGTTGTTGCCCACCGCGCTTATGAAGAGGATGTCGTGCTCGTCGGCGAGTTGGTCAAGGCGCGCCGTCCAGGCGTGGGGCTCTTGGTCGTCTTCGAGGCACTGGTTCGGTCCCAGGCTGAGGTTGACGATTTTGTAGCCACCTGCACTCACCTGATTCTCGATCTGGTCGAGAATCCAGTAATAGTCGACGTCCCATTCTTCTTCTTTGGGGACCGGCAGGACGCGAAAGTGATCGACTCCGACCTCGGGCGTGTGGAGTTCGGAGGTCGCACCATGGTCGGACCCATAGAGGACGGTAGAGGTGACTAAGGAGCCATGAAGAACGCCTTCGGCGTCGGGTTTCTCGGAGGTCAGGTCTGAGCTGGTAACGAAAGGGGCGAGCTGGGGAGCACCCAAATCCACGCCACCGTCGAACACCGCAACTCTTAGATCGGATTGTGGACGTTCGCCGGACGGTGGGGCGGGACTGGGGTCCGTGACCTGGCGCAATGAACTAACTGGGATCGGGCGAATAGAGGGCATTGGACGCATCGCGCGCAGGGGGTTGAAAGCTGCCGCTTGAGGAGCCGCCTCAGTGGGAAGCCTCACCGGAACAAAAGTCAGATCCTTGATCTGGCGGCGATAGCGCTCTGCCACCTGGCCACCGAGGCTCTCAATCAACTTGAGCCACTTTTCCCAGACGGAGTCACGCTCCGCGAAGGAGAATTCACCCCTGACGTCCGCCGCGGGGTGAAAGACGGCCTCCCAGGTAATCGTCTCGCCCCGCGGAGCCTCGCCCCGCAAGGTTTGTTCGGCCCCAGGTAGCCGAACCAAATCGAATTGGACAAGAGACTCCTGGGCCTTTTTGGCGATGCGCGTGTCTGCGACCTCACCCCCGATAAAAGCAGCCAACCGAGTGAGAGAGTTCTCATCGCCGGCGAGGAGGTAGCTCTTGGTCTCGCGCTCCTCGGGAGGCTTTTTCTTGCTCAGATACTCTCCGACCTCAGACCGGCTGCCAACCGGAATGAGATCGACTTCACCTAGGAGCTCCTTGGGGAAGTTGGAGTTCGCCAGGTAGTTGGCGAGGACCTTCGCTTCGAAAACAACTCTGGCGCCCCGCATCGAGGACGGCGTGGACGCAACCTTCTCGCGAACCAGGGTCACCTGCGGGGCGAGTATCTCTGTGGCCTCCTCGATCGAGCGGAGAGGGGTCTTGGGTCCCCAGCTAGTCGGACGGTCGAGCTCGCCGCTCAGATGCTCACCGCCCGCGAGCAGCGGCCTGCGCTGCTCGCGGTTGCTGTTCACGCCGCCTGCCTCCATTAGCTCCTCCCCGCTTTCTTGCGCACCAGCCCCTTCTTGCTCTTGGCCTTAGTGCTTGCTTTTGCGTGCCCATTGAGCTTGGCCTTGGCGGTATGCGAGTTGCGCCAGTCGGCTGCAAGTTTTCCGACTGTCGGGTGCGTTACTCCGAGGATCGGTGCGATTTCACGCTGGGACATTCTCAATTCATCGCTTGCTATCGCGGCGAAGGCGGCGCGCTGATGGCGAGTTGTGTGTTCGGAACGCAAGCGCTCGGCCGCAAGTGACACAAAGCTTTCCGACAGTGAAGTACGGTCGACAATCGCCGCGCGGCCTGCCTGGGTCACGATGCGCTCAAGACCAGCCCCGCTCTCGCCATCGAATGCAAGCGCAGTGGCCGCGACCACCGCTTCGGATGGTTGCTCGCTTATCGCAAGCCGACCGAGGGCACGGGCGAGAATCTCCCGCCGCCGCTCGAAATCGGGCAGGGGCAGATCGATGATCAGGTCAAACCGTCGCTCAACGGCGGGATCGAGAAGCTGGGGATGGTTTGTTGCGGCGATCAGCAGCGCGGAAGCCGGCCAGCGATCGAGCTCGAGCAGCAGCATGTTGACAAGTCGCTTCAGCTCACCGATCTCGGTTTGATCGTCACGACTCTTCGCCACCGCGTCGAACTCGTCCAAAAACAGGACGCAGGACACCTCCTGGCTGTGGTCGAGCAGACGCCTCAGGTTCTGCCCTGTTTTCCCTAGGTAGCTTGACATCACGGTCGCCAGCTCGACCGTTACGAGGGGCAGGTCGAGTCTTGTAGCGAGGGAACGGGCCGTCATTGACTTGCCGACCCCAGGTGGACCGGTGAGAAGAACGGTCCGCGGCGGCTGTACACCGGCCTCGATAAGCGACGATGAATGCAAGCGCGCTTCGACCAACCGATGGACGGCGGCCATGACCGCCGGCGTAAGGATCGGCAGGTCATCTACTGGCCCCCGCTCTATCGTCCCAAGGGGAAGTCGCGTCTCAGGCTCCACCGGCATTGCCACGTCGGCGGCGCTTCGCAACGGAGAGCTAGCGTCTCCAACCAGGAGCTGCCCGAGTTGCTTGCGGAAGGTCGCGCTACGAGCATCGCCGGCTTGTCGCAGAACGCGACGACTCAAATGCCGGATCGAGTTCGCTTCGCCACCCAGGCCATAGCGGACAAGGTCGAGGATCAATTGCTCATCAGATGATGCCTTGATTTCCTTTTGGTAAGTTTTCCTCGCCATAGAGATAGAACTTACCAAGCCCGCCGGATATTGGTGGAAACCTGGTAAATGAGGGCCAGGATGTGTTACTGCCATTACCAGCTTGAGAAATCCGCAACCCGTTCCGAGGGACACTTATAGAGAGGGTCGCGGACACGCTCAAGTTCATCGGAGGCACCTACATATGGTGCTCCAGGTGATCCGTGCAGCTCCAAGCTGATACCTGGGCGTCTAACGCCCCATGACTTTTGGAAGGCAGCCATCCGCGAGAGGCGGCCTCGCGCTTGCGCATCCGAGAGGAAGGCGCCGAGCGGCAGCATACCAAGTAGCTACTCGAGGCCGTACCCGCGATCAGCACCCCAGTCTCGTTCAATCGCGCGCTCTATTTGCAAAGGGCGCTCGGTGGTGTGTTGGGGAACCTCCCTGGCGATGCTCGCCTCCTGCGCCCCGCTGCGGCGCATCCGCTCGCCGAGCCGTTCGATCGCGCCGGTGTCCATGCCCTGCCTCGCCGAGGTCCTCGCGCGAGACGTAGATCTGGGTCTGCTCGCGGGCGCGGCTGAGCGCGACGTAGGCGTGCTCGCGGTCGGTCTGCCAGCCGCCGGTGAGGATGCCCGAGGTCTCGGCGGTGATGCCCTGGGCCTTGTAGACGTGGACGGCGTAGGCGAGTGAGAGGTCGGAGAACTCGGTCGGTGTCGACCGCCACCTCGCGCGGCTCGCGCTCGTGGGTCTCGATCGTGACCCGGTCCCTGTCGCGGTCGGCGTCGAGGACGGTGCCGGTGATCCCGTTCTCGACCCGCTTCTCGCCGGGGATCTGGAACTGGGCGGAGAAGATCACCTCGTCGCCGGCGCGCAGGCCGTAGGGCTTGCCGGGCAGCTCGACTCGGTGTGAGCCGAGCTCGCCCGCGGCCGCCCGGCGCTCCTGGGCCATCGCGTTGATCTGGTCGCGCTCGTTGTTGGAGGCGTCGGTGATCATCACCGCCTGGCCGGCGGGCAGGCTCCGCCTGGTCTTGTCCCAGTCGGCGACCATCGCCTCCGCGGCCTGGGCGCGGGTGTCGTGGATGTGGAGGCGATCGTGGGCCTGGTACTGGGCGAGCGCGGGTCCTGGTTCGCCGTTTCGGACCTGCTCCCAGGCCCGGCGCTCCCACTCGTGGTTGGCGCGATGGACCTCGGTCAGCTCGGCGCTCGGGACCCGATCCGACAGCTGCTGCGAAGAGCCCGCCGGCGCCGATCGAGCCCAGCTGCGCGGCGTCGCCGGCGAGCACGAGCTTGCTGTGGGACTCGGCGGTGATCTCGGTGAGCCGGGCCAGGCGCTCGGTGTCGGCCATCCCGGCCTCGTCCATGACCACGACGGTCCTTGGGCCAAGGTGGATGCGGTCGTTCTCGACGCCGTTGCAGAGACCGTCGGCGGTGAAGGAGCGATCGAGGCTCGCGTCGTCTCGCAGCCGCTGCGCGGTGGCGCCGGCGACGGCGGTGCCGATCACCTCATAGCCCTCGAGCTGCCAGGCCCTGGCCGCGGCGGAGATGACGACGCCCTTGCCGGTGCCGGCGCGGCCGACGAGCTGCGAGATGCCGCCGGGGCCGGTGATCGTCTCCAGCGCCTCGCGTTGCTCTTGGGTGAGCGAGCCGTGGATCTCCGTGCCGATCTCGCGGCGCGCCTGCTTGAGGGACGCCTCGCTGAGCGGGGCGGCGTTCTCGTTGGCGCGCCGCTCGGCGATCTCGACCGTGGCCTGCTCCAGCTCGCGCAGGCGGCGGGTCGTCCACATGCCGTCCTCGAGGCGGACCAGCTCGCCGCGGCGCGCCAGCTCCTCGATCAGCCGGTCGGCCTCGGCGGGCCGGCAGACTCCGGCGCTCAGCTCGTAGGCCTTGGCGCGCAGCTCGCGGTCGTCGATCATCGCGCGCTCCCGGGTGACCTCGCTCGAGCAGCTCTGCGCGGAGGTCGACGCCGTCTTGGCTGGATATCGAGCGCTCGCTCGAACAGCGCCTCGGAGCGCTCTGCGCTCAGCCCGTGCTCCTCGCCCACCGCCCTCCACGCCTCGTTGACGTCAAGCCGATCGGCGGCGCTCTTGGAGCCGCGGGTGCTCGTCGTCAGCGAGCCGAGCTCCCCGGCCCGCGGCTCGCGCCCGTAGCGCTGGCGGAAGATCCGGGCGGCGCGATCGACGTCTTCGGAGCGGGTCGACCAGCGGCTCGCCAGCTGCTCGGGGACGCCCTGGACCTCGAAGTAGCGTTCGTTGCTTGCCGGTGCGCCGCTCGATCGGCAGTCCCAGCTCGCGCAGGTTCGCGGCCAGCTCTGCCCGGTACCAGGCTCCGTTCTCGCGGGCGGAGCGGTAGAGCTGGCGGGATTCGACCGCGGCGAGCTTGCCGTCGGTGCGCTCGGCGGCGAAGACGACGAGGTGGGAGTGCAGCTGGGGGTCGGGGATCCCGCCGGCCTCCTGGTCTTGGGCGAGGCGGCTGGAGGTGTGGACGAACTCCGCGGCGAGCAGGCTCTTGGCTCGCTCGAAGCGCACCACTCCGCCGCTCTTTCGCCTCACCAGGGCGACCTCGCGCTCGGTTCGCGCCAGGGCGCTCGCCACGGCGCGTCGGTGGGCGACCTCGATCTGGGCGCGCCGGTAGGGGCCGGAGGTGGCCCACAGCGCCGAGACCGACTTCGGCGGAGCGAACATCAGCTCGACGCCGGCGGTCCTGGTGCCGTTGGAGCCCGCCGGGCGCAGCGGCTCGCCGTCGAGCGGGGAGAGCCCCTGCATCACCGCGCGCAGGTCGCTCGCGCTGCACCGGGCTCCTCGGCGGCAGAGGCCGAGTGAGCTCAGCAGCTCTGGCGAGCCATGCCAGCGGCTGGGCACCGGCTGCATCCGATCGTCGTTGCCGTCGCGGGTGTAGTAGTCGCCGCGCGAGGCGGTCGAGGTCAGGTACTTCGCGTAGGTGACGCGGAGTCGCCGGGGATCTTGTGGGTCGTCTGCACCTGGCGAACGTAGCGCCGGCGGATTCACACCTCAAGCGGTCGGGAGTAAGGTGTTAATCGACGACCATCACCGGCTATATGTGACTATCTAGCTCCTTGAGGTGCGTATAGTCTGCTGCTGTTTGGGGGCTACGGAGGTGACGAGGGATAAGTCTACTGCGGTACGTTGATGAAGCCCCGTAGGGGCGTTGCTGACTTAGCTCTCAGGCGGAGCTAGGACGAAGCGGAGGAGAAGCGCGAAGGTGGTAGCAGCTTGACGACCTCCGAGAAGGTAGCGTGAGTGACGAAAGTTCGCATGCCGGATCAGCAATGCGAATGGGTGGGAGATGGCACGCGTCGACACTTACCGAGCAGAAACGCGGCTCGATCACTCCCAGGGGATGAGGTCAAGAAGGTCGGTCAAGTCCTCGGTGTCAAGGGCGACGGAGGCCGCCTCGCGAGCCTGTGGCGTGGCGTTGAGCGCAACAGAGAAGCCGACCGCCTCAAAGAGCGGGATGTCCGATCGCGAGTCGCCGACGGCGATGCAAGCGGAAAGGTCGACACCGTTCGTCTCGCAGTAGGACCGGACGAACTCCAGCTTGTCCCACTCATCGAAATGGCGTTTCACCTCTCCGGTCGGAATTCCGTCGGAGTCGAGCTCGATTTCGGTCCCGGACACCGCAGCAAAGCCGTGTCGACGGCCGAACTCTTCTGCCGCGATACTCCACGTCACAGTGCCGAGCAAGGATTCGATCCCCCGCTCGCGAAGGGCGGTGAGGGTGGGATCGATGCCTTCGATGCAGGGGATATCGCTGAGCTCTGCAACCACCTCCGGCAAGGGGCTGCCGCGGTAGCTGCGAGCGGTCTCCTCGGCGACGACGAAATTGGAGATCTCCCCGATCGCGTAGCGGCGCTCGAGCTCGGCCATCGGCTCGCCCTGGCCAAGGCGATCGGCCAGGTGCTGACTTACCGTCGTGCCCCTGACAAGGGTTCCGTCGAGGTCAAAGCAAGCGAGGCGCCAGCGATGCGAGCCGGGTTCGGTCAGGGCTTCATCACTGATTCGCCAGTTTAGCCCGCGAGGTTGGCCCGCAGTGTTGCCCGGCCCTCGGCGGCGCAGCGGTTGATTTTCGTGAGGGAGAAGCCGGTGATCTCGCCGGCCTCGACGTAGCTGTAGCCAGCCGCGAGCAGGCTCAGCGTGCGGCGCTCTGCGGCCTTGAGGGTGGCGAGCTGGGTACGGACCTCGTCAACTTCCGCGACCAGTTGCTCGGTGGCGCTGGCCGGCGATGGGATCGAGTCGATATCGGTGCCTGACTCACCCTGCGCCCGGCCGGTCTGCTGGCCGGCGCTGCGCTCGAGGTGCTGGCGGCGGTAACGATCCCAGCACCCGCGTTTGATGGTAAGCATCAACCACGCAAGAGGGGGAGCCTCGCCGGCGGGATCAAAGGCGCGGATGAAGCTGGCGAATCCCTCGCTCACCGCCTCCTCGGCGTCGGCGTAGTTGGCGGCGTTTCTGGTCGCGGTCCGTAGCAGGTAGTGGTAGCGCTTACGGTAGAGTTGCTCGGCGAGGGTTTGAACCTCGTTTCGCCTCTGCTGCTCGGCGCTGCTGGCATACATCTTCGACCTCCTCTGTCGCTGGCATTGACAGAGGGCGGGTAAGGCGCCGGACGGCGAGCCTGGAACCCGAGCCGAAGGGGAGGGCCGCAAGGAGTCCCGCTAGGGACTTGTAGGGCTCGATCGCCGGTGCCATGCTGAGCGCTTCAAGGCCAGCGACAGAGGGTAGAACGAGCAAGGGAGGAGCCGATAGACGACCTCGGCCCTCGGACATTGCCCATGTACTCCGCGTCGGTTAGCGTATTCGCATGGACGGGCGGGCCGGCGAGCTTTGGCAGGCGTATCGGGAAAAGGTGGTCCAGCTTTACGAGACTTCTGAGGCCTGGACGCAGCCCCAAGGACTCGACGCGGAGGGCCTCGATGAAGTGATCGAACTGAGCGACCGGATCGACCAGGTTTGCTCGGAAGCGATGCGGGAGGGCGACTACGACGAAGCGCCCACGGCGCTACTGGCGAGCGCTGCGGTGGACGCCAACATGGCGGCCGCGGTGCTGGTCCTGGCAACGACCTATGAGGCCTCGGGCGATTTGGAGGCCGAAGATGAGGCACGGACGCTGGAGGTGGAGGAGGGACAACCTTCTCCCGAGGAGCGGCCGTCGCTTTGGGAGATGCTGGCCGAGGGCGATGAGGCGTTTGGGGCAGCGGCAATCGGTGGCGCCGAGGCCGCGGAGGACGGAAACAGGCGCGCCCAGATGGCGATCGATGAGTTGTTGACTCGAGCAACGCCCGTGGCCTGCGGCTTCGCGCTCGGGGTCGTGACGCTCGGCGGCGGCGAGCTGGCCTCGGTCCTGATCGCCCATGTCGAGCCGCTGAGGGAGCTTGCGCGCGGAGCGCGCAAGCTCTTCGACCGAGGCGTGATGCTGGTCGACCGGGCGTTTCGCAAGCTGATCAAGGCGCTCGGCGGTCCCGGGGCCGCGGCCGCGGCCCTCGGCGGGGGGGCTTTGAACGAATTCGTTGAGGTGCTGCGAAAGCGCGTCGAAGGGGTGCAATTGGACGCGGTGCGGAAGGTCACGCGGGCGGCCGTCGCCGAACAGAAACTGGGGGCTATCGCCGAGAGGTTGGGTGATCTCGATCAAGCTAGCCTCCGATCGTTTTCCGCTCAGCTCGACGAACTCTGCAGCTCATTCCGGAAGCGGATGAAACTCGCCGGGTGGGTGCGGGGTGGCTTGCGCCGGGCGGGAGCCCCGCTGGCAATCGGGAGCGGGGGTCCCGGAGTCGCTGCGGTTGCAGCAATGAACGCGGCCGGCGTCGGCTGTGTTCTCTACAGCCTCGCCGTGCGCCTCGACACCGCACCCGCCCTGACCCAACCCGGAGTACCAACGCTGGCCTTGGAAGCAATCGGAGCCCAACCGTGAAGGAGACAACAGTCACCTTTCCCCGGTCCCCTCACCACAGCCTATGACCGCGGGTAGATCGGGAGAACCGTTACGCCGCAGCCCGCCGCCTCCGGCCCTCGCTGACGGCACGGTTGACCTTGGTCTGGGTCAGCCGGAGCGCTCGGCGATCTCGCAGCAGGAGTAGCCGGCCGGCCTGGAGCACCAGCGCCGCGCTCGTCGCGCTTCAACGAGGCGAGCTTGGCGCGGGCCTCATCGACCCGGGCGATCAGCTGCTCGGGACCGCTGGCTCGTGAGGGGACCAGGTCGCTATCAGCCCCCGACCCCTCTTCCCCGCCCAGTTCTCCTGGCGGCGCTGCGGTCGAGGTGTTGGAGGCGGTAGAGCACCCAGCAGCGACGCTCCGCCCAGCGTCAGCCAGCAAGCGGCGGCGCCCGGCCGGTGGGAGCGAAGTGGTCGATGAGGGAGACGAAGGCGTCCTGCACGACCTCCTCGGCATCGGCGTGGTTGGCGGCGTTTCTGACGGCAATGCGGAGCAGGAAAGGGTAGTGCTCGCGGTGGAGCTGCTCGGCCAGGGCCTGGACTCGCTGGCGGCTGCCCTGCTCGGTGCTGGTGACGTACATCTTCGCCCTCCTCAGTCGCTGGCTTTGATGGAGGCCGCGAAGAGCGCCGGACGGCGGGCCCGAAACCCGAGCGGAGCGAGGGCCGCAAGGAGTCCCGCCAGGGACTTGCAGGGCTCGGCGCCGGTGCCAAGCTGAGGGACCCAAAGCCAGCGAAGGGGTGCGTAAGTCTGCTCAGCGCGCCGGCGCTGGAGGCGAGCCTTCGTTCAAAGGCGTGGGCATAAGCTGCACGCATCTCACGAGCGCTGCGAAACGTAGAGCTGAAGGCGAAGGATCACAATCGAGAGCGGTCCCTGGCGGCGTGTAAGGCGCTAGGCGCGGAGGCCCGCGGGGTGTTCATCCAGCGCGATACCTACTTCCATGCTCGGAGCGGACGCCTCAAGCTACGCGAAGAGGAGGGCGAGACGCCGCACCTGATCGCCTACGAGCGGCCCGACCTTGCAGAGCAGCGTGAGAGCCGTTATCGGATCGTCGAGGTCGACAACACTGAGGAGCTGAAGACGGCACTGTCGGGGAGCCTGGGGATGAAGGTCGTGGTCGAAAAAGAGCGCCAACTCTTCATCTGGGAAGGCAACGTCCGAATCCACCTCGATCAGGTCGATGACCTGGGCAGCTTCATCGAGTTCGAGGCGGTCGCAACAGCGGGTTCGGACTTGAGGCGAGAGGAGGCACAAATAGCCCGCCTGCAAGACGCATTCGAGATCAGAGACGACGAGGTGCTCGACGGCAGCTACTGCGACCTGATGTCGGCCATGCCGGCCAATGGTGGCAGAGCCGATGCAGATGGGGGAAGCGCGAACCGAGAGCGACTCGAGCAACAGCTTGGCTTCATCCTCGAAAGTGACAAGCTGAAGAGCGTCCTGCGGCAGACGTCCCTGATCGATGGGTCGCGCCGGGAGAACGAAGCGGAGCACTCCTGGGAACTCGCGCTGATGGCGGTAGTACTTGCCGAGCACGCCGACGGAGCGGTTGACCTACCGCGGGTGGTGACGATGCTGCTGATCCACGACATCGTCGAGATCGACGCGGGCGACACTCCTCTCTATGCCGAGGAGGCGGCCAAGAGCAAGGTCGAGCGCGAGGAGCGCGCAGCTGAGCGACTCTTCAGCTTGCTGCCCGCCGATCAGGCCCACGGGCTGCGCGAGCTATGGGAGGAGTTCGAGGGACTGAAGACTGCCGAGGCCCGCTTCGCCAGAGCCCTCGATCGACTGCAGCCTCTCCTGCACAACTTCCACTCGGGGGGAGAGATCTGGCGCCAATGGGGCCTTGACCACACCACGGTTGAGCGACGAAACAAGATCATCGGCCTCGGCTCGCCGACGCTGTGGACCTACGCGCAGGAAGTCCTGAGGACGGCAGTAGACGAAGGATTTCTACTGGACTGACACGCGAGGTGATGAAGAACAATCAGACCGTGATCCACCGTGCAAACCGAAGACGGAGATTGGCGTACACGGCCGACCACTCCCCGTCGATCACGCTGTAGCAGGCCGAGTCAGGTGTCGCGTGAGGAACGCGGTGTAAACGTGCGCCGCGGGGCTTTGGCCACGACCGACTGGGCAGCCGAAGTACCATCCGCGGGTGAGCGTCCGCCGCATACTTCCCGATGAGCTTGTGGCTGCGGTCAGCGTGTGGCACGCGACGAACGTCGCCCGAGGTGCCCCGCATGGGGCGGAGCGCACAGCCCGTATCCGCGCGAAACTCTCGGCTTCAGACGCCATGGCGTTCGTGGCGCTCAGACCAGAGATCGTCGGCATGGCGCTCGCCGAGCCTGGTCGCCTTGATGACGGCACCGGCGGGCTCGATCCGACCCTCCTGCATGTCTCGATGGTCTTCGTCCACCCCGCCACGCAGGGAATAGGGGTCGGCAGCTCGCTTGTCCTCCATGTTCTCGACGCAGCCCGCTCGCTGGGCTACCAGCGGGCGGATGTCTGGACCTACCGCGATAACACCCCCGCCCGCAGGCTCTACGAGGGCGCCGGGATGGCGATTACAGGCAAAACCGCATGTGTGCTCACCCGCACGCAAATCCAATACGGATGCCTCCTCGGTGGCCTAAGTCAAGTGCCTCAAGCGGCGGGTGGCCCGGAGGGATGAGCGAGGCCACCTACGACCGGATTGGCGCCGGATATGACGAGGTCCGTCGCAGCGATCCAAGGATTGCGATGGGGATCGTCGAGGCCCTTGGCGAGGCACGCAGCGTGCTCAACGTCGGCGCGGGTACCGGCTCCTATGAGCCAGCCGACCGCGAGGTGATCGCGGTCGAGCCCTCAGCGGAGATGATCGGCCAACGCCCACCCGGATCGGCGCCGGTCGTTCAAGCGAGCGCCGAGAAGCTGCCCTTCGACGAGGACAGCTTCGACGCGGCGATGGCGATCATTAGCGACCACCACTGGAGCGATCGAGCGGCGGGTCTGCGCGAGATGCTCCGCGTCGCGCGGCGCCGCGTGCTTCTCCTCAACGTCGACCCCTCCCTTGCCCAGTGCTTCTGGTTGACCCGGGACTACCTCCCCGGCTTCCTCAGCCTTATCCCCGAGCCATACCGGCGTTCGGGGTACTGGGAGCAAGAGCTTCAAACCCTGCTGGGCGAAGTAGAAGTTCAGCCGGTAGCTGTGCCGTATGACTGCCAGGACGGCTTCTACCAGTCCTACTGGCGACGCCCTCGCGACTACCTCGACGGGCGAGTCCGGGCGGGCATCTCGGTCTTTCACCGGCTTCCCGAGGCGGAAGTCGCCGCTGCGATGGAGCGGCTCAGCCGTGACCTGGACGACGGCAGCTGGGAAGCGCGTCACGGGGATCTGCTTGAGCTAGACGAGCTGGACGTCGGGCTGCGGCTGGTTGTCGCCGAGCTTCAACTTTGAAATGGGGACACCACGACGAGTCCGGCGCCATTTTGGCGCCGGACTCTGAGCTGCTTGAGACCGAAGCTCAGGCAGCCGCAACCAGCTCGCGGGCGATCACGGAGTGCTTGGAGCGCTTCTGAGCTTTGGCCTTGGGTGAGGCCTTGGACTCCCACTCTGAGTAGCGAAGCGCCCCGCGAACCTCGACCCGAGAGCCCTTGCTGAACCCCTCGGCGCTGGTCTGGGCCAGCTGGTCGAAGGCGACGACGTCGATGAAGAGGGGCGGTGTGTTGCCCGGGCCGTTGACGGCGAGGCGTAGATCACAGACCTTGCGATCTCCTCGCTCGTTCAGCTCGGGGTCCTCTTGGTCAGCCGACCCTCCAGCGCTACCTTGTTCATCTTTTCCTTCCTGTTGGCCCCGGTGGGGCTGGTGTTTGCTTGCGAAGCGACCAGGCCCCGGAAAGGCGAGGCGCGCACCGCAGGGCAAGGGAGCAAAGCGACCTTGCGCGCTTCACCGACGGGGCAAAATGGAGTGCAGCTGCAAAACGCCCCCAGCAGGGCCGAGGGAAGGTCGGGGGAATCGCTGGATCGGCATGGCCATAGATCGTGGGAGGAAGCGAAATGCGCTCGAGGAATTGTCAACGAGATGACGGGACCGAGCGACGGCTGGCGAACGACTTACTCGCGGTGGGTAACTTCGAGTCAGGCATGGGTGAGGAGATCGAAGCGGAGGGCTGCGCGAGTCGGTTGGACGTAGTGCTCGTCGCGGCACAAGAGGCCGGCGTCGAGGAGTTCGGTGACAGCGTTGATAATCGCCTCTCGCTGGACGGCATCCTCAGGGTTGGCGGAGAGCACGCGGGTGAGCTCGCCCTGGGTGAGTCGGGTCGGGTCAATGGATAGGACGAACGTGAGCACATTGCGTTGGAGCTTGGCCTGGTCCCCACTCGGCGGCGGAGGATCGGCTCGCGGGTTGCGGTGCCCCTGCATCGGAGCTCGACCTCCTGCGTCGGCCCGGGCGCGCCTGCACGCCGCCCGGGGCATTTCTCGTTCGTTTGGTTAAGAGCAATGGCGGCAAAGTTCGCCCCCCTTCGTAGAGGTATCTGGCGAACTCGTCGGGCCGCCGCCGGCGCGGATGTCTCCGGGATTCTGGGTACAGAGAGTGGGCGCGGCGGATCGCGGCGATCAATCCTCTTGCCAACGGCGCGCCCGAGCGATCCCGGCGCGCAGGTGATCGATCATCCCCTTTACGGCATAGGCGCGGGTCGAGTACGGCCCATCATTGTCGGTGGAGGTATCGTTCGGCCAGATGCTTTTGTGCTCGACGAACCAGCCGAGCGACTTGCCGCTCTCGAAGCGCTCGGATAGTTGCCAGAGAAAATCGCCTCCCCTCTCCATTTCGGGTTCGGCCAGCCGGTAGTACTCGGCGAGTAGCTCGGACAGCTCCGCCTCAGCCAGCTCCTCGGTCGCGGTTTCAGTCTTTGGATTTGGCATCAGCTTCTCCTGCTGTGGTTGATTGGTCACTAAGGCCTTCGGCGGCGATCAGCTCACCAGTCTTGGTTCGCTCGAGCGCTCGCCTTACGTAGGGCAGCGCTTTGGGCGAGCAGAGGTAGCGTTATGCCGACGTCGGCATAACGCTACTTATGCCGACCTCCGCGTTATGCCGACCTGCTGCCGGAACGCCGCTCTGCAGGCGGGGATCGCCCCGATGAGATCGGCATAATCACGGTGGCCTGAAGAACGCAGGGAAGCTCCTCCTCCCACCACCAAGAGGAGGAGTTAGATGTCCATCGTCGATCCATCGCGGGTCCGGGTGACCGGACCGCTCACGCCGTTTAAGGCCGGCTTCGTCGCTGAGCTTCAGCGACAGGGCTACACATCGAATTCCGCCAGCTATCAGGTGCAGTTGATGGCCCACCTGAGCCGCTGGCTGGCGGGTGAGGGCCTCGATGCGCTCGGCCTCTCGCCGGCCGTGGCGCAGCGGTTCTTGGAGGCGCGGGGGGCCGCCGGCTACACGACCTATCACTCGAACACGGCGCTGGTGCCGTTGCTCACCCACCTCCGAGAGCTGGGCGCCGTGCCCCCACCGGCGCCTTCCCCAGTGCCGAAGGGCCCGGTGGAGGAGCTCCTGCGCCGCTACCGGCGCTACCTCACCGTCGAGCGAGGCCTCGCAGATCAGAGCGTTTGTCGCTACGCGGACGCGGTTCGGCCGTTTCTTGAAGGCAGGGTCTCGCCGAAGGGGCTGGAAGTCGGGCAGCTGAGCACCGCCGATGTCAGCGCGTTCGTGGTTTCCCGCTGCCCCCATCAGCCTTATGGCAGCGCCAATATGACAGTGACCGCGCTGCGCTCGCTGCTCGGCTTCCTGCACCTCGAGGGCACAATCGCGCGACCGCTTGCTCAGGCGGTGCCCACGGCTGCAAGATGGCAAGGGCAGAGCCTGCCGAGGGGCCTTGAGCCCGACGAGGTTGACAAGCTCCTCGCCTCCTGCGACCAGACCACGGTGACCGGCCGGCGCGACTTCGCGATCCTGACCGTGCTGAGCAGGCTCGGTTTGCGGGCGGGGGAGGTCGCGGGCCTTTCGCTTGAGGACATCGAGTGGCGAGCAGGAGAGATCGTCGTGCGCGGCAAGGAAAAGCGCGAGGAACGGATGCCATTGCCCGCTGACGTCGGCGAGGCGGTTGCCTCCTACCTGCGTCAGGGCCGACCCCCCGGCGCGCAGGGCCGCGCCGTCTTCGTGCGGGTCCTGGCCCCGCACCGGGCGCTCAGCCGCGCCCGCGTCGGCGGAATCGTCGCCGCCGCCGGGCGGCGGGCCGGGGTCGGGCGGGTCGGTGCCCACCGCCTCCGCCACACCGCTGCGACCGAGGCGCTGCGCGGCGGCGCTTCGCTACCGGAGGTCGGCCAGCTGCTGCGCCACCACCGGATCGCAACCACCGCGATCTACGCCAAGGTCGACCGTGAGGCGCTGCGACGAATCGCCCGCCCCTGGCCGGGAGGCGCCCGATGAGCCGGCTTCGCCCCGCGCTCGCCGACTACCTGGCGCTGCGCCGCTCCCTCGGCTACAAGCTGGTTGAGACTGAGCGACGCCTCGGTAAGTTCATCACCTATCTCGAAGAGCGCGGCGAGCAGACGATCACGGTCGAGCACGCCGTGGCCTGGGCGATACTGCCGGGCCGGACCGCGCACTTGCACTGCATGCGGCTCGCCACCGTCCGCGGCTTCGCCGCCTACTTGCAGACGCTCGACCCCGCCTGCGAGGTTCCCGGGGAGGAGCTAGCGCGCGTTCCCTGCCCCCGCGCCACCCCCTACATCTACTCCAGGGAGGAACTCGCCGCCCTGCTGCAGGCCACGACGACGCTGAGCACGCCGCACCGGGCGGCGACCTACCGGACCCTGATCGGCCTACTGGCGGTGACCGGGATGCGGATCGGCGAGGCGATCTCCCTGAACCGCCAAGACATCGACTCCCGGGCGAACCTGATTGTCGTCTACAACACCAAGTTCGGCAAGTCGAGGGAGCTGGCGTTGCACCGAAGCACGGTCGATGCCCTGCGCCGTTATTTGCGACGCACGGACCGGCCGCGCTCAACGGCGGGCACCAACGCGGTGTTCGTCTCTGCCCGCGGCGCCCGACTGCCTGACGGGACCGCGCGGAGGACGTTCGCCGGGCTCCTGCGCCACATCGGTATCGAGCCGCGCTCGGCTTCTTGTCGGCCGCGCTTGCACGACCTGCGCCACACCTTCGCGGTGCGCACGCTGCTTGACGCCTATCGCGAAGACGGCGAGGTTGAGGGGCGCCTGGCGGCGCTTTCCACCTACCTCGGGCACAGCGAGCCCGCCAACACCTACTGGTATCTCTCGGCCGCCCCGGAGTTGATGGAGTTGGCCGCCGAGCGCCTGGAGCGCCATCTTGGTGATCGCTCATGAGCGCCCTCGCCCCGACGCTTGAGGTGTTCTTCACCGAGCGCCTGATCCGCCAGCGCCAGGTCAGCCCCAACACCGTTGCGGCCTACCGTGACACGATGCGGCTGTTGCTCAGCTTCGCCGCTGAGCGGCTTGGAAAGCAACCGTCCCAATTGGAAGTCGACGACCTCGGCGCCCCGCTCATTGGGGCCTTCCTCGACCACCTCGAGCGCGAGCGGGGCAACGGCGTGCGCACCCGCAACGCCCGTCTGGCAGCGATTCGATCCCTTTTTCGCTACGCGGCGCTGCGCCACCCCGAGCACGCCGCCGTGATCGAACGCGTGTTGGCGATCCCGCCGAAGCGTTTCGAGCGAAACCTCGTCACCTTCCTCAGCGAGGAGGAGGTCGCGGCGCTGCTCGCCGCCCCAGACCCAGCGACCTGGACGGGCCGGCGCGACCGCGCAATGTTGATGCTCGCCGCCCAGACGGGGCTGAGGGCATCGGAGTTGACGGGGCTCAGGTGCGCTGACGTTCACTTCGGCAGAGGTCCGCATGTCGACTGCCTGGGCAAGGGGAGAAAGCAGCGGATCACGCCGCTGACCTCCGCGACCGTGGCCGTCCTGCGCGTCTGGCTCGCCGAGCGCGGCGCCCAGGCAAAGGATCCGCTGTTCCCGACCCGCACCGGGGGGAGGCTCAGCCGTGACGGGTTGGAGCACCGGCTTGCCAAGCACACGGTGAGTGCCGCTCTAGCTTGCCCGTCGCTGGCAGAGAAGAAGGTGACGGCGCACGTGCTGCGCCACACCACCGCGATGCGGCTGCTGCAGGCCGGCGTCGACACCTCGGTGATCGCGCTCTGGCTCGGCCACGAGCAGGTCGAGACGACGCAGATCTATCTGCACGCGGACCTTGCGATCAAGGAACGGGCGCTCGCCAGGACCACACCAGCGGGCGCCAAGCCAGGTCGCTACCGGCCCCCGGACACCGTCCTCGCTTTCCTGGCTGCGCTTTGATTATGCCGATCTCATCGGGGCGATCCCCGCCTGCAGAGCGGCGTTCCGGCAGCAGGTCGGCATAACGCGGAGGTCGGCATAAGTAGCGGACGCTGCCAACCTTTCGCTCCACGATCGAGTACCGCCAGGCCCGCAGCAGCGCGTCGAGGCGGCTGGCGCCCTTGTTGGTCAGCTCGACCTCGATCGCCTCAGGCGGGTCACTGAGGAGGATCAGGTCGGGTCGGTGGAAGCGTCCGGGACGTCCCTCGGCGGAGAAGACCCGCTCGCCCTCAGCGCGCTCGCGGGCGAAGATCTCGCGCTCCGAGAGCACCTTCTGTCCGGCCGCTTCGAGCTGAATCGCGACGTTAGCGTTGACCGCTGAGTGAAGGATGCGGCCTGCTGAGAAGCGGGGCAGCGGTAGCTCGCCGCGGAACACGGCTCGCTGGCCCTCGCGGGTGCCAAGCAGAAGTCGGCCGCTATCGCCGACGCCAGGCAGAACCTCGACCAGACCGGCCGCTCGTAGCCGCGCCTCTCGCTCGTAAGTCACCGCCCTTCCGGTCCCCGCCCATAGCGCCACCAACCTCCTCGGAACGCACCCAAACCGCACGACGAACTCCAAGACCTCCAGATCCCTCACACTTATCCGGTCTGTCCTCTTTCCACCAGGCATTTCCTCAACAAGACGTAATCCGACCCATTTCGATACCCCCCAGCCTCTTCGCCTCTCCCCCACCCCGCCCGACCCCGCCGCCGACCACAGACACTCACATCGTGAGGGTGTGTGGTCGGCGGCGGGATGAGGGCTCAAACCGCTTGTTGAGGGGAAGTGGCGGCATACCGTTTTTCTGGACCCTTGTCTGGAGCAAGATCGGGTCAGGAGCCGAGGTCAAGTCGGCACTGCTGTAGCCGATGAACCAAACCGATTGGCGGAAGTCGCATGACTTTGACCTTGAAACGGCAGTCAGGTGGCCGGCGCGAGTACGAGCGTCGCCGCGAAAAGCGCGAGAGCGACGTCCGGGGCCGCCACCCCCACATCGGCAATCTGATGCTGAAGCTCCAGGAGGCGCCCGAGAGCGAGAAGGCGTGGGCGACGGCGCCGCAGGAGAGGAGGCACTCGGCGCCTACTTGGCCAAGCGCTGCCCTGGCGTTATCGTCCTGAACGATCGACGCATGCCTCGAAGCAAGGCCAACATCGATCATCTGGCGATCGCGCCCACAGGGATCCTCGTCATCGATGCAAAGCGCTACAAGGGCAAGATCGAGGTGCGAAAGCCAATCTTCGGCGACGAAAAGCTGTTGAACGGCGGGCGCAACAAGGCGAATTTGCTCAAGTCCGACAGGGACAAAAGAGATCGCCACCAAGGAGACGACAATCGACGATCTGGTCGCACACCGCAGAGCAGCCCCCAGCTTCAACAACATCGTTACGATCATCCGCGAGATCGGACCTTTGGACGGAATTCAGCCCGCCAAGTGGAGCTCGAACCGGCCCCGCCCACACGCCAGACGCCTCGGCTGGCTGAACTCTCAGCCGGGGTCAGGTCAGGGTGGTTGGGAAGTCGATTCACGAGTCCCCCGATCGCCAAAGCCCCATGCAGTAGTGGCAGTAATCACGCAACGGATCGGCTCGAGTCCCGACCGTCGCCGCGTCGCCGCGGTAGTTGAGAAAGCCGCGCGGCTCGCGCAGGCCGGTGATCCAGACCATGAACTCGGTGACGGCGAGCGAAGCGATCACACCGTTGATCGAGACGACCGAGGGCCCGGTGGCGCCCAGTGCGTCGCGATCGATGCCGTAGATCCGGTCATCGGCGGCGCGCTGTTGCTCGTTCATCTGCGCTCGGGCGAGGGAATGCTGATCAAGCTCGCCGAGGCAGGAGAGGCAACGCTCACCATCCTTGGCAAAAACGACGCGGCCGCCGAACTCACCGCCCGAAGCAATGTCGCTGGCAAGGTCAAGATAGGGAAGGTGGCTGGTCGAGGCAAAGCGGACCAGCTGAAGGCGGACCGAATCGTGATCGACACAGCCAAAGAGCGCGTCGACGCGATCCAGATCGGGCGGGGTGGCGTCGGCGCTGAAGTGATGCGGGGTGGCACTCGCGGTGGCGTCGGGGCGGATCGCGGCGATCATGCGCTGGGCAACCTCGACCTTTGGCAGGCCAACGTCGTCCTCGGTGGCGCCGATGAGGCGATTCAAGTTGGAGGTTGAAACCACGTCGCCATCGATCAGCACGCAACCACCGACCCCGAGGTGGGCGAGCTGCTGAGCGACATGGGTGCCGAGCCCGCCGAGCCCAACTATCCCGACCGTGCTCGAGCCGATCCGCTCCTGGCCCCGCGCCCCGAAGAGGCCGAGGTGGCGAGCATAGCGGGGGTCAATTGCCACGGTTCGGCCCCACCATCGCGGCGTGAGTGATACCGGTGGGAATCAGGGGAGTTTCCCCCTCAACGGCGATGCCCGCGAGCGGTCCCGAGGCGGCGGTGCCCTGCTTCCAAACCAGCGCGTCAAAACTCTCAGCGGCGAAGACGAGCGCGACGTAGGTGCGTCCTCCAAGGCGCCAGCGGACGTGGGGGACCCATTCCTCAAAGCCGCTGAGATCGGTCGGTGAGAAGCAGGCCGGGGGGCCGTCCTCGTGGCTATGGACCTCGACCAAACAGGCACCCAACTCGGTGGCGCGGGTGATCACATCGGCTCGGACCCGGTCGGTGAGGGCGACGTGGTAGGGCGAGTGGCGGGTGTAACCCTGCGCCGGCACCGGATACATCTCGATTATCGACAGCTGCTCGGCGGGGTACGGGGGCGCGGAGAAGAGGAAGGCGACCTCCTCCTCGTCGCTGGAATACAGGTGAGCGAGAAGATCGCGAAACAGCTCGGCCGAGAGGGCAAGTGAGACAGCCATCAGTTGAGCTCCGCCAAACGCCTCGCAAAGGAGCCGACAAAGTCGAGCAGGTTGGTGCCACTGTGAGGATCGGGGCCGGGATGCCAGCCCTCCGGGGACCAAGAGAACTGCTGCCAGCCAGCGCCGAAGCCGGTCTCAACCGGGCCGGAGGTATTCGAAGGGACGCCGCCTCCGGGCAGGGCCAGTGGCGGGTTGACCCAGAAGCCGTATGGCTCCTGGCCGAAGAGGTCACGGGGCACCTGAAAGGCCACTTCGGCCTGGTCGCGCCCCCACTCGGCGGGAATCGGGTAGTTGGGGACGCGAGCCCAAAAATCGAGCTGGCGGAACTCCAGCTCGGAGTAACGGGAGCGGATCAACGCGATCTCTGCCTGGACCCGATCGATCATCCGCGCTTGAACTCGACCTTCTTGGCGAATCCCTTGCCGGGCCTCAGCTCGATCTTCTCGTGATCTCCCAGAACTCGCTCGCTGTTGTCCTTGAGATCGATCTCGAGCAGCTGCTGATCGGGGCCGAAGTCGGCGAGCTCTCGCAACTGCGGGACGGTGATCGTCTCGTGATCCCAGGGATGAATGGTGCCTTCTATGTTGACCTCGTAATCCGGCACCGCGGTCCTCCTTCGCTCGTGGCCGGGACTCGGTAGCGACCCGGTTTCCAAGTATCATTGCATATCGTGCGTTTGATGCGGACGATGTTTTAATTGCGTCGGCTGCAAAAGGCCGATACGGTTCTGGTTGAGTTCCCCCCTGCCAAGGAGAGCACCGTATGGACCGCACCTCCCCGGACGACGCAATTTCGCTGCGTGCCTACCCCAATATCAGCAGCGCCGCCAAGATCGTCGGCGTCGCCGCATCGACCCTGTCGCGCCGCGACGACCTGGTCACTGAGTCTCGCGGCGACCGTGACCAGGTCCTCTCCCCCGCCGAGGTGCTGCGGCTGGCCGCGATCTACCGCGAACGCTCGCTGAATGACGTTGCTGAGGACCTG
This sequence comes from uncultured Solirubrobacterales bacterium, assembly GCA_963745305.1. Taxonomy (GTDB): domain Bacteria; phylum Actinomycetota; class Thermoleophilia; order Solirubrobacterales; family 70-9; genus CAVUWL01. The sequence continues at coordinate 30,440 of CAVUWL010000004.1, forward strand.
ATCGGGCATGCGAGCGGGCAGGCTCCCGAGGATGTTCGGAGCGTCGAGGAGGCGGTCGAGGCGTTCTTTGAGCAGCGAGTGCTCTCCGCTGCGAAGCAGGCCGAGTTCCTTGGGCAGGCTGAGCGGCTGCTGCCGCCGCGCCTTTATGAGGAAGTGGCGAAGGTTGTGGAGGAGACGGCGGAGGACCCTCCTGCCGAACTCGACGGTTCGCCGCCGATGCCCGAGTAGTGGGTGAGCTTGATTGAGGGCAGGGGCGCCGCCTTCTCCACACCCGTTGGCCCGCCTCTTGTCCGCGCAGATGCGATTGCCGAACCAGATCTAGGGCGCGCGGTGATGCGCCGAGCGGAATTGGCGGCAGTGGCTAGGCGAGTTTGCCGCCCAGCACTCCAAAAAGTGCCCCCACGGCGCCGGAGAACCCGTGCTCAACCACGTCGATTGCGGTGGATTGTGCGGAGGTGGGATTGGGGAAAATGATCGGGAGGCCAATCGTCCCCAGCAAACAGAGGATCGCGATCACCATCACAAACCTGAGAACTTCCTTGTAGTGAGAGGAGGCTCCACCGACCCTGCGGCTAGATCCCTGCTCGCCGCCCGCAGCGCCTACGGCGTGGCCGCCAAGCTATCGGCCTTCGTCTTCTCCTTCTCAAAGTCCTGCTGGGAGAGGACCTTGACCTTGCCGTCGTCGACGACGATCACATCGTCTGTCTTGGGATCTCTGATCGAGCGAACCATCAATTGCTTGGCAGCAGAGGGCCAATATTTCAGCGGGACCATGAGGCCACTCCTTTCAGTCCAAGAAAACGGTCATTTGAGAGGACCAAGCTTAGCTGGCCCAGGCGCGCACCCCCTCCTAAGCTCGTTACCCGCGCTCTTCAATGGCCAAAAGAGCCCCCTTAACCGAGTCTCAACCGACGCCTGTCGATCGGGAAGGCGCTCAGCCTGCCGCTAAAGCCCGTTTCGCCCCTTGCGGTGCGGTTTGTGCTTGGCTTGGCTCTCCCGGCGCAAGTTTGGCGGCTTTTTGGCTTCGGGCGTGATTCGGTAAGCCAGGCCGTCGAGAACAGCCATCGAGGCTCGATCCAGGGCCGCAGCAGATGGCCTCAGCGGATCCGGGGGCTCGGATTCAGCCTGAAGCAGCGCCGATATCCGAGGGCTAGCTGGGGGCGGACTGGCGGAGGTGGGTGCCGGCTGGACGAAAGCCCCTGATCCTGGGGGCTGGGCGAAAGCCGAGATCGTGGGCCATCTCGAGCTCGTCGTCGATGTTGTGGAGGTCGATATCGACATGGCCTCCGCGCTCGAGTGCGGCGGAGATCGCGTGCAGATGGTGCCTCAGGACGAGGGCGGCAGAGAGCGTGCGTCGGCGCATCAAGGCGCTGCCGCAAGTATCGGTGCGAAAACCAAGAGCGGTGATCAGGATCGGCAGGTGGGTGCGCTGATCAAGGTGATAGCTGAGCGCCGCGGTCACCTCCTGGGCAGAGGAGTCATGGCAGTAGATCGCCCGCCCATGTCTTGCAGCACTCTTGATCTTGGCGCCAGCGTAGGAGGCGAAATGTACGCGCGGTAGAAAGGTCGGCAGGGTCTGGATGTGCCAGTCGGGGAAGAGGTCGAGGTCGCACGGCATACGGTGATCGATCCTGATCTCGGTCTGGGTACCCGAAGCACGCTTTTGCGTCCTGACATTGAGCTGGCGGTGGATGCGCTGGCGAGCAGCGCTCAGCCAGTTGGCGAGCATGTCGAGGGGATCGCGATCGTCGATGTCAGGTGCCATCCGCCGATTGGCCTCAGAGACAGTCGCCTGGCAGAGTCGAAATGAGCGCGGCGGCGCTGGGAGGAAGCAGGCCCTGGGGATCGGAGCGCACGAAGTGCCGCGGGCTGGGACCCGAGCCCGTCTGTTGGGCATCAGCGCTGGCGCTCGGAAGGCCCTCGCCCCCTTTGAGCCGCGGCGCCCCGCCCCCGCCGGTTTGAAGCTGGCGTCTCACGGGCAGTGGGGTAGGGAGAGGAGGATGTTGGTGGCTGTCTTGTTGGGGTCGGTGCGCAGATACTTGCGACCATCGTGTTGGGCGACCACTATCTCGACCCGCTGGTCGTCGACTTCGACGTAGTAGTTGGCGCCGTCCTCGATCTCGCCAATGATCTGCGCCTCCCACTCGGTCCAGCCAAATCGAGCGCCGACGCCGGCAACGCGAGCTTCCGGTTCGTCCTGGTTGGGGATGATGCAGGTGATTCGTGTGGGCATTGAGTTGAATTTCCTATCGCTTAGCAAGGTCTGGTTTCGGCGCTGAGGTGTCGGGCAGCCCGGGGCCGCTTGGAGGGCGGGCGGAGCCTTGAAGGAGTCAACCGGGCCAGACCCGCTCGGCGCGCATGGCGAGGGGCCGGGAACCGGCAGGCAGTCCAGGCCGTTGGCGCTGCACAGCCCGATCTGGAGGGGAGCGCCGCCTGGCGGTCTGTGCAGTGCTCCCGGGCCGCGCGGTGCGTCCGTGATTTGGATGCCCAGCCCAAGCTCGATCGTCGCAGCTCGATCTGGTGGCGGCGACGCTGCAGGGAAACGCCGGATCCTGATGGTGCGCTGAGGGCTCGCCTTGGATCGATCACGCCGCGATCAATCCCTGAGAGCGGCTGCGAAGCAGCGCCTCGCGATCCACAGCGGCGCGGTCATATCCGCAGGCCTGCCCGATCCCGATCCGGTAGTCGGAGCTGGCGATCGTGACCTCAAGATTCTCGGCGAGCTCGCAGCGGATCGAATTGGCCTGCAACTCGAGGTATGGCGGGGAGCTTGAAACGTAGCCGGGGAGGCGAAGGTCGAACCCGCCAGCGATGGTATCGAAGGCGAATTGGCCGTCCAGCCAGCGGATCGGGCTGGCGTGAGGCTTGATGGGTACGCGGTCGCGTGGACTGAGGCAGCGCTCGGCGTCGAGCTCCACGAGCACCCTCTGCAGGGCGGCGCAGTTATCGATCGAGCGGGCGATTGCGAGGTCGAGCGGCGCGGCTGAGAGGAGCCCAGCGCCGGCAGCGCCTGCGAAGTTGCCGATCACGACGTAATCGAGCCCCTCTTGGTGAAACGCCCCAAACAGCAACTCGGGGCGGAGGGGGCGGCGAGAGCCGAAGTACTCGATCTTGGCAGGGGCGTTATAAGGCGGCGGCGTTTGCCCCCGCCCGCTGCGTGTGGATGATGCTCGAGTGAGCCGCAAGTCTTGGGCGAGGGCTCCGCCGACTGAGGCTGCGACTGGGATTTCGGGGTGTGCGGGGAGGAAATCAGCGCGAGGCCTCCCGGGCGGCGCGAATCACCGGGTTCGCCTGCGGCGGTGCAAGGTAGTAGGAGAGGATGAAGCTCAGGAAGCCAGGCAGGAGCTCGGGCAGTCGGTCAGAGCGCCCGGCGAGGATCCGGCGAGAGATCTGGAAACAGAGGCCGCCAATCAGGACCGGCTCGAGAAAGTCAGGGTTGACGGGGAGCTCCGGATCTTTGCCGGCGGCCTCTCGAAGGATCGCGCCGTAGCGCTTTCTCCAACGCTGCTGAGCGCGGAACGTAACCTGATCGCCCAGGTAGGGCTCGACGGTGAGTCGGCGGGCCAGGGCAGGCTCTGCGACGGAGAGCGCCAGAGCGGCGGCAAGCGCCGCCTGGACCTGTACGGCGAAACCGACGCCCGAATCGCAGGAGGTGGAGATCGCCTCGAGCAGGCACTCGCCAGCAAGATCGACCTCGGACACCCCGACGGCGGCGGGCGCTCGCTTGTCAGAACCGGCGCTCATACCAGAAGTGCAGTGGCTCCCGGACACCGGGGCTGGGACGGCCCCGTATGGTGCCCGGGAGCCACTGCGCCGCCGCGACCGGCTTCGGAGACAAAGGAGAGAGAGTCTCGAAACCGATTCGCGTCGGTTACTGATTTGGCGCCTCCCGACCAGGGAGAGTCGGGATGCCCCATTTGCCGCCGCCCGGCTAGGGAACGGGACGACGACAGTCTGCTCAAGCAGCGCCGTCGGCGGTGCTTGAGAAAGCTCTTTGGCGCGAGAAAATTCGCGCCACTCGAGACAAGTGGAACCGTGGGGGTCCACCCCACCAGACGCAGGTTGCAGAGGCAATTGGGTTGGCGGGAATGCAGAAGCGGAAGAAGTGAGCCGAATGGTTCGGGAGATGGGCATTGCCGGTTCACGCTCCGGTTGAGCTAGAACGAGGGACCGGGCGACGCGAACAGCGCCTCGCCTCAGCGGTGCCGAGGTGGGGCAGAAGGCCGAACTCGATGGGTTCGCGGCCCGACTCGAGCAGACGGTGAAGGCTGCCGGCGCGGATCTGGTCGGCGCTCGTCACAGCGATGCCGCCGATCAGTGCCTGCTCGGTCGGGGTTGGGAGAGACTCCTCGCACGCGGCATGGGCGCGAAGCAGCTCGGCAAAGAGGTCGATCAGTTCGCGGTAGCGCCGCCCGCCGTCGGATCTGTGGCTAAGGGCGTCAATCGTGAGGACGCGCAGAGCGATTGGCTCGACGGCGGCAAAGTCGAGGACCGTGTAGATCGCGGCGGCAACCTTCGCCGGCCACTCGCGATCAGGGGGAGGGGCGGTGACTGCGCTCGCCTGAAGGCGCGCGAGCGCCGCATCGAAGGCCGCTTCGAAATCGTCTTGGGAGGCTGGGCTCTGGTTCATGGTGTTCGTCGGGGATGGAAATCGAGAAGCTCTTCCCGGGAGCGGCGAGGAAGGGGATCGGAGAACGGGTCGCTGGCGCCGCGAGGCAGCCTGCGCGAAACCGCCGGCGCCCGCAACGCCAAACGGCAGACTCCTTAAGTGGGGGAATATCGGGTCCCGTGCTCCTCCTCACCACAAAGACTCGTGCCTTTCCTCAGCAGCGGAGAGGCCACTGGGAGCGGCGATTGCTGTGCTTCGCCGAAGTGGGAACAGAAGGCGCCGAGCGCAGTCTGCGCGGTGGCCCCGTCGTCCCGCCACGTCCTGCCCAGGTGGCAGGGGTTGGTATAGGCGGCGGTGGTGATAGCGACAACCCCGAATTGGTGCCGTTTGGTCAGATCCCTGAACCGCAGATCAATACCGATCGGTGGCCCAAGGTCACGGTCCAGGAGAGCTACAGGTATATGCTGGGGAATGGATGCGGGGTCCATGCGGAATCTCGGTTAGAACTCTAACGTACATAGATAGGCGAGTATAGGGACCGAGAATTTTGGTCCGCAGCTGGCTCAGTGGCCGAGCGTTGGAGGAGAGCCGGGCCGGCTGTCGCCTCCGAATGGTGGTACTCAAGTGTCCAGCTAGAACCGGCGACCATGTACCATTCTGTTCTTGCGAAAAGACTGCCTGTGCAGCTAACCCGATGCGCCGAAGCTCCCGATCCGAAGGCAGCTCCCGCCCGTCTGAGGATTTTGGGGGGCTGATTGCCCAAGCCGGGCTGGTGGTCGGCCGTGATGAGCTGGCAGAGCCGATCCCCGCCAACTCACAGCGCGAGCGGATCCTCACGGCAATGGCTGAAAGCTGCGCATGCAAAGGCTACGTTGCGACGACGATCGCCGCCATAGCCGAAGGCGCCGGCGTCGCCCGGGGCACCTTCTATGAGCTGTTCAAGGACAAGGAGGACTGCCTGTATGCGGCGATGGAGCTGGCACTGGCAGAAGCGACGGGACGGATCGCGGCGATCTACTCTGCGGATCGGCCTTGGGCGACCAACGTTCGGAAAGCCGCGGCGGCGATCCTCGCGCTGCTGGCGGAACGACCGGCATTCGCGCGGATGGCATTGGTCGAGGTGCCGGCCAATGGGGGTCGGGCGCTCGAGCTCTACAGATCTGGCAAGCAGCTACTGCAGGTGCTGGTCGATCAGGGGCGCGATGACCCGATGGAGGAGGGGCGGATTCCCTCCAGCGCGAGCCGTGCCGCGCTGGCAGCGGCTGAGTCGCTGATCACGGGCCAGATCGTGAACGGCCATACCGAGCGACTGCCTGAGCTTCTGCCGGACATCGTCTACATCACGACAATTCCATACCTCGGCAAGGAGGAGGCTCTGCGCCAGTATCGGACAGCAGAGCGCTCGGTGCAGGCGAGGGCAGCCTGAAATGCTTGATTGCACCACCAGGCAGGTGGCGATGGCGCGCTTGGCACACCCTCCAAAGCGAGGCGACGGCATGGGCACCCACGAAGCCGTGCCCAAGCCGGCTGCGTCGCGCAGCGGCACTGGCCGGAAGCACCCGCGCTGGCGGGTGGCGATGCAATCAACAGGCTGAGCGTGCTGGGGACAGAGAAGCGAAGAGGATGGCGCCCACCGCGGGGGCGTCACGGGCTGCCACCGGAGGTGATCGCCCGCTCCCAGCGCGAACGGGCGCTGGAGGCGGCGATCAGGGTAATCGCGGTGAAGGGCTACGCCGCGACGACGGTCTCCGACCTAACCCGCGAGGCGGGGATTTCACGTACCACCTTTTACGAGATGTTTGGCGATAAGGAAACCTGCTTCCTAATCGCCTATGAAAACCGCGCCGAGAACTTCGTTCGGCGGGTTAGCGCAGCCTTCGAAGCCAAGCAGAACTGGCCGGAGGCGATGCGAGCGGCGCTAGAGGCGATGCTGTCGGCGCTATCCGCAGAGCCGGAGCTGGCTCGGTTGGCCCTGATCGAGGTGGGTGCCGCGGGACCGGCGGCCCATCAACGGTACAGGGCCGCCGTCAAGCGCCTGACGCCGCTCTTTGAGGAGGGGCGCGATTTCGCCCCGGACGGCCGCAAGCTGCCAGCCAACACATCGCGAATGGCGATCGGGGGCGTGATGGGGTTGATCTCCGAACAGGTTGCGACCGGGGGAGCATCGCAGCTGCCTGAGCTGCTCGCCGAGGTGATGCTGGCGGCGCTGAGCCCCTATCTGGGCCGCGAGGCGGCGGCAAGCTTGGTGGGGGAGTTAGCAGGCAAATAAGCACGGATATCGAGCAGCCGGGACCCGAGCAGGTTGCAAGTACCGTGGGGGCAATTCGAGCGAGCCGCGGCGCAGGAAAGAGTGGATCATTGCCTTAACGCGAGCGATGGGACGCCAAGTGCGTCGGCTGGCGGACTGCCTGTAGTGGAGCGGATCGATTGCACTCGATTGCGCTTTGCTGAGTCGCGCCTGCAAAAAGAATTGCGTCTGGCCCGAGGCTCAGCCGGGCTGGTGGTCCGCTTCGATCTGGGCCTGCAATCGAGCCAGCCATTCCGCTTTGTAGACAAAGGCATCGACACCAAAGCGCGCTACGACTGCCGGGTAGCGGTTGCTGGGAGTCTCGGCCTTTTCAACGAGCGGGAGTATCTGCTCTCGTACCCAAGAGCTCTTGTGGAGGTAGCTTTGCTGGAATCTTTGGATCAGCTCGAGCTGATCTGCAACCGGCAGAGCATCGGCGAAGAAAAGCCGAAGCATCCATTCGTTGCGAAGCTGGAGTGGGGCAGTATGGGAGGAGCGCAACCAGGCAAGGAGTGCCGTCCTTCCCTTGTCGGTGATCGAGTAGGCAGAGCGCGACCTGGCACCCTGGGGATCACTGCGTCGCTTCAGCAGGCCGGCGTTCTGCAAGCGCGTCAGGCCGGGATAGAGCTGCGCAAAAGATGTTGGCCAGAAAGTCTGGGTCGAAGCATCCGCGGCCTTTTTGATCGCATATCCGGAGGTGAAGCCGAGGCGCACCATGCCAAGCATCAGAAAGAGGGAAGGGGTGAGCTTGATCGGGTCAGCGGATCGAGTGGCGAGCACCGACTCGGCGGGGCCGATTTGGCCGGCTCGATCAGTTTGCTGCGCCAGGTCGGGATCACCATCACGGTAAATGAGGTCGGGCGCAAAAAACGGCGTGTGAACTGTCCATCGCGGGTAGCGAGCGGGGCTGCCGTTTGCCTGGCTCGTCGGGGCGGCGCTGCGGCGCGGCTGGTCGGGGGGTGGGGCTGCTTCGAGCCGTTGCTGGCACCGCTCCAGCCACCGATCGGAAAAGGCAAAGGCGTCAGCGCCAAAACTCGCGACCCGGGCGGGGTAGTGCGTTGCTTGGGATTCCTCGCCGCCGAGCAGGGGGGCATTGGTCTCTATCTGGGCACTTTTGTCGCGCTCGTTGCATCGCATTCGCTGGATCAGATCAAACTGGTCCTCCCTCGAGAGTGCATCGGCAAAAAACAACCGCAGGATCCCCTCGTCGCGCACCTGGGTTGGCGCGACGTCGGTTGAGCGCAGCCAGGCAAGAAGTGCCCTCTCACCCCTCTTTGTGACCCGGTAGGCGGATCGACCACGCCCACGGTGGGGATTGCTGCGTCGCGTGAGGAGTGCTGCGCCCTCCAAGCGTGCCAGCTCGGGATATACCTGAGCACGCGAGGTTGGCCAGTAGGACTGGGTCGATAAATCAGCGGCTTTCTTGATCGCATATCCGGACCTCGCCCCAAGGCGGACCATGCCGAGCACCAGATAGGAGGTGGGCGTGAGTCCGATCGCGACGACCGGTTGAGGCTCGGAGGCCACTGCTCCGGCACTCATGACGTCTGGCAGAGTAGTTCGGGGCGATACATCTCCCTTGTGTTATCGCAACAGGGGCCCGCATGCAAGCGCTGATCGGTATTTGAACCATCTCTCAATTGAACGGAGGCGATCGACAGCGAAGTGACCGAGGACCGACTCGACCAAGAGACAGGAGCGGGAACGGTCGCCGGGGAGCCAGAGCTACCGACTGGCGAGAAAATCGCCCACCGATCCAGATTGTGCTCTATGAGACTCATTGCGCTTTGCAGCGCGCTCCGCTTCGATATATCAGCGCTTCTATAAGGGCAGCGCCGTTATAGCGCCTCGGACTGGGGCATGGAGGTAGAAATGAAGCGAGTTCCCAAGCGCCAGGGGGGGATCTTCGCGATCGCCGCGGTCGCGGCGATCGCTGTGACGGTGAGCGGCGCCTCGGCGACCACGATTCTAGCCGGCAATTTGGAGATCCACCTCGAAGGAACCACAAGTCCGAAGGCGCTGCCGAAGGACAAGACGGCACCGATCGGCTTCCACATCAACGCCTCGATCGCAACCAAAGACGGCGCCCACGTCCCTGCGGTTCTGAGCAGCCACCTACAGGTCGATAAGCACATCCAGATCGATACGACCGGGTTGCCGAGCTGCAGCCCTGGCAAGCTTCAGGCCACCGCGCCCGCCCAGGCGATGAAGGTCTGCGGTACCGCCTTGATCGGAAAGGGCTCATCCACCGCGCAGGTTGAATTCCCGGAATCGGCGCCCTTCCTTGCCAAGGGTCCGCTGCTGGCCTTCAACGGTCCGTCGAATGGCAACGGTTACGGCGGCAGTGGGTACCCGGAGCAGATCTACTACGTGTATGCCGACGTGCCCGTACCGACAACATTCGTGGTTATCGGCAAACTCTCAAAGGACAGCGGCAAATACGGCTACCACGTCTCGATAGCGATCCCGCCGATCGCCGGCGGCAGCGGCTCGGTGACAAATATTGACCTGACGATCAATCGCAAATGGACCTACAAGGGACAAAAGCACTCCTACCTAAACGCAGAGTGCGCCAACGGACATTTCTATAACCAAGTCGAACTCGCCTTCGGCAATGGCACCACGCTGACCGGCAATGTAATAAAGGCCTGCCGGTAAGGGTTCACAGCTGGGATCGATTTTAGATATATGAACTACGTAACTTCACAATCGATCGACTCCAGCCGAGAAGATCTGCTCGAAGCAATGGTCTGGGTCGTCGGCGCAAAGGGTTACGGTGCCACCTCGGTTTCCGACGTGCTGGAGGAGGCCGGTGCCTCTTACAGCACTTTCTACACGCACTTTGAAGGCAAGCACGAGTGCTTCCTCGCCGCATACGAAGCACTGGTCGGCCGAGCGCGGGTGGCGGTGACCCGTAATAGCCGTGCCGATCGTCCCTGGCTGGAGCGGGTGATCGGCGGGTTGGAGACAGTGGTCCGGCTGTGCACGGCAAACCCCGAGTTGGCGAGAACCGCCTTGGTCGAGGTGGCCGCGGCGGGCGCGGACGCACGCCGGCTGCACTGGGAGGCAATCGTAAGCTTCGCCGAGGGTATGCAACGCGGGCGCGACTTGCCCGGGCAAGCCGAGCTGCCCGCCAACGTGGCGCTGATGTCGGTTGGTGGGGTAGCGGGCCTGATCGCTGATGAGCTCCTCGCCGGCGGGGCGGCCGAGCTTCCCAAGCGGCTTCCCGATTTGACGTTCGCCTTACTGGTTCCATATCTCGGACCTCACTCGGCGGCGGAAGAGATGTGGCGGACCGCTCCAAGGCAGGCCCAGCTCGGGCGAGAGAAGGTAGCTACGGAAATGCGGAGAGAGCACCGAAACTAGCCTTGGACTGGCTGTTTGAATCGAGCCGAAGTAGGAGAGCGGTGCGAGGCCCCTCTTTCCTCTTTGTCAGGCAAAGAAAGCTTGATGACCGGGGGGGGTCGCCAGGCCCTGGCTTTCTTCTCGTGGCAACTCGAGACCGGCGTCGTAGAGCCTGCACGGATTAAGACCTTAGGCTTCCTCCCTCGCGCACCGCTCGTGCGTACGGACGGGCTGGAAAAGTCGCGTAATTAGACTGAGTCAGAAGGGCCAGGGCCCAAGCTCAACCCTGCCGGCGGTGGCGACGGCGCTTGGGCTGGGTGACCCTTGCATTGCAGGACGTCTTAGTCCTCACCTGCTGGGTGAGCGTCTTGCCGTTTTGGGCACCGAATTCGATCGTCGAGGTGGGCGGGGCGCCGCAGAGGCTCTGTGTGTTGCTCAGGTAGCCCTGCTTGCCGCCGAAGAGGGTGAAGCGGAAGTTGCCAATCGGGGCATCGGGGACAACCGGTACCACAGTCTTGAGGCGCCCGCCTTGAACCGAGGAAGATTCTGCCTCGGGCATCAGCGTCACCTGGCCGGCCAAGATGAAGGCGAGGTGGGGCAGCACCCCGAATCCCGATACGGCGTAGACGGGGCCCTCGAGGGGTTTTTCGAGAAGAGGCGTTTCGGTGCTTGCCATTCCGATCGCCTGGCGCCCGGCGCACTGGTCACTGGCCAGTTCCGCTTTGTCGCAGATGTTGCCGAGGTGGCGCTGGTCGATCTCGAAGGCTTTCGGCAAGGTAACCGCCACCGACTTGATGTTGGCGTCGCCGGCTTGGGTCTTCAGATCGATCTGAAGGCTCGGGTCCTGGCTTCTCTTCGTCGCCTTGCGGCCGCCCAGCTGGGTGATCGTCATCTTCGGGTCGAATCCGAGCGAGGCGCAGTTAACTGCCTGAAAGTAAGAGGAAAAGTTGGCGCTGGTGCCCTGGTCGCCGATCCCTTCTGAGGTCACCGCAAAAGGCGAGCAGTTGGTCGGGTTGATCATGAAGTTGGGTTTGTCGATGTTGACCTGAATCGAGCGCATCCTGATCGGGATGCCGCCGATGATCTTCGGGACGGTTTCTGAGTCGGCGATCACGTGAGCATCCACATGGTCAATGTGGAGCGCTACACGGACCACGACGGTGCCGTAGTCATAGGGGCCGGCGAGAGCGGGGGTGATCGCGACCAGGCTGAGCGGCGCCCCTTCGAATGGACCAGCGAAATAGATTCTGCCGACCGCGTGGAAGGGGTGGGAGCCGGGGCCGGCGGCGACGTTGGATGTGCCGATCTGACTCGATGCCGGGCAGCTCGGGTCAGCCTGCTCGGTGCGCCCAGGGGTGGCTGCGGCGGCGGCGATGCTGGCCTCGGGACAATAGGTGACCCCGTGCAAGTTCGCCGTGAGGCCGGGAGCCATGGTGAAATTGAGGTGTCCGAGGAACTGATCGCCGTCTTCGCGATCGAGCTTCAGGGTGAAGGAGCTAAAGGCACCCGCGGTCGAATTGGAGGTGCCGGCTTCAAGGCTGGGGGTGAATGGACGGACCTGGCCGGGACATTCGCTCCCGTGGGGGCCGCTTGCGAGGCCAAAGACCTGGCTGGTTAGCTGATTAGGCAGCGAAGCGTCCCAGGGAATAAATTCGGCTTTGACTTCATAAATCTTGCAGGCGATCGGCGTCGCCATCAGCGCCCGTTCGCCGGAGAAGAGGTGGAGCTGGAAGTCTTCGAAGGGAACCTGGGGGAGGTTTTCAAAAAACGCGGTGACCTGCCCAGTTTCGGGATTGGGTTGAAATGAGCCGACAAGCTTTGCGTTGATTCCAAAGCCCGAAGCAACAAGGAAGAGGCGGTACTGGTTACCCGGATGCGGTTCGCCGATGTAGACGGCGCCTTCGAGCGGGCCATTCAAGGTCGGCGAGCCGATCGAGAAGGTGCCGATCTTGGAGTTGTCGGGGCATTCGGCCGGCTGCTCGGAGGTGAAGTTGGCCTGGCCGTCGGTGCAGTCGCTCTGGCCGTCGGCGGCGTCGGGGTTGATTGTCAGTCCAGGTGGCAGGGTCACGGCGGCCGTCTTGATCTCGGAGGGGGAATCTGCGAGACCCTCGAACTGGGGCGCGATTAGCTCGACGTTGAGACCCGAGGGCGAGTCGGTCTGTTCGGTGGTCGGACCTGCGTAGAGAACCGGATGGAATTGCTCGTCAAGACAACCGGTGGTGGCCGGGTAGCTTTCCTGCGCAGCGGAGAGATGGGTCGGGTCCTGGTAGGTCTGGACTTCGAGGCGGGTGGTCAGCGGTTCCCCCGTGCAGGTTGTCGGGTTGTCGGTAAGCGGCTGGTTGAAAATGCCGGCTTCGGTCGGGCTACCCAGACATTCGGCGTCAGAGAGGCCGACGCAGCCGGCAGGATTTCCGGGCGCGCCTTTGGGGAAGCGCTGGGCGTTGTGACTGGAGTCAACCGGGAAGCCCCAAAAGGTCAGATGGGCGCCGGCGAGCGGGGTGAGCTGGGTGATGTCCTGGACGGTGAAACGAAGGCCGTAATCGGACTCGGTGCGCACCGCCACCGGGATGTCGATCGGGATGTCGAGAGTTGGCACAACGAAGGCAAAGAGCCCCGTCTGCTGGGCACCAGGCGCCATATCATAGATTGGGGCGGTGCCGAGCAGAGCTTTGGGGTTGCCTTCGGAGTTGGCGTAGACCGTGATGAGGCCAGCCTGGGAGCTGGAGGGGCATTCATCGAGAGCCAAGTCAGAGGAGCTGCACTGGGTGATTGCGTTGGTGTTGCCAAAGACTCCCTGCGGAGCCTCGAAGATGACATTCTGCGCTGACTCGGGTTCGCCAGGACTGTTGAGCATGAAGCTCGTTTCAAGGTCGGGGTGGCCGCCGGCCTGGGTGGTCGACGTGGTCGTAGCGAAGGATTCGATCTGCTCGCTCGCGTAGGCAGGAGAAGTGAGCGCCGCGAAGGCCAGGAGGCCTGCTGCGAGGGAAATCGCGGCCGCGAGTAAGTTGCGCCGGGTGCCGATCACCGCCTGCCCCCATGGCCGTGGAGGGAACTTCGCCTTTTACGAGGACGGTGATGAGTCCCCTTGCGGTGGCCATGCTTTGCTTTTTGAAGCGGCGTGGCATTGGCGAGGCCCCCAGGGGTGTCGCTCTGGATGTCGGGTGCGGCTGGAATCGGGGAGCCCGGACCGTGGCACTCGTCGGAGGCCTTGCATTGGGGGGGCGTTGGGATGTAGGGGTAGCCACCGAGTTCGCGAGCGTCATAGATCTTGACGAGGTTTCCGTTCTGATCCTGGGGTACGAGACTGTCGCGGGTGAAGAAGTATGCGTCGGTGCCATCGGCGCTGACGGAGAGTAGGCTCGAGTCAGAGGGACTGGTACCGGTTGAGATCAGGCCGAGGCAGCCGCCGGAGGCACGGTCAAAAGCCTGGTTGGTTTCGGTGCAATTGCCAAGTCCGGCCGGCTCCCACTCGTAGACATCCTGGCGGTTGTCGAGATCGCGCGGGACGAGGGAATCGGTGGAATTGAAGAAGACGCTTCCGTCTTCTGTGAGGCTGAGGCCATTGGATGCCAGGCTGGCGTTTCCCGCGGCCGTTGCGCCGGTCGGGTCACAGGAGACGCAAGCCAGGGTGTCGGTGGTCGCGTCGTAGCGATAGACCTCCGAGTAACCGGCGTTATCGACGCTTTCAGTGAGGGGTCGGGTCGAGGTGAAGGCGGCGAAGTCACCGTTCGGGGTTACCTGAAAGTCTCCTGTCTTGCGGGCGCCAGCGGAGCTGACCGCATCAAGTACGGCCGGGTTGTCTGTCGCAGGGTCGGGCAGCTGTTCGAGGGAGAAGGACGCAATGTTGCCAGCATCGGTGTTGGCGGAAAAGACGGTGCCAGAGGAATTGACGGCAAGACCGGCCGCGGAGCTCAGGTGGCCGGATCCGATGACTTCTGACTCCCTGCAGACGTAGGTTCCGTCGGGGACACAGGTCGGGGCGTAGCGGCGGATCACGCTGCCGTCGTCGACGTAAACGGCGCCCGAGGCGGCGACGGCGATACCTGTGGGAGCGATCCCGCGGCCTTCTTCGGTTGCGAACTCGCCGAGTTCTGCCCCACCCTCGCTGAAGACATCGACACCATGTGCTTCCCCACCGATGCCGGCATGAGCGGTGTAGATCCTGTCGGAAGAGTCGACTGCAATGCCGATGGGGGAAGTCTGCTGATTGGTGCTGAATTCCGAAACGATATTGCCATTTTGGTCGAACTCAAACATACACCCAGAGCAAGATGAATGGGTGTTTTTATCGTCATAAACCAAAAGCCGGCCAGCGGAGTCAACTGCGATGCCATAAATCGAATCGAAGGGTCCATCACTTGAATTCGAGCCGTCGGAGTGACCGCCCGATGACCAGGTCGGGATGAGATTCCCGGATGATTCGAACTTCGAGACGTAATTGTCGCCAGTATCGCCAACGTAGATGTCTCCCCTTGATGCATCGGACGAATTGTCCACCGCGATAAAGGCCGGGTCTGAGAAGGCACCCGGTTCTGAGCCCTGCGCACCAGGCTGGCAGATGTCGCCAGAGGCGGCGGTGCAGACGTTCCGCTGGGCTTCGGTCGAACCCGGGGTGTCGACCTCGGACCTGTTGACCTCCTTGCCGAACATGAGGATGAATTCACCGGAGGAGGTGAACTTCTCAATTCTGAAGTGACCTGGGTCTGTGACGTAGACGTCACTAGTGGTCTGATCGACTGCGACACTCGTGGGTTTCAACAGTGAGCCAAATGTGCGACCAGGCGCGTATCCAGTCTTCGGTGGATTGGGGTCGGTCCGGGTCGATTCCAGGGTGGCGACGAAATGGGGGGGCTGACCGGGATGGGATGTATAGAGGTTGGGGGCGTTGAGGATGCCGTGTGAGGGGCCGTCGAGGAGCTCGGGCGAAAGGAAGTAGATGGTGCCGTCGCGCGCAGCGACTCCCCCCCTCCCCCGAGAGCAACGACCCCACAATTGGCTTCCGGGCCGACCGTGTTCCAGTGTTCTTGTACCGAGTCGGCAGCCGGATCGCAAGAATCAGAGTTGCCGGCTCCTCCTGAGCCGGTGGAGACCTGGGTTAGGGCTGCGCTTTCGCCCGAGACTTCGGCCTGATAGATGTCTGCGGAGTGATCGGTATCTGCCGTGGTGAGTTGGTCTACGGTCGTGAAGAAGACCTTGGAGCCGTCTTCGGTCATTCCGTCGAAGAGAGCGCCGTCTGTGGCTCCGGGGGTGAGGTCGATCGTTTTGTTGGAGTCGCCGATATTCATGTAGAGGTGCCAGTAGACGTTGCCGTCGGCGTCGGTGGCGACCTTTTGGCCCAGCAAGACGTGGGTGCCGTCCTTGGAGATGTCGAGCTCTGAGATCCCGTTGGAATCGCTGTGAGCCGCGTCGCAAACATCGGGCACCGGCAGGCAGGGGATCGGGTGTCCTTCTCCTTCGGGGGTATCGGAGACGACATGGGTTTCGCCGGTTCTCAGGTTGTGGTCATAGATCGAGACGTCGCCGGTTTTGTCGTTGCCGCCCGGGGCGAACTGGAAGGTCGAGCCAAAGATGAATTGTTCCCCGTTGGCGGAGAGGTCGGAGGCGATATAACCGTCGGGGGTGGCGGCGAGACCCGGGTTGAAGCCGGGGGCGGGCACCATGCCCTGGATGAGTTCGCCGCCGGGGAGGCGGACCGGGATGCCGGTGTAGCCGCCCGCAAAGCAGGGCGAGCAGCCTTCAGAGCCGCCGAAGGCGAAGGTTTCAAGACCGGAACTGGTGCCGGAGGGGGTCGAGGAGAAGGGCTTAGCGGCGAAGGGGTTGTCGGCGGGGATACCCGCGTATTCGGTCGACCAGCCGTTTTCGCCCCGGGTTGCGAGGTAGGGGTCAAGACCACGGTTGGTCGGATGGTTGGTGCCGGGGATACCGCCGTCGTGGACGGCGTAGAGAACGCGCGGGGGGTCTGAGGCCTGGGGGTAGCCGCCGAAGGGGGTCTCGCCTGCGTTCAAGCTCGACTCCACGTCGTAGCCCCCGGTGTCGGCGGCGGAAACGAGCTCGTAGGCACGGCAGTCGAGGAGGAGCGCGGAGCCGGTCTGCTGGCGGACGTGGGCGTTGGGGCAAGGGTCGCTGCGGGCGCCGCCGTAAGGGAAGGTGGTGAAAGTGCGATCGGGACCGTCGATGGTGCCGGTCGGGTTGGAGGCGACAGCGCGCCAGTAGTAGGTGGTGCTCGGCTGAAGAGCGCCGAGCTGGTATTCAACCGGGACTTCGTCAACGCCGCCGCCCACACTCCTATTCGGCGTGGAGGTGCAGTTGCTAGCCGGAATTGAACACGGAGCGGTTCCGTATTCGAATTGATAGGTCGTTTCCTGGTTAGCGGGATCAATGCTGGCATGAAGCAGAGCGCTGTCGGAGTGGACATCGCTCAAGGACTCGCGGACAGACGGAGCAGAGGCTGATGTGGTGAAGGTCCGGTCAGTACCGCGAGTCAAGCCATGACCGTTTGTTGCTACCACCTGGTAATGGTAGGTCGTGCTTGGGCTGAGGCCCGTGAGTTCAACCGCGAGCGGCCCGCTCGGACCAGCAGGGGAGCCAGCGTCTTCGCCGGGTGGCAGTGGAATGGTGGCGCCGTAAGAGACACCGGTACCCCACCTGAAGTAATAGTGCGTATCTTCGCCATTTCCCAAAAATGAGCCGGTCAAGGTTGCGGAATCAGGGGTCAGGCCAGTCGCGGGGCCGGTGAGGAGATTCGCTACAGCACGCGGCGTAGTAAATTCTTGATCTTCGCCAAGCGTGATACCAAAAATGTTTTCGGCAACTATGCGGTAGTGATAGGTCGTTTCTGGAGTCAGGCCACCGAGCTCGACGGGGTTAACCTCAGTAGTGCCAGGACCGCCGGGGGAGCCAGCGTCTTCGCCAGGGGGTAGCGGAGCATAGCTTCCGTAGGAGGTATTGGTTCCCCACTGGAAGTAGTAGTGGGTGTCCAATCCGTTACCTACAAACGAACCGGTCAGTTCAGCGCTGTCGGGCTCTACGCCTGTCGGAGGAGCGGTGCGAAGTTCGGCCACCGAGTGAAGGTCGAATATTTGATCAGCTCCCCTTCTGGTTCCGGCTTCGTTGGTGGCGTCAACGCGGTAATGGTAGACAATCCCAGGTGTAAGACCCGTAAGGTCGGCCGTGACTTCGGTCGGAGCGGAGTAATCGGGTGGGATCGCCGGAGCGCAGGAAACGCTTCCGCCCGAGGAGAGGTCGGAGTATCCGTTGCCGGTGTGTTCAAAATTACTTTCATATGCGGCTTCTGTCACGTATTCGAAATTACAGGCGGTGATGGCGCCGGCTCCGTTTGGTTCGAGATTGGCGGTAACGGTTGCGGAGGTGGGAGTGAGATCTGATGGTGGGGCATAGCCGATGATGGGTAGTGGCAGGGCGGGGCCGAAAATGGAGACATCGTTGCCGGTAGCATCGGCGACGTAGACATCACCGGTGGCGGGACCACCGTAGGCGACGGCAACCCCGCCGCGGGAGTGAAGGTCGCCGGAGCCGAACGGTTCGAGTTCATTGGCGGCGGAGTCGAGGTGGGCGACGTCGAAGGCACCTTTTTCGATCTGGGTGTCAACGTAGACGCTGTCATCGGTGAAGTCAACGGCGGGGGAAGTGGCAAAGCCAACAGTAGCGTGAGCGATCAGGGTCTTTTCGCCACCGGCTGAGTTGAATCGGTAGATCGTGTTGAAGCCTAGATTGAGGTAGACGCGATCATGGGAGTCGACGGCGAGCCCCCCGATCTGGCCTTCGGCAGGGAAGGAGGAGATCTGGTTGCCGCTGGAGTCGTACTCGCGAACCCCAGCGTTATTGTCAGCACTCGCGACCCAGAGATTGCCGGCGGTATCGACGGCGATGCCGGTCGGGAAAAAGCTGGGCGTTTCTATTAGGCGGAGAAATTTGCCTTCGGCGTCGAAGACATCGATGACTTCGTTTTCGGAGTCGGCGACGTAGACATCGCCGGCATCGGGGCCTGCAGAGTTGTCGACGGCGATGCCGGAAAAAATGCGGAGGCCGAAATCTTTTGCCGGGGTTTCGCTGCCATCGAACTGGCCGAGGTAGCGACCGGCGGAGTCGAAGCGCTCCACTCGCTCGTTGACGGTGTCGATGACGTATACATCGCCGGTGGACTGATTGATCGCCAGGGAAGTCGGTTCGTTGAACTGGTCATCGCCGGACCCGGGCGTACCCGGCTGGCAGACATCGCCAGAAGCGATGGCGCAGAGATCGCGTTCGGCTTCGGTTGAACCGGGTTCCTGGACCTTGGTGCGGTCGACGTGATCGCCAAAGGTGGCCATGAGGCTGAGGGGCGCGGCCTGGGCGGGAGTGGAAGTGAGAGCCGCAGAGATGAGCAGTAGTGCTGTCAGGATGGCCCCCGCTGCTGCGAATCTAGGTCTGGGGGGTGCGGCGCCTCTCCCCCGCTCCTGGCTGTCGAACGCCGTCGTGATTGAGGCCAAAATGCGGCCGAAGTTGGGCTCGGCTCTCATCGTTTCCCTCGTTTACTGAGGTGCCTAACTCGCGCATGCCGAGAGTGCTTCCGCTTTTTCGTGGAGCAGCTAGTACCGAGCACTGGATCTTGATTTGCTGTCTTTCCATTTTGGCCGGCGATGTCTGCGGTCGCGCGCAGGTCTTGTCCGCAGATGTTCTCGTCGTTGGAGAGGAGGCCCTTGTCGCCGCCGTCAAGGCTGAGAGTGAATTGAGAAACTGGGGCATCGGGAACGGTTTGGAAGGTCGTGCGGATTCGGGAGACCTTTTCGCCATGGAACTCTTCGTGGACGGTGTCGATCTTGCCGTCCAGGGCGATGTCGATCTGGCCGTTTAAGGCGGCGACGAGGTCGGGCAGCTTGTTTTCCGGAAGGCGAGCGCAGGTAGACCGGGCCCCAGGGGCTTTTCGAGCAGCGGGGTCTCGGCTTCGGCGAAACCGATCTCGGAGCCCGGTGGGCAACACCGGTTCCGGCGGTGAACTGGACCCGGGTGCAGGGTCTTGATGTGGGCGTTGTCGATGAGCTCGGTGGGCGGCAGGGTGACGCGGTCGGGCGATGTTGGCTGTCGCCGGCGCTGGGTCGGTGAGGGTCGTCTGGAGGGCCGGGTTGCCGGCGTGCTTGGTGGCGCCGGAGAGCATTGAGGGCGAGCTTGGGGGCGAAGGGGAGGGCGGCGCAGTTGGCGACCTGGAAGTGGGAGGAGAGCTCGCCTGCGGCGCCCTGGTCGCCGAAGATCTTCGCGTCGACCGAGAAGGGATTGCAGTTGGTCGGGTTGAGGGTGAAGCCGGGCCGGTTGAGGTCGATCCGGATCGAGCGCAAGCGCAGCGGGATGCCCTGGAGGATCTGGGGCAGGGGGTCGGAGACGGCGGTGATCTGGGCTGTTTCGGGGTTGACGTGGAGTGCCGCGCGACGACGACGTTGCCGAGGTCATAGGGACCGGAGACCGCCGGGGTGATCACCGCCAGGCGAGAGCGGGGCGCCTTTGTAGGGGCCGGCGAGGTAGACCTTGCCGGAGACGTAGACGGGGTGGGTGCCGGCGCCCGCCCCGGTGACGGCGGTGCCGATCTGGCTGGCCGCGGGGCAGCTCGGGTTGGCCTCCTCGTGCGAGGCCCGAGTAGCTCGGTTCGGCGGCGGCGGTGAGGGCCGCGTCGGGGCAGTAGGGGACTCCCGCGAGGGTGGCCGAGAAGCCGGGGGGGGTTGCGACGGTGAGGGCGCTGAGGTTCTGATCGCCGTCGGGGCGGGTCAGTTCGATCGAGAAGGGGGTGTGGGCGCCGGCGGTGCTGTCGCCGAAGACGGCCTCAAAGCCGGGGTTGAAAGGGCGGGTCGCAGCCGGGCAGGGACCTCCGTTTGGCCCCGAGTCGAGGCTGAAGAACTGGGTGGACGTCTGGCTGGGCAGGGACGGGTCCCAGGGCGTGAAGGTGCTGATGACCGGGTAGGTGCCGCACTGGGTCGGTGTGGCCAGCAGTCCGCGTTCGGAGCCGAAGAAGTGCAGGTTGAAGTCCGTAAACGGGGTCTGGGGAAGGTTCCCGAAGGTGACCGTGAGCTGACCGGTCTGCGGATCGGGGATACGCGATGCCGGCCAGCTTGACGTGGGTGGCGAAGCCGTTGGCGACCAGAAAGAGCCGGTAGCGGTTGCCGGGCTGCGGTTCGCCGATGTAGATGTAGCCGGGGAGAGGGCCGGGGAGGGCGGGGCTCGTCGAGTGCAGGGTGCCGACCTTGGAGAATTCCGGGCAATGCGCTTCTTCTTCGGTTTCGAATGCGCTTCGGCATCTGAGCACGAGGTCTTGCCATCTGCGGCGTTGGGGTTGATCGAGAAGCCTTCTGGCAGGGTGACGGTGGTGGCGCGGATCTCCGAGGGAGAGGGAATGGTGGGGCTCTCCTCCTGGGGGACGCTGAGATCGACGGCGAGGCCCGAGGCGGAGTCGGTCTGGCTGGTGGTCGGCTGGGCGTAGAGGCTGGGATTGAAGCTGAGCTGATCGCAGCCGGTCGTGGCGGGGTAGGGGCATTCGGCGTCAGAGGTACCGTCGTCATAGGAGAGGATTTCCATTGAACTGCTCAGCGGCGCACCACAGGTAGTTGGATTTTCGAGGTAAGGCGTGAGGGGACTATTGGAATGTTGGCCAAAGTTGGTGCAGTAAGGATCCTTTAAGCCGCATCGCAGAGGATCGTGACTCGGATCGGCCGGAACCCCCCAAATCGTCTGGTCAAATCCACCGACCTTGATACCTCCGTGGTAGAGTCCAATTATCGAGATGGTGAGTCCGTAGTCACCGTTAGTCCTGGGGCTGATGGCCTGGAATACTGGAAATTCGCCAAAGGGAGTAAACAAGCCAAGAAGCCCAGCCTCGCCCTGGTGCGGCACTAAGTTGTAGATCGGAACGCCAAAGTAATTTTCAAAGCCAACCTGGGAGTCGACGGGGCAAGACTCGAGTGCGAACTGGACCTCCGTACATTGGGGCACTGCATGAGGATTCGCGATCAGCCCGGCAGGCAGTTCGGTGGTAAGGTTTTCCGCATCGGAGTCATTGGTGTTTTCGCTGCCAAAGCTGGCGTGGAGGTTAAGGTTCGGGTGCCCGCCGGCCTGGGTCGTCGAAGGGGTCACCGAAAAGGAGAAGATCGGCGTGTTGGCGGCGGCGGGCGCGGCACCGAGGAGCGGCCCAAGCGCGATGGCCAGGGCAGCGGCGGCGGCGTAGCGCGTCCCAAGTGAGGGCCTTCTCATTTTCCGTAAATGCGGGCAATTGATGATGCCGCTCTGCGGGATTGGGGTAGCGCACAGAAGGCGAGTAGGTAGTTGCCTCCAAACCACCCGCGCACCAGTTGCGAAAGCAGAACGGTGCGGCGTCCCAACAGACCGGCTTAGCACCCTGGATTGGCCGACCTCCGGCGTCATTGGATCGCGCGGCTTTCCACCCGCCACAATTGCTGCGGCTAGGCCCAGTTGTGAAGAACTAGATTTGGCTACTCCTTCGTTCCGCATCGCAAGCCGCAGACGAACGGATTTGAGAGCGCTTTTGAGGCGGGTCAATGAGCAGCCCTCCGGTTGTGCCGGGCGTGGCGGCGGTTGTGCCCTGCCGGCCTGCGGTGCCCACTCCCGCGACGGGCATGGGGTACCGGGTCCGCGTTGCCGCCAGCAAGAGTGGCCTGGGTGGCGGTAGGCGGGATTTCAGGGGGAGAGCTGCCGGGCCCATGGCACTCATCGGCGGCCTCGCAGGGGGCGGGCGGGGGTTGGTAGGAGAAACCGCCGTCGGTACGGGCGTCGTAGACCTTGAGAAGTGGGCCATTGGTGTCCTGGCCGACCAGCGTTTCATAGGTGTAGAAGAAAACATTGACGCCGTTGGCGCCGACGGAAGCGAGGCCAGCCGATCTTTGGTGATCTTCCGTGGTGAGGGTGTCCTCGGAACCGGTCCCAGAAGTGATCAGCTGGGGGCGGCCATCGACGTACTCGTAGACATCGTGCAAACCGTTGGTGTCCTGGGGAACCAAAGCGTCCTGGGTGTAGAAGAACGTCCTGCCGTCATCGGCCATAAAGCGCCCGTTGAGGGCACCGTCGGCGTCACTGACGGGGGGGGCCCCGCTCGGGGTCGCAGGAGTCACAGGTGATAGTGGCGGCCCCCGGTTCCCAGGTGTAGACCTCCTGACAGTCCGGTCCGGTCGCCGGCTTCTGTTCACGGTAAGAGCAGACTCCAGTGGGGCTCGTGTTGTCGTAGTTGGTTATTTTGGCGGAAGAGAAAAAGCCGACATGGTCGCCATTGGGGGAGAAGTTGAGTTCCTTAATCGCCAGGTCTGTACCGACGTACTGTGTAGCTCCATTCCGGAACTCGTAGAGGTTCTGCTGGCCGGCGATACCTCGGGGGCCATCGAGCTGTTCTGGGGAGTAAAAGAGAACGGCGCCGCTTTCACCTGCGACCGCGAGAGCAGACTCGCTCGCGCCGGTTGATACGGGCGACTCGGCGTCGGTCGCTTCGCTCCAGGTGACCAATGCTCCATCCCTGCTGATGATGACGGTAGAGCCGTCAGAGGTCATGCCGACAAAACGCCCAACGCCGAGATCGTAAGTGAGGGCGTCATCAACGAGCATGAAGAGTTCGCCAGAGTGGTTTTCCATGACGATGTGCGATCCGTCAGAGGAGATCCCCGTCCCTGGCGCGTATCCAGAGGTTGAAGGGAAGGCGATCGGATTACCAAACTGAGAAATGTTGGTAAGCGACCTCTGGGCGACGTCATTGTCGTAGACATCACCAGAAAGGAAATCGTGGAAGAGGAAGTGGCTGAAATCGGGGGAGAATGCGACGCTGGTCCGCTCTGTCTGATAGCCAGCCGACGATTGTCCTTCTTGGACGGCCGGAAGCGGGCCGACAAGGGTGCCATCTGAGCGATAGAGGAGCGGGCCCTGCGGCGGAGCGTTGGGGAAGGGTGCTTTTGATTCGCTATAGACCAGATACTCGGTACCGGCCAGATTCGCGGCGGCCACTTCGGAACCATTGTTGGTCTCATCGGATGGGACACCGACGAATTTCGTCACCCAACCTTCGGGGTTTCTAGTGGCGACATAGAGGTCGGGAATTTGGCCGTCCTCCGGCTTGCCGCTGTTGGGAATCGCACTGTATATCCCGCTGTAGGCGAACTGATTGATCGCGAGGGGCGAGTTTAGTGAGTTGGGGCCAGCAGGATGAGGGATTGGAGTAAGGATGGCAGCACCCATATCGGCCGGTGAGACGAGCTCGTAGGCACGGCAGTCCGGAAGAGTCGTGGCGCCAGTCTCCTGGCGAAGGCTGGCGTTGGGGCAGTTAGGCGTAAAGAAACCGAATGTCTGATCAGCAGAGGTCGTGGTGCCGAGTTCACTTTCGGCGACAAGGCGGAAGTGGTAGGTCAACCCCGACTGGAGATTGGAAAGCTGGGCAATTACCAGCTGATCCGAGGTGCCGGAACCGATATCAGATTCCCGCGGAGCGGGCGTCCTGGTCCCGTAGCTGGTGGTCGGTCCGTATTCGAAATGATAGGTGGTGTCCTCACCGTTTGGATTGATTTTGGCAACAAGTTCAGCGGTCGTACCGGTGACGTTCCTCGAGGTGAACTGATCGATGGTGGGACGTTGATGGGTGGTAAAAGTTTGCTGTTCACCATGTGTAGTTCCAAAACTATTGGTGGCGACAAGGCGGTAGTAATAGATTGTACCTTCTTCTAGGCCCTCCAGTCCTTCGCTGACCGTCTGGGTGCCGGTTCCCGAGCCTTTATCGGTACCGGGAGGCGCGGTCGAGGTTTGCCCGTAGGCGGGGCTGGTCCCGTATTCGAAGTAAAAGTGGGTGTCGAGTCCCTCACCGAGGTAAGTACCGGTCAGAGTCGCGCTGGTTCCCGAAATCTGAGTTGCCGCTTCGGTGCTGACTTCTTTTACAGCAGGCGCGATAAAGGTCTGATCGAGGCTTGCATTTGTGCCACTTGCGTTTGTAGCCGCGAGGCGGTAGTGGTACTCATCGCCGACCGCGAGGCCGGTGATGTGGGCGCTGACGTCGGTGGACCCTGAGTACGGCGTTGACGGAGAACAGGGAGCAGTTTGGCCGTAAGGGAGGGTCGGGCCATATTCGAACTGGCAGCTGGTCACTTCGCCGCCGCCAGCCGGGTCGACTCGACCATGCAGGGTGACGGAGGTGTGTTCAAGTTCGGTGGGCGGTTCGTTAAGCACGTCGGGGACGATGAGAGCGCTGAAGATGCTCGCCGTCCTGGCGGAGGAGTCGGTGGCGTAGACGATCCCGTTGGAGCCGTTGACGGCGACACCCCAGGGAAAGGAGCTGAGGTGGCTGAACTGTTCAATGAGAGTTCCGGAGGAGCCGAACCTCGAGATGCCAGAGGGGGCAGCGGCGTAGAGGTCGCCGGTGCTGCTATCGACAGCCACCCCGTAGGCATCCGACAATGCTTCGGGATCGATTGGGGCGCATTCGTTGACGCATTCGCCCGAGGGGGCGAACTCGATCACGGCATTGTAATAGGTGGCGACATAGAGGTCACCGGAGGGAGCGACGGCAACTCCGGCGACAATGGAGTGGAGGTGCCCGTAGCCGAATTGAGCGATGAAGCTGCCGGAGGAGGAGAACTCATCGACGACTTCATTTTGGTAATCGCCAATGTACACATCTCCGCTGGCGTCGACGGCGATGCCGGTGGGCTGGAACCTGGGGCCTCGTTTTTCAGCCGGGATACTGGACTTGTTGGCGAAAGTGCCTATGAATTCTCCCTGCGGGTTAAATCGATCCACCTTTTCGGAGCCCAAATCTGCGACGTAGATGTCACCGGCTGTGGCCTGGTGGGAATTATCGACGACGAGGCCTTCGGGTTGGGTGAGGACGACGCCGGTAAGTTCGGGGGTCGATGAGTCCAGCGTCAGTTCCGGCATAAGGGGCGTACCGGAAGGATCGAAGTTATAAACGTGTGTGCCGCTGACGACATAGACGTGAGCGGTGGATTCATTAACAGCGACGCCGCGAGGTGAAGAGAAAGAGCCGAAATTGGCGGAGAAGACGTGGGTTTCCCTAGCCAAGGCGGAGCTGGGCATAAACATCGGAAGGGCGGCGAAGGCGATCGCGAGGGCGAGGGCGAGGCGGCGGTGTGCGAGGGCCGGTCGGCTTTGATGGGTTGGAGGCGCTTGAGCGCATCCAGATATGCGCGGGGGCCCTGTCCCTCTCAGCGGCCGTCGGGTGTCTTCGTCTCCCATCAACCCATCCCCCTAGTGGTGCTTCCTGTGCTTCTTCTTGACCTTCTTGCAGACGGTCTTGCCGTGGACCTTGATCTTCTTCGTGCCCTTGCGGCACTTGAAGGGCTTTGGCTTTTCTGTTTCGTGGGGCGGTTCTTCGGGTGGGGCCAAGGTGGTGAAGGTCTGATCGGCCCCTTCGGCGCTACCGCCGTCGTTGGTTGCGTTGAGGCGGTAGTGATAGGTGGTGGTGGGGGCAAGAGCGGTGAGACCGACGCTCTCTGCGACAGGGGCGGTTCCCGAGCCGGCGGGGGCCGGGCAGGGCACGGAGGTACCGTAGGCCGTGGTCGTCCCGTATTCGAAGCGGCAGTTGGAGACCGGACCGCCGTTGGGGTTTACGGTGCCGGCGATGGTAGCGGTGGTGGCCGTCTGGGCAGAGGCGGCGCCGGTGGTTACCGTGGGGGGATTGTGGAGCGTGGTGAAGGTCTCAGCTTCGCCGAGCGCTTCACCACCGTCGGTGACCTGGACGACGCGGAAGTCATAGGTCGTGTTGGCGCTCAGGCCTTTGACGGAGGCCGAGACCGCGGTGTCGGTCGAGGCCGAACCCGGATCGGGGCTGCAGGTCGCCTTGGAGGCTTCTTTAAAGCCCTTTTCCTTGAAGGCTTTTTCGGTGGTGTATTCGAAGTGGCAGTCGGTGGAGACCTCACCCTCGGGGTTGACCGTGGCGGCGAGGTTGGCGGTGGTGGTGGTGATCGAGGAGGCAGCGCCGGTGGTCGCGGTTGGGAAGGGGATCGGGACGTATTTCCAGACGTCGAGTTCTTCGCCTGTGCTGAAGACCGCGTAGAGGTTGCCGGTTTTTTCATCGACCGCGATCTGGCCTTCTTCCATCACTGCCGGAAATACCGCTGGGCCGATCTGTTCGCCTTTGGAGTTATAGGGGGTGATGCCTACCGGTCCTTCATATTTTTCCCGTGCGGAGACGAAGACGTCGTGCGTGGCGGAATCGACGGCTACCGAGTAGGGAATGCAGGGATTACAGATCGTGGCGATCGGGTCGCCGGAGGAGTCGAACTCGACCACCTTGCCTTCACCACCGTTATTTCCGCGATCGGCGACATAGACATCGCCGTTGGAACGATCGACCGCGACTCCCCGCGGAGCGTAGAACGAATCGCTAAAGGCGGTAGACGTCGCATGGGTGATTTCGACGGTGTGAAGGCGGTAGTGATAGACGGTGCCCGGCGTGAGGCCGGCGATTTCGGCACTGACTTCGGTTGGATGAGAGATCGGCATGCTTTGCGAGCAAGGGGCGACCGCCCCGGCGCTGTAGGGGTTGGGGGCCGAGGGGTTGTATTCGGCTTCTTCGACGTATTCGAAGCTGCAGGTTTCGATCTCTTCCCCGCCAGGGACGAGTTCGACGTGGCCGCTGAGGGTTTCGGTCCCGGTGGCGGGGGTGACGGTCTGGTCGGTACCGTTTACGGTGACGGGATGCCCGGCGGGGCTGTATTTATTGACCAAATCTTGTACCTGATTGGGAACGTAGATATTGCCGGCGGCGTCGGCGGCGAGCCCACTGTAGCTGCCTGATTCCGGCCGAAACGGACCGGCGAGGAGGGCCCCAGAGGTAGAATCATATGTGTAGATACCACTTGCGCCCTCAACATACAGTTCGTTTTCATCAGCGGGGTTGACGGCAACGGCGCGGACAAGGCCATGACCGAATCCGATTTCGGCGGGTATACCGGGGTTGCCGGCGGCGTCGAACTTGGCGACGTAGCCGGGTTCAAAGCCGGGAGTGGTGAAAACCGCAAGGTAGAGTTCTTCGGTGGCTTGGTCGAGCGCGATGCCGAGGGCCTGCCCACGTTCTTCCTTGACGTTGTCGATCTGGACGCCGGGTTCGAAGCTGAGGGCCTGGGCAGCCGGGGCGGCGATGAGGGCTGCAGTAATGATCCCGAGGACCCCCGTCCCAGTGACGGTGAGGATTTTGACTGCGTTGAGTCTGTCGAGACTCGACTTAACCTTGGGCCGGGCAGCCCATGGGTGGTCGCCGATCGGGAACCTAGTTCTCACAATCATCCGTTTCACCTGAGGCCACGCTCGCTTGCCAGTGCGTGCCATCAACCCATCCCCCTAGTGGTGCTTCCTGTGCTTCTTCTTGACCTTCTTGCAGACGGTCTTGCCGTGGACCTTGATCTTCTTCGTGCCCTTGCGGCACTTGAAGGGCTTTGGCTTTTCTGTTTCGTGGGGCGGTTCTTCGGGTGGGGCCAAGGTGGTGAAGGTCTGATCGGCCCCTTCGGCGCTACCGCCGTCGTTGGTTGCGTTGAGGCGGTAGTGATAGGTGGTGGTGGGGGCAAGAGCGGTGAGACCGACGCTCTCTGCGACAGGGGCGGTTCCCGAGCCGGCGGGGGCCGGGCAGGGCACGGAGGTACCGTAGGCCGTGGTCGTCCCGTATTCGAAGCGGCAGTTGGAGACCGGACCGCCGTTGGGGTTTACGGTGCCGGCGATGGTAGCGGTGGTGGCCGTCTGGGCAGAGGCGGCGCCGGTGGTTACCGTGGGGGGATTGTGGAGCGTGGTGAAGGTCTCAGCTTCGCCGAGCGCTTCACCACCGTCGGTGACCTGGACGACGCGGAAGTCATAGGTCGTGTTGGCGCTCAGGCCTTTGACGGAGGCCGAGACCGCGGTGTCGGTCGAGGCCGAACCCGGATCGGGGCTGCAGGTCGCCTTGGAGGCTTCTTTAAAGCCCTTTTCCTTGAAGGCTTTTTCGGTGGTGTATTCGAAGTGGCAGTCGGTGGAGACCTCACCCTCGGGGTTGACCGTGGCGGCGAGGTTGGCGGTGGTGGTGGTGATCGAGGAGGCAGCGCCGGTGGTCGCGGTTGGGAAGGGGATCGGGACGTATTTCCAGATATACAGTTCGTTGACACTGGCGACGGCCACGTAAAGGTCGCCGCTACTTTCATCGACCGCGATCTGGCCTTCTTCGTAACTCGGGGAGACGACACCGGGGCCGATCTGTTCGCCCTGGGAGTTGTAGGGGGTGACTTCCACGGGTTCGCCTTCGTCTTTGCCATTACGCCTGGCGGCGACGAAGACATCGTGGTTGGCGGAGTCGACGGCGACGGCAAAGGCTTGACAGGGGTTGCAGATGGTCGCGATCGGATTGCCAGCGGAGTCAAACTCGACAACCTTGCCGTCTTCATTGGGCTCGTTTCCGCGGTCGGCGACATAGACGTCGCCGTTGGAGCGATCGACCGCGACGCTATTGGTGATGGCGAACGAATCGCTGAAGGTGGGGGGCGTGGCGGGGGTGGTTTCGACGGTGTGAAGGCGGTAGTGATAGACGGTGCCGGGCGTGAGGCCGGCGATTTCGGCACTGACCTCGGTTGGGGCGGTGATTGGGGTGGGCGGCGAGCAGGGAGCGACCGCCCCAGCGCTGTAGGGGTTGGGGGCCGAGGGGTTGTATTCGGCTTCTTCGACGTATTCGAAGCGGCAGGTTTCTATTTCTTTGGCGCCGGGCCCGAGTTCGACGTGGGCGCTGAGGGTTTCGGTCCCGGTGGCGGGAGTGAAGGTCTGGTCAGGACCGTTTAGGGTGCGGAGAGGCCCGGACGGGAGGAATTTGTCCACCGAATTGCGACTGGGAATGTAGAAGTTGCCGGCGGGGTCGGCGGCGATAACATTGGAATAAGCTGGAGCTGAAAAGCGCGTGCCAAGCAGGGCGCCTGAGGCTGTGTTGAAGGCGTCGACGGATTCGCCGGCATGGACAAAGAGTTCGCTTTCGTTGGCCGGGTTGAGGGCGATGCCCCAAACAGCGCCGAGGTTGGGTTCGATGGTGGCGGGGGTGCCGGGGTTGCCGGAGGCGTCGAACTTGGCGACGTATCCGGGTCCGCCGCCGGGGGCAGTACGAACTGCTACGTAAAGTTCTTCGGTTGACTGGTCGAGCGCAATCTCAAAGGCTTCGGGAAATGGCCTAGCTGTGCTGTCGATCTTGACGCCGGGTTCGAAGTTGAGGGCCTGGGCGCCCGGGGCGGCAAGAAGGAGCGCGGCGGAGGTGAGCGCCAAGGCGCCCGAGGCGAGAAGGGGGCGCAGAGCGCGGCGGGCGCGGGCGGGGGGAGTGAGGGGGTGGCCGTTCTCGGCTGAGGAGACGAAGCCAAAAGGTGAGGGCGCAGCCCTCCCCCACCCGTGCAGTAGAGCGCGAAGGGAGATGGAGGCAGCAGCGCAGGGAGACGGTGTCTTGTCTGGGTACTTAGCCTTGCTCATTCGGGCGCCTTCCATGTTGTTGAGAGTTGGGTCGGGCGCGGCAATTGGAATCGGGGTGACCGTGGTCCCACAACTTCCCTGCCGGGTCGTTCACCTGAGACAAGGTGGTGTCGCGGGCGCGGCGGGCGCAGTGCGAGTCGGGCGAGGCTGATACTTCAAAGTGAGCGGTTGGCGGGCTCTTGACGAACCAGCGGGGAAGAGTCGAGGTCTCGGTCCGGGTCGTGGTTTCGTCGATGAGGAGGAAGCCCGAAACCGAGTCGGTGGAACGGAAGCGGACGGCGAAACCTCGCGGTGAACAAAAAGAGATCTCGAGAACCTCGCGGCCGTCCGCGGCAGTGGTGCGGTCCGGTCTGTCAGGGAAAGCAAAAGGTGCCCCCAGGCCTCGCCCGGCAGCGATAGCGGCGAGGAGTGAGGTCTGGTGTATCCGGGTGGTGGCGAGGGGCGCGGGCTCGAAAGGCGCGGGGTGCGAGTTTTGAGAACAGACGGGGACGGCCCCGACGCCGGGAGCAGGGAGGAACCCGAGGTCATGGGGGCCGCCCGCGCTGTTCGTGATCGCGCCGTCCACCAGGGAGAGGAGACGAGCGCAGCTTGGTCGATAGCCGGTGCGGCGGAAGTGGGTAAAGGCGGGGCGCGAAGAGCCGGTGAAGGAAGGGTGGGGAGACCGGTGCGAATTCTGGCCCAAGGATTGGGCCATCGCGAGCGGACCACGAAGGGGCAGAGGAGCGGCTGTGCGACTTCGGAATGTGGAAAGAGGAAGTGCCGATTGCTCTCGCGACAGATCGTCGCGCAGCTTGAGTGCGGCCGACCGGGGCAAGCGAAAACAACCATCCGCGCGCAGAGCCGGGCTGGCGGCGCGGCCGATTTGGCTGCGTCGGCCGGAGTAGTTTCCCGAACTCGATGACCCCATTCCGATCTCTCCTAGCTCCGTGAGCCCCGCTGCCGGCCACTTCCCCAAGCGGCTCCTCGGAACTCGGTTTCTCTTATTACACCCTGGGCTTGTGGCCCATGTCCGCCTAATGCGGACTGAACTGCTTCGTACATGACTGCTGCTAAGAAGTGGACCAGATCGTCACGCAAAAGTCAAGCGCGGGGAACCTGCCGAGCGAGCGTAGGCGGCCACGAGGGGTCTGAAAGCGCTCTGGGAAGCGGTATGCAGGGCTTTCAGCGAAAACTTGGGTGTAGGGAAGGGAAGCGAGCAAGGCAGCGGCTGGGCGCTCTTTGAGCGCGGGGACCCAACCAGGCCCCGATCGCAACGATCACACACCGATGGCATCCTCTGCCTCTGCCCTTACCAGGAGTCACAGCGGCGAAGGCGACAGGTTGGTAGAGCGGGCGAAGGGCTACTGAGGCGAGCCGCAGCCGATGATCAGCGGGTCGAGGTGCGGGTTGATCGTCGCGATTGGCTGAGGAGAGCGACCATCGGCGAGGCCGGTCGGATCTCATTGTGCAGGGTGGCGCCCGCCACCCTGTGTCTCGCTATTTCAATCCGCGCGGAGTTGTGATCCTATGCCGAAGGCGGCCGAGGGGGTCGATGATTGAGGAGTCATGGGAGCGGTAGGAGATCGGATCGACAAGGGGTTCGAGCCAGTTCGGGGCGTGCCCCTCAGGCGAGGAAGTAAAGAGCGGGTCGGCACCCTGCCTCAGGGCCCAGGTGAAGAGGTTGACGAAGAGTTCGCCCTGCTCCCAAGCGTCGTCGATCGCGTGGTGGGTGTGCTCGCGCCTGGGACGCAGCCAGGAAGGCATCGCGGTCTGGGAGGCGTGGTCAAAGGTGGTCAGCGCTCGTGACTGATAGAGGGTGCGGATATCCAGACAGGAGGAGAAACCGAACGGCGAATCTCCGGTGAAGTGAATGAAGTACCAGTACAGAAACGACCAATCGAAAGCGACCGGATATGCGACCAGAACGGGCCGCGCGGGGCCGGCGCGCCCACGCACCCACGCACTCGCGGCGCGCATCGCCTCGGCCGGTTCGGCTCCGGAATTTTGGAGCTCGGCTCGGTCAAGGCCGTTGACGGCGAGGGCCTCGGGCTGAAAGCGAGCGGAGATCGGCTTCAGCTCGAGGTAGAGGGCATTCTCGGGGCGGGGCTCGAAGCGCTCAAAACGCGAGCCGTCGAAGCTACCCGCCAGGGTGAGGGCAAAGGAGAGCATCGAATACTCGCCCGGAATCGGCCCGTCGGTCTCGACATCGGCCGAGATGAAGAGGTCAGGACGCGGCGCCGGCACCAGCTGCATGCTAGCGCTCGCCTGCGCCGTGCCAAGCCTCCCCCAGCCGCTACGGTTGGCGCGGTGATGGGCAGGGCCGACTACTCGCGGGAGCGGATCGAGCAGCTTCGCGAGCGCCTGGAGCCAATCGAGGCGATCCTCGGTGAGGAGCCACTGTGTATCTATGCGACCGGCTCCTACGGCCGGCTTGAGGCCTGGCCGGGATCTGACATCGACCTCTTCTTCCTCGCCGACGGACATCCAAAGGATCACCGGATCGCCTCGCTGCGGTTCATCAGGCTCGCCGCCTGCCTGATCGAGGCCGCAGAAGAGATGGGCTTTCCGGCCTTCTCACGCGACGGGCAGTACCTCGAAGTCCAGTACGCCGACCAGATGGAAGAGGTTCTGGGCAGCCCCGAGGACGACGGCTTGAACGCGTTCACAGCCCGGATGCTGTTGTTGTTGGAGAGCCGCCAGATCTACGGGAGCGAGCTCTACGAGCAGCTGCTGGGGAAGGTGATCGGCTTTTACTTCCGGGACCTGGCGGGACACGAGGATGACTTTCAGCCGATCTTCCTCAACAACGACATCCTGCGCTTCTGGCGCACGCTGACGCTCAACTACGAGAACAAGCGCTATCAGATCACCCGGCTGCCCGAGGCCCAAAGGGCGGCGGCGCGAGCCGAGAGCGCGTTGAAGAACTACAAGCTGAAGCTGAGTCGCCTGGCGACCTGCTTCTCGATGATCCTGCACCTGGCGAGCGAGAGGCCGCCGGTCCTGGCGGAGCGGGTCTTCGAACTGTGCCAGCTTACCCCGGGGGAGCGCTTTGAGGCTCTGCGGGGCAAGGGTGCTACCGCCGATCAGAAGCTGGAGCGGCTGGGCGAGATGTATGGGGCATTCCTGGACCGCGTGCAGATACCGAGCGAGGAGCTGCTGGAGCTGTTCCACAACCCCGAGGAGCGAAAGGCGTTACTAGGAGACGCGCGCGAGTTCGGCGAGGAGATCTTCGAGCTGCTGTTCGAGCTGACCCCACGCGAGCAGTTGCGCCATCTCGTCGTCTAGATGCCGGTGCGGAGGTCCGAGGCGGGTGCTGATCTGGGATGCGGTTCAGCTCAGGAGGAGCTTCAACGCACCGAGGTTGGGGCCAGGCTGGCGACCTTCCAGGCGCCGCCTTCGCGCAACAGCTGCAGCAGCTGGTAGGGCATCTGGGGGGCGTTGAAGAGGACGAAGCCGCGATCGGCGCCGATGCGGACGCTGACGACACTGACCGTGGCGGCCGTGCGGCGCAGGGCGGGGTCGGAGCGACCAAGGAGGGCCGCGAGGGCGGTCGGGCAGGCAGCGTTGGGCTCGGTGGTTTTGGCGATGAGGAGCTTCAGGGATTTCTGAGCCGGCATCGCGAGGCGAGCGCAGGCGGTGCTCCAGCGGCTGGCCGCGACCGCATCGAGATAGCTGTGCATCGCGGCGATCAGCGGGGCACTCTGGACGGAGCTTGCCTTGGCACCGAAGCTGTCGATGCTGCCGAAGGCAGCGGGGTCATGGGGGGAGATCTTCACCGCTGAGCTCGGGGAGGTGGCAGCGCCGGCCTGCCTGGCGGCGCTTTGGTGGTTGGCCCCCTGCCCCGCGCCTGTCGGGCCTTGGGTTGTGGCGGGGGGCGACGTCACGGCGCTGGTTGCGGCGCTGTTTGAACTCGTACCGCAGCCGGCCACAAGCAGGAAGAGGGCGAGCAGGGCGACGGTCAAGGCGAGCATTCGCGGCGTTGGGCACCGCAATTGCTCCACCCGCGGTTGGCCAGAGGTGTTCGCACAACGGCAATTCCAGTGAAGGCTCGCGCTCGGCTTGCGGCTCTGGTCCAGGTTTGGGTTTAGGTCAGGCATTGGCAACGCGCTTGGCCTGGGCTAAACCACAAATGGGGATAAGGCACGTGAGTCGCTCGGAGGAGGCCAAGCGGTGGCGGTGGAGCGTGGGTGCAAGATCGAGTATTGGTCTGCTCGTGGTTTGGTCGATTGGCGCGCTCCGCAAAAGAGTGAGCCGAAAGAGCGCGACGGAAAGCGGCAAGGAGCGCTTCCCAGCCGCCGGCAATGTCGATCCGCCGGATGGATCGGCGGGGGCTGCTTGGAGGTCTTGCTGGCGTTGAATTGTGGCAACCTCTCCCCCGCTTTCCTTGCTCTTTAGCCGACCAGCGCTGCAGTTCGATCGGTGTGTATCGATCAGGATCCCTTTGATTGGCAGGCTTTGACGACGCTGCCGGCGACTTCGGTGCCGTTGGTGAACTTGGCGACCGCGTGAGCATCAAAGTGCCCGTCAGAGCATTGGGCGCTCAAGTAGCTCTCCTTTTTGCCCTTATAGGTGAAGAGGCGGTGAAGGAGGAAGCTGAACTCGGTGACCGAGCCGCTGCCGCCGGCGATGGTCGGGATCAGCGCCACCGAATGGGTTCCGTAGACACCGTCGTGCTCTTTGGTGATCGTTACCGAGGTGACCAGCGCGGTGGGGGTAGGCACGGCAACGTAGGCTTGGATCAGGAGCAATGTCTTGCCGCCCTTGGTACCGCCGTTAAATAGGACGAGGGGACCTTTGGCGGTGAAGGGGGTGGATTCGGGGAAGGCGACGCGCACTTCGGTCGTACCCTTGCCGACGATCGCTGACTTACACGCCTTTTCGGCGGCCTGGGTGTTGGTCGCCTGCAGCTGGCCGGCCTTGCAGACGGGCAGACCGACGGCGTTGACTTCACCGCTCTTGTCGGTGTCGACGATGATTTCCTTCGACGCGGGAGGCTGGGAGCCATCGGTGGTTGCGATCGTGCCGTCAACCTTGAGGGTGATCGGAGCTTTGGTCGACTTCGGCAGGGCCTTGGGCGAGACGGAGCCGTCGAAGTTGAGGATGAGGTTGCCGGCGTGGACCGTGGTGCCAGAAGCGCCGGTGGTAAAAGCGAGTGCTGCGGTGACGGCGGCGGCAGCGCAGACGGCTATCGCCTTTGGTGTGAGTTTGCCTCGAACTATCTCCATGTGTCTCCGTTCATTGTGACCGCACGAGTGCGGTCATTTAGTGGAATAGGTGTGCGGTCTGGTAGATCTCGACCCACCCCGTGCCCCCGCTGCCGCCTCTGCCTCTTCTTACCCTTGCCCTTCCCCTTGCAACTGTTACCCACCAGCGGTTCGGTGTCGTGGAGCTTGCCGTTTTGGCCGGTGAGGTCACGGTCGCCGGCTGGGGGGCTGCAGATGTTGGTCGAGTTGCAGCAGGCCTTTCTTGCCGCCCTGCATCGAGAGGTGAACTTGGAGACCGGGGCGTCGGGCACCGCTTCGAAGGTGTTGCGGATGCCGCCTTGATCGAGTCGATGTGGCCGTCTAGGACGACGTCGATCTGGCCTTCGAGGTCGGCGACCAGGTCGGGGAGTTCGTGGCCGTAGCGGAGCGCAGGTAGACGGGGCCTTCCAGGGGCTTGGAGCAGCGGCGTGATCGCCCTCGCCTTGCCGTAGATCGAGGCGGCCGGGCACTGGTCGGCGTTGAACTGCACGTTGGTGCAGATCGTTTTGATGTGGCTTTGGTCGAGCAGCTCTGAGTGGGGCAGGGTGACCTGGGCGGCGGCGATGTTGGCGCCGCCGGCTTGGCATCGTCAGGGTCGCCGTGAAGGCCGGGTTCTGGGTGCGCTTGGTGCCGCCCTTGAGGCGCAGGGCGAGCTTCGGCTTGAAGGCAAGGGCCGGGCAGCCGCCGACCTGGAAGCGCTGGGAGGGGGCGGCAGCGTTCAGACCGAGGAGCGCGACCGGTGAAGGCCGCTGTCGGTCACAGGAGGTCGGGTTGAGGGTGAAGTTGGGGCGATCGAGGCTTCAGGGTGATCGAGCGCAGGTCGAGCGGGATCCCCTGCAAGGATCTCGGGATCGGGTCGGAGACGGCGGTGATCTGGGCGGTTTCGGGGTTGACGTAGAGGGCGGCGCGGACCACCACGGTGCCGAGGTCAAAGGGCCCGGCGAGGGCCGGGGTGATGATCGCCAGGCGAGAGCGGGGCGCCTTTGTAGGGGCCGGCCAGGTAGGCGTGGCCGGGGACGTTGATCGGGGTCGGGCCGGCCCCGGCGCCGACCTCGACCGTGCCGAGTTCGGTGGAGGCCGGGCAGGAGGGGCTTGCCTGCTCTTCGGCGCCGGAGCTCTTGGGTTCGGCGGCCGGCGAGGGCGGCCTCGGGGCAGTAGGGGATCCCGGCGAGCTTGCCGATCAGGCCCTTGGGGAGGGTCGTTTCAAGGCCTTGATTTCCTGGCTGCCGTCTTCGCGGGCGAGGCGCACGAGAAGGGGGAGTAGGAGCCGGCCAGCGGGGTCAGGGTGCCGGCGCTGAAGGGGGGCGCGTTGGGCTCTCGGCTTCGGTATTGGCGCAGGGGGCGCCGTTTGGGCGGCGGAGATGTTGAAGAGTCAGTGGGGGTGGAGGTCGGCGGGGCCCCGGTATTCGGGGTCGGCGGCTGAGAAGGGGGTCAGCTAGGTGTTCGTTGTATAGGTGCCGCAGGTGGCGGGGGTGCGCAGGGCGGCGCGGGGGCCGCCGAAGAGGTCGAGCTTGAAGTCTTCGAAGGGCAGCTGGGGGTTTTGGTCGAAGGGCGTCTTGATCTGGCCGGTCTGCGGGTCGGGTTCAAGCTGGCCGGGGAGCTTGATGACGACGCCGTGGCCTGCATCTTCCACGGCGACATAGATCGCGAGCAGGCTCGAAAAGGGGTTTTCGTAGGGCTTGGCGAGATAGACGGCGCCGGTCGAGGGGCGCTTCGAGCAACGGGGTGTCGACTTCGGCGGTGCCGATCTTCGAAGCTTCGGGGCAGTCCGCCGCGGCGGCGGTGAAGGTGGGCGGAGAGGTAGCTGGGGCGCTGGTGAGGCCGATCTGGGCGGCGGAGCAAGCCTGGCGGCCGCCGGCGGTGGATGGGTTGAGGACGAGGCCCTTGGGCAGGGTGACGACGGCCTTCTTCAGGTCGGCCTCGGCGAGACCCCCGTATTCCTCATCCTGGGGGGCGTGGAGGTCGACGTGGAGGCCGGTCGGAGAATCTGTGGCGGTGGCTTCGGGCTGGGCGGTGAGCGAGGGGCTGAAGTCGAGCACGGAGCAGCCGTTGTTGCCGACCGGGTTGCCGTTTTGGTCGTGGCTTTCGAAGCTGTCTTTGAGGAAGTTCCCGGGGTTCTGCCAGTCATCGGCTTCGATGGTGGTAGTCAGGGGGCCCGAGCAGGAGGTGGGCTGGATGAGCAGAGCGGTGTTGGTGGGCGGTACCGGGCAGCTGCCTCCTTGCTCCGCACATTCCCCTCGCTGGCCGTCATGGCTGGGGTCAGACGGGTTGCCCCAGAGGGTTACCGAGACGCCGAGGATCGAGCCCTTGGCGAGGAGGTCGTTGCCGGTGGCGGACAGTCCGTAATCGCCGCCGGTGCGCAAGGTGCCGGTGAGATGGTCAAAAATGCCAAGGCCAATGACCGGGAAGCCGAGCTCGGCGGGTGCTCCAACCGGGTGGACCATGTTGTAGAGGGCGCCCAACTGCTCTCCGAAGAACCCAAGGTCGATTTTGACAGTCCCCACCGCGGCAGAGTTCGGACATCCGCCTCCCGCGGTGCTCTCAAGCTGGGCCTCGGTGCACT
Organism: uncultured Solirubrobacterales bacterium; assembly: GCA_963745305.1. Lineage (GTDB taxonomy): Bacteria > Actinomycetota > Thermoleophilia > Solirubrobacterales > 70-9 > CAVUWL01. The sequence continues at coordinate 67,915 of CAVUWL010000004.1, forward strand.
TCGTGGTCGCGTCGGGATTGACGATGAGCCCGGCAGGCAGGTTGACGGTGGCGTCGCGGACATCCCCGTCGGCGGCGGTCTCGTTTCTGCTGGGATCGAAGTGGTTGTTGAGAGCGAAGCTTGTGGTCATTTGATAGGGGTGAGAGCCGGCTTGGGTATCGGCTGAGCCGTCTTGATTGGTAATCGAGCCGTCAAAGCCGGCGGCGCCGGGGAGGAAGCCGAAGGGCCCTTCGTTGGCGAAAGACCGATCGGCACCCTCGCCTTCGCCGTGTGAGTTCTTGACCACGAGTCGGAAGTGGTAGACAGTGTCGGGGGCAAGGTCGGAGAGGTCGGCATGAACTGGAACGACTTCAGTGCCGGTGCCGATTTCGGCGGCGTCGGGCTCTTCGCAGAGAACGGCGTGGCCATAGGTTTCGGCTTCTTCTCCATATTCGAACTTGCATTCTTCGAGTTCGGCACCTTCGGGGTTGACGGCTCCGCTGAGGGTTGCCGTTGAGCCGCCGAGCTGAAGGTTGGAGGCTGGTTCGGTGGTGGCTTTTGGGGGCGACGAGGAGGCAAAGGCCTGGGAGCCGGCAAGGCCAAGCCAGGCGCAGCAGGTGAGGAGAACGAGCAGCGCAACGTACGGTAACGTCAGGGCCGGCTGCGGTCGGCCCAGGGCGCGCCGGATCGAGCTCATCGCGAGCCTCTCCGGTGGTGATAGGCGTTTCGGCTCCTGCGATGGGCCTTGCTGTGCTTATCGTGGTGTTTTCTCTTTTGGTGGTGGTTGGGGGTCGGGTTACCCGGGCCGGAGAAGCTGCTCGATGGCGGGGTTTGGGCGGCGGGTGGAAGAAAGGCAGAGGGCAGGCAGGCTTCGCCTGGGCAGGGCGGGGGTGGGGCGCTCTGGGCGGCAATGCCGCCACCGATTCGGGCGTCGTAGATGTCCTGGATCTGGTCGGTGTCCTGGCCGACAAGGGGGGAGGTGGTGAAGAAGAAGACGTCGTTGCCGCTCTCGGAGGCATCGGCGAAGTAGGAAGGGTCAGAGCTCTTGCCGGTGGAGAGCAGGTAGAGGCAGCCTTCGTCCTGCCTGCTGAAGGCGGGGCCAGATTCGGCGCAGGAGCCGGTGCCCGACGCCTCCCACTCATAGACGTCCTGACAGGAAGTGCCGCCGGTTTGGAGACTATGGCAACCTGCATCGCCGTTGGTATCGGAGGGGACGAGGGCGTCGGGAGTCTCGAAGAAGACGCGGGTGCCGTCGGCGGAGAGGTTTCGCGTCAGGTAGGACGTCACGGCGCCGGGCGTGGCGACAGTCGTGTCAATGCTTCGCAGCGTGGCCGAGCCGGTCGGCAGAGCACCGGTCGGGTTGCAGGAGACGCAGCCGAGCCCGCCGCTAGCGGCGCCATAGCGGTAGTACTCTGCAAAGCCAGCATTGTCATAGCCCGTCAGCTGCTGTTGGGAGCGGAAGAGCACGGTCTGGCCGTCGGGCGTGACGCGCGAGGTCTTGTCATAGGGGTCGCCTTCCGCCACCGAAGAGGGGAGCCAATCACGGGCGTCAGAGTCCTGAAGTCCACCCGCGATTCCGGAGTTGGCACTGAGGTTGGCGATGAAGCTGATCTGGCCGTTGTGCCAAAGGTAGAGACTGCAGGTTCCGCTGATTTCAATCCCCTGGCAATCGCCTGGCGAGGCATGGGCCGCGAGCACGCCATTGGCGACGAAATAGACGTAGGAGCCATCACTGCTCGTGCCCAAGACGCCCTGTACGGCAGCGCCATTTGAGTCGGAGCGATCGGCCGTGAGGTCGGTGAGCTGACCGGTAGCGACGTCGAAGCGGTAAAGATCTGAGCCCTGGTCGGCCGAGCCCGTGTTGGCGTCATTGGTCAGCTCCTCGTGGCTGGTGAAGAAGACGTGGGAGCCGTCGGGGGTGGAGGCCATCCAGGCGGCGGGTTGGGGCCCTTGAGGGTCGGTGCCGCCAGGGCCGGTGCCGTTGGTTTTCTGGGAGGCGGAGACCTGGACGGTGCTCGTACCGTTTTCGCGCACATATATCTGCCCCGTCCCGCCGGCGGTGAAGAAAACGTGCGAGCCGTCGCCGGAGATTGCGTTTTCGGTGTAGTAAGCCCGTTCTCCACCACCCGAGCTGGTGTCTTCCGACCGCCAGTTGTAGGGACCAGCAAAGGAGCCCGCGGGGGGAGCGCAGCGGGCGGGGAGGCTGAGCGCTTTGCACTGGGCTTCGGGGAGGACGCCGACGAGGCTGAGGGCACCGGTGTCGCGGTCCCACAGGTAGAGGTTGTCCTGGCTCGGCGCCGCGCCCGGCAGGAGCTGGCCGCCCTTGTCTTCAAAAAGTACATGGGATCCGTCGGCGCTGGTGCCATCGATCGAGAAGGAGCCTTCGCCTGTAGTGATGGTCTGTAAGGCGCCGGTTATGTTGTCGCGCAGGTAGAGGTGGGGGGTGCCCCCGTCGGGGGTGGCAACATCGAACGCCGCTGAGAGATCCCCACTCCAACCAAGGACGTTTGCATCTCGGCCCGAGTTGGCTGGCGGCAGTTGCCCCTGAGTCGTCCAGCCGGCACTGCCGCGGCTGGCGAGAAACAGCGGGAATTCCTGCGCTCCGGTGCCCCCAGGCACGCCTGAGAGGGAGAGGAAGGTGATCCGTTCGCCGCTTGGAGAAGCCTGCAAGTAGTTGATGAAACCAGTTGGATTGCCGCCGTCCTTGTCGATCGGTGTGACCTGCTCGTAGGCGCGGTTGTCGGGAGGGCCAGCGCTTGCGGGCGGATAGGTCATGAAGGTCTGGTCGGAGCCGGCGCTGGTGGCGTCGGTGTTGGTGGCGATGAGGCGGTAGTGGTAGGTAGTTTCGGGGGTGAGGCCGACGATTCTCTCGGCGACGGAGACCTCAGAGTTGCCTGAGCCGATCGCTGCGGGGCTGGCGGGAACGCTGTGCCCATAGTTGGTGTTGGTCCCATATTGGAACTGATAGGTGGTGGCGACGCCATGGGGGTTGACTTGGGCATTCAGCGTGGTCGCGGTATCGGTGATGTTCGAGGCCGATTTGGCGCCTATAGTTGGCCCCTTGGTCAAAAAGGTCTGGTCGGAGCCCATGGCGTTGCCATCGGGGTTTGCGACCTGGAGGCGGAAGTGGTACGTGGTGCCCGGGGTGAGCCCTTCGATATCGGCGGTGACTTTTACCGCTTCGGTCGCGTTGCCAATTTCTTGGGTACTGGGTAAGCAGGGGGCGGTGTTGCCCGCGGAGTAAGGGTTCGGCGCCGCGGGTTGGTATTCGGCGGCGTCGACGTACTCGAACTCGCATTCTTGGAGTTCGACGCCTGCCGGGTTGACCGTGCCGCTGAAGGTGGCCGAGGTGGCGGTCAGGTCGGAGGAGGTGCCGGTGGTCGCTTCGGGAAGGGCGAGCGGCTGGAAGATGTCGACCTGGCTGTAGTCGGGATCGGTGAGGTAGAGGCGCTGGGCGGTGGAGCTGAAGCCGATGCCGCGCGAGTGGAGGAGGTCGACTGGCGAAGTTACGCTGGCGATTTGGGTGCCGGAGGATTGGTACTCACCGATCGTTTCGTTTTCGTCGTCGTCTACCCAGACGTCGCCGGTGGAGGGGTCGACGGCGACGCCCGCCGATCCAGGGGCAAAGGCTGCGGCGATGAGACTGGCGTCGGGGGCGAATTTAGCGACGAATCCGGTGCCTGCGTCGGCGACGTAGAGGTTGTCGGAGGTGTCAATCGCGAGGGCAAAGGCGCTTTCCAGAACGCCGGAGCCGATCTGTGGGTTGGTGGGATCGGGGTTGCCGGAGGAGGTGAACTTGAGCACGCAGTGGCATTCGCCGTTGCCGTCGGCGAGGTAGACATCGCCGGAGGAGTCGACGGCGAGGGCATTGCCGCCGCGTAGGGCGGCGTCGGTGGGGGCAGCGAACTGGGAGAGGAAGTTGCCCTCGGAGTCGAAGCGCTCGATCAGCTGGGCTTCGCGGTCGGAGACGTAAACGTCGCCGTCGGTGGGGTCGACTGCGAGCGCGGAAGGGTTGTTGAAGGCGCCTTCGCCGGTGCCAGCGTCGACGGTGCCGGCCTGGCAGATGTCGCCCGAGGTCGCGGCGCAGATGTCCTCTTCTGCCTCGGTTACGGGTTCGCCAGCTTCCTTTTCTTCGACCTTGGTCTTGTCGACTTCCTTGCCGAAGGCAAGGATGAAGTTACCTTCGGCATCGAACTTCTCGACGCGGTTGTTGGCACTATCGCCGACGTAAACGTCGCCGCTGGATTGGTCGACGGCGAGGGGAGAGGAGGGAAGTTCGCTGAAGGAGAACTGGCCGGCGCCGGCACCCGGGCCGCCTGGGTGGAAGGTGCCGACCGAGCGGAGTTTGATGGCGGCGGCAGCGGGGGTAGCGAGCAAGAGGAGGCCGGCGAGGGCGAAGAGCACCGCGACGGAGCGACGGACGCTATGGCAGGATGGCAAGGTGCTCACGCTGCCGACGGTGGGGTCGCGGTGGCGCACTCAGCAGACCAGCCGGCAGCCGCGGTCGATCGGCCCAACGGTTGCACTGACCTGCGTTTCACGTCGATCTCTCCTCGGTGCGAGGAGCCCCGCTGCCGGCCACTTCCCAAGCGACCCCTTCGGAACCCGATTTGCTCGTACTCCCTGGGCTTGTGGCGCCTGCCCGTAGAGTGACGACTGAACTGCTTCGTACATTACTATGCTGGACAGTGGACCAGATAGTTCCGACGAAGTCAAGCGCGGGGTGTCTGAAGAGCGCGTCAGCTTGGCTCCTCATCGCGTGAAACCGCTCCAGAGCGCGGATTCTGAGACTCAAACCGGTCCGCGAAAAGATCGAAAATTGGGGAAGGTAGGGAGCGGATTCCCTCCCCTCCCCCGCTCCCTCTACCGCCGCACCTCGCAGCTACGGGTCAGTTCGAGGTCAGGGTTCGGCCGGTGGCGAAGGGAAGGCTGCGCCAGGGAGGCCGGGCAGGGCAGCGGGCGGGATGGCACCGTAGGGTGAACGGAGTAGCAGAAGTCGAGTCGGCGGTTGGCGTTCTTTGTGGCACGGCAATTCACTCACACTCCAACAACCCGGCGGGTGTGGGGCACAAACTGCGCTGCTTGGCAGCGGCGCACTTTGAATTTGAAGGGGTTAATCAGTCAGGCACAGCGCCGTTTAGCGATGCGGCGCCGTTACGGTGGGGTTGGTCGAGGTAGCGCCTGACTATGGCCGTGACCAGATCGGAGAAATCGAGGCCCGTGCGGTCGCTGTTAGCAGCAACACGCAGTTTCGAGACCCGCTCATCGAGCGCCTCATTGACGGAAGGCTCTATGACAACGACGTGTTGGACGAGACGCTCGGCAGGCTCGGACGGGGCTTGCAGCACCGCTTCCGCAGTTTCGAAGGAGAAATCGCCGACCGCCGTCCTCAGTACATCTACCAATACCGTCGAGGGAGTCGACTGATGCTCTTTCGCCAGTGTGGTGATTTGGCGGTCGAGCCCAATCGGCAGTACCACCGAACGCCGCACCCGATCCGGCGGCGCCCATCCCGAGTGCATGTCAGCCATCGACATCGCTCCTTAGCTGATGAACCGCGCAGCCCAGCGACTTAGGCATGCGGCTCTTCGTTGTCAAGCATCGAACAAACCATACAGACCAAAGACCTCGGCCCCGGGCGAGCTGGGGCAGGCTGGACGAGAATTGCCGCGACGCTATCACGAATCCACCATGCTCAGATCGCTACTAGAGTCGGGGGCATCGGCGATCAACGGCGGCGAGCAGTAGCGCTCGAGGATGCGGTCGGACAGCAGGCCCAGACAGCTCAGATTGGGGAAGCCGGGACCCTGGCCGAAAGCGGCAAGCATTGGCAGGTGGAGCGGCGGGTCGAGGTTCTCCAGCGCCAGGTCTGGACCGATGGCCGCCGCCAGATCCTTCTGCACCCCATCGCTTTCCAGCGCCTCGGCCAGCGCGTCCTTGGCCGCCGGATCCATGAGATCGAGAAACCATTCTGGCCTGAAGCCGGTCGCGTCGACGACCAGCTGGTACCTATTGGACTGCGGTGTCTCTTTGAACTCGACCAGCAGACCCTCGCCATCGGCCTCTATCGACTGCACGGCGCCAGCAACCGTCCTAACCGAATCAGCCTGGCTGAGGACCACCTTGTTCGTGACCGAGAAGACGCCACGATCAGTACGTCTCACGAACTCCCGGCGAGCGCCCTCGGGAAACTGCAGCCAGGCCTGCGGATTGGAGTAGAGCCGGTTCTCGTCGTGGCTCTCCCCCCGCGTGTAGACGATCCCGGTGCGACTGACGATGTCGATTGGCGAGAGCGGCGGCAAGAGGCGGCAGAGCTGAACCGCGATAGCTGCCGCAGTCTCGCCACTGCCGATGACACATGCCTCGATGCGCTCAGTCCGCTCTGCGAGTTTTTTGATCCTCTCCTGATTGGGGCCCAGCCAGAAATCCACGCCATTGAATATCCGCTCGGTAGGACCGCTGATCGTGAACTTCTGGCGGTGCGGTCCGGGATTTGTGACGACAAGGCCGTCAGTCTCGATCTGCCGGCCCGAGGCGAGGGTAAGACGCCAGCTAGAGTCGCATGAGATGCGGGTGACCTCATCATGCTCAATGTCGAGGTCGACCTGGTCGGCAACCCACTGCAAATACTCGGCCCAAAGCCGATGCGTGGGCGGCGGCTTGCCGCGGTCCACCCAGTCGGCGTAGCTCGGCGGGCGCTTGCGAACCTGGAATGCCGCCCAGGAGTAACGGAGCATCGCGGCATCGACTGCCCTATTTAGGGCGGCACTCTCGTACCCCTTCGATGCGTAGGGAAAACCCACGTCCTTCTCAGGCGGAGTCCCGAGTGGCAAGTAGCCGTCGGTGTAGCCGTGCTCGCCGGTCCAGTGGGCGGCGATGCCCTTGGGGTCGATCACACAGAGCTTGGGTACCGCGACCCCAAGCCGGCCGAGAACCGTTCGCTTGGCGGCGATGGCAACGGCCTTCGGACCCGCGCCTATCATGGTAAGGCGCTGATCGCTGGGGGCGATTCGATCGCCTTCTTTCACCACAGAGCTTGTGAGTCTATTTGATTAATTGAATACTTACTGACTCCACTTGCGGTGCGCTTGGGCACCAATCGAGCGATGCCAGCCTCGATGGCAAAGAGCGAAGTCTCGAACAGCGATAGGCATATAACCCGCTGGCGACGGTTGGCTGTCCAGAGAACTCAATGGCGATGGCCTCTTTGCCGCCTCTGCCTCTTCTTGCCCTTGCCCTTGCAGCTGTTGGCGACCAGCGGTTCGGTGTCGTGGACCTTGCCGTTTTGGGTGAGCTCGACCCTGGCGCGGCTGGGTGAGCTGCAGAGGTTGGTCGAGTTGACGAGCAGGCTCTGCTTGCCGCCGTTGAACTTGATGAAGATGTTGCCTCTTTGGGTCAGCGCCTGATCGGCAAGCGAGGCGTTACGGGCAGGAGGACGGCGTGATCGCGAGTAACAGGCCCTTCGGGCGGGATCCTACCCGCTCACCTTGCAGCTTCTGGTCAGGATTGAGGTGAGGGTGGTGCCGCCTTCAAAGGTCATCGAAGCGCGGGCGAGGGGGAAGGCGGCGACCGAGAAGCCGTTGGGGGCGGAGCAGGAGGCCGAGAGGTAGCTGCGGCGCTTGCCGCGGTAGGAGTAGAGGCGGTGCAAGCTGAGGCTGATGCTCTTGACGTAGCCCGAACCGTTGACACTCTTCGGCAGGGTGGCGGAGAGGACGGTGCCGTAGGTGCCCGTGGTGGAGCGCAGGTGGAAGTTGAGGACGCGGGCGATGGGCAGCGGCCTGGCGCCGTAGACGTGGGCGAGGATCGCGCGCCCCCCGCCGTCGGTGGAGTTAAAGGCGAGGATGCGGCCCCGGGACGGAAAGCCGGTTTCTTCGGGAAAGATCTCATTGGCGGTGAAGGTGCCGGTGCCGATAAGAGAAGCTCGGCAGGCGGCGAGGGCGGCGGCGGGCAATGTGGCTTCGATGCGCGAGATCGGGCAGAGCGGCAGGCCGCGGGTGTCGAGGCGGCCGTTGCGGTTGACCGCGATCGTGATCCTGCGCAGCGCCGGAGGGTTGGCACCGGAGATGGTCCTGATGGTGGCTGCAACGCGGATGTCGATCGGGACGAGGGTGTGTCGAGGCAAGGCGGCAGGGGTGAGGGAGCCATTGAAGTTGATGAAGAGATCGCCGCGTTGGGTCAGCTCGGCGTTGGCGGTTGCGGTTGCGGTTGAGAGCAGAAGGAAGGCGAGGAGCAGGGCGGGAAGCTGGGAGGTCCTCACGAGGGCGGGTCTAAGCGAGCAGTTGATTTAGCTGGGTGAAGAGCGCCTCGAAGCGGCCCAGGGTGTCCTCGTCGAGATGCTCAACAAGCGTCGGGTTGGCCAAGAGGTGCCGGGCAGGGCTGTAGTGGCTGTACTCGGCGTCGAGATGCTTTTCGACCCGCCTGACGATGCGGTTGCCGGGGCCCAGATCGGCCAACTCGAGCTTGGACACACCAGAGGCCTCGAGCAGCTCGAGATAGAACTCGGGCTCGAAGAAGTCCTCGATATCGGCCTCGGGGACCCCGAGCACCAGCGCCAGTGGCAAGACCCTGTTTTGCTCGATAACTCCAGCGGAGATAAGAGCGTTGATCTTCTGCACCCCGCCGGACTTACCGTCGATGATCGCGGCGACGTTGAGGTGGGCGCTGAGGAGGGCGAGAAAGGTGGGGATCTTGTCGATGCCGCCGACAGGGACGACGACCCAGCGCTGATCGAGGTGCCCTCGGCCGAGCTCGCGAAGGCGCTCGCCGAGGACCGTGAGATAAACGAAATCCGAAGGCCCCTCGACGACGAGGTTGTCGGGTCCGACGAAGAGGCTCTGGGCGAGCTCGTAGCCGAGAGCGGCTTGTAGCGGGTAGAGGGTCTCAGCGCTGGAGCTGAGCAGGTCGGTGCCGATCTTGGTACCGACCTCGGGCCGGTCTTCGACGGTGCGAACGCGAGCGAGGGCCGTTGGGTCGACCATGAAAGGCGAGTGGGTCGTGTAGATCACCTGGCGGGCCGGCGCCAGCCGCTCATCGATGTAGCGAAGGAGGTCGGCCTGGGCTGAGGCGTGCAGGCCCATCGCCGGCTCATCGAGGAGGAGGATCAGCTGCTGCTCAGTATCGCGGTACTCCGAAAAAGCGGCGAGGAAGGAGAAGAACCAGACGAAGCCGGCGGAGCGCTCGCCGAAGTTGAGCGTGACTTCGTGGCGGCGGTTCTCGATGCGGATCTCAAGATGGGGCTCCTTGGGTCCCTCGGGCGCCCCCTGCGGGGATCGAAAGTCGACATCGAAGACAACTCGCAGATCCCGGTTCTGACTCCAGTACTCAAATACCTCATGGGTGATGGCGCTGCCGGCCGCCTCAAGCTCGGCCCGGCGCGCCTCGTAGTGCTCCTCGGTGAAATCACCTGGAGCGACGCCGGCGAGGCGAAGGAGCGCGAGCGTGGTGCGCATCGGTGGTGTCACCTCCGGCTCGGGAGTGCGCTGCAGCTCGGCGATATTGACGGTGCCCGGCGGGGTGCTGTACTCGTCGAAGTAGAGGAAGCGGGGCAGGCGCGGCTCGATCAGGATGTGGGCCTCGCGCCAGACCTCGAGCTCGGCGATCGCCTCCAGAAGCTGCTCGGTCGGCGCAGCACGCTGGGCCTGGCCCTGCAGTTTCTGCTTGAGCTGGGCAATCGTGCTCGCACCCTCGGCGACGCCTGGTTTGGCGCCGAAGTCTTCGAGGAGTCGGTCGATTCTCGCCCGCTGGCTCGTTTGCAGGCTCCAGAGCACAGTGCCGTCGTAGCGGCGAGAGATTGAGAAGGTGGGACTGGTGAGGACGCCCTCCCCCAGCTCGGCGTGTACGGCGGCGACCTCAGCTGGGTCGAGTTCGAAGGTGGCACTTACCGGGACCTTTGTCTGCACCTCGGCCTTCTCGATCGCCCAGCGGTTGCGGGGGAAATCGTATAGACCGTCGAAGTCGACCTTGTGACCTGTGGGAAGCGCTCTCAGCCTATAAAAAGCCTCAAGTGCGGCGGTCTTGCCGCTCTCGTTCTTGCCGACCAGACAGGTGACCCCAGACTCGAGGGTGACGGAGTCGGAGTCGGAGATGCTCTTGTAATCACGGACATGAAAGGACTTGAGGATCATCGCCAGATGGCCCGGAAGGTGGGAGGCGAGGTGGGGTTGTGAAAAGCAGTCGAGACGGAGTGATCAGCGGCATCTGGGCGGCGACGCGGTGCCAGTGTGAAGTGGTTCGGCGCTGCGTGCATGGCGAAGCCGTTCAGCGGAACCCGTGCCCCCGCTGCCGCCTCTGCCTCTTTTTGCCCTTGCCCTTGCCCTTGCCCTTGCCCTTGCCCTTGCAGCTGTTCCCGACCAGCGGTTCGGTGTCGTGGAGCTTGCCGTTCTGTCCGGTGAGATCGACCTTCGCCCGGCTGGTCGAGCTGCAGAGGTTGGTCGAGTTGACGAGCAAGCTCTGCTTGCCGCCGTTCATGGAGAGGACGAACTTTGAGACCGGGGCGTCGGGGACTGCTTCGAAGCTGTTGCGTATTCCGCCGTGAAAGGAGCTGACCGTGCCGTTTAGGACGACCTGGATCTGGCCGCCGAGGTCGGCGAGCAGGTCGGGGAGCTGGTGGCCGTAGCCGGTGCCGAGGTAGACGGGGCCTTGCAGCGGTTCGGAGAGCAACGGCGTGATCGCAGTGGCGTGGCCGTAGACCGAGGCGGCCGGGCACTGGTTGGCGGCGAACTGGACTTTGGTGCAGACGGTTTTGATGTGGGCGTTATCGAGCAGCTCTGAGGGTGGCAGGGTGACCTGGGCCGCGGCGATGTTGGCTTCGCCGGGGCGGGCGGTGAGGGTCGCGGTGAGGGCGGGGTTGCCGTCTCGCTTGGTGGCGCCCTTGAGGCTCAAGGCGAGCTTGGGAACGAAGGGAAGGGCAGAGCAGCCGCCGACCTGGAAGGGATCGGAGATCGAAGTCTCGGTGTCCTGGGTGGAGACGATCGTTCCTTTGACCGTCATCGGTTCACAGTTGGTCGGGTTCTGGATGAAGCCGGCGCGATCGAGGTTGACGAAGACGGTCGAGTACTCGACCGGGATGCCCTTGAGGATCTGGGGCAGGGGGTCGGATTTGGCCGTGACCTGGGCGGTTTCGGGATTGACGTAGATGCCCGAGCGCACGACTTCGGTGCCGAGGTCGAAGGGGCCCGCTTGGACGGGGACCGCGACGACAATGCTGTAGGAGGCGCCCTTGTAGGGGCCGGCAAGGTAGACGGCGGTCGGGGCTTTGCCGGGCTGGGGGATGTAGAGGGGGTTTTGACCCGGGCCTACTGCGAGGGTGGTGGTTCCGATTTGAGAGGCGGGGGGGCAGTTGGCGGTTGGCGCTCCCGCCTCGGGGCAGAGCGCAACACCAGCGAGGCGGGCGGTGAGGCCCGGGGGCAGGATGGCCTCTATGCTCCTGATGTTCTGCTGACCGGAGGGCTTTGTGACCTTAAGTATGAAGGCTGAAGTGCGCCCGGCGGAGGGGTTGGTGACCCCGGCGTGCATCGAGGGGGCAAAGATCGGGGGGGAGCAGGGGCCGCCTTCGGAGGAGCTGGTGATCGCAAAGCCGCTGGGCGGGAAAGCGTCGGCGATGTCGGGGGTGCTCCAGGGGGTGAAGTCGGAGGTCGTCTTGTATTCGCCGCAGGTTGGCGGGGTAGCCAAAGCGGCTTGGGCTCCGCCTGAGAAGGAGAGCTTTAGGTCGGTGAATGGCAGCTGCGGGGTTTGCTTGAACATCGCGGTCAGCTGGCCGGTCTGTTCGTTGAGATTCACGTTCCCGATCAGCTTGAGGTTGACGCCCTCCCCAGAGGGGGCTAGTAGGAGCTGCAGATGGGGTGGGTTTGACTGCATCACGTAGACGTTTCCTTCCAGTTCCCTTTCGACAGCGCCGGAGAGCAGCGGCGAGGAGATTTTGACCGTGCCGACTTTGGAGGCGGCCGGGCAGGAGGGGGCACCTTCGGGTTCTTCGAGGCGCTCCTGGGAGGGCTGGCAGGCTTCAAGGCCCGCGGCCTGCCCCGGGTTGATGTCAAGGCCTGGCGGAAGCGTCACTGTGGTGTCTTTGAGGTCGGATTCGGCGAGTTGGCCCGCCTCCGAGAGGCCTTCTTGGGGCATGCTGATATCGGCCGTCAGCCCCGCGGGGGTATCGGCCTGACTGGTGTCGGGGGCGGCCGAGATCGACGGGTTAAAGCCGAGGTGTTCACAGCCACCGATCTCGACCGGTGATTCCAGGCCCGCTTCGGCGAACGCATTTGGTTCTTCCCAGGTGTCCGCCTGCAGCGAGAACCCCAGCGGTTCTTCGCAGGCGGTCGGCAGGGTGAGAAGCGCCTTCCCCGTCGGTTCCACAGGACAGCTGCCGCCATGGGTGAGACACGCACCGCGTTGCCCGTCATGACTGGGATCGCTAGGCACGCCCCAGACAGCCAAACGAGAGAAGATGATACGTCGCTGGGAAATGTTGTCGAGATGTGCGGTGAGCCCGTTGCCGGCGCCCTGCACACCGAAATCCAGAAACTGAGAGGTGCCTTCTAAGTCAAATGAGAACTGGGCCGGCACTCCCGGCGGGGGCACCATATTATCTACAGGCAACGTTAATACCGACCCACCGGCAGATATTTCAGCGACACCGACCTGTGTGGCGTCACGACAGCTGCCATTGTTGTTCAGTTCCTCGCGGGTGCACTGTTTTACGGCTGAGGTGTCGCCGATGAAGCCCGGCGGCAAGCTCGTTTCGAGGTTCCGTGCCTGCCCGCCAACGGGAAGGTCTTCCGCCGTCTTGTTGAAGTTAACTGTGAAGATCTCTTCGCCAGGATGTGAGCCAGCCTGCGTATCGCTGAAAGAACTTTCAAAGCCCGAGAAGCCAAAGCCGGTCGAGGTCGGTGTCGAGCTAAAACCCCAGGCAGGGGCAGCGATGAGCGTCGACGCGAAGATGACGAGAAGACCCGCCAGGGCGGCTCGAAGGACGGCTCTCACCTTCCCACCCCTTTGCGTTTAGTGTGCTTGGCTTTCTTCTTGGCGCAACGGCCGTGCTTCTTGACAAAGCCCCGCTTGCAGTGCGAAAGCGCAGCGTGATGCGCGAGGTTACCGGCACCGGCGAACGTTTCGCTGGAGGGGGTAGCAAAGGAAGGGGGCGGGGGCGAAGGTACCTGACAGCCGCTGCCCGAGCACTGCGTCGGCTGAACTTCGGTACCGCCGCCGACCCGCGCGTCGTAGACATCGTAGTTTTCGTTGTGGTCTTTGCCAGCCAGTTGGGCAGCCGTAATGATGAAAATGTCTCCGCCGCTCTCGCTGGCGTCCAACAGCCACGACGCTGTGGGGCTGGTACCGGCGGAGAGCAGATAGACACAGCCGCGGGACTCATGACAGCTGCCCGAGCCGTCGTTCTCCCACTCATATACGTCGGGCATACCATTTTGGTCCTGCGGCACGAGGGCCTGAGTGCTGTCAAAGAAGACTCGGCTGCCGTCGGTGGAGATCCAGCGCGGTGCAAAGGTGGCGCTGTGACTGAGTGGCAGAAAGCCCGCTGGTTTACCGGAGGGGTTCGGCACGCCTATCGTCAGCGGTGGTTCGCCGCTGGGGTTACACGAGGCGCAGAAGAGGCGGCTCTCTTCGGACTGATAGACATACACCTCGGAAAGTTCGGGATTGCTCGGGTCTGGTTCGAGTTCGTCGTTGGTATTGCGACGGACGGCGTTATTGTCATAGTTGGTCAGGCTGCGCCTCGACATGAAGACGACGCTGCGGCCGTCGGGGGCAACCGCGGCGGTGCGATTACCGAGGCCGGGCAGCAGATCGCCGCCGGGGATAATATTGGGCCTAAAGGGAGGCACTTCTGTCTCGTCTTGTGGTACGAGGGTGGCAATAAAGGCTGGCGCTTCCCATTCGGATCCGTTGTGGTGGCGAAGGTAGAGGTTTGATTGACCGGCGGTGGGCACCTTGCCTTCGGGGTTGGCGCCGGAAAGGGCAGCGGTCGCGGCGAAGTAGACGTAGGAGCCGTCTTCACCGGTTTCATTGGTCCCGATGACGCCCTGCACGCCAGCGCTGGCGGGGGCGACTTCTTCGCGGGTTTCGCTGGGCACATCGAAGCGGTAGAGGGCGCCGGCTTCGGTGTAGAAGGCGTAGCGTCCGTCGGGGCTCGCGGTCCAGTAGCGAGCCGCCCCGGCGGAGACGGCATTGGTTGTTTCGTCGTTCTGGCGCACATAGACGTGTTCGAAGTCTTCGCCGGGGCTGAGGTCGGTCCAGAAGATGCGCGAGCCGTCGGCGGAGATCACATGGCTTAAATCCGGGAAGGTTTCTTTGTTGGTGGGTTCGGTCGAGGGCGCGCCGAAGGTGAAGTTCGGAGCCAGTTCGCGGTCAGGAAGGACGTTGACGGGGAACTGCTGGCCGCCGGTCATGTCGCCGCCGGCCAAGATGTGACTGGCGGCGGGAACGGTGGCGGTGCCGGTGTTGGCGCCGGCGTAGGTGCCACCGAGCAGCTGGTAGCTGTTGCTGCCAGGGGCGGTGGCGTAGATGCCGCCCCCCGGAGCGCCAGGCAGAGATTCGCTGGACTGCAAGATGGCGAGTGAGAGATCGTTGGAGAACGACAAATATTCCGGGCTATATAACCCTGACGGCTGGATGTTCTGCTGTTCCCATTTGCCTTGCGCGGAGCGCCGGGCGAGATATTGGTTGCCCTTGCCTTCGCCTGAACTGCCATTGCCGCCCGAGGTAGGGTCGGCGACATAGGCGACAGCGCTACCGTCGACCGCGGCGCGAAACGGCAGCCCTGTCTGGGTCCCATCCGCTCCAGCGAGACTTGGAAGCTCGTCCGGTTGGTAGACGTCTGCGTTTTCGTTCTCCGGTGGGGTGACCATTTCGTAGGCTCGACCGTCGGGCAGGCTCGGGAGGGATGTGGGGTAGGTGTCGAAGGTCTCTTCGGCGCCCTGTGTTGTGCCGTCTTTGTCTTCGACGACGATTCGGTAACGGTATTCGGTGTCTGCTTTAAGGCCTGAGAGCGTGGTGGAGCCGAGGACGTCGTTTTCGGCGGCGAGGCTGGCGGGTTCGGAAGGCGCCTTGGTCATCGGCGCCGGGGAGCCGACTTCGCCGTATTCGAAGTCGAAGGTGGCTTTGAGCCATTCACCGGGGGGCCCTTCGGGGTCGATCTGAGCGTTGAGCGTGGCGGTTGTGGTGCCGACCGCGGAGACGAACTGTTCGCCTGGGATCGGGGGGCCAGCGGTGGTGAATTCGCCGCTTTCACCTTCGACGGGGTAGGGCGTGCCGTCGTATTCGGCCGTTGCAACAAGGCGGCAGGCGTAGGGCGTGCGGGGCTGCAGGCTTTCGATCGGGGCTTTGACGCTGTGGGGTTCTTCGGTACTGGGAACGGTGGGCGAGGGTTGAGGGGCACGGGTGAATTCGCTAGATCCCTTTTGCGCGTATTCGAAGAACCAGGTCGTTGCTGCTCCGGCGTTGGGTTCGACCGAACCGTTGAGCGTCGCCGTAGTTGGGCCAACTTCGCTGACGGTGCATTGGCTGACCTTCTTGACAGCGGGGATGGTCCCGAAGGTTTCCACGGCGCTGTAGAACTTTGTGCCTTCGTTGTTTTCGGCGAAGAGCTGGTAACTGTATTTCCTGGAGGGTTTCAGGCCTTCGATCGTCTTTTCGACCGCTTCGGTGCCGTTGACGGTCCCTCCTGCGGTTTCGGTGGTTAGTTCGGTTCCTTCGCCGTACTTCACACTCCAAGCGGCCGTCGCAGCTTCCGAGGTGATGGTGCACTTGACGACCTCCGCCACCGGGGTACTCTGTTCGGGGCTGGTGCATTTGATTCTGGGTTCTTTTTCTTCGGTCTTTGCGAAGATGTGCACAGCATGATTTCCTTCATCGGCGACGTAGACATCGCCGTTGGAGGAGCTGTAGGCGATACCGTGCGAGACTCCCATTTCTCCCGCACCGAATTCTTCGACTAGGGTCCCGTTGGGTTCGTACTCTTCGACGTGAGGCACAGGTTCGTTGCGAACGACGAAGACGCTCCCGGCAGGGTCGACGGCGACGGCAGCTCCACCGTGGCCGATCGTTTCTTCTTGTTCGACCTTGTTTTCGGTGCTGAGCGTCAGCTTGACCAGACTCGCTCCGAATTCGTTTAAAACATAGATGACCCCGGCGCTGGGAGCAGCGGCGACACCCTTCAGCTGACTAAAGCTGGCGTCTTCAATCGGGGGGAGTTCTTTGCCTTCGTAGTTGTACTCGAGCACGCCCGAGGGGAGAAAATAGTTCGCGATATACAGGTCGCCCTTGGAGTCGACCGCCACCCCATGCGGTTCCGCTGCATAAAGCGGTCCTTGCAATTCGTAGCTGCCTCCTCCGAGCGCCTTGAACCTGTCGACCGCTTCCTTGGTGGGGTCGGCAACATAGACGTCGCCCCTGGAGGTATCGCCCGCTGCGGTGGAATCATCCACCGCCACCCCTTGTGGGTGTTCAGCCAATCCTCCACCGGTGAATTTGAATTCGGGGAGCTTTACACCTTCCGGGTTGAAGACCTCCAAGCGCGTTTTGGCGGCGTCCAGGACGAAGACATCGCCGGTCGAATCATCGACCGCCACGCCGTTAGGGCTTGCCGCCCCGAATTCCCCGGTGAAGGAGGAAACGAGACTGAAGCCAGAGGCTGAGGCCGGAGAGGCGGAGAAGGCGAGGATGGCGGCGAGGGCGCAGAGGGTTGTGAGAGAGGCAAGCAGACGACGATGGGATACTGCGCAGCTGATCCGAGCTTGGAGGTTGGCGTGCGTGCGGGTTCGTGCGTGCGGGTTAATTGAGGAGAGCATCAGCGCCTACCTCCCCGCTGGTGGCGCTTGCTGCGGTCCGGCTGCCCGCGGCCGGTGTCGATCCCGCCGCCGAAGATTACGTTCATCGACCGTTGTCGGTGAAGGCGGTTGACACTTGGCTCCTCCTCGTTCCTGAGCCCCGCTGCCGGCCACTTCCCAAGCGACCCCTTCGGAACCCGATTTGCTCGTACTCCCTGGGCTTGTGGCGCCTGCCCGTAGAGTGACGACTGAACTGCTTCGTACATTACTATGCTGGACAGTGGACCAGATAGTTCCGACGAAGTCAAGCGCGGGGTGTCTGAAGAGCGCGTCAGCTTGGCTCCTCATCGCGTGAAACCGCTCCAGAGCGCGGATTCTGAGACTCAAACCGGTCCGCGAAAAGATCGAAAATTGGGGAAGGTAGGGAGCGGATTCCCTCCCCTCCCCCGCTCCCTCTACCGCCGCACCTCGCAGCTACGGGTCAGTTCGAGGTCAGGGTTCGGCCGGTGGCGAAGGGAAGGCTGCGCCAGGGAGGCCGGGCAGGGCAGCGGGCGGGATGGCACCGTAGGGTGAACGGAGTAGCAGAAGTCGAGTCGGCGGTTGGCGTTCTTTGTGGCACGGCAATTCACTCACACTCCAACAACCCGGCGGGTGTGGGGCACAAACTGCGCTGCTTGGCAGCGGCGCACTTTGAATTTGAAGGGGTTAATCAGTCAGGCACAGCGCCGTTTAGCGATGCGGCGCCGTTACGGTGGGGTTGGTCGAGGTAGCGCCTGACTATGGCCGTGACCAGATCGGAGAAATCGAGGCCCGTGCGGTCGCTGTTAGCAGCAACACGCAGTTTCGAGACCCGCTCATCGAGCGCCTCATTGACGGAAGGCTCTATGACAACGACGTGTTGGACGAGACGCTCGGCAGGCTCGGACGGGGCTTGCAGCACCGCTTCCGCAGTTTCGAAGGAGAAATCGCCGACCGCCGTCCTCAGTACATCTACCAATACCGTCGAGGGAGTCGACTGATGCTCTTTCGCCAGTGTGGTGATTTGGCGGTCGAGCCCAATCGGCAGTACCACCGAACGCCGCACCCGATCCGGCGGCGCCCATCCCGAGTGCATGTCAGCCATCGACATCGCTCCTTAGCTGATGAACCGCGCAGCCCAGCGACTTAGGCATGCGGCTCTTCGTTGTCAAGCATCGAACAAACCATACAGACCAAAGACCTCGGCCCCGGGCGAGCTGGGGCAGGCTGGACGAGAATTGCCGCGACGCTATCACGAATCCACCATGCTCAGATCGCTACTAGAGTCGGGGGCATCGGCGATCAACGGCGGCGAGCAGTAGCGCTCGAGGATGCGGTCGGACAGCAGGCCCAGACAGCTCAGATTGGGGAAGCCGGGACCCTGGCCGAAAGCGGCAAGCATTGGCAGGTGGAGCGGCGGGTCGAGGTTCTCCAGCGCCAGGTCTGGACCGATGGCCGCCGCCAGATCCTTCTGCACCCCATCGCTTTCCAGCGCCTCGGCCAGCGCGTCCTTGGCCGCCGGATCCATGAGATCGAGAAACCATTCTGGCCTGAAGCCGGTCGCGTCGACGACCAGCTGGTACCTATTGGACTGCGGTGTCTCTTTGAACTCGACCAGCAGACCCTCGCCATCGGCCTCTATCGACTGCACGGCGCCAGCAACCGTCCTAACCGAATCAGCCTGGCTGAGGACCACCTTGTTCGTGACCGAGAAGACGCCACGATCAGTACGTCTCACGAACTCCCGGCGAGCGCCCTCGGGAAACTGCAGCCAGGCCTGCGGATTGGAGTAGAGCCGGTTCTCGTCGTGGCTCTCCCCCCGCGTGTAGACGATCCCGGTGCGACTGACGATGTCGATTGGCGAGAGCGGCGGCAAGAGGCGGCAGAGCTGAACCGCGATAGCTGCCGCAGTCTCGCCACTGCCGATGACACATGCCTCGATGCGCTCAGTCCGCTCTGCGAGTTTTTTGATCCTCTCCTGATTGGGGCCCAGCCAGAAATCCACGCCATTGAATATCCGCTCGGTAGGACCGCTGATCGTGAACTTCTGGCGGTGCGGTCCGGGATTTGTGACGACAAGGCCGTCAGTCTCGATCTGCCGGCCCGAGGCGAGGGTAAGACGCCAGCTAGAGTCGCATGAGATGCGGGTGACCTCATCATGCTCAATGTCGAGGTCGACCTGGTCGGCAACCCACTGCAAATACTCGGCCCAAAGCCGATGCGTGGGCGGCGGCTTGCCGCGGTCCACCCAGTCGGCGTAGCTCGGCGGGCGCTTGCGAACCTGGAATGCCGCCCAGGAGTAACGGAGCATCGCGGCATCGACTGCCCTATTTAGGGCGGCACTCTCGTACCCCTTCGATGCGTAGGGAAAACCCACGTCCTTCTCAGGCGGAGTCCCGAGTGGCAAGTAGCCGTCGGTGTAGCCGTGCTCGCCGGTCCAGTGGGCGGCGATGCCCTTGGGGTCGATCACACAGAGCTTGGGAACCGCGACACCAAGCCGGCCGAGAACCGTTCGCTTGGCGGCGATGGCAACGGCCTTCGGACCCGCGCCTATCACGGTAAGGCGCTGCTCGCTGGGCGCGATTCGATCGCCGTCCTTCACCACAGAGCCTGTGATTCTATTTGATTAATTGAATACTCACTGAGTCCACTTGCGGTGCGCTTGGGCACCAATCGAGCGGTGCCAGCCTCGACGGCAAAGATCGAAGTCTCGAACAGCGATAGGCATATGACCCGCTGGCGAGGGTTGGCTGTCCAGAGAACTCAATGGCGATGGCCTCTGTGGCGCCGGTGCCTCTTCTTAGCCTTGCCCTTGCAGCTGTTCCCGACCAGCGGTTCGGTGTCGTGGACCTTGCCGTTCTGTCCGGTGAGATCGACCTTCGCCCGGCTGGTCGAGCTGCAGAGGTTGGTCGAGTTGACGAGCAAGCTCTGCTTGCCGCCGTTCATGGAGAGGACGAACTTTGAGACGGGGGCGTCGGGGGCAGCTTCGAAGCTGTTGCGAATGCCGCCGTGAAAGGAGGTGACGGTGCCGTTTAGGACGACCTGGATCTGGCCGCCGAGGTCGGCGAGCAGGTCGGGGAGCTCGTGGCCGTAGCCGGTGCCCAGGTAGACGGGGCCCTGCAGCGGTTCGGAGAGCAGCGGGGTGATCGCGGTGGCGTGGCCGTAGACCGAGGCGGCCGGGCACTGGTTGGCGGCGAACTGGACTTTGGTGCAGACGGTTTTGATGTGGGCGTTATCGAGCAGCTCTGAGGGTGGCAGGGTGACCTGGGCGGCGGCGATGTTGGCTTCGCCTGGTTTGGCGGTCAGGGTCGCGGTGAGGGCCGGGTTACCGGTTCGCTTGGTGGCGCCCTTGAGGCTGAGGGCAAGCTTGGGGGCGAAGGGAAGGGCGGCGCAGCCGCCGACCTGGAAGGGATCGGAGAGGGCGGCGCTTTGACCTAGGAGGGAGGTGGCATCGCCGCTTAGGGTCATCGGGTCACAGGAGGTCGGGTTGAGGGTGAACTCGGGGCGATCCATGCTGAGGGCGATCGAGCGGAGGTCGAGCGGGATGCCGTCAAGGATCTGGGGTAGCGGATCGGAGACGGCGTGGATCTGGGCGGTTTCGGGGTTTATGTAGAGGGCTGCCCTGACCACCACGGTGCCGAGGTCAAAGGGGCCGGCCAGGGCCGGGGTGATCACCGCGATCGAGAGCGGGGCGCCCTTGTAGGGGCCGGTCAGGTAGGCGGTGCCCTTGACGTAGTAGGGGTCGGGGCCGGCCCCGGCGCCGACGTTTACTTCCCCGAGCCGGCTGGCGAGCGGGCAGGAGGGGTTTGCCTGCTGTTCGGTGCCGGAGCTCTTTTCGGCGGCCGCAAGGGCGGCCGGGGGGCAGTAGGGGATCCCGGCGAGGCGGCCGATCAGCCCCGGCGGCAGGGTGGTGTCAAAGCTTTTGATCTGCTGGCTGCCGTCTTCGCGGGAGAGGTGGATGAGCAGGGGGCTGTAGGAGCCGGCCAGCGGGGTGAGGGTGCCGGCGGAGAAGCTCGGCTTATTGGGCTCTTCGGCTTCGGTTTTGGCGCAGGGGGAGCCGCCCGGGCCGGAGCTGAGGGTGAAGGAGTCATGGGGAGTCGCGTCGGCGCCTTCGGGTGAGGACCAAGGGGTGAGGTCGCTGCTCGTTTCATAGCTCTCGCAGGTGGCGGGGGTGCGAAGCGGTGCCCTGGCGCCTTCGAAGAAGTGGAACCTGAAGTCTTCGAAGGGGAGCTGGGGGTTGTGGTCGAGGGTGGTGGTGAGCTGGCCGGTCTGGGGGTCGGGTTCGACCTGGCCGGCGAGCTTGATGAAGACGCCGCGGGCAGGGTCTTCGAGGGCGATGTAGATCGCGAGCAGGCTGTCGAAGGGGTTTTCGTAGGGCTTGGCGACGTAGACGCCGCCCTGGAGCGGCGCTTCGAGCAGCGGAGTGTCGACCTCGACGCTGCCGATCTTGGCGGCCTCGGGACACTGGGCGGGTTCGGGGCTGAAGCTCGGCGGGTTGGTGCCGGGGGGGGTGGTGAGGCCGATCTGGACGGCGGAGCAGGCGGCGAGACCGTCGGCGGAGGAGGGGTTGACGACGAGTCCCTTGGGCAGGGTGACGACGGCCTTCTTCAGATCGGCCTCGGCGAGGCCTTCGAGTTCTTCGTCCTGGGGAATGTGGAGGTGGAAGTCAAGGCCCGAGGGGGAGTCGGCGAGGTTGGTGGTCGGCTTGGATTCGATCGTCGGGCTGAAGTCGAGTTTGTTGCAGCCGGTGATCCCGACCGGGTGGCCTTCGGCGTCGTGGGATTCGGAGCTGTCGGTGACCCAGCTGGGATTGGAGAGGTCGGGTTCGCCGCCGGGGAGGTAGGAGCCGGGGTGCTGCCAGGAGTCGGCGGCGATCGAGGTGGTGATCGGGCCAGTGCAGGCGGTCGGCATCCTGATCGCGGGGGTACCGTTAGGTTCGCCGGAAGGGTTGCCGTAGATGGTTACCGAAAAACCAAGAACGGGCAGCTTGGCGAGGATGTCGTTGGAGGCGGCGGTAATAGTGTAATCCGCGTGGCTGCGCAGGCCGGCGGTGATATGAATATATACGTTCTCAAACTGGAAGGCGAACTGCGCCGGCGCCCCGGCCGGGGGCACCATGTTGTAGAGCTGTTCGGTGAATTCGTCTCGTTCGTTGACTAACACGAAGGTGCCAGTGACGGACCCAATGACGGAAGAGGCAGGGCAGTTACCGCCCTTATTTTGACCTCCAGCATTGGCCTCGAACTCAGACTCGGTGCACTTGGTTGCAGTGGTATTCGGGTTGACGGTGAGGCCGGGTGGGAGGGTGACGGTGGCGTCCCTGATGTCCTGATTGGGAAAGGTGATACCTCCGGCGTGGCTGGAAGGTTCTGTGTAGGTTGAGAGGGCGAAGGCGGTGGTGAGCGAGGCGGGGTGGGAGCTGGCCTGGGTGGCAGCCGACCCGTCGGCGTTTGTCGCCAAGGCGTCGAAGCCTTCGAAAGCGGCGAGAAAGCCGAAGGGTCCGACATTGACGAAAAACCGAGCCTGCGAGGGGGAGCTCTCACCGGCGGAGTTGGTGGCGGTGAGGCGATAGTAATAGACGTCGCCGCTCTGAAGGCCAGAGATGTCGGCGTGGACCGCTACCGATTGAGATCCCGAACCGATTTCTGCTGGAGTCTCGTCGCATGGTTGGGATTGGGCAGAGGAAAATTCAGTTGCAATGAAATTGGCTTCGTCGACGTATTCGAAGTGACAGTCGGTGAGGGTGGCTCCCTCGGGGTTGACGGTGGCGTTGAGGGTGGCGCTCCCGGTGTGGAGGTTGGAGGGCCCGACGCTGATCACCACGGGGGGCGAGGCCGCCAGCGCCGGGGCGGCGGGGATGAGGAGTAATGCGGCAACGGCAAGCGCCAGACCGGCGAAAGTGGCGGCGCCAGCATGTCTGCGGGAGATCACTTTGAGCCCCCGCGGTTGGCGTGGGAGGCTCGCTTGTGGTGCGTTCGGCGGTGGGGGTGATGCTTCCTGAGGCATGCGCCGTGGCGAAGGACAAAACCCGCCTTGCATTTGGGGGGCGGCTCGGAGGGATTTGGGGGTCCGGAGAAGGCGGCCGAGCCGGAACTCTGGGTGGTGGGCGGTGGGGAGGGCGGTGGCTTGCAGGATTCAGCGGAACACGGGGACGCGGTGGAAGGGTTCTGGGTGGGGAGGCCGCCGCCGACGCGGGCGTCGTAGACGTCCTGGATCTGGTCGTTGTCCTGGCCGACGAGGGAGGAGGTGGTGAAGAAGAAGGCGTCGTTACCGTTGGAGGAGGCGTCGGCGAAGTAGGAGGGATCGGGGCTCTTACCGGTGGAGAGGAGGAAGAGACAGCCGCCGTCCTGGTCGGTGCGGTGGCAGGTGCCGGCGCCGGTGGCCTCCCACTCATAGACGTCGAGGACGCCGTTGGTGTCGGAGGGGACGAGAGGATCGGGGCTCTCGAAGAAAACGCGACTGCCGTCGGCGGAGAGATTGCGGGGGAGCATCGTCATCTTGAGATTCGGCATGGGTTGGTTTGGGTTGATGCTATGCAGCCTGGCATTGCCGTTGGGCGGGACGCCAGTGGGGTTGCAGGAGACGCAGTCAAGCTGACCTGAGGTGGCGTCGTAGCGGTAGAACTCGGCGCAGGGCGCACTACCTTGACCGCAGGCGCCGTCAGGGGGGGTGTTGTGATAGCCGGTCAGCGGCTGAGTGGAGCTGAAGAGGAGGACGTTGCCTTCTGCGGAGACGCGTGCCGTCCTATGTTCGATGTTGCCGAAACTGCCATTGGGTGCCCAGTTGGCGGAATCCCGCACTTGTCGAGGGACCTGGCCGGAGACATCGAGCGTCGCGATGAAACGGACGCTGCCGTCGTGGGAGAGGTAGAGGTTGGGCCCGCCCGATTGCGCCTTGGCACCCTTTGCGTTCACTTCTTCGCCAGTTAGAGCACCGGCGGCGGCGAAGTAGACGTTGGAGCCGTCTTCGGAGGTACCGAGGACACCGAGGACGTCGGCGCCCCTGGAGTCTTCGGGGTTGTGGTCGGGGGTGAGGTCGGTGAGGCTGCCAGAGGCGGCTTCATAACGGTATAGATCGTTGCCGGTTGGGGTACCACCTTCTGTGTAACAACCAGAGGTGGAGTCATCGGTGAGCTGCTCGCAGCTGGTGAAGAAGACGTGGGAGCCGTCGGGGGTGGCGGCCATGAAGGCAGCCGGCTGGGGGCCGTTGGGGTCGGTTCCGCCGGGACCTGTTCCATTGGTTTTCTGGGAGGCGGAGACCTGGACGGTGGTGGCGCCGTTTTCGCGCATTTCGCGCAGATAGAGCTGGCCGGTTTCGGCGGCGGTGAAGAAGGCGCGGGAGCCGTCGGCGGAGAGGGTGTTCTGGGTGTAGTAGGCAGCGGTAGCGCCGCCGGTGAAGAGGTTGGCGTGGAGGAAGTCGTATGGGCCGGCGAAGGAACCGCCGGGGGGGGCTTCGCAAGCGGGAGCGGGCGGGCCGCCACAGGAGGTCTTGCCGGGGGGAGGGATGAGGCCGATGAGGCTGAGGGAGCCGTGGTTCCACTGGTAGAGGTTGGTGGCGCCCGGGGCGGCGCCCGGCAAGAGCTGACCGGTGGCTTCGAAGAGGAGGTCGGAGGGGGCGAAGTCGGCGATTCCGGTGGGGGATCCCGCGCCCGGAGGGAAGAGCGGGTGCAGGGCGGCACTTTCGGAGTCACGAAGGAACACATTGGGGCGAGGTTCGGAGGGCAATTTTGCCCCGACCGCGGCTTGGGAGAGATCATCACTCCAACCAAAAACGTATGCATAGCGATCCGATATGTCGTACTCGAGTGGGAGGAGGCCCTGGGTCGACCAGCCGGCGGCGGAGCGAGTGGCCATGTAGGTCGGAAGGTTGCTGGCCCCTTCGGCGCCGGGAAAGGTCCCGGTCGAGTCGAAAGTGATGCGTTCGCCGCTTGGCGAGGCCTGCATGGAGTTTTCGTCGCCGATAGCGCTATCGCCATCCTTATTGACCGGCGTCACCTGCTCATAGGCGCGGTTGTCGGGGAGACCGCCGGGACCGGCCGGCGGGTAGGTGTCAAAGCTCTGGATCGGCCCTTCGGTGCTGCCGTCGGGGCCGGTGGCGAGGACGCGGAAGCGATAGAGCGTGGCGGGACTGAGGCCTTCGATCGACTGGGAGACCGAGACGTCAGAGGCCCCGGCGCCGATCGAGGCATCGGTGGTTGGGGCGCTCTGGGCGCCGGGGCCGAAGGAGTTGGCGTCTTCTTCGTAGGCCTTTTGGGTGATGTAGGAGAAGTGGTAGGTGGTGGCGCCGCCCTGGGGGTTGATCTGGGCGGCGAGGGTGGCGGTGGTATCGGTGGCGACGGCAAGGGAGGTGGAGTCGATCTTGACCGCGGGCAGGGTTTCAAGGCTTGCTTCGGGGCCTTCGATCGGGTTGCCGGCGACGGCGGGGTTGGTGGCGAGGAGGCGGAAGCGGTAGGCGGTGCCGGCCTTCAATTCGGTGAGGGCCTGGCTGATTTCCTGATCGCTGTTGGCGGCGCCGATGTGAGCGTCGGGGTTGGGGGCGCTCTGGGCGCCTTGGCCGAAGGAGTTGCCGTCTTCTTCGTAGGCTTTTTGGGTGATGTAGGAGAAGTGGTAGGCGGTTTCAGAGCCGTCGGGGTCGAGCTTGGAGGTGAGCGTTGCGGTGGTGCGGGTGATGGCTTCGCTTGCGGTGGCGCCGATCAGCAGGGCGGGCTCGGTCTCGAAGCTCTGTTCGGGGCCACTCAGTCCGGCGGGTTGGGCCGAGTTGGAGGCAAAGGCGCGGTAGTGGTAGGTGGTGGCGGCGGCGAGGCCGCTGACTTCCTCAAGGGCGCTCTGATCGCCGGTGCCCGAGCCGAGGTGGGCGTCGGGATGGGGGGCGATCAGGGCGCCGCTGAAGCCGGGCTTTGATTCGGAGAGGTTTTGCTGGAAGGCCTGATCGGAGATGTATTCGAAGTGGTAGGCGGTTTCCAGTCCGTCGGGGTTGATCTGGGCGGCGAGGATGGCGCTGACGCCGGTGACTTCTTCACTTGAGCTGGCCTCGATCGAGGGCGGGCCGTTGGTGGAGAGCCTCTGGTCGGCGCCGTGCTGGGTGCCGTTTTTGTCGCTGAGCAGGAGGCGGTAGTGGTAGGTGTGGCCCGCGCTGAGGCCAGAGAGTTCGGCCGAGACTTGCTTTGGTTCGGTGTAGGGGGTCGGCGGCGAGCAGGCCACGGTCGAGCCATAGGCTTCGGTTTCACCGTATTCAAAGCTGCATTCTTCGATTTCACCGCCGCCGTTGGGGTCGGCTTCGGCGTTCACGGTGGCCGAGGTTTCGGTGAGGTCGGTGGGGGCGTGGTAGCTGACCTTGGGCAGAATCAGGGCGGGGCCGAAGAGGTCGACGTCATTGTTGGAGGAGTCGACGGCGTAGAGGTCGCCGGCGGCGGGGCCGGCGGCGGCGAAGGCAAGGCCTCTGCCGGAACCGAAGGCGCCCGAGCCGAAGGTTTCGAGCAGATTGGCGGCGGCGTCGTAGTGGGAGATGTGGTGGCCGTTGTCGACGTAGAGGCTGTCGTCGGCGGGATCGATCGACGCGGGGGTGGCGGCGGTGGCGGAGTCGATAGTGGTCGGTTCGCCGCCGTCTGAGTTGTAGCGGACGGTGTGGCAGAGGCAGCCGCCCTGGGTGACGTAGAGGCGATCGTGGGAGTCAACGGCGATGGCGATGGCGGGTTCTTCGCTGGTGTTCCAGGCGGTGCCGGTCGCAGCGCCGCTTTGGTCGAACTCGGTGACGCGGGCGAAGTAGCCGGCGACCCAGAGGTCGCCGGCGGCGTCGACGGCGACGCCGACGGGGTATTCGGTGGCAATCTGGCGACCGGTGTAGTGGCCTTCGGGCCCAAAGACGTCGATAACTTCGTTGAGGCTGTCGGCGAGGTAGACGTCGCCGGTGGCGGGTCCACCGGAGTTGTCGACGGCGATGCCGGAGAAGGGCTGCAGAGCAAATTCGCCTGCCGGCGTTTCAGAGCCATCGAAGGAGCCGAGGTATTCCCCGGAGGAGCCAAAGCGCTCGACCCGCCCGTTGCCCTTGTCGAGGACGTAGACCTCGCCGGTTGACTGGTTGATCGCGATCGCGGTGGGACCGTGGAACTGGTCTGGGCCGGAGCCCGAGGTTCCGGGCTGGCAGGTGTCACCGGAGGCGACGGTGCAGAGGTTTTGTTCGGCTTCGGGCTTGCCTTCTTCGACGGCGGTCTTGTCGACTTCCTTGCCGAAGCTCGCCTTGAGGGCCAGCGTTTCGGCGAAGGCGGGCGGGGCGAAGAGCAGGAGGAGACCGGCGAAGGCGAGGAGCGGCGCGACGGCGCGAGGGAAACCGGGGCGCGTCGGCGAGGCGCTCGGGGCGGGCGATTGTGGGGTCGCGGTGGCGCGCTCAGCCGAGCTACCGGCAGCCGCGGTCGACCGGCCCAACGACCTCAATGCCCTGCCCTTCACAAAGACTCTCCTCTCGGTTGGCCATTGGTCGACCAGCCTTCTGGCCGCTTCCAAAAAGCGGCCGATTCAGAGCTTGGTTTCGCTCCCTAAGCCCTGCCCTACAGGTCCCACAGTCCCTGCCGACTGGTTGACAGGACCACAAACCATGACGTACATCACTCGTGGCTGTAAGTAGACCAAGTTGTCTTTGAGAAGTCAAGCGGGAAGCGCAAAGAGGGCTGCGGCAAGCCTTAAGGACTTGAAGGTCACTGCGAAGAGGACCCGGCACTCAGCTGGGTCAAAAAGGCGACAAGGGGCTGCAGCGAGGCGCTGATTGAGAGCGGTTTCGGCGAACCCGCTCGGCCCTGGCCGAGACCCCAGTCAGGGCGCTCAGGAAAGCGCTGCGCGGGTCGATCGTGGCTGGCGGAGGGATTCATCGGCTGACCCGGCAGCTACGCGTCAGGGTGTTGGTCAGGCTCAGGTTGCCGGCGAAGGCAAAGGTCGCTCTGGCGAAGGGATAGGCCACGCGAGAGAAGCCCCTGGGGGCCGGACAGCCAGCGCTGAGGTAGCTGCGGGACTTGCCGCGATAGCTGAAGCGGCGGTCCAGCCTGAGTTCAAGGCCAGTTACGAAGCCCCAGTTGGAGGTGACCTGCGGCAGGTTGGTGGAAAGGACGAGTGCGAAGGTTCCGGCGGCCCGGCTGAGGCTGAAGGGCAGTGTGTAGGAGGTGGGGATGGGATCGGTGCCGTAAACGTGGGCGAGGATCACCGGCTTACCGGCGAGCATGCCGTTGAAAGCGAGAA
Organism: uncultured Solirubrobacterales bacterium; assembly: GCA_963745305.1. Lineage (GTDB taxonomy): Bacteria > Actinomycetota > Thermoleophilia > Solirubrobacterales > 70-9 > CAVUWL01. Next base: position 95,912 of record CAVUWL010000004.1, read on the forward strand.
CCCTGCCGTTGGAGGGGAAGGGGGACTGTTGGGGCAGCTCGACATTGGCCGAGAAGCTGCCTTCCCCGACCAGAGAGCGGCGGCAGGCGGCGAGGGCGTTGGCGCTGGTGGCGGGCTGAATCTGCGCGAGGCGGCAGATCGGCAGGCCAGCGGTGAAGAGGTGGCCAGTGCGATTGATCGCGATCTTGATCGTCTGCAGCTGGGGCGGCGACGCGCCGTCGGTGGTTGAGATCTTGCCGCTGACCGAGACCGCGACGGGGGCGCTTCCCGACCGGGGGAGTGAAAAGGGGGCGATCTTGCCGCCGAAGCTGACCCGCAAGTCACCCTTCTGGGAGATTGCAGCGTGGGCGATCGCAATGCCAAGCCCCAGCAGCGCGATCAGAGCAATGGCTGCGCTGATCTGCCCGAGAGCTCTCAACGGACGCCCAAGAAAGATACGTTCCAGGCCCAACACATCGCGCAAAAACCGGTGGGGGGGCTTTAAGCCCTGAGGCTTACTTCGGCGCCACCAAACAAAGTCTCGGGGGCCGACCGAAATCGCACCCTTGTCGCTGGTCGAGCGCTTGGACATCAGTAGCCCTTGCCCTCTGCCCTGAAGGTGACGAGCTTCGTGGCCACGGCAGGATTGCCACCGTCAGTTGACCTGAAGGCGACGGCAACCTTGCTCTTGAGCTGGTGGTACCGGGATCTGGCGAGCGCACGTTTGCCGGCCCCGGTCATCCGCAGGTGCAGAATCACCTTTCCGGCGGAAGGGGCGTTGACCGTTGCCGTCCTTATATCCCTGCCGGTGGCCGAGAGAGCGCCGGGCCCGGGAAGGGTGAGCTCGAGCGCCGCGACAGCGCCAGCCTGGGAAGAGCTGACCGAGTCGATCGTGAAGCGGTTGGAAGACGGCATGGATTCGTCGGTGTCGGGCTTGACCGACGTCAGCGCCTGCCCCGGGATCGAGGCGAAGTTGGCCGCGACTTCGGTGTCGGCGTTTAGGTCCAGATGACAAGCGCCGGTACCAGGACAGACATCGGCTTCGCCGTTCACGATCCAGCCGGTGAAGGTCGACTGCGCGTCTTCGGTTGCGGTGAGGGCGATCGCTTCACCGAGGTTGTATTCGGCAGCACAGGATTCGCCGCATTGAATCCCTGGCGGAGCACTGGCCACGGTGCCTTCGCCGGTGCCGGACTTGGTCACGGTCAGGGACCGCTGAGGGATCGCGGTGAATTGGGCGATGACTTCGGTGTTGGCCTGGGGCGTCACGCGGCAGGCGCCAGTGCCAGGACAGGTGCTGGTGTGGCCGTTTACGGTCCAGCCGGTGAAGGTCGAGTGGGTGTCCTTGAGTGCGGTGAGGGTGATCGCTTCACCGAGGTTGTATTCGGCAGCGCAAGTTTCGCCGCATTCGATGCCCGGCGGCGTGCTCTTCACGGTGCCAGCGCCGCTGCCAGACTTGCTGACCTGGACGATATCGATGCGGCCCTCGGGACCAAAAGCGTAGAGGCTGGCCCCTTCGTCGTTGCCGGAGGTGACGTAGATGTCTCCGCCGTTGGGGGAGCCCGAGTTATCGACCGCAAGGCCCGACGGTTCGCCATCGGTGAGGGCATTTGGGAGTTGGCCTCGGTAGTTGCCGAAGAGACCGAACTCATCGAGGACCGCCGCCGGGTGGACGAAGCCGGGTTGAATGTCGTCGAGGACATAGACGTGACCGTCTGACTGATCGACGGTGATGTCGGAGTCGAGGAGATCGTCAAAGCCAGACTGCGGAGTACCCGAACCGTCGATGACGCGTGTTGGGGTGAGCGGGTCGCCGGAGGGGTCATAGACCTTGACGACGTTTTCTGCCGCGTCGGGGACGTAGACATCGCCGCTTGTTGTGGGGAAATCCGAAACAGCGACGCCGTAGCCGTCAGCCAGGGTGCCGAGTCCGATGCGGAGGGGATTGCCCCCGGAGAGGACCGGGGCGCCGGTTGGTTCGAACTCGGCCACGTAGGTCCTGTCGTCAACGTAGACCCGGCCGGTGAGGGGGTCGACGGCGACTCCGGTGCTGTTGTGAGAGTCGATCACGGTTGCCGAGGCGTAGGTGGTGGTCGGCTCGGGGGGGAATTCGGATGGCACGAACTTGACTACGTCTTCGTGGTCGTTGTTGACGTAGAGGTCGCCGCTCGTGTCAACTGCCAGATTGCAGGGGCCGTTGAGGGGGTCCTCGCCGCCGATCTGGGTCAGGTAATCGCCGGAGGATTCGAAGACGTCGACGGCGTGGTGGTAGTAGTCGGCGACGTAGATGTCGCCAGCGGAGTCGACGGCAACTCCGCAGGCATCGTCAAAGCCGCCGTCTGGAGGGTGGTGAGGACCCGGGTCGGCTTCGGTGCCGGTCAGCGAGAAGAGAAGGGGGTGGGTGGGCCCTGCAGCCCGAGCCGGGGCGGCGGCCGAAGCCGCGGCGATCAGCAGGAGTAGCGCCGTCGCGGCCACACGCCTGGCGGGGGCGGAAAGACCGCGATTTGCAGGGCTGAGGGTGGCGTTCTCATTCGCGAGAGTTTGGTGCACGCCGGGCTCCCGGGGTCGGTTGTCTGCTTTTCGGTGTGCGCTCGAAACGGCGCGGTAGTGCGTTCTGATTCGGCCCAGTGGCCACCGAGAGGACATCAGCGCTTGCCTCCTTCGTGTTGGGGCTTGTGCCGGGACTTGTGCCTCTTGTGCCTGGCGCAATCGGTGCCTACCAGGGGCCTGAGCGCCTCGCCCTGGTTGTTTTGGGCGATCAACCGGGCCTTGGCGAATTGTGGGGAGGAGCAAATGTTGGCGGCGTTGACGAGGATGCCGCCCTTACCGCCGTTTATCGTCAGCACGAACTTGGAGACCGGGGCGTCGGGGAGCACTTCGAAGCTGCCACGGATACCGCCATGGGAGGAATCGATCCGCCCGGCAAGGTCGATCGCGATACCGCCGCCGTGAAGCGCCGCGACCAGCTCGGGAAGCGGACTGGATGCGCGGAGGTAGACAGGACCTTCGATTGGGCCCGAGAGCAGTGGAGTGATCGCCCTGGCATGGCCATAGATGGAGCCCGCCGGGCAGGCTTCTTCTGCTAACTGCATCCTGGTGCAAACGGTGCGGATGTTGCCTTGGTCGAGGAACTCTGACGGCGGCATGGTAACCGCGGCGCTAGCGATGTTGGCGTCACCGGGCCGCGGCGAAACGACGGCTCTGAGTTTCTGGAAGTCACCACGCTTGGTGCCACCGGAGAGCTGGAGCCCGAGCTTGGGGGCAAAGCCGAGCGCGGAGCAGTTTGAGACCTGGAAGGGATCGGTTGCCGAGGCCGCGATATCGGAGGGGTTTGAGAAGGGCACACTGGAACCGGTCAGGGTGGAGGTGACGGAGAAGGGGGCGCAACTGGTCGGGTTGAGGGTGAAGTCGGGGCGGTCGATGTAGACGCGGATGTCGCGAAGGTGGAGGGGGATTCCGTCGATGATGTGGGGAATCGGATCAGAGCCAGCCGAGTCGATCGAGACCTGGGCCGTTTCGGGGTTGACCTCGATCGCCGAGCGGATGACGATTGTGCCGAGGTCGAAGGGGCCGACGGTCGCCGCGTCGATCGCCACGATCGAGAACGGCTGGCCGTGATAGGGGCCGGCCAGGTAGATCCTGCCGGGGGCATAGGAGAGGACGGTGCCGACCCCGAAACCGGTCTCCGTGTGGCCGATCTGGCTGGCCGACGGGCAGGAGGGGACTCCTTCCTCCTCGACCCCTGTCGCCAGCTTCGCCGCTTCGATATCGGAGTCGGGGCAGTATGGAATCCCCGCCAGCTTCCCGGGCAGACCCGGTGGCAGCTGGGCGCTATATGAGGTGATCTCCTGTTCGGAGTCGGTGCGCGTCAGGTGCAGATAAAACGGGCTGTAGGAGCCTGCGTTGCTGTTACGTGTGCCGGCCTGCGCCTGGGGGTTAAACGGCGGCGCGGCGGTCGGAGGGCAGGATCCACCCCCGATGCCGGCGGTGATCTGAAAGGAGGAAGAGTCGCGCAGGACCGTGTTCGGGTTAAGCCAGGGAGTCAGTTCAATCGGCACGGTGTAGGCACCGCAGGCCGAGGGAGTGACCAGGGGGCTGCGCTGGCCTTCGCGGAAGTGCACACTTAGGTGGGAGTAGGGCAGCTGGGGAAGGTTGTCGAAGCTGGCAACCAGCTGGCCGCTGACCGGATCGGCGCTCACCTTACCCGCGACCTTGACCAGGATGTCGCGATCGGGCGCCTTGGCGACGAGGTAGACGGCGAGCAGGGAGTTGAAGGGGTTATCGAAGGGCTGGGCGAGAAAGAGCGAGCCGCTTATGGGCTCTTCGAAGAGCGGGCTTTGCACCGAAAAGTCGCCGATCTTCGAGGAATTGGGACAGCCCGCTCCAGGCGGGGATGAGGCCGTTTCCGCAGCGTAGGACGCGGGTGTGCAGACGCCGAGGCCTGCCCCGACGGACGGGTTGAGCGTGATTCCTTCAGGCAAGGTGACGACGGCCCTCTTGATCTGGGAAGGGGCGATCCCGCTGGGCTGGAGCAGGCCTTCGTCGCTGAGATCGAGGTCGAAGTCAAGGCCGGTGGCGGATGAGGCCCGGTCGGTGCTCGGCTGGACGGATCCGACGGTGTCGAAGCCGAGCAGACCGCAGCCGGTGAGACTGACTGGGTGACCCTGGCCGTCGCCGGCGAGGGCACTGTCGGTGACGACGGCGGGCTGCTGCCAAGAATTGGCATTGATCGAGAAGGCCATCGGTCCCGCGCAGGAGGAGGGCAGGGTCAGATAGGCCCGCGGAGGGAAGGTCTTCGACGGACCGGTGGAGCATTTGGCGAAGTGGAAGGAAGGTTCCGCCTCGTTTAAGCAATTGCCGCGCTCGCCATTGTGGCCGATGCTCCAAGGGGTGCCCCAAATCGTCATCTGAAAGCCGTAGAGATCGAATACCTGGGAGAAGTTGAGCGAGTCGAGCGTGAGGCCATATTCGGTGCTCGTTTCGCGAATGTGAGGGGTCAGCGTGATCGGGACACCGAAGGGGCTGAAGCCGAACTCGGAGGGAGCGCCGGGTGGCGGTGCCAAGTTGAAGACCCCGAAGGTGCGGGTGCCCTCGCCGCCGAAGCTTGAGTGGACTGCGATAACGCCGATCTGGCTCCTGTCCGGACAGCTCTCACCGGAGAGGCTTTCTTCGAAGGGAGACTGTCGCGGGCTATGGAACTGGGCCTGAGTACACCGGGGGACTGCCGTCGGGTTTTCGATCAGCCCCGGCGGTAGGTTGATGTGGAGGTCGCGGAGGTCCCCGTCGGTAACCGGAACCCCCGGCTGGCCGCCGGATTCGCCGGCCAGGTTGAAATTGACGGTGGTGGTGAGAGCGTAGGGGTGCGAACCGGCCTGGGTATCGGGCGAGCCCCCCGCTTCGGTGGCGCTTACGTTGAACCCTGCGGCGCCGGCAAGGAAGCCGAAGCCGCGGGTACTGGTGAAGGTGCTATCGGGGCCGATGGTGCCGCCGGGCGGGCTGGACGAATTGGTGGCAACGACGCGGTAGTGGTAGGTGGTTTCGGGGGCAAGCCCCGAGAGGGCGGCGGTGGCTGAGCGGTCCTCGACGCCGGAGCCGAGATCGGTCGTGGTGGTGGTGGCAGCATGGGCGAAGCCGGCGGGCTGGTCGGCTTGGAAGGTCGCTTCATCGACGTATTCGAAGCGGTAGTTGGTGTCGAGTCCCTCGGGGTTGACCTGAGCGGTGAGGAGCGCCGATACGCCCTGGATGTCGGTGGCCGAGGCGGCGCCAAGCGTCGGAGGGCCGGAGGCGATGGCGGGGGCGGCGAGGAGGAGCGTCACCGTTAGGACGCAGGTCAGAGCGAGGCGAATTGGGCCGGCCGGGCGGCGCATGCCGGGAGTCGGGGGTGCCTTGGCACTCATCGTCAACCCCCACGGTGAGCGGATTGCCTATGCGAGCGCCGGTGGTGGTGCCTGTGGTGGGAGCGAGCCTTCCTGCGGTGGTTCTTGGGGAAGTGAAGAGGTGGATTGCCCGAGCTTGGGATCAGGGTTCCTGGCGTCGGGTCTTCGGGTGCAGCGGGGAGGGGCTGGCAGGCGTCGCCCTCGCATTCGATCGGCGCCGCGGGCTGGGGGAAGCCGCCCCCTTCGCGGGCGTCGTAGAGGTCGACCGAGCCGGGATCGGAGGAAACGAGGGAGGCGTCGGTGAGGAAGAAGACATCGGAGCCGTCTGAGCTGGCGTCGACAAAGGAGGCGCCTTCGGGGCTGCGGCCGCTGGAGATCAGGTTGAGGCAACCGTTTGGAGCCTGGCAGGTGCCGGCGCCCTGGGCCTCCCGCCCATAGACATCGGGGGCAGCATTGCTGTCCTGTGGCACCAGGGCATCGCTTGAGTCGAAAAAGAGGCGGGTGCCGTCTTCGGAGAGGTCGCGGGGCTTGTAGGAGTCGGTGGCGGTCGGGCCTTCGCCGTTTGCGATCGCGCCGGGGATGCTCGAGGGGCCGAGGGGGCGCTCGCCGCTGGGGTTGCAGGAGGCACAGGTGAGCTGGTTCGTGGCGGCGGCGTAGAGGTAGACCTCGCTGTCGGGTTCGCCGCTTTGCTGGTCGGTGTTGTCGTAGCCGGTAAGGGGGGCCTTGGAGAGGAAGGCGAGGTGGGTGCCATCGGGGGTGACCCGGGCGGTCCCGGTGGTCGGGGGGTAGTCGCTGGGATCGGCGGAACCCGAGGCGACCTTGGTGACGTTTCCGCTGTGCCAGAGGAAGACGCCGACGGCGGTCGAGTAGTAGAGGTAGGAGCCGTCTTGGGAGGCGCCAAGGACGCCGAGGACTTCGGTGGCGAGCGGTTCGCTCGTCGTTTCGGTCAGGGCGTCGTAGCGGTAAAGGTCGCCGCCAATCGTGAAGAAGGCAAGTGAGCCATCGGCTGAGGCGGTCTGGAAGCTGCCCGCCCCTCCCAGCGTTTTTTCGATCAACTTCGTCGGCTGGCCTTCTTCGTGCAGGAAAATGGGACTGTCTTCACCGTCGGTGAAATAGACGCGGCGCCCGTCGGAGGAGATCGCGCCGGCCTGGGCGGCGAGCTGGGCGTGGTGGCTCGCTGGTTCGTTGATCAGGTTCAGCTCGCCCCCACTCCACTCATAAAGGTTGGTTTCGGCCGCCTCACAGCCCCCGCTCCCATTCGGTACTTCCGTAGCTTCGGGGGTCAGCGCCGCGCAGGTGGAGAGGATGAGATGGCGTAGGTCGGGGCTGGCGCCGGCGAAGCCGAGTTCGAACTGTTCTGGCCCGAGGGCCAGCTCGGCGAGGCCGGCGTCGGTCAGCAGGGCGGTGAAGGCGCCGTCTTCGTCGTCGCGCAGGTAGTAGTCCTGATAGCCGGTCGGGGCTTCGGTGCCCGGAAGGGGCGGATTTGGCACGAGGCAGCCAACGCCTGGACTGCGGCAGCGGTGACCATTTGAGAGTAGGCCGACGGTCAAGTCGGTAGAGAAGAGCTGGTAGGGGACGCCGTTGCGGAAATCGCCGTAGGACCCGGAGATCAGGGGGACGGTGATGTTCTGGGTCGACCAGCCAGGGGCGCTACGGCGGGAGAGGTACTGGCTGGCGCTCGGGGCGCCCTGGGCTTGGCCAAAGGAGGAGGCGGTGCTATAGGCGATCGCTTCGCCATCGGCGGCCGCCTGAAGGGCGCCGCCGCCAGAATTGGCGTCAAATCCCTGGATTGCACCCTCGTTTTTTTCGATCGGGGAGACCATCTCCCAGGCGCGGTGATCGGGAAGTTCGAAGGTGGATGAGGTTTCCTCGGTGGTGAAGGTGTGGGCGGGGCCGAGGACGCCCGCGGGTTCGGCCGAGTTGGTGGCGGTAATGCGGTAGCGGTAGGTGGTATTTTGCGCAAGGCCGTGGACCTGTTGGAGGGTTTCCAGGTCGGAGGAGGCGGAGCCAAGGTTGGTTTCGGTGCCCGTCGGCGCCTTGGCGGCGCCGTTGAAACCGTCGCGGGGCGGACTTGCCCCGAGGTTGGCCTGGTAGGCGGCTTCGGAGAGGTATTCGAAGCGATAGGTGGTGTCGAGACCCCCCGGGTTGATCTGGGCATGAAGGTTGGTCGAGGTGGCGGTGACGTTGGTGGCCCAGTCCGCGGCAACTTGGGGGGGACCGGAGGCCTGGGCAAGGGGAGGAAGGGACAGCCCGGCCACGCCGAGGGCGAGCACGGCAGGGAGTACGCGTCGACAGGGCGGGGAGCTATGGAGCGCCGCCAGCTGGCGGCGGCGCACGCGATTCATGAAGACTTTTCCCCTACCCCGCAGGCCGCGAGGCGGGCGGGGAGGCGAACAGGTGAGGGATTCCGGCGGATGAGGTGGGACGGCCGCTCGGCGACTGAGGGGTAATCAGGGAAATCGAAGGGGTCATCGGTGGTAGCTCCGCTGCCGCCTCTGCCTCTTCTTGCCCTTGCCCTTTCCCTTGCAGCTGTTACCAACCAGCGGTTCGGTGTCGTGGAGCTTGCCGTTTTGGCCGGTGAGCTCGACCCTGGCGCGGCTGGGTGAGCTGCAGAGGTTGGTCGAGTTGACGAGCAGGCTCTGCTTGCCGCCGTTCATCGAGAGCGTGAACTTGGAGACGGGGGCGTCGGGGGCAGCTTCGAAGCTGTTGCGAATGCCGCCGTGAAAGGAGGTGACGGTGCCGTTTAGGACGACCTGGATCTGGCCGCCGAGGTCGGCGAGCAGGTCGGGGAGCTCGTGGCCGTAGCCGGTGCCCAGGTAGACGGGGCCCTGCAGCGGTTCGGAGAGCAGCGGGGTGATCGCGGTGGCGTGGCCGTAGACCGAGGCGGCCGGGCACTGGTTGGCGGCGAACTGGACTTTGGTGCAGACGGTTTTGATGTGGGCGTTATCGAGCAGCTCTGAGGGTGGCAGGGTGACCTGGGCGGCGGCGATGTTGGCTTCGCCTGGTTTGGCGGTCAGGGTCGCGGTGAGGGCCGGGTTGCCGGTTCGCTTGGTGGCGCCCTTGAGGCTGAGGGCAAGCTTGGGGGCGAAGGGAAGGGCGGCGCAGCCGCCGACCTGGAAGGGATCGGAGAGGGCGGCGCTTTGACCTAGGAGGGAGGTGGCATCGCCGCTTAGGGTCATCGGGTCACAGGAGGTCGGGTTGAGGGTGAACTCGGGGCGATCCATGCTGAGGGCGATCGAGCGGAGGTCGAGCGGGATGCCGTCAAGGATCTGGGGTAGCGGATCGGAGACGGCGTGGATCTGGGCGGTTTCGGGGTTTATGTAGAGGGCTGCCCTGACCACCACGGTGCCGAGGTCAAAGGGGCCGGCCAGGGCCGGGGTGATCACCGCGATCGAGAGCGGGGCGCCCTTGTAGGGGCCGGTCAGGTAGGCGGTGCCCTTGACGTAGTAGGGGTCGGGGCCGGCCCCGGCGCCGACGTTTACTTCCCCGAGCCGGCTGGCGAGCGGGCAGGAGGGGTTTGCCTGCTGTTCGGTGCCGGAGCTCTTTTCGGCGGCCGCAAGGGCGGCCGGGGGGCAGTAGGGGATCCCGGCGAGGCGGCCGATCAGCCCCGGCGGCAGGGTGGTGTCAAAGCTTTTGATCTGCTGGCTGCCGTCTTCGCGGGAGAGGTGGATGAGCAGGGGGCTGTAGGAGCCGGCCAGCGGGGTGAGGGTGCCGGCGGAGAAGCTCGGCTTATTGGGCTCTTCGGCTTCGGTTTTGGCGCAGGGGGAGCCGCCCGGGCCGGAGCTGAGGGTAAAGGAGTCGGAGGGAGTGGCGTCGGCGCCTTCGGGAGAGGAGAAGGGGGTGAGGTCGCTGCTGGTTTCATAGCTGCCGCAGGTGGCGGGGGTGCGAAGCGGTGCCCTGGCGCCTTCGAAGAAGTGAAAGCGGAAGTCATCGAAGGGCAGCTGGGGGTTGTGGTCGAAGGTCGTGGTCAGCTGGCCGGTCTGCGGGTCGGGTTCAACCTGGCCGGGAAGCTTGATGACGACGCCGTGGCCTGCATCTTCCACGGCGACATAGATCGCGAGCAGGCTGTCGAAGGGGTTTTCGTAGGGCTTGGCGAGGTAGACGGCGCCGGTGAGGGGCGCTTCGAGCAGCGGGGTGTCGACTTCGGCGGTGCCGATCTTGGCGGCTTCGGGGCACTGCGCGGATTCCGGAGTGAAGGTCGGCGGGGAGGTGCCGGGGGGACTGGTGAGGCCAATCTGGGCGGCAGAGCAGGCCTGGCGGGCGCTGGCGGTTGAGGGGTTGAGGACAAGGCCTTTGGGCAGAGTGACGACGGCCTTCTTCAGATCGGCCTCGGCGAGGCCTTCGATGGCTTCGTCCTGGGGGAGGTGGAGGTGGAAGTCAAGGCCAGAGGGGGAGTCGGCGAGGTCGGTGGTCGGCTTGGATTCGATCGTCGGGCTGAAGTCGAGCCTGTTGCAGCCGGTGATCCCGACCGGGTGGCCTTCGGCGTCGTGGGATTCGGAGCTGTCTTCGACGAACTTGCCGGGTTCCTGCCAGGAGTCGGCTTCGATCGTCGTGGTGATCGGGCCAGAGCAGGAGGTCGGGGTCCTGATCGCAGCGCCACCGTCAGGTTCACCGGAGGGGTTGCCGAAGATGGTCGCCGAGAAGCCGAGGACGGGGAGCTTGGCGAGGATGTCGTAGGCGGCGGAGGACGCGGCGTAATCGCCACTGCGCAGATGGCTGGTGAGGTGTATGTAGACCCCCGCAAACAGCGCGTCGAAGCCGAATTGGGCGGGAAACCCCGACGGCGCAACCATGTTGTATAGCGGTGAGCTTTCGCTTGATTCTCCCCCGAAGAGATTGACCGTGACGTTCACCGCGCCGATTTGCGAGGAAGCCGGGCAGCCGCCGTGGCTCAGGTCGCTCTCCAGTTGAGCCTCGGTGCACTTTGTCGGGGTGGAGTTGGGGTTGACGATCAGTCCCGGGGGAAGGTTGACGATGGCGTCCTTGATGTCGGCATTGGGATAGATCCCGACGTGTGCGTGGGGGTCGAGGTAGCGCCTGAGGGTGTAGGCGATGGTGAGGTAAGCGGGATGGGAGCCGGCCTGGGTGGCGGTGGAGCCGTCGGAGTTGACGGCGGAGGCGTCGAAGCCTTCTGCGCCGGGGAGGAAACCGAACGGTCCGACGTTGACGAAGAATTCGTCCTGGCCGTGTCGGGTGCCGGCGGCGTTGCCTGCTTCGACCCGGTAGTGGTAGGTGACGCCAGTCTGGAGGCCGGAAATTGGCGCTGAAACGGCGATCGGGCTATTGCCAGAAGGGGTGGAGGCGCAGGGAACAGTCTGACCGGCGGCGTAGGGATTCACGGCTTCCGGGTGAAATTCGGCCGCGTCGACATAGGCGAAGCGGCAACCGGTGAGCGCGGTTCCTTCAGGATTGACGCTGGCATTGAGGGTGGCGCTGCCGTCCGTCTGGAGATTCGATGGCCCTTCGGTGCTCACGTCGGGGAGGTCGACGAGGGGCCCGAAGACGTCGACGACGTCGCTGGTGGAGTCGGATAGGTAGACGTCGCCCCTGGAGTTGACTGCGAGGCCCTGGGTGCGGCCGAGAGAGCCGCCGGGGATTTCTTCGCCGGTGATCGTGCCGACATACCTGCCGGCGGAGTCAAACTCATCGATGACGCGGTGTGTCGGTTCGGCGATGAGGACGTCGCCGTCGCTGGGATCGGCGGCGAGGGCCGAGACACCTTCGAAGGGGACCTGCGTGCCCCCGGGACCGGTGGGGGCCTGGCTGATTTGGCGAAGGAAGGCGCCCGAGGGTTCGAACTCATCGACGACCCCGCGACCCTGGTCGGCGACGTAGAGGTTGCCGGAGGAACCGACCGCGAGGCCCTGGGCGTCGCCGAAGGGGACAACTTCTTCACCGGGTCCGGTTGGAGTTCCGGTGAGCTGGTCTTCGTGAATGTAGGGGGTGGAGGCGGAAAAGTCGGCGGGGATGGCGTTACCTTCGGAATCCGCTTCGCCCTCGATGCGGTAGACGCCGGATTCGTCGGATACGTAGAGATCGCCGCCGCTGGCGGCGGTCGAGTTGTCGGCGGCGGTTTGGATGAAGCAGTTGCAGCTGCTCCAGGGGCCCTTGATGTCGGAGCTGAAGGCGGCGTCGGAGTTCAGCACCCAGAGGTCGTCGTGGTTTGAGTCGGCGAGGAAGAGGTGGTCGGAGGCGTTGGAGAAGGCGAGGCTGCGGGTGTATGTGCCTTCCCAGTGACCTTCGCCGGTGCCCTGAGCGAGGAAGTTGGCGGAGGGGCCGAACTTGTCGATCAGGTCGGGACCGACGTCGGCGAGCCAGAGGTCATCGGAGGCGTCGATCGCGAGGCCGAAGGGGTCGGTGAAGGGAACTTCCTTGCCTTCTTCGCCGGTCGGAGTGCCGGTGAGCTGGGAGAGGAAGGGGTGCACGGGGGCAGCCCCAGCGGGGGATGGTGCGAGGAGGAGCGCTCCGACGAGGAAGGTTGCGACGCCAGCGGCGGTGAGGGAAATTAACGAAGCGATGCGGACGGGAAGACGCCGAGGCGGGGCCAGATCCGGTGCCTGCTCGCGCACGGCGCGAACCGGGTCGAGAGTGCGATCAGGAGAGGTCACTTTGCACCTCGACGCCGGTCGCCCGCGGCTCGCTTATGTGCCTTGGTGTGGTGGGGCTTCTTCACGCAATAACCGTGCCTGCGGACAAAACCCGTGCGGCACCTGCTCGGCGGTTCAACTGGGTTGGGTGGACCGGAGAAGGCGGCCGAGGCGGCGGTCTGGGGGGCGGGCGGTTGGGGGGGTGGCGCCAGGCAGTCTTCGCCAGAGCAGGGGGGCGCGGTGGAAGGGTTCTGGGTGGGGAGACCGCCGCCGACGCGGGCGTCGTAGATGTCCTGAATCTGGTCGTTGTCCTGGCCGACGAGAGAGGAGGTGGTGAAGAAGAAGGCGTCATTGCCGTTGGCGGAGGCGTCGGCAAAGTAGGAGGGATCGGGGCTCTTGCCGGTGGAGAGGAGGAAGAGGCAGCCGCCGTCCTGATCTGTGCGGTGGCAGGTGCCGGAGCCGTCAGCCTCCCACTCATAGACGTCCTGGCAGGAGTAGGCGCCGGTGGTGAGTTCGCGATCGCAGCCCGAATTGCCGTTGGTGTCGGAGGGGACGAGGGCATCGGGGCTCTCAAAGAAGACGCGAGTGCCGTCGGCGGAGAGGTTGCGGGTGAGGCTGGTCATCTTCACATTCGGCAGGTCGAATTTTGTGATGGAGCTGAGGCTCGCGTTGCCAACCGGCGCGGCACCGGTGGGATTACAGGTGACGCACTCAAGCTGACCTGAGGTGGCGTCGTAGCGGTAGAACTCGCGAAAGCCGGCGTTGTCGTAGCCTGTGAGCGGCTGGGTCGAGGCGAAGAGAAGGACGTTGCCGTCGGCTGAAACGCGCGAGATCCGCGATTGGAGGTTGCCGGCGCCCGGCCCCCAATCTGCTGCGTCGGCTTCGGATTGATTCGTGCGTCCGGACCCGAGCGTAGCGATGAAGCTGACGCTGCCATCGTGAGAGAGGTAGAGGTTGGGCCCCGATTGCGCTTTGGCGCCCATCTCGTTCACTTCTTCGCCGGTTAGATCGCCGGCGGCGGCGAAGTAGACGCTGGAGCCGTCTTCAGAGGTACCGAGGACACCGAGGACATCGGCTCCTCCGGGGTCTTCGGGGTTGTGGTCGACCGTGAGATCGGTGAGGTGGCCGGTGGCTGCGTCGTAGCGATAGAGGTCGTTGCCAGCAGGAGCCCCTTCAAGCCTGCAGTCGCGGGAGGCGGGGACGTGGGCGGTGGATTCATCGGTGAGCTGCTCACAGCTGGTGAAGAAGACGTGGGAGCCGTCGGGGGTGGCGGCCATGAAGGCTGCCGGCTGGGGGCCGTTGGGGTCGGTTCCGCCGGGGCCGGTACCGTTGGTCTTCTGGGAGGCGGAGACCTGGACGGTGGTGGCGCCGTTTTCGCGCAGATAGAGCTGGCCGGTTTCGGCGTCGGTGAAGAAGACGCGGGAACCGTCGGCGGAGAGGGTGTTCTGGGTGTAGTAACCAACGGTGGCGCCGCCCACCAGGGTGTTGGAGTGGAGGTAGTCATAGGGCCCGGCGATGGAGCCGGCCGGAGGGGCGGTCCCGTCGGGGAGGAGACCGGCGAGGGTGAGGACTCCGTTGTTGGACTGGTAGAGGTTGTTGGCACGGGGGGTGGCACCCGACAGCAGCTGAACCGGGCTTTCGAAGAGCAGATCGGAATGGTTGAAATCGGCTAAAGAAAGTTCCACTTCGTTCGTGGCTCGGATGGCAGGGATCACGGATTGCAGCGAAGTCCCGTCGGTATTGCGCAGATAGATGCCGCGGTTCGGTTCGGAGGGCAGGCGCTCGGAGAGAGCGACCTGGGAGAGGTCACCGCTCCAACCCAGGAGTTCGTTACCGGTGGCCGATCGACCGGGCGGGAGGAGGCCCTGGGTCGACCAGCCGGCGGCGGAGCGGGTGGCCATGTAGATCGGAATGTTGCTCGCCCCTTCGGCGCCGGGAAAGGTTGCCGCGGAAATGAAGGTGATGCGGTTGCCGTCGGGGGAGGCCTGGATCAGACCTTCGTGTCCGGTGGCGCTATCGCCGTCCTTGTTGACCGGCGTCACCTGCTCATAGGCGCGGTTGTCGGGGAGACCGGCGGGACCGGCCGGCGGGTAGGTGTCAAAGCTCTGGATCGGCCCTTCGGTGCTGCCGTCGGGGCCGGTGGCGAGGACGCGGAAGCGGTAGAGGGTGGCGGGGCTCAAGCCTTCGATCGATTGGGAGACTGAGACGTCGGAGTTACCGGCGCCGATCGAGGCATCGGTGGTTGGGGCGCTCTGGGCGCCTTGGCCGAAGGAGTTGCCGTCTTCTTCGTAGGCCTTTTGGATGATGTAGGAGAAGTGGTAGGTGGTGGCGCCGCCCTGGGGGTTGATCTGGGCGGCGAGGGTGGCAGTGGTATCGGTGGCGGCGGCGAGGGAGGTGGAGTCGATCTTGACCGCGGGCAGGGTTTGCAGGCTCGCTTCGGGGCCTTCGATCGGGTTGCCGGCGACGGCGGGGTTGGTGGCGAGGAGGCGGAAGCGGTAGGTAGTGCCGGCCTTCAGTTCGGTGAGGGCCTGGCTGATTTCCTGATCGCTGTTGGCGGCGCCGACATGAGCGTCGGGGTTGGGGGCGCTCTGGGCGCCTTGGCCGAAGGAGTTGCCGTCTTCTTCGTAGGCTTTTTGGGTGATGTAGGAGAAGTGGTAGGCGGTTTCAGAGCCGTCGGGGTCGAGCTTGGAGGTGAGCGTTGCGGTGGTGCGGGTGATGGCTTCGCTTGCGGTGGCGCCGATCAGCAGGGCGGGCTCGGTCTCGAAGCTCTGTTCGGGGCCACTCAGTCCGGCGGGTTGGGCCGAGTTGGAGGCAAAGGCGCGGTAGTGGTAGGTGGTGGTGGCGGCGAGGCCGCTGACTTCCTCAAGGGCGCTCTGATCGCCTGAGCCCGAGCCGAGGTGGGCGTCGGGATGGGGGGCGATCAGGGCGCCGCTGAAGCCGGGCTTTGATTCGGAGAGGTTTTGCTGGAAGGCCTGATCGGAGATGTATTCGAAGTGGTAGGCGGTTTCCAATCCGTCGGGGTTGATCTGGGCGGCGAGGATGGCGCTGACACCGGTGACTTCTTCGCTTGAGCTGGCGTCGATCGAGGGCGGGCCGTTGGTGGAGAGCGTCTGGTCGGCCCCGTGCTGGGTGCCGTTTTTGTCGCTGAGCAGGAGGCGGTAGTGGTAGGTGTGGCCCGCGCTGAGGCCAGAGAGTTCGGCCGAGACTTGCTTTGGTTCGGTGTAGGGGGTCGGCGGCGAGCAGGCCACGGTCGAGCCATAGGCTTCGGTTTCACCGTATTCAAAGCTGCATTCTTCGATTTCACCGCCGCCGTTGGGGTCGGCTTCGGCGTTCACGGTGGCCGAGGTTTCGCCGACTTCGGTGGGGGCGTGGTAGGTGACCTTGGGCAGGATCAGGGCGGGGCCGAAGAGGTCGACGACCCCGTGGGCACGGTCGGAGACGTAGAGGTCGCCGGAGGAGTTGACGGCGAGGCCCTGCGGTGCGAAGGAACCGGCGGGAGATTCGGAGCCGCTGGTCGGGCCTTTGAATTCGCCGCTCGAAGTGAATTCATCGATCACCTGGTGGGAGGAGTCGGCGATCAGGAGGTTGCCGCTGGTTGGATCGACGGCAAGTGCGGCGACGTTGCCGAGGGGTTCGCCCGGGTTGGTTTCGCTGAATTCGCGGCTGAGTTCGCCGGAGGGCTGAAACTGATCGACGACCCCATGGCCGATGTTGTCGACGTAGAACTTGCCGGAGTCGGGGTCGACGGCGAGACTCCCCGGGTTGCCGACGTCGGTGAGAACATTGGTGCCGGCGTCGGGGCCGGCGGTGAAGTTGACGGGATTGCCGGCGGTGTCGATGCGGGTGACGGTGCCATTTTCGGAGGCGACGTAGAGGTCGCCTCCGGTGGGGCCGGCGGAGTTATCGGCAGCGGTGCGGATGAAGCAGCAGCCGCCGCCGAAATTGAAATCGGTGCCGGAGTAGGTGGCGTCGGGGTTGAGCCCCCAGAGGTCATCGAAGCCGGAGTCGGAGACGAAAAGCTTTGCGGCAGCGTTTGAGAAGGCGGCGCTTTCGATGTAGCGGCCAGCTTCGGAGGCAAAGCCGGCACCCTGAGCGAGGTAGTTGCCGGAGGAGTTGAACTTGTCGACGACGCCGTGGCCGGTGTCGGTGACCCAGAGGTTGTCGGAGCTGTCGATGGCAAGGCCGTAGGGGCGGCCGAACTGGCCGCCGGGGGCTTCGGGGCCGGTGGCGCTGCACTCCGAGGAGGAGGTGGTGGCGGCGCCGAGGCCGGTGATCTGGCAGAGGTAGGGACGGGGGGCGGCGGCGGCACCAGTAGCTAGAAAAAGGGCCGGTAAGAGGAGGAGCGAGAGCAAGGCAAGGGCGCGGTGGGCGGTCGAAGGCGTTCGGTTCCCAGCGGCGCGGTTGGCGGAGAAAGTATGCACAGGGGTAATGCTGGCCACGATCGATCGGCCCAACGCTTGCACTGCCCTGCCTTCCACCTAAGTCACTCCTCTCGGGGGCCTTAGACCCCGCTTCCTGCCGCTTCCCAAGGCGGTCGATCCAGAGCGAGGTTTCGCTTCCTACTCCCTGCTCCCTGGGCTTTTGCCCTCCCCGCCGAATGACGGGCTGAACTGATTCGTACATCGATCCTGGGTCAGAGTGAACCCGATTGTTGGGAGTTTGTCAAGTCGGAGGCGCATCTTCAAGTCGGAGGCGCATCTAGATCTGGCCCGGAACGGCTCTGGGGTCCGAGAGAGCACGCTGGAGAGCGATAAAAGATGGGGATTCAGCGGGTGACCGACGTGAACGAGCGGTCTGGATCGGAGATGGCAAGCGGCGGCTGGGATTGCGGCAAGGCCAAGTCTTCGACTGTTGCGGTCAGCCGTCGTTACGCCCGGCTGCTCCGATCCGCTCGACTCGGTCGGCAATCGTGAGGGCGCCGTCACTGCAGGCGAGCGCTGCGGCCATGGCCCTCCGCCCCACACCTTAGTTCCAGGTCGCCGAGCGCCCGCCCCGGCCTCCGTCACGCGAGCGGCATTGTCGGGTTGGTCGCGACCGTCAGGGATGCAGAGGAGCGGCACGCCAGTGGCGAGGGCGGCATTCGCCGTCTGCCAGCCGGCGTGGGTGATGACGAGTGCGGCGTGAGGGAGCACGGTTCGGTGCTGAGAGTGGCGAGATCCTCCGTGGCACCAGCCAACCACCGGACGGTTCGGAGTCAATTGCACCTAGCGATCCGGTGCAGAGGCGAGAGCGGAGCATCGAACCCCCTTAAAGCTTGCTTTTTCGCCGGTAGCGCGGATCGGTAGGGGGAAGCAGCGCTGGCGGAAGGAGACAGCGCGACTGTCGATTGTGTCGCGGTACTCCCCGGATCCAGTCAGGTCGACCTCAACAAACGCGTCGACAGGTTTCGGATCGACCGTCTCGATGAAGGCCCCGCAAGCCTCGCAAGGTATCTCGGCAACCTCCGGAGACTTCGCGCGGTCGTTTGTCCTCGACATCGATCGGTGCCATCAACGGGTGGAGGTGGTAGTGGGGTGTCGCCGAGAGGCATCGCGAGGGCCGGCACGGCGGCGACGTTGGTACTTGCGGCGGGGCAAGGGAAATCGAGATGTTCGCGCGGCTGACCGGGATTGCGGCAGGTGCGAGGGGCGCGGTTGCTCGACGATCCGCGCCGTGCCGGCCTTCGAACGGCAGGCGGCGGTGGTGAAGCTCTCCTCCCGGCACCTCCTCAATCCGGTGACTCAAACGGGCTATACCGGTGGGTGTTTTCGGCTCGGGAGTGTGCGTTTGCCGCCGCCAGCGCGACGTCCTCGAAGCGGCGGGCGAGGCTATCGATAAGCGCGGCGTAGCGCTCGATCGGCTCGCCTTCGGGTCCCCTCACCCGATGTCGCCACGTCGGGGCCGAAAGGAACCTAGCTGAGCTGCTGATGTGACGGTGCCTTCTGACGGAAGATGAATTCAAGGACGCGGGGCGTCGGCCGCTGTATACGGAGATGCAGAGAGATGGCGAGATTGTTGGTGGCCCCAAGTACCAGGCCATCCTGCGCCTCAGCTTCGGTGGGGACGGGAAGGGCGTCACGAATCCTCTTGGTGGCATCTGGTCAAGGATCGCTCGCCCCGGCGGCGCGCGAACGCCAACCAGGCGCCAAACTTGCCGTCCAGCGGCGATCCAAATCAGCGGAGCGCCGTGATGGTCATCGGCCGCCCGAGACACTACCGTCATGTTGTGGACTGCTTCCTTTGCGACCCGGACCCGAATTTGGTGTACGCCCGCAGCGACAGCTTCTTCGCGATGGCAGGCTGGGGTCCGATCGGTGACGGCTACTCGCTGATCGGAGCTCGCGAGCATCTCCCGAGCATGATGGACCTCTCGGCCGAAGAGGCCGCCGAGCTGGAGGAGTTCACCGCCGAGCTACGAAGGCGACTGGATCCACTGTTCGGAGCTGCGACCATTACCGAGCACGGACGGATCGCTGCCTGCTTGGAGGCAGGCGTGGGTGAGCACGAACCGCACTGCCTTCATGCCCACCGGCTGGTCTTCCCAGGCTTGGAGGAGATCGACGTCACGCGGATTGCAACCAGTTTGCAGTGGCGTTCCTTTGTCTCCTTTCTTGAGGTTCACGCTGGCTTCTCGTGGGAGGGTCAATACCTGTATGCGGAGGCGGCGGCTGGTGATTGCCGCGTCGCTGCCGCCGCCGGCCCGATCCCCCGTCAGTTCTTTCGCGGCGTAGCGGCCCGGCTGCGGGGAGAACCGGAGATGGCGGACTGGAGAAAGCAGCCACGGTTGGATGTAGTTGAGGCAGCTCTGGCGCGGCTGCGAGGCGAGACGTGATCTGGCGCGAGGGCCAGATCGAGAGGATCGCCGCCGATACCGTCGAGGCAGCTGCTTTGATCGACTCGACTCTGGCGCGGCGCCGCATCGAGCTGGAAGGCGCCGCGGCGTGGGGTCAGTACCTTGATGACGAGCGCTACTCGACCGCACAATGGGGACTGCTCGGCACGGCAGCGGCGGTCGCGACCCTCGGGCTCCGTGCGCGGCCAGTTGAGGAGATGCGTCACCTCAGAGAGGCGCTGCCACTCATTCCCGCCAGTCTTGCCGACTATGACCCCCGAATCGCAGCAAAGGTGGAAAAGGGGGACTTCAAGAACATGGTCCGTCTGGCATTTATTGCGGAGGCCTTGCTTCCGGGCGAGTCGAGGATCTCTGCGGCTAACCGGCCGCCAATAGTCTCCGACATTCTAATTCTCGCTCGACAGGACCCGTTCTGGCATCCCACTTCGGCGCTTAATGACGCTCCGGCCGATGGCGATCCGTTCACGACTGCCTACCTTCTCTACGCGCTGCGGCGCTACGAGGATCCGCCCGGGGAGTTTCGCAAATTCCGGGCGTGGCTTGCGGGTCAGCTGAAGGCTCGAAGTGCGATACGGGCGAGGCCCGATCTAGTGGGACTAATCGGGCTCGCCCTGGTCCCTGACGCCGAGGATCCCGACCAACCGGCCTCTATCGACGAGGCGGTGAAGCAGTGCCAGGAGGAGCTCGAGCGCTGGAACCATCGTGAGCCGGCAATCATCCTCGATCGACCCCTATTTCATGGCTTCAATCTCGGTAAATGGACTGACTACACGTTCCTGCACCCCGAGGTCGTCGCGGCGATGTTCTTGCTTCGTACGAGCAACCCAAGACCAACTCGACGTTACGTCGCTGAGGTAACGGGTGAGCTCGTGGAGAATGTCAAGCGGCGAGGGTACTTCGAAGGACAGCCGAGTATGGCCGCGACGGTCGATCAATTCTGGGCTTCAAAGCTCTTCAAGGAGTTTCAAGAGACCTACGCCGACTCTGCCCGCCGACACATTCTCCTTCCTGTGCTGATCGCGACGGGAAGGTGGCGGTGGCTGTTGGTTCTCGTGATCGTCATAGTGTTTATTGCTGCCGCGATCCTCACAAGCAGTCCCACCCTTGCCCTTGCCGCCGTGGTGGGGATAATGGCAACGGCCGCCATTCCTACTGTCGTTAATTGGGCGGGAAGGGAATCATGACCGGCCGCCTCGGGGAAATGGGCGAGCGTCGCATCGTCTCGGAGATATTGGCGCCGCGATACGGCAGGAATTCTCTGCCATTCGGTGATGACTGCGCTCAGCTCCCCATCGGCTCAGATTGCCAGGACTGGCTACTCGTAACGACGGATCCTTGCCCCCCACCAATGGCTCATTTGGTTGGCTTCAAGGATGAGTACTACCGCGGTTGGCTGCTTGCAACTATCAACCTGAGCGATCTTGCCGCCGCAGGGGCCGAACCGCTCGGACTGCTCACCTCGCTTCAGCTGCCGGCAGAGATGAAGGTCGCTGACTTTGTCCGATTGTTGGACGGAGTGGATGAGTGTGCCGCAGCGTCGGGAACGTCGGTGATCGGTGGCAACCTGAAGGAGAGCCCAAAGGTAGACGTGAGCGCGACTGCAATTGGTCGCTGCGACGACCCGCCCCTCACCCGCCGCGGTGCTGCCAGCGGAGATCTGGTGGTCATGATTGGCGAGCTGGGCGAGTTTTGGGCTGGCACCCTTGGGTTGCGCAGCGCGATTCTCGAGCCCAGCCCGGATGAGCCGTTGCTGCGCAACGTGCTGACCCCAAGGGCGCGGATCAGCGCCGCAGCCGATCTGAGACGGCAGGGGCTTCTTTCGACCTGCATCGACAACTCCGATGGTCTCTACCCGAGCTTGATCCAACTAGCCGATGCAAACGACACCGCCATCCGCATTGATCGCAGCATGTTCAGCTTCTCCGAGCGCGTTTTATCGGTGGCAGCCAAGCTTGATCTCGACCCATTCCGACTCGCTTTAGGGTGGGGCGACTGGCAACTTCTCGGCACATGTGGTCCGAGCAAGGTAGACGGCGTGCTAGCAGTCACCTCGGCGAGTGGGGAGGAGCTCCGTGTGATCGGCGAAGTAGTCCCTGGCGCCGGTGTCCGTCTGCGCGAGGGCGGTGATGAAGGGCCGCTTCTGCCCTTGGATTCGCAGCGGTTCATGCCCGATTCTTGGTTCACGGCTGGAATCGAGGCCTATATCGAGGCAATGCGGCACGGGCCGCTGCGGGGGAACGGCTAGCGTCCTCTTCGCGATGTAGGGTAGCGCTATGGCTCAGGTAGGTGATCCGACGCTGGCGAAGCTGGCGGCCAAGGTACTGGAGGGAGGGGGCCACCATAGCCGTCAGCCACTGTGGCACTTGGTGCTCGACCGGTGGAGTAAGTACCGGTACCGGCGAGCATTGGCAACTGCGCCGGTTGAGGCGCTGAGCGTGGCTCTCACCAACGAGCGCAATAGGCGCGAAACAGTAACCCCAGCTTAAATCGCCACGAGTCTGTTGACGTCACGGCGTGCGCTCGGCAGTGCGGCTCGCGCCGTTGGCCAGTCGGGATACTGCTGGACAGCAGCCAGAGCGTGAAAGACGTGCTCGCGTGGGCCCACTATCGCTACCTCAAGGCCGAGGCCAATGGCGATTCCCAACTCGGTGTGACGGCCACCTCGGCCGCGCTGAGCTTGCTCGGCGGCCTCTGTAAAAGCGATGCAGAGGTCTGATCTGCGCAAGTCTTCAAGGTCCATCGCCGCGAGCTGACCTGCCGGGCCGCTAGGACCGAGGTCCTTCCCGCTGAGCGCGACAGGGCTTTCAAGCCAGCGGCTAGTGACGAGGAAGCCAGCAGCGTCCAGGTCTCTGGCGACCTCCCGCATCTCATCACGTCGGGCGAACCGTGAG
The DNA here is from genome assembly GCA_963745305.1 of uncultured Solirubrobacterales bacterium. Classification (GTDB taxonomy): domain Bacteria; phylum Actinomycetota; class Thermoleophilia; order Solirubrobacterales; family 70-9; genus CAVUWL01. The sequence goes on from CAVUWL010000004.1 coordinate 118,077, forward strand.
GCAAGGTAGACGCCTGCAGTGGCCAATTGACCAGCTCGCTGATGACTCTTTTTTCGTGCTGGCTTCATAGTCTATAGATCTATAGATCTATAGACTGAGCTTACGATGGGTCGCGGACGATGTCCGGAGTCGATCGCATAACGATGGCCAAACCACCTGAAGATCTCGCCTTTTACGGAACCGTCGAACCGACAGCCGGGTACCAGATCACCCTGCCGGTGCGAGCACGACGTGAGCTGGACCTTGAGACTCGCGAACCACTTTTCGTTTTTGGCTGCCCGAGCCGCAAGCAGATGCTCTTAGCGAGAGGGCCGACGTCTGCTCCCGACCTCTTCGAGAAACTCTCGGGGATGGTGGCTGCGGAGGCAGAGGGAGGCGAGGCGCCGGATGCCTCCAATGGAAGGGGCGGCAGCGCGAGCTAGATGCGAACGTACTCCTGGTGGCAGGGTCGCGGATGAAAATCGTCGGGAGTGACGTGTCCGGCTGAATAGAGCAACCGCCGGGCCGTTGGTACCCAAATGTGGTACCCATACCGGATGACTCGGCGTCTTCAAGGGGTGGAGAAGCGCTGTTTTCGGCTCTGTTATGCGGTTATCTGTTAGTG
>CAVUWL010000005.1:0-142896 GCA_963745305.1 uncultured Solirubrobacterales bacterium
TTTGCAAGGCGGAGGTCGCCGGTTCGATCCCGGCTGGCTCCATCGCTAAAGGCCTCGCGGCCCGACCCGTGGCGAGGACACGGAGGGCTGGATTGCGGGCCTCAGAGCCGAACGCCGGTCAGAGGACCCAACCGGAGGTGTCTTCACCCAAAGCGGGCGCGCGCAGCCCGCCGTATTGCGTCAGGCGCTGTGGCCCAGGGCCTGCTTGGGAAGGTTTTGATCGGCGTGGTAGCTGCTGCGCACCAATGGACCGGCGGCCACCGACTCAAAGCCGAGCCGGTAAGCCGCTTGCTCCAAGGCGAGGAACTCCTCGGGGTGCCAGTAGCGCTCGATCGGCAGGTGGTCCTCGGTGGGGCGCAGGTACTGGCCCACCGTGAGCACCTGCACGAGGTGCTCACGGAGGATGGCGAAGGCCTCGACCATCTCCTCGAATGACTCTCCGAGCCCGACCATCAGCCCTGACTTGGTCACGATTTGATCTCCTCCCATCTCCTTAGCCATTCGCAAAACTCGCGATGAGCGCAGGAATTTGGAGCCGCGTCGCGCCTTCGGGTAGAGCCGGGGCACCGTCTCTACGTTGTGGTTGAAGACGTCCGGGCGCGCGTCAATCACCCTGGCGAGAGGCATCTCCTGGCCACGGAAGTCGGGGGTCAGGATCTCGACCTTGCAGTCCGGAACAAGCGAGCGGATCGAGCGGACTACGGCGACGAAGGCACCGGCGCCGTAGTCGGGCAAATCGTCGCGGTCCACGGAGGTGACAACGGCGTGGCGCAGGCCCATCCTCTTGACCTGATTGGCGACCCGCAGCGGCTCCAGCGGATCGCTCCAGCTCGGCACGCCGGTCTTTACGTTGCAAAAGCCGCAGCTTCGCGTGCAGATGTCGCCGAGGATCATGAAGGTCGCGGTGCCCCGCTCCCAGCACTCGCCGACGTTTGGGCAGTTGGCCTCCTCGCAGACCGTGTGGAGGTTCTCGCCGTCGATCATTGCCTTGAGCTGGCGATAGTTGTGACCGCCGGGGGCCGGGACCTTCAGCCACGCTGGCTTGCGGGCGCGGCGCAGGGGAACGGCAGCGCCGTCTTCGGACCGGCGTCCCCCGGGTTTGGCGCGGGAGCGGGTGACGTGGATGCGCTCAGCGGACTCTGTCATCGCAGCCCCTGATGCCGGTTGCTTTGCGGTCCCGCGAAGCAGCGGGTCTCGCCGTTATTGCCCTCATGCCTTGAGCCTACTGGGGCCCTGCTGCAGCTCGCTGAGCTCAGTTTCGATCGGGCTGCGATCGAAAATCTCTGCGAAGTGGCCGGCCACCGTCCTCGCGAAGGCATCCAGGCTCTGCTGCGCAGCCAAGCTCGCGGCTCAGCGACGTCACCCGGCAATCATCGATCCCGCAGGGAACGATCCACTCAAACGGCTGCAGGTCGTTGTTGACGTTGATCGCAAGGCCATGGGTGGTGACGCTGCGACTGAGGTGGACTCCGATCGAGCCGATCTTGCGTGCCTTGCCGCCACCGCCGCCAAGGGGACTGCGGCCTTCGGTCCAAACGCCGGTTAGCCCCTCGATCGTTTGCGCTCTCAGTCCATGCTCGCCCAGCGAGGCGATCGTCACCCGCTCCAAGTTGCCGCACGTAGCTCGTGGACGTCATCGCCGTAGGGCTTGAGCGAGACGATCGGGTAGGCGACGAGCTGTCCGGGACCGTGGTAGGTGACCCGGCCGCCGCGGTCGGTGTCGCGGACCTCGATCCCCTGCATTTCGTACCACTCAGTGCCCATCGGCAACTCGTCTGGGGTTGAGCGGCGACCGCGGGTGTAGACGGGCGGATGCTCAAGCAGCAGCAGCAGGTCGGGAATCGGTGCCCTCCTGGCGCGCTCTCTCGAGGCGACGCTGGGCGCCCTGCGCCTCCTCGTAGGCAACGGTGCCGCAGCGCAGGACCAGGATCTCCGAGCTCACCGTTGAAATCGTTGCAGGCCGCCGACCGTATCCTTATCTTCGCTGATGGTCCAGTCCAAGGCTCTTCGACCCGAGTGGCTTCCCGCTGTCGCGCTCAGCTCGGTGCTGGCAGCGGTGATGCTGGCCTGGGACCCGCAAGGTCGGCGACCTCGCCGCGCAGGTCTTTCGCACCGAGCTGTTCCAGCGAGCGGGTCTGGCGATCTGGAACGGCAGCTGGTACGGGGGCCACTACACGCTCACCTACAGCGTCATCTTCCCGCCCCTGGCTTCGCTGCTCGGTCCCCAGGCGGTCGGGGCGGTTGCCGTGATCGCCTCCTCCTACTTCTTCGATCGCCTCGTGCGCGAGCGCTGGGGAGCGGCGGCGCGCTGGGCGACCCTCTGGTTTGCGGCAGGCGTGGTGACCCTGCTGGCCGAGGGCCAGCTGCACCTTCGCTCTGGGGGTCGCCTTCGGGCTCGCCGCGCTGCGCTGCCTCCAGCTCGGCCGCTCCAAGTCGGCGCTGCTCGGCGCGGCCGGGTGCGCGCTCTCGAGCCCGGTCGCCGCCGCCTTCCTGGCGGGCGTCGTTTTGGCCGGCTCGGCGGGAGCGGCGGCGCCAAATCAACCGACGTCGCACTCTGGGTCGCTGCTCTGGCGCTCGTTTTGATCGTCGTTCCCAACCTCGCCTTCCCCGAACCGGGGCAGTTCCCCTTCTCGCTCTCCTCCTATCTGGCGATTCCGCTTTGGTGCGGCGCGGCCCTCTACGTGACCCGCGGGGTGGCGGCCGAGGAGCGGCAGCTGCGCTGGGTGCTCACCGGTTATCTGTTGGCTGCGACGCTGCTTTGGCTCGTGCCAAACCCACTCGGCGGCAACGCGGTCCGGCTCGGCGCTCTCTTCGGTGGCCCGGTGCTTGCCGCGGTGGTTCTGGCCCGGCGGCCGCCGGCGTCTTTGATCGTGGTTGCCCTCGCCCTCGCGGGTGGCCTCTACTGGCAGGTGACGGCAAGCGTCAGCCAGATCGTCAGAAGCGTCCAATGATCCGGCCACCTCGGCTGCCTACTTTCGCCCCGCGGCGAGGTGGCTGCGCGCGCATGCCACCCAGGGGATGCGGATCGAGGTGCCGCCCACCGCCGACCATTGGGAGTCGGCCTACCTGGCACCGGCCTTTGACCTGGCTCGCGGCTGGTTGCGCCAACTCGACACCACCCGAGACGACATCTTCTACGACGAAGGAGCGCTCAACAACCGCTCCTACAGCGAATGGCTGCGCCACAACGCGGTCTCCTACGTGGCGCTGCCCGACGGCTCCGCTCGACTACTCCTCGCTGGGCGAGCGACGTCTGATCCTGGCTGCCCCGCCCTACCTGACACCGCGCTGGCATTCGGACAACTGGCGGATCTATGCGGTCCGCGATCCCGACCCGATTGTCGCGCCGCTGGGACCGAGCGCCGCTCAGACGCTGTGGGTTGGGCGCCAGGGCTTCGGGCTGGACGTCTCTCACCCGGGCGAATTTCTTGTCCGGGTCAACTTCACGCCGTACTGGTCGATCTCACGCGGCGCCGGGTGCGTCAAGCGCCGCGGCGCCTGGACCCAGGTTCGCGCCGATCATGCCGGGATCCTGCGGGTCTCGGCCGAGTTCTCCCTGGGCAGTGCTCTCACTGCGCTAGGCGGGGAAGCGAGCAGCTGCTGAGGCCCGGGCGCAGCGGCCGCGTAAACCGTTGCCGCCGCTCGAACTAGCGCGATCGAGCCGATCAGAGGGCGAGTGAGAGGGGCTCTTGCAGGTAGCTTCGAACCCTCGCGAGAAGCGCCGCGCCCTCGGCGCCGTAGAGGATGCGGTGATCGCAGGCGAGGGTGACCTGCATCAGTTGTCCGGGTCTGATCTCGCCGTCGCGGACCAGCGGCCGGCTCTTGATCGCTCCGACCGCGAGGATCGCAGCCTGCGGCGGGTTGATCACCGCCGCGAAGCTGTCGATCCCGAACATGCCGAGGTTGGAGACGGTGAAGGTGGCGCCGGAGAGCTCGGGCGGGGTGATCTGGGCGGTCGCGGACCCGCTCGGCCAGGAGCGCGAGACTCCGAGGCAATTTGGCGCAGACCCTTGCGATCGGCGTCGAAGATGGTGGGGACGACGAGGGCATCCTGGCCGGCGACCGCGATGCCGACGTTTACCCTCGAGTAGAGCTCGAAGCGGCCGTCGCGATAGGCGCCGTTTGCGCGCCGGTGCTCGCGCAGAGCCAGCGCGCATGCCTTGACGACCATGTCGTTGAAGGAGGGCACGACCTCTCCGGACTTCGCCGCCGCCTTGAGCCGAGCCCGCGCCTCGACTGCCAGGCCCATGTCGATCTCAGCCGAGAGGTAGAAGTGTGGCGCCGTCGCCTTTGACTCCGCCATCCGCCGCGCGACCGTCGATTGGAGTTTGCTCAGCTCCTCATAGGTCGTCTCACCCTTTGCGGTCGCCACCGACCTGCGAGGTGGCCTGGTGGGGCGGCGCCGCGACGGCGACCGACGATTCCTCCCCGGCCTTCTCGACGTCGGCCTTAAGATCCGACCCCCGGGCCCAGACCCCTGCAGCGTGGTGAGATCCAGACCCATTTGCCTGGCGATCCGCCGCGCCAGTGGAGAGGCCTTCGGCCTTGACCCACGGTGGCTGGGATTCGGTTGGGGTGAGGGGCGCATCGTCGGTCGGGGCAGGCTCCATTGGCGGAAGTTTCCTGGCTCTCGGTTCTCCCCCCTGGCGCCTCGCCCTGATCGCCGACCCGAGCAATTACGGCGCCGATCGGCAGCGTCTGTCCAACCTCGGCAAGGATCTCGATCAGCGTTCCCGCGACGTCGCTCTCATAGGCCATGTTCGCCTTGTCGGTCTCGATCTCGACCAGCTCGTCTCCGACCGCGACCTCATCTCCAACCTGCTTTAGCCACTGCAGGATCGTCCCCTCCTCCATCGAGTCCGAGAGCCTCGGCATCACGACGTCGGCCATCAGAGTGACCCCGCCAGCGCCGCAAGCGCACGCTTTGACGACGTGCTCCTCGTGAGGGATCGCCGCCTGCTCGAGCCGCTTGGAGTAGGGCATGTGCACATCGGCGCCGGTCACTCGCTGGACCGGCGCATCGAGGTAATCGAAGGCCTGCTCGGTGATCAGCGTCGAGAGGTTGGCGCCGACGCCGCCATGCGGCCAGCCCTCCTCGACGATCACCGCACGGTTGGTCTTGCGCACCGACTCGAGGATCGTGTCGAGGTCAAGCGGGCGCAGGGTGCGCGGGTCGATCACCTCCGCCTCGACGCCGTGCTCGTGTGAGAGCTGAGTCGCAGCCCTCTCGACTACCTGGGCCATCTTCAGGACCCCAATGATCGTCACGTCGGTCGCCCTCACGCCGCAGCGCTGCCCTGCCGAAGCCAGCTACCTCCTCGCTCTCCTTCGGCCACCTCGCCCGCGCACTCCGTAGAGCGTCTCGTGCTCGATGAAGATGACGGGATTGTCGTCTCGGATCGCCGCCTTCAGCAGAGCCTTGCCGTCGGCCGGTGTGGAGGGGCAGGCGACGAGCAGACCGGGAACCTGGAGGTAGAGCGACTCGAAGCTGTGCGAGTGGGTGGGACCGAGCTGGTGGCCGCCGCCACCTGGCATGCGGATCACGATCGGCACCCGCGCCTGGCCGTTGAACATGTAGGGGATCGCGGCGGCATGGTTGACGATCTGGTCCAAGCGCCAGCAGGGAGAAGTTGACCGTCATCAGCTCGACGATCGGGCGCAGCCCTCCCATCGCCGCGCCGACCGCCGGTGCCGACGATCGTGTTCTCGGAGATCGGCGTGTCGCGCACCCGCCGCTCGCCGAACTCCTCGAGCAGACCTTCGGTCACCTTGAAGGCGCCCTGAAAGACCCCGACGTCCTCGCCCATCACGATGACCGCCTCGTCGCGGCGCATCTCCTCTGCCATCGCGTCGCGCAGCGCCTCGCGCATCCGCAGCGTCGCCATCAGTTCTCTCGCCTCCGCCGGCGACCTCGGGCTCGACCCCCTCGTTGGCGTCGCCGTGCTAGAGCCGGATTGGGGCGCGGCCCGTCGGGCTGCCCGGCGTAGGCGGCTCCGGCTTCGGCCAGCTCGCGGGCTGCATCGGGCATCCGGTCCTCGTGCTCGCCGCGGTGAGGATGCGGGCTGCGCTCATCGACCGCGTACCAGCCCCTGTCATTGTCGAGCACGTAGAGGTTCTCATAGAGCGTGTCGAGCGCGGGTTCGGGAGAGGCCTCGGCGAACGCGGACGGCCTCCTGCACCTCGCGCTCCGCCTTGTCGCGAACCTCAGCCACCTCGCGCTCGCCCAGCACGCCCGCCTCGACTGCAGCGCTGCGCGAAGCTCTCGATCGGGTCCTTCTCCCGCCACTCCTCGACCTCCTCGCGCTCGCGGTAGACCTCCGGGTCGGCCGCAGAGTGGCCGCGGTAGCGGTAGGTGAAGGCCTCGAGAAGGGTCGGGCGGCGCTCCTCGCGGGCTAGGCGGATTCCCTCGCTGACACCCTCGCGTACGGCGATCACGTCCATTCCGTCGATCCGCTTTCCGGGTATCCCGTAGCCCTCCGCCTTCTTGGAGAGGTTGGTCTGGGCGGAGTGGCGCTCGACCGAGGTGCCCATCCCGTAGAGGTTGTTCTCGACCAGGAAGAGGACGGGCAGCTTCCAGAGCGCCGCGAGGTTCATCGTCTCGCCGAAGTTGCCGGTGTTTGAGGCACCGTCGCCGAACATGCAGACGGTTACCGAGTCCTCGCCCTTGTACTCGGAGGAGAGGGCGAGTCCGGCCGCGATCGGCAGGTTGCCGCCGACGATCCCGTAGCCGCCCATAAAGCGGTGTTCGCGATCGAAAATGTGCATCGAGCCGCCGCGGCCGCCGCTGGTTCCGTCGACCCGGCCAAAGAGCTCTGCCATCACCGCCTCGGGCGCGGTGCCGCGGGCGATCGCGTGGCCGTGCGTGCGGTAGGTGCCGATCAGGTAGTCCTCCTCGCCCATCACCGAGGTGGTGCCGACGATCGTCGCCTCCTCGCCGATTGCCAGGTGCAGGAACCCCCCGGCTTTGGCCCGCTGGTACTGGCGCCCCGCCTCCTCCTCGAAGCGGCGGATCAGCGCCATCCGCGCGAGCAGTTCGTAACAGGTGGCGGCGTCGGGAAGCTCGGCCATCGTGACTGACCTTAGCTTGCCGCTTCGACTGCTTCCTCAAGCCGCTCATCGCCCCAGAAAACCTCGCCGCCAACGACCAAGGAGGGAACCCCCCACACTCCCGCTGCGGCGGCGCCTTCAGTTGTCTCCCGCAGCGCCTCCTTGACCGCGGCGGTCGCCGCGGCTTTGAGCAGAGCCCTTGGGTGAAGCTCGCAGGCTGCCGCGGCGATCAGCACGTTGTCGGGCTCAGAGAGATCGCGCCCGGCGGCGAAGGCTTGGCGAAAAGCGGCGAGGGAAAATGAGACGGTACGGCCGGTCTGTTTGGCGAACGTCGCCACCCGCATCGCAAACAGCGTGTCGCCAGGCCAGGGCTCGGGCCAAGCGAGCGGCGGCAGGCCGTAGGCCTCGCCGCGCCTCTCAACATCGGCCATCCCCTGCTCGCGGTCGGGGCCCTCCGCCCATGAGCGACGGCCAAAGTGGCGGAACAGCCCGCCCAACAGGACCGGCTGCCAAACCGGTTGAGCGAGCTCGGCCGCGGCAAACAGTCCGCTGATCCGCTCCGCCGCGAGGTAGGCATACGGCGAGCCGAGGTCGAAGAAGAAGCTCGCCCTAGGCGTGGATTGCCCAGCCATCGACGGCGCGAGCCGCATCGAGGATCGCCTCAGAGATCGTCGGGTGGGGATGGACGATCCGCTGCTAGCTCCTGATAACCGCCCTCAAGGGCTATCGTTGCGACCAACTCAGCGATCATGTCGCAGGCGCGATTGCCGACGATATGGGCACCAAGAATCTCGCCGTAGGTGGAGTCCACGACAAGCTTGACGAGGCCATCCTTGTCGTCATAGACGGTGGCCGCCCCCACCCCACCAAGCTTGAATTTGCCGACTTTGACGTCATGCCCCGCCTCCCTGGCGGCTGCCTCCGTCAGCCCTACGCTCGCCACCTGCGGGTGACAGAAGGTCGCGCCGGCGATCAGGTTTTGGTCGACCGGCTGGGTCCGGACAGCTGCCGCGTGCTCGACCGCGACGACACCCTCCTCGGAGGCCTTGTGGGCGAGCGCCTTGGCGTTGACCAGGTCCCCGATCGCATAGATCTTCGGGTTGGAGGTGCGCTGGAACTCATCAACTTTGACCTTGCCGGCAGCGGTCAACTCAACGCCCGCCTCGGTGAGGCCGAGTCCGTCGGTGTCGGGGGCGCGGCCGCCGGCGATCAGCAGGTAGTCGACCTCCGCCGAGCGGTCGCCGTAGGTGAACTTCACCGACTCCTTGCCGGCTTCAACGTTTTGGACCGGAGTTCCCGTGGAGACCGTGATGTTTTGTTTCTTGAAGCTGCGCTCGACCACCCGGACGATGTCGCGGTCCTCGGCAGGGAGGATCTGCTCGAGCATCTCGATCAGCAGAACGTCGCTACCGAAACGGCCGTAGGCGGAGGCAATCTCGCATCCAGAGGCCCCAGCCCCGACCACGGCGATCCGTCGCGGCAGCTCCGGCAGGGACCAGGCTCCCCAGGTGTCGAGAACGCGACCACCGAACTCGACTCCGGGGATCGGCAGCGCGACCGAGCCGGTGGCGAGCACCACCGCGGCCGCCTCATAGCTCTCGCCGCCTACCTCCACAGCTCCATTCGCCGCCAGCGAGGCGCTGCCCTCGATCGACGTCACCTTGTTTTTCTGCCACAGCATCTTGACCCCACCTGAGAGCGACTCTGAGACCGCGGCGCGGCGGCGGCCCAGCGCCTCCCAGTCGAGCGATATTCCCTTTGCCTTGATGCCGAGCTCGGCCCCGTTGCGGGCCTGGTCGTAGATCTCCGCCGTGTGGAGGACGGTCTTGGCCGGTATGCAGGCGTAGTTGAGACAGCGCCCGCCGGCCTTATCGCGCTCGATCACCGCCGTCTTCTTGCCCAGTTGGGCGGCGCGGATCGCCGCGACGTAGCCCCCTGGGCCACCGCCGATGACGATCAGGTCATAGGAATCCGACATCGATCCTGAGCCTATAGAACGGTCAGTCTCGAGGCAGGCGCTGCGGCATCTGGATCCGCGCCATCGCCTTGACCATGAAGTAAAAGAAGCCGCCGCAGACGGCCAACAGAGCGACGGTCGCAATAACCCGCTCAAAACTGGCCGCCGCCGCGGCCAGGCCAAAGACCGCGCTGAGGATCAAGACGACCAGGATGAACTGAAAGCCGAGAACCGCCCAGTAGCGAGCTCGCCACATGCCCCAGGCCATGATTCCCATCAACAGTGCGGGGGCGAGAACCTGGGCGAGCTTTGGCTGGCTGCCGTCGGCATGGATACCAACCGCGTAGCCGAGCAGGATTGAGGCCGCGATCAGGCCCGAGACGATTGACCCGATAGTCACGACCAGCGGGCGCTGGCCCTCGGCCAAGGGCCGCAGCGCCTCGCGAGCCTCACGGTTGCGCTCCTCGGCGCGGGCATAGCCGCGCTCGAGGCGCTCTCGCGGCGCGGCGCCACCGGCTCGCTGCTTTCGCTTGCGCCCCGCGCTGGGCTCAGCCACCCGGTGCCACGTCCCCGACCCGCGCGAAGGCTCGTCGGATTGCTTCTGCCGCGGCGCCGGGATTGTCGGCATCGCGAATCGCCCTCACAGCGCCGAGCCTTCGCGCTCCGGCGCCGACCACACGCTCCGCGTTGGCGGGGTCGATACCACCGATCGCAAAGAAGGGAAGCTCCGTGCTACGCGCGGCGAAGGAGACGAGCTCCAGGCCAACCGCCGCCCGTCCTGGCTTGGTCGGGGTCTCCCAAACAGGGCCGACGCTTATGTAGTCAACGGCGAGCTCCGCGGCACTGGCAACCTGCTCCTCGGAGTGGGTTGAGAGACCGAGGATCGCGTCGGGGCCGATTGCATCCCGCGCCTCTTTGACCGCGACGTCGTCCTGGCCAATATGGACGCCATCGGCATCGCAGGCCAGCGCCATGTGGGGATCGTCATTAACGATGAACAAGACGCCATAGGTGTCGCAGAGGCGGCGGAAGGTGCGAGCGGAGCGTTCCAGCGCCGGGCGCTCGAGCCGCTTCTCACGAAGCTGCACGATGTCAACGCCACCGTCAAGAGCCGAGCGCAGCAATGGTTCCGGTTCGGCTCCGCCGGGCATTGCATCGCAGACGAAGTAAAGGCGCGCGGTTCGCAGCCGCTCGCGTCGGAGCGGGCCATCTGCCTCTGGCCGGGCAAGGCTCATTGTCTGATTATGGCTTGAGAAGACTCTGAGGGGGGTAGCATCGGTGTCGTACGGGAGCCGAAGGGGCTGAGAGGGTGGCAACGAGGTCACCGACCGTCTCGACCTGATCCGGGTAATGCCGGCGGAGGCAAGTTTGATTAAGAGGCAAAGCTACGACGCGATTGTGGTTGGGGCCGGGGTCATCGGCCTATCCTGCGCATGGCGGATCGGGGAGCGTGGGGGACGGGTGCTCGTACTGGACCGCGCCGACCCGCCGGCGGGGGCCACCCGGGTCGCCGCTGGGATGCTCGCTCCGGTCGGCGAGCTGGCCTTCGGCGAGCCCGATCTTTTGGAGATGACCCTCGCCTCGGCGGCGCTTTACCCGGATTTCATCGCCGCGCTTGAGCGTTCGAGTGGCGCCGAGACGGGCTACTCTCGTCGCGGCGCGCTGCACATCGCCCTCGATCGCGACGAGGCGGCGGCTCTGCGTCGAATCCACGACTTGCAGCGCTCGCTGGGTCTCGGTGCGGAGTGGTTGCCACCGCGCCGATGTCGCGAGATGGAGCCCGCCCTGACTCCATCTCTGTACGGCGGAGTGCACGCGCCGGGGGAGGCAACGGTCGACCCGCGGGCCCTCAGCTCGGCGCTGCTGGCGGCGCTTTCGGCCCAGGGTACCGAGCTGCGCAGCGACGCAGACCTGGCGGAGCCGATCACCTTCGGTGAGCGCCTGGGCGGGGTGCGGATGGTCGGGGGCGAGGAGCTCCTCTGCCAGACCCTGGTGCTCGCAACCGGGGCTTGGTCGGGAGTGGCTGCCTGGCTACCTCGCCACATGCGGCCCCCGATCCGCCCCGTAAAGGGCCAGATCGTCGAGCTTCGCACTCCGGATAAAGCCGTGCCTTGCCGGCGGATCCTTGCCTCAGAGCGGGTCTATCTGGTGCCCCGCGACGACGGCCGCCTGATCGTCGGCGCAACGGTCGAGGAGCGCGGGTTTGAGACCACCCCAACGGCGGGGGGCCTCCACCAGCTCCTGCAAGAGGCCTACCGTCTGCTTCCAGATGTGGCCGAGATGGAGCTGGTCGAGGTGAGCGCGGGACTGCGTCCCGCAAGCCCTGACAACCTGCCCGTTGTCGGCGCCGGGGTTTTCGACGGCCTGATTCTCGCCACCGGCCACTACCGAAACGGCATCCTGCTGGCTCCGATAACCGCCGCCGCCGTGGCGGAGCTCTTAGACGGGGGCTCCCTCCCGCAGGCATTGGCCGCCGCCGATCCGAGCCGATTCGCCGCGATAACGGCCGGGGTGAGCGGATGAGGATCGAGCTGAACGGTCGCTGGCGGGAGCTGCCTGGTGGCACGACGCTTGAGGTCGTGGTTGGCGAGGCCATCGGTGCGCCGCCGGCTCGCGGAGTCGCGGTGGCGCTTGACGGCGAGGTGGTCCCCCGAGGAGAGTGGGCCCAAACCGAGTTGGGCGAGGGGCAAAAGGTCGAGATCCTCGCCGCGATCCAGGGCGGGGCCGGGGATTGGATGCTGGGAGGCCGCGATCTCACCTCGCGACTGATTGCCGGCACCGGGGGCTTTCGCTCGCTCGATCAAATGGAGCGGGCCCTTGCTGCCTCGGGTGCAGAGATCGTCACCATCGCCCTGCGCAGGATTGACCCCAAGGCTGAGGGATCGGTGATCGAGCTGATCGAGCGCCTCGGCCTCTTCGCCCTCCCCAATACCGCCGGCTGCTACACGGCTCGCGATGCGGTTCGCACCGCGCACTTAGCCCGCGAGGCCTTCGGAACCGACTGGATCAAGTTGGAGGTGATTGGCGACGATCGCACCCTCTATCCCGATGCGGTTGAGCTCCTCGACGCCGCCGAGGCGCTGGTCGGTGAGGGTTTTACCGTGCTCCCCTACACAAACGATGACCCAATCCTTGCTCACCGCCTCGAGCAGGCCGGGTGCGCGGCGGTGATGCCCTTGGGGTCACCGATCGGCTCGGGCGCAGGTATTGGCAACCCATACAACGTTGCGATCATCGTCGAGCAGGCCAGCGTTCCGGTTATCCTCGATGCTGGGATCGGCACCGCCTCCGACGCGGCGCTGGCGATGGAGCTCGGCTGCGACGCGGTCATGGCGGCAAGTTCTATCTTCGGCGCCCAGGACCCGGTGGCAATGGCGACGGCGATTCGACGCGGTGTCGAAGCTGGCCACGGCGCCCGCTGGGCGGGGCGCATCCCAAGGCGCACCCACGCTCGGGCCTCAACCGTTGGGGAGGGCCTTCCCGAACTGTCTTGACCTACGATGGGCACTGCGCCCCCGTAGCTCAGTTGGTTAGAGCGGCGGCCTTTTAAGCCGCGCGGCGCGGGTTCGAATCCCGCCGGGGGTATGGCGTCAGATCCAGCGTCGGCCCAGCTTCGCAACTCGCCCGCAGGGTTGACCGCAAGGTCCGTATCTGCATCTGACAGACGCCGGTCGCCCAGATCGCAGTGGAGCTTTGCACCCGATCGAATCGCCGATTGGGTCGAGCTATTTGCGGGTGGGATACTGCAACCAGGATTCCCTAGGTTTGGAGGAGATGAGATGAAGTATTTGGTCAGCGCTACACCCGGTCCAATGCCGCCATCGCCAGAGCAGTTCGACGCCGCCATGGACTGGCTCGAGGGAAAGGTCGAGGACGGCACCTTTGATTGCATCTTCGGATTCATCGAGGGCGGCGGATTCAGCATCGCGAACGCCAGCTCCCATCGAGAGGCCCTGGAGCTAATGACGGAGTACCCGCTGTATGGGCTCGTCACCTGGGAGGTGCGGCCGTTGCTCGACTTCAAGGAGGGAAGCGAGACGATTCGGGCCAAGCTGGCCGAGGCCCAGGCGGCGATGGCAGGCGCCTAACCGGTAGCGCTCTGCAGGCTCGGTCGGAGCTTGGCACGAGTGCATGAGGAGTTGTGGAGCCTGATCGCGGCCGCCCTCCGGTGAATGCCGGCCCGGCTTGCGATCAGGCTGAGAAACGCCGCCGCTCCCATGCCGATCGAGGGTGCGGTTCGGGTGCGATCCCCGGCTGGGTAGCGCTCGGCGCCCGCTCGGAAGGAACCCCCGCTCGCCTCAGTGGCGAAAGTGGCGGTGCTTGGTGAACACCATCGCGACGCCAGCGTCCTCGCAGGCCTCGATCACGAGGCCATCTCGTTTGGAGCCGCCCGGCTGGATCACGGTGCTTGTCCCCGCCTCGATTGCGAGTTGAGGGCCGTCGGCAAAAGGGAAATAGGCATCGGAGGCGAGCGCTGAATCCAATAGTAGGTCGGCGGCCTTCTCCCCGCGGGCCTGGCGGCACTTCTCCACGGCGAGGCGAACCGAGTCCACGCGGCTCATCTGTCCGGCCCCGATTCCCAGCGTGGCACCGTCCTTGGCGATCACGATTGCGTTGGAGCGAACGTGGCGAACTACCGTCCAGGCGAAGAGCAGGTCGCCCCACTGTTCCTCGCTGGGTTCGGCACTGGTCACCACCTCCATCAGCTCGCGAGGCTCGGGGTCTCCATCGCGATCTTGAATCAGGAGGCCGCCCAGGACTCGTTTGACATCGCGTTCGCCGGGGTCGCGACGGCGGCGCTCCTCCTCGCAGAGAATCCGGATCGTTTCCTTCTGCTGCAGAATGTCGAGCGCGCCGTCCTCATAGCCTGGAGCGATCAGAACCTCGACGAAATTCTGGTTCAGCGCCTTGGCCAGGGGCACGCCGATCGCTCGGTTGAGGGCTATAACGCCGCCGAAGGCCGACATCGGGTCGCAGGCAAGAGCCTTCTCATAAGCATGTAGGGCGCTCTCGCCGATCGCCACGCCGCAGGGGTTGTTGTGCTTGACGATCACGCAGGCGGGCTCCTCGAAGTCCTCGACAAGTCGCCTTGCCGAGTCGAGGTCGAGCACGTTGTTGAATGAAAGAGCCCTACCGTGCAGCTTCGAGACCCTTGATAGGACGTGGCTGCGGATACCGACCTCCGCGTAAAGGGCCGCTCGCTGGTGGGGGTTCTCGCCGTAGGCGAGGTCGAGCACCTTCTCGTAGGCAACCGCGAGGTGTTCGGGGAAGTCCTCATAGGGAGTTGAGAACCAGCGACTTATCGCAGCGTCATAGCGCGCGGTCTGGGCGAAGGCCTCGTTGGCCAGCCAGTGACGAGTTGAGGCCGAGATCTCCCCAGCGGACTCCTCCAGCTCGGCGCAGACCGCGTCATAGGACTCGGGCTTGACGATCACCGCGACGCCAGCGTGGTTCTTCGCCGCCGCGCGGATCATCGTGGGGCCGCCGATGTCGATGTTCTCGATCGCGGTCTCGACTCCCACCTCGTGCCCGGCGATCGTCTGCTCGAAGGGGTAGAGGTTGACGCACACCAGGTCGATCGGCTCGATTCCCTCCTGTTGCAAGGTGGCCATGTGCTCTGGGTCCTCACGGCGCGCCAAAAGCGCTGCATGAAGGCGCGGATGAAGCGTCTTAACGCGGCCGCCGAGGATCTCGGCCTGACCGGTGAATTCAGAGACGTCGGTAACCTCCAGGCCCGCCTCGCGCAGCGCGCTCGCGGTGCCGCCGGTTGAGAGCAGCTCCACCCCGAGCCCGGCGAGCGCCCTGGCGAAGTCTGCGACGCCGGTCTTATCGGAGACTGAGATCAGCGCCCGCCGTACCCGAATCGCCGCCGTCGGTGGCGTGATCGTCTCGAATGTCTGCGGCAGCCTCACTCATCGGTTAGGACCAGCGGTGGATCACTCGGCCCGATCCTAACTCGGCCCGCAGCGATCATGCGGATCGCCTCCGGGTAGAGCTCGTGCTCGACTGCGTGGATCGCTCTCTCGAGCTTGCCGCGATCGCGATCGGATGGCACCGCGACCTTGCGCTGAACGATCACCGGTCCGGTGTCGATGCCCTCATCGACGAAGTGAACGGTGACTCCGGTTACCTCCGCGCCGGCTGCCAGCGCCTGCCCGATCGCATCGAGGCCGGGAAACCTGGGCAGGAGGGCCGGGTGAATGTTGATTACCCGATTGGCGAAGCGCCGTACGAATTCCCCGCTGAGCAGCTGCATATAGCCGGCGAGGACGATCAGCGCCGCGCCGCGCGCTTCAGCCCAATCCGCGATCGCGGCGTCGCGCGCCGCGCGGTCGGGGAATCCATCACGGGGGAAGACGGCGGTGTCGACCCCAGCCGCCCCCGCCCGCTGCAGGGCCTTTGCCGTGGCCCTGTCGGAGCCGACACCGACCACCTCGATTCCCCCCCGACCGTGCAGCTGGTCGAGGATCGCCTGCAGGTTGGTGCCGGTTCCCGAGGCGAGTACGACGAGTTTGAAACCGTCCTTCACGCCGGCAAGCTAGCGGCTGGCAGGGACCACGTCGATCTGCTCGAGGGCGAATTTGCCGTTTGCCTCCTCGGGGTCGCCGAGCGGGTAGGCACCCGTGAAACAGGCGTCGCAGTGATCCTCCGCCGGCGTGCCGATCGCCTCGTATACCCCCTGCAGGGAGAGGTAGGCGAGTGAGTCGGCATCGAGCTCTGTCGGCAATTTCCTCGATGCTGCGGTTGTGGGCGATCATCTCCTCCCGGGTCGACATGTCGACCCCGTAATGGCAGGGATGGCGGATCGGCGGCGCCGAGATCCGCAAGTGCACCTCCTTGGCTCCCGCATCGCGCAACATTCCGACGATCTGGCGGGTCGTGTTGCCACGCACGATCGAATCATCGACGACGACGATTCGCTTGCCGGCGACGATCTCGGGGAGCGGATTGAACTTCAGCCGCAGGCCGTGCTTGCGCAGCTCCTGACCGGGCTGGATGAAGGTTCGCGCCACGTAGCGGTTCTTGATCAGGCCGTCGTCCCGTGGCAGCCCGGAGGCGCGCGCAAATCCAGCCGCCGCGGGGTTGCCCGAATCCGGCACCGAGATCACCAGGTCGGCGTCGACCGGTGCCTCGTGCCAGAGGTTCTCGCCCATCCTTCCGCGCACCTGCTGCAGCACCTTGCCCTCAAGGCGGCTATCTGGTCGGGAGAAGTAGATGTGCTCAAAGACGCAGATCGCGGGGCGCCCGGTCCGAACGACCTGGCGGGTCTCGAGCCCGCGCTCGGTCAGCGAGACCATCTCGCCGGGGTGCACCTCGCGCATCAGCTCCGCCCCGATGATGTCGAAGCGCACAGCTCTCAGAGGCGACCACGAATCGCTCGTCCAAACGACCGAGCGAGAGCGGTCGCACCCCGTGCGGGTCGCGAAAGGCGACGATCGCATGCTTGGTCATCACCACCGTCGAGTAGGCGCCCTGCAGGCGTGGCATCACCTCCGCCACCGCGTCCTCGATGAACCTGCCGGCGTGAGAGGAGAGCAGCGCCGCGATGATCTCGGAGTCTGAGGTGCCGCGGAAGTCGATCCCGCGCTCGCTGCAGCTCGTTCCACAGCTCGACCGCGTTGGTCAGGTTGCCGTTGTGGGCGAGTGCCAGCTCGCGACCGTCGTCGCGCCAGACCGGTTGCGCGTTCTCCCAGGAGCCGCCGCCGGTGGTCGAGTAGCGAACGTGGCCGATCGCCATGTCGCCCTCCAGGGCCCGCAGCTTCTCCTCGTCAAAGACCTGCGAGACCAACCCCGAGTCGCGCAGGGTGGTGATGTGGCCTCCCTCACAGGTCGCGATCCCGGCCGACTCCTGGCCGCGGTGCTGCAGCGCATAGAGGCTGAAGTAGGCGAGTCGGGCGACGTCGTGCCCTGGCGCGAACACGCCAAAGACGCCGCACTCATCGCGCGGTCCATCGCGGTCGATAGGGGGCCGCTCGGCCAGAGTCAAGAGCGCGTTTTCCTCGGGTTTCGACGGACGTGACGCGGAGGCGAACTGCCTACCCGAGCAGAGTACCAGCGAGAGCGGATCGGCCTCCGCAGTGGCGCGGCTAGGCGGGCGCGAGGCGCATGCTCAGCGAGTTCCAAGCATCGCTGGCATCCGTGAGTGAGATCTGCAGCGATATCTCACCGACCTCGATCGCGATCGAGTCGCCGCCGACCTCGCCGAGGATGATCGCCCCCAGGGATTCAAGCTGACCCCGATCGCCGCTCAGCAGGAAGCCTCCAGCGCCCTCGCCAAAAAGCGCCTCCTCGGCGCTGTGGCCCCGTTGCAGAAGTGGGGAGAGGTCGACCTCGCAGCCGGTCTGCATTGCGCACTCGACCAGCGCGCAGCCAAGGCCCCCGTCGCTAATGTCATGGGCACTGCTCAGCTCGTCCCCCCGAACCGCCTCGCGAACCTTGATGCAAGCGCCGACGGTCGCAGCCAGATCGGCGGTCGGCAAGCCAAGCTCGAGCTCGCCGCGCAACTTGGCAAGCTCGGACCCCGCCAGCGAGGGGGCGAATGGACCGAGCAGGGCGATCGCCTCCCCGGCCCTGCTGAACGCGGGGCTCCCCGAGCGCGCCGGGTCGGGCAACTCGCCGACCATGCCGATCACCGGGGTTGGGTAGATCGGGCCGTCGGGACCCTCGTTGTAGAGCGAGACGTTGCCGCCGACCACCGGCACGCTCGATCGCCTCGCAGGCATCCGCCAGCGCGGCGACCGCTCGCTCGAGCTGCCAGGCGGCTGATGGCTTCTCGGGGTTGCCGAAGTTGAGGCAGTTGGTCAGGCCGAGCGGCTCGGCGCCAACGCAGGCGAGGTTTTGGGCGCACTCCAGAACCGCCTCGGTCGTCCCCGCGATAGGGATCGCAGGCGACCCGACGACCGTTGCCATCGATCGAGACAGCGATCGCCTTGCCGGCCTCGGGGATCGCCAGGACGGCGGCGTCGGCGCAGCCCGGTCGGTGCACCGTGCGCGAGCCGACCAGCGAGTCATATTGCTCAAAGGCCCAGCGCTTTGAGGCGATGCTCGGCGAACCAATTAGTGAAAGCAGCGTCTCCCGGGTCGAGCTGGCGGGCTCGAGCGTCCTTCGGTTGCCGTAGGTCCATCCCGTCGGCCTGCTCGGATTGAGCTCATACAGCGGGCAGCCCTCGACCAGCGCCGCGATCGGCATGTCGCCGAGCACCCCTCCCCGCCCGAGCACCCGCAGGCGGGCGCTATCGGTAATTACGCCGATCTCAGCCGCACCGGTCTGCCATTTCTCACAGACCGCCAAAACCTCCGCCAGCCGCGACGGCTCGACCACGGCGAGCATCCGCTCCTGGGACTCGGAGACCATGATTTCAAAGGGCTCCATGTCGGCCTCGCGCAACGGCACGAGGTCGACGTCGAGGTCGATTCCGACCCCGCCCGCAGAGGCCATCTCAGCGGCCGAGGAGGTCAGCCCAGCGGCGCCCAGATCCTGCAGTGAGACGAGCAGTTCCCCCGCCAGCGCCTCCAGGCAGCACTCCAGCAGCTTGGACTCCTCAAAGGGGTCACCGATCTGAACCGTTGGCCGCTTGGCCGCATCACCCTCGTCGAGCTCGGCGGAGGCCAGCACCGAGGCGCCACCGATTCCGTCGCGGCCGGTGGAGGCGCCGATTAGCACCACCGCGTTGCCGACCCCCACCGCGGCAGCGCGGATCATGTCGGCGCGTCTGGCGATCCCCACGCACATCGCGTTGACCAGGCAGTTGTGCTCGTAGGGCTGCTCGAAGTAGATCTCACCGCCAACGGTTGCGACCCCGATCGAGTTGCCGTAATGGCCGATCCCGCGCACCGCCCCGTCGAGCAGAAAGCGGGAGCGCTCGGAGTCGAGCTCTCCGAAACGCAGCGAGTCGAGGATCGCGATCGGTCTCGCACCGAGGGCAAAGACGTCGCGAAGGATGCCGCCGACTCCGGTCGCCGCACCCTGGAACGGCTCCACCGCGCTGGGGTGGTTGTGCGACTCGACCTTGAAGGCGATTGCATAACCACCGCCGATATCCACCGCGCCGGCATTCTCGCCTGGCCCCATCACCACCCGAGCGCCGCTCGGTGGGCAGCCGCCGCAGCAGCCGCCGAGAGTGCTTGTAGGCGCAATGCTCTGACCACAGCAGGCTGAACATCGCCAGCTCGAGCTGATTTGGCTGGCGCCCCAGCCGCTCGACGATCAGTCCGTACTCGTGGTCGGTGAGACCGAGTTGGCTGTGCTTGGAGATCGTCAAAGACAAACCTCCGCGACCCCGGCAAAAAGGCGCGCGCCGTCGGTCGAGCCGCTGAGGGATCGACCGCGTGCTCGGGGTGGGGCATCATCCCGAGCACGTTGCCCGCCCGGTTGAGAACCCCGGCGATGTCGGCCGCTGATCCGTTGGGGTTATGACCCGGTGCGTAGCGAAAGGCGACCTGGCCGTTTGCCTCGATCTCCTCGAGCATTTGCGCCGGGGCGAAGTAGCGGCCTTCACCGTGCTTGGCCGGCATCGAGAGCCGCTCGCCGGCGGCGAGCTGACTTGTGAGGGGCGAGTTGGTGCCCTCGGCAACCAGCTCGAGCTGGCGGCAGACAAAGCGCATCTGTTGATTGAGCAGCAGAGCCCCCGGCAGCAGCCCCGCCTCGCACAGCACCTGGAACCCGTTGCAGATACCGAGCACGGCGCCGCCGGCGGCGGCGAACTCCGCGACCGCCTCCATCGCCGGCGAGAACCGCGCGATCGCGCCGGCCCGCAGGTAGTCGCCGTAGGAGAAGCCGCCGGGGATGACGATCGCATCGAGGCCGCCGAGCTGGCGCTGCTGTGCCAGATCAACCGCGCCTCACCGAAGAGCGAGCAGGCGCGAAGCGCGTCCCGCTCATCGCAGGAGCCGGGGAATTGGAGAACTCCCCAGATCACAGGGTCTGGATCTCGAAGTCCTCGATCAGGGGGTTGGCGAGCAGCTTCTCGCAGAGCTCCGCGAGGCGCTCGGGATCCTCGGCCTCAAGCTCGACCATGCGCCCGACAACCGGACCGTGCTCGACGCCCTCGAAGCCGAGTGCCGGCAGCGCCCGCTCGACCGCCTTGCCCTGCGGGTCGAGGATTCCGTCCTTCGGGCGGATCAGAACCCTGGCCCGCATCGCTAGAAGCGAAGCCCGTGATCCGCTCGTAGGCCTCGACGTATTGGCCCGGGTCTGCTCGACCACGTCGGGCGGCAGCTCCGGCGCGGGCGGGGTGTGGTCCCAGCCCGACTCGATCGGCCCAGTCGCGCACGTACTGCTTGTCGAAGGAGGGCTGGGCGCGCGCCCGGCTGGTAGGAGTCGGCGGGCCAGAAGCGCGAGGAGTCTGGGGTCAGCACCTCATCGCCGAGGACGATCTCGGCGCCGGCGTGGCGGCCGAACTCGAACTTGGTGTCGGCGAGGATGATGCCCGCGCGCGGCCGCGTGCTCGGCTGCACGGGTGTAGAGCTCGATCGAGACCCGCCGCAGCTCTTCCATCAGCGCCCGGTCGCCGACCGCTCTCGGCGGCACGCTCGAAGTCGATGTTCTCGTCGTGGTCGCCGATCTCGGCCTTGGTCGCCGGGGTGAAGATCGGCTCCGGCAGCTTGTCGGACTCGAGCAGGCCGGCCGGCAGCTCGATCCCGCAGACCGATCCCGACTCCCGGTATTCCTTCCAGCCCGACCCCGACAGGTAGCCTCGAACCACGCACTCGACCGGATACATCTCGCAGCCTCCGCACCCGCAGCGCCCGGTCGGTCACCTCCTCGGGCACGTCCTCGGAGAGGAGATGGTTGGGGACGATGTCGGCGGTCAGCTCGAACCAGAACACCGACATCTGGTTCAGCACCTTGCCCTTGTCCGGGATCGGCGTCGGCATCACGACGTCATAGGTCGAGATCCGATCGGAGGCGACCATCAACAGGTCGTCCTCCCACTCATAGATCTCGCGAACCTTGCCGGAGGAGTGGAGCTTCAGATCCGATACCGCGGGCACGGTTGCGATGCTAGCTATCCGACTGGCGGCAGGCGGCTCGATCGCGATTGCTCGGGCCGTTTTGGAGTTGGCGGCGATTTTTGAAACGGCCCCGATCGGTGCGCCGGCGACGTGGAGTTGGGTCTGCGATCCTTGAGCGGTGACGCTTCCCGCCGGACCCAGCTCCAGCCCGCTGACCCAGACCCTGCGATGGGGCTTTCGCCCGCTCTCCTTCATGCACGAGAGCCGGCAGAGATACGGCGACTCCTTCAGCGTCAAGTTCCTCGGCTTCGAGTCGCCGATGGTGCTGATCTCCGACCCGGCGGCGATCAAGGCGCTCTACACCGAGCGCGCCAACGGCCTACCGGCGGGCCGCAACATCGTTCTCGAACCGATCATGGGCGTCGCGTTCGGTGCTGCTGCTCGAAGGCGAGGATCACCTCGCGCGCCGCAAGCTGATGCTGCCCGCCTTCCACGGTGAGCGGATGCGCTCCTACCAGCCGGTGGTCGAAGAGATCGTCAGCGCCGAGATCGACTCCTGGCCGCTCGGGCAGCGAGTTCCCGATCCACTCGCGGATGCAGGCCGTGACCCTTGAGGTGATTCTGCGCGTCGTCTTCGGCGTCTCCGACGGTCCGCGCCTCGAGCGCCTTCGCGGCCTGCTCGCCAAGGTGCTCACCGAGACCGCCTCGCCGACCGCGCAGCTGGTTCGGATCGCGACGCAGCGCTTTGATCGACGCGGCCCGTGGGCCAAATTCGAGGGCCAGCTGAGGGCGGTCGATGAGCTGCTCTACGCCGAGATCGCCGAGCGCCGCGCCGACGGCCTGGCCGCGAGGAGCGCGAGGACATCCTCTCGGCGCTGATGGCCGCCCGCTTTGAGGACGGCGAGGAGATGACCGACACCGAGCTGCGCGACCAGCTGATGACCCTGTTGCTGGCCGGGCATGAGACGACGGCGACGGCGCTGGCCTGGACCTTCGACCTGCTGCTTCGCCACCCCGCGCCGCTGCGACGGCTGCGGGACTCGCTCGAGGAGGGCGAGGAGGATTACCTGCGGGCGACGATCGCCGAGTCGCTGCGCCTGCGGCCGGTTATCCCGCTCGCCGGCCGCCGCCTCGCCAAGGAGCTCGAGCTCGACGGGCTGAGGCTGCGCGGCGGGACCGACGTAACCCCGGCGATCTGGCTAACCCACACCCGCGCCGACATCTACCCCGAGCCCTTCGCCTTCCGCCCCGAGCGCTTCCTCGGGCGAGGGACCCGAGACCTACTCCTGGATCCCCTACGGCGGCGGCATCCGCCGTTGCCTCGGGGCTTCCTTTGCCGAGTTTGAGATGCGGATCGTGCTGCGCGAGGTGCTCACCCGCTGTGATCTGTACAAGGCCAACCCGAAGCCCGAGCGGGTCGGGCCGCCGCAACATCACCCTCTCGCCTCGCGACGGCACGCCCGTTGTGCTCGACGGCCCGGCGCGGGGCCCGTGAGCGCGAGCTGGACTCGGCCTAGCGCCGGCGGTCTACTTCTGCGTCGCCGGGGCGGCGGGATGTTCCTTGGCCCAGCGCGCGATCGCCCCCGAGCCCGAGATCACCTCGCCGTCGTCAAGGATCACGATCGGCACCTCGTTGGTGCCGCTCAGCTTCTTGACCTCGGCCCGATCTCGCGAGCGGCTGCCCCAGGTCCAGGGCATCAGCCGATAGCCGCCCCGACCGTGCGCAGCTCGTACTCATACCCCGCCGCCGTCAGCGCCTTTCCCGCCTTCGCGCACGGGTGCGCCAAGCCCGGCCCCGAGGTCTTTTTCCCGCAGGTGTAGAGGACCACTGCCGCTCAACCTACCTCAGCTTGAAGCGCTTCGAGGCGGCCGAGGATCTCGGGAACGTGGCTCAGGTAGGCGCCGTAATCAAAGACGGCATCGAGATCGAGGTCGGGAGCGGCGCTCGGCGAGCAGCTCGCGGAACTCGGACGCCGCTCTCCCAGGCCCGCTGGGCGCTCTCCTGAACGACCCGGTAGGCCTGCTCGCGACTCATCCCTGACTCAACCAGCGCGCTCAGCGCCCTTTGGCTGAACAGGGCGCCGTGGGTCAGCTCGAGGTTCTGCCCTCATCCGCTCCGCGTCGATCCGTCATCCGACGGCCACCGTCTGCGCCGCGAGGTCCTGCATGTAGTCGAGGGCGATCGTCGCGTCGGGAAGGATCACCCGCTCGGCGCCGGAGTGGGAGATGTCGCGCTCGTGCCAGAGGGCGATGTTCTCGATCCCGGTCTGCGCGTAGCCGCGCAGAACCCGGGCGAGGCCGGTGATCCGCTCGCTGCGGATCGGGTTGCGCTTGTGGGGCATCGCCGAGGAGCCCTTCTGGCCGCGGCTAAATGGCTCCTCGACCTCGCGCACCTCGGTGCGCTGCAGGTTGCGCACCTCGGTCGCAAAGCGCTCCAGTCCGCCGCCGGCGATCGCGATCTGTCGAGGTCAGGACCGCGTGGCGGTCGCGGGGGATGACCTGGGTGGCGACGTCCTCGCGGCGCAGGCCGAGGCCGCTCCATCACCCGCGCCTCGACCGCGGGTGGCGCCGAGGCGTAGGTGCCGACGGCGCCGGAGAGCTTGCCGACGGCGAGCTGGTCGAAGGCCGCGGTGAGGCGGGCAAGGTTGCGGTCGGCCTCAAAGGCGAAGCCGGCCAGTCGCAGGCCGAAGGTGGTGGGCTCGGCGTGGACGCCGTGGGTGCGGCCGACGCAGAGGGTGTCGCGGTGCTCCAGCGCCCGCTCGATCAGCGCGTCGCGGTATGCGCGGGCGCTGCCAAGGACGATCTCACCCGCCTGGCGCAGCTGCAGCGCCAGGGCCGTATCGAGCACGTCGGAGGAGGTCAGCCCGTAGTGAATCCAGCGGCCATCTCGACCGATCGAGGCGCGAGACAACGTCGACGAAGGCGGCCACGTCGTGGTCGGTGGTCCGCTCGCGCTCCTCGACCGCCTCGACCGTGAAGGCGGCGCCCGAGCACGCGCCGCCTGCGCAGCCTCGGCGGGGACGACGCCCTCCTGCGCCCAGGCCTCGGTCGCGGCCAGCTCGACCTGCAGCCAGCACTCCATCTTGCGCTGCGGGGTCCAGACCTCGCCTATCTCCGGGCGGGTGTAGCGGGGGATCACGCGTTGATGATGCGGGCCGCCAGCACGCCGGCGTTCTTGGCGCCGTCGATCGCCACGCAGGCGACCGGGATCCCCGGGGGCATCTGCACCGCCGAGAGCAGGGCGTCGAGTCCGCCGAGGCTCTTGCCGAGGATCGGCACGCCGATCACCGGCAGATCGGTGTGGGCGGCGGCGACACCGGGCAGGGCCGCCGACATCCCGGCTCCGGCGATGATCACCCGCAGCCCCCGCATTCGCGCGTTGGTGCAGTACTCGCGGACCATCTCCGGGTCGCGGTGGGCGCTCATCACCCGCACCTCGTAGCGGATGCCGGCCTCCTCCAGCGCCGCGCCGGCCGGCTGCATCTTCGGCTTGTCGTTCTTGGAGCCCATGATGATTCCGACCAGCGGCTCATCGACCGCGATTTCCTCGAAGGCCTCTTCGACTGCAGGCATTGTGGTCGAGCTCGGCTCGGCTGGCTCTTCTGAGATCTCGCTCATGTGCTCCTCTCCTAGGTGGGCTGGCTGGGCACCCGCTCGACCGCGCGGGCGGCGATGTCGGATGCGCATCTGCATTCCGGCGAAGGAGATCCGGCTCGCCGCATCGTATGCGCGATCGCGCGCCTCGGCCGGGGTTGCGCCGAGGCCGGTCACGTTGAGGACGCGTCCGCCGGCGGTGACGATCTCACCGTCGCGCTCGGCGGTGCCGGCGTGGGTGACCTCCGCCAGCTCGCCGCGGCCGCCTCGAGCCCGTGGATCACCTCGCCG
This sequence comes from uncultured Solirubrobacterales bacterium, assembly GCA_963745305.1. Classification (GTDB taxonomy): domain Bacteria; phylum Actinomycetota; class Thermoleophilia; order Solirubrobacterales; family 70-9; genus CAVUWL01. The sequence continues at coordinate 24,845 of CAVUWL010000005.1, forward strand.
CTTGGAGGAGGACTCCGGGTAGCCGGCGGAGGCGAGCACCACGGTCACCGCCCAGTCATCTCCGAACTCCGCCCGCACTCCGTCCAGGCCGCCCGGCTCGCGCGCGGCGAGGCAGAGCTCGAGCAGGTCCGAGCGCAGCCGCGGCAGCACGGCCTGGGTCTCGGGATCGCCGAAGCGGGCGTTGAACTCAAGCACCTTGGGACCCGTCGGCCCCGATCATCAGCCCGGCGTAGAGGACGCCGTGGAAGGGCCGCCCGCGGGCCGGCCATCGCGGCGAGCGATCGGGCGGTGGACCGCGTCGATGATCTCCTCGATCTCGGTCGGCGCCGAAGCCCGGGACCGGCGAGTAGCTGCCCATCCCGCCGGTGTTTGGCCCCTGGTCGCCGTCGAAGATCCGCTTGTAGTCCTGGGCGCGGGGCAGCGGAACGACGTTCTCGCCGTCGCAGAGGGCGAGCAGGGAGAGCTCCTCCCCTCGAGGAACTCCTCCAGGACCACGGTCGTCTCGCCGAAGCGGCGCTCGGTGAAGAAGACGTCGACCGCCGCCTCGCGCCTCGGCCGCTGAATGGTGCAGACGATCACGCCCTTGCCGGCTGCCAGTCCGTCGGCCTTCAGCACCGCCGGATATGAGGCGCGGGCCAGCTGCTCGATCGCCTCGCTCGCGGCTGTGCAAGAGGACGTGGGAGGCGGTCGGCGACGCCCGCCTCCCGCATCAGCTCCTTGGCGAAGGCCTTTGATCCCTCAAGCTCGAGCCGCCGGCGGCGCTGGGTCCCAACGCCGGCAATCCCGGCGTCCTCAAGCGCATCGACGACCCCGGCGACGAGGGCCGCCTCCGGCCCGACCACGACGAGCTCGACGCCGTTGCGCTCTGGGCCGCCGCCGACGATCGCCTCGACGTCGCCGGCGCCGACCTCCGCCAGGCAATCGGCCTCGGCGGCGATCCCGGCGTTGCCCGGCGCGCAGAGCAACTCGGGGGCGGTTGGGCCGAGCGTCCCAGTGCCCGCACGATCGCGTGCTCGCGCCCGCCGCCGCCAACGACCAGGACCTTCAAGCCGGCCGCCTACAGCGCGCCGGCCAGGTCGTCGGCCGCGATCGCGGTCAGCGTCTGGCTGGTCATCGTCCCGCGCGAGCCGAGCTCGACCGAGACCTTGGCCATCGTCTCGCTCGTCGGGCGCCTCGACGATCGTGACGAAGTCGTACTGGCCGAGCGTCGCGTACTGCGCCACGACCTTGGCGCCGATCTGCTCGACCTCCTCGTTGACCTCGGCCACCCGTCCCGGGTTGTTCTTCAGGGTGCGGACACCCTCGGCGGTGAGATTGGTGAGCATCACGTAGGTGGGCATGTCTCTCTCCTCAGCTCGCGGGTTCGGTTCCTACGTTACGCGAAGCGGGGATTAGCCCGTTGCTCTGCCGGCGATCGGAGTTTCAGACGCCGATGTCCTGCAGCAGGGAAAGCATCTGCAGCCCGTAGCGGGTGACCTTGCCCTCGTAGTATTCGCCGTGGCTGAGCGGGACGCCGTCCGGCGTCGGCGAAGCCGGTCTCGATCGAGCCACCCGGTCGGAAGTCGGCGATCTGCTGGCCGGCTTTCACCGTCTGCCCGGCTCGCACGGTCGCGTCGACTCCCTCAGAAGACGTAGATCTGCTGGCCCTTGAGCGGGCCGCCGAGTAGCTGGTAGAGGACACCACCGCCTTCTGGCCAACCGGGGGCACCGGTGGAGATGATCTTGGCGTCCCCGATCGCGGCGATCGGTCCCGTCGCCGGTGAAGTCGACGCCCTGGTCGACCCGACCGGTGACCAGGTTGGTGCTGAGGCTGAACGGATCGACGTAGCCGCCGGCCGCGGCCGGCAGGGCGATCGACCAGTCGGTGTAGGTGACCTTGCAGCGGCCCTGCATCGGTCGGCTTCGGCGAGCACCGCCTGCACGTACCACTCGGCCTGGTTGTGGGCGAAGAGGCCGGCGCGGAGGCCTGCCGCGGGCCCAGATCAGGCGGGCCAGGGTGGCGGCTGAGTCGGCGGGGTCGGCGTGGCGGATGCGCCCGTCGCCGTCTCCGTCGACCGCGTACCTGCTCCACTCGCTCGGTTCGAGGCCAAGCGGGCCCGTGCTTTGCAGTTCGCGCTGGTCCATCCCGCGACCGAAGTTCGACTCGAGGCGGGCGACGGCGGCCAGCGCCCAGACGCCCGCGGCGCCCGAGTCCGTAGCGAGCCGAGGCATCCTCGAAGGCGCTCAGGTATTCGCTCGGGATCTTCGCGACGCCAGGCCGGCGCCGGCCTGCAGCTCAGCACCTGGCAGCTGCGGCGGGACGCTGGAGCCGGTGGCGCGCGGAACCGCCGAAGTCCGGCGCGTAGCAGCTGGCGTTGGCGAGCACCTCGGCGACGTACCAGTCGGCGTGGTTGTAGGCGAGGATCGCCGCGTAGGTGTCCGCCGGCATCCCGGCGGCGCTCAGGTAGCGGGCGGCGGCGAAGATCGCGTCTTCGGGGTTGTAGGGGTCCTTCACCCCGTCGCCGTTGGCGTCGACTCCGTAGGTTGCCCAGGTCGAGGGCATGAACTGCATCCAGCCCTCGGCGCCGGCCGAGGAGACGTTGAGGTTGGTGCCGAAGGCGGTCTCGACCTCGTTGATCCCGGCCAGCACGGCCGGCGCCCTGCGGGCCGAGGTCGTAGGCCGCCGCCGCGCGCTGGTAGATCGGGATCAGCTCGGCGGGACGCCCGCCGCAGCGCAGGTCGATGAGGGGATATTTGAAATTGAGAGCGTCGGGGTTGCAGCGGGGGCCGGGGCGGTGGTGGCGCCGGGTGCCGGCTTGGCGGCAGCAGGGGCTGGCGTTTCTTCGGGTGCCTTCTTGGCGGTGGCACCAGCCGAGGTACCGCCGCCGCCAGTTGGATGCTTCGGCGGCTTGCTGATCGTCGGCGGTGCTTCCAGGGCCGGACCCTGCACCACCGGGGCCGGGGTCGTCGTCGTGCTCGCCGGCTGGGGCGAGGCGAGGGTGGCCGGGGTCGCCGGGCTCGCTGGGACTTCGGCCGCCGGCGGCTGCCGGCGCCGCCACGGCGGCGCCGATCGCCGCCGCCGCCAGGGTGTTTCGAATCCGCCCCATCCTCAGCCGAGTCACGTCCGTTACCTGCCAGCCGCCCCGCTTGCTGTTTTCCATCTCCAGGCGCAGCTCGCTGGTCAGCCCAACCCGCAGCAGCGAGACGCTGACCGTGTAGACGCTGCCGTTTGAGGGGCCGGGAACGATGTTTAACACCTTGGCCTTTGGAACCCTGACCGTGGCGGGTTGTCGCGGCGGCCGCCTCAGAAGGGACTGGGCGAGCGCCGGGGTGGCGGTGTTTGTGAAGGCGGCACGGACCGGGGCGCCACCCTTGCCGATCTCATAGAGGACGAAGGCGTCAGAGAACTTGCGCGCGACCTTGATCGCCGCCGGGCCGGCGGGCTTTCCCAGGATCGCCGGGGCGGAGGAGATTGAGGCGCTTGGCCGCTTTCTGAGATTTCGGTGCAGAGGATGCATCGAGCGCCCGCGCGGCCGCAACTTTTGCTGCAGAGTGCCTGGCCGGCGCCGTGAAGACCGGCGGCGCTCCGTGCAGGAGGTGGGCGGCCCGCGCTGGCCGGGAGGGAGGTGGGTTGGGCTTGGCCGCGATTGAGCTGCCCGTGCTGGTCGCGGCGGCCGCCCTCACCGAGCTTGCATCGCGTCCTGGCGCCGCCCACATCAGGCCAGCGACCCCGGCGCCCACGGCGAGGAGGGCGACGGCGCCAGGGCCATCCCCCGAAGCGCCCGATCCCAGCCGCCAAGGCGCTCCTCAAGCGGCCACAGCAGGCCTCGCTCGAGCCTCCAACAGGCTCGCTCGATGGCTCGCTTGGAGCCGGCGACCGACCTCGCGGTCGCCGCCAGCGATTCGCTGATCGATCGAAAAGAACGCATCGGCGAAGCCGGAGCGCAGTCGTGCGGGCGGTCGGGGGAGGGTCGGCATGGTTTGGTCTCAGCGGTTCGGTTGGTTAGCTATAGGTCGGAGTTTGCCTCAGGCGACTTGAGAATGCACGCCTATCGTCAATTCTCCAGCTATCTGCATCAACTTTGACTACATCCCCTTCGCCGAACTCACCCTCGAGGATCCTCAGCGCCAGTTTGTCAACAAGCTGTTTTTGGATAACCCGCTTCAGCGGGCGGGCCCCGTAGGTCGGGTCATAGCCGAGGTTGCCGAGCAGCGTTCGCGCGTCCGGGCTGAGCTCGACCTCGATCCCTCGCTCGGCGACGCGGCCGATCAGCTGCTCGCACCTGAATCTCGACGATGCGGCCGATGTCCTGCTTGGAGAGACGGTGGAAGATCACGGTGTCATCGATCCGGTTGAGGAACTCGGGCTTGAAGGTGGCGGCCAGCACCTCTTCGATCTGCTCGCGGATCCGCTCATCGACCGACTCGCCGACGATCCGGTCGCTGCCGACGTTGGAGGTCATGATCAGCACCGTGTTGGTGAAGCTGACCGTGCGTCCCTGGCCGTCGGTGAGCCGTCCGTCGTCCATGATCTGCAGCAGCGTGTTGAAGACGTCGGGGTGGGCCTTCTCGATCTCATCGAGCAGGACGACGGCGTAGGGGCGCCGCCGCACCGCCTCGGTCAGCTGACCGCCCTCCTCATAGCCGACGTAGCCGGGCGGCGCGCCGATCAGCCGCGCCACCGTGTGTTTCTCCATGTACTCGGACATGTCGAGCCGGACGATCGCCTGCTCGGAGTCGAACATGAACTCGGCCAGCGCCTTCGCCAGCTCGGTCTTGCCGACCCCGGTCGGTCCGAGGAAGAGGAAGCTGCCGATCGGCCGGTTCGGGTCCGATAGCCCCGCCCGCGAGCGGCGCAGCGCGTTGGAGACCGCGGCGATCGCCTCGTCTTGGCCGATCACCCGCTCGTGCAGCCGCTCCTCCATCTGGATCAGCTTCTCGACCTCGCCCTCCATCAGGCGGCTGACCGGGATCCCGGTCCATTTGGCGACCACCTCGGCGACGTCCTCCTCGGTCACCTCCTCGGCTCAGCATCGTGCCGCCGCCCGGCGTGCAGCTCGGCGAGGCGCTCCTCCTGCTCGGCGACGGTCTTCTCCAGCTCCGGGATCTCCCCGTAGCGAAGCTTCGCAGCGCGCTCGAGGTCGGCCTCTCGCTCCGCCCGCTCGGCCTCGCGGTTGGCCTCCTCCAGGCGCGCCTTCGCCGCCTTGATCGCCTCGATCGCCTCCTTCTCGTTCTGCCAGCGCGCCTTCATCTCGATCGAGCGCTCGTCGAGCTCGGCGAGCTCCGCCTCGATCGCCTCCAGCCGCGCCTTGGAGGCCTCATCGGTCTCCTTCTTCAGCGCCTCGCGCTCGATCTCCAGCTGCTGGATCCGCCGCTTGACCTCGTCGATCTCGGTCGGCATCGAGTCGATCTCGATCTTCAGTCGCGAGGCGGCCTCATCGATCAGGTCGATCGCCTTGTCGGGCAGGAAGCGGTCGGCGATGTAGCGCTCGGAGAGGGTCGCCGCGGCGACGATCGCCGATCGGAGATTCGCACCCCATGGTGAACCTCGTAGCGCTCCTTCAGCCCGCGCAGGATCGCGATCGTGTCGTCGATGTCGGGCTCACCGACATAGATCGGTTGGAAGCGCCGCTCCAGCGCCGCGTCTTTCTCGATGTGCTTGCGGTACTCATCGAGCGTCGTGGCGCCGACCGCGCGCAGCTCGCCGCGGGCCAGCATCGGCTTCAGCAGGTTGGCGGCATCGACCGCGCCCTCCGCCGCCCCGGCGCCGACGATCGTGTGCAGCTCGTCGAGGAAGAGGACGATCTGGCCGGCCGCCTCCTGCACCTCGGAGAGCACGGCTTTCAGCCGCTCCTCGAACTCGCCACGGTATTTGGAGCCGGCCAGCAGGGAGCCGATGTCGAGCGCGATCACGCGGCGATCGCGCAGGCTCTCCGGCACGTCGCCGTCGACGATCCGCTGTGCGAGTCCCTCGACGATCGCCGTCTTGCCGACGCCGGGATCACCGATCAGGACCGGGTTGTTCTTGGTGCGCCGCGAGAGGACCTGGATCACGCGGCGGATCTCCTCATCGCGTCCGATCACCGGGTCGAGCCTGTCGGCCTCGGCCTCGGCGGTCAGGTCGCGGCCGAATTTCTCCAGCGCCTGGAAGTTTTCCTCGGCGTTGGGCGAAGTGACCCGGTGCGGTCCGCGCAGCTCGGCGATCGCCTTTGCCAAGCGAGTCGCGGATCGGGAAGCAGCTCGCTGACACCGGAACCCCGATCGCTGAGCGCCAAGAGGATGTGCTCGGTGGAGATGTACTCATCGCCCAGCTTTTGCATCTCCTTCTCGGCGCGCTGCAGAGTCCTGACCAGCGCCGATGACGGACGCGCCTCGGCCTGATCCTCGCCGCTCAGTCTGGGCAGCCGCTCGGCGGCGTCCCGTGCCCCCGCCGCCACGGCGCCGAGATCGGCGCCGAGCTTTTGCAGGATCGGCACGACCGCTCCGTCTTCTTGTTCAAGCAGGGCGATCAGCAGGTGCGCGGATGCCACCTCGGGGTTGCGCCGCTCAGCGGCCAGCCGCTGAGCTTCGGCGACCGCTTCCTGGGATCTGATCGTGAAGCGATCTGGTTGCATCAGCCTCCCCTCCGCTTCCAGATCTGTTTTTCGAGCTCCGCCGCGCGGCGGCGCATCCGAGTCAATTCAGTCCGCATCCGATCAACGCGCTCCTCCATCGCCAGGACCGTTTCGACTCCGGCCAGGTTCAGCCCTTCTTCAGAGGTCATCCGCTGGATCCTGCGCAGCCGCTCAACATCGCTCTGGGAGTAAAGGCGGGTGTTCTTCGGAGAGCGCTTCGGGCTGATCAGCCCCCGAGCCTCATACATCCGCAGCGTCTGGGGGTGCATCTCGGCAAGCTCGGCGGCGATCGAGATCATGAAGACGCCGCGCTCGGAATCAAGCCGCGCCTCGATCCGTTCGCTGGCCGAGATGGGAGCTCATCGGCTTGCCGCCTCACGGATCAGCTCGGCGCGCGGGTCGGAACCGTTGAAGGCCTCGGCCAGCTTCTCGGCCGCCTCACTCTGCTCCTTGCTCAGCTTCTCGGGGACCTCGATCTCAAGCCGGTAGCGGATGTCGCCCAACGCCCCGCCCCCTGGGCTTCGGCGCCCCCTCTCCGCGCAGCCGCTGGATCGTTCCGTGCTTGGTCCCGGCGGGAACCTTGATCTTCTTGGTTCCGCGCAGCGTCGGTACCTCGATCGTGCCGCCGCGCAGTGCCTCGGCGATCGTGATCGGAACCGTCACCTCGAGGTTGCCGCCATCGAGTCGCTTAAAGACCGGCGGAGGGGGTGACCCGAGTCGTCACGAAGAGATCCCCCGGCGGGCCGCCGCGCGGGCCGGCCTCGCCCTTGCCGGCGAGTCGGATCCGCGTTCCCGTGCTTGACCCCCGCCGGGATGTTGACCTTGTAGCGCTTGGTCTGCTGGGTCAGGCCGGAGCCGCCGCAGGTGGGGCAGGGGTCCTCGATGATCTGCCCGTCCCGCCGCACTGCGGGCAGGGCTGACTGATCGAGAAGAAGCCCTGGCTCTGGGCGTCGATACCGCGACCGTCGCAGCGCGGGCAGGTGGTCGGAGCTGGTCCCAGGTTTGGCGCCGTTGCCGTGGCAGGTCGGGACAGCGCCCGGCCTTCGGCACGGTGACGCTGATCTGGGTGCCGCCCACCGCCTGATCGAAGCTCAGCGAGGCCTCGGTCTCAAGATCGCGACCGCGCATCTGCTGGGGGTCTGCGCCTGGCCGCCGCCGCGATTGAAGATGGTCGAGAAGATGTCGCCCAGATCGCCGAAACCACCCGGCTGAGCCCCGCCGGCGGGGCCGAACGGCCCGCCGCGACCGCCAGCGCCGCCGAATCCGGCGAACGCCCCGCCGGAGTCATACTCCTTGCGCTTCTCGGGATCGGAGAGCGTGTCGTAGGCGCCGCTGATCTCCTTGAACTTCTCCTCGGCCTCGGGGTCATCGGGGTTGCGGTCGGGGTGGTATTTGCGAGCCAGTTTGCGGTAGGCCTTCTTGATCTCCTCGTCGGAGGCCTTCTTGGAGACGCCCAGAAGCTTGTAGAGGTCCTCGGCCATTGCCGCCTACTCGCTGACCACCACGCGGGCGGGGCGGAGGAGCTGGTCTTGCCAAGCGGAATCCCTTCTGCAGCACCTCGACCACGAGACCGGGCTCGACATCCTCGACGGCGCTGGTCTGGAGCGCCTCATGCCAGGCGGGGTCGAACTTCTCTCCGCTGGGGTCATATGACTCGACCCCGGCCCGCTCCAGGACCGTCTCCAGGTCCCTGTAGGTGAGCAGGATGCCCTGCGCCAACGGCTCGGCGGGCATCGCCTCGGCCTCGGAATCGATCGCGCTGCCTTAAGCGCCCGCTCCAGGTTGTCGAGTAACCCCGATCAGCCCCCGCGCCAGCTCGGCCCTTCCCCTTTGCGCCGCCGCCTGAGCCTCGGCCGCCATCCGCTTGCGGTAGTTCTCAAAGTCGGCCTTGGTGCGCTGGGCCAGTTCGAGGTACTCATCACGCTCGCGCTGGGTGTCCGCCAAGAGGGCGTCGAGGTCTGCCTCCACCTCGACCTCACTGGCGCCGCTCTCAGTCCGCTCGGCGGCGCTCAGATTGGACTCAGAATCGGTCGCGGCCCCGGCCTCCTCGTCGCCGGGGCGCGACTGCGGGGGCTCTGTGCCGGGGGCGCCGTGCTGAGCGCCGCTGTTCCTCACTCACCGTCGCCCTCGTCAACGACCTCGGCGTCGACGACCTCCTCCTCGTCGGAGGAGCTCTCCGTCGGCTGAGGCCTCCGTCGCCGCCGACGCCTCCTGCTGCTGCGGCGGCGTAGATCTGCTCAGAGACCTTGCTGCATCGCCGCGCTCAGCGCCTCGGTCTTGGAGTTGATCTCCTCGACGCGAATCGGAGTCGAGCGAGTCGCGCACCTCCTTGACCGCCGCCTCGATCTCCTCTTTCGCCGCGGAGTCGACTTTGTCGCCCAGCTCCTCGAGCTGTTTCTCGGACTGGTAGGCGGCGTTCTCGGCGAGGTTGCGGGCCTCGGCCAGCTCACGCTGCTTGCGGTCCTCCTCGGCGTGTGCCTCGGCGTCGCTGACCATGCCCTGGATCTCCTCGTCGGAGAGGCCGGAGCCGGATTTGATCTCGATCTTCTGCTCTTTGCCCGTTCCCAGGTCTTTGGCGGTGACGTTGAGGATGCCGTTTGCGTCGATGTCGAAGGTGACCTCGATCTGCGGCATGCCGCGCGGCGCCGGCGGGATTCCGGTGAGCTGGAACTTGCCCAGGCTCTTGTTGCCGCTCGCCATCTCGCGCTCGCCCTGCAAGCACGTGGATCTCGACCGATGGCTGGTTGTCATCGGCGGTCGAGAAGGTCTCCGACTTCTTGGTCGGGATCGTCGTGTTGCGCTCGATCAGCTTCGTCATCACGCCGCCTTTGGTCTCGATCCCGAGGGTCAGCGGGGTGACGTCGAGCAGCAGCACGTCCTTGACGTCGCCGGCCAGCACGCCCGCCTGGATCGCCGGCGCCGACCGCGACCACCTCGTCGGGGTTGACGCCCTGGTGGGGGTCCTTGCCGGTCAGCTCCTTGACCCGCTCGCGAACCGCCGGCATCCGGGTCATGCCGCCGACCAGGACCACGTGGTCGATCGAGGCGTCGCCGGCGTCGTCGAGCGCCCGTTTGACCGGGCCGACGATCCGCTCCAGCAGGTCGGCGGTCAGCTCGTTTAGCTTCGAGCGGCTCGAGCTTCAGGTCGAGGTGCTTTGGCTGACCCTCGACCGCGGTGATGAAGGGCAGGTTGATCTGCGTCTCCTGGGTCGAGGAGAGCTCGATCTTGGCCTTCTCCGCAGCCTCGTAGAGGCGCTGCAGCGAGTTCTTGTCCTGGCGCCAGGTCGACCCCCTGGTCGCGTTTGAACTCGGCGACCAGCCACTCGACGATCGCTTTGTCCCAGTTGTCGCCGCCGAGGTGGTTGTCGCCGGCGGTCGACTTCACCTCAAAGACGCCGTCGCCGATTTCCAGCACGGAGACGTCGAAGGTGCCGCCGCCCAGGTCGAAGACGAGGATCGTTTGGTCGGCTTGTCTCTTTGTCGAGCCCGTAGGCGAGCGAGGCCGCGGTCGGCTCGTTGATGATCCGCTTCACCTCGAGCCCGGCGATTTTGCCGGCGTCCTTGGTCGCCTGGCGCTGGTCGTCGTTGAAGTAGGCGGGGACGGTGATCACGGCGCTGTCGACCGTTTCGCCGAGCTTCGCTTCGGCGTCGGTCTTCAGCTTCTGCAGGATCATCGCGCTGATCTCCGGCGGGCTGTACTGCTTGCCGCGGGCGTCGACCCGAACGTCCCCGTTGGGGCCGGCGACGACCTTGTAGGGGACGATCGTCTCCTCCTCTTTGACCTCGGCCTCCTTGCGCCCCATGAAGCGCTTGATCGAGAAGATCGTGTTCTCGGGGTTCATCACCGCCTGGCGTTTGGCCACGGTGCCGACCAGCCGCTCGCCGGAATCCGGTGAAGGCGACCACCGAGGGTGTCGTGCGCCCTCCCTCGGCGTTCTCCAGGACGGTCGGCTCGCCGCCCTCCATCACGGCGACGCAGGAGTTTGTAGTGCCGAGGTCGATCCCGATCGTCTTGCCCACTTCTTGCTTACCTCCAGGAGTTTCGTCTTGACTGGCTAAGAAATCTAAGTGTCAGTATGGCAGATTACCAGTGGATTGCAAACCGGTTCGGGGCGCGGCAAGCGTCAGCCGAGCGCGTCCCATGAGGGAGCGTTTGGTGAGCGCTGGTCGGCGGGAGGCGGGCGCGATCCCGCTGAGGCACTACCCCTCGCCGGCGGTGTGGGCGACGAAATTCGGCGACTTCCTGGGCCTGGCGTTCGTTCAGAATACCGGCCGGCATGCGGCCCGGGGGTGGTGGTCGTGTCGACTCCGTGTTCGAGCGCATTGAGGACGCGGGCCTTCTGTCGCCTCGATCGTCTGCTGCGCGGTGGGGCCGCTGGGTGCCCCGCTGGGCGCCAGCAGTTCGTCCAGGTTCGGCGCGAAGTTGCCGTCGGTCCCGGCTGCATAGAGCGTGTGGCAGGTCCCGCAGTTGGTCTGAAAGAGGGCCTGACCGGCCTTCAGGTTCGCCGGCACCTTCTGCTCTCCGGTCGCCGCGTCCCCTCGCGAGCGAAAGGCCAGCCAGGGGATCAGGACCGCGAGGACCACGAGCAGCAGCCCGAAGATGACGAAGGTGCGTTTGCGCATTTTGGCGGTGTTTGGAGCCGGTCCCCCGGGTCAGTCCCGCCGACCGGCGGCGCGGATACTACTGGCGCTCCGCCGCCGCTTGCGGTACCAGGGGCACATTCGCCTCAGCCCGCACTGCTGACAGCGCGGTTTGGGGCGGCACAGCTCGCGCCCGTGGCGGATCAGGTTGATATGAAGCTCGTAGGCGTCAGCTGGGTCGACGACCGCTTGCATCTCGTCATGGGCGCGCTCCAGCGAGGCGTCCGGGGGCAGCAGTCCGAGGCGGGCGCCGACCCGGTGGACGTGGACGTCGACTGGGAATTCTGGGATACCCCAGCTGAAGAGCATCACGCAGGCAGCGGTTTTGCGACCGACGCCCGGAAGCGAGAGCAGGAACTCGAAGCGAGCGCTCCGGCGCCGCCGTCTCGGTCCAGTCGAGGTTCGGCGGATCGCCCAGTGCAGCGAGGATCGCCTGGATGCGGGGCGCCTTCTGCGGGCCGAGGCCGCCGGGACGGATCGCCTCCACGACCCGCGCGAGCGGCGCGTCGCGGACCTCCTCCCAGCTCGGGAAGCGCTCTCGCAATCGGCGCCAGGGCCAGGTCGCGATTGCGATCGTTGGTGTGCTGGGAGAGGACGGTCTTGATCAGCTCATCGACCGGGGCCCGATGGGGATCGGCAATTGGGCGCCCGTACATCTCGCGCAAACGGTCCCGAATCGCCCGCACTCTCGGCTTGGCGGGTGGCGTCCACTTCACGGCGCCCGACCCTAAACGCTCGGCCGTTAACCCGGTAATTACAATGCAGCCGGTGTCTCGGGCTTTTTCTCGCATAGAGGCCAGGCTTCCCCAGGGCTGGCCGGATGCTGGTCGCCAGATCGGGATCCTGGCGCTGGTCGATCTGGCCTATGAGTTTGTCCGCGGCATTGCCGACGGGCAGCGCTCGGTGGCGATCGCCCACGGCCAGCAGGTGATCCAGTTCGAGCAGTCGACCCACACCTTCTTCGAGCCCAGGCTGCAGGCCTTTTTCCTGCCCGCGCACTGGCTGATCGATTTCGCCAACCAGGTCTATCTGAACGCCCAGTTCTCGATCGCGTTCGAGCTTCCTGGTCTGGCTGTATCTGTTTCGAAACGAGTCCTATTACTTCGTGCGCAACATGTTCGTCGTCTCGATGGGGTTGGCGCTGATTGGCTACACGCTGTACCCGACGGCGCCGCCGCGGATGTTTCCCGAACACGGTTTCGTCGACACGGTCAACGCCTTTTCCGCCAACCACAATTCCTCACTGGCGAAGATCTTCATCAACCCCTTCGCCGCGGTGCCCAGCATGCACTGCGCGTTCGCCCTGATGATCGGCGGCACCGGCGTGATGGTCTGCCGGCACTGGTACGCGAGGGCATTCTGGGCGGCCTGGCCGCTGCTTGTGGCCTGGGTCGTGATCGTTACCGCCAACCACTACTGGACCGACGCGGTGCTCGGTTGGGCGGTCGCCGTTTCGGCGGCTCTGATCGCCTCCCGCCTGCTCGCACGCGCCCGCCCCGAGGCCTGGGCCTGGCGGGCGCGGGCGCCGCAAGAGGCCGAGGCCTAGATGAGTAGTTCCACGGGATCACGCGATGTAGTCGACCAGCGCCCTGCTGGGGCGCCCGAGCTCGTGGTTGAGCGAGATCGCGGCGGCAAGGGCCAAGAAGCGGCTGGCGATGCGGGCCCGCAGGCCACGCAGGGTGCGAGCGCCGTGGCGCTCGAGGGTGAGGATGTCCTTGGCGGTCCAATAGATCGACTCGATCCGCTGGCGCAGCGGGGCAAGGTGGAGCCCGCCTTCGGGCTCGTCCTTGCGCCGTGGCCGTAGGACCGTCGCGCCAAGAGCGGCGGCGTCGGCTGAGAAGTCGGCGCCGGCATACCCCTTATCGCCAAGGACGGTGAGCGGCCCGCTGCGGTTGACTCGCCCCAGCAGCCGCAGGCAGACCTCGCGCTCGCCTTCCTTGGGCGAGGTGAGCGCCATTGCCCGCGGGGTCCCATCTGGTGCCATCAACGTGTGCAGCCGCAGCCCCCAGAAGTAGCGGCTATGGGAGGCACAGTAGCCATAGTCGGCGGCGTCTGAGATCGCGCCGCCGAGGCTGTTTGACCCGGCGCGCTTGACCGTCTCGCGCGAGCGGGCGCACTCCACGGGCGTGGAGTCGGCGAGCAGCAGGTCGTCGTGGAAGCCGGGGCTCTGGCTGGCAAAGGAGGCGATCATCGCCTCGATCGTCTCGGTGAGCCGGTCGCGGCGCTTGTGAAAGCCCGAGCGCTTGGTAAGAGTCGGGAACAGGTGCCCCAGGCGCTCGCGGGCGATCCGCACGAAGCGGGCGTCGGAGCTGATGCCCATTATCGATTGCGCCACGCAGAGGGTGACGACCTCGGCGTCGGTCAAGCTCCTGCGGGCGTTTCCTGGCTTTGCAGGCAGGAGATCGTCAGCGGTGCAGAACACAGAGGTGAGCAGCAGGTCGAGGTCGGCGAGCATCGTGGCCCCCTTCGGGTCGGCGGTGGTGTTGAGCACCGCCGACTTCGACCCCGCTGCTTATCTCCCCTGCGCCTCCGTCTCGCCGACAGGGGTCGTGGAACTACTCATCTAGGCCCGCGCCGGGCCGATCATCTAGCCTCAGCGGATGGAATCTTCGGCGCCCCCGAGGGCCCCGGGCGGTCGACGCAACGGTCGCGCGGGCCCGCAACGGGCAGGAGCTCCGAGCCTACGCTCGCGACCGACTGATCGAGTCGCGGCTGACTCCCAACGCGATCTCGGTGGTCGGGCTGGCGCTGAACCTGCTCGCCGCCGCGCTGGTCACCCAGCGCCTCTTCTTCCTCGCCGGCGTCGCCTTCATCGTCGGCTCGGTGATGGACACCCTCGACGGACGCTACTCGCGGATGTCGGGCAAGGGGACCCTGTTCGGGGCCTTCCTCGACTCGACCCTGGATCGGATCGAGGAGGGTGTCGTGCTCGCCGCGGTGGCGGGGTACTTCGCCGCCACCGGCCAGGACTTCGCCGCCGCCATGTGCGTGGTCGCGGTGCTCGGATCGCTGATGGTGTCCTACACCCGCGCCCGGGCCGAGGCGCTCGGGGTCGAGTGCAAGGTCGGCTTGGCGACGCGGCCGGTCAGGGTGGTGCTACTTTCGATCGGCTTGGTCTTTGCCAAGGGCGCCGGGATCGGTCACTTCGAGTTGCTGGCGCCGGCGATCTACGTGATCGCGGCTCTGACAATCATCACCGTGATCCAGCGTGTGTGGCATGTTCGAAACGAGCTCTCCAAGGAGGCATCCGTCGTCGCGGCCGACGATGGCAGCCGCGCGGATGGGCTGTAACCAGTCGGGGACCGCGGTGTGATGTGCCACCTAGCGCGATCGAGGAAGGACTTCCAAATTCATGAGTGAGAGCAACGGAGCAAACGGCGCCAGCGGCCCCAGCGACGAGGGTGACAGAAGGTCCGCGTCGCGATCGTCGGCGTCGGCAACTGCGCCAACTCCTTCATCCAGGGCGTCCACTACTACCGCGACGCCGATCCCGCTGAGCAGGTTCCGGGTCTGATGCACGTCGATCTCGGTGGCTACCACGTCCGCGACGTCGAATTCGTCGCCGCCTTTGACATCGACTCCGAGAAGGTCGGCAAGGACCTCTCCGAGGCGATCTGGTCGGGACAGAACAACACGATCAAGTTCGCCGAGGTGCCGCAGATCGGGGTCAAGGTCGAGCGAGGGATGACCCACGACGGGCTCGGCAAGTACCTCAAGCAGAAGATCACCAAGGCGCCTGGGAGATACCGCCGACATCGTCGGGATCCTCAAGGAGACCAAGGCCGATGTCCTGGTCTGCTACCTGCCGGTCGGCTCTGAGGAGGCGACCAAGTGGTACGTCGAGCAGGCGCTCGCAGGCCGGGGTCGGCTTCGTCAACTGCCTGCCGGTCTTCATCGCCCGCGAGGACTACTGGGACAGGCGCTTCCAGCGAGGCGGGTCTGCCGATCATCGGCGACGACATCAAGTCCCAGGTCGGCGCGACGATCGTCCACCGCCAGCTCGCCCGCCTCTTCCACGACCGCGGCGTGCGGATGGAGCGCACCAGCCAGCTCAACGTCGGCGGCAACATGGACTTCTTCAACATGCTCGAGCGCGAGCGCCTCGACTCCAAGAAGATCTCAAAGACCAACGCGGTCACCTCGATCATGGGCCACGAGCTGCCGGAGGAGGACGTCCACGTCGGCCCCTCCGACTACGTCGCCTGGCTGACCGATCGCAAGTGGGCGCACATCCGGCTCGAGGGCAAAGCCTTCGGCGACGTGCCGCTGAACGTCGAGCTGAAGCTCGAGGTCTGGGACTCGCCCAACTCCGCCGGCGTCGTGATCGATGCAGTGCGGATCATCAAGCTGGCCCTCAACAACGGGATCGCCGGCCAGCTCGACGGGCCATCGAGCTACCTGATGAAGTCACCGCACACGCAGCGACCCGACGACCAGGCCCGCGAGCAGACCGAGGAGTTCATCGCCGCCCACGCCCGTCAGCGCCCGAAGCTCGCGACGAGCAAGGCGACCGCGGCCGAGGCCTAGGCCAGGAGGCCGATGCCGGGCTCATATGCTGGGTGCCCGTGTCGACCGGCCGCCTCTCGATTGCCCAGGTAACCCCCTTCCGCAGGGGGGCGCGGAATCCGGTCAACGAGTTCGTCGATCGATCTCAGCGCCGAGCTGGGGCGGCGCGGCCACGCGGTGGTTGTTCTCGCCACCGGTGATCGGGTCAAGAAGCTGCCTGAGCGACGACCGAATTCGACATCGTCCACGTCCATGAGCCCATTTGCACCAAGCGTCTCCTCGGCGGCTCTGCGCCACTCCTACTCGCTCAACGTCGCCACCTTTCACGCCCCCCAGGAGCGGGTTCTCTCGACCCAGGTCGCCCGTCCCCTGGTCGAGATCTTCTTCGGCCGACTCGATGCCCGCACGGTGAGCGCGCGGCAACCGCGGCGCTGCTGGAGGCCTACTTTCCCGGCCGACTACGAGCTGTCGGAGCCCGGCGGCGCGGATCGCAGCTGGGAGCAGGTGGGCGCCGAGGTGGAGGATCTCTACCGGCGGGTTCTGGCTCGTCGCCACGACCCATCCGGCAACCCCGAGCTGCGCCGCAGGATCTCCCGCCGCAAGCTGATCGAGGTCGACCTTCACATGCACACCGATCACTCGCCGGACTGCGCGACGCCGGTCGAGGTCCTGCTTCGCACCGCCCGCGACCGCGGCCTCGGTGCGATCGCGATCACCGATCACAACGAGGTCTCCGGGCGCCCTTGAGGCGCGGTCGGATCGCGGCCGGGCAGAGCGGGCTCAAGGTGATCGTCGCCGAGGAGGTGAAGACCGCCGAGCAGGGCGAGGTGATCGGCCTCTTCCTCGAGGAGAAGATTCCGCGCGGGCTGACGATGGCGGAGACGATCGCCGAGATCCGCAGCCAGGGTGGGCTCGTCTACGTCCCGCATCCGTTCGACCGCTTCCACTCGGTGCCCGACTACGAGCACCTGATCGAGATCGTCGAGGAGGTCGACGTCCTCGAGGTCTTCAACCCGCGGGTCGCGCTGACCGCCTTCAACGAGGAGGCCGAGCGCTTCGCCCGCAAGTACCGGATCGTCCCGGGGGCGGGATCCGACAGCCACGTCGCCCAGGGGCTGGGCAGCGTACGGGTGCGGATCCACGATTTCGATGGGCCTGCGGAGTTCCTCGAGGCGATGCGCGACGCCGATATCACCCGCAAGCACAAGAACCTGGTCTACGTGCAGGCGCTTGAAGCTCCTGCAGACCGCCGGACGTCCGAAGGCGCCCAAACGACGAGTCCCAGACGCAAAACCGGTGCGCGGGGGGCGCCCGCGGGGACGCGGCTCGGCGAGCAAGAGCTGATGCAGGCGGCCGGCCGCAGAGGAGCCGCGCCCGGCCCGTCAAAGAGATCCCCGGCGATGCCGACCACCGACGACGAGATCCGGGAGAAGTACCTAGAGCGGGCGATCCGCGAGCTCAATCAGACTGACGCGGGAACTCCAGGATTGCCCGCACTGCCCGCGCGGAAAGCTGATGCCGGTGCTCGGCTCCGGCCACCCTCAGGCAGACATCTTCATGCTCAAGCAGGCGCCGGCTAGCTCGGAGATCGAGGAGGGGGTCGCCTTCTACGGGCGCGCCGGCAACGCGCTTGATGAAAAGCTTCAAGCGGCTCGGGATCGATCCACTCGTCGTCTACGGCACGCTCTGCGTCAAGTGCCCGATCGCCGAGCCCGACCTTGCCGCCTAGCGAGTGCGTGCGCCGCCTGGTCGAGGAGATCGCGATCGTGCAGCCGAAGATCGTCGTCGTGATGGGCGAGCCGGCGCTGCGGATCCTCAACGGCCTGGAGGTCCCCCTGTCGCGACCGATCGAGCGGCCGCGAGGGCGAGATCCAGGCCTTCACTCCAACCGTCGACGCGCTCTACGTGCCCGACATCGACGACTCGCTGGATGAGGAGGGCGCAAAGCAGCGCTTCTGGCGAGCCTTCCGGATGCTCGGGCAGTGGTACGAGGACCTGCCGCCCTACTGAGTCGAGGGGGCTGCCGCTGCGGCGAGCTGCGGTCATCGCCTCCAGATTGGCGCTCGCCAGGCCCCTGACGACGCCGTGTCGAGGCCATGTAGGCGCGAGAGCCCAGACTGCGCCTGCGGCGACGATCGCGGCGGCGACGCCGACCGTACCCTCGGGCTCGCCGAGGCGGGCGAAGTGGTTGCGGTAGCCATCGTGGAGGTCGCGGTAAAAGGACTCCTCCTTGGCCAGGCGCTGCGGCGGCGTCGGTGCCCACCGCGGTGCGCACGTAGCCGAAGACTGGCGGGGTCTCCCGGCCGGCCCCGCGGGCGCCGGCCTCGACCCTGCTTGCGGGCGCCGGCGGCGAAGGCGGGGTCATCCAGTTGAAGAAAGCGCCGTCGTACTCGGCACCGGCCAGCGCGCACATCTTCGGCCCCATCGCGGCGAGGACGAGGCGGACCCGGGGAGGCGCTCGCGCAGCTCTGGAGGGAGTCGCGCATGCGCTGTCAGCGGCTTCTCCGAGAAGCCGGCGCCGACTCCGAGCCAGAGCCGGTCTCGATCGAGGCCGAGGCGATCAAGGTCGGCGGCGATCGTCTCCGGTGGCAGTGCGGTCGAGCGCGATCACGGCGACGCCGAGCTCGGTCTGCTCGGTGCTGCGGCGGCGAACTCCGCCAGCGTCTCCAATCCCTTGGCCCCGGGGTGATCGTTTGACCAAAGCGATGCGTAGCCGAGCTCGGCGCAGCGCGCCGCCAGGGGCCGGGCGACCTCGGGCTCGAGGCCCGCGGCGACCCCGAAGCCGCGCCTACTCACGCTCAAAGAGCGCGACGCACTCGATGTGGGGGGTCTGGGGAAACATGTCGACCGGCTTCACGCGGCGCAGCCTATAGCCTGCCTCGACCAGCTGGGCGGCGTTGGGCGCGAGCGTGGTCGGGTTGCAGGAGACGTAGACGATCCGCTTCGCCTCGCACTCGATAACCCGCCGCACGATCTTCTGCGAGAGGCCGGCCCGCGGTGGGTCGAGCACGACCACGTCGGGCCTGCCCGCCTTCTCGAGCAGCGCCGGCAACCCGGTGCGCGCGCTGGCGGCGAGGAAGTGGGCGTTCTCGATCCCGTTGCGCTCGGCGTTGGGCTCAGCGTCGGCGATCGCCTCGGGGACGATCTCAAGCCCCCAGACCTCGCCAGCCCCGGCCGCCATCGTCAGTCCGATCGTGCCGATCCCGCAGTAGAGGTCAAAGACCCGCTCGCTGCCGCTCAGCGCGGCGAACTCGCTCGATCACCGCGTAGCAGTTGCTCGGCCATCTCGGTGTTGGTCTGGAAGAAGGCGCCGTGCGAGATCTCCAGGGCGAGCCCGCACAGCTCCTCGCGCAGGCGCTCCTCGCCGAGCGCGCCGGTCGGCCCGTCGGTGCCGCCGGAGGGTCCCTCGATCGCCGTGTGGAGGTCGACGGGGGGTCGCGGAAAGCGGGCCGCCGAGGTGATCAGGCGGGTCTGGATCTGGCCGCTGCGCCTTCCCTCGCGGACGACCAGGTTGCGCAGAACGCCGCGCTGCCCGCGGCGATCGTAGGCCGCGATCGGCTTCCGATCGCGCCCACTCGCGAACCGCATTGCGCGCCGCGTTGCCGGGCTCGGAGGCGAGTCTGCAGTCCTCGACGTCGACGATCCGGTCCCAGCGGCCGCGGGCGTGGAAGCCGAGGGTCAGCCTCGCCCTCGAGCACGCCGAAGGAGTACTCAAGCTTGTTGCGGTAGCGCCAGGTCTGCTCTGCGGGGACGATCTCCTCCAGCTCGAAGCCATCGAGGCCGCCGATTCGGCGCAGCGCCTCATCGACCTGGTCGCTGCTTGTGGGCGAGCTGGCCCGATAGGGCAGCCCCTGCCAGGGGGCCCCGGGGCAGGGCTCGCCCTCGTGGCTGCAGCGTGTCGGGGATGCGATCGGCGCCGGGCCTAAGCAGCTCGACCGCGCGTCGCCTCGGCGAAGCTGCGCTTTGACTTCGTCACCTCGGCTCGGACCCGGTCGCCCGGCAGGGCGCCGGCGACGAAGACGACGTAGCCATCGGCGCGGGCCACACCGCGCCCGCCGAAGGCGAGCGAGTCGATCTCGACCTCGAGCTGCTGCGCAACTAGCTCCAGCTTCCTGCGCGCTCGTCGCCGCGCCGCCTGGGTGGCCTGTTTGCGGACCGGCTCGGCCCGCCCACCGACCTCGCGGCGCGCCTGGCTGATCAGCCGCTCGAGCTCCTTGAGCAGCGAGTCGGTCTGTTTGCGGCCGCGGCTGAGGAGATCGGAAAGCAGCTTCTCGGCGTCGCCGCGGGTGATGCGCCCGCGCTTGACCGCGTCATCGACGACCTCCTTGAGGCGATCTCTGCTCAGGGTGACGCTGCGCTCGAGGCTCTGGCGGAAGTGCTCGATGCTCTTGTCGAGGCCGCTGGAGGCGGCCGAGCCGTCCTTGCTTGCCTTTTTCGGGCCACTCGGTTTGCGTGGGGCGGCTTTTTTGGTCCCGGTTTTAGCGCCGCCGGGTTTTTTCTTTGCAGCCGCGCCGGCTTTGACCCTTTTCGCCGTGCCCGCTTTTTCTTTTCCGGCCATCTGGTTCTGCCTCCTGGCTCCGAAGTTTGCTCGAGGGTGAGGTGACTATCTCAATTCCCGCCGCTTCGCTGTTGAGAATCGGCCCTCGACCGGGGCGTGGTCGGAGAGTCGCAGCGCCCGCCCCCGCTCGGCTCGCTCGCGACGCGGCGGCCGGCCACGGCTCGGGGCGCGAAACGACGCTTAGGCCCCGAACCAGGAGGTGGTCGATCGCGGTCGGGGCGGTTGGGGCGCGCCAGGCCGAAGCCGCTCGCGCAGATCCTCGAAGAGCTCCGGATTGCGGTCGGGGCGCAGGTTGAGGTCACCGCCGAACAGCAGCGGCCGCTCGCCCGCCCAATCGCACGCCGCGGCGGCTGCTGCAGTGACGTCCGCGCTGGCCAGCTCGGCGAGCTCGTTGGTGCGTGCAGGTTGGCGATGCAGAGCCCCGAGCCGGTGCGGGTCAGCGCCATCGCCCGGCGCTCGGGGCGGCCGTCGTGGATCGCCAGCTCGCGCCGTTCGAGCGATCGGCCCCAGCGCTCCGCTCGGGCGGACCAGAGTCAGGTTGGAGCCGCCCTCGCCGGAGGCGATCAGGTCTGGATTGGCCGCGAGCCGCCGCCCGCGCAGCCAGGCCACGCGGTTGCGCGAGGTCAGCACCCGGTGGGCTTCGGCCCCGCAGGCTCGGCCGAGCGGCGGCGCCAAAGCGCGGCGGGCACTCCTGCAGCAGGGCGACGTCCCAGGCGGCACTTGAAGCAGCCCGCGAACTCGGGCCTCAGGTCGCGGTTGACCTGGACGTGGGTGGCGTTGGCCTCGCTGCATCCCAGCAGCCGCGAGCGCCAGGTGAATAGACCTGGGTCGGGCGGGAAGTCGCGCCCGTGGAAGAGGTTCCAGGCGATGGCGGTGAACTGCACGGGCTTAGTATCCGCGGCTTGAGGCTGCAGCGATCGCACCCGGACTCGATCGGTTCGCCAGGGCCGGCCCCGTAACAGGGTGATGGCAAAGCGAGACTTCCTCACCGGCGAGGAGCTGGGGGCCTTTGAGTTGGAGAAGCTGCTCGACCGGGCGCTGGAGCTGAAAGCCGGGCGGGCGCAGCGAGCCGGCGCAGAGCTGTTGAGTCGGGCGCAGCATCGCGCTCGTCTTCGAGCGGCCCTCGACCCGGACGCGGATCTCCTTCGAGGTCGGAGTCGCCGAGCTGGGCGCGACGCCGATCGTTCTGCGCGGCGACGAGATGCAGCTCTCCCGCGGCGAGTCGATCGGCGATACCGCGCGGGTGCTCTCGCGCTACGTCGACGCGATCGTGATCCGCTCCGGCTCCGACGAGGCCGTCGCCGAGCTGGCCGCCGCGGCCGAGGTGCCGGTCATCAACGGGCTGACTCCGCTGCACCATCCCTGCCAGGCGCTCGCCGACCTGCTCACCCTGCGCGAGCGCTTCGGCGAGCTCGAGCGGCCTGCGCCTCGCCTACGTCGGCGACGGCAACAACGTCGCCCGCTCGCTGGCGATCGCGGGGGAGCTGGCCGGGATCGAGGTCGTGATCGCCGCCCCGCCGGGGCTACCAGCTCGAGGAGGGCCACGGCGCCAAGCTGACCGACGACCCGCGCGCCGCCGCCGCCGGCGCCGATGCGATCTACACCGACGTCTGGGTCAGCATGGGCGATGAGCAAGAGGCCGAGCGCCGCCGCGCCGACCTCGCCCCGTTTCAGGTCGACGCCGACCTGCTCGCGGCGGCCAAGGACAGCGCCATCGTCCTGCACTGCCTGCCGGCCCATCCCGGCGAGGAGATCTCCGCCGAGGTGCTCTACGGCGAGCCGCTCTGCCGTCTGGGACCAGGCCGAGAACCGCCTCCACGCCCAGAAGGCGCTGCTCGCCACGCTGCTGGACGGCTTGAGGCTCCGCCCATGTACCCAGCACATCCACCTCGGCCCGCTCACCCTCCAGACCTTCGGGCTGATGTTCGCACTTCGCCTTCCTCGCCGCCGGCGCGCTGATCGCGCGGCGCTTGGGGGAGATCGGCAAGCCGGCGGACTGGGCCTATGAGATGGGCTTCGCCGCGCTGGTCGGGGGGATCGTCGGCTCGCGGCTCTACTTCATCGTCCAGAACTACGAAAGCGTCAAGCACGATCTGCTCGGCAACCTCTTCTCTGGCTCCGGCCTGGTCTGGTACGGCGGCGTGATCGGCGGCGCCCTGGCGGTCGTGCTCTGGGCCTGTTACCGGCGATTTCCTCGGCCTCGCCCTGCTCGACCTCGCGGCGCCGGCGCTGGCGCTCGGCTACGCGATCGGGCGCTGCGGCTGCCAGCTCTCCGGCGACGGCGACTACGGCAAGCCCTGGAGCGGCCCCTGGGCGATGTCCTACCCGCACGGCACCGTGCCCACCGATCGCACGGTGCAGCCGACGCCGATCTATGAGACGCTGGCGATGGGCCTCGGCGCCTGGATCCTCTGGCAGCTGCGCGACCGCTTCCGGGCCGGCGTCCTCTTCGCCATCTACCTGCTCTACGCCGGCGCCGAGCGCTTCCTGGTCGAGTTCATCCGCCGCAACAGCGTGGTGGCGCTGGGGCTGACCGCCGCGCAGCTTGAGAGCCTCGCGATGATGATCGTCGGGGTGATCTGGATCTGCGTCGTGAGGCGCCGCCACGGTAGCCTCGGGCCGATCCCGGACTGCAGCCCGTGCCGCAGAGCATCCGTCCGAGCCGGTCGACCTCGAGCCTGAGACGCGTCGAGCGACGCGATCGACGCGGCGGCCGAGGCGATCGCCGCCGCCGGCTGCGAGGAGCCGCGCGCCGATGCTGAGGCCTGGTCGCCGACGCGCTCGGCGGTCAGCGCCGAACGAGCTCTCCGCGCGACGGCGCCGGTGAGGTAACCCCGGAGCTGGCCGAGCGCGATCGAGGAGCGGGTGCGGCGCCGGGTCGAGCGCGAGCCGATGGCCTACATCCTCGGCCGCGCAGCGGTTCCGCGAGATCGAGGTCGCGGTCGACTCGCGGGTGCTGATCCCGCGACGCGAGACCGAGCTGCTGGTCGAGGTCGCCGCCGAGCTGCCCGAGGGCGCCCGCGTGCACGAGGTCGGCACCGGCTCGGGCGCGGTCGCCCTGGCCCTGCTCAGCGAGCGGCCCGGACCTGCGGGTGAGCGCCTCCGACCTCTCGCCCGAGGCGGCCGAAGCGGCCCGCGAGAACGCCGAGCGGCTCGGCCTCGAGCTCGAGGTGATCGTCGCCGAGGGCCTGCCCGACGCGCTCGGCGAGGAGGTCGACCTGGTCCTCGCCAACCTTCCCTACGTCACCGACGCGACGATCTTCGAGCGCTCGCCCGAGATCCGCCGCGAGCCGCGGATCGCGGTCACCGGCGACCTGCGGCGAGGACGGCCTCGGCGTGATCCGCGGCCTGATCGAGGAAACTCCCGCGCGGCTGGCGGATGGCGCTCGAGCACGACACCCACCACGGCCCGGCGATGCGGGAGATGCTGCGCGAGGCGGACACCCTCCTCGACTACAGGGTGGCGAGCGGGTGACGGTCGGCCTCGCTCCATGAGCGAGGCGCCGCCGCGGGTCGAGCCGTCGGCGAGCTCGACGGCGGGCGAGCGGCGGGCCAAGGTCGAGCGGCTGCGCGCCGAGGGCATCGACCCCTTTCCACGCTCCTTCCCCGGCCGCACCAAGATCGCGGAGATCCTCGCCGCCCACGACCCCGAGCAGCTGGGTGAGGGCGAGCATCCCGAGCTCTCCTACCGGATCGCCGGCCGGCTGACCGGCCGGCGCGGCCACGGCAAGACGCCTTCCTCGACATCCGCGACCTCTCCGGGACGATCCAGGCCTACGCTCGCCTCGACGCGCTCGGCGAGGAGGCCTTCGGCCGGATCGAGGACCTCGACATCGGCGACATCGTCGGCGTCGAGGGCGATCTCTACGTCACCAAGCGCGGCCAGCTCGCGCTCGCGGTGCGCGAGTGCACGCTGCTCGCCAAGGCGCTGCGCGACCCGCCCGACCTCTTCCACGGCATCTCCGACCCCGAGACTCGCTACCGCCAGCGCGAGCTCGACCTGATGGCAAACGAGCGCTCGCGCGAGGTCTTCGAGATGCGGGCGAAGGTGCTGGCGGCGATCCGCGACCACATGAACGAGCGCGGCTACGTCGAGCTGGAAACGCCGATCCTGCAGCGGCTCACCGGCGGCGCCGCGGCGCGCCCCTTCAAAACCCACCACCACGCCCTCGACCGCCACCTCTTCCTGCGCATCGCGACCGAGCTCTACCTGAAGCGGGCGATCGTCGGCGGCTTTGAGGACGTCTACGAGCTCGGGCAAGTTCTTTCGCAACGAGGGGATGTCGCCCCAGCACAACCCCGAGTTCACGATGCTCGAGTGGTTCGTCGGCGGCGCCGACTACAGCGGCGTGATGGCGTTCGCCGAGGAGCTGGTGGCCGACGTCGTCAGCAGCGTGCTCGGGTACGACCAAGGTCGAGCGCGACGGAGAGACGATCGACTTCGCGACTCCGTGGAGGCGGATCTCCGGTGCGCGACGCGCTGCTCGAGGAGACCGGCGTCGACATCGTCGAGGCCGAGTCGCGACGAGCTGGCCGAGCTGGCCGGCGAGGATGCCGAGCCCGACGACGACTGGGCCGGCGCTGGTCGACACCCTGCAGGGCAAGCTGGTCGAGCCGAAGCTGATCCAGCCGACCTTCATCGATCGACCTGCCGCTTGACATCTGGCCGCTGGTCAAGCCCAATCCGCGACCATCCCAAGCTGCTCGGCGAGGCCTTCGACGGGATCGTCGCCGGGATGGAGATCGTCGGCGGCGGCACCGACATCAACGACCCGATCGAACAGCGGCGCCGCTTCGTCGAACAGCGCGAACGCCAGGAAACGGGCGCCGAGGAGAGTCCCCACCCCCACGATGAGGAGTTCGTGCGGGCGCTCGAATACGGGATGCTGCCCGCCAGCGGCTGCGGCCTCGGCGTCGACCGCCTGATGATGATCCTGACCGGTTCAAAGACCCTGCGCGACGTGATCCTCTTCCCGACGATGCGCGAGAGCGCGGAGCGACTGAGTGCGCCTCAGAAGGCGGCTGAGTGCAGGAGGCCGCCGTCGATCGGGATCACGGTCCCGGTGATGTAGGCGGCGCGCTCGGAGCAGAGGAAGGCGACGAGGTCGCCGTACTCCTCGGGCCGGCCCAAGGCGAGCGGCGGGGACCTCGTTCGCGGGCTGCCTCTTCGGCGGCCTCGATCGAGCCGGCATTTGCCAGCGAGCCGCTCGGTGGCGAAGCGCCCGGTGGCGACCGTGTTGACGGTGATCCCATCGGCGGCGACCTCGCGCGAGAGCGTCTTGAAGAAGCCGACGGCGGCCATCCGGTGGGAGTTGGAGAGGTTGAGGCCGGGGATCGGCTCACGGGTCGAGCTCGAGCCGACGTTGACGATCCGCCCCCAGCCCCGCTCGCGCATTCCCGGCGACGACCGCCGCCGGCGAGCACCCGTGGTGCAAGTACCAGCGAGCGGTAGGCGCGCTCCCAATCCTCCAATCCGTGCTCGAGCGCGCCGCCAAGCGGCGGACCGCCGCTGTTGGTGATGAGGATCTCGACCGGGCCGAGCGCCGCGGCTACCATCTCCGGTATCGCGGCGACCTGGTCCAAATCGGTCGTGTCGGCAACAAATGTCCTCGTCCCGTCGCCGATCTCGGCGGCCGCGTCAAAAAGATTCTCCTCCGAGCGGCTGGAGATGGCCACCCGGGCGCCCTCGGCGGCAAGCGCCACCGCCACCGCCCTTCCGAGTCCGCTGCTTGCCGCCATCACCAGCGCAACGCGATTGTCCAAACCTAGGTCCAAGCCGCCCGTCCACTCGGCAGTCGTGAACACCACAGTGCAAACAAAACGACCGCCGCCGCGGCGCCCAACCAATGGAGATTCAAGACCACCGCAATTGCACTTGGAATCCCGGCCAGGATCGCCCCAATCAAGGCGGGAACGAGCGCCAACCCCAGCAGCCGAGCGGTTAGCGCCGAACATGAGATCCAGGCGGCGGGCCCAGCGAGCCAGCCCCAGCTCACAAAGAAACTGTGCGAGAGCGCTATCGCCAGGATGATCGAAAGCACCGCCACCGCGATCAGCTGGATGAGGGCCGCCCGCCAAAGAATTGCCAGATCCACGCCGAGAGTCTCTCACCAAGGCTGAATCCGGGCGATGGATGAGCGGAGGCGGTTGTCGTTTGGCGCTCCGACCCAGGGGTACGGAGAATGGAAAGTCGACTGCTGGAAGGTAGGTGCTCGCGATGAAATTTGTGACGATCGGATATGGAGATCGGGCCGGATACGACAGTACCGACGCCTCGGTTCGCGATGCGGCCCACCGACACGACGAGAACCTGCGCTCCGAAGGAGCGCTGATCGGCATCGCCGGGCGGCCGGTGCAGGTGCGAAACCACGATGGGGCGGGTGTGGAAACCAGGAAAGGGCCGTTCCTCAGTTCAGAACTTCCAATCGCCGGATTCGCGGTGATCGAGGCCGCAACAGCCCAGGAGGCGGTCAGCATCGCCTCCAAAGCACCCTGCGCGGTCGCCCACGGTGTGGTCGAGGTCTGGCCACTCGAGCCGACCTCCTAGGCTTGCGCTGGACCGAATTGCCTACGACGGCAGGCAGGCGGAGCGGCGCCGATATCACCGCTTGGGCCGCTTGGCGACGCCTCGTTACGCGGACCATCTCATCCAACCACGCCGCCCGGACCAGCTTTTTAAACGGGCTTGGCCTGTGCCTGGATCGCTTCGAGGATCGTCCTCAGACCGCCTTCGGTTTCGGTGTTCATCGCGTCGAGGATTGCCTGGGTGTCCTTGAACGTGTTTTCGGAGCGAGCGTCAGAGGCAATCGATTGGACGTCCTGGCCGACCATGATGATCGAGAGGAGGACGAGCTGGATGAAGGTCTGGGCGATCCAGGCGACGATCAGGATCAGCCCCGGCTTGGTGAGAAATTTGGGGACATCGCCGCTGCTCAGGACGCCCGCCTCGATCAGCACGGCCGGCAGGCTTGTCAGTGAGATCAGGCAGAAGATATACGCCATTGCCATCGAGCCAACGGCGTGAGTAATGATCACCGCGAGCTTCGCGTTGAAGCCCTTAACCTCGCTCATTGCCCGTCTGATTTCAGACGGGCTGAGGCGAACCGCTTTATCGAGATGGTGATGTGTGCTTACGGCGTGGGGCGTCTCAGCTGTCCCTGATTGCGGGGCGGGGCTGGCGGATGTGGGGCTCGGCTGTGTCATCGGCATATCCCTTCGGGCAGTGGGTCTTGAGCGTGTTCGGAACAGCTTCCGCCGTGGCCGGTGCTGAAGCGATAGCTCATCCGAAGGCTCTCGTTGTGGCTGCGATATCGAGCGCCAGTATGTCCAGGTCTGGGCGCAGATGCCCGCTCTTCGTCCAGACCCTCGCGCTTGCACTCTCGTCCGTTTTGGGTTCATTTCTGCCAAGCTCCTGGAGATGTGCCCCGTTTCGGAGCTTGGCGGGAAACGACTCCCGTTCCTGCGCTGGTCGATGCTGCGCATGCTGCTTGGCTCGAGGCGCCTGATGACCGAGTGGCAGGTGGGCGACGGTCGGGAGCTGGCGCTTGCCGAGTACGTTGAGGCCGAGGCTCGGCAGGGCGACCTCGATGATGTGATCCGCGCGGTTGATGAGTTCGCCTATCACCGCAGCTTCCTGATCAATGTCGGCGATGAGAAGGGCGAGATCCTGGACGCGGCGATCCGACGAGCCGAGCCGTGCCAGCTGCTCGAGCTGGGGACCTACTGCGGCTACAGCGCGATGCGGACCGCCCGGGTGATGCCCGAAGGAGCGCGGCTCGTCTCTCTCGAGTTCAACCCCGCCAACGCGGGGATTGCGCGCCGCATATGGGACCACGCCGGCGTCGGCGCGGAGTTGACGGTGATAGTCGGGACGCTCGGCGACGGAGGCGCCACGATCGCAAAGCTCAAGTCTGGGCACGGCTTTGCCATCGAATCGCTGGACTTCGTCTTCATCGATCACGACAAGGCTGCCTACCTGCCCGATCTGAAGCGGATCTTGGAGCTGGACTGGCTGCATCGCGGCTCGGTGGTTGTCGCCGACAACATCAGGCGGCCGGGGGCGCCCGGTTACCGCGAGTTCATGCACTCCGAGGAGGGTCGCAGCTGGCGGACCGCCGAGCACCAAACCCACGTCGAGTATCAGTCGCTGTTAAAGGATCTGGTGCTCGAGTCGGAGTACCTGGGAGGCTAGCGACCCCTACCCTTGGGGGGTGAGCGCGCCGAGCCGCGAGCAGGCCTGGGAGCTGTTCTGCGAATGGACAGGATCCAGCTCGCTGCGCAAGCACGTCCTCGGGGTCGAGGCCGCAATGCGAGCCTATGCCCGTAAGTACGGCGAGGACGAGGAGCAGTGGGCGGCAACCGCGATCCTCCACGACCTCGACTACGAGCGCTATCCCGACGCCAGCAGCGGCCACCCGCGCGTTGCGTTGCAGCTCTTCGAGGAGAGGGGCTACCCTCGGGAGCTGATCGACGCGGTCGCCGGCCACGCCACCTATCTCGACGTGCCGCGCCAGACCCGCATCGCAAAGGCCTTATTCGCGGTCGACGAGCTGACCGGATTCATCGCGGCTGTCGCGCTGGTACGGCCGAGCGGCATCACCGGGATGACACCGAAATCAGTCAAGAAGAAGCTAAAACAGCCGAGCTTTGCCGCCGCCGTCAACCGCGAAGAGGTGCGAGAAGGCGCTGAGGCGCTCGGCGAGGACCTAGACACTCACATCGCCTTTGTGATCGCGGCGCTGGAGCCCCAGGCAGAGGCGCTTGGCCTCGCGGGCTCCTCAGCAACCCGATGAAACGGGATCGCTCGAGCGGCCTGGAGCCACAGCGTTAAACCGCCCTGCCTTGAGGGGTTGAGGTGGCGCCAACTTGAATGGACTTAGGTTTCTGCTGATCTGTCCATCACACCCCAGCTAACGTTAGA
Organism: uncultured Solirubrobacterales bacterium; assembly: GCA_963745305.1. Taxonomy (GTDB): domain Bacteria; phylum Actinomycetota; class Thermoleophilia; order Solirubrobacterales; family 70-9; genus CAVUWL01. The sequence goes on from CAVUWL010000005.1 coordinate 54,063, forward strand.
AATAAGTCGCCAACGGTTTGCGAGGACTTCGGGTTTGACCAGTGTCGCGGTCACCGCTCACCTCCGTTGGCAACGAAGCAGGCCTGCTCTGAACCGATGAAAGGAGCAAGCGTCAGGTAGATACAGACCGGAGTTAGCGCCGGCAGGGAGCCCGGCCCAGAGTCACGGATCTGGCGGTAGGCGAGTGTGTAGACGGCGCCAGCGATCGCCTCCGCGGTAATAACGGGGACATGAGGCACCCCCCTCTGGGCTTCCTCAACCAGCGCCCGCAGCGGCATCACCGCTCGATCGCGGTACTCCAGCGCAGTCGGGCCGGCGACGTAGACCTCAACCGCCATCAGGCGTGCCAACGCGGGCCGGGCACTCAGGTAATTGAACAACGCCTCAAAGCTGGCACCGATACCCCCCGCCCAGTCTGAGGCGCGCCTGGAGGCCGGTAGAACGGCCGCAACCATCTGGGCCCCGGCGCTGTCAACTACCGCCAGCATCGCGTCTTCCTTACCCTCGAAATGAGAGTAAAAAGTGCTGGTCGACATCGACGCCTTCCTGACCACCTGATCGATCGTCGTGTTCGCGTAGCCTTGCTCTGCCACCAGCTCAACAAATGCCTGGAGGGCACGCCGGGCATTGTCGCGGGTGTCGAGGCCTTCCGGTCTAGGTGCCGGCCGGCGCCTGATTACACGCAACGGCTTTGGGGGAGGCCGGTAGGTGTTCATCAACTGCCAAAGCTCATCCAGCGCTGCGGGAAGCTCTGACTCGGTGCCGTGGCGCAGGCGGTTGCGTGCAATCTCTTGCACCGAACCAATGTGGGCGGCGATCATCTCGGCCGGCATTTCGGCCCGCTCCGGGGAGCGCCCGAGGGCTTCATGGGTGAGCTTTTCAAAACTCTCCTCGGCTCGTCTCAGGACTTCGGTCACCTGCGACCCCGCGGCGAAGGCGTCCACCAAGAACATTCGCGCCGCTGCCGGTTGGGCGGCAATCAATCCGGCAAATGCCTGAAAGCCCCGCCGAGTCTGATCCTCCCAGCTCAGCTCTTCGTCCACGGTCGCCGCGGCAACGGTGACGGTTGCACCGATGAGGGCTTCGATCGCCGCCAGATAACAGGCGCGCTTGTCGGGAAAGTGATCGTAGAACGAACGGCTCGAGACGCCCGAGATTTCGACCAGATCCGCGACCCGAGTTGCCTCAAAGCCACGCTCGGCGACGCTTGCCACCATCGCCCCGAACAGCCGCTCGCGCTGGTTGCGAACAACCTCGTCCCGAGGCGTGCCGATTCCAGGGCGCAGTTTACGGCTGCGCAAAGTTCCAGAATCGCCCCAGGGAGTAACGACCATGCCGGCGCGAGACCCTAGTCGTCTCGCTGGCGCCTTAGCTGCGCCCGAGCCGAACTCCGATACTTGTAGGCATTCTCTTCCAGTAAAGCTCTCAATTACAATCCTTCTATCGCCCTTTATAGAGCCATTTAAACGGAAGAAATGAGCGCATGACGCCCAGTTCCGCCAGTATTTTGGTTGACAACTGTCGGCTTAGGTGTCTATCCTTTCGACAGTTTGCGCAGTTTGAATTGACCGCAACGGGTGCTCGGTCGAACCACTGCGGCTGGATTCATAAAAGAAGAGCACAACTCTGAGCCTCAGTTTGGTTAGGCGAGGCGACGGTTGGAGGGGCTCTTGTGAGCGGGGGAGATTGAGAGTGAGGGCATTGACTTCGGGAGCCAGACACAGACGCCAACGACAGGCAGAACGGTTTGGCCGGTTCACCGACAAGATGGCCGTCGTCGCTTCCCTGGCAGACGGCGCCTAAGGAGCAGAGCGAGCGGCCCCGTGGGCCATCGAGAATGTCCCATCTCATGGCTCGGGTCGCTCGCACTGCTCCGCCCTCACGGTTGCCCGGTTCGATGATTCCCGCCCTGCGCGTCGAGGTCAAATCAGCAGCGCCCCGCCGCTTTCCTGATCGCTGCCGTTGCGCAGTTGCGCCACCGCAACGTCGTTTCCGCCTTGTTTCCCCGTACCGGCTTGCGGTCATTTACTTCGGGACCTCGACGCTCGCCACCTGCGGGTCGGGCGTTGGCGTCGATCGGTCTTCCTGCGCGGGCCCGGCCCAGTGACGTCCTCGCCGCCTCATTGCCCGCTGCCCAGGCTCCGGAGCGGGTCCAACCTCGATCGGTCTCCTCCGGGCGCCCGCAGATTTCTTCTTCTCCCGCTTCGCTGCCATTGTGAATTTCGTCAACGACCGTCTCCATTCACGACCGCGCATGCCTGCTCTGCGCCGATGAAGGGAGCGAGCGCCATATAGGTGCATATCGGAGCCAGCCTTGACAAGGAATCGGCCCCAAAGTCGATCGTCTGGCGGTAGGCGAGAGCGTAGACGCCTCCGGCGAATGCCTCGACGGCGATCGTCGGAGGCTGCCGCGAGCTCGCCCACCGCTGCGCAAATAGCTTTCCCAGTGGTCGGATTGCCTTGTCGCGACATTCCAGCGCCGCCAAGCCGGCGACATAGATCTCGACCGCCATCAGCTTCGCTAAGTCTGGTCTGGCGCTGAGGTAGTTGAAGAGGGCTTCAAAGCCCGCCCGAACTCCCTCGGTCCACTCCGATGCCCGCCCAAAGGCCGGCATAACGGCCGCGACAATCTGTGCCCCGGCGCTATCCACCACCGCCAGCATCGCGTCTTCTTTGCCCTTGAAATGGGCATAGAAGGTGTTGGTCGACATTGATGCCCGCTCGACAACCCGATCGACAGTCGCGCTCGCGTATCCCTTCTCTGCGACGACCGCGGCAAAGGCCTCCAGGGCGCGTTTTGCCTGATCACGAGTATCAAGACCCACCGGCCGGCGGGTGGGTCTGCGGGTGACTTGTTTCAGCGGCACCGGCGGCGGCCGGTAGGTGCCGATTGCCAGCCACAGTTCATCCAGAAGTTCGGGCAGTTCCGCCTCCGTCCCTTGGCGCAGATGGGCACGGGCGATCTCTTGAATTGCGCCAATGTAGGCACTGACAATCTCGGGTGGCATCTGCGCCCGCAGCGGCGAGCGGGCCAGAGCTTCGCGCGTGAGCTGTTCGAGACCCCCCTCTGCCCGCCGCAATACCTCCACCACCTCAGGCCCGGCGGCGTGGGCATCGAGCAAGAACATACGCGCCGCGGCAGGTTGATCGACGATCATCCCTGCGAACGCTTGGAGTCCGCGCCGCGCCTGCTCCTCCCAGCTCAGTTCGACGTCTACGCTCGAGGAGGCAACTCTGATCGCACCCCCGATCATCGCCTCAATCGCCGCCAAATAGCAGGCACGCTTGTCGGTGAAGAGATCGTAGAAGGTGCGACTTGAAACACCCGATATAGCAGCGAGATCAGCGACCCGAGTCGCCTCAAAGCCACGTTCGGCGACGCTTGTCACCATCGCCCCGAACAGTCGCTCGCGCTGATTGCGAACAACCTCCTCACGAGGCGGGCCGCTTCCCGGCCGCAACTGTCGGTCGCGCAGGGTCCGTGAGTCTCCCCATGGTGTGACCGTCATCACGTCGCGGGACCCTAGCCGTCCCTGAGACGGCTCAACCGGAGCAGATCGCGACCCCGGCACATGTAGGTGTTCTTTTCCAGCCAAGTTTCCCAAAAAGGCTAGCATTTCCCTCATTTAAAGCCTTTTGGTCCGATTTCCCCTTGACTTCCACGGGGCCCATTTTCGATTTCGGGTTGACAAGCGTCGGTTCATAGGTCTATTATCGCCGCGTCGCCTGATCGAGCCGAGAAGCAAAGGGTCGGCTTGCCTCGCGGCAGGGGTTGCGTTGCAAAACAGGGAGTGAAAATCGAGGTCGAGTCTCCAACAGGGCTAGGTGAACTGGCCGGTAACAGGGGCTCGTTTCGAACAGGAGAGATCTGCGAGTGAGGGAATTAACTTCGGAAGCGGGCTTTAGTCGGTGCCGCCGGCTCGATCGGTTGCCTCGCCGACTCCCTGTTATCCGTCGCCCACCTTCTCAGAAGCCGCCCAGAGGACCCAGCCTGCCGTGGTCAGGGCAATCGCGGAATCTCGAGCTTCGCGGTCGAGTTAGTGGTCGTTCCCCTATCTCCAATCTGCATTTTCACCTCCGGCACCGAGATTGCAAGGCATCGAATCTTCGCCGTGCCCGGCGGCTCTCGCTCGCATTGCTATTCGGGGTGGTCGGCTCACTCAGTCTCACCGTTGCACCGGCGGCGGCCCTGCAAACCCATATCTTCAAATCTACATTTGCCGGGTCTGGAAGCGAGGCACTCTCAAACCCAAGCGACGTTGCCGTCGATAACTCGACCGGGCCCTCAGCTCACGACCTCTACGTCACCGATCCCGCTCATCACCGGGTCGAGAAGTTCAGCCCATCAGGGACCTTCATCTTGATGTTTGGCAAAGATGTCAACGAAACGACCGGTGGCAATATCTGCCCCGAACACCCCGGAGATGTCTGCAAAGCGGGCATAGAAGCCTCGAGTCCGGCGGCCTTCACAGACCCTGTTTTCGATGCGGTCGACAACTCTGCCAGCGGCGAAGGCGACGTCTACGTCGGTGATCTCGGTGACAACATCGTGTCCAAATTTGACTCCTCCGGCAACCTGATCAAAACATGGGGAAGCAACGGCCAGATCTCCGGTACGGCAGGAATTCAGGGCATCGCTGTCGATCCGCACGGAAATCTTTTCGTCGAGACCGGTGCCATCTCCTGGTACGAACCCAACGGCACGCTCCACAGCACCTTTGAATACCCGCGCGGTACTTCTCCTTCGGGGCTTGCGATAGATGCCGAATCCCATCTCTACAAGATAGACGGTACCCCCGAAGTATCGAAGTTCACCGAGAGCGACGAAAATCTGGGTGAACCAGACACAACCCCAAGTACCAGCGGATTGACCATCGATCCCTCATCGAATGACCTATATACAACCCAAGGCGGCGCCTACGTCAACCACTACGCCCTGAACTGTGGCCAGGCTTGCACACCACTCGATTCCTTCGGTAACGAAGATCTGATCGGGGCCCAGGGCCTCGGTATCGACGGAACCACCGGGACCATGTATGTTGCAAATACGGGTGCTGGTGACGTAGCAATGTTTACCGCGGTCATTATCCCCGACGTCACCACCGGCGCTACATTCAATTTAACCCCCAAGAGCGTCACAGCCTCGGGAACACTCGAACCCGCCGGAGGAGGGGAAGTCACGAGCTGCGAGGTAGAATACGTCACCGAAACCTTTTTCCAAGCCCACGGCTATGCGGGCGCACCAACACAAAATTGCACCCCAAGCCCACCCTACAACGCCAAAGAAGAAGTTAAAGCGGACCTCACCGGCCTGACCGCAGACACAATCTACCATTACCGTCTCGCCGTCGGCAATTCCGAGGGAACCAACCACGGGCAGGACCTGACATTTACCACCCCCGAAGCGGTCGCGTTTGTGACAACCCTTCCTGCGACGACTATCGAAAAGGGAGCAGCGACCCTCAACGGCTCCTACCAGGGGGAAGGGCTAGATACAACTTATCATTTCGAATATGGTCTCGAAAACTGCGCGACAAGCACATGCACAGTTATTCCGATCCCAGACGCGGACAATGGTACGGGGACTGGGCTCCAGAAAGTTATCCCAGTCACGATCAACGGACTACAGGGCGGGACTACGTACCATTACAGATTGGTGGCGACCAATGAAGAAGGTACGGGTGTTGGCCAAGACGAAACATTCGAAACCAGCGCCGCCGTAACCTCCCTGACCACCAAACCCGCCACCAACCTAACTCCAACAAGCGTCAGTCTGAATGGCTCGTTTGTCGGGGACGGCAACGACACAACATATTATTTTCAATATGGGGTCGAACCGGGAGTGTATGGCCAGACGACGAAACCGGAAAGAGACGCCGGTTCGCCGAGTGGTCCAACTCCAACCTCGGTAGAACCAATCGAAATCAGCGGGCTCGTCGGCCATCATACTTACTACTTTCGGATAGTTGCGACAAATATATACGGGACGACCTATGGCCAAGAAGAATCGGTCCTAACACCAAGCGCGCCGACGCTGGGCGGTGTGTCATCGGAAGAAGTGACGGCCAACTCGGCGACGTTAACGGCGAAGGTCAACCCAGAAAATGCCGATACAACGTGTCAATTTGAATATGGTGACACTCCGTCATATGGAACGGTGGTTCCGTGTCCGGAACCGCAACCGCTGACGGGAATAGCGGACCTACCGGTGAAGCTGAAGATCACGGGTCTGACCACAAAAACCTATCATTTCAGAGTCGTTGCTGAAAATGCCTATGGAAAAGTTGTTAGCGAAGACCAAAGCTTCAGCTTCTATCCTGAGCTGTGTCCCAATGAACACCTTCGTCAGGAATCTCACTCCGAGCGCCTCCCGGATTGTCGTGCCTATGAGCTGGTGACTCCGGAGCAACAGGGTAGCTTCATCCTCTTTCCTGGGTCGGCTCCGGCCGCCTCTTTCGCGACCAACCCAGCACGCTTTTCCTATGGAGGCGGACTGGGATCGATCCCCGGCACGAATCCACCTGCTGGGATCGAGATCGACAACTACATTGCAACCCGCACTGACTCTGGATGGGTGAGCACCTATGCCGGAGTCGGGGGGGAAACTACTCTGGCCGCGGGCGGAATGGTCGGCGATCTGGGGTTTGACAAGGTGATTGACTTCAACGAACCAAACGAGTGTTTCGGCTGCACCACCGAGCCGGAACCAAAAGCTCCCTACGTTTGGTCAGTGGACGGCCAATCACTTGGCCGCTGGCCGGCGGATGTCGAAACCAACCCGTTGCTGAAAGAAGCGGACCTCAATTCTCACGGCACCTGGCAGACCTCGCCGGATTTCTCCCACCTCGCCTTTTCATCGAACAACTACAAATGGGGCGAAGGTGGTCTGACCGTCGCTCCCGGATCGGCCTATGACTACGACACAGCAGCCGGCACGACGGCACTCATCTCGCTGCTGCCGGGCGGTGAACCGATTCCACAGCAGAGCGGTCAGACCAACTCGGGAGAATGGATCAATTTCCCGGGGGACAGCGTTTACTCGTATCTGGGCGGTTTTGGTGAGCCAGCACAAGTCCACCCGGGGGTCTCCACCGATGGTTCCCACATTCTGATGTCAACCAGCGGGCCAAATGGGGGCGTCGAGCTATTCATGCGCATCGGCGACACGATCACCCGTGAAGTATCGACCGGCCATGACGTCAACTATCTCGGCATGACCGCCGACGGCTCGAAGGTCTTCTTCACCTCCGAAGAACAGCTCACCCCTGAAGATCACGACCACAGCACAGACCTCTACATGTGGAGCGAAGCGGGCGAACTCGAAGGCAGGCCGCTGACGCTCTTGTCTTTGGGGAATAACGGCGCCGGCAACGGTGATGCGTGCGCCCCCGCCGCCGGTTGGACTAATAACTGCAACATCGTTCCAATTGAGCCGGCCGAGGCAGGAAAGGGAGACTCTCCAATCGCCGAAGAAAGCGGAGATATCTACTTCTACTCTCCCGAGCAGCTGGACGGATCCAAGGGTCTTCCCAACCAGCAGAACCTTTACCTTATTCGGGACGGTCAGGTTCAGTTCGTCAGCACATTTTCCCCGGGTGGGTTTTGCGAAACCGGGGAAGGTGGTTGCAGCAATGGTCCGGTCGGCAGGATCAATGTATCTCCAACCGGTGAACATATGGCCTTCATGACCAACCAGCAGCTGACCGGATATCAAAACAACGGCTACGCCGAGATGTATTCGTTTACGCCGGCAACCGACAAACTCGTCTGTGTATCGTGCGATCCCAGCGGTGCTTCACCCGTGGGCAGTGCATCGGCGAGCGACCAGGGGCTGTTCATGGCAAACGACGGGAGGACCTTCTTTTACACTCCGGACGCGCTCGTGCCTAAGGACACCAATGAACTCCATGATGTCTATGAGTACGTGGAGGGAAGACCGCAGTTAATTAGCGCCGGCACCGGGGCTCAGGACACACAGTACGCGCCCAACCAGGAAAGAACGGTTGGCCTTGAAGGGGTGAGTGCCGATGGAGTCAATGTCTACTTCTCAACATTTGACACCCTGGTTGGACAGGACCGAAACGGCGAATTCGCCAAGGTATATGATGCGCGGACGAACGGGGGCTTTCCGTTTCCGCCCGAAACGCTGCCCTGCGAAGCCGCCGATGAGTGTCACGGCGCCGGCAGCTCACCCCCTGAATCGGCGACTCTGGGAAGCACCGCTGAACTTGGCAACGGCGGCAACTGGCCCGCGTCGACCAGTCACAAGGGGAAAAAGCATCGTCCAAAGAGGCACCGCTTGAAGCGTCATAAGCAAATCCGTAAGCGGGACCGCAGTGCAGGGGCCTCGGTGAATGGTCGATGACCTTTAGCGCGCACAGCCTGAGCCCGCCTGTTGGACTCGCTGAGTGGGGGCGCCGAGCCGAGAGTGGCGGGCGCTGGGCGGCAATCCTGCGCGCCGCAATGCTCACCACGGCAATCTGTGTGGCGGGATCAATCTATGCGAGCTCAGCTCATGCCGCCACGCCGGGCGGCGCACCGATTACCTCGTTCAGTGTTACGCCGTCCACGACTCAGGCTGGTGGTCATCCCAATCTTAGGATCGACGAGGAAAACCTGACCCGGCGTACTCAAAATCTGCCGCAGCCAAACTGTGACTGCCAGGATCCCAAGGATATAACGTTCAACCTGCCCTCCGGCCTGATCGGCGATCCGCACGCGGTGCCCCAGTGCAACCAGGTGGACTTCGGGCAGTACGAGTGCCCGGTCGACTCGGAGGTCGGGGTAGGAACGGCACTCTTCGCAGGCTTGCCAATCTACAATCTCACCCCTCCGCCGGGCGAGGCAGGGCTGCTCGGGTTCGTCGTACCGCTCGTCAACATACCGATTTACGTCGTCCTGAGTGCTCGGACAAATAGCGATTTTGGCCTGACTTCGCGGGTCACCAATATTACCCACCTTCTGCCGGTTGAAGGAACCCATTTGGAATTGTGGGGAGTGCCAGCCGATCCAAGTAACGACGCAAAACGGCTTGGGCCAACCGGATGTGGCCTTTACGGGGTGTTTCACCCTGAATGCACTCCCGGGTTTCCTTCAAACGCCGAACCCCTGCCCTTTCTTGATAATCCAACGAGCTGCGGCGAACCGCTCTTTGCTTCGGCTGAAACCTTGGCCTTCGACAATGTAAGCCATGAAGCCAGCGCACCCTACGCTGCAACAACCGGTTGCGATCAATTGTCATTTGATCCCAGCCTCTTCGTTCAGCCCACGACACAGCAGACAGACTCGGCATCAGGCTCGGACGTCGACCTAAAGGTTCCGCAGGAAACCAGCCCAACCGTCCCGTCGGGGTCTGAGATTCGAGCCCTCTCGGTTGAACTACCCCCCGGCTTTACGCTGACCCCAAACGCATCCGATGGGAAGGTCGCGTGCACCGAAACCGAGGCAAACCTGACGAGCCTCGAAGCGGCCGAGTGTCCCGAATTTTCCAAGGTCGGCACGCTGGCGATCCATACCTCCGCACTTCCCGGGACCCTTCCAGGCTACGTGTACATACGTGAACCAAAGCCCGGAGATCCCTATCGCATCATTCTTGTCGCTGACGGGTTTGGGGTGCACGTCAAAATCTTGGCTGATGTCCTCACGAACCCCGAAACGGGTCAGCTCACACTTTCATTTCCAAACCTTCCCGAGTTCCCGTTTGAAGAATTCGACATGCACTTCTTCGGCTCCGAGCGGGGTCTATTGGCAACACCGACGCAGTGCGGTGAATATCCGGTCAACGCGTCCTTCATGCCATGGGACAGCTCTCTTCCCGAGCAGCATTCAACCCAGTATTTCCTGCTCAATTCTGGCCCCAATGGCCAACCCTGCCCCGCAGCGAAACGCCCATTCGCCCCGCATTTCGAAGCCGGCGTCCTCGACGCGACCGCCGGCGCCCACAGCCCATTCACTCTCACTCTGACCCGCGAAGACGGCGATCAGAACCTGAGTTCACTCAATGTCTCCACGCCTCCCGGTTTCCTCGCCACGCTCGCCGGAATTCCCTACTGCTCTGACGCTGCCATCGCGGCCGCCGCTGACCCGAGCTACTCCGGCCTCGAGCAGGAGTCAAAGCCCAGTTGCACCGCAGCCTCGCAGATCGGCACCTCAAACACCGGAACCGGAGCGGGTACACACCCGGTCTACTTTCCGGGCAAGGTCTACCTCGCCGGTCCCTACAAAGGGGCGCCCCTCAGCCTGGTTGTGATTACACCAGCTCTTTCAGGCCCCTATGACTTCGGCAGCGTGGTGGTCAGGGCGGCGCTCCAGGTCAATCCAACGACGGCTCAGATCACCGCGACCTCCGACCCTCTGCCTCAGATTGTCCAGGGCATCCCGCTCCGCAATCGCTCCCTGGCGATCAATCTCGATCGCCCGGGTTTCACGCTCAACCCGACCAACTGTGATCCATCCTCGATCAGCGCAAGAGTGTTTGGCGATCAGGGGATGGAGGCGGACCTTTCCACTCACTTCCAGGTTGCCAGCTGCACAAATCTGGGATTTTCCCCCAAGCTTTCCCTCGGTCTTTCTGGCCCAATCAAGCACGATGGAAATCCCGGCCTTGCCGCGGTGCTCACATCCAAAACTGGCGACGCCAACATCGAGCGCACCGAAGTCACCCTGCCCCATTCGGAGCTGATCGACAACGCGCACATCAAGAACCCCTGCACCCGGGTGCAGTTCGGGGAGAATGCCTGCCCGGCCGGCTCTGTGATCGGCTTTGCCAAGGCCGAGACTCCGCTGCTCGAAAAGCCGCTTGAAGGCCACGTCTACCTGCGCTCGGACCCAGAAAACAAGAGCGGCCTACCCGATATCGTCGCCGCTCTCAAAGGTCAGATCTCGATCGATCTCGTCGGCAAGATCGAAACCGTCAAGGGGAGATTGCGAACGGCGTTTGAAACGGTGCCGGACGCACCAGTCACCAAATTCACCCTGAACCTAGACGGCGGCAAAAACGGTCTCCTGGTCAACAGCACAAACATCTGTCGCACGCCACTCGCGACGCTCGCCGTGATCGACGCTCAGAATGGTCTCACCGTCAACCAGGATCAAGTCCTTCATGCGCCCTGCGGCAACGGCTCCAAGCCCAAGCGCCATATCTCGCGAGTGAAGCGAGTGAAGGTCGTGGGCTGAGCAATGGGGCTCAGGATGGCAGCGACAAAACCGCGGGCCCATGCGGTGGGCAGGATCACGATGATCTGCCTCTTGGCTTTAGCTCTCGGTGCCTCTTCGGCCCAAGCGGCGTCGACCCACATTCTCACCAGGACCTTCGGGGCTTTCAATAACCCCGTCGGCGTCGCGGTCGATGACTCCACCAACCCCGCCGATCCGGCTGCGGGAGATGTCTATGTTGCCGACAGCGGCGGGCACAGGGTCGTTCGATTTGACCCATCAGGCAACCCGGCCGACTTCTCAGCATCTGGTGCAAACATCAGCGGGGACGTGCTGAGCGGCCCACCCAGCGGGCCCTTTAACACGCCTGATCACGTCGCCGTCGATCCTGCAAATGGCGACTTCTACGTTGGCGACGCAGGGGGCGAAGCGGTCTACAAGTTCGATCCGGCGGGGAATCTGACCACAACAATTGATCGAAGCAGCGGAGTGCCAGTGGGCGGAGGTGGGGCGTTCAATCCCTATGGCATCGTGGTCGATCCGTCCAATGAAAGCGGCGACTTCTACGTCGAGAATCGAGGGTATTACAACGGCGACGGATACACCCAGGGGGATCAGATCGCCAAGTTCGAATCGTCCGGGAACTATGGAAACGGTGGAATCTTTGCCACCGGGCCGCTCTTTGGCGTCCCTCCGGTCGACAACTTTGCGATGAACTCAGCCGGAGATTTCTATGTCGTCTTGGAAGGCCAGAGCGTGATGGAGTACACGGCCACCGGCTCACCGGTTGCTCCCCTTGATACCAACGCTCCAACAGCCGTAGCGATAGACCCGGCGACCGGCGACATATACGTAGCCGAGAACAGCCCTAAGCGGTTGATCAGAGAGTTCAACCCAGAAGGCCAGCCGATCGATAGCTTTGGCCTCAACAGCTTCGGTTCCACCTACGGACTCGCCGTTGACCGAGAACATACCGTATATGTAACCGACAACAGCGGAACCGTGGTTAAGGAGTTTCTACAGGCCACCCCCCCTGCGGTCACGACGAATTCGGCAGACGAGATAACCGCGCACTCGGCCCGCCTTGTTGGGACCGTGGATCCTGCCGGAAATGGTGAAATCACCTCATGCAGCTTTGAATACGGAACCAACGAAAGCTACACTTTGGGCGATATACCCTGCGAACAGGGTTCCTCGATCTCGACCATGACTCGGGTCAGCGCTGAAGTCACCGGCTTGGCTCCGTCGACGACCTACCATTTTCGCCTGATTGCCGCCAATGCGAGCGCCAACAGTGCAAATCATGGTGGAGACCAAGCACTGACAACTTCGCTTTCCGATACCAAACGCCCAGTTGAGAGCTTCGGCGCCGGCCCTCTCAACACGCCGATTGGCGTCAGCGTCGACAACTCCACAAATCCCGAAGACCCTTCCGCGGGCGACGTATACGTTGATGACTTTAACGACGGTCGCGTCATCAAGTTCGATGAAGAAGGCAACGAACTCAGCAAGATCGAAGGCCTGACGAGTCCGATCCTCAGCGCAGTCGATCCGACGAACGGAGACCTGTATGTCGTTGAGTACGGTACGAGCGTCGATAAGTTTGATCCCACCGGGAGCCCGGTTACGGGCTTCGGCACGAGCGGCAAGATCACGATGGCTGGCACGCCGGTGGCGGTGGCGGTCAGCCCATCGAATGGCGACCTCTACGTCGGGGTCCGAGGCACCAATCTCGTTCAGATATTCGACTCCTCAGGAAATCCGATCACCCAGCTGAGCGTCAACATCTCATCCAACCTAGATAGCATCACGGTCAACGGGGCAGGCGATGTCTACGTGGTCGATGAGAAGGCGAACCTGACCGAGTACAAACCGTCCGCGAATCCGCCCACTGCAGCGACAACGTTTGACGCCGGGACCGTTATTGATGCAAACGGCGCGTTTGCAGTTGCGCTCGATCCCTCAAATGAAGATATCTACGTCGCCGAGACGGCGCCCGATCAGATCAGGATCCTCGACCCAAGCGGGAACACCGTTGACACCTTTGGTGCAAATCAGATTGGCGAATCGGCTGGGATCGGCGTAAACGGGATCAGTGGATCTTCGCGTGACCAGAGTACCTACGTCGCAGATATTAACGCCAACGTCGTCTACATCCTGGGCGCAACCGGGGTCGACTTACCGGAAGTCGGCACCGGGGATGCGAGCAAGATCACAAGAACGTCTGCTGAATTGACCGGCGTCGTCGAGCCTAGTGAAGGGACTATCTCCAAATGCTACTTTGCGATCAACGGTGGTACGCATCTCCCGTGTGAACCGACGCCGCCCATTGCCGGCAGGGTCCAAGTCACAGCCCAGCTCGACGGCCTCGAACCGGCGACGAGCTACGGCTACCAGCTGGTTGCCGAAAACGCGAACGGTTCGACCGACGGACAGGAAGAGGTTTTCACCACCATTGCTGAACCCCCAGAACTGAGCGGATTGACGGTTACGGGCGTCCGCTCGGATCTCGCGACCCTCCATGCCGTGATCAATCCCAACAAAGCCGACACCACCTACCATTTTGAATACGTCACAACGAAACAGTTCGAAACTAATGGGTTCGCAGAAGCGACCAGGGTGCCGACCACCGACGATGACGCCGGGTCGGGGGGCGCGGAGGTTGCTGTAAGCGAACAGACGGGTGTGCTGACGGCGGGCTCTCAATATCACTTCAAAGTCAGCGCCACGAATTCTGGCGGGACCAGCAGCGCCGAACGGACCTTCAGCACCTACAGCACCGGAAGTCCAACGGACACCTGCACCAACGCTCATGTCCGACAGCAGACGGAGGCGGCGCAACTGCCCGACTGTAGGGCCTACGAGCTCGTCTCCGCCCCAAACACGGGTGGGTACGCAGTTGAGTCAACGCTCGTGCCCGGGCAAATGCCCTTCGGCGGCTACCCGCAGGCCTCGGGTGCAACCAATTCGACGCAATCGTCGCGCCTCCTCTACGGGGTGCATTTCGGCGGAATCGCTGGGGTCGGGGACCCAACCAACAAGGGAGTGGATCCCTACATTGCCAACCGTGGTACCGATGGGTGGAGCACGGAATATGTAGGCATTCCGGGGTCAGGAACCCCGTCGAAAGTCTCCTTCGCCTCGACCCTGCTGGAAGCAGATCCGAGTTTGGATAACTTCGCCTTTGGCGGCATGGGAATCTGCTCCCCATGTTTCACCGACGGTAGTTCCGGAATTCCACTTCACCTGTCTGATGGCAGCCTCGTCCAGGGCATGACCGGTGCGATTGCTCAACCCAGCGCTACCCCTGATGGGCACATCGCCAAGTACTTCTCCGCCGATGGTTCTCACTTTGTGTTTGGCTCAACCTCCAAGTTCGCCGAAGGGGGAAATCAAAGCACCGGAGATGCCTCGATTTACGATCGAAGTCTCAAGACCAACGAAACGCATGTGGTGTCGAATAGCCCCGAAGGGCATCCGTTGGCGTGTCTGCAGGGAACGGGAGACTGCCACTCTCCTGGCGACGGCAACGGGATCGCCGAGTTGGGTATCTCAAGAGACGGCTCGCGGATCGTCGTGGCCCAAAAGGTCGAAACAGACGCTGAAGGTAATGTCTACTGGCACCTCTACATGGACATTGGCGACGCGGCAAAAACCGTCGATCTCACCCCCGGTGCGACCCATGGAGTGCTTTTCGATGGAATGAGCGAAGACGGCTCGAGGGTCTTCTTCACGACGAGGGACAAATTACTCGCCGCTGACACCGACTCAAGCGCAGACATCTATATGGCAGAAATTGATTCCCAGGGCACCGTCACCCTTCATCTCATTTCCACCACCAACTCTGATGCCTGTAACCCGGTGGAAAATGAAGAACGGCCACACTGGAACACGGTTGGCGCCACGGCCAACTGCGACGCGGTTGCAATCGGTGGGGGCGGCGGTATCGGCACGACAAGCGGAAGCATCTACTTCCTCTCTCCGGAGTTGCTCGATGGACCTGCAAACGGCAGCGCGAATCAGCCCAATCTCTATCTGGCCGGCCCCGGCGTCACCCCTAGGTTTATCGCCACACTTGAAGCTGATAATCCGCTTGTGATTGATTCCGTTGGTAAGGCGGAAGCGTTCAACTATTCTAACTTTCAGGTAACTCAGAACGGGGACTTCGCGGCGTTTACTTCCGCCCTTCCGCTCACTCCGACCGTTGAAAATGCAGGTTTCGAGCAGGTTTATCGCTACGACGCATTGAGCGAAGAACTTGATTGCGTCTCCTGCAATCCCACCGGGGGAATTGACACCGGCGACGGCTCCCTGTCCTATCTCGGCCTGGGCCTAACCAACGACGGCCGGGTCTTCTTCGACTCGACCCAGGCTCTCGCCGCTCGCGACCAAGATGAAAAGTCCGACGTCTATGAGTGGGAGGCCGAAGGTCGAGGCACCCCAGCATGTGCGTCCCCGAAAGGTTGCGTAAATCTGATCTCCACCGGGACAAGTCGCTTTGATTCGGAGCTGCTCGGGGTCAGCGCCGACGGCACCGATGCGTTTTTCTTTACCCGCGACACGCTCGTTCCCCAGGACGAAAATGGGACCCTGGCCAAGATATATGACGCCCGTGAACTTGGCGGCTTTCCATATATCCCGCCGCCGGTGCCCTGCAAGGCATCTGATGAGTGCCATGGACCCAGCTCCCCGATACCGCCGCCGCCCAGTTTTGGCACCCTGGCCGGCAGCGGCGGAGACTACACCGAAGCTAGCCCGTCCCCAGGCGAATGCAAGAAGGGCTTTGTCAAAAGGCACGGCAAATGCGCGAAGAAGAATCACCGCCACAAACCCCACCGCAAGGGCCACAGACGACATGGCTAGTCGACCAATGCACACTGAGAGGGAGCCGATGAGAGCAAGGACCACGGTAACGGCCCTGGTTTTGGCCCTCGTTTTGGCGCTCATGGCGGCGGCCCCCGCGCTGGCCGTAGAGCCGATTGAAACGTTCACGACGACCACCTCGGCCACCCAGGCCGGTGGTCATCCCGATCTTGAAACCCACTTCACCCTTGCCAACCCAAACAACCCTGAAGTCGCCAAAAACGTCATCTTCAATGCCCCGACCGGTGTCTTTGGCAATACCAACGCGATCAGCCAGTGCACGTCGGTGAATTTTGCCTTGGAAGAATGCCCGAGCAACTCTCAGGCCGGACTGATCACGATCCACGCCAACTACGAAGGTAACCCTGATTACCTGATGGGTACTGCGCCAATCTATGATCTCGTGCCCCAAACCGAAAGCGAGACGGCGCGCTTCGCATTTATCGTGCCGATCCTAAATATACCGATCAACGTCCCGGTGGCGGTCCGTACGGAGTCAGACTACGGCTTGCGTTTCACCGTCCAAGATATCACCCAGCTGGTGCCACTGGCGGGGGCCGACCTCACCTTCTGGGGCTTTCCCGCCGCACCCAGCCACAATGCTCAGCGCTTCCCCAAAGGCGCACCTGGAAATCCGGCGGGTTGTCCAAATCTGGCCGACACCAGCTGCACCGGTGGGGCCTCCGCGTCGATTCACGAACACCCACTCACCGACAATCCGACCCTCTGCACCGGGGAACCGCTGACCACCACCCTCGAAGTCCAGACCTACGCCGACCCCAACAACCTCTCCCGCGCCCACGATGCCTACCCCCAGACAGAAGGATGCGAAAGGGAGACATTTCAGCCGGTGCTATTTGCGAGCCCCACTACCACAGAAACTGACTCCCCCTCGGGTCTGAACGTCGAGCTCGTCGCACCCCAATTTCAAGGCCACGCGGTCTCACCGTCTGAGATCAAATCCGCGGTTGTCACCCTGCCGGAAGGCCTGACCGTCAACCCGGACGCTGCCGATGGGCAGACGGCGTGCACCAATGCTGAGGCCAACTTCAACTCCGAGGGACCGGCCGAATGTCCCGACAGCTCGAAGATCGGGACCTTCAAGATCACCTCGTCAACTCTCAACGGGCCACTCGAAGGTTCGGCTTACATAGGCGAACCCGAACCCGGAAATCAGTACCGCTTATTTGAGATCGCCTCTGGCTTTGGTATCCATGCAAAGCTCGTCGCTTCGATCAAACCCAACCCCGAAACCGGTCAGGTGACCGCCTACTTCAGCAACCTTCCACAGGTTCCCTTTGAAGATTTCCAGCTGCACCTGTTTTCCTCAGACCGCGGCTTGATGGCGACGCCGACGACGTGCACGGTCTACAACACCAACGCTGACTTCTTTGCCTGGGACGAAGTTCTGCCCGATCAGCGCTCGAGTCAGATCTTCGGGCTCGACACAGGCCCACATGGCAGCCAGTGTCCGGGCCAGATCCGCCCCTTCGGCCCGAGCCTGGCGGCCGGAACCTCGACTCCGACCGCCGGTGCGTACAGCTCGTTCACGCTGAAGTTGAATCGCGAAGACGGCGATCAGTTCCTCGGCAAGCTGAATTTCACGATGCCTCCAGGCCTGACCGCGAATCTGCATGGGATCACCTACTGCCCGGAAGCCTCTATCCTGAAGGCAGCCGAAACCGCAGGGCTCACCGAGAGAGAACAGCCGAGCTGTCCTACCTCCTCAGAAATCGGTACCTCGAATGTCGCCGCCGGCCCGGGCAGCCACCCCTTCCATGCCGTGGGGAAGGTCTTCCTTTCCGGCCCCTTCAAGGGAGCGCCACTCAGCCTCGCAGTGATCACCCCCGCCCTGGCCGGCCCCTATGACTACGGCACAGTTGTCGTTCGCGTCGCGATCAAGGTCGATCCTCTTGATGCCCACGTGATTGCCGACTCAGAAACCGTACCCGAGATCATCGGGGGAATCCCGATCAGGATGCGCTCGATCCAGGTCAATATCAATCGCGAAAAATTCATGATCAACCCGACCAACTGCTCGCCGCTATCTGTAGCCTCAGAAGGAATCGGCGACGAAGGCACTCGGGCCAGTTTCAGCTCCTACTTTCACTCCGTCAACTGCGCGACCCTCGGCTTCGGACCGAAATTCACGATCACCCAGCTCGGCGGGCATCGGGCTACGCAGCGAAGCAAGGATCCAAGCCTGCAGATTGATCTCGCAACGCGTGCGGGTGATGCCAACCTCCGCTCGCTCACAGTCACACTGCCCAAAGCCTTCGAGATTGACCAGCGCCACCTGGGCAACATCTGTGACAAATCCGAACTCGTCTCGGATGAGTGTGCCGGGCGGGCGCCGATCGGCACCGCGATCGACGAAACGCCGTTGCTGGAAAAGCCCCTTCAGGGGCCGGTCTATGCCGTCTCCGGCTACGGCGTCCTGCCTCACCTCGCCTTCATCCTCGGCGGTCAGGTGGCGATAACACCGGAGGCGGAATCCTCCTCGGTCGCCGGGGGGCACCTGAAGACCGTCGTTCCGGTGATTCCCGACGTCCCGATCGGTGATTTCCGCTTCACGCTCTACGGGGGCAAAAGCGGCTACCTCGTCAACACCCAGAGCCTCTGCTCTGTCCCGACCGTGTCGACGGTCGAAATGGACGGCCAAAACGGAAAGAACCTCACCGATCAGGTGAAGACGAAGAGCGAGTGTGGGTCGAAAACACGCAAGTCCTGGCGTCTCCGGCACCGCTGAAGCTCCGTACTGAACACCAATCTTCGACTGTCCTGCTGCCAGCACTCTCGGCATGACTCTTGGGGCCCGCCCTGCATCATCTGTTCGGGCTGCATTCTGTTTCAGCTAAATCGAAAGCTACACGCGATCGCTATCTTCAAGAGATGTCAAATGCGACATCGAGGTGGGTTCAAGCTGTCGGAGTCCTTGTTGGAGTGTCGCTCTTGGCTATGGTCGAGATTGGTGCGGCACGAGCCGATACTCACGGCGAGATTTTGCGGCCCGCGATGGGCAGGGTGATCGCCTGCCCGCCCTGGCCACCAGAGGTCGGAGCCAACCGCATGCCCGGTGCAGGGTCGTTGCTAGTCCCCCCTGGGGCTGAATACGTGCTGGTTTGCAGCTATCCCGGCTTGGGAAAGCCCAGAGCCCTCGAATCACACATCAGTTTCAATCGATCCACCCTCGAAAGACTGACCAAGCGCTTTGATCAGCTAGAGCCTGTCCCAACAGGGATCTATCACTGCCCCAGGGAAAGTGGCGCTCAGATCGATGCGCTCTTCGGTTATAGCAGCGAGCCCGATGACTCTGTGGACGTGCACCTGAGCGGTTGCAGATGGGTGTCGAGCGGAGCGATTGCCCAGCAGTTTTACCGCAGCCCGGCCGTTTTGAGGCAGCTACGGAGGGCCACTCATTGGCCCTCGGCAACCGGCAATTAGCGACTGCCTTCAGCGAGATCCGATCTCAGGTTCTCGGTAAACGACGGTCAGCTCTTTGCGCCCGCGAAGGGTCGATTGATACCTGAGCGCCTGCGAGGCGAGCAGGCGAACACATGGGCTCACAAAGCGCAGCGTGGTGCGGAATTCGTCTTCGAGCATCAGGGGTGATTGGCCAGGGAATGGCGATCCCCTGCCCAATGGAGTTCGGACGTGGCGCTGCTGACGAGCGTCCCCACAGGGGCCGCCAGCTGCTTGGAATTTTCTAACTGATTCGATGCCAGGTTGCGCCGGGCCCCGAGCTGGACGCTTCAAGCAGCCCCTCGTTTGGCAATCGTCTGAGGATGAGGCGGATCGTCGGGTCGCTGATTCCTGAGATGGCGCTCCGGACGTCACTGATCTTGATCATTCACACCTGATCGCCATAAGATTGCGGAGACATACGGCGACCAGTGCCTGAGCTCGGCATTGCTTTCAGTCCGATGTGGAGCGCCACGATTGCAGAACCCGCTCGACCTCTTCTCGGACCAGCGACCGCGCCTCGGCCCGATCCACACCCGACATGAGCAGCTCGTCATAGCCGGTGTCGCGGTGGCGCACCGAGGCTGCGACGGCGAGCTTGAGCGCTCCGGGGTCAAGGGCCCGGCCGGCGGCGCTGCGGCCCACTCTGTCGCTGCCGCGCGTGCCCGTATGACGGGCGATCTCCTCGGCCCGATCATGGGAAATGCCAGGATAGAGCCGGACAATCTCCGCCGCCATCTGAGCCTGAAGTACGAGGTCCTGATCGGCACGGCGAGAGCTCTCCCGCTCCTGCCGCCTCGCTCGTACGTCGGCATCGGCAAGGCACTCCGCCTCCGCCTGATCGAGCGCGTTCTCCTCGACGAGGAGGCCTTGACGCTCGTAGCGCTTCCGCGCTCTGCTGAAGCGGACGACCACAGCCGCGAGACCACTTGCCTTCCTCGCCCGCCGGGTCAGGGCGGCATCGCCGGACGGCAGGAAGACGAGGTGATCCAGGTCGGCGCAGCTCAGGCAGAGCGGTCCCCCGTCGCCCATCGTCAGCAGGCTCCCTCCGCCTCCGCACTCGCTGCAGCTCCACTCTTTGAGAGCCGAGACAACGACGAACTCGAACTTCGAGTCGACCCTGCGTTCCTCGCCTCCCATCGCGGCCACTCAGCAGAGCACCCGGGAGCGGAGGGCCAGCCGCAGTAACTCGCGGCCCAGGGGCGTCAGCGTCAGCTCGTTTCGAGAACTCTGAGTCGCGCGATTGTACTCGTGCTCGTAGCCGAGCAACTCCAGCGCCTCGGCAAGCCTGATGGCGCCCCATGCGTGGGCGGTCACCTCATGGACGTCGGGCGACTCGCCGGCGGCATTCCAGCCATCGGCGACTACCGCGGCATAAAGGCGCGCCTGCATCTCGTCGTAATCGACGCTGCCCTCGGCGGCGAGCAGCACCGCAACCGCGAGTTCCTGGACGGCACAGGCGAAACCCTCGGCGGCGATCAGGTACGGAGCGACCGCATCGGGGAGGTCTGCGGGGTCGCCTAACAGTAACTCCCCGCGCTTGGTCAGAGCCAGCCTGCGGCCGGTCTTTCGCAGCAGCCTCATCCGCCGCGCCAGGTCATGCACCTCCCAGAGCGGTGACACCTCGTCTTCGCGGTGCGGTGGCCCCCATACCTCCGCGTGCCACCAGGCCGGGAACCGCTCGACGGAGGCACGCACCAGGGCGCGGTTGAGCGCTCCGGTCTGGGTCAGCTCGATACCGCTGACTCCTTGCTGGAGCAACCAGACAAGCGGTGCCACGAGGTCCTCGGTTTCGGCGGGCCGATCCTCGTGCTCCCCGAATGCCCGCAGGATCGGCACAACAGGTTCGACAATCTCCCGCCGCTCCTTGCTTCCCTGCCTCAGCCAGTGCTCGAGCCGCTCATCGAGGATGACGTCGAGCGCGATCCTGCCGTCCAGCTCCGCTTGAGGTCGGTGCAGGAAGTCGACGACGACCGTTGCCTGGCGCCGCTTGAATCCCCGCTCCCCCGGTGTGAGACCCTCCGCCTCGATCCAGCACTCCAGCTCATGCGCGACTCGATCGCGCAGTCGCGCCTCCTCGAGGCCCATCACCGAGCGCCAGCGCAGCGCCTCGGTATCCGGGGGCTCGAGACCCGAGGCCTCCAGCGCCTTTCGCAGCTGTTCGCCCGCCGACGGTTCCTCGACCTCCCATGCTCGCAAGATCCCCAGCGTCTGCTCCGAGGTGCAGATCTCCGCATAGGCCGCCGCGCGGTCGCCGGCGAGCTCCAGGAACCGTCCGAGGTGCTCGGCCACCGCCTGTTTCACCTCGAGCGGGGCGAGCAGCTTGCACGGGAGCTGGTACCAGAGGAAGAACTGCAGGTCATAGCGGCTGATCTCAACTGGCGCCTCGCCTTGCTCGCGGCCGGCGATCAGTTCGAGAGCTGCCTCGACATCGCGCGGCGCCTCGAGGTCGTGCTCGCCCAGCAGCGCTAAGGCCCGCTCAACCGACGTGGGAGACAACGCTACCGGCACGCCTGCAGTCTGGCGGACTCGGGGCGAAAGTTGGTCCGCCCCGGTCCCTATGGTGACGGTGATGGTGCGCGTCAGCCGCAATGCGCCGTGTCCCTGCGGCAGTGGCATGAAGTACAAGCTGTGCTGCTTGCCGATCGAAGCTGGCGGGGTTGGTGGGAAGGAGGCGGTTCGCGAGATCAGGATGATCGACGCCACCGGGCGTGGATGCGACTGGCGGATCCTCGAACGGGTTGGGCCAGAGGAAAGTGCAACGGGCGAGTTGGTGGAGCACCTCTGCAACGGAGAGCGGTTCGAGGTGCAGGCCCCCGATGGCTGGCTGAGAAGCGGCAAGCCGATCCCCATGCTGCTCGCACTCGAGGTGCTTCCACCGCAGCTATACGAGTGGGTAATCCAGCAGTCGCTATGTGGGGTATCCGACGAGGAGATGACGCCATTCGGCTTGGAAGTCGCTCGCGTTCTTCTCCTCGCGGGCACGGTCGTGGACCTCGCCGGCGATCTCCGCGCGCCGAGACGCGTCGGCCTGAAGCGAATCCTCCCCCATCGCAGACAACAAGCCGCATAGCTTCAGGGTCGTGAGGACGGCGTGAGCGATCGTGCGGCGATTGGCTCTATCCGCGCGTTGACACGCAGCTCCCAGGCCGAAAAGGGGGCAAAACGCGCCATAGCCATTAGCATGACGGGTGAGGAGAGGGCCTAGGAGGTCAGCTTGGAGGGACGAATGCGCTTTGGCAGCTCTTCGCCTGAGCGAATGCGTCCTACATCCGATTCGTAGGGGTCAATGGCCCTGATGAGACCGTCCAGCACGCCCAGCGCGCGAAGCACCCTCGTAAAGCTCTCCATGGAGACTCCCTCCTCCCCATGTTCGAGCCGGCTCAAAGCAGCGCGGCTGATTCCAGCGCGGCCGGCGAGCTGGGTTTGGGTAAGGCCTCGCAACTTGCGCCAGGTCTTGAGATCTTCGGCGAGCTTTCGGTTTGCCCGACGAATCGCCGGCGGGAGAGGCTTAATCGAAGTCGTTCCGCTTCTTGAGTCTTTTTTCGGCACAGCGTCAGGATCACATTTAATGTCTTGTTTTCAAGTCATTATTCCGGTTAATGTCTTGATTTCGATATTTTAAACCACGATCACCATGTGCGCCATGAACGCAGCAAGAAGCACCGAGCCAAGCACCACAGGAAAGGATCGGTGCACTCTTGATGCGCCGCTGTACAGAAGATGGAGGCAGGCCCTCCGTGGTCGCCGTGCAGGCGGAGATCACAAACCACCCCAAGGTGCGGCGGTCAAGAGCCGCTCGTGCTGAGCGTTGCGGGAAAAGGCGTGCCGACGAGCACGTCAGGTATGACCCGATGAAGACGAGCGAGAGCGAACCACTGCTGAAGTGTCGAAATGTGTTAGACGACATCGAAACCAGGCCATGTGGTGGCGCCTGGGATGAGCCTGGGATGGCACCTGTTTACTGCCCAGGCGGTGTCCGGCATGTAGGTGGCGTGAGCGCGGGTCAGGCTCCTGTACGGAACATGGGAACCTGTCGTCTCGCGGGAGAGCGGCTCATGGTCGAAGATCTCCGGCCGCTCATCCCAGGGAAGGCCCCAAGCGGCAGAAACCGCAAGGGACCACATCCTGATGTGAGGCACAGGGGCGGATCGCCCGGTAGTAGTAATGAAGGCTCCGTAATGGGGCTGGAGCGAAGCGGGCGGGCCATCCAGGCAAGGACAGCGGTCAACCACGAGGTGAGTGGGAGGACCCGGTGACCGAGCCAAAGTCAAAGGTCAAGAAGTCGTTTTGCATCGACAAGAGGGTGGTCTGGAAGGCGTGGAAGCAAGTCAAGGCCAACCAGGGCGCTCCAGGTGTTGACGAGGAGTCGGTTGCGGAGTTCGAGAGGAGCCTGGAAGGGAACCTCTACGTGCTGTGGAACCGGATGTCCTCGGGTGCCTACATGCCACCGCCTGTGAAGGCGGTGCAGATACCGAAGAAGAGTGGGCGAGGGTCAAGAACCCTCGGTGTGCCCACAGTCGCAGACAGGGTCGCGCAGACGGTCGCCAAGCTGCACTTGGAGCCCGAGGTGGAGCCAGTGTTCCACCCCGACTCCTACGGCTACCGACCGAACCGCTCGGCCCTTGACGCGGTGGGGACATGCCGGGAGCGGTGTTGGAGATATGACTGGGTTCTAGATTTGGACCTGAAGTCATTTTTCGACTCCGTCGATCACAAGCTCATCCTGAAAGCGGTAGCCGCCCACACCGATGAGCGGTGGGTGCTCCTCTACGTCGAGCGCTGGCTGAAGGCCCCGCTCGACAATGGGGACGGCAACCTGGAAGCGCGTGATCGCGGCACCCCTCAAGGGTCCGCGATCTCCCCGGTGCTCGCCAACATCTATCTCCACTATGCGTTCGATACATGGATGGCCAGGGAGTTCCCGGCCGTTCCCTTCGAGCGCTATGCAGACGATGTTGTCGTACACACCAAAAGTGAGCGCCAGGCGCGGTTTGTGCTCGGCGAGATCAAGAAGCGGATGGCGGACTGTCACCTGGAGCTAAACCAGGAGAAGAGCCGCATTGTGTACTGCAAGGACGCAAACCGCACCGGCTCTCACGAGCACGAGCGGTTCGACTTCCTCGGGTACACGTTTCGACACCGGCAAGCCCGCAACGGGCGGGGCGAGCTGTTTCGTAGCTTCTCCCCAGCAGTCAGTGACGAAGCCGCGAAAGCGATACGCCGGACGATCCGCAAATGGAGGATTCACCTATGGAGCGGGACACCACTCACGGACCTCGCACGGGAGCAGGGCGCGATCGTGCGAGGCTGGATCAACTACTACGGGCATTTCCACCCGTCCGAGCTGGCCAGGTCTCTCCTGCGCATCGACGAGTACCTGATGCGCTGGGCGATGCGGAAGTTCAAGCGACTGAAAGGCCGCCGCGAGCGGGCCTGGGAGTTCCTGGCGGACGTGCATGCACGTCAACCGGAGCTCTTTGCTCACTGGCGGTTGGTACGACCCTACGACCGGATGGTGGGAGCCGTATGACGGGAGACTGTCACGTGCGGTTCTGCGAGAGCCGGGGGGCGAAATCCTCCCTGCCACTCACCATATTGGAGTGGAAAACCCTCTCCTTTGATGCGGTTGGTGGTAGCAGCATGGGAGCCCGCGCCGTCAGTGAGCTTCTGTTTACGGTACTTGTGCGGATATTGAGACACGAGTGTACTTAACGCACGGTGTGCAGATATACCCACAACGCAGAAAATAGAGCTATAGTGTTGATATGCGCACAAACAAGCAGTCCCATGAATGGTCGATTCGCACTTCCGCAGACCTTGGACGGGCAATTGCGGGGGTTCGAAAGGTGCGAGGATTGACTCAGCAAAGTCTCGCCGATGACGCCGGGCTCGAGCGCTCCTATCTGGCCAGGCTCGAGGCTGGCGCCTCGACTCTTGCCTTGGAACGGGTGCTGCGTTTACTCCGACGCATGGGTGCAACGGTCGCCGTAACTGTGCGCGAAGACGATGGCGACCCGGATTAAACGGCTCGGGGTCTGGCTAGACGACGTTCGAGTGGCCGAGCTTGAGGAGCGCCGCTGGCCGGAAATCCGCTGTCGCTATACCCAAGCAGCGCTCCAAAGCGCCCCCTTGAATAGCCCTTTGCTCTCTTGTTCCTTGCCGCTAGGCGGAGGCCCACAGGACGCCACTGCGTTCTGTCAGGGGTTGCTACCGGAGGGCCAAGCGCTACAGGCAATGGCTGCCCGCGCCGGGGTCGCTGTCAACGCAACTTTCGAGCTGCTCGGTCGCTATGGGCGCGATGTCGCCGGAGCCCTGGTGATCGGCACCGAGGAGCCGGCCGAGCGTCAGTTCGGAACCGAACCCTACAACGCAGCGACACTAGCCAACGCAATCGAGGAGCTGGATGACTATCCCCTCGGCGTTCACGACGACAGCGAGCTTTCGCTAGCAGGGCTTCAGGATAAGCTGCTGTTGGTCAGGCTCAAGGATGGCAAGTGGGCCCGGCCCCTCGGCGGCTGCCCTTCGACTCACATCCTCAAGGTCGACGACCCTCGACACCGGGGCCTAACTGCAGCTGAGTCACTCTGCCTCGATCTCGCCCGGTCGGCTGGGCTGACCACGGCCAACTCCGAGCTGGTCCAAATCGGCGGTAACCAATGCCTGATCATCTCGCGCTTCGATCGCCAGATCGTCGGAGGCGAGGTGCGGCGAATCCACCAAGAGGACCTCTGCCAGGCACTCGGCGTAGATCCCGTGGGCGCTCGCGGCCGGGCCAAGTACGAAGATGGCGGCGGGCCTACCTTGCGCCAAACCGCGGGCCTCTTGGACGCCTATGCCGTCGACTCCCGGCGTCAGCTCGACCGTCTCGTCGCGGCGATCACCTTCACCATCTTGATCGGCAACGCGGATGCCCACGGCAAGAACCTTGCCCTGCTGCATTCGACGCAAGAAAACATCGAGCTGGCTCCGCTCTACGACACGGTGCCAACCGCGCTATGGGCGAATCTGCGAACTAAAGCGGCCATGGCAATCGGCGGCCAGGTTGACCTGTCACAGGTCTCGTTAGAAGACATCGTCCGCGAGGCAAAGACGTGGCCACACTCAGATAAGCGCGCCCGCAAAGTCGCATTAGACACGATCAACAAGATGACCAACGCACTGGATAGCGAAATGATTCCGAACGATTCTGACGTTGCCGCACTCGTTCGCGAACGCGCCGGCACGTTGCTCTCGTAGATCAAGTTGTGTCAACTCTGAACGGTCAGAAACCCGTCCTTCGTCCGGGTGGTGGTAACGTGATCTGTGCGGGCCTTTTCTGCTTTCGGAACGCCCCGCCACCCGGGGACGACGGGGAAGCGACACCCCCCAGGGAGGGCATCAACTCAATGGATACCTTTCCCAACGCGATCGCGATCTTCTGAGCGCAAGTCGGACCGCGGGGCGCCTTGGTCGATTAGCAGAGGTCGTTTTCGAGCGACGGTACGATCTTCGCCTGATGACGGCCACAGGCCATGTCACTGCGCGGGCGGGAGGAAGGGCGTGGTTTCAAGCAGCCCACGGAGCGTTTTCTGAGTTGGTAGATCGGCGGCTCGACGAGGAGGCGAACACCGGGTTATGCAGGGTGGAAATCGCCTCGGGCCGGCGACAAGGTAAATAGGGCAGGAAATGGGCAGGGAGCCCGATTTCGCCGGTACTCTTGCCAGACCGGGAATGCTCCAGTCCGGACCGCTACACCGCATCACAGAGCCAAAAGATTGGTTCCCGGGCGGTTAGCTCAGTTGGGAGAGCGCCTGCCTTACAAGCGTCCCTAGGTTGGACTACGAGGTTTATTTTTGGCTTTCTAGGGCGATTGCAGCCGGCTGAACGCTCACGCCCAAGGATCGGATTCGACCCGATATGACGTGATTTGGACAGGGACACTGGTTCCCTGTCCAATGGGCGCGGCCGTCAAGGGCCCCCGCGCCAGTTCAAGCTAGCCTCTCATCAGCTTCGACCAGAAGCGCACGTACTCGCGCTCATGGCCTATTCCGGCTTCGATTGCAACCGTGACCTGGCTCGGCGCATCTACCCGTTTGGACTCGGCCAGCTGTGACTCGTACTCCTGCAGCTTGCGTTTGTGGCTATCGACCTGGCGCTTAGCAAGTTGCACCGGGTCAGCACCGAAGTAGAGCTTCAGGATCCCGGCGTCGCGGAGCTCGTAGAGCTCGCCGGTCGCTTCGGAGCGCCAGCGCTCGAGCGCGTCGGAGCCCTTGCGGGTGAGTCGGTAGATGCGCCGCCGCCGCCCGAACTCCTCACGCCGCTCGGAAAGGTACCCGCCCTCGGCGAGTCTGCCGCACTCCAGATAGAGCTGGGTGTGGGGCAGGGACCAGAAGTTGGTCACGCTGGCCGCCGCCGCTCGTTTGAGGTCATACGGCGTCGTGGGCTGTAGCTGCTCGGTCAATCCGAGCACCACATAGGAGGTTGGGGTGAGACGGCCCGTCGCGATCGACTCAGCATACGCTACACTCTGCATCGTTCATATTGAACTATAGGAGAAAACATGGCTGATGTCGTAAAGCAACGCGCCCCGACCACCGCTCCGACGTCTCATGTCGGCGGCTTTCGCTCGCTGGAGAACGAGATCCGCGTCGAGGAGTTGCCCCTGGAGGGCAAGCTGCCGGATTGGCTGCAGGGGTCCTTGATTCGCACCGGTCCTGCCAGGTGGGAGATTGGCGAGCAGACGATGCGCCACTGGTTCGATGGCTTCGCGATGCTGCACCGCTTCGGGTTTGCGAACGGCAACGTGTCCTATGCCAACCGGTTCCTGGAGACGCGCGCCTACCGCGCCGCACGGGAGCAGGGCCAGATCGTCTATTCGGAGTTCGCCACCGATCCCTGCCGGTCGCTCTTCTCGCGCATCTCCTCGGTCTTCTCGCCGAAGATCTCCGACAACGCGAACGTCAATCTGGTCGAGCTCGGCGAGCGCTTCATCGCGATGACCGAGACCCCGGTCCCGGTCGAGTTCGATCCCGAGACGCTCGCTACGGCCGGCGTCGCATATGAGGCTCCGGGAATCCTCACCACCGCCCACCCCCATCTCGATCGTGCCAGTGGCGCCATCCTCAACTACGCCGCCAAGCTCGGGCCGAGAAATTCCTACCGGTTCTTCAGCCTTGGCCCCGGCGCCGCGAAACCTGAGCTGATCGGCAAGCTGCCCGTCCGCAAGCCGGCCTATATGCACTCGTTCGGGCTGACCAAACGGTGGCTGGTGCTGGCCGAGTTCCCGTTTGTCGTCAACCCCATCTCTATCCCACTCAGCGGTCGCCCCTACATCGAGAACTTCCGCTGGCAGCCCGAGCGCGGAACCCGTCTAACGCTCGTTGATCGGGCGACCGGTGAGGCCACGGGTCCCTTTGAGGCCGATCCCTGCTTCGCGTTTCACCATGTCAACTCCTACGAGCAGGACGGCGAGGTCGTGGTAGACGTATGCGCCTACGACGACGCCACGATCGTCGGGGATCTCTATATGGAGAATCTTCGGGCTGGATCGCCAATCACGGAGGCCATGCTGCATCGCTTCCGAATCCGTCCCGAGGCCGGCACCGTCGATAGCGAGCGCCTCCTCGATGACGGCTGGCTAGAGCTGCCCCGGATCAACTACGGCCGCTGCAATGAGCGTCCCTACCAGTACGTCTGGGGAGTCCGCAACGCCGGCTCGGGTTGGCTTGACACGATCGTCCGCGCCGACCTGGAGAGTCGCACGACGAGTAATTGGACGGCGAGGGGCTGCTACCCAGGTGAGCCGGTGTTCGTTCCAGCGCCCGGAGCGACGCGTGAGGACGAGGGTGTGCTGCTCTCAGTCGTCTTCGACTCGAGCACGGGCAACTCGTTTTTGCTCGTGCTTGACGCAGCCACTCTCGGCGAGCTTGTCCGCGCCGACGCACCGCACTGCATCCCGTACGGATTCCACGGCCAGTTCGCCGTTGCGGGCGAGCGGGAATCGCCCAACTGATGGAGATAGCACGGGGGAATGAACTGGAGTTACGGCGACAGGCCATCTCTCGCATCCGGAAGAAGCGCGGTTTCCGCGTTCACGTTCGCGTCTACGTCGCAGTCAACCTGATATTGGTGGGGATCTGGGCCGTCACTGGCGGCTTTTTCTGGCCGATCTTCCCGATCCTCGGTTGGGGCATCGGAGTGTCTGCAAACGCCTGGGGAGTCTACGGTCGCAGGAGGCCGATCGGCGATGCGGAGATTCGGCGCGAGATGGAACGGATGCATAGCGGGTCACTGCCCTGACTAAGGTTGGTAGTCGAGTCCGACGGCGTCCAATCGGATTCGACCCGATTAGACCGGATTTAGGCAGGGAAATCGGTTCCTTGCCCATTGGGTGAGGCTCTTGACCCGGCGAAGGTGTGCCGGTTTTCGTGCCGACGCCCAATCGCGAATGAGGCGGTCATTTTGGTGAACTGCGGGAGGCGGTGGGGCCGCACGCTGAGCGCCTGGCATGGGAGCTGTTGGAGGCACTGGGTCATCCGACGCCGTTGACACGGAGCTGACGGTCCGGACACGGGGTGGAACGATCAGTTAATCGGCTGCTAGTAGTGCTTTGTCGGGTTCCGTTTCCGGGTCTGGCATCTGGCTCTACCAAGCCGATGCAGGAATCTCGCCCTCAGCGTCGTGCCACCCCCGAAACGGGCATTTCTGGACAACCCGACAAAGCACTACTAGGAGCCTGGGTCGGTAACGGGTATCTGTGCAGGACGATTGAGGGCACCTCCGAAGTCAAAACGGCCCCGATCGCGATGAAAGCGCCACGGGTGGTGAGAAAAGCGAGTCTGGTGCTGGCTGGTCAGGCTCCCCACAGGTCAGGTTGCCCAGAGGAGCGCAAGTCCGCCGGCCCGGTGGAGCTTCAGCAGGTTGTGGACCGCGCATTGAAAGCGCCACTGGGCGCGGGCCGCGCCCTTGCCACGCAATAGCAGCCGGCGGGCGCTTTGGACGGTGTCGATCTGGCCGAAGACCGGCTCGACGATCGCCTTGCGCCTGGCATAGACGGCATGACCCTCCTTCGCCCTCAGCTTGCGCGCCATGCGCTGCTTGGGGGTGGCGCCTGTGGGCAGCGGGCCGCGCGGGGCCGGAGCCTGGGGCTCTGAGTGCTTGAAGCGCCCGGTGGCGATATGGGGGTCCAGCCCGTGCTGGGCGGTGATCGCGACGTTGTGCTCGGAGAAGTAGCCGGCGTCGGCCGTCAAGGCCGCCTCGTCGGGCAGCTCGGCGTCGATCGCCTCCAGGTTCTCGGCGAGCTGCTCGAGCGCAGGCTCGAGCTGAGGCGCGTCGGGCGCTTGATCGGAGAGCTCTGCGGCGAGGATCACCTGGGCCGTGGAGTCGACGATCGCCTGGCCGTTGAAGCACTGGTGGAATGAGCCGTCGGAGGTCTTCATGATCTTTGACTCGGGATCTGTGAAGTTGCGCTGGGTTTTGGGCTTGGGCGCGAAGGGGTCGCGCCCCCGCGGCGGGCGGCGCGGCTTCTTGCCTTCCTCCTCCAGCTCGGCACGGCGTTTGGTCTCCTGCTCGGCGGCCTCTGCCTCAAGTGCCGCCTTGGCCTCACCGATTGCGGCCAGGCGCCCCTCGCGGCGGCGCAGCTCGGCGGGCAGCTCATTGCCGCGGCAATCAGCCCCGAAGCGCTCATCCTCCTCGGCGTCGGTGCGCTCAGCATCGGCCAAGAGCGCCCCGACATTCTTGCGCAGCGCGGCGATCTCGGCCTCAAGCTCAGCCTCCTTCTTTGTCATCCGCTGATAGCTCATCGCCTTGTGGCGGGAGGCGTTGGCGCGCAGTTTGGTGCCGTCCAGGGCGAGCGTCCCCAGGCCGACCAAACGGGCCTCACGGCAGAGCCGCAGCGCCTGCACGAAGAGCTCTGAGAGCGCCTCCAGGTGGCGCTTGCGAAAGCCGCGCGATCGAACGGTAGTCGGGGTGCTGGTTGGCACACAGCATCCGCACCGCCACGTCGCGGTGGGTTGCCGCCTCCAGCTTGCGCGAGGAGATCACCCCGTTGGCGTAGCCGTAGATCAGGAGCTTGGTCATCAAGCGCGGGTCATAGGGCGGATAGCCGCGCTCCTCTTCATAAGAACCCCTTTCAGAAAGAGGTTCCGTGGAACCGCCGCCGAATCCATAACGCGTAAACCCGAGAAGGGAGCGCACCATGGCTTCACCGTTGGTTCCCGACGATCTCTGGGAGGTGGTGGAGCCGCTGATCCCGCAGATGAAGCGCCGCTACCGCCACCCCGGTCGCAAGCGCATCGGCGACCGCCAAACCCTGACCGGCATCCTCTTCGTCTTGAAGACCGGCATCGCCTGGGAGGACCTTCCCCAGGAGATGGGCTGTGGTTCGGGTGTCACCTGTTGGCGGCGCCTGCGCGACTGGCAAGAGCAGGGTGTGTGGCAGCAACTCCACGAGGCGCTGCTCGCTCGGCTGAACGCCGCTGGTGAGATCGATTGGCAACGGGCCGCGGTCGACTCCTCCCACGTACGAGCCTTTGGGGGGGCGAGCGCACCGGCCCGAGCCCAGTGGACCGCCGAAAGCGAGGCTCCAAGCACCACCTGATCACCTGCGGGAGAGGGAACCCGTTGGCCGCAGAGACGACGGCGGCCAACGTCAACGACGTGACTCGCTTCGTGCCGCTGGTGGACGCCGTTCCTCCGATCAAAGGACGCCGCGGACGCCCGCGGCGAAGACCGCGGGAGGTCTACGGCGATCGCGCCTACCATTCGCGCGCCTCCCGCCAGGAGATGCGCCGCCGCAGGGTGAGGGTCAGGGTTGCCAGGCCCGGCGATCCGCACGGCTCGGGTCTCGGCCGAAAGCGCTGGGTGGTCGAGCGCTCCATCTCCTGGCTTCACCAGTACCGGCGACTGCGCATTCGCTACGAGCGCCGCGCCGACATCCACCAGGCATTCCTGACGATCGGCTGTTGCCTGATCTGCTTCAAGCAGCTTCAGGCGGGGGATTCATTGTGAAAGGGGTTCTAAGAGGCATAGATCGCCGCGAGGTCCAGAGCGGAGTCGACCAGGTCAGAGACGAAGTGGGCGAGGTCGCCCTCGGGCACCCACTCCTTGAGCACCGGGGCCATCAACAGGACCTGGTCGGGGTCATAGGGACGGAAGGTCTTCTCCTCCCCTACGGGCGAGGGCTCTGCCCGCTTGGGTACTTCGCTTGTGACCTCCACCAACCGCTCCTGCGCCACCGTGGCCGACATGACAACCTCCGCGTCGTGGACGCACAAATGGTCTTAAACCAAGCGGACGGGTCAGCTTTGGTTACTGACCCAGGCTCCTAGGCCTTTGTCACGCGAAGGCCCACCGGGCCACGGTCCCGGAAGGTCCCTCAGACAGTGCGATGGTGTCACTTCTAGTCCTTAAAGGGAGCAAGTCGAACTGCCAGCGGCACGCCACAGCAGACTAACAGGGAGAAGCGGCCTCCCGGCACCGCCTTGGCCTCAGCACGCATCATCTGGGCGAGGGTGGTCTTAAAGCCCGCACCGCGCGGATACCGATCAACAATCTCGGTGACATTGGTAGGCGCGATATCCCACAGCCGTAGGCCCGCGCCATCGGTCATAGCGCCCCATTGTACGTAGCATCCGAGAGTCCCATCGCGCGGGACCGTTATCCCCGGCGTAGTGTGAACGCAGATCGCGTCAGCCATCGCTTCGCCGAC
The DNA here is from genome assembly GCA_963745305.1 of uncultured Solirubrobacterales bacterium. Taxonomy (GTDB): domain Bacteria; phylum Actinomycetota; class Thermoleophilia; order Solirubrobacterales; family 70-9; genus CAVUWL01. The sequence goes on from CAVUWL010000005.1 coordinate 87,232, forward strand.
GTCGGGCGTCACGTCCGCCGTGGAGGCAAAGGCGATCGCGCGCTCGGCTCCTGCGAGAGTGAAGTCCCTCCCCGAGCTTGGCTTCGCGATTCCGTAGTCGTGTACGAGCGCCGTGCAGTAGAACTGCTCGTGATCGAGTTCCGCACGGTCAATAGTCGCCAGCGCAAGCCCGAACATCCAGGTGCGATAGGAGTGGCCAACAATAGCCCCCGGCTGCTCGGCGCAAGCGTCCTCAGCCTCCCTGGCGAGCCTCGTGTCGGGCGGCCTGAACGTTGTTGCGTCGACGTCTCGAGCTCTTGCTGGGATTCGCCCAACAGCAAGCTTCGCGCGGCCGACGGCGTTTTCCCACTGTCCAATTGCGATGGACGCCACCAAGCGCCCCCGCTCGGAACGAGTCAGCCGTCCGCCCGTGCGACGCGTCCATTGAAGGCCGCCGAGCCGCTGTGGATTTGGGTCGTTCATCGTCTCCGCGAATCGGTTTATCTCCGTGCTGTCTCGCTAGCCGCCGTTAAACGTCGCGCGGCCACGGCCGTGCTCCAGGAGAAACTCTATCCTGTGAAACACGTCATCTGTATCAAACAGCAGGGAGCAGGCCGCTGTGGTTAGCTTGTCCGCGAGGCGATTCCGTCGTTGCTCCACAGCCTCCGCCACTCGGCATCATTAGAGGCGATTCACTCAAGGCCACTCGCCCGAGGAGGTCTCCTGGCAGCTCGGGCGTCGCAACAGCACCGTAACGCCCGCGGTCATGTGCAGGAGATCAGGAGTGCCGAGCGCAAAGCTCGTCGCCGCGCGAGTATGGAGACTCGCTATGGGAGCCTCCATGAAGCAGCAGAGACCGCCGATCAGGAAGTGAGATGGGCGATGTGCCGAGAGTAGTCAACGCACACAGTGAGCAACCCTAGTTCCTCGCTGGTGTTCGCGAGCAGTCAAGTGGGCCCCCCAGCTCGGCATGGGTGTCGCCGTAAAAGCGCACTCTGTTTACAAGCTCCGCTGGTGGGTGTCCGGACGGGATGTTTGAGCTGAATCGCCGCAAAGATCATCACATTCGCCCTCCTCCTGTGCCCAGAGAGTCGGTGGAGCGGCTCCGATGACGAAATCGACCCCGTGCAAGGATCTTCGGAAAAGTCGCTCTAGCGGGGCGTCATACGTCGCGATTCGGGCCGCCCTCAGGCTACTGGCTTGGAAGCGCTTGGAAGCGACTAACGGCAGCATGACGCCAAGACAGGCGACAAAGTGGTCGAATTGCCGGCGTAGCATCACAAACGGCAGCTTGGCGCACCTTACTAGCAGGAGGTCCCTGGTTCGAGCCCAGTACCCCCATCACATCCTCACGATTCGAAAATGCATATCAACTGTGGGGCTCGCCTCAGGCAAAGGCGGAGAACTCGACGCGCTGCTCTCAGTCGCGACTCAGTGGAGGCCCCAACAGAGACATGCCGTGCTTCTCAAAGATTGCGGCGACGACCGCTCGATCTGGTGCTCCGTTCCTAGTTGCCGGGCCCAGCTCTTCATAGAACTTATGCCCGCCCCCCGGCGTGTACGCCACGATGATCTCACCCGGCTCATGGGTCAGGTTGAGGAACGTATGCGGGATCTCAGACGGCAGATACGCAAAGCCCCCCTCCTCCAAATAGAAGTTCTCATCACCGATCCTGACCTTAAACCGCCCCTTCAGGACATGAATCGTCTCCTCCTGCTGGTGGTGCACATGCAGAGGGGGTCCGCCTTCGGGCCCGACCTCGACCGTGAAGTAATCAAAGGCGCCGCCGGTGTCCTCCCCGGTGACCTTGAAGATGAGATCTCGGCCCGGTCCCGACTGGAGCCGCAGGCCTTCGTTTGGCCCTAGAACCGTGGGCGCAGAGGTGGTGATCGTCATCGCGCATCTCCTTGTAGGCGTTGCTAAGGTATTTGCAATGCACAAACAACCTACCAGGGTATTTGCGGATGTCAATTAGTTTGGACAGCAGCTCTGCGGTCGCGTCCGACGGGGGGCCCGAGCCGAATCCGTTCACGCCCGGCGAGTTCGACGCTTGGCGCGGCTTGCTGCGCGTGCATTCAACGGTTTTTCGGGAGCTCGATCGTCGACTCTTGGCTGGTCATGGATTTGGCATCGACGCCTACGGGGTACTGATAACGCTCGTAACTGTGCCCGACGGTGAGCTCGCGATCGGAGAGCTGGGGGAGCGGCGCAACCTCAGTCCGAGCGGGGTCTCAAGGTCGGTCGACCGGCTCGCGAAGACCGGCCTGGTCGAGCGGAGGGCCAACCCGGCCGACGGGCGCAGCCTGCTGGTCGGACTGACTTCGGAGGGCCTCGCTCGTCTGCGCGCTGCACAGGTCACCCACCATGCTGCAGTGCGGGAATTATTACTGGACCGCTTGGACGACGCCGATCTGAAACGCTTGGCCGAGCTCTGGGAGAAGGCGCTGCCCGGTTCGGTTTCAAGCCCAGTCTGGCCGCCAAGGCCGTTCCTAAATGCCGAAGGGATCACCGGCTAGGGGAACGGTGCTCTGGTTCTTCCAGTGACAGGTTCGGCCCATGTCCCTGTGGAAGCTGCCTCAATCTGAACGCTGTTTCTGGCTGCCAGCACGGCACTCTTTGCAGCTAGTGCCGAAGGTCATTCCGACGAGCTGGATCCGGATCGGGTTCCTCCTCCCTGACCGGTCCCGATGACCGACTGAGCAGGGGAGGTTCACGCGCCAGGCGCGGGTGCTGGAGGGGGTTCGGTGTGGATGCGGGCTGCGGTCCAGCGTGTCGTTTGCCTTGAAGGTAGACCGCAACCGCCGTCCCCTCTTTGATGCTGCACGGCAAGTAGATGTTGTCGATTTGCCGACCACCACAGCGTGTAGCTGTCGTGGAGTCGGCCAAGAAATCTGCCCGTCCCAGAGCATGGGACGGCAACGGGTGGGAATCTGGCAGTGTAATAACCGCGGTGCGCTACAAGCACCGTTCGGCTTGGCCCGTAGAGCGTCTCGCGCAAGAACATGGTTTTGCATCGGGATGGTGTACAGGTCGTCCTAAAGGCCCAAGGGCGCTTGAGCACCGCGCCTGGGGCCGATCCGGCGAGATTAACTGCGGAGAGGACCGTTCCTGTTGCCGCCCAGAGACCAGAGGGGGGTGGGCCGGAATGCTTCCTTCGAGGGACCGCAGGCGGGCCGGAGCCGCTCATGATTAGACCGCCGCCCGATCCGAGGGACGCGGCGGCGATCCGCAGGCAGGGTCGGCCATCGAGTAAATCGACGCTAACAGACTTACCTCGGGTTTCAGAGGCGACGCTCTCGTCGATCTCAAAGGAAACGCGCGTCACGATGCCTTCGTTCACAGTCGCGAGCACATTCCCGACCTGCTGATCTTCATATACAACGGGCGCACCGGGTTCTAGGCCGCTCGCCGACGTCGTGGGAAAGCTCGTGTAGTAGTGCTCGCTCCGTTCGGCGATCCCGACAGCTGCAACGAGCGCCACCACACCCACTACGGCGGCAGCGCAGGCAGCCAGCCCGGCCACCCGAATCGGGGCCGCTCTCGAGTGATCAGAAGGAGGGAGACTCTTGAGCTCCTCGAGCGTTGACTGGCCACTGTCGTAGCGCAGCAGGGCTACAACGAAAGCCTGCGCGGTGGCAATTCCGTAGAGGACGGTCAGGAGACCGGTGAGTCCTCCGACGGCCACGACGACAAGTGACCCTCCGCCGTGGTGGTCACGGAATGCACGCAAGGCTGGCGCGTAGACCATCACGCATAGAAAGGCGGCGAGCGCCCAGAGGAACGCGATCGTGATGCCTCCCACGAGCTCCTCCCCCCAGCGTCGCTTCGCAAGGGCCGCCGACTCCCTAATCGCTTCGCCCGCGCTCGCGGCCTCAAGCGCGATTATCGGCACCACGAAGGCGACGAAGAAGCTCCAGAGCGCGAGCCCGAAATTGCCGGCCAAAATGCCAGCACGACCCGACAACAGAATGAGCCCGGTGGCGACGAGAAAAGCCGCTCCGATCGACGACCAGACCACCAGTTGTCCGAGCGACTCTCGGGCTTCTCCGATCGCCTCGCGAACGTTCATCGGCGACCCGTCAAAGCTGGCGCTCGCCGCTATTGCCATTGCAGCGCTGAAGAACCCGATCAGGAAGGTCACTACGAAGCCGAAGCCGATCAGCGCTAGGTAGTAGAGCGAGAGCGCGTGGAAGCCGAACGACAAGTGCGAAGTCACGGCGTCCAGCGTGGCGATCACGAAGGCGACCGAACCCCCCAGCATGAGTGCCAGCCAGGGAAGCGCCGGGTCACGCCGGGCACAACGCCACGCTGCCCACGCGAGCCGGAACGCCCGATTGTGGCGCTTCGTAGGCGGCTCTCGAGCGGACCCGTCTTGCCAGGCAAAAGCCTCCATCAGAGACCTATCGGATGACTGCCCTAAACCTGTAGAGCAAACAAAGATCCACCACGGCGCGGTGAGTGGGAATTGCCGGTGATCTGCTCTGAGGCCGCGGACCTAAATACCGAATGTAATCCCGAGGAGATTTACGCCGTTCCGGTTCTTCCACCGCCAGGCTCGGGGTATATACCTGGAGATAACAAATTCGCTCCATACTTGGAAACCGATCCGACGGCAGATCTCATCACGTGACCCCACCGAAACCGCCCAAGTTCCGAGACCCCATGGAAATCGCTAGACACATTGCCGCATGGAGCAATGCAGCCCCTCGTCATAGCCATCCGATACCCGTCGTTCGGCTCGCCCGGCATTTACTTCGTCGGCCACCGCGATGAGCTGCGCTCTGGCAGCGGGCGAGAGCCTCCCGCCGATTGCGGATCCCCCGACCATGTCGGGCCAGCCGACCTGCCGTCAAACCGAAGCGGATGGCCGCATGAGCGCCAGCCGCTCTCCACCTGGCGTCGCTGTCTTTGAGCGATACTGACCGGACAACGCGGGCACCTCGTCTGCCACCGTACGTTGGACCAACGGAGGAGGATTCATGAGTCTCGATCGGGATAGAGCGACGGCGTTCGTTGACGGCTACGGCCAAACCTGGGGCAGTTGGGATATCGGCGCCTTCGTCGAGCTATTCAGCGACGACGTCGTTTATGTCGCCCATCCGACCGAGACGACAGTCGTCGGTAGGGCGGCGCTGGCCCCTTATCTCGAAGGGCAGCAGGCCCAGATGGGCACGATTAGTGTCCGCATGGGCAAGCCGATAGTTGACCGCGACTACGTCGCGGCTGAGTTCTGGGCCACGGCGACCAATCGAGACGGGGAGGAAACGACGACGGGGTGCCTCATAGCTCAGCTCGACCCAACAGACGGCCTGTGCACCCACTTTCGCGAGTACTGGTTCGATACCGAGGGGCACCACCGCCCGTACGCGGGCTGGGGAGGGTAGCGCGCGCGGGTTAGCGAATCCCTCCAGTAACCAATCACTCAGCGGCCCGCGGGGTTTGCAGGATAAATCGAGAGAACGTGGCTCGCAACTGGCTCATCGAGCACGGCCACGAGGTTCCCAAGGAACGGGCACGTAGTCTGCATGCGGCGCACACTGAGCCGACCGATGAGGACCCCGCTCCCGAGCCGCCTAATTGTGCCATGGGGCCCGGGATATACACAATGCTGCTCGAGTGCGTGCCGGCCCTCACTTCCTGGCCTCTCGCCACATCGCGGCAACCGGTGGCCCATCCTTACCTGGAATTGAGAAGTCGCCGACCTGCTCGAAGCCGAAGCGCTCGTAGCGGTGATTGTTGGCGGGGTTCGTCGACTCGAGGTAGGCAGGCATTTCCTTCGCATCGATCAGCTTCAGGTTGTTGGCCAGTAACGCCATGCCCAGCCCTTTTCCTCGGTGATCGGGGTGGGTGCCAAGCAGGCTTAGGTAGTAGTGCGGGCGGTCCCGAGGATGCGCGAGCTCGAAGCGCTCGAAGGTCTCAAGAACCACGGCCCCCTGCGATTCGCCCAAAAGCTCAGTCAGCAATGACTCCAACTTCGCGTCCACCTCCTCAGTGAACTCGGGGCAACCCGGTGGAAGCCACACGGCCGCCGCGCCATCGTCTGCGGACAGCCAAACCCAACCATGCGGCAGCGCGCCGTCGACGAAGAGTCGCCAGAAGGCATCGTGCTGGGCAATATGTCGCCCAGCGTCGCGCAATGCGCTGCCCCAAACTGGGTCATCGAGGAAAGCTGCGGTGAATATCTCGATGACGCGATCAGCGTCGCTTTGGGTCGCGACTCTTGGCTCAGCGATGGGACCACAATAAGCCCCGAGCCGCTCCATTGCGCGCAGCAAAGAACTCCCGCCGCCGCGCTTCGCGCTTCCCACGCGGCAGTTAGCCGTATCGTCTTCTTGCTCGGGGTCAGCAGGAACGACCTCGGTTGGCTCCGGTTCAAGCCCAAGCTCGGCGATCAGTTCGCGGTACTAAAAGGCTCGATGCGGGTCGTGCCGGTTTCGCAGAGCGCGACGATCTCGGCCGAGCTTTTGCCCGTCATGTGCAGCCGATGCATCTCGGCTCGCTGTGCGTCGGAGTGTTTGCGGGGAGCTGCCACGGTTTCTTTGCCTGATCCGGAAGTCTGGGGGATCTCCTAGGACGCGATGGGCGGCATCGTTGAGCGCCGTTGGCAGCTTGTGCGGAATACCTGAGCGGCTCTTGGCGACTTTCACCGGAAACGCGCTTTTCAGGCCGTCGCTGTCTGTCGTGGCGGATTTCCACCCGTGACGGATCGCAGGCGCTCCAGCGTTTCGCCCCAACGGCTCAGAGGGGTATCCGCAATGTCGACGGCGTTTGCTGCTCGCCCATAGGCTGACTTGGCACGTCAACCACAACGAATCGGAGATCTCATGAGAACGATCCGCAGCAAACTGACTCATGCCAACGTCATGTCCTCGATCGCCGTCTTCCTCCTGCTCGGCGGAGGAGCAGCATTTGCAGCCACCAAGCTCGCCAAGAACTCGGTCGGCACCAAGCAGATCAAGAACCACGCGGTGACTTCGGCCAAGATCAAGAAGGGGGCGATCACTGGAACGCAGGTCAAGAGCGACTCGCTGACCGGGACCCAGATCAACGCTTCGACGCTCGGCACGGTGCCCAGCGCAAGTCAAGCGAATACGGCAACGACCGCGATCAACGCCGCCAACGCGACCACTGTCAACGGCCACACTGCTGAATGTAAGAGCGGCACTCAGCTTTTTGCGGGGAGCTGCTGGGACAGCAAACCTCGACCGGCTGCCACTCAACCGGCCGCCGCCGCGGCCTGTACTGGCCTCGGCGGGACGCTTCCTTCGGCGCCTGACCTCGTTGCCTTCTCGAAGGTGGCTACGCTCAGCGCGGGCGATGAGTGGACAGATGAAATCAACACCGTCACGGGCGAAAACGTTTACACCGTGATCACAGTCTCGCCGGGAGGAAATATCAACCTCGATGCTCCCAGCGACACCAAGGAATACCACTGCGTACTGCCCTTAGTTCGCTGACAGGTATCGGAGCGATCCGTCGAATCTAGGGAGAGCACAAGGCCCGGATGGCCGTGGTGCCATCCGGGCCAAGTCGCTTATCGCATTTAGCTTTCTGCTCGGAAGGTGACCCCGCTCAGAGGTGCTGCTTTTCCTTCTTTCTGTGAGGTGAGCACGTCGCCTTCGAGGTTTGTACCCCCGATGGTCACATTCGATCCAAAGACATCAGCAACCGATCCTTCGTACCCGGCGAAGACTTCTATCATTCCGGCGGCTGGCCGAAATCCGGGAGGGAGCGTAAAAATCAACCCCTTGGTTGTTCCTTCAGTGCCGACTTTGGCCGTGCCAGTGAGGTGAACGATACCCTCGTGGTCCTTGTAAAAGCCGACCGGCTGGAAGTTGAATGGCGGCCCTGACGAGATGCTGCTGGAGCCATCCAAATACGAAGGCTGGCCCGAAGCCCCAACGAGACGGGTGGGTTCCATCGCTGCCAAGGCATTGGCAGTCCCTGCCGTGGTCGCGCTGTTGGCGGTTGATGCAGCGGTGGCCGAGGGCACGGTTCCCAGCTTCGCCAAGCTGATCTGGGCCCCCGTTATCGTGCCCTTCTTGATCTTGGCGGCTGTGACCGCCTGATTCTTGATCTGTTTGGTACCGACTGAGTTCTTACCGAGCTTGCCTGCGGCATAGGCGGCTCCGCCCAGCGCAACGAACAGTGCTATGCACGAGACGACGTTCGCGAATGTGAATCTGCGTCGAATCTTTCTCATGGGTCCTCCTCATGGTGGTGGTTGACGAGCTGGATCACCATAGGCGGGGTTGGCAAATCGCGTTGAGTGCTCTAGGACGGCCGTCGAGACTCGTGGTAGACGCAGCGAGGGCCTGAGTCGGAGGAGGCAGGAGCATCCGGAGCGTCGCTCCAGAACGGTTTCTACGTTTTCGGAGTCCCTACGCAACGGAACGACTTTCAAGGGAAGGTCCCAACCGGGCCGGTTGCCTTTGCCCATGCCGATTCGGAGCACTTGCCACGCGGCGAGCGATCGATCCTGCGATCGGCGCACCTGGACTCAACCCGCATCCAAGAGTGCAGTTCGGTTCAGACCAGCTCCCTCCTCAGGCGATCGAGGGCTACCGCCCCGAAGGCGAGATACTCGACATCGAAGATGACTGCCACAGCGCTCTCGCGCACAATCGAATCTCAAGCGGCCCTGCTCCAGTCGGTCCTCGAGCGAGATCTCGCCCAAGCGGTAGAACGCCTTGAAGAAGCACAGCAGATCTGGTTGGTCGGAACCGGGTCAAGCCAGCACGCTGCCGAGTTGGGAGTTCAGATGTTCGAGGCTGCGCAACGCAGCGCCCGGTGGTCCTCAGCAGCCGGCTTTGTGCGTTTCGGAGCAAAACTCGCACAGACCGACGCCGTAATCGTTATCTCACACACCGCTGAGACCGCCTTCGCGCGCTCGGCCCGCGAGCGGGTCAGCGCCGCGGGTGCCTCACTCCTATCGATCACCGGTTTTGACTCTGGGTGGTCGGAGGCGATCGAGATTGTTCCGCGCGAGAGCTCTGAGACCTACACGGCGAGCTATACGGCCACTCTGCTCGTTTTGGCCCGACTCTCGGCTGCACTCGGCGCCGAAGTGATCACGGCAGACGGGCTCAAGGCGATTTCACGTCACGTCCAAGACGCAGTTCGCTCATCGGGAACGGAGGACATCGACGTGCCCGAGCGCCTCCTTGTGTTCGCTGGCGTGGGGCCTTACGCCGTGACCGCCCGAGAGGCAGCACTCAAGGTGCGTGAGGCGGCACACATAATCAGCGAGGGTTTCGAGGCGGAGTACCTGCTGCACGGCTCGGCGGTACCGCTCGGACAAAAGGACTCACTTGTGCTTTTGCAACCCGACGCAGACTCCGACGGGCTCCTGGTCGCAATCGGCGATGCTGCCAGCTCAGAGGGCGTGGCGGTTACCTCCATCGCTGAACCTGTCGGCCTGGACCCTCTGCTTGCCCAGATCCCCCTGACCGTGAGGCTCCAGGTCCTCGCTTCGCGCTTCGCGCAAGCACGTGGGACGAATCCAGATGAGGCAATCGTTGGCGCGTGGGGAGCCGACGCGCTCTGGAAGCTGGGTGGACCAGCGTCGTGGGGCAGGTCGCGGCCCAAAAGGCTTTTAGAAGACGGCAAGGCGAATTGGAACTGTAGTGCCGAGACGAAACCACGCTGAGCTGCGCATAGCCGTTCACCCGGTATTGTCCCGATCCCCTTCGGGAACAGCCGAACACGAAAGCGGTTTTGCCCGGTTTCACCCGGTTTGTCCCAGCGCCAGAGACACCAGAGGCAATTGCATGGAATTGCGTCTATCTATCTGCGTGAGAAAGAGCTGACGCCGAGAAACGATGCCGCCGAGAAAGTGTAGGAGCTTCTGGGATAATTTCGCTAATGATTTGGGCAAGAAGAGTGGGGATTTAGCCGGCGAGCAACACCCCGATCCGCCGTTGCTCGGCGCGTGCTCGGTCGACGAAGGACGAAGCTTGGTCGCCATGACCGACACCGAGGCGGCATGCCCGACCGGATGGGGGCGTCGATCGCCGTTTCAAAATTGCTTGCCCCACCGATTGACCTCGCCAATGGGCAGGGAGCGCGATTTCGCCGCTACCCTTGCCATGTTGGGATCTCTGGATGTGCCCGACAAACCGCATCAAAGAGCCAAAATATTCGTCCCTGGGCGGTTAGCTCAGTTGGGAGAGCGCCTGCCTTACAAGCAGGAGGTCACTGGTTCGAGCCCAGTACCGCCCACTCAGAAAATCCCCGTAAATCGGGGATTTTTTGTTGGGATTAGGGCGCGGAGCGAGTGCTTGGTCACCAACTTTGGTCACCAAATGAGAGGGCGGGATGTCTCAGCCAGCCAAGGTCCGTTTCAGTCGGCTTGACAGAGGCTGAGACCTTGCTACCCTGACGTCTGAACATGGCGGAGTACGGAACAAAACCACCGGTAGCCGATTTCACGCCTCAATTCTTGAGGCGCGAGCTATGTCGTCCAAATCTGCTCCACCTGTCGTACTGCGCCCTCGCGCAGATTTAGCACCCGCAAACTCTGCACCTACTCCGGCCGGTGATTCGTGGCAGCCCCCTGCGCTTCTTGCAGATCAGCTTTTAACTCCCGATCAGGTCGCTGGCCTGCTTTGCATCCAGCGCTCGACCGTGTTGGACCTGCTGCGTCGCGGCGAGCTGCCTGGGGCCAAACTCGGCAAGTTTTGGCTGATCCGTCGCTCTGCCCTGGAAGCGGCGCTGGACGAGAAGTTTGGAGGGGCCGGATGAGTCCCAAGGTCTGCAAATTCGAGGGCGGTCCCTTCGAAGGATCGTGCGGCCGCACCGACATTGCAGGATATGGCTGGTGCAATAAGCACTACAGCCGGTGGTCCAGACACGGAACACCGAGGGCACTTTCTAAACCCCCAGGGCTTCTCATCAGGTGCAAAGAAGAGGGATGCAGTAACGCCACCACCGACGGATACGGCAACGGGGGCGGACACGGTTGGTGCCGGCCGCACTACGATCAGAAGCGCCGAAATGGGGAACTCCCTGGACAGGCTGAGAAACCGTCTTGCAAAGAGAACGGCTGTGAAAAGCCAACGAAAGCGTTTGAGTGGTGCGACAGCCACTATGACGCCAGACGGTCGAAGGGAGAGCTTCCGGGTCAGTCAAAGTGCAAACACCGAGATTGTGGGGACCCGGTTCATGCTTACGGCTGGTGCAGGTCTCACTACGCGCAGAAGAGTAAAGCGGAGAAACTGCCGAAAAAGGCGACCGCATGTAGTAAATGCAAGTGGGAAACCGTCCACGCCCGCGGTTTGTGCAACGCTTGCTACAGAGAGGAGCTGAAGAAAAAGAAGGAAAAAGAGATTGAAGAAGGTCCGGTGTACAAGATGCTTGAGGAAGGTTTCCTCGACACCTTCCTGGCCGAGCGTCACGCGGCTGAAGCCGCCCGGCTCGCTAGACAGCCTTTCCCTGCGGCTGCTCCGTCGCCACCAGTGCCGCCAACACCTCGAACGCCCTGACCGTTCTGCTCAGCGCGTAGCGCCGTCAACGAGACCGCGGCTACCTGAGGCCGGCCGAGCGTTGCGCCCTTCTCACCACTGCATCAGAGGCGGTAACTGGAGGCAAGACACAAATCAGCTCGGAACGAAGAACTGGTCGGGACAGGTCGGCAGCGTCACTTCGAAGTGGCCAAACTGGCTGACGACACCAAGTCTTGAATAGAAGTACGAAGTCCCGCACGAAACTCTTCCGGAGACCACAAGACGAACCGGCGGCGGCGACCCTAGAGTAGTCGTGGGGCGTCCTCGGATCGTTTTCGAAGAGGAAGGGCGGCTGCGCCTTAGCCGTGGGGGAATTCCCCTGATTACGCCGAGCGCCCAAGCGCGATCTTCGTTCCCCCATTCGTGCCAGTGCAGTCCACGAATGTTCATCCAACCATGGAAGGGGGAGCCCTTGGGCGGGTTGACGGCGCATTGCAGAGGTTTGTCGAGCGCCAGGAGCGATGTGCGGAAATTATCCAGGCAGCGGACCTTGGTTGGGATCAGCGGCGTGCATCCCATCGCAACCGCCAGATCCGGGATTAGATGGATTTCCGTACCGCCGCTCTCGCCAAAAGCTCTCTCCGCCAGTTCACAGCCGCTGCCGCTGGTGAACATGTGCCAGACCCCGCGGGCTTCCGGGATACCGCCGTTGTTGACTTGCTGGAATTCCTCCCTGAACACTGCGGTCGCGGCTTCAGTAGTGCGAGGCGCGGGCGCGAGAAAAGCGGTGGCCCAGGTTTCGTCCAAGGTCGAGACTCGCGCTTCGGTGATCAGGGGTTCGTAATCTGTTCGAGGCACCCACTTGCAGCTATAGCTTGAAGCCGGGCCTCGCTCCAGTTCGGAGCAGGTCGTTGTGTCCTCCGCTTCGCGGGCAGCCGTCCTGAATTGGGCGACCTCCTGTTCAGTCGCCGGGCGAATCGCGACCGCCGTTCCCGGGGCGCTTAGCAGCGTCGCGGCAAAGATCGACCCGTATATAACTACGCGTCTCACCGATCCAGTCTAAGGGAGCTCCGCAAGGACGGCGACCGTATCGGAGGCCGACCTATCTGTTCGGCTACGCCAGCCAGCTTCACTAGTGGCCATTTTTGGCTCTACAAGCCGGTTTGCGGGCTTGCATTCTGTCCGACTCGACCAGTATCGTTGGCTAGGGAGTTCTGTCCGACTCGACTACCGTCAAGGCAATCCACATTGCCAGACTTTATGTCGGACCCAACGAAAGGCATGAGCTGTGAGAGGTGACAATTTTAACCGTGATCTGAGCGCAAAATTTACGCTGCGCCTGGAGCCTTCCCAGCTTCAGAAGATCCACGAGATTAGTTCCGAAAGGCAGATTCCGCCGTCGGAGCTGATCAGGCGAGCCTTGGACTTGCTAGGCGGCGGAGAGGCTCCAGACCCGACCTAGCCTTACCCCAAAGAAAAGACCTCCCTTTTGGGAGGCCCAATCACTACGAAGCTTTGCGTTGACAGCGCGAAAGCCAAAGGAGTACATTAACCAATGTCAAGTTTAGCAGCAGATCCGACAAGCACCACAACTACCGGGAAGGTTCCTGAGCCCGAATCGTTTTTCGTCAAGCACAAAGATAAACTCGGCACGCTGAAGGTTTTGGCGCTCGCCGAAGCTGTCGAGAAGTCAGCCGGCAAACCAATCGGGAAGATCCGGTCAGGACCAGACGGGGCCCTCTATCGCTATGACGATGGGATCTACCGAGGCGATGGCGAAGAGCTGGTCAGACACGGCGCAAATATCGCCCTTAGACATTTGACTCGCAGCGCCCACGTTAACGAGGTGGTGACCTATTTCAAGAATCGAGAGGGTGTCGATCCACTGAGCTTCGATCCACCGCGGGGAAGGGCGATCTACGCAAGGAACGGCATCTTTCATTTGTCAGGCGACTTTGAAAACCCGATCAAGGAGCACGAGGATTACACGCCAGAGAACGCCTGGCTAGCACAGCTGCCGTGGGATTACATTCCCGACGCACCGGAGCCACCGCGACTGATGAAGTTCCTGCAAGACGTGTTCGTGATCCGCGATGAGGCCGGAACTGATCCCCGACGAGAAGACGGTCGGCTATATCCTGGCGCTGGTTGGGCTTGGAATGCTGCCCCGCAACGTTCTGCGTCGAGCGATCCTGCTCCACGGTAAGGGCCGCAACGGCAAGTCGATCCTGCTCCACATCATTCGCGAGCTGTATGGGGCTAGGAACGTCTCGACCGTCTCCCTGGAGGCGCTCGGATCCAATCGCTTCGCCGCGGCTGAGCTTCGGGGAAAGTTGGGCGAATGTTTGCGGCGATATCAGCGCCAGCGCCGGCAATGACTCCTCCTTGTTCAAGCAGATGACCGGAGACGATCCGATCTACGGGGAGCGAAAGTTTGGTCAGCCCTTCGATTTTACCTGCGGAGCAATGCCGTTTTGGTCCTGCAATATCTACCCCCGCAGCCAAGATGTCAGCGCTGCCTATATGAACCGCTGGAGCGTGGTGCACTTTGAGCGCCAGTTTGAGGAGAACGCCGCCAAGGAGGCGCAGCTCAAGGCGCTCGCTAGCGATCAGCAGGAAATGCAGGGACTACTAGCAGTTGCCGTCAGGAATGCGGTCTACCTTCTGGCCCAGCCAAAGCCGGTTACCGATTCCGTGCCTCAGAGCATGAAGAACGCTTTGATGCGATTTCAGCAGAACACTGACACGGTTCGGGCTTTTGCTGACGAGGCTCTGAAAAAGACTGCCGGGCGCATCGACGGCAAAGAAGCTTATGACTGGTACAGGGCTTACTGCGAGGGCGCCGGAATGGGCAAAGTTGGGCGAAACAAGTTTTATGAACGGATGGAGGCGCTCGAAGGCATCGGCGTGATCCGCCCCGGTAACAAGTTGACGTTTACTGGTGTTGAGCTGGATGAGACTTGGACCGCTGAGAGTGGCGCTCAGCAGTCTGATTTCCACGACGAGCTGACGCCAATTCTGGCGCGAGCTGGAGACGACGAATAGAGCCTCAAAATGCCATTTGACGCCTGAGCAAAAGCTAACTGAAATGCCCCCAAAAGCTAACCGACCGAAAGCGACCGATCAAACTTGTGCGAATCAGCACAGCTTGGGGTTAGCTTTTGGGGGGTCAGGGGTTAGCTTTTGTTTTGAACAAGTTGGCTCCTTAGGCGAGTCGCCACGAATGGCGGTTAGGTTCTACTACCCCACCTAAGAGAGATTTTGACTTTTCCTATGTATGACCTTAGATGCGACCCCCAAAAGATAACCTAACTCTTGACGAGATCAGTCAAGAAAGGAAATCGAGCTTTGAAATTAGCACCAACCAAAAGGAGTTCTGAAGTGAGTGAGCACGAGAGCAGCGCCCGATGTATTCGACCCGATCCCGCAGCTTTCAGTTGAGATGAATTGAGGAGCCCGACAACGAGTGACGTAGGCGCAACAGACGCTTGATCGCTCGAGGTTGAGTGCCTCAAGAATTCCGCAGGCTTAGCGTTTATGTTTCAGCAAATTCGCGTCCCTAGGGAAGTACTCGAGACCTTCCAAGCATGCGACCCAAGATACCTGTCTCTCGCCGCGGCTAGGCTCCGCGCCTGTGAGAGTTGACCCCGCCGTCGCGTCGCTGCTCGACGCGCTCACGGAATCGAGCCCGATACCTGCGCGCTGGACAAGGGCTACGACAATGGCACGGTCTATGAGGTTTGCGCGAAGCGCGAGGTCGCCCCGGTGATCCCGCTGCGCGAGACTCCCGCTGTGAAGCGCGGCGATCACAAGTCGCCGTGCTGCGAGCGTGGCGAGTGGCGCTTCGCCGGAGCCGACTACAAGCGCAAGGCGACCAAGTGGCGCATGCCCCACGGGGGAGTGCAAGCCCGCGTCGCGGTGCATCAAGGTCGACCGGCTGCATCCGCTGATCCCGCGTGAGACGCTGCGCTGGAAGGGCCTCTACCGTGGCCGTGTTCCGTAGAGCGGGCGTTCGTCAGGCTCAAGAACGAATGGAGCCTGACGCCCCTGCGGGTTCGCAGGATCGAGCGCGTGCGGCTTCAAGCGGACCTCACGGTCTTGACGCAGCTATCGTCTGCGTTGCTTCGATCACAGGCCGCCCAGATGGCTGCCTGACACAGGGGTATGAGCAAGGCCAAGCGGCTCCGAAAGCAGCGACAGCGAGCGGAGGAAGAATCATCGCCGTACCCCCCGGGTGCCGCAGCTTCGAGCTGAAGATGCACAGGGCGTACAAGCATCTGCAAGACTTGAAAGCTGAGCGTGACGGTTGGATCGACACGGCACTGAAGACCGTCGTCGAGGAGCCCGACCCCGAGGGATCGGGCTATTACGCAGCCTGGGTCATCCCCCCAGTCCCCGACCATGCAAGCCTCTCGCTCACCGCGGGAGATTGTTTGCAATGCCTCCGCTCGTCGCTCGACCATTTGGCGCTCGAACTTGCGACGAGCTTTACTTCCCCGCTTCCCGATGAGGTCGAGAAGGACAGCGAATTCCCGATCTTTGGGAACAGGGACGGAAGGGGGCAGGAACGATTCAGCCAATTGCGCAGCAAGGGTGTTCTCGCCGGACAGCCCGCGCCGAGTAGCGGACTCTCGAGGATCCGCGGCATCGACCCCAAGGCCCAAGCAATCATCGAGGGATTGCAGCCGTACCACCGAGGGAACGCCTACGAATCGCTCCCTCTCTGGCAGCTCACATTCCTGAACAACATTGACAAGCACCGAACGATCCACGTCGTTGGTGCCTCTATGCAGGGCGCCCTTTTGTCGGTCCCCACACGCGAAAACCCCCGGGATGCGTGGGTCAATGTCAAGGCCATTGCTTTGCCTGAGTGGGAGAACGAAACCGAGCCCTTCCGGAAATCGGCGCAGATCACGATCTACGATGAAATCGCGGCAGAAGGGCGCACAAAGGTAGCTCGGTGGCCGATGGTCCCCATTGACCCACGCAAGAAGATGTACATGAATTTCAAGCCCAACCTCGACATAGCCTTTGACTTTGCGACACCGCTGATCGGTGGGAAGTCCGTCTATGACACTCTCGGCGACCTCCACAACTACCTCCTGAGCGACGTATTCCCTCCACTTCTCCGTTTCCTGAAGTAACTCGCCCGGCGCGCTCACGAATTTTCCCCCTGGGGTACGGATGGGCCGTTTGGGGGTGCCCGCGGTCGGCGGTTTGTTGCAATCCCGCTCTATGAGCGGGTTGGCGAGTTTCGCTAGTCCCTCCTAGAAACCAGGGAGCGCTGAGCGTCCCTGCTTCGGGCATTTGGCGCCATCCGTAGCCTCCATCGACGGCGTCGATTACTGACGGAGCTGATCTCGACGGGTTGCGCTCCTGCTTCCAAAGCCGGAGGTAAAGCCTGGATCCGTGCCTGAGGCGGCGTGATCTGCGTCCCTGATCACCAAATTAGTCACCAGATCGACGCCCAGTGTGCAGTTGTGGCGCCTGCGTCGCGCTCCGGTCATGCAGTCTGACTGGCAGCTCGACGCGGTCTGAACCAGCGCCACAACCCGCCACGAGTGCCAAGGCTGAGTTGGTGTGAGGGAGTAGTAAAATCAAGCAGGCGATGACAAGCAAAGAGATTCGCAGGGTCAAGCTCATCTGGAGGGCTCTGGCGACCGCCTTCTACGTGCTGGCAATTGGCGGCTCTGCACTGATTTACTTCGGACTATTCGTTCTCGGATTTATGGCTTTGATGGGAGCTGCGTTCGCCTGGATTGGCTGGATTGAATGGGTGCGAAAGGCCGAAGTGCGCTCCGGCATCCGTTCAGGGAAGCGCCACAAGCGTGCTAAGCGGCCGTCACGCATGGGCGCAAAGTAGGCCGGTAGTCTGTCGGCCGTGAACGGATTCCGCTACTACGTCAAGACGAGCCGGCGAACTGCGGTCGGTTTGCCAATTTGGGCAGCGATTCCTTTCTGGTTGGTTGCCGGTGCGATGTTGCTGCTTTACGGACTCGTCTGGCTGGTGATCGCCGCGGGTATGGCACTTTGGATCCTCGTTGTCGAACGCCGCAAGACTCCAGCAGCCAAACACCCGGCGCAGCAACCTCAAGCAGCGCACTCAAATCGGCGATAACGTTCGCGCTGTGAAGGCGTTGGCAACGTTTACCGCGGTGCTCGCAGCGCTGGCTGTCGCAGGGTGCGGAAGTAGCGTCATTACCCTGAAGGATGGGACGCACTGTCGGCCAAACGGCGTTGGGGGAGACCTTTGCGCCAGCGGCAGTACCGGGATGCCTCAAACCTCAAACCAAATTGGCCACAAACCCCAAGCCAAGGCAACGACCGGCGGAAAGTTCACAGCCGAATTCGTCGGCGAAGGGCACCCGCACCGCAGCGCCGACGCGTAGGAGCGAATCGCGGTCTGTGGGCGTTTCTCGTTTTCGTCTGGGGCGCGGCGTAGAGTGGGTGACTTGGAGTACAGGTTGCCTGTGCGGTGACGAATTAGTTCCCGAATTCGAGTTGGCAATGGCCCAGAGACTCAGACAGCTTGACGGTGTCTGGCCCGGAGGCAGCGACAACGGCAGGAAGAAGCTCGTCGTCGTGGGCAGGCATATCGACGCGAGCTTTCCGGCAAAGTTGGGATCATCGGCCCCCGAATTGATGGCCAGCTGTTCGCGGAATCCCTCAGGAGAGAAACTCGACCACGCAGGCAGTTCATTCCACTGGTCGAGGATGTCCGACGAGGTCTGACCTTCAATTCCGAACCACGCCCGCCTGCTCTCTGGGACAAATGTAAGCCTTAGCATGCCTAATTCGAGTGACTTTCGTATGCCTGGCGATCCTCTAAGGCGCCAGCAGGCACAGCCGCCTTCATCCGCTTCGGACTATCTGGAACGTAGGTAACCACACCGATACGGGCCAGCTCGTGACGCGTTTCTTCAACTGAGCGGGGTAGCTCGCCTATCGGCAAACCCCAATCCCGAAATCCCTCCTCGATGCGGCCAAGATACCAGGAGGAGGGGAGTCCAAGGTAGGAGCCATCGGTCATCACATACGTCGTTGCGGCGCTGACACCAACGTTGGTCCTGACCTCGATGATCCGACGCCGATAGTGAGACGGTGCACCCTCGTATGAGTCGAGGGCGACCAAGTCTTCTTGGCTAAGTTGCCACAGAGCGCCATAAACAATTCGCCGGTCTGCTCGCTCGATGTCGGCGACACCTCGAAAGGTGAGTCGCCATCCCTTCAAGACGGCTGGAACGCCGGGCCGGGCGTCGGGACAGCGAATGCACATGTCGCCTATGTTGAGATTGCTCCCGTATGCGAAGTAGAGGAGGTGCGGGTCGGGGATAAAACTGCTCCTTTTCAGGACTCCACGGTCCTTTGGGCGGGGTCAAAAAACTGAAAAACAAGCGACTCTCCGCCCTTTTCGTCAGTTTTTTTGGTCGTTCGAACCTTCAGGCCTTTCTTTTCGGCCATTTGATGCAGCGTTACTCGCATGTTCTCGGTCGGGATCTCATAGTCCTCGCCCAAGTAAATGCGCCAGCTTTCACCATTCATCCATTGTGCCCAGTCGTATTTACGACGACTCATCTGTCCGGTTTCTTCCCAGTCGAAGCTTTCAATCATGTCGGCCAAGCCTTCAAGGATACGGAGGCTATCACAGGCCAGGTCTTGCCCTTCCATAGGGTTTGTGTTACCCTGTGAGTCAATGACGAGGAACCTAGACGGAGGATGGGGTGTCTGGCATGAGCAAGCCAACAGACTTTAAGTCGAGCTAATGATGGAGAGTGCTGAGATTGATTCGAATAACCGAGGAGCCCTCTTTTGGCTGGCGGACCACGTCGGCCAGACGGTGACGGCGAGTCTGCGCGTGAGTGGCCTGATCCTGAGCCAGACGCGGGGTGAACTGCTGACATTGCACCAGGCGGTTGCGGAGAGGCTCGAGGCTGCCAAACCGGGCAGGGCGCCCTCTGAGTATGAGATTGCCGCTGACGGGCGGCTTTCCGAGCGAGCATTTGGTTGCTACATGATCGGTGACCTCCAATTCGAGTTCCAGAATCTTCTCGATGCTTTTGAGCCGGTCGTATGCCCGGATTGCGGCCTGTGGTTCGAAATCGGCGATGAAGTGGTATTGACCTTGAGCGCTTCAGACAGACCGGCCAAGCTCGAAAATGACGAGAATTGAGGGAGCGTGGCGATCATGATTCAGGCCCGTCTTGGCGTACCGCGGTCAGGCGGGACATCGTCCGGAGATTGTGCTTTGAATCTTGCAATCAAGGCATTGGTGCGCCGCGCCAAACTGATGAAAGCAGGCGACAACGGGCTCGGGAGAGTCGCCGGACTTTGCTCGGACTGGTGGCCCCTACCATGGCGAACCACCGATCAATTACCCGAGTCCTTGGGAGCACTCCGCTTGATGGTCTCAGCGACGAGCGCCGCCCTTTCTTCACCGCGGAAACTCTCGCCCAGTACTTGAGCGTAACTACCAGGCACGTGCGCTCTCTGATGGCGGAGGGAGCTTTTCCCTCGTACACGATCGGCAGAGCGCGCCGGGTCGATCCCGACGACGTAGATGCCTGGCTGGCGAGTCAACGTCAAAAGGGGTTTGGCTCCGGCCCAGGCGATGGTTGTGACCAACGGGTTCGCCCTGTGCAGAGGAATTAGCTCGGTGTCGAATAGCAGACGAGATCGTCGGGAGGCACCATTGAAGCGGGTAAATCCCTCGGGAAACACCCGCTGGGTTGCTCGGTATACGGATGGCTCTGGCAATCGCCGCAGTGCCGGGACATTCGAGCGTCGGGGAGAAGCTCAACAGGCAATCGACGCTGCCTACGCGCAGCCCGACCGGATCCAAACGCTTGGCGACTATGCGACAACGTGGATTGACCGCTATCCGAGAAGCCAGCGGACGAACGCCTCGAGCAGCACCCGGCTGAAGGCAGTCTTGGACGTCGCAGTTGAGGGACAACCGCTGCGGGACTGGCCGCTCCTAGAGTTACGTCGCCGCCACGCCGTTGCCCTGGTCGATCACATGCTCCGCGAGCAAGGCCGGGCGGTAAAGGGGGCAGTTGGCGTCCTGCGGACGCTGTCGATGCTTATGGAGAATGCATTAGACGATGAGCACGCCGACTTGAACCCGTTCAAGGGCGTCCGGATCAGAGCCAACGATCCCAGGGTAAGAAAAGCGGCGCGTCCGATTCGCGTCTGGACCTTCGCGCAGATGAGGGAATTTGCGGCGGCCGGGCGATCCGAAGTTAGGGCAGCCACGATGAGACCCAAAAAGCATCGGCGCTCGGGCGAGGATCTCTTTTACTCAGCAGCCGACTATGAGCCCATGTTGCTTGCGTTCGCGTTGACCAACCTCAGAGTGGGGGAGGTGCTTGCGCTGCGGATGCCAGATTTCGGTGGGGATACCCTGCACGTCCGCGGCAACGCCTATGAAGGCGTTATTACTGAGGGCGATACCGAGGAGAAGCGCCACGTTCGAGCTGTCCCCTGTCCGAAGTCGTTGGCTGAGGCCCTAACCGGGATGCCGGTTCGCATCGACACCGATCTGCTCTTTCCGACCCCCAAAGGTACCGTGTGGCATGACAGCAATTTTAGACGCGACGTTTGGGAGGCCGCCCAGATCGCCAGTGGGCTGGACATTCGCCCCCATGAGTGCAGACACTCTTGGATTACTCATCTTCGTGCCGCGGGAATTGACCCTGCTGACCTCGCCCAAGCCTCTGGACACGACGTAGATACCGCTACCCGTCACTACGTTCAGCCACTCGGTCTCTCGGCAGACCTGATCCGAGAGACGATCGGCTGAGATCCCAGTGACTAAGGTCGCATCCAGGTCGCATCCGCTCGAAATTCCCCATTGGAGAGCGGAAAACCGACGTCCTCAGTATCCGTCGGTCCCTGGTTCGAGTCCAGATCGCCGGGTGGTCAGTGGAGGAGCATCCCGCAGACTGAGGCGACGACCGCCGCACAGCGGATGAGATTTGATCCGACTCTGGGGCTGATGCACACGGACAAGCGCTATCGGCCCTCGCTCAGCTCCGATCTGATGGAGCCAGTGCGACCCGTCGCTGATCGGGTTGCCTTCGACCTGCTTCAGGAACGCGAGTTTAGTCGGGGGGATGTTGTCGAGACTCGCCAGGGGTTTGCAGGTTGGGGGGGAGCTAGGCCGGCACTCGCCGGCCTTGCGGGAGGCGGTCGGGCCACATGCTGAGCGGCTGGCCCGGGAGCTGCTGAAAGCGCCGGATCATCCGACGCCGTTGACGCGGAGGCGACGGCGGGAAAGCGTTGGTGCGGCGGGCAGCAAGGCGCCTGGAACAACATCGCGAAGCTGACCGTCGTTGGGCCCGTTCACTTTTGGGGCTGGAGGATCTGCTGGCGTATCAGTGCCAGGTTGATCGGGAGGGTGCCGATCTTCAGAATCTTCACCAGCGCCTGGGCGTCTCCCATGGTGTTGAAGCCGCCCGAGATTTCGGCCCCGGTTTGCCCGTCGATCCCGTCAGGGTTCTGGGCAAAGTTGATGATCGGCCGGGTCTCGACTTCGTTGTATAGGACGACAGCGAAGTGGCCCGAGAGGGCGGCCGCCCGTTCGGCACTTACCCGGCCCTTTGCCTGCGCCCGCCCGAACTGGGCGATCTGCCGGGTTACTTCCTGAAAGGCTTTTCGACCCTTCTTGGTGAAGCCGAAGGTGACGTTCGGCTGATCTACCTGGTCGAAGTTCTGCTCCGGTTCAGTGATTTCCGCGCCCCGAGAGCGCCGGGCGGTCGCGAAGCGCGTACCAGCCGGGCTGCGCCGTCAGGTTGGTCTTCCCCGAGCGTTCGGTCGGCTTTTCGGAGACGAGTATTGTTCCCGCCGGTACCTTGACGACGATTCCGTAGCGAGATCCTTCCTGGCCGGCGGGGCCGACGTAGAGGCCTTCCTTGGGTCCGGCGATCAACTTGTGAGGTGCGTTGTGTTCAAAGACGTAATAGCGCGGCCTGGGATTGGAGCAGTTGGCGCAGTTGACGACCGGCGGCTGCTGGGTGGCCAGCAAGGCGGCGTCATAGGCGGTCGGGAAGGCGCCGGAATCGATCAGCTGCCGATTCTCGGGGCTGACCACGCTGCGCCCGGCGGCCCTCCATTCGGCTCTTGCTCGCTTGAGCGCAGTGCCGGGGAGCCGCTGGTCGGGGTGCCCACCGAGTGTTTGCTCGGGGCCGATCAGGTTGAGCTCCCAGTCATAGAAATAGACTGGACTGGTAACCTCGATCTGAGTGGCTAGTCGCTGTGGGTTTTCGGTATGGGGCAGCACGACCCGAATTCGTTCGTCGCCAAGAGCACTCACCTCTCCACCTGTCCTAGAAATCGTCTGCAACCGTTCGCATACGATTTTCAGCACCTCATCGCGAGCGCTTGGCGTAACCCCGCCCTTACCTGGTTCCAGTTCGTATATGAGTTCGAGCGAAGGGACTGGGGGCGCGTCGAGGCAGGGGGTCTTCGTGTTTCCGTCAGCGGCGCCATGTCCGTTGAGCATTGCGAGCATGCCGACGACGAGAGAAAGAAGCAGGATGAATCCGGCCGCTTGCCGCACGGCTCAGAGTTTAGCCCGACTGCTGACGGAGCCGGATCATCCGACGCCCTTGACCAGGAGAAGACACGGAGCGAGGATCTAACCGGTGATCAAAATTCGACCCTAATTCACCGCGCACGGTCCGGATCTATGGTGTCGATTAAGACACCACAGTCCTCGATCCGTCGAGCTTGTGAAAGCTACAGTGCTCTCTGTCCGTGTGGAAGTAGCAATGGTCGGTGACCCATTCGGTCGCATACCTGGCGTCCCACGACGTTTCGCTTCCGTCCAGCAGGTGGACGATTACGGATCCGTAGTAGAGCTTGGCGCGGAAGAACCAGTACGTAACGCAACGCTGCTTGAACGAGTCGATCGGCCGGCAGAATATGTGGTATCCGAAGCGGCGCTTAAAAGGGATGCCAAGGCCTTCGCGCAGCGCTTGGCGAGTGTCGATTTCGGCTAGGGGGTTATCCAGTGCCGGGACTAAAGGTTCGCTTCGCGGCCGCGTCAAGGGTGGCGGATCGAGGGCAGCGATCCAGCGATTCAGCCAAGGCGAGATTAGATCGGCCCGAGTGAATAAGTCAGATCCCCTGGTCAAGCACTTTGGACGAGTCGAGCCTGCTCGTTATGCCGATCTCAACCAACCCTTGACCGCCTGGCCCCGCTGCCAGAAGGGGGCCGCCACTGTCCCCGAAGCAAACTCCGGAGGCGACTCCGGATGGATGGGTAACACAGATCTGTCCATTCGAATTGAAGTGGGATGCACCTTTGCACTGATCGCCAAGCACGATCGATCTTGCCCACATCAGCTCGCCCGTCAGCTTTTTCTGGCCATATTCGATCTCGCCCCAGCCAGCGATCAACGCATGGGTTCCGGCTCGCAGGCGCTCGGCGTTCGCCGAGTTGCAAGGGGAATCGCGGGAGCTGTCGTCGGGGTCGAGAGCACGAGTAATGCGGCATCTCCCCACCCTCCCATCGTCCCGGTGACCGTATAGCGAGGATAGACAAGCACCCTTGAGACCCTTGATAATTGTCTTTTGGAAGCCAACGCATTCACGTTGCCTGTGATCACGCCGTAACCAGCGGCTTCATTCGTTAGCCCCGTTGCCAGATCCGCGGCGCAGTGGCCGGCGGTAAGGATCAGATTCGGAGCGACGACGGTTCCACTGCAAACGAAGCCTTCTTCTCCTTTGACATCAATTACGACCGCCATCCAGGGGAAGGTGCCTGGTGCCGCGGTCTTGCCACCGATAATCGAGGCGCGAGCAGTGGGGGAGGGACGCGGCCCACTCGCATTCCCGGTCGACGCGAACAGAGCCAGCAGGCTCAGGGCGATCAGCGCAGCGGACAAAAGTCGCTTCGAAGCTCGGTTGTGCCGGGGCGTCGTCGGTGATCATGGTTTCAGTGGGATCGGCCTTGGAAGGTGCATTTCGGGTGGAGAGACGATATGGTCTTCGAACAGTCGGAATACGCGTGAAGTGCGGTTTGGGCTTGTCCCAGCACCCTCAAGGAACGAAAGCCTGAGCGGCTGGTTCAGTTCAGCCGCGGCGAGGTCGTCGAGACTCGCCAGGGGTTTGCAGGTTGGGGGGGAGCTAGGCCGGCACTCGCCGGCCTTGCGGGAGGCGGTCGGGCCACATGCTGAGCGGCTGGCCCGGGAGCTGCTGCAGGCGCCGGATCATCCGACGCCGTTGACGCGGAGGCGGCGTCGGGCGCTGAAATCAGATCGGGTTTCCTAGCTAAACCGGGCGGACGCATCCGCGAGAACGGCATCAAGGCCGGCCCTGTCGGGGAGATCGAAGTGATCCCACAGGAGGGTCGCAAGTTGCCCAAACGACCATAGTGCTCCGAGCAGACCTCGATCAAGATAATGAGATGAAGGCCCAGCATCAAACCTGAACTCTTGGGTTCCTCGCGTGACCCCGGCCGAAAGTCCAAGGGCTGTGCTGTGGAGCACCTGGTCGTTGTCTCGGTGCGCGATTCGGAAGAACCACCACAGCATCCTGCGGGGAGATCCTACTGGCCATTGGTCCTCAATGGCAGACACGAGGCTGTAGAGACTGTCGTGCCCGGTCCAGAGCTTTGTTCCGTACTTGCCGAACAAATTACCCAGTTGTTGCCGCTCGATCTCTGTTCCGGAATCGATGATGCGGGGGTCGTACGGCTCGGCCTTTTCGAACGCATCACCCCAGAGCAGTTCGCTGTAGCGGCCGTGCTTCTTAAAAAGGTGAACCGCTCGTCCAGGGTTGGCGTGTGCCCAATGGGCGACGGCCATGCCCTCAAATAGCGATCTGTCCAGCATCGACGCCTGTGGTCCAAAGCCAGCCTTACCTAGGCAGAGCACGCCGCCATAGGTCTTAGTTGCTCGAGCACCCTCGGCGAGGATGATGGGGTCTGCCGCCGCGGGGTCGATCGCTCTACCAGGCCAGGCGAATAGGACATCCGAAACGAATGAATGCAATCGCTCGCCTTCCTCCAGCTTTGACCCATAGATGTCGTGTAGCTGTCTTGCGATCTCCTCGGAACTACCTTGATGGCTCATGCAAGCCAAGTCTGGCAGCCCACGAGGCCGCCCGGTGCCTTCTCGGGCGGTCGCTCGAACGCACCCCGGCCGCCCGGACAACACGAGGCTGATCGGCAAAGAAGGCCACCAGCTGGTGGAGGGGGTGACCGGGCAGGTCGTCGGAGCTGGCGAATATCGCAACGATCACGGGACGCTAGCCGATCCCTGGGAGCGCACTCTTGAACGGTCGCGGAAAATTGGGGCGTCAAGGATCATCGAGGAGACTGGGTTTTCGCGGTCAGCGGTATATGGCGTGCTGAGTGGTGCGATACCTCATCCGAGGCGTTGGCGAACGGTATGAGGAGATCGCACTCGGCTGACTATGACTTCCGCTTCTGGCGTCACCCGCTACTCCCTTCCGTGCCAAGCCGGTGTACGTGTCGACGACAGTGTGACGAATAGGCTAGAAGATTTGCTCATCGGTCGTGGCGGCCGACCGATAAACCTTAATTCTCTTGCGTATCTTTCTCGACCTCATCCTGATAGACGCGAACGATCAGGAGCCGATGCGCCAGAGATCGCATAGGGAAAGTAAACAATCATCGCGATCGCGGCGACGTAGAGACCAACTCGATCCCCCAGCAAAAACAGAAAAGCTCCGGTCATCTGAGCCAGATAATCGGCAGTGCCTACGACGAGGCGCTCGCGATAAAGGCTCCAGACGCTTCCACCCTGTTTGAGTGCTTGCAGGTAGCCGTTGACGTAAATGGCCCCGGCTCCGGCAGCGATGATGAGCCACGCAGCGCCGAGTCCGACGTGAGTTTGGTTACCCATGAGACCAAATGCGGAGATCATGAAAACGGCAACGAAAGCCGTCAGCGTGCCGATTGCTCGGTACCGGTGGGTCGGATCCTGAGTGACGGTCCGAACGTTCAGTGACATGGCGACAAAGACCAATCCGGTGAGGGCGGCGGAGGCGCCACCGACGATCGTGAAGAAATCCCGCCATTGATTCGGGTCATAGACCATGCCCGCAATCACACTCACGCCTCCGGGATCTCTCTGCCAAAGCTTGCGACGGTAATCGCCTCAGGGTCGGGTCCGCCACGCACCCCTGTGTCAAGCGCGTCGATCGCAGCAACCTCATCGCCGGAGAGCTCGAAGTCGAAGACATCGAAGTTTTCAAGAGATTCTGGCCGGCTTGGTCGATTTCGGGATAGCCGAACGGCCCTCCTGCAGATGCCAGCGGAGCATGACTTGGGCGGCCGACTTGTCGTGCTGGCTGCCGATCTCCAGAAGCGTGGGGTCCTCGAACGTGCTCTTCTTTGCGTCACGGTAAGAAGTGATCCCGCCGATCGGCGACCACGCTTGGGTGGCAATGGCGTTGGTCCGCGTGGACACGCTGCAGCTCGGGTTGCTGGAAGTACGGATGGAGCTCGATCTGGTTCACCGCAGGAACCACGGAGGTCTCCGATGAGGAGGCGCTCCAGATGCTCGGGCATGAAGTTGCTTACTCCGATGGCGCGCACCTTGCCATCGGCGAGGAGCTCCTCGAGCGCTCTGTAGGCGTCGAGGGTGCGATCGAATTCCGTGGGAACCGGCTGATGGAGGATCAAGAGGTCGAGCTGCTCGACCCCCAGCTTGCTGGCGCTCTTTTCGAACCCGTGCCGGGTCGCCTCGTCGCCATAGTCGTTGATCCAGATCTTCGTCTCGATGAACACTTCCTCGCGGCTGGACGCCTGCCCGCCGGATGCCCTCGCCGACCTCGAGCTCGTTTCCGTATGCGGCAGCTGTGTCAACGAGTCGATAGCCGACGTGGAGCGCCTCCGCTACGGCGGCAGTCGTCTCCTCAGGCTGGTGTCTGAAAGACGCCGAACCCCAAGGCTGGCAGTTCAACGTTGTTGTTCAGTCTCAGCGTCAATGTCATGGTCGATTTTCCTTTCAACGAACGTCGCCTGCGCCACGCAGGACGGCAGCTCTCATTTCTTCATCCAGGGTCTCGGTATCGGATAGTTGCTACGAATGGGCCGGCTCCTCCAGGGGGACAAGGCGTATCGTCGTCGATCTCGCCTGGGGGCTCGTGATGTGGTCAACGGCGCTGGAGGGGTAGCCGTACTTCTCCTTGTAGGCGGCGTCAATGTCGCTGTCGAGTCCGCTGTCGGCAGCGGTCAACTGAACGTCTTTGGAGACGCCGCCTGCCTCGATGTGGCCTTCGTGCCGTTGCTGGGAGCCTCGGAACCAGCCGCCCTCGGCGCCCCTCACCGAGCGCACGTAGAGGCTACTGCCGACCCGCACGATCCAGATCGTGACCGGTTTGCGGGGCGTGCCGTCGGCTCGCCGGGAGCTGATCTCTATCTCCCGCGCCGAGCCGATCGCCTCAAGCTCGTTGGGAGTCCAGGTTGTCATCGTTCAATCTCCTCCTCAGATGTTGGAGCGCCCGCAGGCCATAGGATCAGCGCCAGCGTCACATTAGGCCAGCGCCACCATAGAAGGAGCGAATATGGACCAACGCATTCTGGGCGTACAGGCGTCTCGGTGACCAAGCTGTGCCTCGGCACGATGATGTTCGGTCAGTGGGGAACCAAGGATCACGATGAGTCGATCCGCATCATCCACCGGGCACTTGACGCCGGACTCAACTTCATTGACACCGCCGACGTCTACTCGGCCGGCGAGTCGGAGGAAATCGTCGGCGAGGCTCTTTCCGGTGGGCGCCGTGAGGAGGTTGTGCTGGCGACCAAGGTCGGCTTCCCGATGGGGGAAGACGCTCGTAACCGCGGGGGCTTCCAGGCGCCGGATCATCGGGGGCGTTGAGGATTCGCTGCGGCGCCTGGACACAGATTGGATTGACCTCTACCAGATCCACCGTCCTGACCCCAGCACCGACATCGATGAGACCCTGGGCGCTCTCACGGATCTCATCCATCAGGGAAAGGTCCGCTATGTCGGTCACTCCACCTTCCCCGCCTCGCAGATAGTCGAGGCACAGTGGGCGGCCCGTGAACGCAACCGCGAGCCGTTTCGTTGCGAACAGCCGACCTACTGATCCTCACTCGGGAGATCGAGAGGGACGTGTTGCCCACGCTGCAGCGCTACGGAATGGGGGCAATCTCCTTACAGCCCACTCGCTGGTGGCTGGCTCTCAGGGCGCTACACCCGCGAGTCGACCGAGGCACCGATGAGCGGTGCAAGGCCCCAGGACCGCTTTGACATGACGCTGTCTGAGAACCGGCGAAAGCTCGAGGCGGCAATTGCCCTCGGCGAATTAGCCGATGAGATTGGGGTCAGCCTGATTGAGATGTCGATTGCCTTCGTCCTGCGCCACCCGGCGATCACGGCGGCGATCATTGGGCCCCGAACGATGGACCACTTGGAGTCCCAGTTAGGCGCCGCTGAGGTCGAGCTCTCCGATGAGGTGCTCGATCGGATCGATGAGATCGCCGCCCCAGGTGTGACCATCAACCCGGCCGATAATGGCTGGGTAGCGCCGTCGTTGGAAGCGGCAGCACGAAGGCGGTAGACACAGGGAGTTAGAACACATCATTTCCGTGTCCGGTTTCGGAGGGGCTCTTCTCCTCTCCCCCCAGACTGTTGGGGGGAGGGGAGATAGAGGGTTGTGAAGTGGGAATAGCCGTGACAACACCTCGTCGGCCCCGATTGAAACGTAGGAGATAGAGGGCCCCACTGGGAAGAGCTGTGACGGTCCCCATCCCACTAAACCCACCCCTGACCAGGCCTAGCGGCAACTATCCCCAGTCAATCCAGCCACTGGCCCTGGCCAGGATCTCCCTTCCTCCGCCCTCGCGCCACCAGGCCTCCGGCCTGACCGGCCCGAGCGCGGTCTACCCTCGTAACTCCCACCAGCTCGACCCCAGGCCCCAACCTCACCAGCTCCACCCAACCCATGGCTATGGGCATGGTGGGGGCCGAGGTGCTTCGCCCAGGCACCGGGCTGGGGTGGGGGTGACGCTGAGCGCTACCGCGTGACCGTCACTCGCAGGAAGGTGGCCGGGATCGACGTGCCCGTCGTCGCTGGTGTTCTGTTTGTTAAACAGGGTCTCCAGCTCAGCCTGGAGTTCAGCCTCGCGACCATTTGCTTCTGCCGCCTCGAATGCGTTCATGGTGGGCCCATAGTAGCTTCTGAAGCAAGGTCACCACCTCGAGCTGGTGGATCGGGAAAGTGGAAGGTATACGTGTCCCTCTGGAATGAGATCTGATCCTCAGGGATTCCGGCTGCCGTGAATCGCTCGACCACGTCGTCCTCGACGCCCCAGGTCATGGGGCTGACGAAACCCTCCGGGGGTGGAGGTGAGTAGGTGGAGCTGATCCTCAGGATCTGGGCTACCAAGGTCGGATCATTCGGGATCCAGTTGCCCATGACGATTCGGCCGCCTGGTCTCGTCACCCGAACCATTTCCTTGGCCACATCGAACGGTCTGGGAGCAAACATCGCCCCGAAAATGCTGATGACGAGATCAAAGCTCTGGTCGGCGAGCTCATGCAGATCCGTTGCATCGCCCTCCTGGAACTTGCAGTTGGTGAGGCCAAGAGCCTGGGCGCGGGCGTTGCCTGCCGCAACCAGGTTGCTGGCGATGTCGACTCCAAGGACGTCAGCCCCCAACTGAGCTGTCGGTAAAGCTGTGGTTCCGTCGCCGCAACCGAGGTCCAGCACCTGGAGCCCCTCGGTGACGCCCAAATCCTTGACGAGCGATTCTCCGCTTTCTCGCATGCTTTCCGCGATGCGGGTGAAGTCGCCCTTCTCCCATAGTGTCTTGTTCGCGTTCATAATCCCTCTTCTCTGCAAGCTGCGGGTTGCTGGGGGCCCGAACCTACCCCAAGGCCCTTCGCCGCGCAACCCCGCCCTCGCACCGCCAGGTCTCCGTCGAAGGACCGTCCTGCTGATCTGCGTCATCCAACGCCCGGATTCGCACACTAGAAGCGACGTACTGCGGCAAGCGCTGCTGAGGCGAGAGGAATTGCTCATCTGACGGGTCAGCCTGATCGAGAGACCGAACGCTCCGCCCTTGGCCCTATCCATCGTCTCCATCGACGGCGTCGATTACTGACGGAGCTGATCTCGACTGTTTGCGCTCCAGCTTCCAAAGCTGGAGGTCAACGCCCGAAATTCGTGCCAGCGCCACAACCCGCCACGAGCGCCAAGGCTGAATTGGCGTGAGGGAGTAGTAAAATCACGCAAGACGATGACAAGCAAAGAGATTCGCAGGGTCAAGCTCATCTGGAGGGCTCTGGCGGCCGCCTTCTACGTGCTGGCAATTGGCGGCTCTGCACTGATTTACTTCGGACCATTCGTTCTCGGATTTATGGCTTTGATGGGAGCTGCGTTAGCCTGGATTGGCTGGAATGAATGGGTGCGAAAGGCCAAAGTGCGCTACGGCATCCGTTCAAAGAAGCGCCACAAGCGGGCTGAGCGTCCATCACGCATCGGCGCCAAGTAGCGCGGTAGCCTGTCAACCGTGCGTTACTATCAGCACACCGGCCGCAACAGCGCGATCAGTTTCGGATGGCTTGGAACGATCATCGTCGCCGTCGGTTACCTCGCCGTGGGGCTGTTCGTCCTGACCGGTGCAGCGCTCGTGCTGATTTTCTCTGCGGTGATCGGAGCAGCCCGGCTCGTGAGCGGTCGCAATCGGTCGCAACCGGCGCAGCAACCTCAAGCAGCGCACAGCAACCGCCGGTAGATTCGCGCCGTGAGCAAGATCGCAACGATAACCGCACTGATTGCAGCGCTTGTCATCGCCGGTTGTGGCAGTAGCACGGCGAGCAGCACGGGACCTGATGGGCACCTCACCCTTCGTCCGCCCACCCACGGTGGGAAGTTCACAGGCGAATTCTTCGGTGAAGGCCACCCGCACCGGCACACCGCTCAAGGCAATGCCTCTCACTGAAACAGAACACTGTCACATCTCCAAAGGAACACACAATATGACCATCGATCCATCACGCATTGACAGATTTGTTTGGCAGCCCGGCGATATCGAGATACGGGATGGTCCAGCTCAACCCGATCCAAAATTCACCTTCGACCCCCAAACCCAGGAGTTACTGGACAGGGCTCAGTCGTCAATGATCAACAAGCATCTGTCGCAAGCCTACCGCAACTTCTTGGATGGCTACTACCACTGGGGTGGGTACCGGTATCACGGTTTCACTCACCAATCCGACGGTGCTAATTACCGCGGATCTGCGATTTGGTCTGAGGCGGATATTGTCCTGAGGCTCGCGCATTTGTTAAAGGCTGAGTTTCCCGAAAGCAGCGACGTTCACGCGGAGTTCCCGATCTCTAAATGGTCCAGGAGCGACTACGACAAGGAACGTGACGGGAGACAGCGGATCGACTTGGCAGTCTCAGATCTCGGCTATGTGACGGAGGGCCCTGATGCACAGGAGCAGTTTGGATCCCTCCTGCACTGGCTGTTTTTGGAGACGAAGTGGATGCCCAAGGGCTGGTGGGGTGGACGTTGGGAGGGTTTGGAGGCGGACAAGACTGCAAAGGCAATTGCCGCAGATGCACTACGTCTCTCCCATCATGTCAACCTGCGCCGATGCTTGGTTGGGGCGGTGTTTGTCGTAGATGACGAGTGTCTGTTCGAATACTTGAAGGCCGACTACCACTGGCCTGAAAATGTACAAGTATTGGTCGCTAGCCCCAAGGCGTTAGCCAACAACGGCCATGCCAACGATGAGACCGTATGCAAAGAGCTAGAACGTATAGAGCGTCTATCGAACTGAGGCGACTTGTTCTGCAATTTCAGACAGGGTCCATGAGCGATGGCACTTGGATTCGATCAGGCACATTGCTCCTCCGCCAGATCTACCGGGCAGAGCGCGTTTACGGGCCGCATCTGCTCCAAAGTGGGTGGGGAAGCCCCTCTGTCCAGAGAGGTCGTGGCAGGCGCGCGGGCAGGATACGACAGTCCCCACCACGCTCCACGCTTGCTCCATGATGTTGCCGCCCCGCTGTTGACTCTCCGGCGATCGGTTAAGACG
Source organism: uncultured Solirubrobacterales bacterium (assembly GCA_963745305.1). Lineage (GTDB taxonomy): Bacteria > Actinomycetota > Thermoleophilia > Solirubrobacterales > 70-9 > CAVUWL01. The sequence goes on from CAVUWL010000005.1 coordinate 119,700, forward strand.
GCATCCCTCCTTTTTGAGACAAGTGAATGGGTATAGCCTTAAGGCCCATGAGCGGAATAGCCAGGAAAACACCCCCAGCAAGTCGGATAGACCCGCGCAGAGATCCCCTGGCCTTCCTTCCCGGGTGGCAGAGAAGCTGGGCTACTATGTCTACGCGCTTCGGGACCCACTTAGAGATGACGAAATCTTCTACGTTGGTAAGGGGATGGACGGGCGCGTCTACCAGCATGCAAGACGTGCGAAGGGAGTCGCTGGGGAATCTGCCAATCAGCTACGCCTAGCTCAGATACTGAAGATCCAATCAGCAGGCCTAGAAGTCGGAGTCGAGTTGATTCGGCACGGTCTAACGGACCAGAAGGTCGCGTACGCTGTCGAGGCTGCAGTGATAGACGCACTCAGGCTAGCCGGTATCCCTCTCACGGCAAACATAGCGTCTGGTCACGGCTACGGCCATAGTCGCGAGCCCTTATCGGATGTTGTTGCTCGCTATGCGGCCAAGTCAGTGACCATCCCGGCCGACGTCAAAGTTCTCCTCATCAGGCTGAATCGGAAACAATGGCTCAAGACCGACGCGGAACTCCTGGAGAGGACGCGAAAGTGGTGGAGACTCGGGCCTCGTCGTCTGAAGGCTGAATGGGCGTTCACTGTCTATGACGGAATAGTGAGGGCTGTCTTTCAAATCGAAGGATGGGAACAACCCACGAAACGGGACATCAAAGAAAATCCTCAGCGCGTTGGCCGCTGGGCGTTCCGAGGCGTCCAAGACAGTGCGATGGAGGCCGAGTATCTCTTCGCTGACGTTCGCAGCTATCTCGGCTCTCCGGGTGCACAAAGCCCAGTTAAGTACGTGCACTGCTGAGGCGATTGGCAATCTGGGGGTTAACAGCGCATTGGGTACGATCGTAAAAGTTGCATGTTCGAAGTGCGATTGTGTTGAGGAGCTCGAACTTGGTTGCGGAATGGCTGGCTTCGTGGGGACTGCAATGGTTTGCGCGGATTGCGAACGTGTCAGGACTGTCTATACCACGAGTGGTTGGGGCGGACCCTCCGCGTCTGGGAAACACGAAAATGAAGTGGAGCTCTATAGATGTCCGGTCTGCGAAGGCAAAAATCTGGCTCCAACATCAATCGATGAGGAGGAGCTTGAGATCGGAGGAGTCACGGCGACCGGAGAACAATGTCCAAAATGTAGGCAGGGCACTCTCTCAGCGGTCGATATTGGAATCTGGGATTGATGGACGGTGTTCAGAAGGAGGGCTCGAAGCGTTGGCTTCACACCGGTTGCAATCGATCGCATCAGTGGACCCCGGGCCGAGCGGTCCCGAGACACTGAACATGCCCAGTCCGGGGTTTGGCCTTTGGACCGATGAGGAATTCACTCCAACTGGGCCGATCGAAGTGAGAGACGGACGATGGACATCGTCGGCAAAACTGGCATTTCTCGGCTGTGGTTTGGCTTTGGACCCCGGCTTGTCCGGAAAACAGAACTCCATCGCTACGAGTCTGCGCAGCTGAGAGTCCGTCTGTAATTATGCAGCGGTCTTGGGACAAAGGGTTCTGTCCGTCTGCCATCTCAACCAGCAGGCAGAGGGCGTTTACGAGTCGCATCTGCTCAACAGTGCGTGGTCGGATCGTCATCAATCCAGGGCTACACGTGAGGATCGCGAGGCACCGGGCGCGCGACACGGCAACGTTCAGCCTGTTGCGGCTGTAGAGGAACTCGACGTTGCGTCGGGATCTCCTCGCCGGAGGACGTCGCCATCGAGAAGAACACGACGGCCGCCTCCTGGCCCTGAAACTTGTCGACTGTGCCAACCGCAACCCCGGCTAGCAGCCCCTGGCATCGAGCTCCGCGCGTAGGCAGCGAACCTGGGCGTTGTAGGGGTGACGACCATGAAGTCGCCCTGGCCGCAGGCTCGGTGGTGCCGTCGGCGTGGTGAGGCTACCGCCGAGCATTTGTCCGATCGCGGCCGCGATCGCGCGTGGCCTCCTCGGGCGAGAGCGCGCGTTGCCCTCGTGTCGAGCAGGATCGACCGCACGCCGGTGCCGGTAAGCGGCCGTCGCAGTCGATCCGCTGTCCGCGCACTCCTCGATCGCGGATAGGCGTGCCCTCGTAGACCGCCTCGGAGACGAAGCGGCAGACGTCTGGGTGCATCGGCGCGGTGTGGTCGAGGAAGACACGCCGCTCCGTGGTGGGATCGTCGCGTCGTCGCCAAGTAAGTGCTCGAGCACCGAGCGCCCGAGCCGACGGGTGCGCGCCCTGCGAAACCTGGGAGAGCTGCAACGGGTCGCCGAGCAGGATCATGTTCCTCGCCGCGGTGCCCATCGCCAGTGCGTCCGCGAGTGACACTCTGGCCCGCCTCATCGATTACGAGGTAGTCCACCGATCTGCGCATCTCCTCGCGGCACCACAGCCAGGCAGTGCCGGCCATCAGTTCAGTACCGGCTGCGGTGGGAAAGTCCGCCGTATTGCCACGCTCGCGATTAGTGGTTCGTCGAGCCTCGACTCGAATTGCGACTCGCTACCTGAACTCTTCTGAAGGCCCCGAAAGTCGACGCCGGAGGGCCAGCGTGCTTCTCGACCTCATGGAGCTGGTTGTGGATCGCTTTGTGGCTGTTGGCCGCTACACCCACGCGATGGCCGCTCGATATAAGGCTGAGAATGAGCTGGGCGCCTGTAAAGGTCTTTCCTGAACCCGGCGGGCCTTGGATGAAGAGGTAGCTGTTTCGAGGCCGGCGACGACTCGCGTGATCTGGTCGAGGTCTGCCTCCTCGCCCTGGAGCGGCTCACCATTTCCGACAGGCGTCGGTCTCTGGATACGCGATGTGGAGGATCGCCCGCGCGGCAAGGTGAGGTCCCGAGTCAGGGACCCATCCTCGATGACCATCTCGGCGAGCTCGCGCAGGGCCACCCGCTGGAGGGCGGTGTCGTAAAAGGTCAGGGGATCAGCGCCCGAGGGAAGGGCCTCGTCGCGCTACTGGTCGAGCGACGGATCTCGACCAGACCCTCGTCGTCGAGTACCCGCTCAACATTAAACTTCGTGCGCTGAATGGATCGAGCCGCCGGTAACGGAATCAGGGCTGCGGTGAACGGATCGGCGAAGGATCCCGGGAACCTTGTGCTCTTGAGCGGCGAACGAGAGCGTGTGGATCAGCGACTGGGCCGGCCTGGGTACCTGTACTGGCTCACCATGAGATCCGCAGTGCCGAAGCGCCTCTGGGTCGCGGGTCTACGAGCTCTTCCTCGGACCTCTCAAGCGGACGAAGTACTCCCACCAGTAGGGCTTTCCTCGCGGCGGTGGTAGTCGATCAGCTGCGCGAGCAGCCAGCGGGCATGCTCGATCCTCAGAGCGTTGCTGCGGGCTCGTCCGGGACGCCCGCGAGGAGTCTCGACTGGAGCGCCACGACCTCCGCCTTCCCCAAGCTGATTGTCGGTCGGCTTCGTCTCGCCGACGGGACGCCATGGAATTCTGCGCCGTATTGCCGTTCGCACTCGGCTCGGCGCCCACGCAGCCAGTCTCGGAGCAACAGCGTGGAGACGGCAATCCTCCTCGTTGTAATCCTGGATCCAATCGAGCAGTGCCTGCTCATCGGTGTCGAGCCACTCCTCGAATTTGAGGATCGAGTCCTCGCCATCGGTCACGGACGGCCTCTCGCTGCGTCATGTAGAAGACCTCGACCTTCTTGATCGAGTAGCTCGGTGGGAGATCCGCAGCGCCTGCTCGACGACGCGGTAGAGGTCGACCAGGACATTCTGGCGCAGGAGCGATCGACCTCGTCCTCGCGGGTCCCGTGGATGCCCATCACGACGCTTCATGGCCTCGGCTCATACGGCGCGTAGTGATAGACGTGCATATCGGGGTAGCGTCCGCGCCGCTCGATCACGAAGTCGATGAACGGCCTCAAAGGCCCGCTTCTCCCGCGCGCGGTCCCTCCCCCAGAAGGGGACGAAGTGCTCCTCGCCGGCCTCGACGTAGGTGACCCCCCAGAGATACTCGAGGCCTGCTCCCGCAGAATGGGTCGCCCTCGATGTCGAAGAAGACATCACCATCTGAGGGCCTAGGCAGGAGGGCAAGCCGCGCGGCGTGCCTGCATCGGGATCGAACTCCGGCTCAAGCAGCTCATAGCTCGGCTTCCCTGAGTGTCTCGCTGTTCGACCTGAAGGCGGGCCTGCTGGCGCAGGCGGTCGAAGGTCTCTCGTCCCGATCCCGCTAGGGCATTCGCTCCGGCCCCCAACTCTCCGAGCTGCGCGACGGTCGAGACGCCGGTCTGCGAGAGTTTTGCGATCAGCTGGTGCGTGCGATGCGCGCCACCAGGCTCAGGTGGTCGTCCTCGATCCCGGCGCTGGTCGCAGTTATCTGACCATCTGCACAGCCCGCAGTGGGCGACCGGGTCCGGATAGCTATCCGCCAGGCCGCTCTGCGAGCTCGGTCTGCGAAATCGGCCTGCATGCGACGGTAGTAGGCGGAGAAGTCGGCGAGCGCGAAGGGACTTTCCTCGCCCGGTGCCAAGGATTACGTAGATCTCGCGTGGCACTGTGCCCTGGATCTCCGCCACGAAGTCCGAATAGAGGCAGAGCTGGACGATGAAGTAGGGCTTGACGGAACGCGCGAGCTTTGTGTCGATCGCCTCGTAGCTCCAGCTCCCCGAGATTCGAGGGGCGCTCGACCCGTCGGAGAAAGTCGGCGTGTCCCCGCCAGCCGTTCGCCAGAAAGGTTGCCTGATAGATCACGGGTGCACCGGCAGCCATTGCGCCGGTGCGTGCGCTCAGTCGCGGCTGTGAGCCCCTCATAGCCCGGCTGGGTCTCGATTTCCGACAAGCGCTCGGCCCCTACTCAGCCGGAGCTCGTCCAGGGATGCCGCCTCGTGCTCGTCACCCTTGCGCGGCAACCAGCTCCGCCGTGTCAGCACGCTTGGGCTCCGCGGAAAGCCGGCCTTCAGCTCGCTCGAGGTCGAGCCAGGTCAGGTGCTCGCACTCGAGAAAGTTGATGAGATCGGAGGCGGATAAGATCAGCTGGTCATTAAGAAGTTGCATGACGCTTTCGGCTCAGTCGTACGGGGGGTCTCCTGCCTGACGAGGAACTCTTATCTCCACAAGCGTTTGGGTCACACCGCAGTTAAAGATCTTTCATCCGTCGGCTAGGAACCTTAACTTTGCAGGCGAATCGGCAGTCCGCCCTGTTCAATCGTCTTGCGAGAAGGTTCGCCCATGCACCTAATATTCCTCGATGAGTCCGGCAGCCGAAAGATAGGTCGTTCGCGCTCGGCGGCGTTGCTGTCCGGGTCGATCGCTGGCGTGAGCTCCGTGATGGTCGGCAAGCTGCATTTCGGCGCTGCAAATGGCCCACCAGACAAGGAGGCAAAGTGGCACGGGATCAAGAACGGCGAGGTGCGACCCAAGTTGGCTGATCAGCGATCTGGTCATTGCCGGCACCCCCCCCTGAGGAGTTCATGCTGAGCGCCAGGAATGCTGCAATCTCTCTAGAGCTTTGAAAGACCCGCATCTGATGGCCATGGACTGGTCGCCAGCGGTCGGAAGAAATGCCCTCGCCGACGACCAATACGCCGCGAACCATGCCCCTATGGGCCAAATTCAGTGCCTCACAGCCGAGCTAAAGGGCCCAAAACGCAAGCCCGTCAGACCCCCTCATATGAATCTGTCGCAGAGGGGACGTAGGATCTGGCCATGCGCGCACCAGAGCCCAGGCTCATCTATCAGACCTCGATGGGGAGTGCCTACTTTGGCGATGCCGTCGAGGTTCTACAAGAGCATTGCGATGACGAAGCCGTCGACTTGGTGATGACATCCCCGCCAATTGCGTCGTGAAGCAGTCTTAGGAAAGACCCTTTATGAACCCGCGATCCACGGCTAGCACGACTGAAGCAGCGCTCCGAGCTGCCTACCTGCGCCTCCTTAAGTCCTATGCCGAGTGGGGTGGCTATCGCTATTACGGCTGGACCCGACACTCCGATCCAAAGAACTATTACGGTCCCGCGGTGTGGTCGGAGGCGGATTGCGTGCATCGGTTTGCAGTCGAGCTCGAGCAAGAGTTCCAAGGGCAGATCCACACTGAGCTGGGAATCAATAAAGCGATGATCGCTAGCTATGAAGCCACTTCCAATCGAAGGCAGGCAATCGACATCGTGATCTCTGACTTTGATCAGTTTGAGGAGGATGAGACCTCCCAAGACAGGTTTCGAAACAAGCGCCATGAGGCATTTATCGAGGCAAAGTGGCTGAAGAAAGGGCGATGGACCAAGGCCGGTGAGCACCTAAAGCGGGCTACAGATCCCCATGGCGGCATCGTCAAGGATCTCTCGAACCTGAAGAAGGCCCAGGAACAGCAAACGCTGCGTTATCGCCGGGATGCTGGTCTTCGATGATGAGGACTTCCTCCTCCACCATGGCGACCGAGTCAAGTGGCCAGCCGGTGTGAATAAATTAATCGTTAGTCCAACCGAACTTGAGCGACAAGGTCTTGGGAGTAGCCAACTCAAGCGGAGCATTGTCGAAAATGAGCGACTTCATGCTGAGAACTGCGTCCTGTGTAGGACCAACTGATCGACAGGTCTGGAATGTGGGAAGGATCCCGACGTGAGCGAGGAGATTGACTCGCAGGTCAGAGACCTAGACGCTGCGATTGCGGCATGTGATCCGATCGCCGAGAACACGATTGCGTGGCGACTGTTTGACTCTCCGCTGATCCATGCGCACCGAGACCGGCTAGTTGGAACGGTGCTGAGTGATCGTGGGTTCGTAGATCTGACCTGCCTGGAGGACGCTGCTCGGAAATATGTTCAAGGCGCTCACCCTGTTCTCGCCGAAGTGCTGCTTTCGATTGGAACGAGGGTGATGGCACTGTTTGAGGAGAACGGGAGCGATGAGTGCGACCTCCTCCTTGCCCGCGATAGCCGATTCCTAGTTAATAGCGTCGGCGAGCAGGAGAACAACGCGATCCTTTCTATTACCTTGGTGGTATTGGAATGAGCCAGACACTTGGTGACCGGATTGTTTGGCGCGATGGCGAGTTTCTGTTATCTCAATGCTCCGTTTGCCGGCACAAGACTATGGGCGAGCAGACCTGTGAGGCGTTCCCCGGCGGTATACCAGCCGAGATCCTCGCTAATAACGTGAGTCACGCTAATCCCATCGAGGGCGATGGCGGGCTGATCTCCCAGCCGATAGAGATATCCCGGTCGCTTTTCGAGCAAATGACTGGCGTCGACTGGCCATCGAGCGCGGTGTCTTACTCAGACGTTGAGAACTTGATGTCGCGCGTTGCTGCTGGGGATCAAGTGCAGGAAGAGCTGGATCGCGCGCTGTGGAATGCAGACCTGCTTACGCTCCAACAAGGAGAGGGTGACTTGGCGCCTGATTCAGTTGGCCTTGTAACTGTTGAGGCCCCTAACGGCGTCGATGCGGTCCCGTTCTTCACTTCGCTTCCCAAACTTGAGGCATTGGAATACCCCGATGCCTTCCGAGTTCGCTGCCGTCTCGATAACTTCGCCGACAGTCTTTGGGAGAACTTCCCGGCCATTGTCAACCCTGGCGATGGCGTGGAGCTGGTCGTTGATCCACGGACGATCTGTCCGCCGTCATAGAGCCAGGCCACGCTGCTGGATACCCTCACACAGGCCCCCGGATGCTGAGTGGAAAATGACCGGGCGGTTCTTGCCCGATGGCCTATTCTTCCTATCGCCGGTTCAAATCCTGGCAACCTAAGTCCGCGTCGATGGTGACGATATGGACAACATGTTGATCACGTCATCCCCGTCCAGGTATAGGAAGCGACGATGTAGCTTGGTCTCGGGTCGCCATTTTGGCGATGGTACCGGCCTCTCCAGCGGGACCGCGGCGATAGGTGAATCGCCCAGCGATTCGGGGACTCGACTCCGTAAACGACGGAACGGCTCTTTACGGAAACGCGGCTTCATTCGTCTGCGCTGCACGCCGTGAAGCATCGATCACGCGTTCGACCATGTCTGCGCTCAACTGCGGGTTGCTCGTGGTCTCTCGGGCCTGGGCAAGCACCCAAGATCAGGCAGGTAGTTCTAGCAATGCTCCAGATCGGCAATGACTGGTGGGGTGTCGGCCGTCAGCGCATTGCGCTGCCGCGTACAAGCCTCATCTGCCAAGCAGGACGGGTTCAAGACAGAAGCAGGTCTGATTAGTACAATTCTCCTCAGTGCAAGCAGGCTCGACATCTACCCGGATCTTGGGCCGCAGCATCTTCGCAACCATAGTCCTGTTGGTGCTCGCGTTACCGGGGCCTGCCCTGGCCTCGGCGGAAACTGTCACGGTGACCAGTGCAGCGGATGAACCCGACCTTGTGCTAGGTGGCGGATGCGTGACCGCTGCCGGAAAGTGCACCCTGCGCGCTGCGATCGAAGAAGTCAACGCCTCAAATGGGGCGAGTGAGGTGATTGACTTTGATGGCTCGGTCTTCGATGGGGGCATAGGGAGCGCGATCGAACTGTCCTCTGATCTACCACCAATTGTCAAGGGTCGAACCCAGATCGACGGCGGCAGATGCACGACTGCCACTGACGTGGAAGGACCCTGTGTCGGTCTGCAGGGAACGAATTCGGGCGCGACCCTGCAAATTGAAGCTAACCAGGTCGCGATCGAAGGGATTGATGTGTTCGGTGCCTCGACTGGCATCGAACTGACCGGGTCCAGGGAATTCACAATTTCCGGGGATTGGTTCGGCACCGACTTCGCGGAAGGGAGTAACGGCCTGGGCGACGGGACCGCGGTAGTGGTCGGCCCCGGCTCCGGTGAAGGCAGGATAGGAGGTAAGGAACAAGGGGCCGGGAACTTCTTCGTCTACGGAATCACCGGGCTCGAAATCGACGGTGCGAGTAATGTTAGTGTGTTGGGCGACCGCTTCGGGCTCTTGCCTGACGGGCATCAGGCGGAACAATCCGACTTCAACACTGCAATTGACATTGCTTCTGACCCTGCGAGTGGTCATAAGGCAATCGACAACGTGATCGGCAGCAGGCTCTCTGCGGCGGCTCTGGCAACCCCAGAATGCGATGGTGGCTGCAATGTTATTGGAAATGCCGGTACTGCAATAGGAACGGGTGGGCTGAATAGCAGCGAAAAGCCCGTAAGTACTGTTATCCGTGGCAACTACATCGGGCTCGGCTCGACCGGAGCCGAATGGATTCCGGCCAACGACGTTGTCAACGTTTCGACTAGCACCATCGTCGGTGGGCCGGTTCCCGGCGATAGGAACTGGATCGACGGCGAAATCCTCGCTGGTTCAGGGCCGTGGGAAATCCGCGGCAACCAAATTGGCGTCAATTTTGAAGGGGCAGTGCCTCCATATGGACAGAGCGACGGTGTAACCGTTTACGCGGAAGGCAGCAGTGAACCGGCTGGCGAACCCGTGATCGCCGAAAATCTGGTCGAGGTCGCCGGTGGCTGGGGCATCACGGTAGATGGACGCGGTGCGACGATCTTAGGCAATGAAATAGCTGGTGCCGAAATCGGGATCCTGCTGAAGGACGCCGACGATGGGAACGGCAGCCTGATCGAAGAAAATCTCGTCGAAGAAGCCGCAACGGTAGGGATCCTGATTGAAAACGACTTCAACGAAATCGTCGGGAACCGAATCCTGGGATCTGGTATCGAGGGGATCGGGATCGCCGGGAGAAACCGCCTGGCGGCGACCGGGAACAGCATCGGTGGAGGTACGCCCTCAAGCGAAAACGATATCTCGTCTAGCGGGACAAACGCAATCGTAATCGGAGGCGCTGAAGGAAGCGAGAATGAAATCGCTCGTAACCACGGCACTTCAAACGGCGACGCTTTCATCGCACTCTGGAACAGTGACCCGAGACTTGAACCGATCGGGCCGAACGGCGGCATCACACCACCCCAACTTTCGTCGGTGAGCTCTACCGAAGCCACCGGAGGCGCGGAGCCGGGAGCGATCGTCCGTCTGTTCCGCAAGGCTGGCAGCGAACCTGGCGAGCTGGAGAGCTTCCTCGGTCAGGCCGTCGCGGACAGTCACGGGGCTTGGCAGATTCACTTCGAAACCCCGATACCTGCCGGAACAAATGTAGCTGCCAGCCAGACCAGTCTCGCGGGAGGGACCTCCGAACTCGCGTTCGGCGCGACTCCCGCATCCGTAGGAGGTGAACCAAATGCAGGGGCGAACCCTACCAATCCACACAACAAGGTCACCACCCCGCCTCAGACGAAGATCTTCAAGAACCGCGAGTCGGGCCGTCGGGCAACCGCTACCTTCGCTTTCCGCTCCACCAAGCCTGGATCGACTTTCGAGTGCCGACTTGGTCGAAACCCATTTCGAGGCTGCAAATCGCCAATCGTTTACCGGAACCTCGCACCCGGCAAGTACCGCTTCGAGGTGAGAGCAATCGAAGATACGGGGAACGTCGATTCGTCACCTGCGCGCAGGACTTTTGTCATCCCGCGCTTGAAGCACCGCTGATCTGCGCATCTCAAGTTTCACGCAGGTCACACCAAGCTAGGAATCATCGCTTCCCAAGCGGTCATTAAACCTACTCCGGCGGGGCCCTCCATTTATAACACCAGGAATCAACCGAGCAGGTCTTTACGGAGGGCGGCTAACGATGCCGGTTGGAATCTTGCGGTAGCGATATCGAGATGCTCTTGCTGGCAAGCCTGCTCGGACCTTCCGCTGACAAGAATCCAACGATGATGCTGAACTGGGCATCTCCCCAACGCCGCAATGCCCTACGCGGCCAAGTCCTTGATGATCCTTGCCCGATGGTGAGCTTGAGCCAATGGCGACCGGCGCCGACCTTCGTAGATCCGCCGAGGAGTCTCGAACGGATCGCTCGGGGCACCATGACCTGCAACGAACCAGCCGTGGTCACATTGATGGCGACAAAAACAGCCCCTCTCCTGCTGTGCTTCACCGGACCCAGAGTTAGTTGATCGACTACATCGGGCTTCGTCGGCACGGGCGGAGCGACGGTGTTGTCAACTGCGATCCCACATGGGTCAACCAAGCCTGAGATGATTTCGTGCTGGACAGCGGAGCCGTTGATGTCAGCCCGGCTTACCGCCCCGTGATCTCCAATGCCTGGCTCTTCGGTCCAATAGATCTCACCTTCATTAACCGCCACGCCACAGGGCCGGTCCAAGCCTGAGATGAATTGCGGTTCCACCAGGGTGCCGTGGAGGCTCGCGCGACCGATAAAGCCTTCAAAGTCGGTCCAGTAGAGGTATTCGCCGGATATGGCGATCCCGCATCCCGTTTCAACATGCGGGATATACAATTCCGGCACTCCGCTGCCGTCTGACGCCGTCCGATCGATGCCTTGTGCTGGACCTTCTGGATTTAGTCTGGAACCGAACAGGTAGGGACCCGAATTCGCCAAGCCACACGGACCATAGGCGGTCTTCAGGAATCCTGGCTGCACTTCCGTCCCATCGAGATTTGCCCGCCCAATGCTCCATGGCCCCGGGGGGTAAACGTCGTTAATCCAGTAGATGTGGGATGAATCGGTGGCAATCCCGCACGGTCTCTCGACTCCCGTAATGAATTCCGGATTTGCATTCAAGCCGTCAATGTTGGCACGACCAATCGCGTCAAGGCCGTTCTCGGCCCAATAGATATCGGTCCCCTCGATAGTCATTCCGTCACAGGTCTCAGCCCCGTGCTTCTGCGACTTTGGCAGCTTGATGAACTCCGGATCGGCATTCGAACCGTCGAGATTCGCCCTGCCGATCTCTTCAGCGCCACTGGCCCAGTCGGAGTTGGTCCAATAGATCGCGGCCGAGGCGGTGCCTGGCCAGCCTGGCGAAAGGACGCAGGCACCCAGTAGGAGCGCAATAACGGTCGCCCAGAAGCCCCCTCGTGGCATGAAGTGCAGGATAGTGCGAGGCTCGTAGTCCGTCGCGATTCGCAGTTCAACCCGCGCTCACCTAACGGGTGAACCAGGTGGGATGGTTCCCGTGATGGGAGCAGACGTGACCAGAGTTCCGATGCCGCTCTGGCGGCAGGTTTGTGCCTGAGGACACAACGGCTTTAGCCATTGTGTTAAAATGGCTGTCTCGTGCGCCTGATCGCCTACCTGCGTACCTCGACGATCACTGGCACCAACGGCGATTCAATCGATGCCCAGGAGGACGCTTGCAGACGCTGGGCTGATTCACACGGCCACGAGATCGTTTGCGTCAAGAAGGACGAGGGGATTAGCGGGGGCAAGGATGTCGATAGCCGACCAGGACTAGCGGCGACGTTGCTCGCAATTGAGCTTGGAGACGCCGAAGGGCTCCTCGTACATAACGTAGACAGACTGGCCCGCGAGCTACATGTGCAGGAGGCTGCATTGGATCGCGTCTGGCGGGCCAGTGGAGCCGCATTCGAGACCTTCGACGGTGAGATACCACGCGATGATCCCGATGACCCTCAGCGCACCTTCCTTCGACAGGTGCTCGGAGCAGCCGCTCAACTTGAGCGTGGGATGATCGCGGCCAGGCTCAAACGTGGTCGAGCCCGCAAGCGCCAGCGAGGTGGCTATAGCGGGGGATCGGTTGTCCCATTCGGGCAGCGAGTACAAGGTGAGGGTGCAGATGCAGTGCTTGTGCCAGACGAGGAGGCCCAGAAGGTGATCGACAAGATTCTGGAGCTACGTCTCGACGGTCAGACCCTCCAACAGGTGGCAGACCGGCTCAATGAGGAGGGGGTCAAAGGGCCTCGGGGTGGTAACTGGCACGTAACCAGCGTCAACCGCGTTCTCGCTCGCCGAGAGCCCTTGACCTGACCGATTCCAAGGTTCTGCCTGTCGGGTTCTCAACCCCGCTCCAAATCCTGCCGATACGTCTGGCGGATTACGAATCGATAAGCGAGGGCGACGATGAAACTTGGACAAGCGCTTGCTCGGCGAGCCGAGCTTCAGAGCCGGTTGACTGAACTGCGCGAACGGCTCGTGGTCAGCACAGTGGTTCAGGAGGGCGATTCTCCACCCGAGAATCCCGACGAGCTGATCTCTGAGCTAGTGTCCTGTCTCAGTTTTGATTTGCTAGTTGGTTGAGGGTGACGCGTCCGCGTTGTACCTTGGCGAGAATCTGCTCGGCGGTGGCGGTCCATACGAACGGCTCGGGGTTCTCGTTGTTGGCCTGTAGGTAGGCCTCGATTGCGTTGATGAGTTCGGGTACTGAGTGAAAGATTCCGCGGCGAATGGCCTTTTCGGTGAGCTTGCCGAACCAGCGCTCGATCAGGTTCAGCCACGAGCTCGAGGTCGGTGTGAAGTGAAGATGAAAGCGGGGGTGCTTGGCGAGCCATTTCTTCACGTTCTCGTGCTTGTGCGTTGAGTAGTTGTCGAGGATCAGATGGACCTGCAGGCCGTCGGGGACTTCCCGGTCGATCGTGCGCAGGAACTTCAAGAACTCCGTGTGCCGGTGGCGTGGCAGGCACTCACCGATCACCGAGCCGCTGAGCACGTCGAGCGCGGCGAACAGGGTGGTGGTGCCGTTGCGCTTGTAGTCATGGGTCATCGTGCCAGCACGACCTTTCTTCATCGGCAGCGAGGCCTGGGTGCGATCCAACGCTTGGATCTGGCTCTTTTCGTCGATGCTCAGCACGATCGCCTTCTCCGGCGGGTTCAAATAGAGGCCGACGACATCGACGAGCTTCTCCTCAAAATGCTTGTCGTTTGAGAGCTTGAACGTCTTGGTGCGGTGCGGCGCGATGTTGCGCGCCGACCAGATCCGCTGCACCGTCGCCGGGCTGACACCCTGCGCCTTGGCCATCGACCGGCAGCTCCAGTGCGTCTCAGAAGGCGGCTTCTCGTGCAGCGTCGCGTGCACGATCGCCGCAATCTTCTCCGCCGGAATCGACGGCTTGCGTCCACGTCCGGGACGGATCACGCCGATCTCAGCCAAGCCAGCCTCCGCGAACCGTGAACGCCAAGAGCGCACGGTCACCGCCGTCACTCCCAACTGCTCAGCGATCCGCGTGTTCGCCTCACCGCTCGCCGCCAACAGCAGCGCCTGCGCGCGACGCACCTGCTGGTGTGGCGCACTGGAGGATCTCGCCAACACCCCCAACGTCGCTCTCTGAGCATCCGTCAACTTCAACGCAGCCGCAGGACGATTCACGCCAGAATCATAACACAAACAGATAGCTAAATGCGAGACACTACACTAGAAGAGACCGCAGATGAGCTAGAGCGGCTGATTGCCTCGATCAATCGAACCAATACGGAGACCGTGGTTCGACCTGGCACGACCCTTACGGATTCACTCGCTCGCCGAGACGTTCTGGGGCTTAGGCACGGAGCGCTCAAGGCTGCTGCTGACGCCACGGCCGTAAAACAGGCCCGCTACAGCCGCTCTGAGATTCGCATGGTCCGCACCTTCGACGTGGCCGAGGTGCGCAAACGCGTGGACGAGATGGCCCGCGAGCGGCGGGAGCTCGATGCAGAGATCCAAGCCGCAAATTGGACGGTGGATTTGGCAGTATAAATCAAGATAGGCACGAGTCGGTAGCCGCACAAGGACGGCGAACACAAGGGCGGCAACTGCCCGGAAGTTGCACTTTGGGTGGCGCGAGGGCAACGCCGCGGGTTCAAATCCCGCATAGGCATCGTAACGCCCAGCACCATCACACCTGCATCGCGCACCAAGAAAGCGCATCACCTCGTGTTGAGTCCTGAAGCGGTGAGGGTGGGTCAGGGGATCTCGTGTATATGCATAAGCTTGTTCTATCGTGAAGATTACATACGACCCAACCGCGAACGCTGTCTACATCCAAGTCATCGAGCCCAGGCCCGATGACGGACAAACTACCGTGAATGAGCTAGGCGTAGTCATTGATGTCGATGCCCTCGGTCGCCAACGGGGTTTCGAGTTTCTGTGTGTACGCGAGTATGGACTTCCTCTCGACGGGCTGCCGAGCTCGGTGAGACAAGCGGCAGAGGAATTCATTGCATCAGGTGCGCTGAACGCCAAAGAATGGGTCGAGCGCGAGTACACTTAATGGACGATATGAGCCCGATGCCCACTCGCCATCCTAATGCCATTTGTCAACGCTTGTTACTGTCTGCCATTTTAAGCTGTCGATGATCGCAAGGTGCATCCACAATAAGGGAGCGGAACTTGGACCGCCCGCACTCGGTTCGTTCTATTCTTCGGGATCTAAGTTTCAAGTAGAGATCGGGAAAGAATATGAGGTAGCTGGTCTGGGGATATTCAAGACGGCCTTTATTGTATTGATCTGTGATGAGACTGGAGAACCAGGCTGGTACCCGAACCAATGTTTCGAGATTGACGCCCAGGCACTGCCCCCTAAGTGGGAGTTTGCACGACTAGAGGACCGATCCGTTACTCTCGACGATCCTCATCACTGGGTCGCAATATGGGGCTACCCGGAGCTAGTCCATGATGCCAGTCACAGTGATCGTCTGATCGAAGGAGACTCAGACCACTTGAGATTTTCTACAGCCAGCTAACCATGCATAGGAAAGCCAAGTGACTCTCCGCTCTCCTCTTCGATTACGCATGATTCTGTGAATAGGTCGTGTGCAGATGACTAACTCTGGAGACTTAGAGGCAATTCGTTGGCCCAGAAACACATCCGCGCTCTGGCTCAGACTCCTCCTGCCCGTCCTCGCATTGGCATTGACTGGGTGCGGCAGTGGTCACGGCCAGGCCCCTCTTCATAGCGTCTTTCAAAGCAGTGAGTCCACCGGCCCAGAATCTCATGCTCAGGAACGCCCGCCTGCGAAGTTCCTCGCAACTCCCCCAGGCTCCAGCTCCGCTATGAGGCATCGAGCGAGGGCCATCGAACGAGAAGTCCAAGAACGAGAAAGGCGACGGCGCTAAACATCGGACTGCGACCTACCGGAAGTCGCATCCCTGTGCCCCGTGATAGGTGCCATGCTGTGGCTACAACCACGGACATTCAAATAGAGCATCGCCCATAATCGGCCAGCAATCTGCGAGAGTTTCCTGGCGGTGCAGTCCGCCCAGCAAGGCGCAATTGGAGGATGAGATGCGAAGTTTGGGGTCCAGATTGATTTACCCGGCTCTGATGACGATGCTTGCCGTTCTTCTCGGGCTGAGCGGAGAGGCGCAGGGGGCCACCTCAAGCAGGGCCTACCCCGAGAGCCTCCTTTTCAGCGCTGGGGACCCGCATGCCTATCTCCAACGCGGACTCATGACGGTCAACTTCGAGGCTGTGAAGGACGGGACCAGGGTCGAGAACATCGAGCCCCAGCGCTTCACCGGCTTTCCCAACCCAACAAATCCGCTTGAGCCAGAAACAGAACTAGGATTCGCGGCTGTCGCACTGCAACTGCGGCTGTCGTGCGCCCTGCGGGTGGAAGGAAGCTCTGAACCGACCATCCCCTACTGGATCCAACGTGGTCACGAAGGTACCAAGGGTTTTTCGGTGCATCACAACCGACTCGGCTACAAAGGGGTTGCCTATGATGGACGTGTCCATGAGGGCAACATAACTTTCCAGGTCAAGTTCACCCACGGAGGTACCGTTGCTGAAGGCAGCGTTCGGGTCTGGGGAGAAAAGATGGAGAACACACTCGGTGAACCGTTCACCAATTGCGACTCAGAGCCCGGTGAAACAAGCGCTGCAAGAGGCAAGCCGTATAAGTGGCGGATCGTTGGGGCTCCATATTAGCCACAGTATGGCCCTGGACGTAAACAAGATTCAAAAGCAGTCGAGGCAGACAGCAGAGTCAGCGCCGACCTTTGCAAAGCCCTTCGTATGGATTGCGGGCGCTGTTGTCTTTACCTTCTCGGTGTTCATTGCCATAGTGTTCGGCTTCACCAGGTCTATGAAGCCGCTGTATCAACGTGGGCGTAGCCGTTAGAAGCGCTCTAAGCGATTCTGAGTCCCTTACACCAACGGAAGCTGGGGGTATAACCCACCAATGTATTACTTCAGGGCTCAGATGGCCGGAGACTTGGGATCCCCTCCGTGTGTCGTTGGATGGAGCCCCGAAGCCCGGAAAGTTTCTGGATACCAAACGGGGCCTATCGTCGATGCCGATGAGCCTTGCGCCGATGATGTCGTTGCTTTGACCTTTTATGATGGGTGATTAACGCTGAATCCGGCCCGGTGGTTGCAGGGAGTCGTGTCACAGTGCCGCCACCTGCATTGTTGTCGGGCCCTACTCCCGAGGTCGTAAAGGTTTGGTCGGGGCTGACCACAGTCTCAGGGTCGCCTCCGAACGGTTGGCGGTTGGTAGCAACAACCTCATAATGGTAGGTCATCCCCGATTGAAGGTTCGCGCCGATGCTCGCCAGATCGAGTCTGACGGGCTGGTCGCTGGAACTCGCCGGGAGGTGTTCGAATTCCGGCTCAACCAGTCCTGGGGGCAAGGGGGGTCCCGCATAGATTGCATCGCAAGGCCCAAAGGGGCAGTATGGATGTGTGTAGTTGTAGCTGCTATCGGTGTAGATTTTGAAAAAGTATGTTGCCGCACTGCCATTTGGATTGATTAGGGCGTCGAGCGTCGCGTCGTGTTCGGTGATCCCTGTCGCCCACTCGCCGTCGATTGACAGCGGTCCTTCAGTCGTGATATTGCGGGTTTGCCCTTCGCCTTCTCCGGCCGAATTTGCTGCAACCACCCGAAAGTGGTAGATCGCTCCCGGTTCTAAGCTCATTCCGACAGACTCAAGGTCGAGGCTGACCCATTGGCCTTCAGAGACGGACGGAATGCTGCCTTCCGGAAGATTGCCCACTTCGACGTGGTAGCACGGCATATAGGGTGCTTTAACGGGGAGGCAGGCGGGAGATTTAGCGATCTCGAACCGATAGCTAGTTTTGAGGCCTTTCGGATTGATCTTCGCTTCCACGGTCGCATCAGTAGCGGTGACATGCGACACCGACTCGCCTTCAACCGTGGGGGCTGAGCCCGCAAATGCGTTTGCGGTCACGGCCAGCGATCCGAGGGAAGCCAAGATGACCACGACTGTGGCTATTAAGATCCGCTTGACGCTGGTTCCCTTCAGTGCCGTCTCCTGCTGGATTTGCCTAAGCGCGCTCAGAACTGTTTCGGTCACCGAGGCTACTCGGAGGCCAAAGACCTGTCAATCGGCCCTTGGACGGCGCAAGAACTGGGAAAGACCGATTCGCTTGGCCGAGACTCCCCCACCGCTCTCCGAACCGGTGTGACGATGCGCCCTCAAGCCAACCGGCCGGGGTGTCGATCCAGACCTCATGATTGTGCGGCTGCTGGGAGCTATCGTCGGCCTGCTTGCCGTGGCCGTGATCTTCGGAATCATCGCAGGACATGGGGGTAGTAGTCCCTCAGCAGCCCCAGCGACGGCCAAAGCGACAGGGCCAATCACCAAATCGGAGGCCGTGGCATATGCACGGGCCGTCAACTTGCGGGTCGGGGACATCCCGCTCGGCAGTGTCTACGGGCCGGAACGAGAGGTGAGAGAACGGGGTCCAACCCGAAGCGAAGAAGCTTGTTTCGGTGGTGGAGGTGACTGGCATCGTTTCAATAGACCCCTCATCTACCGTAAATCGGCCACCATCGGCTGGACCCTCCCACACGATTTCCAACGAATAAGCTCCTACGTTGAAGTGATGCCGACGGCATATATCATGCTCCGGCACAACGCGAAGTCCGCAGTCACCGCTTTCTGAGTTGCTACTCGCACTTTCTTCACCTAGAAAGCAACCATGAAGCGGGGCCTCTGGAAATTGGCCGCAAAGTGATCTTTCGCCTACCAAATCCGCTGCCGGGGATCCCTGGAGCTTATGAGTACCGCACGGTGTCAACTGTCGTCTTAGGCCGTAATGCATCTGTTGAACCTGCTGCCTACGTGCCCCAGCAGGTCAAACGGTATCGCATGTATGAAGATCAATTTGGATTTATCTCAGGCCCCGCCGAAATCAACATGACCGCTCTCAGTCTTCTGCGACCTGTACCGAGGAAGGAGGAGGAGCGACTCCTGGTGCTTCTGTATGACAGGACACAGGCACACCGGCTGTAGGGTCAGCATCGACTGTCCTAAAACGTGACGTTAAACGCCAAGCCCTCCAAACACAGCGTATCGATTAGGTGGCCACGAACACCAAGTCGCCATCGACAGCCAACACGACATTCGGTCGGCCGGTGATCGTGGTAATGGTCTGACCCACCAAGCCGTCAAGAAGGACCCGAAGGTTCTCAGCGCTCACTGGTTTATCATCTCCGATGTGCCGCCAAGTACCGGGAAGGTCCGCGTCGTAGGCTAGGCTGCGCTGAACGCTTCCTCCAGTTTGGCGGCATCATCAGTGCGGGACCGTGCGTGCATGTAGCGCTCTGTAGTGGAAAGGCTTGCGTGTCCCATATAGTGTTGTACCTTGACGGCGTCAAATTTGTTGATCGCCATGCTCCCGAAGGAATGGCGCAAATCGTGGAACCGACGGACCCGCACCCCCGCCGTCTCCTGGGCGCGAATGAATCGCTTCCGCACACTTGAGCGGTCTAGTGCTTTTCCATCGGTGCGGCAGAACACAAGGTCATCCCTGCTGCTGAAATTGTCCCGACCTTGAAGGTGCTCTAGCGCCTCAGCAACTTGGCCGACAATCGGGACGGTCCTGATATGGCGGCTCTTGGTGCTGGTCATCTCTTTGCCATCGGAGACAGCTCGCTCGACGGTGAGACGCTTTCCGGACAGGTCGATGTCGCGCCAACGCAGCGCCAGTAGCTCGCCCATCCGTAGGCCGGTGAAAGCTGCAATTACGAACATTGCTGCATCCTGATCGTTGAGCCGCTGCCACTCGGCTTTCGTCTCCTTGGAATAATTGTGATTGGGACGCGGTCGGTGCAGACCTTCCCTGGCAGCGATGGCGATCAGCTCGATTTCTTGCGGACTGAAGGTGTCGATTGGCGCAGCGTCCCCTTCCGGCCGCTTGTCAGTGCCGCTGACGGGATTCTCACGCAGCCCGAGCTGCTCTTTAGCGAACTCGAAGATTGAGTGCAAGAGTTGTCGGTGCTTGTTGACGGTGCGGGGGCTGGCGTTCTCGTGATCCATGCCGGCGAGGAACTTGCGAACGTCCGCGGTGCTGATCGCTGCCAGATTCTTCCCGCCAAATGCTCGCATGATCCGAGCGCGGCTCCGACCGTCGTCGGCCCTTGCCTTCCGGGACGCATCGGGATCCGCCAGCATGATTTTGTAATCGCGAAGAGTCGAAGGCTTGATCCGCAGAGCGTGCTCCAAGTGATTAAGCCACTTGCCGGCGGCATCATCAAAGGTCCCGGCGCGATTGCCTGGCGCTCTGCTTAGCTCTGTCTCGTGATCGGCGATGGCCGCGGCCATGCCGACTACGCGGCCCGTTCGTCAAGGTAGCCAGGTTTGACGCCGCCCGATTTCTTGACCCACTCGCCGGCCGGCCCCTTCTCCTACCAGGCCGGGCCGAGGCGCTTGGCCCGCTGGGTCCGAGCCGAATCCCGCCACTTGGCCTCTAGGTAGACCCTGTCTTTGTACGTTTTAACCCTGAGGTTGCCGGTCGGCAATCTGTCTGACATCCGCCATAGCGTACCAGCGCTTCGGCTTTGGTCACCACTATGGTCACCAACCCAAACTCGCCACGCCTACGCAAAGCACCTCTTGTCTAAGCCAAATTGTGCCTAGCAAAGCCAAATTGCCGCAATCCTGCCTGCCTTACAAGCAGGAGGTCACTGGTTCCAGCCCAGTACCGCCCACTCATAAAAGTCCTGCAAAACCGATTGCTCCGAAGAGGCATGCCGGCGAGGCCCAGCTCGTGGTCCACATTCGGCATCAACCCCGATGCGATGACCGCCGGCCCGTAGTAGCCGGAGGTGTTTCGAAATCTCCGGTTTTTCGATGTCGAGACGGGTGCGTCGGTTGCAGTGGTCGCCAGGGCTGAGGCCCCAGAGAGAATCTGGTCCGCTTGACGCTCAAGGGAGGAGCGTGCATAGTCGTGTGCCATGCTCCTTCAAGGAGGAATCGCTCCGATTCGGTCGGTCCTCGCCGCCGGGGGGTTGGACGGGACCCCAATCATGGAATCCCGCGGTCGCACCTGGGCCCTCAGGCTGACTCTCGGTCTCGGCCTGTCGCTGGCTGTGTGTGCGGCGATGCCTGCCGGGGCCAGTGCCTGCGCCTCCCTCGCTGGAGTGAAGTCTTTCCACGGCTCCGCCCAGATGGCGTTCGCCGTGGCCGCCACGGGAGAAGATCCCGGGGAGGGCGGATCAGACCATCAACCTGAACCGCGTCGCGACTGGGCTGAAGGTCAATCTGGACGACAAGGACCTCGGCAAGAAGGACAACCTCTTTGACGGAAAGGTCAGCGGCGGCAACGTCTCAGTCGGAGATACCTTCAATAACAGCGACACGGGTTCACCGGTCAAGAGACCTACAACGGCCCAGTGACAAACAGCCTCCCGGGCTACGGATCAGCATTCGTCACGATCGATCACCGAAAGAACATGTGCAGGTACGCGGTCGTGATCGGCTACGGGGCAACGACCGAATTCAGTGGGGACGAAGAGGTAAAACCCCCTCCAACGGTGGGTGCGACGGCATCCAGCGGGCCGGTGCCCGTACCCGACTCGTTGCAGCTCTCCGATAGCCGCTCGTTACCGGCATACCTCAGCTGCGCCAACGAGACGGTGCCGGAGGCCTGCTTTGACTTCGGCGGCGGCTGGATGACCGAATTCGCCACGCTCGCGCTGTGTCACTCGGTCGAGGCGGTGAATTGCTCCAGCGACACCGCCCCGGTGGGCACGGCTAGCTTCAGCTGGAACCTCTCGCCGACGTTCGAAAGGCATCATCGGAAGAAATAGACGCCGTAGGCGAACCTCCTTTTACAGGCTTCGGAGTCCTTGGGAGGGGCTCTAGGGGCGATTCTCCAGCGGCTCTAAATCGCTAAATCCCTGCTATATCGCACTTTAGTTGGAAGACACAACAAGCCAGAAAAGGACGCTGGAGTGGCCCGACCCCCTGAAATCAGTCCGCCTGATCAAACCCCTGGCCCCGGCCACTTGATCAAACCCCTGGCCCCGGCCACTCCGAATGAGAATCCAGCTAGCTGGATTTTTTCTGATGGAGCTCCTCAAACTCCAATGGTGTGAGCATATTGAGCGAGCTGTGGCGCCGGCTGTTGTTGTGGAAGGACTCGATGTATTCGAAGATCGCGTTGGCGAGCTCGACTCTTGTCCTCCAGCGTCGGCGGTTGAGCAGCTCAACTTGCATCCGGCCCCAGAAAGACTCCATCATCGCGTTGTCGAGGGCGGTCCCTGTGCGCCCGACGGACGGCATCAGCTCCGCCTCCTTGACGCGCTGGGTGAAGGCCCAGGACGTGAATTGGGTGCCGCGATCGCTATGGATCACGGTGCGATCAGGGTCGCGGGCTCTGATCGCCATCCCGAGTGCGTTGGTCACCAGGGCGGCCGTCTGAGTTGAGTCGATCGACCAGCCGACGACCCTGCGGCTGAAGGCATCGAGCACCGCACAGCAGAAGACTTTGCCCTCTCTGGTGGGATGCTCGGTGATGTCGGTAACCCAGAGCTTGTTGGGGCCCTCCCCTGAGAAATCCCGGCAGACGAGGTCGGCTGCCACGAACGTTCCAGTCGGACCTCGCTTGCCCGTCGGCGGCTTTGGCAAGCCCTTCAAACCCTGCTCGCGCATGATTGAGTAGACAAGCTTGCGGTTGGCAACTACGCCGTGGCCAAGCCGCAGCTCCGCTGTGACTCTGGCGTAACCGTAGGTCCCGAAGGAGTCGGTGTGGATCTTTGCCACCAAGGGGACGAGCCACGCCCGCTTCAGCTCGCGCTGGTTGGGCGGTCGCTTGCGCCAGTGGGTGTAGCTGCTGCGGTTGACCCCGACCACGCGGCATGCCTCTCGCTCGCTGAATCCCTGCCCGGTCAGGTTCTTGATCACCGGGTAGAGGGTTTTGGGCGGATCTTCTGTTTCTCGTCGAAGATCGCGGCCGCCTGCGGATGAGCTCGAGTTCGTGCTCGAGCTCGCGGATTCGCTTCCTTGCGGCTGCGAGCTCGGTGTTCTGCGTGCTGGTGACGCCGGGCTTCTCGCCATGGTCTATGCGGTCTTGGTCAAGCCAGCGGTGGATGGTGGCGCTGCCACTCCATAGTCAGCGCTTAACTCTGCGACGGACCTTCCCGACCTCGCCAGGGCGACGATTCGCTCGCGGAACTCCGTGGGGTACTGCCTTGGCATTTGACTCCTTCGGTAGGGCTGGAGTCTCATGCATCG
>CAVUWL010000006.1:0-14969 GCA_963745305.1 uncultured Solirubrobacterales bacterium
GTCGCCGTCCACGCCCGCGAACTCAAGCGAGGCACGCTTGCTGGAACCCTGGCCGAGGCTGGGATCAGTCGCGAGGAGTTCCTCCGCCTCCTCAAGTAGCTCTCGCGCCGCCGCCGTTCGCTTACTTGAAGGCGCCGAACTCCTGAGTCGTCTGCTTCGCGGCGCTCGCCGCCGCTGGGGAGGAGGAGCTGGCGGCTGATGAGGGGCCGCTCGATGGCGAACTTCCCGAGGAGTCAGATGCTGTGCTGGAGGCGGGAGCCGGTGTGGTCGTCGAGGTGGATCCACCGCCGGCGAACGGGCTGAACTCCTGTTCGACTTGTCGCTTCGGGCTGGCGGCCGAGCTGGAGGCTTCGGCTTCGGCTTCGGCCTTTCCGTGGTGCCCGCCGCTGTTCTTGTTGGACGCCTGGGGCGCGGAGGTGGTGGACGCGAGCGAGCGAGTGGGGGAGGCCTGGACTTCCCGGACCGGCGGGCTCACCACAGCACTGGAGCGATCCGCGGTCTGCGCCGATCGCTCACGCGGCGCAGGGTTGTGATGGTGTGTGCCGAGCAGGTTGACGCCACCCAGGCCTGGACCGATCACGCCGCTCGCGAGACAGGCAACCGCTGCCGCCCCACAGACTCCGGCCGTGCGGGCAACGCCTCCCGCGACGACGCCACCGGTGGGTTCGCCGCCGCCGAGCGCCAGGAAGCGACGCGCCAGCTCTTGCGTGCGTGCCCACATGTGTCCGGCTCCGCGACTTGCCTTATCAGCCGCCGCTTCGATCCCCGCCGGCAGGTGAAGGGCAGCGGAGCGTCGGCTCGCCAACGAGAGCCAGGCCGCCAGGCCGATCGGGATCTCCAGCTCATCGAGGCTCTCCACGCCGAGTAGCTCCTGGATCCTTCGCCGTGCGGATTCATGACAACGCTGTGCCTTGGAGGAGTGCCAGCCGAGGAATCGCGCCGCTTCGCGCACTCCCATCTCCTCGAAGTAGGCGAGCTCAAGCAGTCTGCGCTGCTCGGCCGAGAGCCGCTCGACCGCCTCCTGCACCCTGCGGAACCGATCTGCTTCCAGCGCTGCATCCTCAGGACTGCGGCCCAGATCGTCGGCGAGCGCCCCGCTGCGCTCGGTCGAGATCAGCCGCGGGCCGCGACCCTGGGCCTCCAGGAGGTTCTGGGTGCGGCGCCAGGCGCAGTTGATGATCCAGCCGGCCGGGTTCTCGACCTCGACCCCTTCGGTAGCCCGGCGGGTGTACTCGAGCTGGGCGGTGGCCAGCAGGTCATCGCGATGGTTGGCGATGAACTGCGGTGAGAAGCGCTTGCGACGAAGCATCTGGGAGAAGCCGAGCCGAGCGCCGTCGAGCTCAGCCTTGCTCAGCTCCGCTTGCACCGTGCTCTTAAACATCGACCTCGATGGTCCCAGTTTTGGTGGTCTGCATCAAGCCTCCTTGACCAGCGTTCTCGGTTGACCGTGCGACTTCGGTCCCACTCTCCTTGTCCATCAAGAGGTTCGGTTGCATCGGCTTGATTTCAAATCGATGCAAAGTGCCTGCGCGGCGGACAACAGGGCCGCAATGGACCATTCCGCCGACTGCCCTTCAACCGCCCCAAAACCGGCTCGCAGTGCACCCGTGGCGATCGTCGCTCTCATGGTTCTCGCTGCGCTCGGCGCAGGCGGCTGCGGACCCTCCGGCGCCAGGCGCGCCGGACGGAATGTCTCACTCGTCTTCGGCGTCCGCGCGGGTCCGATCGCCGCCTTCCAGCTGGACCACGCGGCCAGCGTCGCCGATCGCTTCGCCGCTGCCTACGCCCGGGCCGTCTACCTGGTACATCCGCCGCGCCTCCCCGAGGCGACGCCAACGCTTCAGCGCCGTATCGAAACCGCCGCGGTCCGGGTGCCGCCCGCTCGTCTCCGCCTTCGCCCTCGCGCGCTCTCGGTCGCGATCGAAGCGCAGAGCGCCCGCGCGCTTAACGCCAGCGTCAGGATCGGCGACGGCCGCTCGCCGCCCTTCTCGGTCGCCTTCCTCGTTGAACACCGTGACTCCCGCTGGCGGGTTGTGGCGATCTCACCGCCGAGCTGAGCAGGGACGATGGAGGCCGGCTCACTTTCTGCCAGCCGCGCCCCGAAGATCCTGCTCGGGATCCCTCTGGGGCTGCTCGCGGCGCTGATCGCCCTCGTCCTCTCGATCGGGCTGATCTTCGGAGCCTCGCCCAACTGCGGCGGGAGCAGCACGGTAGGCGGGCTCAGCTCGAAGGTGCCGAGCCGCCTGGTGCCGATCTATGAGGCAGCAGCCTCGCGCTACGGGCTGGGCGGGCAGGGGCCGGCGATCCTTGCCGCGATCAACGAGGTCGAGACCGACTTCGGCACCAACATGGGTCCCTCCTCGGCGGGCGCGATCGGCTGGATGCAGTTTGAGCCCTCGACCTGGGCCATTTGGGGCGTCGACGCCGACCACGACGGCCGCAAGGACCCCTATGACCCCTGGGATGCGATCTTCGCCGCGGCCCGCTACCTGCGCGCCTCCGGCGCTCCGGGTGACTGGGGGGCGGCGATTCTCGCCTACAACCACGCTGGTTGGTATGTGGCCGAGGTTCTGGCTGAGGCCAAGCGCTTCCAGGGAACAAGCAACGTCGAGACCGCGGGGTTCGGCGACTGCGCCGCCGCTGATCTGGCCCAGCGCTGCAGCGGATGCTCGCCGAGGCGGCGCGGATCAACGCCCTGCACATTCCCTACGTCTGGGGCGGCTCCCATGGCCAGTCCCCGACTCCACCCAACGGTCCCTTCGATTGCTCCTCGGCCGTCTCTCACCTGCTCCAGGTCGGTGGCTTTCACAACCCGACGATGGACACCACCGAGCTGGTGGGATGGGGCGAACGAGGCCCGGGGCGGGAGGTCACTATCCACGTCAAGCCCTACGGGCCCGAAGCGCACACCTTCATCGAGTTCATGCCGGGGGTGACTCCGCCGAGTGAGCGCTACTGGGGTACCTCTGACTCCAATCCGGGCGGCGGACCGGGTTGGATTCCCCAGGGCAACTTCTCCGCCAGCTACCTGGCCGGCTTTCAGCTGCGCCATCCGCCGGGATTGTGATCCGCCAGTCGGCAAATGCGCGGGCGCGGCTGGGCCATCCACCGCCCAGCTTGGCACGGCAGAGCCGTGCGTTTGGCCGGCGCATGGCCCAGGACACAGCCACAACCCTGCCACGACGTCGAGCGGGAGAACAGATGGCGCAAGCCCTGATCTGCGAAGGCGGCCACCTTGGAGAACGGCACTTGAGGTGGCGGCTGCTGGGTTCAGCGCTGTCGGCGTTTACTCGACAACGGAACCCTCGACTGCGATGCAGATTTGGGCCGAGAGGTTGAAATGACACCTACTCCTGTCACGCTCGACGCCCAGGCGATTGATGCGATCGCTCGCAGGGTTGCTGATCTGCTCGTTCATCGGGACGCGGCGAAGGGCACAGCGTTTGTCGACGCTGCCGAGTTGGCACGGCGGCTGGGGGTGGAGCGCGAATGGGTCTATGCCCACGCGAGCGAGCTCGGTGCGATCAGATTAGGCAGCGGCAGTACGCCCAGGCTTCGCTTTGATCCCGCTATAGCAATCGAGCGGATGAATGCCAGCGCCAAGGAGGCGAGGCCTGAGCCGTCCCGCAGTTTGGCCCGCCGCCAGAGCCGCGCTCCGCGCTCTGGCGGGGCACCGCTGTTGCCGATCAAAAGGAGTCGGACGAGCCGACCTCGCGTAAGCTGATTCCGGTTAACGAGAGGGCGCGGACAAGGAGGACGAAATGGCCCGCAAAGCAACCGGACAAGTCATAGAACCAAAGGAAGGGCGCGGCTGGGCCATCCGCTTTCGCGCCGACGGAATACGTCACTACGTGGCCCTCGGTACGTCCGCGAATGGTTGGGATCGCGAGCGAGCCGAGGCTGAGCTGCGTCATGTCCTCGCCGATGTGGAGCGCGGGATCTGGAAACCACAGGAGCAGGAGCCAGTTGCGGCGCCAGTTGAGGTACCGACGTTCCATCAATTCGCGAGTGATTGGCTCGAAACGCGGGAACCGGAGCTGATGCCAAAGACGATCGAGGACTACCGGTGGACACTCAGCTACCACCTGCTGCCTTTCTTTGGAAAGCACTACCTCACTGAGATAACGGTTGCCGAGGTTGATCGGTACAAAGCGGCAAAGCTGGCGGAGGAGAAGCTCGCTGCGGCACAGATCAACAAGTGTCTGAACCGGCTTGCACAGATTCTCGATGTTGCCGTTGACTATGACTACATCTCAGTGAATCCAGCCGCATCCAAGGGCGGTCGGCGTCGGGTCAAAGCACTCCCTCCGCGGCGTACATGGGTAGAGCCCGAGCAACTGCTCACCCTGCTCGACGCGGCGCCGAAGGGCCATCGGGCGATCCTCGCGACACTGGCTGGCGCAGGACTGCGAGTGGGGGAGGCGTGTGCGCTCAATTGGCGGGACCTCGACCTTGCAGCCGGGACCCTGACGGTTCAGGTGTCAAAGACCTCCGCTGGCCGACGTGAGGTCGAGCTGCCCTCGGGACTCATTACTGAGCTTTGGACGCTTGCGGCGACGAGCCAACACACGCACCCCGGTGATCCGGTATTCATCGGCACGCAGCTGACACGACAAACCCCCGCGAACGTGAGTCGGCGCCTGAAGTCGGCGATCAAAAAGGCGAACGTCGAGCTAGAGAAGGCGGGGATTGCGCCAATCAGCGAGCGGGTGTCTCCCCACTCGCTGCGCCGCACCTACGCTTCCCTGCGTTATGCCTGTGGCGATGATCCGATCTACGTGGCTGAACAGGGCGGCTGGGAGGATCCGGCCTTTCCGATGCGCGTCTACGCTAAGGCGGTGCGACGGCGTGAGCGACTGTCCGGCGTCTACCGCGAGGCGTTTGATGCGGCCCTCCATTGGGCAGCGAATGGGCAGCGAGATGGAAAATGGGCAAAGGAGTCCGAAAGCCAAGGTACCGACCTAACGCAGGAAACGGCTTCCTAGAGCCGAAATCTAGGACCGCGCCCGCCTAGCTCAACTGGTAGAGCACCTGATTTGTAATCAGGAGGTTTCCGGTTCGATTCCGGAGGCGGGCTTCACAGTACCCCTAGCTACAGAGCCAAAAATCGGAGCTTAGGCGGACTCCCGGCAGGCAGATATGTTCCCCAGCGTGTTCCCCGCGCCAGCCAGGTGCCGGTTTCCGGCTTGTTCCGGCCTCCGCAGGTGAGCAGGCCGCGAAGGCGCGCAGGCATCCCTCCGCCCTGGGCGCGCAGAGCTCCCATTTGTGGCACGCGAAGCGTGCGTTTGCTCGCCCATGCACACCCAGACGGAGAGCACCCACGGGTACCGCGCCGGCCTCGCGCCGAGATCCCACGCTGCGATCGGCCTCGGTCTCTATCTACTGACGCTTTCCGGCGAGGCGATGCTCGGAGCCAGCATCCGCTGGCTTCTGTTCTACCTCGGCGCCGCGACCGTGGGGGTGATCGTCCCCCTCGGGCTGAGCGCCGAAGCTGTTGCCTATGTCGCCGCCTTCGCACCCCTAGCCTGGTCGGTATTGGGCCTTGTCCAGCCCGGTAGTGGCTGGGTGTGGCGGCGGCGACTGGGCGCGCGCCGTCCCAGCGCTGAGGAGGCGATGGCGCTTGGCGATGCCTTCGAGATATTGCGAAGTGCCGCTCCCGCTCTGCAAGAGCCGCGCGGTTGCTACGTCCTCGATGACCCGCTGCCGACGGGGGCTGTGCGGGGCACGACGGTCATCCTCAGCCGTGGCCTGATCGAATCGGACTCGCTCACGCCAGCACCCTGTGCTGCCAGTCGACGGCCGATCGCGCCGCGGCCTCCATCTTCAGCGAGGCGTTGTCCAACGCAGCGACCATAGCGTCCTCTTTATTGGCGAACGATTCGTAGAAGGTCCGCTGGGAAGTCCTGGCTTTCTGCACAATCTCGGCCACCGAGGTCTCCAGGTAGCCCTGCTCGGCGATCACCGCGGCCATCGCCCGCAGCACCCGCTCCTGTGGGCTCGAGGCCGCTTGGCACTCTTCGAACGGCCGCGGCTCAAGCGAACGCGGCTGCGGGGCTCGCAACGGACCGGGGGTGGCTGAAGTACGCCGTAAAGAACAAGAACAGCTTCAGCTGATCCTATAGCGGCTTTCGTTGCCATGGGGAGTCGACCGAGGGTACACCGCCGATCTCCTTCATATGCAAGAAGAGCAGCTCCCGGATCTATTTCACCTACGAATAGGGCTGGCCTAAGAGCCGAGCGATTCGGCGCGGCCAGTGATTCTCGTCCTCAACGGCATTCTCTATTGGGGTTAGAGGTGCGGGTGTTGCCGGACCGTCAGATCCAGGAAATCAGTTTGGCGGCGAGTACCGCGGAAGCGCTCGAGGGTGGCTAGCCGTGCAATCCGGCAGACCGATGGAGCGGACGCGCAGGAACGAAGGACAACGGAAGTACTGAACGGAATCATGCTCCGGGCTCAGTTAGAAGTCGTCAACAAGAGGAGGCTGCAAATGGCTGGGCGCCGCCGCGCTGCTGTCCGGGCCCAATGTCACCGGCGACGAAGTTACGGACGAGACGGACTCACGGCGATTTGACCATCACGAACCAGTTGCCTTCAAAGAGAATCGAAGCCCCTCCGATCTCCTTTGCGAGCTCGGGGGCGCTGAAGTAGCGCTTGAAGATGTCGAATGTTTGTCCGTCGTTTAGCGTTCGTAGCTGGCGCTCGATCGGCTGGCGATCGGGCCGTTGCGCTGAGTCAACGACGATCAGCTGTGACGCGACTCGGCGCACCTCGGTTAGGAAACGCTCGCGTTCAGGTTGCCCGAGGTGACCGTAGAAATGTCCGGTGAAGACTCGATCAAAGGAGCTGTTAGCGAAGGGCGGATCGAGGGCCTCGCCGCAGACAAAGTGCGCCGTGGGCATTCTCTCCCGGGCAATCGCGAGCATCCTTTCGCTCTGGTCCAAGCCGACCACATCGCCGCGCAGGTGGCGCGTCAAAAAGCCGGTGCCACATCCGACATCCAGCGTCCGGGCTGGGGGGAGCGAGGCGATGGTCTGTTCCAGTTCGCGAAGCTCGTCATCCCAGTTGGGACGTTCCAAGCTGTCAAAGCGACCCAGACCGTGGTACCACTCGTCATACTCCGGTGCCCGCCTGTCGTAGTACTCCTTCAGGTTTGAGAGGCTACCTCGTTCAGCCAGCAACGTGCTCGGCCGAGCCACCTGGCGGGGTGATTTAAGCGTCGTCCCCTTTTGGTGCCTAGGGATCGGTTCCGTGAAAGAGCTGAGTCCGCGAGGGCCGCTCTGAGGTATCCGACCCAGACTCAGCCCTCAGACACCATGCCCCCAACACACGACTCCTAAACGGACTTGCATTTATGAAGCAGCTTGGAAGCGATTTCGGCGTTTTCGTACTCGGGGAATCGGCGTAACGCGGATGTGTGGCTTGTGCAACGGATCTCTCCCGGATCAAGTTTGAGGACGCTTTCCGCTTCAACCTGATTGTCGCTCAAGGATCACCCGAAGCGGTTGAGGCGCTAGCGCTCGACTGCTCAGCGGAGCCACTGGGAAGCATTGTGGGGCGATGCAAAGTCGATCGGGTCGAGGAGCGGGGTGGAAGCAATTGTCGCCGCGAGGGATTGGTAGAACTTGACCACCCCTTGCGGTGAGAAAGAAGCTGCGTGATGGGTGCGCGGAGTCGTTCAGTCGGGGGGGCGACTTGCCTGGATGCTGCGGTTGGTGGCTGCGATCAGTGGAGCCCACTCGCCCCTACGCCAGAACAAATCCCAGTTTCGGGTATGGCCATCGCGTGGTCGGGACATGAACTCGGTTGCAGAGGTGTGCCCGGTCAATTCCTCCAGAGAGGCGAAAGCGGCGTCGCGGGTAGGCCCCTTTCGATGACCAAGCGCTTTCCACTTCCCCTCATCATTTCGATAGCGGAAGTCGAAGATCACCGACCGACCGTAGCGGATTACCGGCACCATGGCGCTGGCGGCATGTGGTTTTTGAGCGGCCGAAGGCCTGGGGAGTGGCGCGACCCCCGGTTCGCTTGGCTGAGAAGTTGGGACCGGGGTCGTGCGCCGTCAAAGGGTTTTTCGGCTCGCTGGTGCCAAGCCCTACCGTAATTACCCGCACTCGTTCCATGTCGTAGCGATTTGATCGGGATGGCGTAATCGAAAAGGCGGAGGAGGCGTCAAGCGGTTGCTTCGCTGAGGTGGTCCCAAGGGGCGGACTCCTTATTTGGCGAGCGTCCTCGAAGCTCGGCCATCCGCAGGCCGCTCCCTGCAGGCCAACCGATTCCTCGATTTGGGCTGTGGATGTCGCAGCCGAATGCGGCTGCGGGGGAAGTTTCCCGCCCAAACCTTCTGATCAGAGTCGGTTTGATGATGATGAGACCGAGTTGTTCAATGCTCAGCCTTGGCGGAAGCGATGCCTTGTCGCGAGTATCGGGCGAATGGAGGGACCGATGCGTTTGATCATGCGTGCCCTGATCGGCGCCGCGAATCTCGTTCTCGCGCCAGGGGCACTCAGGTAGAAGCCCGCGACCCCGGTGAGGATTGCGGAGTGCCGGCGAGGCTGGGGGAGCTTCTTTGTCGCGGCTAGCGCGTAGGCGGTGATCAAGTCGAGTCGCTCGGCGGCACGCAGGTTGCTCTCGTAATAGGTGATGTAGCTGTGATCGCCGCTGGCGATGTCATTTTCGAGATCGATCAGGTCGTCGAGTAGGACCGTCAAGGCTCCGATCGGAGGAAAATACGCGGCATCAATCAGCGCCGCCTGTTCAACTGTGACCCCCGGATTCGCTGCGGCTGCGATCAGCGCGTGCACCGCGACCGATGAGCTGGCCCCAGCTGCAATCTCCCACCAAAGGTAACCAGCTGTGGGTTCCTGATTTGAAGTCCAGACCCGCAGGGCTTGGTTGTCGCCTTGGGCGCTGGCATGGGTGTAGCTCTGGCCCTCTCCGCAGCGCACCGCTGCTCGCCGCGCCAGCGGCAGCACTGTTCGCAGCGACGGCAGCGGATGGAGGGTCTCGCGGCATCCGGCGATAAGAGCATGAAGATAGCCGCCATCTTCGCTGCGGGGATGAAGGCCGTACCAATCCCCAAGCGGTAGCTCCGACGAGAGGGCGTCGCTCAGTGCACTGTGAAGGCGCAGACCATTGGCTAGCGGCTCGGCGGTCTGCTGCTCACCAAGCAGATCCAAATAGTCGACGGCGACCTGGAAGGCTGTCATCGAACGGATGAAGATCTCTGTGTTCCTTCTGGGCACGAGCGTGGCGAAAACGGCGGTGGCCTCAGCGTTTTGCCCCTTTTCGCGCAGCGCGAACAGGGCTCGATCGCGCAGGAGGGGATCTGGAATTGCTTCGGCACGGCCCTCCCAGATCCGCAGCTCCCTGCGGACCAAAGGAACGATCGAGCCACGGTATCGAGCCAACGCCGCTACTACGGCGAACAAGTCTCGGACAGCTTCGATCACCGCGATAAACGCTCCGAGCTATCCGCCACGAAACCAGTCGTCTGCGCGACGGTGATTTCTGGCTCGAGATGTGTGGCCGGGACGGGGAGCTTCACAGCGGACGGAGCTCGGGGTCGGATTGAGCAAACCGGGCTAGAAGGCATGTCTCTTTCCAAGCAGTTTCGGTCGCCGTTCGGTGATGGATTGAAAATCGGATGGCCGGCGAGCGTCAGCTCTAGGCTCCGGCGAGCTGTTCCAGCCGCCGGGTGGCATTCAGGAGCTGTGATCACCCAACAAACGAGACTTCTCGGCGGCGAACTCCTCGTCGGTCAGGACGCCTTTTGCGCGCAGGTCACCGAGCCGTTCCAGGCGGCCGAGTCGGGCGTCGTCCTCGCTTGAGGAAATCACCTCGGTGGGCGTCTCGGATACGCCACTTTCTTCGCTCGGCCTCTTCACCTCGGGCAGGCGAAGTTTCGATGCCCGCTCCCCGAGGTTGGCTCCTTTCACAGCGTCGACGACGCGGTCTCGGGTTTGGCCGAACATCTGGTGGAAGTGGGCGTCTGGGAACTCGGTCTCGGTTTGCCTGCTCAGCTCGCGAATACCAAATGCGGCCATTGCTGCGATCACGAGAGTGGTTAGGAATGAGCGCAGGCCCTGGGTTGGAGCCGAGAGAAAGTAGATGCCGACGATGATCGCGAGGCCGGTGTAGACGTAGGGGCGATAATCACGCAACGCTGGAGCGATCAGCCTGCGGGACGCACGCGCGGAGCTCGTCGGTGAGCCGAGCCAACCGGCCGCGGCGAAGAGCGCGCCGACGACGATCACGGTTGTCGCGATGCTGGTCATCAGTGACGTGCCGATCGCCCAGGTCGCTTCGGCGGCCGGCTTGACGCTTTCGTTCGTGACCACCTGGCCGACGACGATGCCTCCGGCAACGTGGCGAGCGACGATGACGGCGAACCCAGCTGCGATCAATCCGATCCCCGAGAACAGAACCGTCACCCAGCGGCCCTCGCCCGCGAGGTAGATCGCCCCGGCAAAGGCGGCAAATGTGAGCAGTGAAAGCAGCAGGGCCAGACCCTTTACTGCCACCGTGATGTTTTGAGCCGTCTTCAGCTGATTGGAGTGCAATATCTCGATCTGACCTGCATTGGGCGGCAGCTTTTCGGCCAGGTTTGCGCCGATTCCGACTTGGCTGGCGAGGTTGGTGACCAGGGAACCGAGGTTTAGGGTCACGGTTCCGTTCTCAGTCGAGAGGGTGCCGCCCTTTTCTTCCAGGACGGACACCAGCTGTTCATGGGCGGTTCGGTTCGCGCTCTGCCAGAGGCTCTGGGCGGTCGAGGTCTTGAGCAGCTCTTCAGCCCCGTTTCCGGCGACCTGGCGCAGACCCCCTGCAGCTGGACCGGCGAGCCGTTTGGTTTCGCCCGGCAGGATACTTTTCAGTTCCTGCTCTACGTCGACGTGGGCGTAGAGCTGATCGACCAGATAGTTGGCGACGGCGCTGCGGATTGTCGAGTTTTGAAGCAGCTGGTCACTGGTGCTGACCCAATCGCTGGTATTTAGGGCTTGGCGTTCGACCCAGATCGTAAATACGCTGAGAAAGGCGAGGAATGAGCCGAGGACGACAAGCGCCTTTACCGTGCGGCTACGCCATCGGCTCATCGCGAGGATGCTATACGTCAACCCGTGAGGCTCGAGGGAATCCATCACATCACCGCGATCACCGAGGACGCCCAGCGAAACGTCGACTTTTATGCTGGGGTGCTCGGACTGCGTCTGGTCAAGAAGACCGTAAATCAGGATAACCCAAGCGTCTATCACCTCTTCTTCGCCGACGAGAAGGGCAGCGCCGGCTCCGATCTGACCTTCTTTGAGTATCCCGGCGCACCCCGCGGCCGGGCGGGTGCGGGCATGATTCACCGGATCATTTGGCGGGTCAGCTCGCAGGGTGCGCTGAACTTTTGGGCGGATCGACTCAGCCACGGCGGGATCGATACGGAGCGCCGCGACGACGAGCTGCGCTTTGCCGATCCCGAGGGTCTCGGTCACGCGCTCCTGGTGGCCACGGTCAACGACCAGCCACTGGTTGCCGATCACCCCGAGATTCCGGCGGATCTCGCTCTACAGGGATTTCACGCGGTTCGCGCCTACAGCACGGCTCCCCAGGCCAGCCAGCGCCTGCTTGAAGCGCTCGAGTTCGTGCCGACGGATGAGGACGGCTGGGAGGCACGCGGCCAGCAGCGGGGTGGCAAGTATCTCTACGACGAGCCCCCTCCCCAGCGGCCGCTGCAGGGGGCGGGGAGCGTCCATCACGTGGCCTGGGCTTCGAGCATTGAGGAGCATCCCCGCTGGCGAGAGCTGGCGATCGGTGCCGGTGCCCAGCCCACGCCGGTGATCGATCGCTTCTATTTCCGTTCGATCTATTTCCGCGAGCCAAGCGGGGTACTATTTGAGATCGCCACGCTTGGCCCCGGCTTCACCGTTGATGAGCCGCTAGAGCACCTGGGTGAGAAACTCTCGTTGCCTCCCAATTATGAGCATCTGCGCCAGACTCTGGAGCCAAAGCTACGACCGGTGAGGAATCCGCGGGCGGTCAGTACCGGGTGAGCGAGCGCTTCATATGGAGAGACGCAGGGCGCACCGTCCTCTTCGGGCAGGGGAGAACTGAGCAGCTGCCCAACCTCCTCGCTGAGCACGGTTTTGCCTCCTTTGACCTCGTTAGTACCGCCAGGGCCCTGAGGCCTTTGCCCGAGCTCGCGGCGGCAGCAGATCGTGTTCACGAGGTGAGCGCTGAAGCGGTGCCCGAGGCGGCAGCCGCGCTGCTTGACAACGTCCGCTCAACCCGTTTGGTTGCACTGGGGGGTGGAAGGGTGATCGATACCGCGAAGGCAGTTGCCTCGATCAGCGGTGCAAGTGTTCCGCCGTTCCTACCACGATGTCGGGTGCTGAGATGACTGGAATCCACCGTCTGCCCGCGGGCATGGAGGCAGCGGTAAGGGACCTGGTCCGCCCGGCTTTGGTCATCGCGGATCCCGAGACGATGACCAGTCAACCCGAGCCAGCGCTCCGCTTCAGCTCGATGAACGCGCTCGCACATGGGGGTGATTCGCTCTATACGAAGTTCGCCAACCCCGTATCTCGGATGAGCGCGCTGCGCGGGGCGGAGCTGATCGCCGGCTCGCTCGATCAGGGGTGGTCGGCGGGCCGGCGGCTCGACGCTTTGGCCGGGGGCTCGATCCTCTGCGGCTACGCGATCGACTCTGCCCTCTTCGCAATCCACCACGTGATCTGTCAAACGCTGGGCGACTCGGAGTCTGCGGGAGTCCCCACGCCGAGACCAACGCCGCGATTCTTCCCCGGGCGATGGCATTCATGGTTCCCCGTGCCCCCCCGGCAGCTCGCAGCACTGGCCAAGGCGATCGGGGTCGAAAGCGATCAGATCGAATCGCGAATCTTTGAGCTCGGCGGCCGTCCCCCCGGGCTTGGAGCCAGCGGAGCCGAGCGCCAGAGAGGCTCGAATCAGGCGCTGCAGGCCATCCTAGTGCGCCCTGAGTTGTCTTTTGCCCCACGCCCACCAGACCGGGGGGAGCTCGAGCGCCTGGTGACGAGCGCCTGGTAACCACCTCCCGGCGCCCGTGTAGCGCTCTTCGTGAACGAAGAGCGACTCCAGCGATACCACGACTACCCCGCGTCCACGGCGTCAATTGGCCCCTGGGTTGCTCGCCAGGGTTTTTATGACGCCCTTTTTTCTTTTCTACTTTCGCTACGGGCGTACCGGGCGAGAGCATGCCCGAGTCCGCGGTGGTCCTGATCGTCGCCTCCAACCACCGCAGCTTCCTCGATCCATTTGCGATCGGGGGGGTTTTGCCATGGCGTCGACCGATGAACTATGTCGCCAAGGTGGAGCTCTTCCAGCGCCGCTGGCAGGGCTGGTTGCTCTCACGTTTGGGTGCCTTTTCCGATTCGCCGGGGAGAGGCAGACGAAGACGCTATGGAATCGGCCCGCCTGGTGGTGGAGCGAGGCGGCACCGTCTAGTCTTTCCGGAGGGGACCCGAATCCGAAGCGGCTCCTTGCGCCAACCGAGGCGCGGAGTGGGTCGTTTGGCCCTGCAGACCGGAGTCGCGGTGATCCCCTGCGCTTTGATCGGAACCGAGCACGTGCGACGCGGCTGGCGGATCCGGCCACGCCGGGTCCGGGTTCGCCTCGGCCGTGCGATGACCTTCCTCGGGCCTCAAGTCCATCTCCGGCCCTGGCCGAAACGGTGACCGCCCGGATCTGGCCCAACGTTCAGCTGCAGTGGGAAGATCTAGGTGAACAACTGCCGATGCGTCGTGCCGCGGTGATCGGCGCCGGCAGCTGGGGCACCGCGGTCGCGGTCCTGCTCGCTCGCGGTGGCCTTGAGGTCCAGCTCGGGGCGCGGACGGCAGCCCAGGCCGCCGAGCTCGCCGGGGATCGCGAGAATCGCCGCTACCTCGAGGGCGTCAGCCTCCCCGAGAGCCTCGATGTTCGTGCGGCGAGCAGGATCGAGCTGGCCGGCCTCGATCTTGTCTGCCTGGCAATCCCCTCCAAGTCGCTACCGCAGGCGGTGGGGGCGATCGCCGATCGGGTGGGAGAGCGCTCGCGGTGCTCCTTCTGACCAGGGCTTGATTGCGGCCCAGGGCCAGTTGCCGGCCGAGTACGTCGGTGAGCACGGTAGGGCCCGGGCGATCGCCTGTTTGGGCGGCCCCGCCCATGCGCGTGAGGCCGTATCAGGCTCCGCCGCCCTTGTCCTTGGCTCCGCCGATCTTGATCTCCGTGATCAGCTCGGCGAGGTTTTCGATCAGGCCGGTTTGGTGTGCGAGCGCTCCGGCCGATGTGATCGGAGTTGAGATGGCCGGTGCGGCCAAGAATGCTGCGACTCTGGCCGCGGCGGCCGCTGAGTCTCACGGTCTCAATGCGGCCGGGATCGCCGCGGCCGAGGTCTGGCGCGAGTGCATCGAGTACGCGATCGGCCGGGGCGCCCGGCTGGGAGCGCTGTTCTGGCCTGGCCGGAGTCGGCGATCTGACCGCGACGATGATGGCGCCAACCGGTCGCAACCGGCGCGCTGGGGAGCTGCTGGGAACGGGCACCCCGGCCGAGGAGATTCCACAGCTGATCGGGCAGGCTTCGGAGGGCCTCGATACCGCCCCGCTTCTCGCCGAGGCGGTCTCAGCCGCCGGAGTCCAGGCCGAGGCGCTGAATGGTCTCGCTTCGCTGATCCGTGGTGAGATCGACACCGAGGCTTGGATTGCCGGGTTGCGTCGCGTCGAGCGCTCCAGGCGGGCGGCATGATAGGGGACTAGGCTTGCCGGGTGAGCACGGCAAAGGAAAATGTCGAGCCGGCAAGCCTGCCTCCGGCCGAGGAAGGCCGAGCTCGACCGCGCCTTCGAGGATCTCTACAGGGCCCACCTGCGCGACGTCTATTCCTATGCCTATTACCGAGTCGGCAACCATCACGACGCCGAGGATCTGACCGAGCAGGCCTTCCTGCAGGCCTACCGACACTTCGATCGTGCAAGGGGG
>CAVUWL010000007.1:0-29881 GCA_963745305.1 uncultured Solirubrobacterales bacterium
CGCCGTGCTCGTCGTGACGGCCGGCCGGCTCGGGGATATGTTTGGCCGCAAGCGCCTCTTCCTCACCGGCATCATACTCGTCGCGCTGGGCTCCCTGCTATCGGGTGCGGCTGGAAGTGAGCCCATTCTGATTCTGGGCAGGGTGATTCAGGGCATCGAGCTGTTCCGATGCTTCCGCTTTCGCTGGCGATCGTCTGCAACGCACTCCCGGGCGGACAGCTTAAGCAGGCACGTGCTTTGGGCATCTGGGCCGCGATTTCAGCTCTCGCCCTCGCGGTCGGCCCGCTGGTCGGCGGGGCGCTGGTCGAACTCGACTGGCGGGTGATCTTTTGGATCAACCTGCCGATCGCCGCCCTGGGCGTCTTGATCACTGCCCTTGCCGCCGACCGAGTCCACCGATCCCAATGCGGGACGGCGGATTA
The DNA here is from genome assembly GCA_963745305.1 of uncultured Solirubrobacterales bacterium. Taxonomy (GTDB): domain Bacteria; phylum Actinomycetota; class Thermoleophilia; order Solirubrobacterales; family 70-9; genus CAVUWL01. The sequence goes on from CAVUWL010000007.1 coordinate 423, forward strand.
AGACCTCGGGACTGGCGGCGCTCAGTGCCGGTCTCACCGCGGTAGTCCTTGCCCTCGTCCAGGCTCGGGTTTGGGGTGGTGAGACCGCCCTTTTGCTCGGTCTCAGCGGAGTGGCCATCCTCTTCATGTTTTGGCGGATCGAGCACCGCGTCTCGGGGCCAATAGTCGAGTTCTCCTTGTTTCGCAACGGTCCCTACCTTGGCGCCAGTGCAGCTGCCTTTGCCCTGGTTGGTGCCTACTGGTGCGTGATGTTCTTCCAGCCCCAGTATTTGCAGGAGGTCCGTGGGCATTCAGCGGTTCTGAGCGGCCTGATGATTCTCCCAGTCACCGTGCCGATGGTCTTGATCTCGCCTTTCTCGGGCCGTCTGATCGCCCGCTTCGGGGCGCGGCTGTTGATGAGCAGCGGAATGCTCTTGGGGGGTTGGCGGTCTGGCAATCCTGACCCAGATAAGCGCGGGGCAGCCCCTATGCGGTCTTGCTTTGCGGTTACCTTGCGTTTGGAATCGCTCTCGGCCTTGTCTACGCGCCGATGTCGACTGCGGCGATGGGGGCGATGCCGGCCGAGAAGGTGGGTGTCGCCTCGGGGGTCTTGGCGATGGACCGGGTGATGGCCGGAGCGGTGGCGCTTGCCTCAGTTGGCGCCGTCTTTCACGCCCTCCAGAGCGGCGGTAGCTCATTCTCTGAAGCGCTCGCCGCCTCCACCTGGGTCCCGGTTGCCCTTTGTGCCGGCGGCGCCGCGCTCACCTGGGGCTTCCGTCCGCGACCCCAAGCGGCTCAGGCCCAGACCCGGCGGTCGCCGGAGACCCCCCAGCGATGGTGCTTCACCACCACCGCCACCACCGCCGCTTCCACCTCTGAGCGCCCGACCGCGTGCCTTTCGGGGTCTTGAGCTTGACAAACCGCATCCCGACCTTTCCACACGGATTTCACCGGACCGCATTCCAGAGCGCCTTTTGTCATCCTAGAAGCCGATGGATTCTTTGTCTGGGGATGAGCTTCACGAGTTGTCTGAACGGCAGGATCCAAGGCTCGTCCGGGCGCTCGATGTCGTCGCTCCGGGCGGGGCGTTGCGCGAGGGCATCGACAACATCGTCCATTCGCGCACCGGGGGCCTGATCGTGGTCGGGGATCTCGAAGACGTCTCCCACCTGCTCTCGGGGGGGATCCGGCTTGATATCGATTACAGCCCGGCGATGCTCTACCAGGTGGCGAAGATGGACGGGGCAATAGTCCTCAACGCCGAGGCGACCAACATCGCCTGGGCAAACGTTCAGCTGATGCCCGATCCCACAATCCTCTCCTCTGAGACCGGCACTCGCCACCGCACCGCCGAGCGCGTTTCCAAACAGACCGATGCGCTGGTCGTCGCGATCTCACAGCGCCGCGACGTCGTCTCCCTCTACGTCGAGGGGACGAAGTACATCCTTCAGGACATCCCGGCGGTGCTCGCCAAGGCCAACCAGGGCTTGGCAACCCTCGATAAGTATCGCGACCGCCTCGACCAAGTGTCCGCTCGCCTCACCGTGCTCGAGTTTGAGGGAGGGGGGGTCCTCTATGACGTGCTCGCTGTCTTGCAGCGGGCTGAGCTGGTGACCAGGATGGCGGTTGAGGTGGAGCGCTACATCGTCGAGCTCGGTACCGAGGGTCGGCTGATCGAGATGCAGTTGGAGGAGACTATGGTCGGTGTCGCCGCCGACAAGACGGCGTTGGTTCGCGACTACTCGGTCGAGGACTCCGAGCAAAATCTGGCCGCCGTGCAGCAGTCACTTGCCCGCATGCCCCACCAGGACGTGCTCGACTTCGGCCGGCTCGCTGAGTTGTTGGGCTATGACCGCAAGATGAACACCCTAACTCCCCGGTCGCCCCGCGCGGTTACCGGGTGCTCGGGCGAGTCCCGCGCATTCCCAAGCTTGTCGTCCAGAAGATCATCCACGAACTTGGCGGCCTTGAGGAGGTCCTGGCGGCTTCCGACGCTGACCTCGAGGCCGTCGATGGAGTCGGTCCGACCCAGGGCCAAGGACATCCGCGAGGGTCTGCGGAGGCTTCAGGAGGTTGATCTTGTCGACAGGTACCTACAGAGTTGACGGCGATGAGCGCCGTCGCAAACCGAAAGGAGCAAGCGATTTCCGAGCTAGATGAGGCGATCGAGGCAGGCTTTGAGGAGGACGTCGTTTACGTCTGTGACTTCGAGGAGGGCAACAAGGTCGTCTACCCCCACCACGGAGCTGGCCTCGTGCTCAAGAAAGAGTCGCGAGAGCTGATGGGGTCTGAGCGTGATTACCTCACGATCAAGATCCTTCATAACGAACTCACAGTGATGGTTCCGTGCGAAAACGCTGGCCTGGCAGGGCTGCGGCGCGTTATCGATGAGGAGGAGATCAAAAAAGTAACCGACGTCCTCACCGATGACGTCTCAGAGATGCCGAAAAACTGGAACCGGCGCTTTCTTCATTCCCGACCCGCGAGAAGATCAAGACCGGTGATGTGTTCGAGCTGGCGGAGGTCGTCCGCAACCTCGCGATTCGCGAGATGGAGAAGGGCCTCTCGACCGGCGAGAAGCAGATGTACACGCGGGCGAAGAAGATCCTCGCCTCGGAGTTCATGTACGCGCTCGACAAGGACGAGGAGGGCGCCGAGGAGTACCTCGACGGTCTCTTGGAGGAGCGCTTCGCCCCCACCGCCTAGCAGCGCTGTCGAGTCGCTCACCGCGGTCATCGCGGCCGCCGGCTCCGGGGATAGGCTCGGAGCTGGCGGTCCGAAGGCCTTCGTAACCGTGGCCGGACGGCCGATGATCGAGTGGTCAATCGCCGCCTTCCGTGCCGTGGGGCTGGTCGGCTCGATCGTAGTAGCGCTTCCACCCGGGCGCGATCGCGGGCTGCTCGTGGTCAGGGGCTCGTCCTGGTTGTCGGCGGCGCGACGCGAGCGCAGTCCGTCAGGAATGCGCTGGCGGAGGTGCGGACCGACCTCGTCGCCGTCCACGATGCGGCAAGACCGCTGCTCAGCAGCGCGATGATCTGGAACTGCTTGCCGCCCTTCAGACCGACCCCCAAGCTGGCGGCGTGATCGCCGCGGCACCGGTAGCCGACACGATCAAGCGGGCACGGTCGAGAAGTTCAAGTGAGAGCGGTTCAGGGCCAGGGTCCCGGGATGGTGGGCTGGACCTGATTGTCGATGCCACCCTGGAGCGCAGCGACCTCTGGGCTGCCCAGACGCCACAGATATTTCGGGTCCCGGTGCTGCGTGAAGCACTCGCGGCCGGGGACTCCGCAGGCGACGAGATAACCGATGAGGCGATGCTGGTCGAGGCCACCGGTGCCCGCGTGCTGATCCACCCTTCGTTGAGCCCGAACGTCAAGGTCACGACGCCGTTTGACCTCGGGGTGGCCGAGGCAGTGCTCCTCGGCCGGGCCTCGGTCTAGCTCAGGCGCGCAGCAGGACCCAGATCAGCATCGCAGCGAAGCAGAGCTGCCCGACCCCGAGGGCTGTTCCAAGGTTGATCGCGCCGAGAAGCTCGGCGAGGAGGACCCCGCCGGCAAAGGCGAGCAGCAAAAAAGAGTAACTGGCGCCCACGGGGCATCTGACCCCAGTCTAGGCGGGGCCGCTAGCGTGGTGCGGTGCTCACCGACTACCACCTTCACCTGCGCCCTGATCAGAGAGGGTACTCCGGCCCACCGCTACTTCACCGCCGCCAACGTCGAGCGCTACCTTGCCGCCGCCAGCGAGGCGGGGGTCGACGAGGTTGGGGTGTCTGAGCACGTGTATCGCTTCACCGAGGCGCTGGACCATCTGGCGCCACCCGTTCTGGGAGAGCAGCGCCAGCGATGACCTCGCCGCTTGCTGTGATTTTGTACGGGCCACGCCGTTGAAACTGGGGCTGGAGTGTGACTTCATTTCAGGAGCCGAGGAGCAGACGGCCTCCCTGCTCGAGGGCCACGATTTCGACTATGTGGTTGGTTCGGTCCACTTCCTCGGCGAGCGCGCCGTCGACCATGACGGTTGGGACGTCTGGGAGGTCGGCACAAGTCCCGACCAGATCTGGACCAGTTATTTCGAAGCGCTCGGCGCGCTGCGCGAGGTCCGGCCTCTCGACATTCTCGCCCACCCCAGTTGGTCAAGGTCTGGGGAGGTACTCGACCTCTGCCAGAGCGCGATCTTCGTCACTTCTATGAGCCGGCGGTCGAGGCGATCGCTGAGTCCGGCATTGCCGTTGAGGTCTCAACCGCCGGACTGCGAAAGCCCGTTGGCAGAGATATATCCAGCCGCTGCGTTTGCGGCAGATGTGCGTCGAGGCGGGGGCGGTTTTCGCCCTTTCTTCCGATGCCCATCTTCCCGAGCAGGTCGGCTTTGGCTATCAGCAGGCGATCGAGTTTTTTGAGCAGCTCGGGATCGGTGAGATCTGCGCTTTCGATCGACGCGCCCGGCGATTGGAGCCCCTCGGCGCGGTGATGCGAGAGGATTGAAGCGTGGCTGCGAGTAAAGAGGCACCCGTTCCCGTGGCGACCGAACCGACATCGGGGGATCGATGACGCCAGTCGGGATCGGCTATGACAGCCATCGCTTCGCCGAGGGGCGGCGCTTGGTGCTGGGCGGCGTCGAGATCGAGCACGATCGCGGTCTGGGCCGGCCATTCAGATGCCGACGTCCTCGCCCACGCAGTTATCGATGCCCTGCTTGGCGCTGCTGGTTACAGGCGACATTGGGACACTCTTCCCCGACCATGAGGAGATTTGGCGGGGCGCCGATTCGATCGACCTGCTGCGCACCGTGGTTGGAACGCTCGCCGGCCGGGTCATCAACATTGACGCCACCATAGTCTGTGAGCAGCCCAGGCTGGCGCCGTATCGAGCTGAGATCGAGCGGATCCTGGGCTAGCGGTTACCTCGGCACGGGTCAGCGGTCAAGGCGACGAGCAACGAGGGTATGGGATGGGTTGGGCGTGGTCTGGGGGATTGCCTGCCTGGCAGTAGCTTCTGTCGACGGAGATTAGGCAATAGGCTTCCGGCTCCGATGGCGAATCTCAGCTCGATCGTCTCAAGTGCCCGGGAATCGCTCTCCGATGCGGCCTTTGAGATGAAGGTGCTTGCACGAGGCGGGAATTCTTGCCCCCGATGCGTCCCAGCAAGGCGACGAAGATTGGCGTTGACCTTCTTGCGCTGGGGCGCCTCGCCGGCAACCGGCGTCGCCACCGCGGCGATTCATCACCCTCATGAGGTTGCACTCATCGACGAGCGAGGATCGCTCAGTTTGGGAGCGCCTTCACCGGCGGTACGAATGCGCTCGCTCACGCGTTCGCCGAGATGGGGATCGGTTTCGGGGATGGGATGGGATCATGTGCCGCAATCACCGTGGTTTCGTCGAGGCCACCCTTGCCGCGGCCAAGCTGGGCGCCAGCGCCCTGTACCTCAACACGATGTTCGCCGGCCCACAGCTCGCTGAGGTAACCAAGCGCGAGCGTCCCAAACTCCTCGTCTATGACGAAGAGTTCACCACCCTGCTCGAGGGGGTTGAGGGCCGAAATCGCGCGGCTCATCGCCTCGTCTGACGTCGATGCTCCTGCCGAGCGGACCCTCGAGCAGCTTGATCGCCAGCGGCGCGGAATGAGACCTGAAGCCGCCCCCGGATAAACCGCGCTTCGTGATCCTCACCTCGGGAACCACCGGCACGCCCAAGGGGGCGCAGCGCTCAAGCCCGGACGGTTTGCTCGCGATGGCGGCGCTGATTGAGAAGATTCCGTTTCTAATCCCGCGAGACCATGATGATCGCGGCTCCGCTGTTTCATTCCTGGGGTTTCTTTCATTTTGTGATCAGCCTGCCGACCGCCTCAACGATGGTCCTGCGCCGTCGCTTTGACCCCGAGGACACGCTTCGCGCAGTTGGGAGAAAGTCGTGCCCAGGTTCTTGGCGGCCGTTCCGGTGATGATCCAACGCATCCTGCAGCTTCCGGCCAAGACCCTGAGTCGTTATGACCTCTCCTCGCTGCGGATCACCTCGCTTTCGGGCTCGGCCCTTCCCGGTGAGCTCGCAACCGAATGGATGGATCGCTTCGGCGACAGCGTCTACAACCTCTACGGCTCAACCGAGGTTGCCTACGCAACGGTGGCGACGCCCGAGGACCTCCGCGCGGCCCCCGGTACCGCCGGTCGCCCACCGCGCGGCACCGCGGTAAGGCTTTACGACGACGACGGACGCGAGGTGCCCGATGGCGAGGTGGGCCGCATCTTCGTCGGCAATGAGATGTCGTTTGAGGGGTACACGGGGGGTGGCGGAAAAGAGGCGATCGACGGTCTACTCTCCAGCGGCGACGTTGGCCACCTCGACTCGGTCGGGAGGCTCTTCATCGACGGCCGTGATGACGAGATGATCGTCTCCGGCGGCGAGAACGTATTCCCCCGCGAGGTTGAGGACCTGCTCGCTGATCATGAGGCGGTGGTGGAGGCGGCGGTTATCGGTGTACCCCGACGAGGAGTTCGGTCAAAGGGCTCAAGGCCTTCGTCGTGATCGCCGCTGGTGCCGAGGTATCTGAGGCGGACCTGAGGGCCCATGTCAAGGCAAACCTCGCCTCCTACAAGGCCCCGCGCGAGGTTGAGTTCTTGGATGAGCTGCCCCGCAACGCGACCGGCAAGATCCTCAAGCGCGAACTGCACGAGCGAGAGGCCCAGAAGTCCGTTTGAGCGAAGCGCAAATTGCGCATTTTTTAGCCCGGGGGTCGGGGTTGACGGAGCTTCCGATCTCGCGTGATCGGAGTTCCGCGGGGCGCTGGGCGAACCCGCGGTTGAGCTGAGGGAGGTTGGTGAGGCGAGGGATATCGGTGCGCGACATCGCCGAGCAGGCTCTGGAGTGGGTTCGGGTAAGCGAGGAGCGGGTCGCTGCGGCCGAGGCGAGGACCGAGGAGGTGCGGGTCGAGCTCAAGGAACGGGCGTTGGAGACGCTGCGCAAGCTCGGCGAACAAGGACGCGAGCGCATCGGCGCCGAGCGCGCCAAAAGACGCGAGGCCGAAGCGCGCATGGTTCGCGCATCTGAGTAAACCAGAGATCGCGCCGAGAGCACCTTTGAGGAAGCACCAGCTGGAGGACGAGCGCGAATCGTGAGGCGCTGGGTGCCGAGCTTGCATCGGTCCGCGCCGATGCCGAGAATTCATTGGCGAGAGTCGCTAAAATAAGATGGAAGGATGAGGCAGAGCGTCGCGACCCGTGAGGCTCGCGAAGAAGTTCAGCTTGAGGCCGACCGCCGGGTCGCTGCGGCCGAGCAACGAGCTGCCGATGCGGAGGCTGGCCGCGGCTGAGGCGGAGAGAGAGCGCGGTCCGGCTTGAGACCGAGAGTCGAGCGTCGCGTGATGGAGGGAACCGAGGAGGTGCAGGCGCGAGGCCGAGGAGCGGGTTCGCAAGCTGGTCGAAAAAGTTGAGCGTGAGGCCTCAGATTCTCGCCCGGGCACGGGCTGAAGAGCAGCTCAGCTGAGTCAGACCGGATCCGAGTGCAGGCGGAGCGACGCGAGCAGCGGGCCAGGGAGGCTGCCGAGGAGGAAATCAAGGCGAGCGCCAACAAGGCAAAGCGAGAGGCTCTCGCCGCTGCGGAGGAGACGGCTCCAACCTGGGCCCACAGCGAGACGCCCGCCTCGACCTCGGGCTACCGGACCTTCTAGCTGCGCGGAGTCGAGTTTGCGGCTCCCACCCTCTGACTAGCATCGAGACCATGCGCGAGGTGCGGATAAGGGACACCCTGACGGGAAAGCTGCAGGCGCTTGATCCCGCCAGCGAGATCGGAATCTATGCCTGTGGGCCGACTGTCTACAGCCGCATCCACATCGGTAACGCCCGTCCATTTGTCGTCTTTTCTCTCTTTGCCCGCTTCCTGCGCTCGCGAGGGCTACCGGGTGCGCCTTGTGGATCAACGTCACCGACGTGAACGACAAGATCTACGCGGCGGCGAGTGAGGCAGGGAAGCCCTCGGCTGCCCTCGCGGCAGAGATGACCCGCGGCCTACTTCGCCGACACCGACCGACTCGGTCTCGGTCGCCCTGACGCCGAGCCGCTAGCAAGCGCGACGATCTTCGGCGATCGTCGCGCTGATCGCTTCCCTGATCGGGTCGGGCCACGCATATGAGAGCGGAGGGGATGTCTACTTTCGGGTGCGCAGCTTCGCGGCCTACGGCCAGCTTTCAAACCGGGGTACCCGTCCGAGATGGATCAGGGTGAGGAGGCCGGTTTGGCGTCCCTGAAGGAAGACCCGCTGGATTTCGCGCTGTGGAAGGCCCAAAAGCCAGACGAGGACACCAGTTGGGACTCTCCGTGGGGGCCCGGGCGCCCCGGTTGGCACATCGAGTGCTCGGCGATGGCAGAGGCCGAGCTCGGGCGCGGCTTTCGCCGTGCACGGGGGCAGCGCCGACCCTGCTTCTTTCCCCACCACGAGAACGAGATCGCTCAATCTCAGGCGGCTGGGCGCCCGTTTGCCCATGTCTGGATGCACAACGGGATGATCGAGGCCGACGCCGCCAAGATGTCGAAATCGGCGGGCAATATCTTTCAGCTCTCCGAGGCGCTTGAGCGCTACGGGCGCGAGGCCGGTTCTCGCCTACCTGATCTCCGGCCATTATCGCCAGCCGCTGACCTTCGGCGCTGAGCAAATGCAGGAGGCAGCCACGGAGAGTCAAGCGACTGCGCAATTTCTTCCGCCAGAGCACCCGCTTCGCCTCGAACCCAAGCAGCGGTGTAGGGAAGGGCTTCGCAGGAAGAAGCGAGGCGGCGGCGTTCATCGCGGGGCGTTGGCCGATGATTTCAATACACCAGCGGGCGATGGCCGAGGCATTTGAGTTGGTCACGGAGGCGAACCGAACTGATATTCCAGGGGCGCCGGCTGCGCTTTCGAAGATGCTCGATCTTCTCGGCCTCGGCTCTCTGGCAGAGGAGGAGGGACCCCAGATCAAGTGGCCGAGGAGCTTCTCGGCGAGCGCCAGCGAGCCCGCTCCGCAGGCGATTTCGCCAGGTCTGATCGGATCCGCGAGCAGCTCGTCGAACTCGGCTGGGAGGTCCGCGATACTGCCGATGGAGCCCACCTGGTTCGTGCGGATGAGCGCAGCTGAGGGCCAGATCATCTACGGGCGCCGCCCGGTTACCGAGGCAGGCCGAGGTCAACGCCGGGTGCGGCGGATTTGGCGGACGCCCCAGACGACGCCAGCTGAGCTTGAGCGCCTCTGCGGCTCGGCCGACCATCAGGGTGTCGTCGCCGAGCTTGATCCCTATCCATATGCCGATCCGCGCGCTCCCCTTCGGCAACCAGACGCGCTCCTGCTTGCGCTCGATCAGGTCCAGGACCCCCGCAATCTGGGCGCCATCTTGCCGCTCGGCCGAGGCCGCTGGCGGTGACCGCAGTCGTGATACCGAACCGACGCTCGGCCGAGGTCACCGCTGCAGCCTGCAAGGCTTCCGCCGGCGCCGTAGCGGGCCGGAGATCGCGATTGCTCGAGTTCGCAATCTAACCGACTGGTTGGGAGAAGCAAAGGCGGCGGGGTTTTGGGTCTGGGGTGCCGAAGCGGGTGTCAACCAGGCGCCCTGGGAAGTCGATCTCCGCGGCCCCTCGGTGCTGGTCCTGGGCGGTAGAGGACAAGGGCATCCGACCGCGTGTCGCGGCAATCTGCGATGGGCTCATTGCCATTCCCCTGGCCGGACAGATCGCCTTCGCTGAACGTTTCGGCCGCCGCCGCTGCGCTGCTCTTTGAGGCGGTGCGCCAGCGGTCCTCCCCTGAATAGAAAGCGGACCGCATGGCTCGGCCGAGTTCGAATCTTGCCCCTCAATGGGGGCCGATCTGCGCCCCAGCCGTCGGTCTCGAGGGCAAAGCAAATGCAACGGCGGTTGCACGGGTCTAGGTTCGGGGTTGACAGAACTCCGCACAGACGTAAACTAACGGCCGTATAAAGGGTGAACCTCAGCTTGAGTCTGAGCTCTCCCCAGTCCATAGGGCGCCTCAGGGGAGGTAAACGGCGCCACGACCCTTCATAAGGAGAAGGATCTGTGGCTCTATCTACGCCTACGCACGAAATGCGACTTCCGTCTGGACGTCGTTCTGTCGCCGCTCGCCCCCAGCAAACTAACTCTCAACCTGAGCTTGATGATCACTATCTGGTCGCCCTTGCAAAGGAAGGCAAGACCGACGCCTACGATGCGATCGTTCGCCGCTACCGAGGCTTCGTTCGCCTCAAGGCTTCCTCCTATTTTCTCCTGGGAGGCGAGTCGGATGATTTGATCCAGGAGGGCCTTCTCGGCCTCTACAAGGCGATCCGCGATTACCGCACCGATCGTGAGTCGAGCTTTCGCAACTTCGCGGAGCTCTGCATCACCCGCCAGATCATCACGGCGGTGAAGACGGCAACGCGAAACAAGCACACGCCGCTCAATCAATACGTCTCCTTCAGCCAGCCTCCGGCGGCTGCGGGGGACTCATAAACGACCCTGGATGAGATTTTGGCCGGTCCGACCGTTTTTGATCCGCTCGACCAGGTGATTGCCGCCGAAGAGCTGAGAGCCTCGTCTCCTGTCTCTCGGGTGGATCTGGAGTCCTCTCGGACCTCGAGAGCCGCGTCCTCTCCCTCTACCTCGACGGGCACTCCTATGAGATTGTCGCCGAGCGAATCGAGTGCGACACCAAGACCGTCGACAACGCCCTGCAACGAGTAAAGCGCAAGGTCGGCGCTCATCAGCCTCGCGCGAGGTGCCGCTTTAGTTCGCGGCAGGCTCAGTTGCGGAGCGTCCCCGGGGCAGGTCGCTGAGAACGTAGTTCAAGAGCATGCGGCCGTGCTCGGATGCGACCGCTACATCCGCGGCGGCGATGCGGACCCGGTGAAGAGTCTGCATTCTCAGCACATCCCCGTCGCAGAGGGGTGCGGGAATATTCCCGCATAGGAGACTCCGAGACGCTCAAGCTGGTCGGCAACCAGTGCTGTCTCCGGTAACTGCAAAGGTAGATCCACGTAGATTGCGTCGAGTCCGAGCCGCTGAAAAAGATGGTGGCGCCGGGCGCCGATTGCCTGGTGCAGATCGGCCCCTGGGAGATGCACGGTGAGCACTGCGAGGTTATGGTCGGGGTCAACCTTTCCCTCGATGATGCTGTGCGACTCGAGCTGGGCAGCACCCGACGGTTCGGCGAGCCGCCCGCGCAGCCTGCAGAGGTCGATGGTGCGGCCAACGATCTCGTGGTGGCGGGGCGGTGCATAGACAGGCCGCGCCTTGCCATCGTTCAGCTTGCTATAGAAAAGCGCCGCGGAGCGACGGCCGTTGCCGGGCTCGGTAGCCGCGTCGTTTGAGACGCTTGCTGGGATCCAGCCGAGTAGAAACCCAGTCTCATGGGCACCCAGCTCAAGGTTTGCGCGCTGGCTGTAGGGATGGGCGGCAGTTGCCTCGCTGTACATCCCAGCCATTCCTTTCGTTCGGGCTGACTCCAGCAAATGGCGCTTGGTCTGCGTAAAGATGTGCATGCCGCGAGCGGCTGGCACCGTTACGCCTGGCCGGAGTGACCGACGGAGTCGGTGGGGCTTGTCAGGGCCATGCCCTCGTGGCAGAGAAACTCTCCGTCCCCGGATTCGGCTATGCACGATACGTAGGTTCCGGCGGCGAGCCTGGCCGACACCGTTCCCGCGTCATAGACCCATCGCACGTCATAGGTATTCCCGTATGCGGCTTCAATCGCCTCGCTGAGCACCGATCCCTCATCGGGTCCAAGAAAGCGAAAGGTTAGATCCATGGTCTCTATATATCGACAGCTCGCCCGCCGGGTTCAACCGGCAGAGCACCTGATTTGTAATCACTGTTTCGCATCTTGAGTTTTCGGCACTCTAGAGCGACAAATGGGCTAATGCAGAACGACGTGCCTTCCCCTTGAATACCGGACGGATCAGGCACGGGAAGGATGGGTTTGGGCACCGGATACGGCGTGGTGCCCAATCACGGCGACCAATCGTCCCTCGCACTCACATCGGCAAACTGAACGTCATTTCGAAGCTGCCTGGAGTCCCTGGTCTGAATCCGGGTAATCCCAGCATGAAGCCATTTCTTCCGGAATCCCTGGGCTGATTCATAGCGGAGTCCGGTGGGCCGGAATCCTGCCGATAAGCGCTATGGCGATTGGCCCTCAAGAACCGGCGACCGGAGCCAGCTTTTGCTTTACCGAGCCGTCGGCGAGCGCCTCAACACCAAGTCGGGTCGCGTTCATCCTGACGCCACCCTTCGGGAGCGCGGTCTTAGAAATCAAATCTGCGTGCTCGAGGACTTGGAGCCCCTCACGGACAGGTTGGTCTAATTGAGGCCAGTACTTGGAGCTGCGCGGGTAATCAGAAAGGAGCCATTCCAGGACCTGGAGCAAATTGATCGTCTCACCGGCTCCCATGAGTCCGCGTGGGTTCTTCTTTCCCTCGGGGCCGAAAGCCCCCATAAGCTCGTCGGCGAGATCCACAACCGGCAGCGAGGTCAGTCGGTCCGTCTCGGCTTTTGCCGCAGCATCCTGGGCGTTCTTCTCCTCCTTGTTGCCGAATAGACTCACATGGAAAAGCTAACCGATATCGGTGGCGCGTGTGCAGCGCGGCGCTGACCCTTCGCCAGCGCTGGCCCCAGTCGGGCACCCGCACGACGAGTAGACCATTGTGTGACGGTATTTCTGCGACATCGATTCGTGCCCCTCAAAGCAGAGGCCAGCGTCGGACTCCGGAGGTGCCCCGAGCCGGCTGGGAATAGCCTTTGACCGGGACAGGGATGTTCACATTGCACAGCGTCATCTTCAGGTTGATTCTCGGCGCTGTCGTGTTGGCTGTAGTGATCCCGGTTTGGGCGAGTGGGCACCAGCCGATGTTGCCGGTCGCTGTGGCCGCCATCTTCGTGGTGACGGTCGCCGGCGTTCTGTTGACGCGATAGCCGCAGCTGCGAGATGGGTTGCGCCGCCGATAGTCGGCGTTCTGTGAGAAGCCTGAGACCGGTGCCCGGCGAATGAAGTCTCAGCTCGCGCGCTACTGTGAGGCAGCTTCCGCCATTGAGAGTGTCAGTCCGAATTGATGAGGAGCCTCCCAAAGCCTCTCAACGGCCGCTCTAGGGCTCTCCGCGCGCTTTCGTGACCCACCATAGGCTGATCGTTCATCACTACTGGGGATACTCAATGAGAACGATCCGCGGCAAACTGACCTACGCCAACGTCATGGTCACGATCCTGGCCTTTGTCGCACTCGGCGGCGGAGCCGCCTTTGCGGCCGGCAAGCTCGCCAAGAACTCGGTGGGCACAAAGCAGATCAAGAACCAGGCAGTGACTTCGGTCAAGATCAAGAAGGGAACGATCAAGGGCACCCAGGTAGCAAACGGCTCGCTGACCGGGACTCAGATCAACGCCTCAACGCTCAGCACCGTGCCTACCGCCCAGACAGCCAATACAGCGCAATCAGCAAACAGCATTGTGACGCCGGAAGCCTGGCACGAAATTGGGACATCGGGACAGCCGTCCTTCCTTAACTCTTGGGCCAATGTGGCAGGACCAATCCATCCCGAAACGGCAGCCTTCTACAAGGACCACGAAGGCGTCGTGCACCTCAGAGGCGCCGTTACTGGAGGAGGGTCGCTTTCGGTGATCTTTCAGCTGCCTGTCGGCGACCGTCCAGCCAGCGGACAATTCATCCGTGTGCCCGTGGGATGCACAGGTGGGACCGGCTGTCCCAATGACGTCGCCAGCGTGATCATCGCCGGCTCTAATTTCGCGATTCCCGTATACGAAAGGGGAGTAATCGCACCAAGCGAAGCCACCGACGTTTACTTGAGAATGGGATTACCTTTAGAGCGGCGTCGTAGCTACGCTATGAGATAGGTCAGACCATGGTCCGGATGGCACCACGGCTGTCCGGGCCCTGTTTCCTCGCGCCAGGCAGTCCAAACAGGCTCCGGATGCAGCCGCCACGCCGGTAGCGCATGAGGGATAGACTGACTTCCCAACACCTACGAACGAAGAGGGCCGAGATGCATCAACGTTTTCGAGCTCTGGGAGCTATTGGCATCGCCGTCGTCGTGCTGGCGGCACTGGCTTCGTCGGCGAGCGCAGCCACGATCGGGCAGATCGCCCCGGACAACCCGCCGGGGACTCCACCGCCGGCAACGCCTATAAACGGCCCCTACGACGAGATCCAGTCCACGGTCGAAAATGGCGCGCCCTATGTAGTGCCCGCGGGCGCTGAAAGGATCACCGCCTGGAGCACCAATGCGGCTGAAGGCCCCGGCCAAGAGATGGAGTTCAAGGTTTTTCGATACGTCAGCGGCCCCAACGTCAGCCAGGAATACACCTACACGGCTGTAGCCCACGATCTGGAGAACCTAACCCCGGGAAAAATCAACACATTCGCGGTCAATCTCGCCGTGCAGCCTGGCGATGTGATCGGCCTAAACGACGTGAACGCCTCCAATTACCCCACTGCTGCTTACTTCGCTACCCCCGGCATTGGTGACCGAGATTTGGAGCACACCGAAAAAGGCGACCTCGCAGATGGAGCCAGTGGCACTTTCGCCCCGACGAACGAGCGCCTGAATGTCTCAGCGGAAGTCAGCGGTCCTACCGCCCAACCTTCTCCTTCTCCCAGCCCCTCGCCTCCTCCCGTGACCACCTCTCCTCCCGTAACCACGATCGAAGCTCATCCGAAGGCCCAGGTCAAGACCCACAAGAAATACGCCAAGGTGAGCTTTTCTTTCAGCTCAAACGAGGCCGGTTCGACCTTTATGTGCATGCTCGACAAAGGGGCCTTCAGCCCCTGTGCCTCGCCCAAGGCCTACAAGGTGAAGCCCGGACAGAATACGTTTAGCGTCGAGGCGGCCAACGCGATCCACCAGACCGGAGCGTCTGTGAGCTTCCACTTCAAGGTTTTGCACAATTGATTGTCTTTGCTCTCCGCATCCCATCTAGCCTCCGCAGTTAAGGTTACCCGACAGATCCTGCGGGTCACGGTAATTAGGTGGCGGAGACGCAGGTGTCCAACAAAGGCTGACCCTGTTCGGTCAACCGCAAGAGAGGGAGCCCGATGAGAACGATCCGAGGCAAGCTGACGTATGCCAACGTCGTGTCGACGCTGTGCATGTTCCTACTACTCGGCGGCGGGGCCGCGTTAGCCGCTGGGAAGCTCGGTAAGGACACGATTGGTACCAAGCAGATCAAATCCAATGCGATCACAACGGCGAAGATCAAGGACAGCGCCGTCACTGAGGCAAAGCTCGCCAGCAACGCTGTCAATTCGGCCAATCTCGCCACCGGCGCCGTGACCGGGGCCAAGGTCGCGGGCGGCACGCTTACGGGGGCCAATATTCAATCTGGGTCACTGACCGGTGCCGATATCAACCAGGGTTCGCTGAATGCCGTTCGGGCCTCTAACGTCACCGCGATCGCCATCACGAGCGATGAACATTGCTCGCCTTCTCTGCCGTTGCCATCGGGGGTAACCTCTGAGCGGCTGAATACTGGCGTGTGCAAAATCACTTTCCCGCAGACCCCAGCTAGCTGCGTTGCGTCGGCAACGATCCACCTGCGCGACCTTGGAGCGATTCTGTTAGTCGGGGAGGAGCGCACGGCGCAGGTATTTGACTTCGAAAGCGAGCCCAAATCTCTAATAGTGGATACCTACAACGGAACGTCACTCGGGAGTCTGCCGTTCGACCTGACCCTCGTCTGCTAGCGACTACGAGGCCCCAAGCAGGGAGGCCCGGATGGCCACCACGGCCATCCGGGCCTAGCGCTCAACGACAGACGCGGAGCTTCTCGGATGCGGTCAGGGCTGAACCATCGCTTGCCCAGCGTAGGTGCAGGTTGCCCCTGGGTTTCCAGAGATAAACATCGTGGCTGTTTCAGTAGAGGTCGCGAACTGGGCCGTGATTAGAGATGCGGTCGCCTGATTGGCCAGCTGCGTGCCTTCCGTGCCGTTGACATATCCGGTCGCGCCGCCGCTGGTGTACCAAAGCGACCCTGAGACCTGGGGGAAGAAGGCCACTCGATTTTTGCCTTCGAAGCAATCTACCTTGACTTCTCCCAGGTTAGGAATGGTCATCAGAAGGCTGGAGCCAGGAGATGAGGTTGATTCAAAACCCCGAACGATGCTGCCCGCTCCCTGAATAAATCCGGTCGGCCCTATCCCTCCAAGTTGTTCGGAGTTGTTTGCGCTCACGGCGTTCGTGGCTTCTTTGGCTTTGTTCGCAGTGGTCGCGCTCGTGGCTTCTTTAGCACTGGTCGCGCGAGTGGCAGCCGGCACTGTTCCCAAAGTCGAGGCGTTGATCTGGGTGCCCGTTAACGACGCATTCTGAACATTTGCCCCGGTGATCGAGTTGGGCTTTAGCTGCGCGCCGCCCACCGAACCGTTCGCGAGCTTTGAGCTGGCAATCGCGGCATTCTTGATCTTTTCCGTAGTGACGGCTTCATTCTTGATCTTCGCCGACGTCACGGCCCCACTCTTGAGTTGCTTGGCCCCGACGCTGTTCTTCTTGAGTTGGGTCGCCGCGTAGGCGCTTCCGCCCAACGCGATGAACACCGCGATTGTCGCCATCACGTTGGCGTAGCTCAGCCTGTCTTTGATGGACTTCATTCCGTCTCCCTCGGCTCGGGTTTTGGAAGCGAGCCTATGGCCCTGTGAGAGCGCCTGCAAGGGCCCCTGAGCGCTCGGCAGACACGGGCCAACGTAGCCGGCGGTTAAAGTCGGCGATCGAGAAGGCGAACCTGAAGCTGGAGGAAGCTGGAATCGCGCGATCGGCGAGCTTGTTTCGCCCCACTAGCTTCGGCGCACCCACGCTTCGCTGCGCTACGCCGGCGGTGACGACCCGATCTACGTCGCCGAACAGGGCGGCGGGGAGGCCCGTCTTTCCCATGCGTCTACGCTAAGGCAGTAAGACGACGTGACCGACTTTCTGGCACGCACCTTGAAGCTTTTGATGCTGCGACTGGTTTGGGCACTTTTGGGCACCGGGGGGAATCGCTTCTTTCGACTCGCCCGAGAGTAAGCTCAACGTAACCTAGGAAACGGTGCCCTAGAGTCGAAATCTAGAATCGCGCCCGCCTAGCTCAACTGGCAGAGCACCTGATTTGTAATCAGGAGGTTTCCGGTTCGATTCCGGAGGCGGGCTTAGCTTTACAAACGGGATTGATTGAGATTGTGCCGATTGTTCCTTCCCAGATTGAGTCTGAATCGGGGTTCTCCTTCCGGCCGTGAGGCCTACAGCGAGATTCGCCTCCAATGCAGAAACCTCAACGGGGGGCTCCCGGCTAGCTTCCTAGGAGAAGCCTGCGGTTCTTCCTCTCGAAATCGCGGGGTGTTCAAGCGACCGGGCCGCCTATTCTGGAGAAAGCAATGAACTCTCCCGATATGCGATCAAGGATGCCCAGCGGGCATATGACCGCGACATTGGAAGAGCTCGCGTCAAGCTCAGAGGGTGTTTGCCAAAAAGCACATCGGCAGGGCCACTCGCTTGGGGAGATCGGCAGGATCGTCGGTGTACATCCCGCGTCGAGCAGATCGTAAAGGACGATTAGCCGGTTTCATGAGTCAGCCTCAGATTCCTCGTTGGCGCCACCCGGCTCCCAGGGGAGAATTTGGATTTAAAACAGCGGAGTGGGTGGGATTCGAATCGACGAGGGGCATAGGACTCCCAACAGTTTTCGCGCGGACCAGACGCCGACAAACATCAGAAGTCAAAGCTAATCCGGGACGATTGCCTATGGCCCGGCTATCCTGAGATCTCGCACGCCTGTCTTGCTACACCACTCAGCGCGGGACCTTCGCTGTAGCCCAGGGTCACTTTCTCCAAAAGGAACCTAACTCCCGGTAAATTGCTGCGGGCCGGACAGTCGGCGCTAGCAAAGTTCTCCTTCTTGCCAGCGTGGCTGAACTGGCGATTCAGGAATAATTCGAGTTTTGAGATATGACCGTAGACGCCCTTGAGCGTATAAGGCTGTGCAAAACAGTCGGAGTGACCCCTCCTACACCTCCCCTTGATGTTGCGCATCTTGCGCACGACGAGGCTCGTCGCGAAGGTGCCATGAGTCTTGGCGATTGCGAACGGAATCACGTAGGTCAGAGGCAGAGGGGTTTCGCTCGTTACTTGAGCGAGGATTCGAGGTGTGCCCGCGTCGTTGCTGTAAAACGCCAGGAGTCGCCCGTTGATCGGAACTGCCGCCTGGCCGGGAAGCTCCACTTCCGATGCGGCGCTTCCTTTACCGATCAGCGACGCTGCGCAGACTTGGCTAGCGCTTGCCGCGCTCGAATAGAGCCTGGCGAGCGGGCAGCTCGGGAGCCCTGTCGTCTGGAAGGCGACATTGCGAGAAATGTCAAGAGCGATACGAGACAATTCGGGAGTCGAGTGACGATCAAGGGCTTCAGATGTAAAGCCCAACCGCAGATTGACTGCGACCGCTTTGGAACGGGGCAAACTGGCTGGGACGATCGCGGCCGAAGGGTACATCGCCGCTCGCAGGGCCACGGCGACGATCACGCCGGTGACCTCTGAGCTGACGGAGAGGCCTTTGCCGCCGGCGTTGCTCGCGCTTACCTCCACGCTGATCCTTTGGCCAACCTCGTTTTCGCTCACCACGTAGGTTGCCGCGACGGCTCCGGGAATCGGCTTACAAGATTCGCCGTATGGGCTGCAATCCTCCCACTGGTACGCATAGCTTTCAGGTTCATTGGTCCAAGAGCCGGTCGAAGCTGTCAGCATCTGACCCGATTCTGGGGTCCCGGAAATAATCGGTGGCGCGAGGCTGCCCGGCCGGGCAGGCCCGTGGCATGCCGGTGCCGACTCACAAGGAGGTGTTTCGGCGGCCGAGGCGCTGCCCGCAAATATCAGAAGCGCAGCCACCCCAATTGCGCAACCGGACGGCGGCAACTGCACTCTCCGACTCTTCGAATCTCGAATCCTCGAAAGCCACAACCGAGGCCTGAATCTAGAATCCATCCCTTGGACCTCCTTTAAAGGTGCCTTTGGAGCGTAATGCATCTCGGCTCGTCCAACTCCAATCTAGAGCGCGTGCAGTGTGATCACTGCCGAGCTTCGAAATTCGATTGCCGGCCCCCCCGAGTCTCGGGAATCGCGACATCCGTGGGATGCTCTCCGCGCATGCACCGTGTTATCGATGCGATGAACGTAATCGGCAGCCGCCCCGACGGCTGGTGGCGTGACCGCCCCGCCGCGATCGAGCGCTTGGCTGCCCGCCTCGATCGCCGGGCTGAGGAGACCCGGGAACGACTCACGGTTGTCCTCGAGCAGCCACCTTCTCGGCCGCTTCGCGTCGAACAGATCGAGATGACCTGGGCGTCGCAGCCAGGTCCTAACTCTGCCGACAACGAGATCGTGCGCCACCTTGATGGCTGGCTCGCCCAGGGCGAGGTGACCGTAGTCACTTCCGATCGCGATCTTGCCGAGCGAGTTCGCAGCCTCGGCGCCAAGGTTGAACCGGTGGCGGCGTTCCGCGCTCGGCTTGAGGGGGAACAAGAATCGCACTAGCCGGTGCTCCCGATCGGTAGACCCTGCCGGTTGCCTATAGCGTCCATGCGGAATGTCCAAACGTCATACAGGCTGGTGACATTTCGCTTCGACCGTAGCCGCACTGCAAGTCCGCGACCGTGGGCCTCGCTCCTTGCCGAGGGCGTTCATGGCGGCTAGGCTCGATCGCGGGTCGTTTCCGATTCGCAAAATTTAAAAGCACGGTTAGCTGGACGTTCCTAGGAGGAAGTCGATGCGATTGATTGAGAAGTGCATTTTGATGAACAATCCACTCGGGAGATCTTCATTCTGGGCGGTTTCCATGGCGCTTGCGCTCGCCGTTGCCGCGATTGTGCCGGCAGGTGCAGCCGCAGAAATAGCAGAAACGCCGGCGACGAGCTGCAGCTCCGCACCACACCACATCAGCGGCCTAGCCGAGAGCGGGTCGAGCTGCAAGAAGGCGCTAAGGGTTGCGAAGTACGCCGTAAAGAACAAGAACAGCTTCAGCTGGTCCTATAGCGGCTTTCGTTGCCATGGGGAGTCGACCGAGGGTATGCCGCCGATCTCCTTCACATGCAAGAAGAGCAGCTCCCGGATCTATTTCACCTACGAATAGGTGCGGGTGTTGTCGGACCGTCAGATCCAGGAAATCAGTTTGGCGGCGATTATCGCGGAAGCGCTCGAGGGTGGCTAGCCGTGTAATCCGGCAGACTGATGGAGCGGACGCGCAGGAACGAAGGACAACGGAAGTACTGAACGGAATCATGCTCCGGGCTCAGTTAGAAGTCGTCAACAAGAGGAGGCTGCAAATGGCTGGGCGCCGCCGCGCTGCTGTCCGGGCCCAATGTCACCGGCGACGAAGTTACGGACGAGACGGACTCACGGCGATTTGACCATCACGAACCAGTTGCCTTCAAAGAGAATCGAAGCCCCTCCGATCTCCTTTGCGAGCTCGGGGGCGCTGAAGTAGCGCTTGAAGATGTCGAATGTTTGCCCGTCGTTTAGCGTTCGTAGCTGGCGCTCGATCGACTGGCGATCGGGCCGCTGCGCTGAGTCAACGACGATCAGCTGTGACGCGACTCGGCGCACCTCGGTTAGGAAACGCTCGCGTTCAGGTTGCCCGAGGTGACCGTAGAAATGTCCGGTGAAGACTCGATCAAAGGAGCTGTTAGCGAAGGGCGGATCGAGGGCCTCGCCGCAGACAAAGTGCGCCGTGGGCATTCTCTCCCGGGCAATCGCGAGCATCCTTTCGCTCTGGTCCAAGCCGACCACATCGCCGCGCAGGTGGCGCGTCAAAAAGCCGGTGCCACATCCGACATCCAGCGTCCGGGCTGGCGGGAGCGAGGCGATGGTCTGTTCCAGTTCGCGAAGCTCGTCATCCCAGTTGGGGCGTTCCAAGCTGTCGAAGCGACCCAGACCGTGGTACCACTCGTCATACTCCGGTGCCCGCCTGTCGTAGTACTCCTTCAGGTTTGAGAGGCTACCTCGTTCAGCCAGCAACGTGCTCGGCCGAGCCACCTGGCGGGGTGATTTAAGCGTCGTCCCCTTTTGGTGCCTAGGGATCGGTTCCGTGAAAGAGCTGAGTCCGCGAGGGCCGCTCTCAGGAGGTATCCGACCCAGACTCAGCCCTCAGACACCATGCCCGCAACACACGACTCCTCAACGGACTTGCATTTATGGAGCAGCTTGGAAGCGATTCGGCGTTTTCGTACTCGGGGAATCGGCGTAACGCGGATGTGTGGCTTTGTGCAACGGATCTCTCCCGGATCAAGCTTGAGGACGCTTTCCGCCTCAACCTGATTGTCGCTCAAGGATCACCCGAAGCGGTTGAGGCGCTAGCGCTCGACTGCTCAGCGGAGCCACTGGGAAGCATTGTGTGGGGCGCTGCAAAGTCGATCGGGTCGAGGAGCGGGGTGGAAGCAATTGTCGCCGCGAGGGATTGGAAGAACTTGACCACCCCTTGCGGTGAGAAAGAGAGACGCTGCGTGATGGGTGCGCGGAGTCGTTCAGTCGGGGGGGCGAGTTGCCTGGATGCTGCGGTTGGTGGCTGCGATCAGTGGAGCCCACTCGCCCCTACGCCAGAACAAATCCCAGTTTCGGGTATGGCCATCGCGTGGTCGGGACATGAACTCGGTTGCAGAGGTGTGCCCGGTCAATTCCTCCAGAGAGGCGAAAGCGGCGTCGCGGGTAGGCCCCTTTCGATGACCAAGCGCTTTCCACTTCCCCTCATCATTTCGATAGCGGAAGTCGAAGATCACCGACCGACCGTAGCGGATTACCGGCACCATGGCGCTGGCGGCATGTGGTTTTTGAGCGGCCGAGGGCCTGGGGAGTGGCGCGACCCCCGGTCCGCTTGGCTGAAAAGTTGGGACCGGGGTCGTGCGCCGTCAAAGGGTTTTTCGGCTCTCTGGTGCCAAGCCCTACCGTAATTACCCGCACTCGTTCCATGTCGTAGCGATTTGATCGGGATGGCGTAATCGAAAAGGCGGAGGAGGCGTCAAGCGGTTGCTTCGCTGAGGTGGTCCCAAGGGGCGGACTCCTTATTTGGCGAGCGTCGCTCGGCCATCCGCAGGCCGCTCCCTGCAGGCCAACCGATTCCTCGATTTGGGCTGTGGATGTCGCAGCCGAATGCGGCTGCGGGGGAAGTTTCCCGCCCAAACCTTCTGATCAGAGTCGGTTTGATGATGATGAGACCGAGTTGTTCAATGCTCAGCCTTGGCGGAAGCGATGCCTTGTCGCGAGTATCGGGCGAATGGAGGGACCGATGCGTTTGATCATGCGTGCCCTGATCGGCGCCGCGAATCTCGTTCTCGCGCCAGGGGCACTCAGGTAGAAGCCCGCGACCCCGGTGAGGATTGCGGAGTGCCGGCGAGGCTGGGGGAGCTTCTTTGTCGCGGCTAGCGCGTAGGCGGTGATCAAGTCGAGTCGCTCGGCGGCACGCAGGTTGCTCTCGTAATAGGTGATGTAGCTGTGATCGCCGCTGGCGATGTCATTTTCGAGATCGATCAGGTCGTCGAGTAGGACCGTCAAGGCTCCGATCGGAGGAAAATACGCGGCATCAATCAGCGCCGCCTGTTCAACTGTGACCCCCGGATTCGCTGCGGCTGCGATCAGCGCGTGCACCGCGACCGATGAGCTGGCCCCAGCTGCAATCTCCCACCAAAGGTAACCAGCTGTGGGTTCCTGATTTGAAGTCCAGACCCGCAGGGCTTGGTTGTCGCCTTGGGCGCTGGCATGGGTGTAGCTCTGGCCCTCTCCGCAGCGCACCGCTGCTCGCCGCGCCAGCGGCAGCACTGTTCGCAGCGACGGCAGCGGATGGAGGGTCTCGCGGCATCCGGCGATAAGAGCATGAAGATAGCCGCCATCTTCGCTGCGGGGATGAAGGCCGTACCAATCCCCAAGCGGTAGCTCCGACGAGAGGGCGTCGCTCAGTGCACTGTGAAGGCGCAGACCATTGGCTAGCGGCTCGGCGGTCTGCTGCTCACCAAGCAGATCCAAATAGTCGACGGCGACCTGGAAGGCTGTCATCGAACGGATGAAGATCTCTGTGTTCCTTCTGGGCACGAGCGTGGCGAAAACGGCGGTGGCCTCAGCGTTTTGCCCCTTTTCGCGCAGCGCGAACAGGGCTCGATCGCGCAGGAGGGGATCTGGAATTGCTTCGGCACGGCCCTCCCAGATCCGCAGCTCCCTGCGGACCAAAGGAACGATCGAGCCACGGTATCGAGCCAACGCCGCTACTACGGCGAACAAGTCTCGGACAGCTTCGATCACCGCGATAAACGCTCCGAGCTATCCGCCACGAAACCAGTCGTCTGCGCGACGGTGATTTCTGGCTCGAGATGTGTGGCCGGGACGGGGAGCTTCACAGCGGACGGAGCTCGGGGTCGGATTGAGCAAACCGGGCTAGAAGGCATGTCTCTTTCCAAGCAGTTTCGGTCGCAGTTCGGTGATGGATTGAAAATCGGATGGCCGGCGAGCTGTTCCAGCCGCCGGGTGGCATTCAGGAGCTGTGATCACCCAACAAACGAGACTTCTCGGCGGCGAACTCCTCGTCGGTCAGGACGCCTTTTGCGCGCAGGTCACCGAGCCGTTCCAGGCGGCCGAGTCGGGCGTCGTCCTCGCTTGAGGAAATCACCTCGGTGGGCGTCTCGGATACGCCACTTTCTTCGCTCGGCCTCTTCACCTCGGGCAGGCGAAGTTTCGATGCCCGCTCCCCGAGGTTGGCTCCTTTCACAGCGTCGACGACGCGGTCTCGGGTTTGGCCGAACATCTGGTGGAAGTGGGCGTCTGGGAACTCGGTCTCGGTTTGCCTGCTCAGCTCGCGAATGCCAAATGCGGCCATTGCTGCGATCACGAGAGTGGTTAGGAATGAGCGCAGGCCCTGGGTTGGAGCCGAGAGAAAGTAGATGCCGACGATGATCGCGAGGCCGGTGTAGACGTAGGGGCGATAATCACGCAACGCCGGAGCGATCAGCCTGCGGGACGCACGCGCGGAGCTCGTCGGTGAGCCGAGCCAACCGGCCGCGGCGAAGAGCGCGCCGACGACGATCACGGTTGTCGCGATGCTGGTCATCAGTGACGTGCCGATCGCCCAGGTCGCTTCGGCGGCCGGCTTGACGCTTTCGTTCGTGACCACCTGGCCGACGACGATGCCTCCGGCAACGTGGCGAGCGACGATGACGGCGAACCCAGCTGCGATCAATCCGATCCCCGAGAACAGAACCGTCACCCAGCGGCCCTCGCCCGCGAGGTAGATCGCCCCGGCAAAGGCGGCAAATGTGAGCAGTGAAAGCAGCAGGGCCAGACCCTTTACTGCCACCGTGATGTTTTGAGCCGTCTTCAGCTGATTGGAGTGCAATATCTCGATCTGACCTGCATTGGGCGGCAGCTTTTCGGCCAGGTTTGCGCCGATTCCGACTTGGCTGGCGAGGTTGGTGACCAGGGAACCGAGGTTTAGGGTCACGGTTCCGTTCTCAGTCGAGAGGGTGCCGCCCTTTTCTTCCAGGACGGACACCAGCTGTTCATGGGCGGTTCGGTTCGCGCTCTGCCAGAGGCTCTGGGCGGTCGAGGTCTTGAGCAGCTCTTCAGCCCCGTTTCCGGCGACCTGGCGCAGACCCCCTGCAGCTGGACCGGCGAGCCGTTTGGTTTCGCCCGGCAGGATACTTTTCAGTTCCTGCTCTACGTCGACGTGGGCGTAGAGCTGATCGACCAGATAGTTGGCGACGGCGCTGCGGATTGTCGAGTTTTGAAGCAGCTGGTCACTGGTGCTGACCCAATCGCTGGTATTTAGGGCTTGGCGTTCGACCCAGATCGTAAATACGCTGAGAAAGGCGAGGAATGAGCCGAGGACGACAAGCGCCTTTACCGTGCGGCTACGCCATCGGCTCATCGCGAGGATGCTATACGTCAACCCGTGAGGCTCGAGGGAATCCATCACATCACCGCGATCACCGAGGACGCCCAGCGAAACGTCGACTTTTATGCTGGGGTGCTCGGACTGCGTCTGGTCAAGAAGACCGTAAATCAGGATAACCCAAGCGTCTATCACCTCTTCTTCGCCGACGAGAAGGGCAGCGCCGGCTCCGATCTGACCTTCTTTGAGTATCCCGGCGCACCCCGCGGCCGGGCGGGTGCGGGCATGATTCACCGGATCATTTGGCGGGTCAGCTCGCAGGGTGCGCTGAACTTTTGGGCGGATCGACTCAGCCACGGCGGGATCGATACGGAGCGCCGCGACGACGAGCTGCGCTTTGCCGATCCCGAGGGTCTCGGTCACGCGCTCCTGGTGGCCACGGTCAACGACCAGCCACTGGTTGCCGATCACCCCGAGATTCCGGCGGATCTCGCTCTGCAGGGATTTCACGCGGTTCGCGCCTACAGCACGGCTCCCCAGGCCAGCCAGCGCCTGCTTGAAGCGCTCGAGTTCGTGCCGACGGATGAGGACGGCTGGGAGGCACGCGGCCAGCAGCGGGGTGGCAAGTATCTCTACGACGAGCCCCCTCCCCAGCGGCCGCTGCAGGGGGCGGGGAGCGTCCATCACGTGGCCTGGGCTTCGAGCATTGAGGAGCATCCCCGCTGGCGAGAGCTGGCGATCGGTGCCGGTGCCCAGCCCACGCCGGTGATCGATCGCTTCTATTTCCGTTCGATCTATTTCCGCGAGCCAAGCGGGGTACTATTTGAGATCGCCACGCTTGGCCCCGGCTTCACCGTTGATGAGCCGCTAGAGCACCTGGGTGAGAAACTCTCGTTGCCTCCCAATTATGAGCATCTGCGCCAGACTCTGGAGCCAAAGCTACGACCGGTGAGGAATCCGCGGGCGGTCAGTACCGGGTGAGCGAGCGCTTCATATGGAGAGACGCAGGGCGCACCGTCCTCTTCGGGCAGGGGAGAACTGAGCAGCTGCCCAACCTCCTCGCTGAGCACGGTTTTGCCTCCTTTGACCTCGTTAGTACCGCCAGGGCCCTGAGGCCTTTGCCCGAGCTCGCGGCGGCAGCAGATCGTGTTCACGAGGTGAGCGCTGAAGCGGTGCCCGAGGCGGCAGCCGCGCTGCTTGACAACGTCCGCTCAACCCGTTTGGTTGCACTGGGGGGTGGAAGGGTGATCGATACCGCGAAGGCAGTTGCCTCGATCAGCGGTGCAAGTGTTGCCGCCGTTCCTACCACGATGTCGGGTGCTGAGATGACTGGAATCCACCGTCTGCCCGCGGGCATGGAGGCAGCGGTAAGGGACCTGGTCCGCCCGGCTTTGGTCATCGCGGATCCCGAGACGATGACCAGTCAACCCGAGCCAGCGCTCCGCTTCAGCTCGATGAACGCGCTCGCACATGGGGGTGATTCGCTCTATACGAAGTTCGCCAACCCCGTATCTCGGATGAGCGCGCTGCGCGGGGCGGAGCTGATCGCCGGCTCGCTCGATCAGGATCGGCGCGACCGCGACCGCGACGCTTTGGCCGGGGGCTCGATCCTCTGCGGCTACGCGATCGACTCTGCCCTCTTCGCAATCCACCACGTGATCTGTCAAACGCTGGTTCGGATCTGCGGGAGTCCCCACGCCGAGACCAACGCCGCGATTCTTCCCCGGGCGATGGCATTCATGGTTCCCCGTGCCCCCCGGCAGCTCGCAGCACTGGCCAAGGCGATCGGGGTCGAAAGCGATCAGATCGAATCGCGAATCTTTGAGCTCGGCGGCCGTCCCCCCGGGCTTGGAGCCAGCGGAGCCGAGCGCCAGAGGCTCGATCAGGCGCTGCAGGCCATCCTAGTGCGCCCTGAGTTGTCTTTTGCCCCACGCCCACCAGACCGGGGGGAGCTCGAGCGCCTGGTGACGAGCGCCTGGTAACCACCTCCCGGCGCCCGTGTAGCGCTCTTCGTGAACGAAGAGCGACTCCAGCGATACCACGACTACACCCGCGTCCACGGCGTCAATTGGCCCCTGTATCTGCTCGCCAGGGTTTTTATGACGCCCTTTTTTCTTTTCTACTTTCGCTACGGGCGTACCGGGCGAGAGCATGCCCGAGTCCGCGGTGGTCTGATCGTCGCCTCCAACCACCGCAGCTTCCTCGATCCATTTGCGATCGGGGGGGTTTTGCCATGGCGTCGACCGATGAACTATGTCGCCAAGGTGGAGCTCTTCCAGCGCCGCTGGCAGGGCTGGTTGCTCTCACGTTTGGGTGCCTTTCCGATTCGCCGGGGAGAGGCAGACGAAGACGCTATGGAATCGGCCCGCCTGGTGGTGGAGCGAGCGGCACCGTCTGCATCTTTCCGGAGGGGACCCAATCCGAAGCGGCTCCTTGCGCCAACCGAGGCGCGGAGTGGGTCGTTTGGCCCTGCAGACCGGAGTCGCGGTGATCCCCTGCGCTTTGATCGGAACCGAGCACGTGCGACGCGGCTGGCGGATCCGGCCACGCCGGGTCCGGGTTCGCCTCGGCCGTGCGATGACCTTTCCTCGGGCCTCAAGTCCATCTCCGGCCCTGGCCGAAACGGTGACCGCCCGGATCTGGCCCAACGTTCAGCTGCAGTGGGAAGATCTCGGTGGACTACCGCCGATGCGTCGTGCCGCGGTGATCGGCGCCGGCAGCTGGGGCACCGCGGTCGCGGTCCTGCTCGCTCGCGGTGGCCTTGAGGTCCAGCTCGGGGCGCGGACGGCAGCCCAGGCCGCCGAGCTCGCCGGGGATCGCGAGAATCGCCGCTACCTCGAGGGCGTCAGCCTCCCCGAGAGCCTCGATGTTCGTGCGGCGAGCAGGATCGAGCTGGCCGGCCTCGATCTTGTCTGCCTGGCAATCCCCTCCAAGTCGCTACCGCAGGCGGTGGGGGCGATCGCCGATCGGGTGGGAGAGCGCTCCGCGGTGCTCCTTCTGACCAAGGGCTTGATTGCGCCCCAGGGCCAGTTGCCGGCCGAGTACGTAGGTGAGCGCGTTAGGGCCCGGGCGATCGCCTGTTTGGGCGGCCCCGCCCATGCGCGTGAGGCCGTATCAGGCTCCGCCGCCCTTGTCCTTGGCTTCGCCGATCTTGATCTCCGTGATCAGCTCGGCGAGGTTTTCGATCAGGCCGGTTTGGTGTGCGAGCGCTCGGCCGATGTGATCGGAGTTGAGATGGCCGGTGCGGCCAAGAATGCTGCGACTCTGGCCGCGGCGGCCGCTGAGTCTCACGGTCTCAATGCGGCCGGGATCGCCGCGGCCGAGGTCTGGCGCGAGTGCATCGAGTACGCGATCGGCCGGGGCGCCCAGCTGGAGACCTTCTCTGGCCTGGCCGGAGTCGGCGATCTGACCGCGACGATGATGGCGCCAACCGGTCGCAACCGGCGCGCTGGGGAGCTGCTGGGAACGGGCACCCCGGCCGAGGAGATTCCACAGCTGATCGGGCAGGCTTCGGAGGGCCTCGATACCGCCCCGCTTCTCGCCGAGGCGGTCTCAGCCGCCGGAGTCCAGGCCGAGGCGCTGAATGGTCTCGCTTCGCTGATCCGTGGTGAGATCGACACCGAGGCTTGGATTGCCGGGTTGCGTCGCGTCGAGCGCTCCAGGCGGGCGGCATGATCGGACTAGGCTTGCCGGGTGAGCACGGCAAAGGAAAATGTCGAGCCGGCAAGCCTGCCTCCGGCCGAGAAGGCCGAGCTCGACCGCGCCTTCGAGGATCTCTACAGGGCCCACCTGCGCGACGTCTATTCCTATGCCTATTACCGAGTCGGCAACCATCACGACGCCGAGGATCTGACCGAGCAGGCCTTCCTGCAGGCCTACCGACACTTCGATCGTGCAAGGGGGGGGTCCGATGGACGGCCATTGCGACCGTGGTTGATCCGCATCGCTCACAACCTTGCCTCCAACTACTACCGCGATCGCTCCCGACGCCCCAGACTCCGCTCGACAACGCCGACCCGATTGCGGCCCGCCATGGCACCGAGGCGATCGCCGAAGGTCGCGAGGAGCTGCGTCAGGTGATGGAGAAGCTCGACCACCTGCCGGAGGACAGACGCGAGGCGCTGATCATGCGCTTCGCTTTGGGCATGGACAACCGCGAGATAGCCCGGGCCTTAGGGCGCACCGACGGAGCGACCAAGGTGCTCATCCACCGCGCGATCAAGCAGCTGGAGGAAAGGATGGATGATGAGTGAGGCGAGCGAGCGATTGACCGCCAGCACCTGGGATGTCGAGCAACTGCTCGCCGATGCGCTGCGTCCGATTGAGCCGCCCGAGCGACTCTCTGGACGCGTCGAGGACACCCTTGCGGCGGTCACCCAGGCTGCCGCCGAGGAGCTCTCGGATTGGGCAGAGGAGCTCTCAGAGAGCGAGCTGCGCGCCTTGCGCGACCCTCGAAACTGGGTGCGTCCCGTGGTGGCGGTTACCGCGGGAGGAGTCGCAACCGGCGCTCTCGTGCTGCTGGAGGCCGTCGGCGCAGTCGCCAGCAGACCCGTCGGGGCCTGCGTTCGCTAAGCGGCGGGCTTCGCTCGCGCCTTTAGGGTTTGCGCCGGGGTCGAGAGTGCGGCGCTGACCCCGAGCAGACCGA
>CAVUWL010000008.1:0-26872 GCA_963745305.1 uncultured Solirubrobacterales bacterium
GTCCTGGAACTCGGCCAACTCCTCGGAGTAGGTCTCATCCAGCACTCTGATGCTGTGGCCCTGGATACCGGCGAGGCGCTGCAGGCTCATCCCCGAAGCGAGCATCAATGCCGAGTGGGTGTGGCGGCCGAGGTCATAGGGACGGGTCTTGTCCAAGCCGGTGACGCTCTCCCTGACCGCGTCAGGATCGCCGAGCTGCTCGCGCCACTGCGCCCAGCCGGCTTCGACCCGCTTCAGCGCGGGGACGAAATGGCGGGAGCGGAAGTTGCGCCAATCGGTCTCCACCCAATGCCCCCCGGCCGGAGTCTGAAAGACGAAGTCATCGGGACCGTCGCCATTAAGCTCACGCAGGACATCGAGGTCACCCAGCAAGGCCGCCAGGACGGGCACGAGTCGATCGGCCTCGGTCTTAGTGCGGTCGACGATCTCATCGCCGCTGAGCGCGCTTTCGATCGCGACATGGCGCTCGATGTTGCGCCAGCGCACGGCCAACGCCTCCCCGGGTCGGCAGCCGGTCATCTCCATGAAGCTGACCAGGAGGGCGTCGCGCCTAGCGGCCAGCTGCCTCCCCTCACCGATCCGCCGCGAGTGCACGAGCAGCTGGTAACGGACGCACTCGACCACGACTGGTCCCCAGACCCGCGGCCGCCGACGGCGCTTGCCCGAGGGCTTGTCGAGCAGGGCGACTGGGTTGATCTTCACTCCGGTCATCCGCGAGCGCCGCGCCGCCTCACGGAAGACACTGGAGAGGATCGTCATCGCCTTGATGATCGTCGGCGCGCCGGTTCCCGCGACCTCCAGCGCGTCCTGCCAGGCGACCAGGTCCTCGGCGTCGAGCTGGGCGATCGAATGGCCGCCGAGCTGCTCCAGGATGTGCTTGTTATAGACGATGCGATCGCGCGTCCAGGTCTTCGGCGCGAGGCGGCGCCTGGCCCGTGGGGCCCAGACCTCGGCCACGAAAACCGCAAGCGTTAGCTCCACGGAGCCGGCATCGACGATTCGGGCGCCGGCCTCCTGGGCGCCTCGCACCTTCTGGTAGAACGCCCGCGCCCCGTGCTCGCCGGCGAGGCGGTGGAATGAGCGGCTGCGATGGCGCTCTCCCTCCCACCAGCGCACCCGATAGCGCTTGCGCCCAGTGGGCGTCAGGTAGTACTCGATGCCCTGCTCCTGGCGCGGCATCGCCTACCTCAGCGCCAACTCGGAGAGCGGACGCGCCGGACCCCGTCGGTCTGGGGCGATGCGGCCCGGCACTCGGATGGGAAGACCCACGCCCTGGATCCAGATCGACCAGCTCGACTCGGAAATGAGGATGATGCCGTGCGCAGTGCCAGAGGGACGCAAGGCCAAAAGCTCGCCTCGCGAGGCGGCGCTCAAGATCGTCCGGTACGGGATACGGGTCCGCATCGCCCACTCCTTTGCCGTCCAGTAGGTCTCCTCAATTGGGCTCTGCATGTCTCTAAGACGTTGGGGGAGCGATTTGGGTCCACCCCAATTGTTGAACAATTTCAGCCACTCTGATCCCTGGGGATGGAGCGAATGACCAGCTTTGGCCAATGATGCTCGGCTTGAAGCCTCATGAGAAGAGCCCTGGCTGCCGGGTTGGCGAAGTAGATGACGGCGTCATAGCGGGCCATGTGGGTCTCGACGATGTCCCGGGCGCGCTCGTGATCGCCGACACGCAGTTGGACCACGATTGCGTGACGCTCCGCGCCGATCTCGACCACCGCGTTGGGCCGATGGCCGCTCCTGCCCTGCTTGCGAACGATGCTGCGGCCGCTGATCCAGTGCGCGTCGGGGGCACGTCTTGCGATGTGGAGCCGGACCTCGTTGACAGCCCGCATCCGCGCCATCGCGCCGACCTTGGGGCGGTTCGGCCTGAAGCCGGTGCCTGACAGGCGCGCACCGCGGCAACTCAGCCAGGCCCAGTGCGGCTCGTCATGTAGAAAGCGACCGTAATCGGCGTAGCCGACCTTGGTCAAATGCTTGACCACGCTCGCCGCCTGGCACACCTCGGCGCCTAGGAAACGCGCCAACTGATCGAACGGGATCGCCCCCTGTTCGGCGATTAGGCGCAGCAGCTCGAACTCCCACGGCTCGGGCGCTCGCAGCACGGGGCGATTCCGAGCAGCCCGGCCGCCGGCCAAACTGCCAATTGGCCTCGGTTCGATCGTCGTCGCGGCGCTGAGATAGGTGCCCATCGCTCAGTCTTCCTCCTCCTCGAGGTAGGAGAGCTCCTTCGGGCCAGCCACCTCAATGCGCTGCAAAGGCCGATCGAGCGGCTCGGCCGCTGGCAGCGAGCCGCTCCACCCGTGCGGCGGGCGCTCGATCGCAACCTTCGCGGCTCGGCCACGGCGAATCACCCAGGCGCTGCCGTTGCAGAGGCTGCGAATGCCGTTGGGATCGATCTTCAACTGTCGCTCCCGCCGAGCGTGACCCTTGCGGAGGTAGACGCCGTCTTCATAATGATTGGTGAGTTCGATGACCCGTTTTTCCCCGCCCAGCTCGGCCAGAGCCCCTGGCTCGTTGAGAGCGTGAACGATCACCGTCTCGACAGAGCCGAGGATGCGGTCGCGCTGGGTGCGCGGCCCCATCCCCGACGGCGTTTGGGGAACCAGCACCATCGCGGCGTTGAAGCCGCGTGCCTGCTCTACCTTCATCGCAACGTCCGAGGAGGAGGCGATCGCCGAGAACTCATCGGCGAAGAAGAGACAAGGACGCTGGTGCTCCTTGCGCATGGTGAAGTAGTGGGCGAAGTCAGCGAACAGCAGGCAAGCCGCGCCGGCGCTGTCCTCCCCCAAGGCAACCGAGTCCAGCAGGAAGTAGGCAGCGTCAGCGTCCTCAAAGGACCAATTGCCATCGAGCGCCGCGCCGATCTGGCCGAAGAAGGCCTGATATCGCAGCCGCACCTGACCCACCTTGTCGCGAGGCAAGGAGAGCACCGCCGAGGTCGGCCCGTGGGCCTCCAGCAGCCTCCCGTAGTCGAGGCGCTCCAGCAGCTCCGCGCTTGAGCGCGGCGGACCCTCGGGGTGGTTGCACGCTAACTGCAGAGCCATCTTGGCGATGTCGCGGTAGAAGGCCGCAGGGCCATCCACGGCGAACTGGATCACCTCGAGTAGACGGTTAGCGATGCCGCGCCAATCGCCGCGCCAAGCATCGAACGGTTCGTTGGGAAAGACCCGCACGCGGCGGCCGGCTGCGCTCATCAACCCGCGGAAGCGGGCGGCTCCCTGGCGATCGCCCTTGGCGTCCAGATAAAAAACCGGAGCCTCGCTCTTGCAGCCCACCTCATAGGCGATTCGCAGCGATGTCTCCGTCTTGCCGGTTCCGCTGGCGCCGAGAATCACCGCGTGGCGGCGCATGTCGACAAAGGGCCAGATCAGGCTGCCGTCAGCGCCGATCGGCAGCACCCGCTCGCCGCAAAGGCGGCGGCCGAGCACCGCACCATCGACAGCCACGGGCGCGGCGCTCGGAAACGCGCAGCGGCGGCGCCGCCTCAAAACGGCATTCCCTCCGGTAGGCGGCACACGAGGAGCTTCGGCCAGCGACCCTCAACCTGGACGCGCTTCAGCAGTCGGTAGGGGCGTGGCCCGCAGAAGTAGAGCACCGCGTCGTAGTGATTGCTGTGTTCGGCGACGATGCGGCGGATCTCGTGATTGTGTTTAGTCGAGAGCTCGACCTCGATCGCATGGCGCTCGCCGCCAATCTCAAAGACCGCGTCGGGGAGGTGATCTTCGGGGTCGCGCTGGCGGAAGACGGTTCGTTCACAAACCCAGCGCCCCTCGGGCGCCCGCCCGGCGAGGAAGAGACGAACCTCGTTGATGGCGCGCCGATGGGCAAGTATCGCCACATCGGGCGCGGAAGCGACAAACCCAGTGTTGGCAAGCCGTGCGCCGCGAGTGTTCAGCCAGAACCAGGGCATGTCCCTGACCAGGAAACGGCGATGGCGAACGCAGTCGACGTCCTCGAGGGCCTGGAGCAGCGCCACCGCGTGCTCCAGCGGTCGATCCAGAAAGCGCGACAGCTGGTCGAGCGGAATTGCCACCTGTTCGGAGAGCAGCCGCAGCACCTTGGTGTGCTCTGAGCCCAGCTCGGCCCCGCTGTCAGCCAGACTTGATGGCCGGTCGGCCTTTTGGCGTTCCTTATTGGTCGAGTTAGCCCGGGTGTGCATTGACGAGCCAAAGCACGCTTGCGTGCCAGGCTGCGAGTCCTGTGCGCCCGGGCGGGCCAACTCGGGCCGCTGATCGCCTAGCTTCAGCCGGGACCTGCCAAGCCCGCTCGCGTCGCTGCCTCCTCAGACCGCGAATTATCGCGTCGGCGGCGATCCCTACAAGCTCCCTGCGCGCAGGGAGCTCCTCACGGCCCTTCGGGTTCCGGGATCACCTAACCGACGCATCGCGGCCCTCGTCAAGTCAGCGACGAAGGGAGGCACCAGGTGCCCACAGCAGAAATTGCCCAATCACTGGCCGAACATCGCAGCGTTGAGAGGCTCGCCGGGCAGATTTACATCGCCCATCACTCCCGCTTGATCGCGATCGCCAAGCGTAACTGCGCCAGCCCTGAACTAGCTGAGGATGCCGTCCAGGACGCGCTGGTCCTGTTCATGGAGCACTTTGATCCAACCAGCCAGGCCCCACCCCTTGCCTGGCTGAGCCTAACCCTAAAGCGACGGTGTTGGGCGATCGAGCGCAATCAGCGCCGAGACCGGACCAAACAACCCGAGCAAGATATCGACCATTGCTCCCAACAGCAACTGCCAACGACACCGATCGGCCAGCCAGAGGAGATGCTCGACCTCGCGGAGGAGATCGCAACGACCCGCGGCCAGTTGGAGGGTATTAAGCCAGACGAGCGGCGAGCCATTTCGTTGCTTGCCTTCGGCTACAGCTACAGCGAGATTCGTGATCTCACTGGCTGGTCCCACCGAAAGGTGACCCGGTGTGTAACGGAGGGCCGGGCTGCACTTCGAAAGCATGCACACGACGGCACTATTCGCCATGCCCGGGGGGCCCGGCGCGAAACGGCAAACGACTGAACTATGGCCCGTAGCCGGCCCCGCGCAGCTCCGCCAGCGTCACCATCAGCGTCCGCGGCGCCGTGCTAAGGCCACGGAAGCCGAACCGCTCGTAAAAGTCCGCCGCTGGGTCGTCAATCGCATGTACAACCACTGCCCGCACGGCGACCTCCTGCGCGGCTCGGCATACCCGCTCCAACGCGTCGTCAAGCAAGCGGACGCCGAGCGTCTTTCCCTGGCTGTGCGTGTCGACTGCGAGGCGGGCGAGGATCGCCACCGCGATCGGAAAGTGTCGCGAGAGGCCCCGGCGAACAGCTCCGGTCGCCTCCGCGTGCTCAACCTGGCCGGCAAGCAAGGTGTAGTAGCCCCGAACCGCCCCACCGGGGGCCGTCGCGACGAATGTGCGAGTTGCGTCGCGTCCCTCGTTCTGGCCGGCGTATCGCTGAAGCCAACGGTCGAGCCGCTCGGTGCCGCAGGCAAAGCCCGCCACTTCATGGCACGTCGGGTCAAAGCGCTCGGTAAGCGGGTGCTTGGCGCTCACGCGCGGCGACGGAGATTTTCAAGCCCAGCGATCGTTCCCTCGTCGGGCCGCTCCAGTGCATCGAGGAAGCGTGACGCCTCCTCCTCGCCGAGGGCGATCCCGTGCTGGTTGGCGAGTACCTCCTGCGCCCGCGCCTGGGCGGCGCGGCGGAAGAAGTCGCTCAAGCTCTCGCCCAATGCCGAGGCCGCGGCAGCGCCGAGCTGACGCTCCTCGTCGCTGAGCCGAACTTCGATCCGGCGTGTCTTCGGGCTCGTAGTCGGCTCCATGATCCGTACATCGTACGTGAGCTAGACCGGACCCGCAAGTAGGAGCTTGCCCTTCTGTTACCGGTCATCGGCTTAAATGGAATCGGGCCAAACAATTGATGCCATACCGAGGTATTCGATGTATCGCCGATCGTCGCTCCGCTGTTCGCGAGCTGCAAGGCGCGAACGGAAAACGCGAACCATCGTTAGTGCGCAAATCTCACATTCCCGGCGGATGACTAGCCACAAACCCTGCCGTCGATTGAAGACCGAAGCCCGGACCGTGCGCGAAGTTCGAATCCGAGGTACCCCAGTCACGACCGTCGATTTCGACGAACACGTGATCGACGTTGGACCAGATCGTCACGTGCCGTCCGCGGCCCGAGGGATAGATGCTGGCGAAGTCCCCCGAGACCAGCGGCCCGGGATCCTTATACCCGGAGAGAACCAATAGCCAGCGCACTGCCCCGGAGCAGTCCAGGCCCTTTTCGGGGGCACCGAAGACCTGGCGGCCGGCGGCGCCCCAACAGTAGCTACCCGTCGATGGCCCCGGCTTGCCCGCGTGCCCCCCGCCCCAGCAATAGTGGATCCTCTGATCTTCGATCCAACGGGCGACGTACTCGATTCGCGCCAGCGGTTCGGTCGGGACTTCTCCGAGCTGGGTCGATGCAACCGCGGTACACACCTCCCCCGCTCCGAAGCTCGAGGCAATCTGAAGTACCTCTTCCACATACCAATCGGCGTGGTTGTAGGCGAAAATTGCACCGCGCCAGTTACTCGGAGCACCCGAGGCGTGAAGGTAATTCGCGGTGGCGAAGATCGAGTCGGGAATGCTGTAGATGTCGGGGCGACCGCTCCCTGTTGCATCGACCCCATAGGTCGCCCAGGTGGAGAAGAGAAATTGGCCGGGGCCGGCGGCTCCGGCCGAATTCGTCCCCGAGTGCACTCCCGGCAACGGCGAGCGGCCGAAGTCCGACTCGACTTTGTGGATCGCGGCGACGATCGAGAAGCCACGCGGACCGAGGTGGTAGCGGCTGGCGGCTTTCTCCAACCAGGGCACGTAGTCGGCGGGGATTTCGTCGCCGCTTGAACCCTTGACCACGCAGCTCTGCCCGCCACCAGCGGAGGAGTTGGCGGCGACAAAGAGGCCGGAAACGAGGAACACGGGCAATAGCGCCACAGCTGCACCCAGAGCGATCTTCCAGCCCGCTACCGCACGAACCGTCCCGCCGAACCGAGATGACGACGCTGCGGCGATCGAACTCGCCGGTGAAGGACTGACGCGCACCGTCGCTCACTGCCCCGGACCGCTCGCCAGCCAGACCCGGCCGCGACGTTCAAAGACGAAGGAGAATTGCTCAGACGAGCGGCCTCGCCGCGCCGAGCCGCTGATCACGGCACGCGGAGGGATCGCCGAGACAAAAGCAACGGCGATCTGCCCCAGCGCCGCCGCATGGGGGAACCCGCCCGCCGCGGCCCGAGGCCGGTCCGCCAACAACTCGCGACTGAAGCCCACGGTGGCGAAGGCGCGAAGCGTGCTCATCACCCCGGCACCCAGCTCGCCAACCTCGTAACGCAGGAAGGCTGCGACGAAGCTGCGTGCGGCGGCCCGGACTTCCCTGTGCAGATGCTGGCTACGCTCGGCAAACGCAGCGGCTGCCGCCGCCCTCCTCCCTTTTTCCTTCCCAGGGTCCGCTCGCCCGGCCGGATTTCCCAAGTCGTTGCCGCCCAAGCCGAAAGCCAGCACTGAGCCGAGGAGCGCTGTGCAGACCAAAGCGAACAGCACAACCCTCGAGCGTCGTGGCCCATCCATGGCTCAACCCCCGCGAGACAGATTGCGCCGCTGCTCCGGATGCGAGGCAAGATGGCGGTCGCGGCGAAGCCGGCGCAGCTGCTCGAGGCGCTCCGGGTTTGCGCCCTCCCGGCGCTGGCGCAATCCCTCAGCCGCCTGACGGGGTCGCCCGATGACTCGGCCCGGAATGCTGCCCGCAACATCGAGGCGCTGGCGATCGCGCTTGGTCGCCTTCTCGATCGCCGCCTCGGCCGCGTCGCGATCCGGTCCACGCAGGGCTTCGAATTGAGCCCGGTCATATCCCGCGCGGTGGGCATGGTCGGCCGGATCCTTCGAACGCAGCAGCAGCTCGCGGTCCTCGCCCGCGAAGCGCCGCAGGTCGCGCTCGCTCCAGCGCTCGCCAAGACGGCGCTGGTTGTGGGCGACGTGCGCCACCAGAGCCTCAGCCCGTTCGAAGCGCTCACCGGGCGCGTCGCGCTTTCTGTCCGCCCCGGGGCGCTCACTGGGGGACTCCTTCGCCGGCGCCGTACCCACCTTCGCGCCCTTTTCGTTTGTCGAAGACCGAAGAGTTTTGATGGACCGCTTGCTTCCTCGCTCCGCCTCCTGGGGCCCCGCTTCGGCCAGCGTCCCCTTGGCCTCCTGGTAGCGCTGATCGGCTAGGGCGCGAGCGCTGCTTTGGAGCGAGTCATTCGCCGTCTCTCGGGTCGCCGCACCGCCATCGGCAAGCCGCGTGCGAGCCAAATGCCAGCCGCGACGACCAACACCCTTCACGGTGTTGCTGCCGCTCCCCGAGATCCGCCTGGCGATCGAGAAGGCAGCGAGGCCAGCGACGCTGAGGCCGTGCCCGGCGTGGCGGTCAGCTTCGCCGATGCTCATCCAGTCGATCAGCTGGGCGCGCTTTAGGAAGACGGCCCAGCTGAAGGCCGCAGAGAGCAGAAAGCCGGTGGCACTTCCAGCAGCACCATCAACCTGGCCGAGGATCGAGATCCCGAGCAAAACGACCGAGAGGAAGGCCGCATAGATCACCTTGGCGACCGTGGCGCCAAGCAGCGTCAGGCCCCAGGTCTTAAAAGCACGCCGGCCAGAGTCACCGAGCAGCGGGAAAAAGAGGGCGAACGGCGCCGCGAGCAGCAGGACAAAAGCGATCGCCGCCTGGCTGAAGAGTCGGATCGCGAGCCAGGCCAAGAGCAAGATCGCTCCAGCCAGCGCGATCGCGAAGAGCGCCAGCATCGAGAGCCGCGTCAGGACCCCATTGCCGCCCTGGGCGGCAACTTTCGCCTTGTAGAGCTGATCGCCGTTGAAATAGCTCCAAAGAGCTTCGCGGGCGGGGCTGCCGGGCGAGGAGCGCAGGTAGAGGTCGATCACGCTCTTGGGTCGCCCGTAGCGCTTGCGGGCAAAGCCCGCACAGGCTTCCTTGGCCTGGGTATTGCCAAGGTTGGAGAGCACCGCCAGCAGCGCCAGAGCGCCAAAATCAGCGCAGAACTTTTCGTTTGACTTCTGCACTGCTTCCGCGGGCGGTGGCCCAAGCGCCCACTTGACATCGGAGAAGTCGAGGCCGGCGAAGGGCACTTCGACCAGACGCGACCAGGTGGACGACATCGTTTCGGCATAGGTGCCGCTGGGCCGCGAAACCGAGCCGGACTGGGGAGAGCTGATCGCAGCGAGAGCCACTTCGTCGGATAGGCCAGCGAGCTGGCCGACCGATTCGCGGGGCTGATGAATCACCCAGAGACCGACGATCAGCATCGCGATGCCGGCCAGTGTGCCGGCCACCCCCGCCGCGAGCTCGCGGCGGAGCAGACCCCTGTAGGCAAACCAGATGCCGCCGGCTACGACCGTCGCGGAGAGCCAGGGATCGGTGATCCCTGCATAGACTCGCCCCAGCGCGGCGGAGATGTGGCTCATCGTCTGCCCGCTCGAAAATGGGTTTAAACCGAAGGCCAGCCCGAGCAGCTCCAGAACGAGCTTTAAGACAAAGATCAGCCCCAGCCAGATTCCGTTGAGGACGGTGGCGAAGCCATAGAGAATGTCGCCGATCGGATGGGTGATGCCCGTCGAGATGAAGATGTCGAAGCCATAGTTGGAGGCTGGGTAGTTGCTCTCGGGGGTACCGCCCGTTTCGCAGGCAAGGCGGGTTTCGCGGCTGCGAATCTGGGCGAGCTGATCACAGACCGGATCGCGGATTCCGAGGCCGCTGAGCGGGTCGACCTGGCCGGTTGCGCCGAGTTCGCGCGCCTCGGTATCGACACCCACGCTGTCGGGACTGAGCAGCTGAGCGCCCTGGGAGGAGGGAGTGCTCGGCGCCGACCTAGCCTGGGCAGACTTACCGTGCTTCGCAGTCGTGCCGCCGGAGGGGCGAGGCGCGGCGCGAGCGGGCGTCGTCAGCCAAAGCGCCGCGAACGCAATTAGCACCAGCACGCCCCGAGTGAAGGTTCCAAAACCCAACCTGCCAATCGAACGGCGGACTAAACTGGGGGATATGGCCTCAAGAACCAGCGATGAGACTGAGCGCCTACGGCGAGCGCGATCAATTCGCATTGAGGCTGACCGAGGTGCCCCGATGAGCGAGCGACTTGCTCGCCTACACGCGCTTTGCATACAGATGAGCGCCATCAAGGGGGCGGCCCAAAAGCGTTGATTGGGTTCGACCTTCGCGCGCTCCTTTCCGCACTTCGCGATCACAGGGTGCGCTTCGTCGTGATCGGGGGTGTAGCGGTCGCCGCCCACGGTTACGTTCGTGGGACTGAGGACCTGGACCTCGTTCCTGACCCCGACCCACTGAACCTGGAACGGCTCGTTAAGGCACTCGCTGAGCTGGATTCCACACTTCCGACTGTCAAAGAAAGACCGTTTGACCCAGCGACCGACGCAATGGCAATACGTCGCGGGGGCAACATCACGGCGATGACCAAGTTCGGCGAACTCGACGTCGTGCAACGAGCAGGCGGAGTATCCAGCTATTCCCAGCTCACCGAGGATGCAGTTGAAAGCAACCTGCTTGGCGTCCCCGTGCTCGTGTGTTCGCTCGGTCGGCTGCGGGAGATGAAGCAGGCCGCCGGGCGAGCTCAAGATCACGCTGATCTGGCCAACCTGCCGAAAGACTGAAACGACCCGACCTGCCGCAGACGGAGCGCCCGCGCCACGGTTCTCACCCACGCGACCCATCGGGGAGACCGCCTGCCGTTGCACTCGAACGCCGCGGCGGGTCCACTTGGCGCCGCGGCGTCGTATCCAGCTCGCCAAGCAACCAACGCGGCGGATCGATCTGGATCGGCGCGACCTGGCCTGAGAAGTCGCGGAAATAGCAGCGCCCCTCCCGGTAGCCCAGCAGTCGCTGGGTCGCCGCTTCGTCGTCGGGGTCCAGGCGCAGCAGAGCGAGCGCCTTTTGCGCCTCGGTCTCCGTCTCCACACCGAAGGCAAAGAGGGCCCCGACCAAGGGCTCCAACTGCTCGGCGTCGCCCAGCATCTGGGTGGCCAGGATCGGGGTGATGTTCTGGCTACGCCCCATGCGGGCGATCCGCTCCAGGAGCGCCCGCCCCTGACTGTCGGAGGTAAGCGCCCAGGCCTCATCCATCGCCAACACCGCGTGACGACCGGGATCTGGCACCACAGAGGCGAAGCGCGTAGGAAGCGAGCAAGCGCAAAACGGCGAGGCTGATTCGCTCCTCCTCCAGGAGCTCAGAGCGCGCCGTTCCGGCAAGCGGCAGCGTCAGGTTTCGGATCCGCAGCGAGACCACCTGCGCGTCGCCAACCTCTGCCAAAGCGCTCTCGCCGGAGCCGAGGCCAAGCTTGGCGAGACCGCTGGAGGCGTGCGCCTCTACCGCGCGGGCGGCCTCTGCCGCCTCGGCGCTGGCTGATGCGGCCATCCTGGCCAGCACCTCTCCCGTGCTGCGTGCGCCCTCGCCCACCGCCTCGGAGATCGCCAGCCGAAGCTGGGTCTGCCACTCCGGCTTTACCGGCGCCGGCAGGATCGAGACCAAGAAGTTGTAGGTCAGGTCCTCGCGGGTCTGCTCGGTACCGATCCGCATCGGATCGAGCAGACCCCGGTAGCGCTCCTCGGGAGAGAGCTCGATCGTCTCGATTCGCTCGGAGACTCCCGGCAGGCGCTCAAGCGCATGATCACCCTTGGGGTCGATATCGACAATCGGCCCTGAGCCCTGCAGGAAGGCCTGATAGACCGCCAGCTCCAAAAAGATCGTCTTGCCCGAGCCGAGGCTTCCTGTAAGGAGGCAGGTGGGCGGGCGATTTCGCTGACAGGCCTCTGCCAAATCGAACTGGATCGGCGAGCGCGCGCCACCCAGAGTGTGGCCGATGTAGGGGCCGATCTCTGAGCCGGCGTGACTGATCGCGTGGGGAACCATCGCCCCAAGCTGGTCGGGCAACAGGTGCTCCTTGTACTCGGGCAATGGGAATCTGGTGGCCGGAAGCGAGGCAAGGAAGAGGCGGTGCTGCTCTCCCCCTGGGCGATGCAGCTGGACCCGTCCGTAGCTCTCACGCAGCCGCTCGACCCTTTCCTCGAGCTCCACCTCGGTGCGGCCCGCGACGGCAAGTGACAGGGCGCTGCGAAGGAGCGGCGGACGATCGCCCCCGCCAAGCACCGCCTCCAGTTCGCGTGCCGCTGCGGGCCGCTCGGCCGCTTCGATCGAGGGGCCGTGATCGCCGGCGGACTCCTCCCGGGCGATCTGATCGGCATCAATTTTTCGCTTTGCGACCTGCTTTCGGGCCTCGCGGATTGGCGAGGAACTCGACCGAGAGGGTCGCATCAACCGCGAAGCCGAGCTCAAGTGGCGTGAACATCAGCTCCGCCGCTGGGTCCGGGGACCAGGGCTTCCTCAGGCATCGCGCCCAACACCAGAAGGGCCTGATGCGCGCGGCCGCGCTCGGAATCGATCGCCAGAGATCGACGCTCGACCGTGACCCGACTCTCGTGCAGGCGCAGGAGGTCATAGCCGTAGGGCTGAAAGCGCTCCTCCCCACCGGAGTCGAGGAAGCTGAGCGCCTGCGGCGCGAAGCTTTGATCGGCGTCGGGCTCACCGAGGCCGCGGGTGTAGGCGCGACGAATCAGTCCCGCCAATCGCTGTGGTCCGACCCGGGTGCACTCCAGATAGCCGAGCACCCGCTCAAATGCCGCCTCCTCGCTCGCGACGAAGCGCCGCGATCTGGCGAGATCCCAATCCGCCTGCCTCCTCGATGCCGAGCCGCTCGGCGATCGCGGTCCAAAGAGCGCTTACTCCCTCGATCGCGGAGGCCAACGCTCCGCTTCCACCCGTCGGCGCCAGCCGCAGAGCAAGGTAGATCTCAGGGCGCAGCGCTTCACGCTTTTCGAATTGGGAGCGGTGCTCGACGATGTGATCCAAGAAGCGCTCCCGCTGTCCGTGGCGGGGGTCGAGCGTGCTGAGCGCCCGGCGCTGGTAGGCCTCCGCGTCAAAGGCACGTGCGACGCGGAGAATCTGAAAGTCTGCGCCGATCGAGTAGGCAAAGGCCTCCAGGCGTTCGCCTATCTCGATCTTTCGTGCCACCGAGAGCCCCGGGTAGCTTTGGCCTTCAAGCTCATAGACCGCCCAGGCCTCACTCGGTGTACGCAGCACCAGGTTTCCCCAGAAGAAGTAGTGCGGCGCTCTCACGAAGACCCGGGCCCCGGCCCGGCCTCAAAGATCACGGTCCGCCCGGCAGGAATCTCCAGCGTCTTGCCTCGATTGAGCGGCGGACCACCCAATGGGCGGACGCGCCAGCGGCGGGCGCTGGCCGCACGTTGCTGCCTGTTTGCGCCGGCGAGCGGGGAGATCCCCTCCAGGCTCACCTCAACCGGGTAGCGAAGCAGGACCCGGGCCGGCCCGTGGAGGCGACCGCGCGGGTAGTCGGGGCCGTAGAGGTCCGCGGCGACCGTGAGCGGACCGAGCGGCACGAACGAGCTGCCCTGGGGCGGGCAGCGGCGCAGACCGGCAATGATGCGAGGCCGCAGGCGCCAGGCTGCGAGCGCCACCAGCGCCCGATGGGGCGAGCGCCCGTCGAGCTCCCAGCGCGATAGCGCCCAGGCGCCGGCGACCGGGAGCGCCAGCAACCGCAGCGAGGCGGGCAGCGCACCCACACCGAGGCCGATCAGCGGCAGGCGGCCAAGCACAGCGAGCATCGCCAGACAGGCCAGCCAGTAGCCGATGCTGCGCAGCTCCAACCCTCCGGGAAGCGGTATCCGCCAGTTCTGGATCCGATAGATCCGCCAGCGGCGGCGAAAGACGACCCGATAGGAGCGCACGATTTTGCGCGATGTCTGCTCGGACATCACCAACTCACAGCACCGTGTTGGCGATCTGCTTGGCGAGCGACTCGATCGAGGTTGGCGCCAGCAAGAAGATCAGCCCGATCAGGGTGATCAGAATGATCCCGAAGGAGGCACCCACATTGCGTGAGGCAAGTGCCCCGATTAATAGACAGCCGCCCAGCACGATCAGCACCGGCACCGCCCAGTTGGTGAGGAGCGTCCCCAATCGATTTCCAGCGCCGCTCACATTGCCCGCACCTTCAGTAGCACTGAGCGACTTGGTCACCGCCGCCTCGGCGCTCGCCGCGCTCCCGAGCGACGCTGAACCAGGCGGCGCAGTTGGGGCTGCGCCAAGCAGCGCCATCGCGAGGAGCGCCGAAGCTCCCGTGGTAAGGACTCTTCTCTTCATTTCTTGCCTCCGTTTCGTTTTTTGCATGACTCAGCTCGAGGTCGGGATGACCTCGATGAAGTCGACGTAGGGGCGCTCGCGATAGGCAATCCCCAATTCGTAGGTGAGCGTGTAGGTGGCGCCGCGCCGGTCGGCGGCGGTGACGGTGATCAACAGGGCGCCCGAACCCGGAGTCCCGACCCAGGTGATCTGATCGACGCTGCGAAGCGCCAGGGTGATGGTGGGCAAGGTCACGGCAGCTCCACGAGTCAGGTCCGCCTCCAGGTTCGCCGCCGAGCGCGCCAGGTAGTTTCGGATCACCCGCTTGACGACTTCGGTCA
The DNA here is from genome assembly GCA_963745305.1 of uncultured Solirubrobacterales bacterium. Lineage (GTDB taxonomy): Bacteria > Actinomycetota > Thermoleophilia > Solirubrobacterales > 70-9 > CAVUWL01. Next base: position 14,578 of record CAVUWL010000008.1, read on the forward strand.
CGGCGGGATCGGAAACCTCCTCGCCTGAGACCGGCGCGGCGTCGGTATCCACCAAGGGCGCACCGACGAAGCTCGGATAGCCGACCAGTGAGAGCGGCTGCCCCGCGAGGTGGCGCACCGTCACCGCCAGGTACAGAGGGGCCCGCTGCGTGGACACCTCGGCCGCAACCGTGATCACCCGTCCTCCGATCAGCGCCGGCTGATCGGAGGCGACCTCGGTCCAGAGCACCCGCTGGCTGCCCGAGGCAGCGATGAAGCCGGCTCCCGATTCCAACCCAGCCGAAACGAACGGAGCAAGCGACCTGGCGCGAACACCGGGTCGATCGGCGTCATAGGTCAAATACGCACGGGCGAACTGCGCGGCGAAGTCCTCGCTGGGAGCATCGCCAGCCACCGCTTGCCTCAGGCTTCGGGTCTGCTCGGACGAAAAGATCGAACGGACTCCGAGCGCAACCAAGAGTGCGAGCGCAGACATCGTCAGGTAGCGCGGCACAAGCGTTCGCAGGCGCACCAAGCGCATGCTTTGGCCATTGCCGCCCCTAAGAAGGGTGGGCAGAGAAAGTCGCTTGTCGGCGCTACCGGGCATCGCCTAGCGCTCGAAACCGAAGTCCTCCCTGCCAGCCGAGCCGCCCGCGCCGCTGGGCGAAGGCGGGGGCTGGCTCGGGGGCAGGGCAGCCTGAGCCGGGCTGGCTTGGGGGGGCGGCTCTGGGGTTGCCACGGGCGAGCCAACCGGCACATGCGTTGCTGTGGGTTCGCGCTCGGATTTGCTTTCGTGGATCTCCCGCGGCCGCCGGCTTGCCTTGGTGGGGCGGGGCCGGGGCTCTGGTCTGCGGACGCGGGGACGGGCTGGCGCCGGTTGGGCGACCGGCGCCGGTGCCTTCCTCGCTGGTCTTTTGGCCAGCGAGGAGAGCGGGGATGTCTGATCGGGCTGGGGGTGTGTTGAGGGGGAGCTGGAGAGCTCCAGCGCCCCCAGCGTGGCGGCGGCCGCGGCGCCAAGGCCGAGAACCGCGAACCTACGGGCACCCGCAGCGGATCCGATCGGACGCGCGGGGACCGCTGGTGGAGACTCACCACCTGGCTCCCGCGCGTTGGGTGCTGCCTTGGACTCCTGGTCCGCGGCAGCGATCGACTCTTCAGCGGCGAGTGACTCCTCACCGAGCACGAAGACATCGTTTTGCTTTCGTCCTATCGTCCGTTTCACTTCGACGACAAGACGTGGGAGAGGGGGAACCGATACCCCTCTCCTTGAACTTTTTCAGCTAGCCGTGAAAGCCGAAGGACTCGGTACCGCTCTTCTGGGCACCGGAGCCTGAGCTGGAGCCCGCAGAAGACGATGAAGAAGAACTCCCTGTACTGGCCGGAGCAGAGGGTGCCGATTCGCTGCTCGGCGGCGAGCTGCTCTCGATCCCAAACTGGGTCTCACCCTGCTGAGCCGGGGTTTCGCTCGGCGCCGGTTCGGCAGGGGCAGCCGGCGCTGATTGTTCGTGGCTTGGTTCGCTGCCCTTACTGGGGCTCGGTTCGCCAGCGGGAGCGGGAGACGCCTTGCTTTCTGGGGCAGGCGTGGGACTTGAGGCCGGCGGCGGTTGGGCGATCGGCTCAGAAACCGTCTTCACCTTCGGCGCCGGGGAATGGTGAGTCGCTGAAGGAAGGGGCGCGCTGATTCCGATTCCGGGCCCCACGATCCCGGTCGCCAAACAGGTTGCGGTGGTTGCAACACCGGCGGTGCAAACCGCAGCGATCTTCTGGGCGCTGCCGGTCAGCACTCCGGCGCTGCCGCCGTCGCTGGGTTGCAGGGCGCCGTTTGCCTTGAAGGCAGCAAGGCGAAGCTTTGCGGGAACCCCCTGTGCAGCGTGTGCCACCCCGCCAAACCAGCGCTGAAGATGATCGATGACTCCGACCCTGGCGGCGACCTGATCGGTTGCGAGGCACATGAGGACCAAGCTTCCACCGAGCTCGTGCAGGTCTTCGTGAAACCGGGTCAGAAAGGCGCGGCAGGAGCCGCAGTGTTGGAAGTGGGTATGGAGGATCCGTTCCTCGGCCTCGCTGGCCAGACCGCTCGCCTCCTTGTCAAACAGTGACCGACGGGCAAGCTGCTGCATCTCGGGACAGAACTCTGCGGCGTCGATCGATTCGAGGCGAATTCTGACCTGCCGCGTGGCGCGCAGCAGCAGCTTTTTGGCCGCCGGCAGGCTGACCCCGAAGTGATCGGCGATCTCGCGGGCTTTAAACCCACGACCGAAACGCAGCACGATGACCTCACGGTAGTTGCCGCGCATTCGACCAAGCGCCTCGGTGAGGCGCACCGAATCCTCATGGATCTCGGCGAGCTCAGCGGGTGTCGGATTAAAGGTTGGCGCTTCCGCCACCGTGTCCAAGGGCACGGTCGGTCTATATGCCCGAGATCGCAGCTCATCGATTGCTGCATTGCGGACGCCCGCGAAGAAAGCGGCGCGTAGGTTTCGCGGCGCCCGTCCCGCCTCGATCTGGCGATGAAGGCGGATCAATACATCCGACACCGCGTCCTCGGCGTCGGCACGAGATAATGTGCCGGCGAAATGCTTGGCGAGGTAGCGCTCGCCAAGCTTCCGTAACTCTTCACATTCACGTTCAAACCTCGCTGCCGCACGACGGCTGGGCAGGCTACGAAGGATGGCAGAGGCGGCCTCCATCAGAGCTTGCCTCCTTTATCGAGTCGGCGGGTGGATATCGCCCCTTCACACAGGCCGCTTCGGTTCACCAGCTCCAAGACGTTGGTAGAAGCGGTTTCGATACCCCATGACCAAAACTCTTTTAAATCCAAGGCGAACCTCCCGGTCCCTTGTTCGGATCTGAGCATAGCTGGGGAGGAGCGAGCGACAACCAGTGCTCGCTCCTCCCCGCGCGCCCGAGACTAGGAGGCCTCGGCCTCCAGGAGGGACCCCGGATCACCGTTTCCCGGGCGGCGGCCTTTGCCGTCGGAGAGAAAGTCGACCCGATCGGCTGCGATCGAGTATTCGGAGCGCTTGGCCCCATCATCGGCCTCCCACTCGCGAAAACGCAACTGGCCCGCAACGGCCACCTGGCGACCCTTCGAGAGGTACTGGGTGCAGGTCTCGGCCTGGCGGCCGAAGACCGAAACGTTGATGTAGAGGGGCGACCCGCTGCGACCGTTCTCCGCCATTCGAATGCGGCAGACCTTGGTCTTCTCGCCCTCTCGCAGGTCGGGATCCTTGGTCAAGGCACCAACCAGGGTTACTGAGTTCATCTCACACTTCTCCTTCCAAGCCCCATGGGGCTGCTTTGGCTTCTCGAAGCGGCTCGCTTCGATTTGGGGACCGCATCCGTGGGTGGTCAAAAGGACTCCGGCATCTCGCGCAGCCGCTGCCACGGGGGCACGACTCTGGCGCGGCGCGCCCTTGTTGTGCCCGTCTCATCGAGGCGGGCGACGAAGGCCTCTCCGGGGCTAAGGCGCTGCAGTTCAGACGGGTTGACCTCGAAGCGGTAACCGCGGGTGCGGGTTCCCTCCGAGGTGGGACGGCCGAGGCCGTCGGTGCGGATCGTGCTCTGCCAGGTCGGAATCACTCCGATCAGCTCCCCCACCCACTCCGCATCGGCCTGCTCGCCGAGGCGATGACAGACGATCGCTGAGATCGTTGCGCCGATCCGCTCGCGGACGGCGGGCCCCGCGGCATGCAGATCGGCGAGAGTCTGGGTGCCGACCGCGACGCTGAAGCCGGCTGCCCTGCCACGGGTATAGAGACGGTCGATCGCCGGTGCCTCGAGGGCGCCGAACTCATCGATGCCGACGAAGGTGCCAACCCCCTTGCCCATCAAAGCGCTCGCCGCTGCGCCGAGATCAAGCAGGACCATCTGGGCGATCGCGCGTCCAACGTTGCCTGTCCGATCGGTGTCAAAGCGCAGGTAGACGACCTCGCGGCGCTCGATCGCTGCGCGCAGGTCGAAGGCGTCAGCGCCCGGGCGCTCGGGGTCAAGCCAGTCGCGGGCAAAACCCGAGGAGGCGAGGTTTTGGAGGCGGGCCGCGAGGCCGGCGATCGCGCGCTGTTGATCGGAGCGAAGCCCCTTACAGGTCAGGCTTACCTCATCAGCGGTCCTTGGGTCCTCGCACTCCTGCGCCAGATTCGTCAGCTCATCTGGAGCGCAGTAGCGAGCGACCGTTGAGAGTGTTACCGCCCGCCCGGTGGCGTCGAGAGTCCGCAGCACGAGGCGCAGAAAGGGCGAGGCTGCCTGGCGGTAGAAACCGGCATCGCTCGAGCCCCAGCTCTCGACCGCGATCAAACGCTCGGAGCGCTCATCGACTGAGCCATGGGCGAGCGGGTCATAGGTGCTCGGTCCCTCTGGGGAGAAGAGGTGAAAAGGAACGCCGCGAGCCGCCGCGGATGCCCGCGATGCCTCGCAGAGGGCGGCATCTGTCTTGGCCTCCATGACCACAGCGCCAAACCCGGAGCGAACTACGTAGTCGACCAGCATCGAGGCCAAGGTGGTGGTCTTGCCGGCACCCGTTGCACCCGGAATCAGCACGTGGCACCCCGAACGCGCCGTGCCGCGAGGAACCATCGCCAGCTCACCGCGAGCGGTACGCCCGATTGGGACTCCCGCGGCAAGAATGCGATCACCGCGTTTACCGCGCTCGGCGCTACGGGAGCGCAACGCGTCGAGAGGTCCGCGGCGCTGCGAGGCGCTAACGGCGCGATCGGCGCCGGCACGGCGATCCTCGAGATGGGCACGAGCTCCGAGGCTGAGGATGCCCGCGGCGGCGCCGAGTGTGAGCCCGAGTGAAATCGTCGCGCCAGCGAGGTCGAGATCGCCGGCGGCGATCAGCTCGATCAACAGCAGGGGCGGCGCTACGCTCAGAAGCCCCCAGGTCCAGGCCAGTTGGCGATGGCGAAGAAAGAGAGCGCCGAGAGCGCCGAGACAAGCTGTCACCGCAAGGCAACCGCCACCGATCGCGACCAGGTGAGCAAAGACGTTTAAGTTGTGAAGGGCGGGGAGATGAGGGGCAAGACTGGGACGGATCGCTGGGTTCTTCACAAAGGCAAGACGTGCGCCAGCGAAAAAGGGTCCACCCCAGGATCGAAATAATTTCGATCCGCCGCCCAGAGGCCGAGCCTCGCAATCCTGTGGCGTGCAACCCAGTCAGCTTTGGTCCAGTGCGGTGGACCCGCTAGGGGATCCGCATACCGCCGACGCCAGGGCCGGAAACGAAAAGCCCCACCGCCAGCTGACTGCCTCGCTTCACCGCTGATGCGACCAGCGGCATTGAGAGCCGTAGCCGACGATCTCGGATTCCAGCACCGATGCTGCGTCACCGCGGGCTGCCATGTCCCGGCTCACCTCGAGTCGCTCGATCCGGCGCTCGGTGTAGCTGCTGGCGGGGCGCCCTCGGAGGCGCTCTATCTCAGCCGAGGCCTCCATGAGACTGCTGGGGTAGGCGAAGGACTCTCCGCGGGCCATCGCCAGGTTGCGCAAGTAGCGCAGTTGCTTCTCGGTGGGCGGTCGCCGTGATGCGGGGACTGGCTGGGTCGGATCTTGGGTGGCACTCATCGGTGACTCCTCTCGCTCTGGGTTCTGGCTTTCGTCAACGAAGCGAGCAGGTCCGGCAAAGGTCAACGCCGCACCGCAGGGGAGGGGAGCGAAAGCTCCGCTGCGGCGGGGGCCGGTCGGGCAAAATCGAGCGAGGTGGCGAAGGCCGAGACCAAGAGCGCTGCTTCCGATAGCTCCTGCACCTTGATCGCCCCGGCAGTTCGGGTCCGCTCCACCGCAGCCTCGACAAAGCGCCGGGTGCGCGGCGCGCAGTGGTAGATGACACCAGTGAAACGACGCTCAACGACCGCGCGGCGCCAGGCCCGCAACAGCTCATCCAGGACGGCCGCACCCTTGGTGCTCAGCTCAACCTCGATCGCCTCCCGCGGCTGACCATGATCATCGATACGAACCAGATCGGGTCGGTGGAAACCGCCGCCCGAGAGAGCCGCCGAGAGGATCCGGTCCCCCTCGGCCCGTTCGATTGCCATGATCTCGCGCTCGGAGAGCAGCGTCTGTCCGCCGCGCTCGATCTCAGCTCCCACTTCAGCAGCGACCGTATCGTGGCTGAGCGCTGAAGCGGAGACCCGTGCGGGTCGCAGTTCTCGCCGACCAGCTGCTCGCAATCCGCTCTTGGTGCACACCGAGAAGGGACCCGAATTTCCAAGTCCACGAAACACCCGGATCAGACCGGCCTTTCGAAGTCGGCTCTCGCGCACGATCGTCACTGTGCGCGCGGTTGCTGCCCACGTCGCGACAGCGCTGCGCGGAACGACTCCGTAGCGGGCGATGAACTCGAGTACCTGGAGGTCGCGCTCGCTGATTCGATCTGTTCTCTTTCCACCGGGCATCTCTCTCCTCCTAGACGCTTCAGAATTGAAATGGGGACACCACTGAGTCCGGCGCCATTTGGCGCCGGACTCAGTGCTGCTTGAGATCGAAGCTCAGGCAGCCGCAACCAGCTCGCGGGCGATCACGGAGTGCTTGGAGCGCTTCTGAGCTTTGGCCTTGGGTGAGGCCTTGGACTCCCACTCTGAGTAGCGAAGCGCCCCGCGAACCTCGACCCGCGAGCCCTTGCTGAAACCCTCAGCGCTGGTCTCGGCCAGCTGGTCGAAAGCGACGACGTCGATGAAGAGGGGTGGTGTATTCCCCGGGCCGTTGACGGCGAGCCGCAGATCACAGACCTTGCGGTCTCCTCGCTCGCTGAGCTCTGGGCTTTTGGTCAGCCGACCCTCCAGCGTTACCTTGTTCATCTTTTCCTTCCTGTTGGCCCCGGTGGGGCTGGTGTTTGCTTGCGAAGCGAGGGGGCCCCGGAAAGGCGAGGCGCGCACCGCAGGGGAAGGGAGCGAAGCGACCTTGCGCGATGAGCCGACGGGGCAAAATGGAGTGCAGCTGCAAACGCCCCCATCGGAGCCGAACCGGAAGGCGGGGTGAACCCGCTGGATCGGCTCCCACCTACGACCCTTGCTCACTGCGAGACCCCAGCAACTTGGTCTCCACCCAACTGGACGTCACGGGTGATCACCATCTGAATGAGAGCCGGCATGAACCGGGCCAGCGTTCAGAGCGAAGGGGTCCCGCGCGACTACACCCGCGTGACCTCGAGTAGTCCTGCTTGTGCAGCCACGTCGAAGTCCGCATCTTGAGTGCAAATCGACACAGCGTCGGCAATCGCGGTGGCGGCGATCCAAGCGTCCATTACCTTCATTGCTTTGGCGATCGACTTCAGTCCCATGAGTAGGCGCGCCAGCTCGTCCCCGACGGTCTCAACCATTTACCAAAGGCGCAGCGATCCGCCGCGCAACCTCCAAAGTACTGAGACGACGCTCCATCTGGTCGTGAGCGCTCGCGGCGAGCACGCCGTGGCGAAGCTCGGAGAGGGTGACTTCGCTGACGGCAACCTCATCGGGAAGAGTGCCCAGTGCTCGCTCCTGCTCGCGCGCAATGAATACGAGGTATCTAAAACCGCCTGCACGGCAACTGCCCAATCGGCTTAGATTTGGTTCGTCGTGTCCGGGAACGCCTGGTCGAGCTCTACTGCCAGACCCGTGTCGGCTTGGGCGCCAATGATCAGCTTCTGCGCTCGCGAGCCGGCAGTCCAGGAGGGCGAGCCCTTGATCGGTACGAGATCAGCAACGTCGTGCCCCGACACGGTGACGCGCAGCTGCTTGCCCGCCATCACGCGCCGTAGAACGGTGCAGATATCGGTGCGAAGTTCTCGTTGGGTTATCCGTTTCACAGGCGTGGTGTAGCAGAACCGCAACGCACGCCTAGGTGGCCAATTGATTGCGCCATCAGCCTACAAGGAGCGGAAGAGAGGCAAACGGTGAACCGTGAAGCCGGTCTTACTCTGCAGCTCACCGCGACCGACTGCGCTCACTGCGAGCCCTCAGCGACTTGCGGGCCGGCCAATTGCACGTCTCGGGCTATCACCGAGTGGATATAGAGCCGGCGTGAACCCGGCCAGCGTTCAGAGCGAAGGTGACCGCTGATCGCTACCGAGTCGCCCTCGGAGAGCTCCTCAGCGAGTCACACGGCGAGGACATTGAACGCGGTCACCTTGACGAAGAGTTTGTACTTGTCGCGTCGACCATGAACAACCAGCCAGAACTCACAGACATCGCGACCAGGAACCCCCATCAGCTATGGCTCGCTATCGAGGCGACCGAAGAAACTGACGTTGTTCATCGCAATCTCCTTTCAAGGCCCGTGGGGCCTGCAGTTCGCTTGCGAAGCGACATGCCCCGTCCACGGGGCAAAAATCGAACGAGCAGCGAAAAAGCAGGCACGCGGAATTCAGCTTTTGGAAACAGGTCTGAATGCATCTGAGCGTCGGCGCGAGCCCTTGGGGCTCCATCGTCATCTCGATTAACCGCGGTTTCAATCACCGACTCCACACCGCATCAAGCAGCCCGGTCACTTGCTCGCTGTCGGTGCTGTCGAGAACAGTCCCGATCCCCTCAGGGCTCATCGGGCACTGATCGAGCCACTCAGCTTGCATCAGGTAGTCCCTGATGAAAACCTCCATCACCACCGAGTCCTGCCAACCGCGGTCAACGTAATAGGCGGGGCCCTGGCCACTCGCGGGTGTGTCGAGAATCTCGGCGCCACCGCTTGCGCGGCGACCGATCACGAGCCGCTCGCCAGCGGAGATTCGGTAGCGGGCGATCTCGGTCCCCTCGCGCTTGAGGGCGTCGATGTCGAGCTGTACTTCGGTCACGTTGAACCTCCCGTTTCGGTTGATCGAACGGGCGAGCGCATCGCACCGGACAGCTGAGGGCGGAACCCCGAGCCATGGGCGAGGGGCCGAAGGAGGCCCTTTGGGGCCTTGAAGCACTCGGTGCCGGTGCCAGGATGGGTGAGCCTCGATCCACCGAGGAGGAAGAGCCACAGAGAAAGCAGTCCAGCTTAAGACCCCAAGCCCGAATGCACCTGGAACAGCAGACCCCGCCGACCTGCGCCGGCTCGTTTACATGACCAACTCGATCGAGGACCGAAACCGCCAGATCCGCAAAAGGATCAAGACCCGAGTTTGCCACGAACGGAGGGCTGGCCGATGACCCCCAAGACCTGCGAAGCCCGCTGTCTTTCGAATTCAGCAGCCGCTGGCCGCGGCGAGCGCCCGACACAGCTCGTCGATTCGCTTCGGCCCGAGCATCGTGATCGGTTCGACCAGCAGCGCCTTCGGCACCGTCCGCAGGTTATCGAGGCTGATAGCGCACTCCCGCGGCATCCCGTCGCCGGGGCCGAGCTGCACCTCACTGCGCAGGCCCCGCATGTGTTTGCTCACCGTAGCGACGATTATGTTGTCCAGGCTCGGGATCGCCTCGTCACGGGTCAGCACACAGACCGGATGCCGACCCTCGGCCTCCATCTCGAGCCAGAAGACCCCTCCGCGGTTGAGGCCTACCAAGGCTCTTCGCGGATCAGCCCTCGGGCGTTGGCCTCGGCCCAGCCGCCCTCGCGCGCCTTGATCTCCTCGGGGGAGAGTTTTGCCTCCGCATCGAAGTACTCTGTCAGCTCGGCCTGCGCCTCGACCACCGCCAACACTGCCGTAGCCTGCGCCTCGGTCCAGCTCGGTGCGCTCTGGAGCACTTTCTCCTTCGCGGTCACGCCCGAAATGGTAGCGCCGACTGCCCCCGTCGCCGAATGTCTCGACCTCGGCGCGCAGCGTTGTCGGGGCCTCTCCCGCGCCTTCGCTCAACCGATCCAAGTCCTCGGCCGTCGCGCTTCGTCGAAACCCACCGGAAAGACCTGGTCCTCCCCGCTCATTCGGGCGCTCAGCTCTCGCCGTCGGTGGGCAGGTCCCCGAAGTGCCGCTCGAACTCCGCTGGGCTCAGCCGCGTCTCGCCGTGTCGGGCAAGGATCGCCTCAACCGAGGTGTCCGGCCTCTCGCCCTCCAGATCACGGCCTCCAACGCCTCCCGCGCGGCGGGCACCCGCTCCTCGGGAAGCTCCTTCAACAGCTCGTCGGCTCTCTCACGAGTCGTGACCCCCAAAGGGTGGCGCTCACCTCGTTGGGGTTTGAGGAACGTGGCCATGACATCTCGAAGGCGCTGCGGACCAACGATTTACCCCACCTCGCACCCCCGCGAGCCCAGCACCGTCGCCTCCCGCCACAGCCACGAAACACAAGCCGCCCAGATGAACCGACCGCCTCCCCCGCACTCCGTCCTCCCCGACCCCAGCACCAAAGGAACCCTCAATCCCAAAAACAATCTGTCCATATCCCCATTCATCCCATCCCGCAGACCTCCAAGTACCCGCAGACCTTCCAACTCAGCAAACAGCCCACTCCCCCACCTCCAACTGCCCAAGCAGTGCCCCTGACCCCGTCATCTCACAATCGTGTGGGGGCGGGGTCAGGGGCACTGCTTGGGGGGAAACGGCTCTGGGGAGCGGGGTGGGGGCGAACGGCCGGTTCAGAGCCTGGTTCGCAAAATCAACCGCAGCTGTGGGGGTGTCCCCTTTTGGCACCGGCTTGCGTCTTGCTTGAAAAGCAGCCAAGCTATGCGCTCAGAGTGCATGGCCATACATCGTGGGAGGCAGCGAGATGCGCTCAACGAATTGGCAACGAAATGATGGCAGCGGGGCCGGTCGCGGCTGGCGTATCGCTACTCAGCGCCGGTGGCTCGCTGCCCTGGCGATTGCGGTCGCGGGGTCGGTCCTGATCCCGGCGACCGCGAGCGCCGGGCCGGCGCGCTACGTCTTTGAGATGTGCGACTCCTCGCTTCCGGGCGGTGGCGTAACCGGCGTCAGGTACGCGCAAAATCCGGGGCAGCCCTGGAGTCCCGCGGACAACTGCGAAGAGGCCGGTGGCTCGCTCGCCATCCACCTGGTCGGCTCTATCGGACCTGGGGGATACGCCACTTGGGCGCTTCCGATCGAACCCCCGCCAGGGGGAACGATGGAATCGACATCCATTTCGGCTGCGGTTTGTCAAACGCCCGGCACCTACGGCTACGTCCTCAACCCGGGTTGGCCACCCTCTCAATATTGCTCAGAGGAAGATCGCCCATTCCGCCTAGCGCAGAACTTTCGGACTTTTGACGTCGTGCTCGCCTGCGATGAAGGCTGCCAATCCGGAGCGTGGATCTATGCCCATTACTTCGCAACGATCGAGGTCGACCCCGTGCCGCCGACGCTCAAAGGTCTCGAAGGCTCTCTCCTCGCGGGCGGGGTAATTCGAGGCCACGGAACGCTGAGCACGGAAGCTCATGACGAAGGAGGCGGCGTCAGCAGCGTCTTTGTCGACGTCAACGGGCTGCCAGGCGCCCAGCCCGACGTCTCCAGCTGCGATGTCGGTCAGGCCGACAACCCCAGCGTCCAGGGCACCGTGGCGGCTGCGATCACCCCCTGCCCCACCAAAGTCAACGCCAACTGGACCCTGAATACCGAAGGCTATCCATTCCACAACGGCTCAAACTCTGTCCAGGTCTGCACCTCGGACTTCGCCACGCTCGGCGAACCCAATACGACCTGCTTGCCGGCGAGGACCGTCAACGTCGATGACTCATGCAACGAATCGGCGGTCGGCGGCGGCGAAGTGCTGAGTGCGCAGTTCGCGGAATCAAACGCAGAAACCGTCACCGTCCCCTACGGCAAGGGTGCTGAAGTCACCGGCCAGCTCGCCGACAACGCCGGCGATCCGGTGGCCGGCGCGACGCTCTGCGTGAAGATGCAAACGCAGGACGTTGAACCCAGCGCATTGCCGGTCGGCACGGTGAAGACCGATGCGAACGGCAACTACGCCTACAAGGTGCCGGCGGGACCGGATCGCAACGTGATCATCGGTTACCGTCACAACGCCTCGCAGGTTGCGCGTCAGGTCCGCTACTACTCTCGGGCCGAACCGACCCTGAAGGTGGCGCCACAGAAACTCACGGACCATCACCGCGTCCACCTCTGGGGACAGGTGCCGGGACCCGATCCGGTCGGGCGCGTCGTCGTCCTGCAGGCCAACGTACCTGGATCGAAACGATGGATCACTTTCCGCCAGACGACGACCGGCGCCCAGGGATCATTCAAAAGCAGCTACAGATTTTTCGCGACCACGAGGGCGACGACCTATCGATTCCGAGCGCTGGTGCCAACCCAAGCGGGGTACCCCTGGGTCGAAGGCGCAAGCCCGGCGGCGAGGGTTCGAGTCAAGGGTTAGCTCTTCGCGAGAGCCGCTTGGCGGCGGGATTTCGAAGATCCCGACAGATCTGACGCGCCAACGGGAAGCCGATCTAGCGATGGCGCGGAATGGCAGCAGAACGGACGGCGTCCATAGT
>CAVUWL010000009.1:0-22983 GCA_963745305.1 uncultured Solirubrobacterales bacterium
CCGGATGAGCGAGCCCGAAAGCTCAGATCTCCTCGCTGACCGGCGCCAAAAGCTGGCGCGCCTGCGCGCCTCGGGGGTTGAGCCGTTTCCGGCGGAGTTCTCCGAGCGCGAGGAAATCGCCGAGGTTCGTGCCGCCCACGAAGGTCTGGCACCCGGGATCGAAACGAATTCCAAACATCGGATCGCCGGTCGAATCGTTTCTCGCCGGGGACACGGCAAGGCGGCTTTTCTCGACCTTCGCGATGGCAGCGGTGAGATCCAGCTGCATGCGCGGCAGGATCTGCTTGGCGCGGAGGCGTTCGAGCTGCTCGTTGGCCTCGACCTCGGCGACATCATCGGCGTCGAGGGAACGGCGCTCGCGACCCGCAGCGGCGGCGAGCTCACCCTGGCGCTCAGCCGCTGGCGGTTGCTCGCCAAGAGTCTGCGTCCACCGCCGGAGAAGTTCCATGGTCTCGAGGACACCGAGACCCGTTACCGACGCCGCGAGCTAGACCTGATCGCAAATGAGCAGAGTCGTGAGCTCTTTGTCCTGCGCACTCGGATCGTCAGCGAGCTGCGGCGCTGGCTTGATGAGCACCGTTTTCTGGAGGTCGAAACGCCGGTCCTGCAACCACTTTACGGCGGCGCCTTGGCCCGGCCATTCGTCACCCACCACAACGTCTTGGAGCGTGACCTCTACCTTAGGATCGCCACCGAGCTTTACCTGAAGCGGTTGATCATCGGTGGATTCGATCGGGTCTATGAGCTCGGCAAGGATTTCCGAAACGAGGGCGTCTCCCACAAGCACAACCCGGAGTTCACGATGCTCGAGTGGTATGAGGCCTACGCCGATTACGAAAAGACCGCCCACGACTTTGAGCTCTTGGTATCTGAGGTGACCGAGCGGGTGCTTGGAGAGCCCAAGGTGACGCGGGGCGAGGTCGAGATCAATTTCTCTCCGCCCTGGAGGCGGTTGACGCTGCGCGAGGCGATCATCGAGCGAACCGCTATCGACATCGCCGAGCATCCGACCCGCGGGGCCCTGGCGGCTGCGATGGAGGTGGAGCTAGATCCGGATGAGAGTTGGGCGAAGCTGGTCGATGGGCTGCTCTCAAAGGAGGTCGAGCCAGAGCTGATTCAGCCCACCTTCATCTTCGATTATCCGGTCGAGCTCTCCCCGTTTCCCAAGGCCCACCGAGGCCAGCAGGGTCTGGTTGAGCGCTGGGAGGCGTTCGCCGGTGGGGTCGAGATGGCCAACTCCTTCAGCGAGCTGAATGACCCCGACGAGCAGCGCCGCCACTTCGAGGGTCAGGCGATTGCCCTGCGGGGCAGCGGGTCGAGGAGTCCAGGCCATACGATGAGAGCTTCCTCGAAGCCCTCGAACAGGGGATGCCGCCAACCGGGGGCGTGGGCCTTGGAATCGATCGACTCGTGATGCTGATCAGCGGTGTTCAAAGTCTGCGCGAGGTCTTGCTTTTTCCGGCAATGCGCTCCTGATTGGCTCCAAAAGGCCGCTCAGAGCGGAAATTGAGGAACGAAAGCCGGTTGGGCACTCCCGGTATCGTTTAAAGGGCACATGGATGCCTCCCGATAATCGGAAGGGGTCTGCGGTACTTCCCCGTCGGAAGAGAGTTGGACTAGGTAGAGAGGTCTTTTGTTCGAGCGATTCACAGAGCGAGCCCGTCAAGTCGTCGTCCTGGCGCAGGAGGAGGCGCGCACGCTCAAGCACAACTACATCGGCACCGAGCACATCCTGCTCGGTTTGCTGCGCGAGGAGGAGGGGCTCGCGGCCAGGGTCCTCGAGTCGCTCGATATCACGGTCGAACGGGTTCGCTCCCAAGTGGTCCGGATCGTCGGCTCCGGCGAGGAGGTCGCCTCTGGTCAGATCCCCTTCACCCCGCGTGCCAAGAAGGTTCTCGAGTTGGCGCTCCGGGAGGCGCTCTCCCTCGGTCACAACTACATCGGTACCGAGCACATCCTCTTGGGCCTGGTGCGTGAGAACGAGGGTGTCGCGGCGCGCATCCTGCTCGATTTTGACGCTGATTCCGACAAGATCCGCAATGAGGTGATCCGGATGCTCTCGGGCCCCCGGGGGTCGCCGCCAGGGCGCTGGGGCCGGCGGCGGACAGGGCGAGGGCAAAAAGTCGTCAAAGCTGCTTGTTCAGTTCGGCCGCAACCTGACCAAGCTCGCCGAGGAGGGCAAGCTCGATCCGGTGATCGGCCGAGAGACCGAGATCGAGCGGATCATGCAAATTCTTTCCCGTCGGACCAAGAACAATCCGGTGCTGTTGGGCGAGCCGGGCGTCGGTAAGACGGCGGTGGTCGAGGGCCTTGCCGCCCGGATAAACAAAGGAGAGGTGCCCGAGCTGCTCAAGAACAAGCAGATCTACACCCTCGATTTGGCCGCCCTGGTCGCCGGGTCGAAGTACCGAGGAGAGTTCGAGGAGCGTCTCAAGAAGGTGATGAAAGAGATCACCCAGCGCGGCGACATCATCCTCTTCATCGACGAGCTCCACAATCTGGTCGGGGCTGGCGCCGCCGAGGGGGCAATCGATGCGGCCTCAATCCTTAAGCCGGCGTTGGCGCGCGGCGAGCTGCAGACGATCGGCGCGACCACGCTCGATGAGTACCGAAAGTACCTCGAGCGCGATTCCGCGCTAGAGCGCCGCTTTGCTCAGATCAAGGTCGACCAGCCCTCCGCCGAGGACACGGTAAGAATCCTTGAGGGACTGCGCGAGCGCTACGAACAGCACCACCGGGTGACGATCAACGACGACGCGCTGGGCGCCGCGGCAGAGCTCGCCGATCGCTATATCTCCGACCGCTTTCTCCCCGACAAGGCGATTGACCTAATCGATGAGGCCGCTTCGAGGATGCGGATCAAGTCGATGAGTGCGCCCCCTGTCTACCGTGACCTCGAGGAGGAAATCGAAACCACGCGCCGCGAGAAGGAGGCTGCGATCGAGGCTCAGGAGTTCGAAAAGGCGGCAAGCTTGCGCGATACCGAGCGTCAGTTGACAACCCGCAAGCGGCAGCTGGAGGACGAGTGGGCTGAGGGCGAGAACGGAGAGCGACCGGTCGTCGGCGAGGAGGAGATCGCCGACATTGTGTCGATGTGGACCGGAATCCCGGTCTTCAAGCTGACCGAGGCTGAGACCAAAAAGCTAATTCGGATGGAGGAGGAACTCCACAAGCGGGTGATCGGCCAAGAGGTCGCGATCACCGCTGTATCCAAGGCGATTCGTCGCTCACGCGCCGGGATCAAGGACCCGAGGCGCCCGGCCGGTTCCTTCATTTTCCTCGGCCCCTCGGGGGTCGGCAAGACTGAGCTGGCGCGGACGCTCGCAGAGTTTCTCTTCGGCGATGAGGAGGCGATGGTCCGAATTGACATGTCTGAGTACATGGAGAAGCATGCCGTCAGCCGTCTGGTCGGTTCGCCACCGGGCTACATTGGCTATGACGAGGGCGGTCAGTTGACCGAGGCGGTCCGGCGCAAGCCCTACAGCGTCTTGCTGCTCGACGAGATCGAGAAGGCCCACCCCGATGTGTTCAACATTCTTCTGCAGATCCTCGAGGACGGGCGGCTCACGGACGCTCAGGGTCGCACCGTTGACTTCCGCAACTCGATCGTAATCATGACCTCCAATATCGGCGCCTCCGAGATTGCCAAAAACACCTCGATCGGATTCACCGTTTCCGATGAGACCGGGATGTCCTACGACGACATGAAGAACCGGATCATGAGCGACCTAAAAAAGGTCTTTCGGCCCGAGTTCCTGAACCGCATTGACGAGGTGATCGTCTTCCACAAGTTGGCCAAGGAGGAGGTCAAAGAGATCATCGAGCTGATGATCGCTCGGGTGCGGGTCCAGGTTGCCGAGCACGAACTCCAGCTCGAGCTGACCGAGGAAGCGAAAGATCTGCTGGTCGAGAAGGGCTGGGACCCCTCGATGGGTGCCCGTCCATTGCGCCGGGCGATTCAGCGCTATATCGAGGATCCCCTCGCCGATGAAGTTTTGCGCCAGGGCCAGATGACACCTGGCTCGACGGTAATGGTCGCCCGCGACGCGTCGGGCGACGCTGAGGACCGCCCGCTCAGCCTGACGATCGTCGAGCCGGCGAAGCCGCAGCGCGAGAAAATGGCGCCTCCACCCGAGCCCGAGAAGGTTGGAGTCGGCGCCAAGAAGGACGGTGATGAGGGCCAGGTGCCCGACGGCGGCGATCACCGGCCTCCTGGCGACGCCGAATCCTGAGCTGTCCCGCCGGTGCGTGAGCCTGGCCAAAGCGCGATCGGTAGCTGGAGTGGCGGCAGATTTCTGCGCTTTGGTGAGGCGATCGAGGAAGATCGCCTGGCTGCCCTGCTGCGCCCCGGGCCCGGGCTCGATACCGTGCTCAGCGCCGATGCCTATGGCGCGGGGGAGGCCGACCGGCTTCTTGGTCGGGCTCTCGCCGAGGATCGGCGCGAGAGCTACTGCTTGATCGGCGCGGTCGGCCATGACTTCTATCGCGGCGAGCGCGACGGTGCGCGGGGGTTTCCGCGCTTCACCGACCCGAGTCTGCGCGGCCCCGAGCAGTACGCCGGATATCTGCGGATGGCCGCCGAGCGCAGCTTGGAGCGGATCGGCGTCGCCTCGTTTGACCTCTTGCTGCTCCATAATCCTGATCGGATTGGCTATACCAGTGAGGCTGTCTGGGCTGGAATGGAGGCGCTGCGAGAGACGGGCCTGACGGCGAAAATCGGGATCGCTCCGGGTCCGGCGAATGGCTTTACCCTCGACCTGATTGGTTGCCTGGAGCGCTTTGGGGAGCAGATCGATTGGGCGATGATCATCCTCAATCCATTCGAGCCCTGGCCGGGGGAGCTCTGCCTGGAGGCTGCGGCCCGCAGCGACGTCCAAGTCATTACCCGCGTCGTCGATTATGGCGGCCTCTTCTGGGGGGACCTTCGTCCCGGGATGCAGCTTGCGCCCGGCGATCATCGCGCCTTTCGCCCCGCCGGCTGGATCGAGGCTGGCCTGAAAAAGCTCGGCGAACTGCGCCCGATCGAAGAGCGATCCGGTCTCAATTCGATCCAACTAGCCTGTCATTGGAACCTCGCTCACGAACGAATCGATTGTGTGGTTCCCACCCTGATTCAGGAGTCTGGGGATGACGCGCGCCCGATCGAGGCGAAGCGCGCGGAACTTGCAGCGCTGCCGGAAGAGCAGCAACTTGGCGACGAGGAGGTGGCGGCGATTCGTGCGGTTGGTGAGAACACTGGCTGCATGGCGCTGAAGGGCGCCAGTCCCACGCACGAGGGCGAGGAGCGTCCTGACCGCTGGGCGATCTCTCCCGCCCTTTCGGACGTTGCAAGCCGTTGGGGAATCGATCCCCAGCGCGACCTCGCCACCGCCCCCAGCAGCTGAGGTCCTCCACCGCCAGCTCGCATAGCCTGCACCGATGAGCCGGCACTGGTGGACGCTTATCGGCACCTGCGCCGGCCTCTTCTTGCTGATGCTCGACTCGACGGTGGTGGCGCTGGCGCTGCCCAGTATTCGTCGCGACATCGGGGCCACGGCGACCGGCCTGCAATGGGTGCTGAACGGCTATCTGCTGGCGATCGCCGTGCTCGTCGTGACGGCCGGCCGGCTCGGGGATATGTTTGGCCGCAAGCGCCTCTTCCTCACCGGCATGGTGCTCTTCGCGCTGGGCTCCCTGCTATCGGGTGCGGCTGGAAGTGAGCCCATTCTGATTCTGGGCAGGGTGATTCAGGGCATCGGGGCTGCTCCGATGCTTCCGCTTTCGCTGGCGATCGTCTGCAACGCATTCCCGGGCGGACAGCAGGCACGTGCTTTGGGCATCTGGGCCGCGATTTCAGCTCTCGCCCTCGCGGTCGGCCCGCTGGTCGGCGGGGCGCTGGTCGAACTCGACTGGCGGGTGATCTTTTGGATCAACCTGCCGATCGCCGCCCTGGGCGTCTTGATCACTGCCCTTGCCGCGACCGAGTCCACCGATCCCAATGCGGGACGGCGGATTGACCTCAGGGGACTGGCGGCGCTCAGTGCCGGTCTCACCGCGGTAGTCCTTGCCCTCGTCCAGGCTCGGGTTTGGGGTGGTGAGACCGCCCTTTTGCTCGGTCTCAGCGGAGTGGCCATCCTCTTCATGTTTTGGCGGATCGAGCACCGCGTCTCGGGGCCAATAGTCGAGTTCTCCTTGTTTCGCAACGGTCCCTACCTTGGCGCCAGTGCAGCTGCCTTTGCCCTGGTTGGTGCCTACTGGTGCGTGATGTTCTTCCAGCCCCAGTATTTGCAGGAGGTCCGTGGGCATTCAGCGGTTCTGAGCGGCCTGATGATTCTCCCAGTCACCGTGCCGATGGTCTTGATCTCGCCTTTCTCGGGCCGTCTGATCGCCCGCTTCGGGGCGCGGCTGTTGATGAGCAGCGGAATGCTCTGGGGGGTTGGCGGTCTGGCAATCCTGACCCAGATAAGCGCGGGCAGCCCCTATGCGGTCTTGCTTTGCGGTTACCTTGCGTTTGGAATCGCTCTCGGCCTTGTCTACGCGCCGATGTCGACTGCGGCGATGGGGGCGATGCCGGCCGAGAAGGTGGGTGTCGCCTCGGGGGTCTTGGCGATGGACCGGGTGATGGCCGGAGCGGTGGCGCTTGCCTCAGTTGGCGCCGTCTTTCACGCCCTCCAGAGCGGCGGTAGCTCATTCTCTGAAGCGCTCGCCGCCTCCACCTGGGTCCCGGTTGCCCTTTGTGCCGGCGGCGCCGCGCTCACCTGGGGCTTCGTCCGCGACCCCAAGCGGCTCGGCCCAGACCCGGCGGTCGCCGGAGACCCCCCAGCGATGGTGCTTCACCACCACCACCGCCACCACCGCCGCTTCCACCTCTGAGCGCCCGACCGCGTGCCTTTCGGGGTCTTGAGCTTGACAAACCGCATCCCGACCTTTCCACACGGATTTCACCGGACCGCATTCCAGAGCGCCTTTTGTCATCCTAGAAGCCGATGGATTCTTTGTCTGGGGATGAGCTTCACGAGTTGTCTGAACGGCAGGATCCAAGGCTCGTCCGGGCGCTCGATGTCGTCGCTCCGGGCGGGGCGTTGCGCGAGGGCATCGACAACATCGTCCATTCGCGCACCGGGGGCCTGATCGTGGTCGGGGATCTCGAAGACGTCTCCCACCTGCTCTCGGGGGGGATCCGGCTTGATATCGATTACAGCCCGGCGATGCTCTACCAGGTGGCGAAGATGGACGGGGCAATAGTCCTCAACGCCGAGGCGACCAACATCGCCTGGGCAAACGTTCAGCTGATGCCCGATCCCACAATCCTCTCCTCTGAGACCGGCACTCGCCACCGCACCGCCGAGCGCGTTTCCAAACAGACCGATGCGCTGGTCGTCGCGATCTCACAGCGCCGCGACGTCGTCTCCCTCTACGTCGAGGGGACGAAGTACATCCTTCAGGACATCCCGGCGGTGCTCGCCAAGGCCAACCAGGGCTTGGCAACCCTCGATAAGTATCGCGACCGCCTCGA
Organism: uncultured Solirubrobacterales bacterium; assembly: GCA_963745305.1. Classification (GTDB taxonomy): domain Bacteria; phylum Actinomycetota; class Thermoleophilia; order Solirubrobacterales; family 70-9; genus CAVUWL01. The sequence goes on from CAVUWL010000009.1 coordinate 7,496, forward strand.
CCAAGTGTCCGCTCGCCTCACCGTGCTCGAGTTTGAGGGAGGGGGGGTCCTCTATGACGTGCTCGCTGTCTTGCAGCGGGCTGAGCTGGTGACCAGGATGGCGGTTGAGGTGGAGCGCTACATCGTCGAGCTCGGTACCGAGGGTCGGCTGATCGAGATGCAGTTGGAGGAGACTATGGTCGGTGTCGCCGCCGACAAGACGGCGTTGGTTCGCGACTACTCGGTCGAGGACTCCGAGCAAAATCTGGCCGCCGTGCAGCAGTCACTTGCCCGCATGCCCCACCAGGACGTGCTCGACTTCGGCCGGCTCGCTGAGTTGTTGGGCTATGACCGCAAGATGAACACCCTTGACTTCCCGGTCGCCCCGCGCGGTTACCGGGTGCTCGGGCGAGTCCCGCGCATTCCCAAGCTTGTCGTCCAGAAGATCATCCACGAACTTGGCGGCCTTGAGGAGGTCCTGGCGGCTTCCGACGCTGACCTCGAGGCCGTCGATGGAGTCGGTCCGACCCGGGCCAAGGACATCCGCGAGGGTCTGCGGAGGCTTCAGGAGGTTGATCTTGTCGACAGGTACCTACAGAGTTGACGGCGATGAGCGCCGTCGCAAACCGAAAGGAGCAAGCGATTTCCGAGCTAGATGAGGCGATCGAGGCAGGCTTTGAGGAGGACGTCGTTTACGTCTGTGACTTCGAGGAGGGCGACAAGGTCGTCTACCCCCACCACGGAGCTGGCCTCGTGCTCAAGAAAGAGTCGCGAGAGCTGATGGGGTCTGAGCGTGATTACCTCACGATCAAGATCCTTCATAACGAACTCACAGTGATGGTTCCGTGCGAAAACGCTGGCCTGGCAGGGCTGCGGCGCGTTATCGATGAGGAGGAGATCAAAAAAGTAACCGACGTCCTCACCGATGACGTCTCAGAGATGCCGAAAAACTGGAACCGGCGCTTTAAGTACAACCGCGAGAAGATCAAGACCGGTGATGTGTTCGAGCTGGCGGAGGTCGTCCGCAACCTCGCGATTCGCGAGATGGAGAAGGGCCTCTCGACCGGCGAGAAGCAGATGTACACGCGGGCGAAGAAGATCCTCGCCTCGGAGTTCATGTACGCGCTCGACAAGGACGAGGAGGGCGCCGAGGAGTACCTCGACGGTCTCTTGGAGGAGCGCTTCGCCCCCACCGCCTAGCAGCGCTGTCGAGTCGCTCACCGCGGTCATCGCGGCCGCCGGCTCCGGGGATAGGCTCGGAGCTGGCGGTCCGAAGGCCTTCGTAACCGTGGCCGGACGGCCGATGATCGAGTGGTCAATCGCCGCCTTCCGTGCCGTGGGGCTGGTCGGCTCGATCGTAGTAGCGCTTCCACCCGGGCGCGATCACGGGCTGCGTGGTCAGGGGCTCGTCCTGGTTGTCGGCGGCGCGACGCGAGCGCAGTCCGTCAGGAATGCGCTGGCGGAGGTGCGGACCGACCTCGTCGCCGTCCACGATGCGGCAAGACCGCTGCTCAGCAGCGCGATGATCTTGGAACTGCTTGCCGCCCTTCAGACCGACCCCCAAGCTGGCGGCGTGATCGCCGCGGCACCGGTAGCCGACACGATCAAGCGGGCACGGTCGAGAAGTTCAAGTGAGAGCGGTTCAGGGCCAGGGTCCCGGGATGGTGGGCTGGACCTGATTGTCGATGCCACCCTGGAGCGCAGCGACCTCTGGGCTGCCCAGACGCCACAGATATTTCGGGTCCCGGTGCTGCGTGAAGCACTCGCGGCCGGGGACTCCGCAGGCGACGAGATAACCGATGAGGCGATGCTGGTCGAGGCCACCGGTGCCCGCGTGCTGATCCACCCTTCGTTGAGCCCGAACGTCAAGGTCACGACGCCGTTTGACCTCGGGGTGGCCGAGGCAGTGCTCCTCGGCCGGGCCTCGGTCTAGCTCAGGCGCGCAGCAGGACCCAGATCAGCATCGCAGCGAAGCAGAGCTGCCCGACCCCGAGGGCTGTTCCAAGGTTGATCGCGCCGAGAAGCTCGGCGAGGAGGACCCCGCCGGCAAAGGCGAGCAGCAAAAAGAGTAACTGGCGCCCACGGGGCATCTGACCCCAGTCTAGGCGGGGCCGCTAGCGTGGTGCGGTGCTCACCGACTACCACCTTCACCTGCGCCCTGATCAGGAGGGTACTCCGGCCCACCGCTACTTCACCGCCGCCAACGTCGAGCGCTACCTTGCCGCCGCCAGCGAGGCGGGGGTCGACGAGGTTGGGGTGTCTGAGCACGTGTATCGCTTCACCGAGGCGCTGACCATCTGGCGCCACCCGTTCTGGGAGAGCAGCGCCAGCGATGACCTCGCCGCTTACTGTGATTTTGTACGGGCCACGCCGTTGAAACTGGGGCTGGAGTGTGACTTCATTTCAGGAGCCGAGGAGCAGACGGCCTCCCTGCTCGAGGGCCACGATTTCGACTATGTGGTTGGTTCGGTCCACTTCCTCGGCGAGCGCGCCGTCGACCATGACGGTTGGGACGTCTGGGAGGTCGGCACAAGTCCCGACCAGATCTGGACCAGTTATTTCGAAGCGCTCGCGCGCTGCGCGAGGTCCGGCCTCTTCGACATTCTCGCCCACCCCGATTTGGTCAAGGTCTGGGGAGGTACTCGACCTCTGCCAGAGCGCGATCTTCGTCACTTCTATGAGCCGGCGGTCGAGGCGATCGCTGAGTCCGGCATTGCCGTTGAGGTCTCAACCGCCGGACTGCGAAAGCCCGTTGCAGAGATATATCCAGCCGCTGCGTTTGCGGCAATGTGCGTCGAGGCGGGGGCGGTTTTCGCCCTTTCTTCCGATGCCCATCTTCCCGAGCAGGTCGGCTTTGGCTATCAGCAGGCGATCGAGTTTTTTGAGCAGCTCGGGATCGGTGAGATCTGCGCTTTCGATCGACGCGCCCGGCGATTGGAGCCCCTCGGCGCGGTGATGCGAGAGGATTGAAGCGTGGCTGCGAGTAAAGAGGCACCCGTTCCCGTGGCGACCGAACCGACATCGGGGGATCGATGACGCCAGTCGGGATCGGCTATGACAGCCATCGCTTCGCCGAGGGGCGGCGCTTGGTGCTGGGCGGCGTCGAGATCGAGCACGATCGCGGTCTGGCCGGCCATTCAGATGCCGACGTCCTCGCCCACGCAGTTATCGATGCCCTGCTTGGCGCTGCTGGTTCAGGCGACATTGGGACACTCTTCCCCGACCATGAGGAGATTTGGCGGGGCGCCGATTCGATCGACCTGCTGCGCACCGTGGTTGGAACGCTCGCCGGCCGGGTCATCAACATTGACGCCACCATAGTCTGTGAGCAGCCCAGGCTGGCGCCGTATCGAGCTGAGATCGAGCGGATCCTGGGCTCGGTTACCTCGGCACGGGTCACGGTCAAGGCGACGAGCAACGAGGGTATGGGATGGGTTGGGCGTGGTGAGGGGATTGCCTGCCTGGCAGTAGCTTCTGTCGACGGAGATTAGGCAATAGGCTTCCGGCTCCGATGGCGAATCTCAGCTCGATCGTCTCAAGTGCCCGGGAATCGCTCTCCGATGCGGCCTTTGAGATGAAGGTCTTGCACGAGGCGGGAATTCTTGCCCCGATGCGTCCCAGCAAGGCGACGAAGATTGGCGTTACCTTTCTGCGCTGGGGCGCCTCGCCGGCAACCGGCGTCGCCACCGCGGCGATTCATCACCCTCATGAGGTTGCACTCATCGACGAGCGAGGATCGCTCAGTTGGGAGCGCCTTCACCGGCGTACGAATGCGCTCGCTCACGCGTTCGCCGAGATGGGGATCGGTTTCGGGGATGGGATCGGGATCATGTGCCGCAATCACCGTGGTTTCGTCGAGGCCACCCTTGCCGCGGCCAAGCTGGGCGCCAGCGCCCTGTACCTCAACACGATGTTCGCCGGCCCACAGCTCGCTGAGGTAACCAAGCGCGAGCGTCCCAAACTCCTCGTCTATGACGAAGAGTTCACCACCCTGCTCGAGGGGGTTGAGGCCGAAATCGCGCGGCTCATCGCCTGGTCTGACGTCGATGCTCCTGCCGAGCGGACCCTCGAGCACTTGATCGCCAGCGGCGCGGAATCAGACCTGAAGCCGCCCCCGGATAAACCGCGCTTCGTGATCCTCACCTCGGGAACCACCGGCACGCCCAAGGGGGCGCAGCGCTCAAGCCCGGACGGTTTGCTCGCGATGGCGGCGCTGATTGAGAAGATTCCGTTTCGATCCCGCGAGACCATGATGATCGCGGCTCCGCTGTTTCATTCCTGGGGTTTCTTTCATTTTGTGATCAGCCTGCCGACCGCCTCAACGATGGTCCTGCGCCGTCGCTTTGACCCCGAGGACACGCTTCGCGCAGTTGGAGAAAGTCGTGCCCAGGTCTTGGCGGCCGTTCCGGTGATGATCCAACGCATCCTGCAGCTTCCGGCCAAGACCCTGAGTCGTTATGACCTCTCCTCGCTGCGGATCACCTCGCTTTCGGGCTCGGCCCTTCCCGGTGAGCTCGCAACCGAATGGATGGATCGCTTCGGCGACAGCGTCTACAACCTCTACGGCTCAACCGAGGTTGCCTACGCAACGGTGGCGACGCCCGAGGACCTCCGCGCGGCCCCCGGTACCGCCGGTCGCCCACCGCGCGGCACCGCGGTAAGGCTTTACGACGACGACGGACGCGAGGTGCCCGATGGCGAGGTGGGCCGCATCTTCGTCGGCAATGAGATGTCGTTTGAGGGGTACACGGGGGGTGGCGGAAAAGAGGCGATCGACGGTCTACTCTCCAGCGGCGACGTTGGCCACCTCGACTCGGTCGGGAGGCTCTTCATCGACGGCCGTGATGACGAGATGATCGTCTCCGGCGGCGAGAACGTATTCCCCCGCGAGGTTGAGGACCTGCTCGCTGATCATGAGGCGGTGGTGGAGGCGGCGGTTATCGGTGTACCCGACGAGGAGTTCGGTCAAAGGCTCAAGGCCTTCGTCGTGATCGCCGCTGGTGCGGAGGTATCTGAGGCGGACCTGAGGGCCCATGTCAAGGCAAACCTCGCCTCCTACAAGGCCCCGCGCGAGGTTGAGTTCTTGGATGAGCTGCCCCGCAACGCGACCGGCAAGATCCTCAAGCGCGAACTGCACGAGCGAGAGGCCCAGAAGTCCGTTTGAGCGAACGCAAATTGCGCTTTTTTTAGCCGGGGTGGGGCTGGCGCCACTTCCGATACGCATAGTAGGTTGGCGGGACATGGGCGAACCCGCGGTTGAGCTGAGGGAGGTTGGTGAGGCGAGGGAATCGGTGCGCGACATCGCCGAGCAGGCTCTGGAGTGGGTTCGGGTAAGCGAGGAGCGGGTCGCTGCGGCCGAGGCGAGGACCGAGGAGGTGCGGGTCGAGCTCAAGGAACGGGCGTTGGAGACGCTGCGCAAGCTCGGCGAACAAGGACGCGAGCGCATCGGCGCCGAGCGCGCCAAAAGACGCGAGGCCGAAGCGCGCATGGTTCGCGCATCTGAGTCCAGAGATCGCGCCGAGAGCGCCTTTGAGGAAGCACGGCTGGAGAGCGAGCGCAATCGTGAGGCGCTGGGTGCCGAGCTTGCATCGGTCCGCGCCGATGCCGAGAATTCATTGACGGAGTCGCTAAATAAGATGAAGAATGAGGCAGAGCGTCGCACCCGTGAGGCTCGCGAAGAAGTTCAGCTTGAGGCCGACCGCCGGGTCGCTGCGGCCGAGCAACGAGCTGCCGATGCGGAGCTGGCCGCGGCTGAGGCGAGGGAGAGCGCGGTCCGGCTTGAGACCGAAGTCGAGCGTCGCGTGATGGAGGGAACCGAGGAGGTCAGGCGCGAGGCCGAGGAGCGGGTTCGCAAGCTGGTCGAAAAAGTTGAGCGTGAGGCCTCAGATCTCGCCCGGGCACGGGCTGAAGAGCAGCTACGAGCTGAGTCAGACCGGATCCGAGTGCAGGCGGAGCGACGCGAGGAGCGGGCCAGGGAGGCTGCCGAGGAGGAAATCAAGGCGAGCGCCAACAAGGCAAAGCGAGAGGCTCTCGCCGCTGCGGAGGAGACGGCTCCAACCTGGGCCCACAGCGAGACGCCCGCCTCGACCTCGGGCTACCGGACCTTCTAGCTGCGCGGAGTCGAGTTTGCGGCTCCCACCCTCTGACTAGCATCGAGACCATGCGCGAGGTGCGGATAAGGGACACCCTGACGGGAAAGCTGCAGGCGCTTGATCCCGCCAGCGAGATCGGAATCTATGCCTGTGGGCCGACTGTCTACAGCCGCATCCACATCGGTAACGCCCGTCCATTTGTCGTCTTTTCTCTCTTTGCCCGCTTCCTGCGCTCGCAGGGCTACCGGGTGCGCCTTGTGATCAACGTCACCGACGTGAACGACAAGATCTACGCGGCGGCGAGTGAGGCAGGGAAGCCCTCGGCTGCCCTCGCGGCAGAGATGACCGCGGCCTACTTCGCCGACACCGACCGACTCGGTCTCGGTCGCCCTGACGCCGAGCCGCTAGCAAGCGCGACGATCTCGGCGATCGTCGCGCTGATCGCTTCCCTGATCGGGTCGGGCCACGCATATGAGAGCGGAGGGGATGTCTACTTTCGGGTGCGCAGCTTCGCGGCCTACGGCCAGCTTTCAAACCGAGACCCGTCCGAGATGGATCAGGGTGAGGAGGCCGGTTTGGCGTCCCTGAAGGAAGACCCGCTGGATTTCGCGCTGTGGAAGGCCCAAAAGCCAGACGAGGACACCAGTTGGGACTCTCCGTGGGGGCCCGGGCGCCCCGGTTGGCACATCGAGTGCTCGGCGATGGCAGAGGCCGAGCTCGGGCGCGCTTTCGCCGTGCACGGGGGCGGCTCCGACCTGCTCTTTCCCCACCACGAGAACGAGATCGCTCAATCTCAGGCGGCTGGGCGCCCGTTTGCCCATGTCTGGATGCACAACGGGATGATCGAGGCCGACGCCGCCAAGATGTCGAAATCGGCGGGCAATATCTTTCAGCTCTCCGAGGCGCTTGAGCGCTACGGGCGCGAGCCGGTTCTCGCCTACCTGATCTCCGGCCATTATCGCCAGCCGCTGACCTTCGGCGCTGAGCAAATGCAGGAGGCAGCCACGAGAGTCAAGCGACTGCGCAATTTCTTCCGCCAGCACCCGCTTCGCCTCGACCCAAGCAGCGGTGTAGGGAAGGGCTTCGCAGAAGCGCGAGCGGCGGCGTTCATCGCGGCGTTGGCCGATGATTTCAATACCCAGCGGGCGATGGCCGAGGCATTTGAGTTGGTCACGGAGGCGAACCGAACTGATATTCCAGGGGCGCCGGCTGCGCTTTCGAAGATGCTCGATCTTCTCGGCCTCGGCTCTCTGGCAGAGGAGGAGGGACCCCCAGATCAAGTGGCCGAGGAGCTTCTCGGCGAGCGCCAGCGAGCCCGCTCCGCAGGCGATTTCGCCAGGTCTGATCGGATCCGCGAGCAGCTCGTCGAACTCGGCTGGGAGGTCCGCGATACTGCCGATGGAGCCCACCTGGTTCGTGCGGATGAGCGCAGCTGAGGGCCAGATCATCTACGGGCGCCGCCCGGTTACCGAGGCAGGCCGAGGTCAACGCCGGGTGCGGCGGATTTGGCGGACGCCCCAGACGACCCCAGCTGAGCTTGAGCGCCTCTGCGGCTCGGCCGACCATCAGGGTGTCGTCGCCGAGCTTGATCCCTATCCATATGCCGATCCGCGCGCTCCCCTTCGGCAACCAGACGCGCTCCTGCTTGCGCTCGATCAGGTCCAGGACCCCCGCAATCTGGGCGCCATCTGCCGCTCGGCCGAGGCCGCTGGCGTGACCGCAGTCGTGATACCGAACCGACGCTCGGCCGAGGTCACCGCTGCAGCCTGCAAGGCTTCCGCCGGCGCCGTAGAGCAGATCGCGATTGCTCGAGTTCGCAATCTAACCGACTGGTTGGGAGAAGCAAAGGCGGCGGGGTTTTGGGTCTGGGGTGCCGAAGCGGGTGTCAACCAGGCGCCCTGGGAAGTCGATCTCCGCGGCCCCTCGGTGCTGGTCCTGGGCGGTGAGGACAAGGGCATCCGACCGCGTGTCGCGGCAATCTGCGATGGGCTCATTGCCATTCCCCTGGCCGGCCAGATCGCCTCGCTGAACGTTTCGGCCGCCGCCGCTGCGCTGCTCTTTGAGGCGGTGCGCCAGCGGTCCTCCCCTGAATAGAAAGCGGACCGCATGGCTCGGCCGAGTTCGAATCTTGCCCCTCAATTGGGGGCCGATCTGCGCCCCAGCCGTCGGTCTCGAGGGCAAAGCAAATGCAACGGCGGTTGCACGAATCTAGGTTCGGGGTTGACAGAACTCCGCACAGACGTAAACTAACGGCCGTATAAAGGGTGAACCTCAGCTTGAGTCTGAGCTCTCCCAGTCCATAGGGCGCCTCAGGGGAGGTAAACGGCGCCACGACCCTTCATAAGGAGAAGGATCTGTGGCTCTATCTACGCCTACGCACGAAATGCGACTTCCGTCTGGACGTCGTTCTGTCGCCGCTCGCCCCCAGCAAACTAACTCTCAACCTGAGCTTGATGATCACTATCTGGTCGCCCTTGCAAAGGAAGGCAAGACCGACGCCTACGATGCGATCGTTCGCCGCTACCGAGGCTTCGTTCGCCTCAAGGCTTCCTCCTATTTTCTCCTGGGAGGCGAGTCGGATGATTTGATCCAGGAGGGCCTTCTCGGCCTCTACAAGGCGATCCGCGATTACCGCACCGATCGTGAGTCGAGCTTTCGCAACTTCGCGGAGCTCTGCATCACCCGCCAGATCATCACGGCGGTGAAGACGGCAACGCGAAACAAGCACACGCCGCTCAATCAATACGTCTCCTTCAGCCAGACTCCGGCGGCTGCGGGGGACTCAGAAACGACCCTGGATGAGATTTTGGCCGGTCCGACCGTTTTTGATCCGGTCAACCAGGTGATTGCCGCCGAAGAGCTGGAGAGCCTCGTCTCCTGTCTCTCGGGTGGATCTGGAGTCCTCTCGGACCTCGAGAGCCGCGTCCTCTCCCTCTACCTCGACGGGCACTCCTATGAGATTGTCGCCGAGCGAATCGAGTGCGACACCAAGACTGTCGACAACGCCCTGCAACGAGTAAAGCGCAAGGTCGGCGCTCATCTAGCCTCGCGCGAGGTGCCGCTTTAGTTCGCGGCAGGCTCAGTTGCGGAGCGTCCCCCGGGGCAGGTCGCTGAGAACGTAGTTCAAGAGCATGCGGCCGTGCTCGGATGCGACCGCTACATCCGCGGCGGCGATGCGGACCCGGTGAAGAGTCTGCATTCTCAGCACGTCGCCGTCGCAGAGGGGGTTCGGGAATATTCCCGCATAGGAGACTCCGAGACGCTCAAGCTGGTCGGCAACCAGTGCTGTCTCCGGTAACTGCAAAGGTAGATCCACGTAGATTGCGTCGAGTCCGAGCCGCTGAAAAAGATGGTGGCGCCGGGCGCCGATTGCCTGGTGCAGATCGGCCCCTGGGAGATGCACGGTGAGCACTGCGAGGTTATGGTCGGGGTCAACCTTTGCCTCGATGATGCTGTGCGACTCGAGCTGGGCAGCACCCGACGGTTCGGCGAGCCGCCCGCGCAGCCTGCAGAGGTCGATGGTGCGGCCAACGATCTCGTGGTGGCGGGGCGGTGCATAGACAGGCCGCGCCTTGCCATCGTTCAGCTTGCTATAGAAAAGCGCCGCGGAGCGACGGCCGTTGCCGGGCTCGGTAGCCGCGTCGTTTGAGACGCTTGCTGGGATCCAGCCGAGTAGAAACCCAGTCTCATGGGCACCCAGCTCAAGGTTTGCGCGCTGGCTGTAGGGATGGGCGGCAGTTGCCTCGCTGTACATCCCAGCCATTCCTTTCGCTCGGGCTGACTCCAGCAAATGGCGCTTGGTCTGCGTAAAGATGTGCATGCCGCGAGCGGCGGGCACCGTTACGGCCTGGCCGGAGTGACCGACGGAGTCGGTGGGGCTTGTCAGGGCCATGCCCTCGTGGCAGAGAAACTCTCCGTCCCCGGATTCGGCTATGCACGATACGTAGGTTCCGGCGGCGAGCCTGGCCGACACCGTTCCCGCGTCATAGACCCATCGCACGTCATAGGTATTCCCGTATGCGGCTTCAATCGCCTCGCTGAGCACCGATCCCTCATCGGGTCCAAGAAAGCGAAAGGTTAGATCCATGGTCTCTATATATCGACAGCTCGCCCGCCGGGTTCAACCGGCAGAGCACCTGATTTGTAATCACTGTTTCGCATCTTGAGTTTTCGGCACTCTAGAGCGACAAATGGGCTGATGCAGAACGACGTGCCTTCCCCTTGGATACCGGACGGATCAGGCACGGGAAGGATGGGTTTGGGCACCGGATACGGCGTGGTGCCCAAACACGGCGACCAATCGTCCCTCGCACTCACATCGGCAAACTGAACGTCATTTCGAAGCTGCCTGGAGTCCCTGGTCTGAATCCGGGTAATCCCAGCATGAAGCCATTTCTTCCGGAATCCCTGGGCTGATTCATAGCGGAGTCCGGTGGGCCGGAATCCTGCCGATAAGCGCTATGGCGATTGGCCCTCAAGAACCGGCGACCGGAGCCAGCTTTTGCTTTACCGAGCCGTCGGCGAGCGCCTCAACACCAAGTCGGGTCGCGTTCATCCTGACGCCACCCTTCGGGAGCGCGGTCTTAGAAATCAAATCTGCGTGCTCGAGGACTTGGAGCCCCTCACGGACAGGTTGGTCTAATTGAGGCCAGTACTTGGAGCTGCGCGGGTAATCAGAAAGGAGCCATTCCAGGACCTGGAGCAAATTGATCGTCTCACCGGCTCCCATGAGTCCGCGTGGGTTCTTCTTTCCCTCGGGGCCGAAAGCCCCCATAAGCTCGTCGGCGAGATCCACAACAGGCAGCGAGGTCAGTCGGTCCGTCTCGGCTTTTGCCGCAGCATCCTGGGCGTTCTTCTCCTCCTTGTTGCCGAATAGACTCACATGGAAAAGCTAACCGATATCGGTGGCGCGTGTGCAGCGCGGCGCTGACCCTTCGCCAGCGCTGGCCCCAGTCGGGCATCCGCACGACGAGTAGGACCATTGTGTGACGGTATTTCTGCGACATCGATTCGTGCCCCCCAAAGCAGAGGCCAGCGTCGGACTCCGGAGGTGCCCCGAGCCGGCTGGGAATAGCCTTTGACCGGGACAGGGATGTTCACATTGCACAGCATCATCTTCAGGTTGATTCTCGGCGCTGTCGTGTTGGCTGTAGTGATCCCGGTTTGGGCGAGTGGGCACCAGCCGATGTTGCCGGTCGCTGTGGCCGCCATCTTCGTGGTGACGGTGGCCGGCGTTCTGTTGACGCGATAGCCGCAGCTGCGAGATGGGTTGCGCCGCCGATAGTCGGCGTTCTGTGAGAAGCCTGAGACCGGTGCCCGGCGAATGAAGTCTCAGCTCGCGCGCTACTGTGAGGCAGCTTCCGCCATTGAGAGTGTCAGTCCGAATTGATGAGGAGCCTCCCAAAGCCTCTCAACGGCCGCTCTAGGGCTCTCCGCGCGCTTTCGTGACCCACCATAGGCTGATCGTTCATCACTACTGGGGATACTCAATGAGAACGATCCGCAGCAAACTGACCTACGCCAACGTCATGGTCACGATCCTGGCCTTTGTCGCACTCGGCGGCGGAGCCGCCTTTGCGGCCGGCAAGCTCGCCAAGAACTCGGTGGGCACAAAGCAGATCAAGAACCAGGCAGTGACTTCGGCCAAGATCAAGAAGGGAACGATCAAGGGCACCCAGGTAGCAAACGGCTCGCTGACCGGGACTCAGATCAACGCCTCAACGCTCAGCACCGTGCCTACCGCCCAGACAGCCAATACAGCGCAATCAGCAAACAGCATTGTGACGCCGGAAGCCTGGCACGAAGTTGGGACATCGGAACAGCCGTCCTTCCTTAACTCTTGGGCCAATGTGGCAGGACCAATCCATCCCGAAACGGCAGCCTTCTACAAGGACCACGAAGGCGTTGTGCACCTCAGAGGCGCCGTTACCGGAGGAGGGTCGCTTTCGGTGATCTTTCAGCTGCCTGCCGGCGACCGTCCAGCCAGCGGACAATTCATCCGTGTGCCCGTGGGATGCACAGGTGGGACCGGCTGTCCCAATGACGTCGCCAGCGTGATCATCGCCGGCTCTAATTTCGCGATTCCCGTATACGAAGGGGGAGTAATCGCACCAAGCGAAGCCACCGACGTTTACTTGAACGGGATTACCTTAAGAGCGGCGTCGTAGCTTCGCTATGAGATAGGTCAGACCATGGTCCGGATGGCACCACGGCTGTCAGGGCCCTGTTTCCTCGCGCCAGGCAGTCCAAACAGGTTCCGGATGCTGCCGCCACGCCGGTAGCGCATGAGGGATAGACTGACTTCCCAACACTCACGAACGAAGAGGGCGGAGATGCATCGAAGAATTCGAGCTCTGGGAGCTATTGGCATCGCCGGCGTCGTGCTGGCGGCACTGGCTTCGTCGGCGAGCGCAGCTACGATCGGGCAGATCGCCCCGGACAACCCGCCGGGGACTCCACCGCCGGCAACGGCTATAAACGGCCCCTACGACGAGATCCAGTCCACGGTCGAAAATGGCGCGCCCTATGTTGTGCCCGCGGGCGCTGAAAGGATCACCGCCTGGAGCACAAATGCGGCTGAAGGCCCCGGCCAAGAGATGGAGTTCAAGGTTTTTCGATACGTCAGCGGCCCCAACGTCAGCCAGGAATACACCTACACGGCTGTAGCCCACGATCTGGAGAACCTAACCCCGGGAAAAATCAACACATTCGCGGTCAATCTCGCCGTGCAGCCTGGCGATGTGATCGGCCTAAACGACGCGAACGCCTCCAATTACCCCATTGCTGGCGTACTTCGCTACGCCCGGCATTGGTGACCGAGATTTGGAGCACACCGAAAAAGGCGACCTCGCAGATGGAGCCAGTGGCGCTTTCGTCCCGACGAACGAGCGCCTGAATGTCTCAGCGGAAGTCAGCGGTCCTACCGCCCAACCTTCTCCTTCTCCCAGCCCCTCGCCTCCTCCCGTGACCACCTCTCCTCCCGTAACCACGATCGAAGCTATCCGAAGGCTAAGGTCAAGACCCACAAGAAATACGCCAAGGTGAGCTTTTCTTTCAGCTCAAACGAGGCCGGTTCGACCTTTATGTGCATGCTCGACAAAGGGGCCTTCAGCCCCTGTGCCTCGCCCAAGGCCTACAAGGTGAAGCCCGGACAGAATACGTTTAGCGTCGAGGCGGCCAACGCGATCCACCAGACCGGAGCGTCTGTGAGCTTCCACTTCAAGGTTTTGCACAATTGATTGTCTTTGCTCTCCGCATCCCATCTAGCCTCCGCAGTTAAGGTTACCCGACAGATCCTGCGGGTCACGGTAATTAGGTGGCGGAGACGCAGGTGTCCAACAAAGGCTGACCCTGTTCGGTCAACCGCAACAGAGGGAGCCCGATGAGAACGATCCGAGGCAAGCTGACGTATGCCAACGTCGTGTCGACGCTGTGCATGTTCCTACTACTCGGGGGCGGGGCCGCGTTAGCCGCTGGGAAGCTCGGTAAGGACACGATTGGTACCAAGCAGATCAAATCCAATGCGATCACAACGGCGAAGATCAAGGACAGCGCCGTCACTGAGGCAAAGCTCGCCAGCAACGCTGTCAATTCGGCCAATCTCGCCACCGGCGCCGTGACCGGGGCCAAGGTCGCGGGCGGCACGCTTACGGGGGCCAATATTCAATCTGGGTCACTGACCGGTGCCGATATCACCAGGGTTCGCTGAATGCCGTTCGGGCCTCTAACGTCACCGCGATCGCCATCACGAGCGATGAACATTGCTCGCCTTCTCTGCCGTTGCCATCGGGGGTAACCTCTGGCGGCTGAATACTGGCGTGTGCAAAATCACTTTCCCGCATACCGAGCTAGCTGCGTTGCGTCGGCAACGATCGACCTGCGCGACCTTGAAGCGATTCTGTTAGTCGGGAGGACTCACGGCCAGGTATTTGACTTCAAAGCGAGCCCAAATTTAGAATAGTGGATACCTACAACGGAACGTCACTCGGGAGTCTGCCGTTCGATCTTACCCTCGTCTGTTAGCGACTACGAGACCCCAAGCAGGGAGGCCCGGATGGCCACCACGGCCATCCGGGCCCAGCGCTCAACGACAGACGCGGAGCTTCTCGGATGCGGTCAGGGCTGAACCATCGCTTGCCCAGCGTAGGTGCAGGTTGCCCCGGGTTTCCAGAGATAAACATCGTGGCTGTTTCATAGAGGTCGCGAACTGGGCTGTGATTAGAGATGCGGTCGCCTGATTGGCCAGCTGCGTGCCTTCCGTGCCGTTGACATATCCGGTCGCGCCGCCGCTGGTGTACCAAAGCGACCGAGACCTGGGGGAAGAAGGCCACTCGATTTTTGCCTTCGAAGCAATCTACCTTGACTTCTCCCAGGTTAGGAATGGTCATCAGAAGGCTGGAGCCAGGAGATGAGGTTGATTCAAAACCCCTAATCGATGCCGCCCGCTCCCTGAATAAATCCGGTCGGCCTATCTCTCAAGTTGTTCGGAGTTGTTTGCGCTCACGGCGTTCGTGGCTTCTTTGGCTTTGTTCGCAGTGGTCGCGCTCGTGGCTTCTTTAAGGTCCCCGGTCGCGCGAGTGGCAGCCGGCACTGTTCCCAAAGTCGAGGCGTTGATCTGGGTGCCCGTTAACGACGCATTCTGAACATTTGCCCCGGCGATCCAAGTTGGGCTTGAAGCTGCGCGCCGCCCACCGAACCGTTTGCGAGCTTTGAGCTGGCAATCGCGGCATTCTTGATCTTTTCCGTAGTGACGGCTTCATTCTTCATCTTCGCCGACGTCACGGCCCCACTCTTGAGTTGCTTGGCCCCGACGCTGTTCTTCTTGGTTCCCTTACCGCGTAGGCGCTTCCGCCCAACGCGATGAACACCGCGATTGTCGCCATCACGTTGGCTGGGCTGAGCCTGTCTTTGATGGACTTCATTCCGTCTCCCTCGGCTTGGGTTTGGAAGCGAGCCTATGGCCCTGTGAGAGCGCCTGCAAGGGCCCCTGAGCGCTCGGCAGACACGGGCCAACGTAGCCGGCGGTTAAAGTCGGCGATCGAGAAGGCGAACCTGAAGCTGGAGGAAGCTGGAATCGCGCGATCGGCGAGCTTGTTTCGCCCCTACTAGCTTCGGCGCACCCACGCTTCGCTGCGCTACGCCGGCGGTGACGACCCGATCTACGTCGCCGAACAGGGCGGCGGGGAGGCCCGTCTTTCCCATGCGTCTACGCTAAGGCAGTAAGACGACGTGACCGACTTTCTGGCACGCACCTTGAAGCTTTTGATGCTGCGACTGGTTTGGGCACTTTTGGGCACCGGGGGGAATCGCTTCTTTCGACTCGCCCGAGAGTAAGCTCAACGTAACCTAGGAAACGGTGCCCTAGAGTCGAAATCTAGAATCGCGCCCGCCTAGCTCAACTGGCAGAGCACCTGATTT
>CAVUWL010000010.1:0-31256 GCA_963745305.1 uncultured Solirubrobacterales bacterium
GATCTGCCACAGCGGCCGCAATCCGAGCGCATCGGCGGAGAACACGCACTGATCTCCGTGGCGCGCGATGCAGCGCCACCGGCCCCCGGTGAAGGGCCCCATCGTCTTCTGGTGCAGATAAAGGTAGAAGCGGCGCAACTCGGCGGAAGAGCAAGTGGATCTCCACGTTAATCGCCGGTACCACCGTCTCCCTCGCCTCCGCGAGGCCGAGGCCGTCGCGGCTGACCAACGTCTCGATCGTGCGGTTGAGGTCCTGGGAATCTGAGGAGCCGGCTGGATCGGCACCCCGAGCAAGCGGGCCTCCTGGCGGAGCTGGGCGATCGTGTTGATCTCGCCGTTGTGCCCGAGCACCGAGAAGGGCTGCACGCGCTTAAATGAGGGCCAGGTGTTGGTCGAGTAGCGGTTGTGCCCAAAGCAACCGATCGTCTCGAACCGCTCGTCGCGAAGGTCGGGGTAGTACTCGCCCAGTACGGTTGGAGCGCCCATCACCTTGTAAACGCAGGTCGTCGCTGAGAAGGATGGAACGTGAACTTCGAGGCTCTGCTCGAGCTCGATCAGCAGGTCGAAGAGGACGCGGTCGCGACCCGCGGCGGTGGCCAGAAGTCCCGCGATCTGCCAGAAATGCGGCTCTTCCTCGCGCGCCGTGGGGCCCAGGGCGGGCGAGTCAACGACCCCGATGCGCTCGGCCAAGATCCGGAAGCCACCCTGGCCAAGTAGCTCGCGAGCATCGTGCTGGATCCGCTCGCGATCCTGAGGGCGCTCGATGAAAACATGCGCCACCGCGAAGGCGTCATCGAGGGTCAGCGATGGGTCATGGCCGCCTGAGCGGACCTCCTCGGCCCAGATCTTGCGTGGCAGATCCACCAGCAGACCGAGCCGTCGCCCTCACCATCAACGTTGCCCGCTCGGTGCAACATCTTTTGCAGGGCCGGGATCGCAAGCGCGATTGGCGCGTGGGTGGGGGTCGCGTCCTTGCGCACCGAGGCATAGATCGCGCAGGCGTCCTTGTCCTCGACGCTCGGAGGCGGAACAAGTGGCCGGTAGGGGCGCTCGGGCGAGTAGCGGCGGACGCCACGCTCACCGTGAAGCTCACGGGACTGGATATCTGACATACCTGACCTCCCGGTTTCCACGCCTTCTTCGAGCGGGCGCGCGACGGGTTGACGAGAGCGAGCATTATAGGTCTCCGCTGAGCCGGCCGTGCCATTTTTGGCGTTTTGAGGCCAAGCGCGGCTCAAATCGGGATCGGCTTGGAGGCAGCAGACAACCGAGCGATCCTCCAAGCAGAGCCGTTTGCGGCGCTCGCGCCCCGGCCGGACTCAGAGCTCGGGAACGTCGGCACCGTGGGGGCTGAAAGGCAGGCGGCGAACCTCGGCCCAGCCCCGGCAGCGCTCCTCGAGCGCCTCGGCGACCTTGCCGGCGTCCTGCCAGGTGGTCCAGACCAAGACGCTCGGACCGGCGCCGGAGATCGTCGCTCCAAGCGCTCCCAGCTCCCTGGCGCCGTCGACCAGCTCCATCGAGCGCGGGTAAAGAGCCCTGCGGCGAGGCTGGTGGATGCGATCGGTGAGCCCGCTGGCGAGGAGATCGAGGTCGGCGCACTGCAGGCCGAGCACCAATTGGGCGGTGGCGGCGATGTTGGCGACGGCATCGCTGAGCGGCACGGAGGCAGGGATCGCGCCGCGCGCCTCCTCGGTTGCGACCTCCTCGGCGGGAATCACCGCGATCGCCTCGAGACCCCCGGGCGGCTCAAATCGGGTGGCGCGCGGCGGCCCCCCGGCTGCACAGATCACAAACCCACCGTAGATCGCGGCGGCGACGTTGTCGGGATGACCCTCGAGCTTGCTCGCGCGCTGCAGCATCTCATCCTTGGAAAGGGCCAGCTCGAAGAGATGGTCGGCGGCAAAGAGGCCGGCGACAATCGCGGCGGCGCTTGAGCCGAGGCCGCGCGCCAGGGGGATCTCAGTGCGCGTCCGAAAGGCGATCCCATCGGCAGGGTGAAGGCTCTCGAAGGCGCGCACGATCAGGTTGTCGCGACCGCCTGGAACCGCGAGGGCGCCCACCTCGACCGTAAACTCCCCGGTCTCCTCCACCTCCAGCTCCAGATACAGCGAGACCGCCGCCGCCAAGACGTCATAGCCTGGACCGAGGTTTGCCGAGGAGGCGGGAACGCGGATCAGTCGGCGGCGGGCTGTCACCTGCAAACCAGCCTAAAGCCGCGCGATTCGTATTGGTTGCCGGCGCCGTGGCGTGGACCCCTTCTTCAGCTGAATACAGCGCGCTCGACTTCGCCGAGATCGTTTCGGCAGTTGATCACCGCGGGCGCCTTACCCAGAGCCGTGTCGGGGTCCTTGAGGCCGTGCCCAGTGAGCACGCAGACGACCGATTCAGGCGCCCCCACACCCTCCACTGCGGGCAGGCCATGAGCCAGGAGGCCGGCAACCGAGGCCGCCGAGGCGGGCTCACAGAAGACCCCTTCGCTGGCCGCGAGCCAGCGATAGGCGTCAAGGATCTGCTGATCAGAGATCGCGGCTACCCGGCCACGCGATGCACTGAAGGCGTCCATCGCCTCCTCCCAGCGAGCCGGATTGCCGATCCTGATCGCCGAGGCTACCGTCTCGGGGTTTGCCACCGGCGCCCCCAAGACCAGCGGTGCGGCGCCTTCGGCCTGGAACCCATACAGAAGCGGAGCCACGCCCAGCTCCCGAAACCCGCGCCAGTAGGCGGTCACGTTGCCGGCGTTTCCAACCGGGATTGCAAGCGCTCCCGGCGCCTCGCCGAGCTCCTCGACCAGCTCAAAGGCGGCCGTCTTTTGACCCTCGATCCGAAACGGGTTGACAGAGTTGACGAGTTCGATCGGGTGCGCTTGGGCAAGCTCGCGAACGATCCGAAGCGCATCATCGAAGTTGCCCTGCAACGCGACCACTCGCGCCCCGTGCATCAACGCCTGGGCCAACTTGCCAATCGCGATCTTGCCCTCGGGCACTATCACCGCGCCGCGCAAGCCCGCTCGCGCCGCGTAGGCGGCCGCGCTGGCCGCCGTATTTCCGGTCGAAGCGCAGATCACCGCCTCTGCGCCGCGCCCCTTGGCGCGGGAAACCGCGACCGTCATTCCGCGGTCCTTGAAGGAGCCGGTCGGATTTGCACCCTCGAACTTGAGGTAGGCCCTGACCCCAATTCGCTCCGAGAGACGAGGTGCGTCGATCAGCGGCGTTGAGCCCTCGTTGAGGGTCACCACCGGATCTCCTGGCTCCAGCCCGAGGCGGTCGCGGTAGCGCTCGATCAGCGGCACCGCCATCAGCTGACCAGCGGGCCGGGATTCACACGAACTCCTCCTCGATCACCCGAATCGAGCGCGGTGGAGAGCGCAGATCGCCGAGCTCGGCAATCTCGGCCACGGCTGCCTTAAACCGCGACTCCAGGCACTCGTGAACGACCATCACCAGGCGCGCATCCTCGCCGATGCCCCTCTGCACGACGCTCTTCACCGAGATCTCCCTGCCCCCCAGCACCTTGGCAATTTGCGCCAGCACCCCGGGTCGATCGGCGACCTCCAGGTGCAGGTAGAAGGATGACGTGACGTCGGTGATAATCGGAAGTTGGGCGAGCGGCTTCGGTACCGGTGCATCGCCGCCGAGGATCGAAACAACGTCTCCGAGCACCGCCGAGGCGGTCTGCAACCCCCCCGCGCCGGGCCCCGACATCGTCACCTCGGTGATCGCCGGTGCCTGGACCATCACCGCGTTGAACGGCCCCTCGACCGGAGAGAGCGGATGTCCAGGGTAAAGAAAGCATGGAAAGACGCTGACGCTGATCCCACCCTCGCGGCGCTCGGCGACCCCAAGCAGCTTCAGTGAGAGGCCGAGCTCCTTGGCGTAGGCGAGGTCATCGGGCTGGATTGTCTCGATCCCCTCAAAGGCGACCTCTGAGAGGGTGACTGGGGTGTGGAAGGCAAGGCGGGCAAGGATCGCCATCTTCGCCGCAGCGTCGGCGCCGCCGACGTCCTCGCTCGGGTCGGCCTCGGCGTAGCCGAGCTGTTGTGCACGAGCCAGTACCTCCGCATAGGGGGCACCGCTGCTCGCCATCTCGCTGAGAATGAAGTTGGTCGTTCCGTTGACAATCCCAAACACCTTGGATAGCTCGATCACCCCGAAGCTCTCCTGGATCGTGCGCACGATCGGGATCACGCCCGCGACGGCCGCCTCAAAGCGCAGCTGGACACCGGCCTCGCGCGCGACGCCGAAAAGCTGATCGCCGTGGCGCGCGAGGAGCTGCTTGTTCGCGGTCACCACCGGCCTCGCCGCCCGCAGTGCGTCGAGCACGTAGTCGCGGGCAGGATCGGTGCCTCCGATCAGCTCAACGATCAGATCAGAGCGCTCGACGATCGCGCCGAAGTCGCCCTCAGATCGGGTCAGCACGCCGCTCAGCTCGGGACGTCGGCCGGTCGCGGCCTCAACCGCCTCGGCCCGTTCGGCCAAAAGCGCGGCGAAGGCAGCGCCGACCGTGCCGCGCCCAAGCAGCCCGATGCGGACCGGTTCAGACATCGCGGGCGGTTAGGTCCTCGTAGGTCTCGCGTCGCACAACGACGCGGGCCTCGCCGTCGCGGCAGAAGATCACCGGAGGGCGCGGCACGCCGTTGTAGTTACTGGCCATCGCGTAGCCGTAGGCGCCGGTTGCGGGGGTGATCAGCACATCGCCGACCGATGGCGCGGCGAGCATAGCGTCGCGAACGATGATGTCGCCGGACTCGCAGTGCATGCCTGCAATCGTCGCCAAGGTGTCGGGCTGAGCGCCCGCTCGGTCAGCGATCAGCGCTTCGTAGCGAGAGCCGTAGAGCATCGGTCGCAGGTTGTCCGACATGCCACCGTCAACCGCGACGTAGGTGCGGACGCCGGGGATCTCCTTGACCGTGCCAACCCGGTAGGCGGTGAGACCGGCGTTGCCAACCAGCGAGCGACCCGGCTCGATCAGGACTCGCACCCCCTCACCGAAAACCTCCCTGACGCCGCGAACCTTCAGATCTACGTAAGCATCAATCGAAGGCGGCCGATCGGCGGCGGTGTAGGCAATCCCGAGGCCGCCGCCCACGTTGACCAGCCGACACCAATCCCCGGCCAGCTCGCCGAGAGCACGAATCGCGAGCCGGTATGGCTCCAGCTCAAAGATCTGGGAGCCGATGTGGGCATGAAGGCCGACCAGGTTGAGCGTCTCAGAGGCCAGCACCCGCTCAATCGCGCGGGCCGCCAGTCCGTCCCTCAGCCCGAAGCCAAACTTCGAGTCAAGCTGACCGGTTTGCACGAAATCGTGGGTGGAGGGTTTTACCCCCGGAGTGACGCGAATCAGGACGTCCTGCGGCGCCTCGAGCAGCCGCTCGCAGCGGACGATCTCATCGAAGGAGTCAACGATCAGGTGCCCGACGCCCGAGCGCGCCGCGAAGAGGATCTCCTCATCCGTCTTGTTGTTTCCGTGCATATGGATACGAGCCGGCGCATAGCCCGCCCGCAGCGCCATGTGAAGCTCGCCGCCGGAGGCCACGTCGACCGAGAGACCCTCCTCAGCGAACAATCGGTAGGCCGCGGTGCAGGGCAACGACTTGCTGGCGAAAACGACCTCATAATCAGCGCCGCGGCGCTCGAAGGCCTCGCAGTAATCGCGGGCTCGGGCTCGCATCTCCTCCTCGGCGTAGATGTAGGCCGGGGTCCCCTGCTGGGCGACCAGCTCGACCACATCGCAGCCGGCGATTTCGAGGTGCCCGCGCTGATTCAAGCGCGCCCCACGCGGCAAGATCCCCGAGGCAGCGGCCAGCTCATCCCCCTCATGCGCCGAGGTCGGGTCCGAGTCAGCGCCGACCCCGACTTTGATCGGGGCCCCCACCGACCCCAGCTGTTCGCGCTCCGCCATTTGACGGGCATTGTGACGGTTGCAGGCGCAGCTCCGACTAACGGCTGCCGTGCAGCAAGCCGCCGACCGCTTGCACGGTTTCGTCAACCGCGTGACCAACCGTCGGTCCGGAGGCGCCCACCGCGCCGAGGGTCGCGCCACTCACAGCCGTGGCCCCACTCTGGCTGATCGCACCGCTCACGGTCTGATTGGCCTCGCTGACGGTGTCGTTGACGACGCCGCCGACGACCGAGCTGAGCTCGCCACCCGCCGCCCCCCCGCCGCCGCTAGCGATCGTCGGGGAAGGATTGGCGCCACCGCCCCCGGGCGCCGCGGTCACTGCGGTCGACCCGACCTTGCCTTCAGAAGGGGAGGGCGAGGCGCCCGCCCCGCTGGAGCCTTCACCAGCCCCGGAGGGAACCCCTGCTTCGGGGGGCGCGGCGCGGCGCGGCGGGCCAGGGGGGGCGAGGTCCCTGTTGGCTGCCAGGGCTGTCGATCGAGTCTCGATATTGGTCGCGATCAGCGTCGGCCCCGGCTGGTGTTTGGCTGATGCAGGCCCCGAGGACCCCGCCCGCAGAGCGGCGGCGGCAGGCCTCCTGCTCGGCGCCTGGGCGGAGGAAACCGCGGAAGCATGGTTGGGGCCTCCCTGCGAGGAGCCCAGCAGCGGCAGCTGGCGGAAGGCCTGCGCCCAGACAAGCACCACGAAGCAGACCACCGCGACGCCAACCATCACGGTGCTTGAAACTGCACCGGCAAGGTAGGAGTGGGCCTGCCGCACCAATTTCGCCTCCCTTTCGCTTCGATCCAGAAAGGTTCTTTACCCAGGGTAGGCGATTTCAATCCTCTTGATCTAGGTTTTCGACCGAGAGCAGCCCGGTCTCAGCCTCCTCCTCCATCTGCAAGGTGGTGTGCTCGATCTCAAAGCGTCCCGCTAGGAGCAGCTCGAGTTCGCGGCGGATCAGATCGCGGTCTGAACCCGGCGCGGCGACCACGTGAGCGGCAATCGCCCCGAACCCCGCGCTCAGCGTCCAGACGTGGAGGTCGTGGATCGCCCGCACTCCCTCGACGGCGCAAAGCGCTGCCCCGAGCGCTTCGACATCGACGCCCGCAGGCGCGGCCTCCATCAAGACGTCGACCGGTTCGCGGATCAGCCGCCAGGAGGAGGCGAGGATCAAGATGCCGATCAGAGCACCGACGATTGGATCGATCAGCCGCGACCCACCGGCCAAGACAACAGCACCGGTGACCAAGACGCCGAACGAGCCGAGGGCATCGGCGGCGCTGTGGCGCAGCACGGCCTCGAGATTGATGTCTCGCCGCTCTCCGCGAGCGAGGATCACGGCCACGGCGAGGTTTCCGAGCAAGCCCAGCGCCCCCAGCGCGATGACGCCGGCACCATCGATTCCGGGCGGATTGCTCAAACGCCCCAGGGCGGCGATCGTAACCGCCGCCCCGACAGCGGCGAGAAGCAAACCGTTGAGGAGAGCAGCGAGCACCTCCGAGCGCTGGTAGCCGAAGGTGCGGCGAGCGCCGCCGGGCCGAGAGGCAAGCCGCGCGGCGGCTAGGGCGAGGGCGATCGCCCCGACATCTGAGAGCAGGTGCCCGGCGTCGGCGAGCACCGCGAGCGAACCGGTGAGCAGGCCACCGACCGCCTCCACCACGAGCATCGCGGCGTTGATCGCCAACGCGATCCACAGGCGTCGGCGACTGTCGCCGCGGCGAGCCTGCAATGCGTGGGCATGTGACCCATAGACAGCGCCAGCATGGTCATGCACGATCCGAGCTTAAGCCCCGCACGGACCTGGCTGTTCTGGCCGATCTAGGCAGCCGCCAGCTGCTTCTCGGGTTGCAGCGCCTTGGCGGCGACTTCGGCCCCGAATGCAAGTCGCTCACTGTAATCGCGGGCCTGCATGCGGGAGATGACCATCCGCTGGATCTCCGCGGTGCCCTCAAACAGCTGATAGATCTTTGCGTCGCGGAAAAACTTCTCCAGAGGACACTCGGTACTCCATGCATAGGGGCCGACCAGGTCCATTAGCGTGCTCGTCGCCCACATCGTGACGTCACCGCCCTTGAGCTTTGACATCGAGCCCTGACCACCCCTCATTGGCACTCCGTTGCGGCCCATCCAGGCGGCCCGCTGCACAAGCAGCCGGGCGGCCTCGATCTCGGTGGCAACGTCGGCGAGGGTCTGCTGAATGCGCTGCTTTTGAAGCATCGGCGTGCCGCCTTCAGACTGACCATCGAGGTACTCAAGGGTCCACTCATATGCAGCTTGAGCGATGCCGAGCGCCGAGGCGCCAACCAGCGGCCGGGTGACCTCGAAGGTGGCAAGCGCGTCGGCGGATCGAGACTTCTGTCCGCTGCGGGCGCGCTCCAGCTTGCGCGCCAGCTTCTCCTCGCCGCCGAGCAGATTCTCGGCTGGTATGCGGCACTCATCGAGAACGACCTCGGCAGTGTGGGAGGCACGAATGCCAAGCTTTGACTCCTTCTTTCCCTGGCTCAAGCCGGGCGTGCCCTTGCCGACGACGAAGGAGGCCTGTCCGCGGGTGCCCAGCTCTGGGTCAACGGTTGCGACGACCACGTGGACGTCGGCGATGCCTCCATTTGTGATGAAAACCTTGGTTCCGTTCAGCACCCACTCTTCGCCGTCACGCCGAGCCGTCGTCTTCAGGCTCTTGACGTCAGAGCCGGCCTGCGGCTCGGTGACCGCATAGGCGCCGAGCTTGATCTCCTCGCCACTGCCAAAACAATCCGGAATCCAGCGACCGATCTGCTCGGGCGTGCCCGAGCCAGCGATCCCGGCGGCCGCGAGTCCAGAACCGGCGATGGCGAGCGCGATCCCGGCACAGCCCCAGTGCATCTCCTCGGCCGAGATCACCGACAGCTGTCCATCCGCGTCGCCGGCGAGGCGCTGGATGTGCTCGAGTCCCTGCAACCCCTGCCTGCGCGCCTCCTTCATCGCCTCCCAGGGAATGCTCTCCTCCTGGTCGTGCTTTCGCGCCGCGGGGCGAATCACCTCACGGGCAAAGGTCCGGCAGCGGTCTTTGAACTCCAACTGCTCCTCGTTCAGTGCGAAATCCATGCGACTCCTTCTGGCTTGAGGACCGATTGACTGGTCAGTCAACCAGTCCCGATAAAGATTAACTGACCGGCCAGCCAGTTCCCCCCGTGTAGCGTTCCCCCCTTGGCCAAAGACCGCCCGATCAACGCCGAGGTACCGGCCCAGGCCTCAGGCGCCACGGGCCAGGCACCGCCCAAACCGGCGGACGATCGGCCTAGCGCCGCGTCACCCCCGGCGTCGAGCTCGGAGCCAACTACGGCCGAGCTGCCCGCAATCGCGCCGCCGCCAGCGAGGCGGCGGCGACCGTTCCCCTTGGCGCTCAGAGGGATCGCCGCGCTGGTCGTAATCGCCGCAGCCTTCATCGCCGCGGCAATCCTCGGCGGGGGCTCCAAGAGCCCGAGCCCCGCCCCCGGGGCAGCGGCGCCCGTGGCGGCCAACTCGAGCACGACCTCTACCCCCGCTGCTCAGACCGCGGCCCAACTCGGCTACCCCGCGTTTGCCACCAACAACACCACCAGAATCGGTGGCGCCGACCCTGCCTCCAATGGCGCCGGAGTCGCTCTGGCGACCTTTCCCTCTACCACGCCGGCTCAGCGCCCCCCCGCGGTGACCCTGGTTGGCGAAGACGATTGGCAGGGTGCCATTGCCGCCTCGGTGCTGGTGGCGGCTCCGCTCCGCGCTCCGATTCTGATCTCCTCGCCGGGGGGAATCCCAGGGCCGACCGCCAACGCGCTGAGCGCCCTCAACCCGCGCGGTAGCGGCTACACCGGAGGGGCCCAGGCCTTCGCCATCGGCGCCGTCAGCGCGCCCTCGAATCTGAGCCGCATGGTCCGGGTGAAGGCGTCGGGCGCCGCGGCGACGGCGGCGGCAATTGGTCGTCTTCGTGAACGGCTGCTCGGGGTCGAACCCGAACACATCGTGATCGCCTCCGCACAGCAGCCAGGGTTTGCGATGCCCGCCGCGGCGTGGTCGGCGCGATCGGGTGATCCGGTTCTCTTCGCCGATCGCAACAGGCTGCCCTCCGCCACCGCAACGGCGCTCAGGCGCCACTCCAAACTGCCGATCTTCGTGCTTGGACCGTCGAGTGCGATCTCCTCGACGGTGATCCGCGAGGTCGCCAAGATCGACGGCCGGGTGCGCCGCGTCAGCGCCGGGAACCCGGTCGAAAACGCGATCACCTTCGCCCGCTTTTCCGAAGGCAGCTTTGGCTGGAACGTGAATGACCCTGGCCATGGCTTCGTGATTGCGCGCACCAACTCACCCCTTGACGCCGCTGTCGCATCGCCGCTCTCAGCCTCTGGCACCTGGGGTCCGCTGTTGCTCAGCGACAGCGCCGCTAGGCTGCCGACGGCGCTGCGCGGGTACCTGCTGGACGTCAAGCCGGGCTACACGACCGACCCAACCCGCGCCTTCTATAACCACGTGTGGATAATCGGAGACGAAGGAGCAATCGACGTGAACGAGCAGGCCGAGATAGACAGCCTGGCGGCGCTGAGCAAGATCGGTGGAGAACCGTGAGCGAGTCGGAGAGGCCGGCGCTTCTGGCCGCCGATCACGAGGTCACGGTCGAGGACATACGAGCCCTGGCGGGCGCCTCGACACCGCACTTTGCCCTGCAGGTGCGCAATCGGATCCGGCGGCTGATCGAGCCCCTGTCGGCGGAGCACCCGGCGCGTCTGGAGGGCGAAATCCGGATCGCAGCACTTGAGGATCTCGCCGAGCACAGCGGTGACCCCCGCGGCACCATGGGTATCAAGCATTGAAGCAACTAGCGGCTGGGGTTTGGCGCCTCGCGGAGGCACCGCGGCCGCTGATTAACGTCTACCTGGCCGGCGACGTCCTGATCGACGCTGGCCGCCGCTGGGACCTTGGCCGTATCCGCGATCAGCTCTCAGCTCGCCAGGTCTCGCTGGTGGCACTAACCCACGCCCATCCCGACCATCAGGGCTGCGCGAAGGCGCTTTGTGAGGAGCGCGCTATCCCACTCGCCTGCCATCGCGATGACGTCGATGCGATGGAGGGCCGCCGCCCGGTGGCGGCAACCGATAACCCGCTCGCCGAGCTCTTCGCAAAACTCTGGCACGGGCCTCCCCATCCGGTTCAACGAGTGCTTGAAGAGGGCGATGAGGTGGGCGAATTCAGGGTTGTGCACGCGCCTGGACATTCCCGCGGAGAGGTGATCTTCTGGCGTGAATCCGATCGCCTTGCGATCTGTGGAGACGTGCTCAGAAACATTTCGTTCATCACCCTTCGCACCGGGCTTCGAGAGCCCCCCGCTGACCTCACCCCCGATCCGGCTGAGAACCGCCGCTCAATCCGCAAGCTCGCCGCCCTTGACCCGAAAATAATCCTTCCCGGCCACGGTCCCGCGATCTTCGACAAGACCTCCTTAAGGCGTTTCGTCGCTGATCTGGCCGAGTAGCGCCAGCGGGGAGCTTGAGCGAATAGTCTTCATCTTCATGAGCGAGACCGAGCATGGTTTTAAAGAGGGAGATCCGGTCTGGGTTGAGGACGGCGAAGGCAAGCGTCACCCGGGCGTCTTCGTCGGCGACAACGAAGGTTCAGGCTGGTTTGGCGGTGGCCCAAGCGCCTACGTCGTTCACCCCGAAGCCCATCAGGCCGAGGTCGTCTCAATTTTTCGCATCATCCCCCGCGAGGATTAGCGGCGGGTCCGAAGGACTCGATAATCCGGGCCTGGTATTCGCCCATCTGCTCGGCTGAGATGAAATACGTCGGTGGCGTCAGAAAGAGGCCGTCCGCGTACTCTGAGGTCTCCATCACCCTTGCCCGCACCTTCGCCAGCGGCCCGGCCGCGCAGTAAGTCTCGACCATCGCATCGCTGATTGCGGCAGGGACGGCGGCAAGATCGCCGCGGCGAAATGCATCGCCGGCGGCGACCGCGTTCTCGGCGAAACCGTGCAGCTCCCACAGCGGCATGTAGGTTTTGACCGTCGCGTAGAAGGCGATCGTGCGTCGCGCCATCTCAAGTGCCTGCTCTTCATCATCGTCGATCGCGCAGCAGACGGTCGGCAGGTAGTCGAAATCCTTTCGCTCACGGCCGCTGCGCCGCAGGCCGGCCTCAAAGGAATCAACGACCACCTCCTCGATCCAACGCAGCGACTGGATCGGGTGACCGATCAGCCCATCGGCCACGTCGCCGGCCATTCGCGCCATCCCCGCCTGCACGGCGGCGGTGTAGATCGGCACCGAATCACGAGCGGGTGGGTGCGGCCTGACCCAGCCTTTGATCTCGATATCGTAGTAATCGCCCTTGTAGCGAATCGGATCGCCGGCACCGGCCTGTTGCATGATCAGTCGGGTTGCCTCAATCGCCTCGCGTAGGTGTGGTGCGGGTCTGCCGTACTCGGCGTTATGCCAGGCCTCATTAAGGCGCCGCACCCCCGCCCCCATGCCGAGTCGAAAGCGCCCGCCCGACATCTCGTCGATATCAAGTGCGCTCAGCGCCTGGATGAAGGGACTGCGGCTAAAGGCCCAGACGATCCCGGTGCCGACCTCAACCGTCTCCGTTTTCGCCGCCAGATAGGCAGCCTGTGTGACCGCGCTGCGAAACAGCTCCGGTGCCCAAACGCACTCGATCCCCGCCGCCTCGGCGCGCAGCGTCTCCTGCTCGAGTTCGCCGATTGAATTGCCGATCGCGGCAACGCAGATGCGATCCAGGGCAGCCACCACCTAGCCGCGACCTCAGTCCGGAGCCGGGCCGGCGGCTCCGGAGAGAACGGCGGCCGCGACCTGCTCACGATGCCACCTGGCATCGCCGAACATCGCCGCATTGGCCCGGCCTCGCTTCAGGTAGAAATGGAGATCGTGCTCCCAGGTGAAGCCGATTCCACCGTGAACCTGAATCGAGGCATCGGGCACCCGCCAGCCGGCATCGGAGGCATACGCCTTCGCCGTCGAGGCGGCAAGCGCCAGCGAGTCGGGCTCCGCATCCGCGGCCCAAGCTGCCCCGTAGACGGCTGAGCGCGCGTTCTCGGTCTCCAGCAGCATCTGCGCGCAGCGGTGAGATACGGCCTGATAGGAGCCAATCGGGCGCCCGAACTGCTGGCGGTCCTTGGCGTAGGCGACGGCCATCTCCATCGAGCGCTGGGCGACGCCCGTCGACTCGGCGGCGATCGCCACGCAGATCCTGAAGAAGACCGGGTAGTAATCCTCAGCCGCAGCGGGCAGCGTGTCGGCGGCCGGCACTCGTACGCCCTCAAGCCGCAGCGAGTAAAGCCGCCTGGTCAGATCGATTGAGGGCGAAGGGTGAACGCTGAGCCCCTCCGTGTCGCGCCCGATCAGGTGGCGCCTACCGTCGGCGGTGGCAACCAGAAAGAAATCGGCATCGGCGGCGTCGGCGACGAGGATCTTCTCGCCGCTGAGGAGATGTCCGTCCCGATCGGCCTCTGCCTGCATCGTGAAGCTGCCCGGTGTCGCGGCTGAGCCGGCGTCCCAAAGCGCCGGGGTGCCACGCACTTCTCCGCTTGCCAGCGGCGCAAGCCAGCGCTCGCGCTGCTTATCTGAGGCACAGAGGGAGAGCACGAGCCCCACGATCGTGTTGGTGAGCAGAGGCGAGGGGGCAAGCGCGTAGCCCATCTCCTCGAAGAGAACGGCGAGCTCGACCGTGCCCAGACCCTGGCCGCCCCACTCCTCCGGCAGCGCCAGGCCGGGCCAGCCCAATCCCGCCATCTCATCCCAATCGGCAGCCTCAAAGCCAAGCTCACCCTGGGCCAGTTCGCGGATCCGCTCAGATTTGTACCGCGCCGCCAGGAACTCCCGAGCCGTCGCCCTGATCGCCTGCTGCTCATCGGTGAGATCGAAGTACACCTCAGCGCAGCCTTGGCAATCCGAGAACCCGCTCGGCGATGATGTTTTTGAGGATGTCGGTCGTACCGCCCTCGATCGAGTTTGCCCGGGAGCGGAGGAATCCGTACTGCCAGGCACCGTTGGCGATCGCCTGCTCGGCGCCGCGGGCCAGCGGAGCATAGGCGCCCTCGATATCCAATGCCAGCTCGGCGATTCCCTGGTTTATGTCAGCCCATTGCCACTTGCCCAGAGAGCCCTCGGGGCCGGGGATGCCCGACTGCATCGTCTTGGTCAAACCGCGGTAGGCATTCAGCCGCATCGTCTCCGCCTCGATGTAAAGCTGGGCGATCCGCTGGCGAAAGTAGGAATCCGTCGCCGCCGACACCCCGTCCGCAGGGGCCTGCACCGCCAGCTTCGCGAGCCGGTTGAGACTGTTTTGAATCTGGGCGATCGCGCCGAAGGCGAGCCCGGCCCGCTCATTCATGAGCGTCGTGATCGCCACCGCCCAGCCGTTTCCAACTCCGCCAACCACATTGGCGTCGGGAATTCTCGCCTCCTCGATGAAGATCTCGTTGAACTCCCCCTCGCCGGTGATCTGCACGAGGGGCCGCACCTGGACCCCCTCCTGCTCCATATCCATGAGAAAGTAGGTGAGGCCCTTGTGCTTGGGCGCATCGGGGTCGGTGCGGGCGACGAGCATGCACCATTTTGCGTACTGGGCGAAGGTCGTCCACACCTTTTGTCCGCTAACGACCCACTCCTCCCCATCCTTGACTGCCCGGGTCTTGAGCGAGGCCAGATCAGAGCCAGACTCTGGCTCTGAGAACCCCTGGCACCAGATCTCCTCAGCGGTGAGGATTGGCTCAAGGTAGCGCTGTTTTTGCTCGTCGCTGCCGTGGGCAATGACCACCGGCCCCCCCATCGCCAAGCCGAGAACGTTGGCCGGGCTGGGTGCCTCCTGCCGCGCCGCCTCGCCGACAAAGATCGCCTGCTCAATCAGCGTCGCACCACGTCCTCCGTACTCTTTCGGCCAGGAGATCCCCGCCCAGCCTGCCGCGTGCAGCTTGCGCTGCCAGTCGCTCCGAAAGGCCATGATCTGATCGAGGCCCTCCTGCGGCTCGGGGCCGGGGTGATTCTCGGTCAGCCAGGCGCGAACCTCGTCGCGAAACTGCGCCTCTGAGGGTGAGAGGGTGAGATCCATCAGGGGCGAGAGACTACTGGCTGACTGGCCAGGGAGCTCCCAATCGCCGCGGCCCACCAAAGCGTGACACCAGACGGTGTAATAAAGGCACGCCATCTCAGCGCCACCCGCCCGGGTCGACGTCGCGATCATCGGCGCCGACTTCTCAGGACTGGAATTGGCATAGAACTGAAGCGCGACGCTCGCGAGGCCTTCATCATCTTGGAGCGCGCCAACGAGGTGGGTGGCACCTGGGAGGCAAACACCTACCCGGGGCGTCAGCGCGATGTGCCGTCAATCCCCTGCTCCTTCCACTTCGCCCGAATCCAGACTGGAGCTAGACATTTGCGACGCAGCCCGAGATCTGGGCCTACCTGCGCGGCGTCGTGGAGAACCTCCACGAGAAGATTCACCTTGGCTGTCAGTGCGCAGAGCTGAATGGGATGAGGGCGCCGCATTAAGGCGGCTTCAGACACGGCTCTCAGTTCGCGGATCCTCGTCGCCGGGGGCGGCGGTTTGAGCGAGCCCCCCATCCCGCCGCTGCCGCGCGGTGGCTTTGAGGGCAGCGCCTCTCACGCGGCGCGCTGGGACCACCGCCGCGATCTTCGCGTCCCTCGGGTCGCCGTCGTGGGTTTGCCGGCGCATCGACGGTCCCGGCCTAGTCCAGTCGCAGTCGAGGACCCTGCGGCGCGGCCTTAGATTCTCTGGATAAGCGTCCCCGTCCCGAGTCCACCGCCGCAGCACATCGTGACCAGGCCAAGCTCCTTATCGGAGCGCTCCATCTCGTGCAGCAGGGTGGTTATGAGCCGCGCGCCGGTTGAGCCGAGCGGGTGCCCGAGCGCGATCGCGCCACCGTTTACGTTGACCCTGTCCATGTCGGGCTCAAGCTCGCGCCGCCATGCTCCCACCACCGAGGCGAAGGCCTCGTTGATCTCGACAAGATCGATGTCATTCATACTCATCGCGTTTCGCTCCAGCAGCTTGCGGGTCGCGGGAATCGGACCGGTGAGCATGATCACCGGGTCAACGCCAACGGTGGTTTGATCATAGATTCGTGCCCTTGGCCTGAGACCGAGCGCGTCGGCTTTCTCGCGCGCCATCAAGAGCACCGCCGCAGCCCCATCGGAGACCTGGGAGGAATTGCCGGCGGTGATCTTCCCATCCTCCTTGAAAGCCGGCTTTAGCGCCGAAAGCGCCTCCAGGGAGGTGTCGGGTCGGATTCCCTGATCGCTGACGTAGGTGTCGCCATTTACCGCATAAGGAATAATCTCGCGCTCGAAATGGCCCTCCTCGGTGGCCCTTGCCGCGCGCTGGTGTGAGCGCAGCCCGATCTCATCCAACTCCGAGCGCGGAATCTCCCATTTGTCGGCGATCATCTCTGCCGAAATGCCCTGGGGAACGAGGTCATATCGCTCCATCAGCTGCGCGGAGAAAGGCATCCCATGCTCCTCCATCACCGAGTAACCATCGGCGAAGGAGATGTGTCCCATGTGCTCGACCCCCGAGCCGATCGCGATGTCATGGACGCCGGTGGCGACCAAGGCCGCGGCGAAGTTGACGGCCTGCTGTGCGGATCCGCACTGGCGATCGACGGTCGTCGCCGGGGTCTCAACCGGCAGGCCCGCCTCCAGCCAGGCGTTGCGCCCGATGTTTACCCCCTGCTCCCCGAACTGTTGCGCGCAGCCGGTCACCACATCTCCGACTTCGGAGGGATCTATTCCGGCTCGCGAGATCACCTCGGAGTAGGTCTTGGCCAGGAGGTTAGAGGGGTGGAGGTCTTTGTAGTAGCCCTTCTCGGGGTGCCCGCGTCCAATCGGCGTGCGTGCCGCCTCGACGATGACGACCTCGCGTCCCCCAAACCTGCCGTTGCCATTCTCCGCCATCCAAGCCTCCGTTCGATCGCTGCCGATCTATTAACTCTACCCAGCCTGACTGGCGGGTCAGCCAGGAGGCGGCCCCTCAGGATCGAACGGACGCGCCCCCGCGGGCCTCCGAGACCGAGGATCTTGGCACTCCGGTTTTGGCCCGCCGACCTGACCAGGGGAACCGTCCAAGCCAAGGGCGTGATAGGAAACCCGTCCTGATGAACGCGAGCAAGGTGTATGAGCGGCCGGGAATTGCCGGCAGCGGGGCGATCGCCACCGGATTGGCCGCCGTGTCTACCACCACGGCCGACACGATTCTGCTCGCCCGCAGCGAGGCGTCGGCGTGGCGGGCTGAGGAGAAGGCGGTAGCCGCCTGCACCAAGATCGAGGGTGCAGATCCCTCCCGCCTGCGGGTCACCACCAACCCCAACGACTTGGCCGACTGCGACGTCGTCGTGGAGTCGGTAATCGAGGAGCTCGGACCCAAGGCCGAGGTACTGGCGAGCGTCGCCGAGGCCTGTCCCGGTGCGGACCTGGCAACGACCACGTCATCACTTGGCGTTGCCGAAATCGCCACGGCGAGCGACACTTCGGATCGCCTTTTCGGTCTGCACGTTTTTAACCCCGTGCCGCGGATGAAGCTGGTCGAGGTTTGCTTCCCAGACGGCAGCGAGGGTTGCCGCGAGAAGGCCCTCGCCTGGTGTGCGGCGCTCGGAAAGACCGCGGTCGAGGTCCCCGACCAGGCTGGATTCGTCGTCAACCGCCTGCTCTTTCCCTACCTCTTTGACGCGGTGCGGATGATCGAGCGCACGGGGATGGAGGCCGGCGAGGTCGACACCTGCATGAAGCTCGGCGCCGGTCACCCAATGGGCCCGCTCGCCCTGCTCGATTTCGTCGGGCTCGATGTCGCCGAGGCGATCGGGGATGCCCTCTACGCGGATTCATCAGAGGCTGCCCATAAGCCTCCGGGGCTGATGGTCGAGATGGTCGGCGAAGAGAAGCTCGGCCGCAAGAGCGGCGCTGGCTTTTACGAGTACGACTGACGCTTTCCGCTCAGATCCCAGATCACATCGGCCTCTGAGATCCCCTGCCGGCGGGCGATGATCTCGACCTGATCCCAGGGCAGCTCGGCCTCGGGAAGCTCGTCCCAACGGGCGAGGTCAAGCGCCTCCACGGCACCGGCCAGGGCGGGGCCGAGGTGCTCCTCAGATCGCAGCAGCGCCCTCAGAACCTCGAGCTGCTTGTCGCTTAGGCGGACAACCCACATCCTGAACCTCCAACGTTTGGGCGGGTGGCGGGTTGCCGGCAAAAGCTAGGCCGAGGGACGGACGGAACGGCTGATCCGCACCGCCTCGATGCGGTTCTCGCGCACCGACTCGACCCGAATCGTGTAGCCGTTGGAGACGATCAGATCGCCGCGCTTTGGCAGTCGACCGAGCTCGCCGAAGACGTAGCCGCCGACCGAGTTATAGGCGTCGGTGTCGACCGGCAGCTCGATTCCCGCGTCGGCCAGATCGCCAAGTGATACGTGGCCACGAACGAACCACTCTCCGTTACTGAGGCGACGCAGGGCCGCAGCGCGGGGGTCGGTCTCATCCTCGATCTCACCGACCACCTCCTCGAGGATGTCCTCGACGGTGACGATCCCCACCGTCCTGCCGTACTCATCGACGACAACCGCCAGCGAGGTCCGCTGGACTTGCAGATCGTGAAGGAGGTCGTCCAGAGGCCGGGTCTCGGGAACGATCAGGGCATCGCGGATAACCGGCTCAATTGAGGCCATTGGTCCGTCGCTCATGTAGAGGCGAGCGAGGCTGTTGTT
The DNA here is from genome assembly GCA_963745305.1 of uncultured Solirubrobacterales bacterium. Taxonomy (GTDB): domain Bacteria; phylum Actinomycetota; class Thermoleophilia; order Solirubrobacterales; family 70-9; genus CAVUWL01. The sequence goes on from CAVUWL010000010.1 coordinate 18,615, forward strand.
GTGGACGATTCCCTTGACTCGATCGGGGTTTTCGGCCTCAATCACGACCATTCGGGTGTGCCCGGAGGTGACGCAGCGCCGCAGCGCGGTCTCGACGTCCTCCGAGGCATCGACGGTCACCACGGCGGGGATCGGTGTCATCACCTCTCGTGCTTCCTGCTCATGCAGGTGAAAGACGCCGCCGAGCATTCCGGCCTCGCCGGGATCGAGCGTCCCTCCCATCCTCGAACTATCGATTATGTGCTTGAGGTCCTCAGCGGTGTGGCGTTCCTCGAGATCAGCCGGATTGACGCCGAAGAGTCGAACGATCGCGTTGGAGAGACCACTCAATCCGAACACGACCGGGGCGGTGACGGCGCGAAACCAGTTCAGAGGGCGTGCAACCCGCCGGGCGGTGCCCTCGGCGTGGCTGATCGCGAGCATCTTCGGGACCTGCTCGCCGATCACCACCTGCACGGCGGTGACAAGTGCAAAGGCGATTACCACCGAGACCACGGCGGCGACCTCGTGGGAGAGACTGCCGAAGATCGGCTCCAGGAGCTTTGCCATCGAGGGCTCTCCGAGAAAGCCGATTCCGATCGAGGCCATCGTGACCCCGATCTGGCATGTGGATAACGAGTCATCGATCCGGTCAAGCTGCTCGATCACCGCCGCCGCACCGCTCTCTCCCTCCTTCGCGAGCTGCTCGATCTTGCCGCGACGGCTGCGCACCAGCGCGAACTCAGCCGCCACGAAGAATCCGTTGACCGCGATCAGCACAAACAGCAGCACGAGCAGCAGGGCAGTCATCGGCTATGTGGCCCAGTACTTCGGGGGAGGTCGTCCTCGGCCATTCGGCGCAGGGAATATAGCTTCCCTCCACGCCGGATCCTCCAGAAGTGCCATATTGATCCCAGGATGCGCATAGCGAGCCTCGTCCCGTCGGCAACCGAGATGCTCTACGCCCTCGGCCTGGGTGAGGACGTGGTCGCCGTGACCCACGAGTGTGATCATCCCGCTGCGGCTCGTGGATTGCCGCAATTGACCCGCACGGTTATCTCCGATGTGCTCAGCGCTGGGGAGATCGACGCTGCGGTCAAAGCGATCGTCGGCGAGGGTAGGGCTCTTTACGCGCTCGATCAGGCCCTGCTCGAGGAGCTCAGCCCCGATCTGATTGTTACCCAGTCACTTTGCGAGGTCTGCGCAGTTTCGTATGAGGAGGTGGTTGAGGTCGCCGCCCGCCTCCCGAGCCACCCCCGGGTCGCGCAGCAGGATCCGCGCACCCTGGGAGAGATGCTCGAGGACGTGATCCGCCTCGGCGAGGCGACCAAGTCCGAGGAAGCCGCACACGAGCTACGCGGCGAGCTAGAGGGACGACTGGCGGCTGTCGGAGCAACGGTGGCGGGGGCCCCCCAACCCCGCGTGATCGCGCTTGAGTGGCTTGACCCCCCCTATGTCGGTGGCCACTGGATCCCGGAGATGATCTCGATCGCAGGTGGAGAGGACGTCGCCGGGCCACCCGGCCTGCGCTCACCTGAAGTGGGCTGGGGTGAGCTTTCGGGACTGAATCCCGATGTCGTGATCGTGATGCCGTGTGGCTGGTACGTGGAAGACTCGCGCGCTCAGGCGCTCGAGCAGTGGCGGCGGATCGATGCCCTTGGTGCCGCGCATGTTTTCGCCGTCGACGCCGCCTCGACCTTTTCGCGACCGGGGCCAAGGCTGATCGACGGGGTCGAGCTGCTGGGTCATCTGCTACACCCCGATTTGATCGATGCTCCCGGCAATATTGGGTTTGCCGAGCTGCGCGCCCCCGCGGGCAATCCGAACGCGGGCTGAAGCCTGCTCAGGCGATCGCTATCGATGCAACGATCGCGATGATGCCAATGATCGTCATGACCGACAGCTCGGCAAACAGGGAACGACGTCCCAGAATGCCCCGCTCGCCGGCAAGGATCACGAGGGCGCAAATGACCCCGGCAACGAGACCCCCGAGATGAGCACCAACGCTGATTCCAGGAATACCAAAGCTGAAAGCGAGGTTTATGAGGATGAGCACGCCGACGGTGCGAGCGACCGCGTCAACCCTCCTGCCTCGGGCAATCACGAATGCTGCCCCCAAAACACCGAAGACCGCCCCCGAGGCTCCGAAGGTGAGGGAGTCTGGACTAAGCAGCAGCGCACCCAGCGATCCGGCGAAGAGGGAAACCAGATACACGACGAGAAAGCGGGGCGTTCCAATCGCCGGCTCAAGCAATCGCCCAAGGAAATAGAGCACCAGCATGTTGCTGCCGATGTGGATCAGGCCATCATGGATGAAGGCAGAAGTGAATAGCCTGTACCACTCGCCTTCGGCCACCGAGGGACCAAATAAGCCGAATTCGGTGATCAGCGAGCTGGTGTTGGATTCGAGACCGCCATGTCCGGTGCCGATCTGGGCCAGGAAGACCGCGACGTTGATCGCGATCAGCACAAACGTCGCTGGAGCGGCGACAGACCCGCCAAAGGCTGCTGCGCCCCTCGTCACCTTGGTCCGGTCCCGCATGCACTCCGGACAGCGCATGCCAACCGGCGTTGGCGTCATGCAATCGGGACAGATCGGTCGGCCGCAGCGAGAACACGAGACCCGGGTCTCGCGATTGGGATGTCGGTAACAAGTCTCAGCCATGGGGCTGAGCAGCCTACAATCGCCGCCGATGGACGGCCCGAGTCCAGCCCGCCTTTACGCGACCCTTCTGGGAACGATCCTGCTGATAAGCGGTATTACCGGCTTTTTCTACAGCGCCTCCTTCGGTAGGCCGGGCAGCGTCGATCAGCTGCTTGGGGTCCTCGCCGTCAACGGTTGGGCCAATGCACTGCACATCACGACAGGTGCGATCGGGCTGGCGGTGGCTGGTTTTGCGGCTCGCCGATATGCACTTTGCATCGGTGCCCTCTACGTCGCAATCGCGCTCTGGGGCTTCACAATTGGCGGCGGAAATTCAATCCTCGGCCTGTTGCCGGTCAACGCAGCTGGCAACGTGATCAATCTAATCGTCGGTCTGCTCGGGGTCAGCGCCGCACTCTCGACCCCGGCGCAAACCCTAAAGGCGCGAGCGAAGCCCGCCGCTTAGCGAACGCAGGCCCCGACGGGTCTGCTGGCGACTGCGCCGACGGGCCTCCAGCAGCACGAGAGCGCCGGTTGCGACTCCTCCCGCGGTAACCGCCACCACGGGACGCACCCAGTTTCGAGGGTCGCGCAAGGCGCGCAGCTCGCTCTCTGAGAGCTCCTCTGCCCAATCCGAGAGCTCCTCGGCGGCAGCCTGGGTGACCGCCGCAAGGGTGTCCTCGACGCGTCCAGAGAGTCGCTCGGGCGGCTCAATCGGACGCAGCGCATCGGCGAGCAGTTGCTCGACATCCCAGGTGCTGGCGGTCAATCGCTCGCTCGCCTCACTCATCATCCATCCTTTCCTCCAGCTGCTTGATCGCGCGGTGGATGAGCACCTTGGTCGCTCCGTCGGTGCGCCCTAAGGCCCGGGCTATCTCGCGGTTGTCCATGCCCAAAGCGAAGCGCATGATCAGCGCCTCGCGTCTGTCCTCCGGCAGGTGGTCGAGCTTCTCCATCACCTGACGCAGCTCCTCGCGACCTTCGGCGATCGCCTCGGTGCCATGGCGGGCCGCAATCGGGTCGGCGTTGTCGAGCGGAGTCTGGGGGCGACGGGAGCGATCGCGGTAGTAGTTGGAGGCAAGGTTGTGAGCGATGCGGATCAACCACGGTCGCAATGGCCGTCCATCGGACTCCCCCCTTGCACGATCGAAGTGTCGGTAGGCCTGCAGGAAGGCCTGCTCGGTCAGATCCTCGGCGTCGTGATGGTTGCCGACTCGGTAATAGGCATAGGAATAGACGTCGCGCAGGTGGGCCCTGTAGAGATCCTCGAAGGCGCGGTCGAGCTCGGCCTTCTCGGCCGGAGGCAGGCTTGCCGGCTCGACATTTTCCTTTGCCGTGCTCACCCGGCAAGCCTAGTCCCATCATGCCGCCCGCCTGGAGCGCTCGACGCGACGCAACCCGGCAATCCAAGCCTCGGTGTCGATCTCACCACGGATCAGCGAAGCGAGACCATTCAGCGCCTCGGCCTGGACTCCGGCGGCTGAGACCGCCTCGGCGAGAAGCGGGGCGGTATCGAGGCCCTCCGAAGCCTGCCCGATCAGCTGTGGAATCTCCTCGGCCGGGGTGCCCGTTCCCAGCAGCTCCCCAGCGCGCCGGTTGCGACCGGTTGGCGCCATCATCGTCGCGGTCAGATCGCCGACTCCGGCCAGGCCAGAGAAGGTCTCCAGCTGGGCGCCCCGGCCGATCGCGTACTCGATGCACTCGCGCCAGACCTCGGCCGCGGCGATCCCGGCCGCATTGAGACCGTGAGACTCAGCGGCCGCCGCGGCCAGAGTCGCAGCATTCTTGGCCGCACCGGCCATCTCAACTCCGATCACATCGGCCGAGCGCTCGCACACCAAACCGGCCTGATCGAAAACCTCGCCGAGCTGATCACGGAGATCAAGATCGGCGGAGCCAAGGACAAGGGCGGCGGAGCCTGATACGGCCTCACGCGCATGGGCGGGGCCGCCCAAACAGGCGATCGCCCGGGCCCTAACGCGCTCACCTACGTACTCGGCCGGCAACTGGCCCTGGGGCGCAATCAAGCCCTTGGTCAGAAGGAGCACCGCGGAGCGCTCTCCCACCCGATCGGCGATCGCCCCCACCGCCTGCGGTAGCGACTTGGAGGGGATTGCCAGGCAGACAAGATCGAGGCCGGCCAGCTCGATCCTGCTCGCCGCACGAACATCGAGGCTCTCGGGGAGGCTGACGCCCTCGAGGTAGCGGCGATTCTCGCGATCCCCGGCGAGCTCGGCGGCCTGGGCTGCCGTCCGCGCCCCGAGCTGGACCTCAAGGCCACCGCGAGCGAGCAGGACCGCGACCGCGGTGCCCCAGCTGCCGGCGCCGATCACCGCGGCACGACGCATCGGCGGTAGTCCACCGAGATCTTCCCACTGCAGCTGAACGTTGGGCCAGATCCGGGCGGTCACCGTTTCGGCCAGGGCCGGAGATGGACTTGAGGCCCGAGGAAAGGTCATCGCACGGCCGAGGCGAACCCGGACCCGGCGTGGCCGGATCCGCCAGCCGCGTCGCACGTGCTCGGTTCCGATCAAAGCGCAGGGGATCACCGCGACTCCGGTCTGCAGGGCCAAACGACCCACTCCGCGCCTCGGTTGGCGCAAGGAGCCGCTTCGGATTCGGGTCCCCTCCGGAAAGATGCAGACGGTGCCGCCTCGCTCCACCACCAGGCGGGCCGATTCCATAGCGTCTTCGTCTGCCTCTCCCCGGCGAATCGGAAAGGCACCCAAACGTGAGAGCAACCAGCCCTGCCAGCGGCGCTGGAAGAGCTCCACCTTGGCGACATAGTTCATCGGTCGACGCCATGGCAAAACCCCCCCGATCGCAAATGGATCGAGGAAGCTGCGGTGGTTGGAGGCGACGATCAGACCACCGCGGACTCGGGCATGCTCTCGCCCGGTACGCCCGTAGCGAAAGTAGAAAAGAAAAAAGGGCGTCATAAAAACCCTGGCGAGCAGATACAGGGGCCAATTGACGCCGTGGACGCGGGTGTAGTCGTGGTATCGCTGGAGTCGCTCTTCGTTCACGAAGAGCGCTACACGGGCGCCGGGAGGTGGTTACCAGGCGCTCGTCACCAGGCGCTCGAGCTCCCCCCGGTCTGGTGGGCGTGGGGCAAAAGACAACTCAGGGCGCACTAGGATGGCCTGCAGCGCCTGATCGAGCCTCTGGCGCTCGGCTCCGCTGGCTCCAAGCCCGGGGGACGGCCGCCGAGCTCAAAGATTCGCGATTCGATCTGATCGCTTTCGACCCCGATCGCCTTGGCCAGTGCTGCGAGCTGCCGGGGGGCACGGGGAACCATGAATGCCATCGCCCGGGGAAGAATCGCGGCGTTGGTCTCGGCGTGGGGACTCCCGCAGATCCGAACCAGCGTTTGACAGATCACGTGGTGGATTGCGAAGAGGGCAGAGTCGATCGCGTAGCCGCAGAGGATCGAGCCCCCGGCCAAAGCGTCGCGGTCGCGGTCGCGCCGATCCTGATCGAGCGAGCCGGCGATCAGCTCCGCCCCGCGCAGCGCGCTCATCCGAGATACGGGGTTGGCGAACTTCGTATAGAGCGAATCACCCCCATGTGCGAGCGCGTTCATCGAGCTGAAGCGGAGCGCTGGCTCGGGTTGACTGGTCATCGTCTCGGGATCCGCGATGACCAAAGCCGGGCGGACCAGGTCCCTTACCGCTGCCTCCATGCCCGCGGGCAGACGGTGGATTCCAGTCATCTCAGCACCCGACATCGTGGTAGGAACGGCGGCAACACTTGCACCGCTGATCGAGGCAACTGCCTTCGCGGTATCGATCACCCTTCCACCCCCCAGTGCAACCAAACGGGTTGAGCGGGCGTTGTCAAGCAGCGCGGCTGCTGCCTCGGGCACCGCTTCAGCGCTCACCTCGTGAACACGATCTGCTGCCGCCGCGAGCTCGGGCAAAGGCCTCAGGGCCCTGGCGGTACTAACGAGGTCAAAGGAGGCAAAACCGTGCTCAGCGAGGAGGTTGGGCAGCTGCTCAGTTCTCCCCTGCCCGAAGAGGACGGTGCGCCCTGCGTCTCTCCATATGAAGCGCTCGCTCACCCGGTACTGACCGCCCGCGGATTCCTCACCGGTCGTAGCTTTGGCTCCAGAGTCTGGCGCAGATGCTCATAATTGGGAGGCAACGAGAGTTTCTCACCCAGGTGCTCTAGCGGCTCATCAACGGTGAAGCCGGGGCCAAGCGTGGCGATCTCAAATAGTACCCCGCTTGGCTCGCGGAAATAGATCGAACGGAAATAGAAGCGATCGATCACCGGCGTGGGCTGGGCACCGGCACCGATCGCCAGCTCTCGCCAGCGGGGATGCTCCTCAATGCTCGAAGCCCAGGCCACGTGATGGACGCTCCCCGCCCCCTGCAGCGGCCGCTGGGGAGGGGGCTCGTCGTAGAGATACTTGCCACCCCGCTGCTGGCCGCGTGCCTCCCAGCCGTCCTCATCCGTCGGCACGAACTCGAGCGCTTCAAGCAGGCGCTGGCTGGCCTGGGGAGCCGTGCTGTAGGCGCGAACCGCGTGAAATCCCTGTAGAGCGAGATCCGCCGGAATCTCGGGGTGATCGGCAACCAGTGGCTGGTCGTTGACCGTGGCCACCAGGAGCGCGTGACCGAGACCCTCGGGATCGGCAAAGCGCAGCTCGTCGTCGCGGCGCTCCGTATCGATCCCGCCGTGGCTGAGTCGATCCGCCCAAAAGTTCAGCGCACCCTGCGAGCTGACCCGCCAAATGATCCGGTGAATCATGCCCGCACCCGCCCGGCCGCGGGGTGCGCCGGGATACTCAAAGAAGGTCAGATCGGAGCCGGCGCTGCCCTTCTCGTCGGCGAAGAAGAGGTGATAGACGCTTGGGTTATCCTGATTTACGGTCTTCTTGACCAGACGCAGTCCGAGCACCCCAGCATAAAAGTCGACGTTTCGCTGGGCGTCCTCGGTGATCGCGGTGATGTGATGGATTCCCTCGAGCCTCACGGGTTGACGTATAGCATCCTCGCGATGAGCCGATGGCGTAGCCGCACGGTAAAGGCGCTTGTCGTCCTCGGCTCATTCCTCGCCTTTCTCAGCGTATTTACGATCTGGGTCGAACGCCAAGCCCTAAATACCAGCGATTGGGTCAGCACCAGTGACCAGCTGCTTCAAAACTCGACAATCCGCAGCGCCGTCGCCAACTATCTGGTCGATCAGCTCTACGCCCACGTCGACGTAGAGCAGGAACTGAAAAGTATCCTGCCGGGCGAAACCAAACGGCTCGCCGGTCCAGCTGCAGGGGGTCTGCGCCAGGTCGCCGGAAACGGGGCTGAAGAGCTGCTCAAGACCTCGACCGCCCAGAGCCTCTGGCAGAGCGCGAACCGAACCGCCCATGAACAGCTGGTGTCCGTCCTGGAAGAAAAGGGCGGCACCCTCTCGACTGAGAACGGAACCGTGACCCTAAACCTCGGTTCCCTGGTCACCAACCTCGCCAGCCAAGTCGGAATCGGCGCAAACCTGGCCGAAAAGCTGCCGCCCAATGCAGGTCAGATCGAGATATTGCACTCCAATCAGCTGAAGACGGCTCAAAACATCACGGTGGCAGTAAAGGGTCTGGCCCTGCTGCTTTCACTGCTCACATTTGCCGCCTTTGCCGGGGCGATCTACCTCGCGGGCGAGGGCCGCTGGGTGACGGTTCTGTTCTCGGGGATCGGATTGATCGCAGCTGGGTTCGCCGTCATCGTCGCTCGCCACGTTGCCGGAGGCATCGTCGTCGGCCAGGTGGTCACGAACGAAAGCGTCAAGCCGGCCGCCGAAGCGACCTGGGCGATCGGCACGTCACTGATGACCAGCATCGCGACAACCGTGATCGTCGTCGGCGCGCTCTTCGCCGCGGCCGGTTGGCTCGGCTCACCGACGAGCTCCGCGCGTGCGTCCCGCAGGCTGATCGCTCCAGCGTTGCGTGATTATCGCCCCTACGTCTACACCGGCCTCGCGATCATCGTCGGCATCTACTTTCTCTCGGCTCCAACCCAGGGCCTGCGCTCATTCCTAACCACTCTCGTGATCGCAGCAATGGCCGCATTTGGCATTCGCGAGCTGAGCAGGCAAACCGAGACCGAGTTCCCAGACGCCCACTTCCACCAGATGTTCGGCCAAACCCGAGACCGCGTCGTCGACGCTGTGAAAGGAGCCAACCTCGGGGAGCGGGCATCGAAACTTCGCCTGCCCGAGGTGAAGAGGCCGAGCGAAGAAAGTGGCGTATCCGAGACGCCCACCGAGGTGATTTCCTCAAGCGAGGACGACGCCCGACTCGGCCGCCTGGAACGGCTCGGTGACCTGCGCGCAAAAGGCGTCCTGACCGACGAGGAGTTCGCCGCCGAGAAGTCTCGTTTGTTGGGTGATCACAGCTCCTGAATGCCACCCGGCGGCTGGAACAGCTCGCCGGAGCCTAGAGCTGACGCTCGCCGGCCATCCGATTTTCAATCCATCACCGAACGGCGACCGAAACTGCTTGGAAAGAGACATGCCTTCTAGCCCGGTTTGCTCAATCCGACCCCGAGCTCCGTCCGCTGTGAAGCTCCCCGTCCCGGCCACACATCTCGAGCCAGAAATCACCGTCGCGCAGACGACTGGTTTCGTGGCGGATAGCTCGGAGCGTTTATCGCGGTGATCGAAGCTGTCCGAGACTTGTTCGCCGTAGTAGCGGCGTTGGCTCGATACCGTGGCTCGATCGTTCCTTTGGTCCGCAGGGAGCTGCGGATCTGGGAGGGCCGTGCCGAAGCAATTCCAGATCCCCTCCTGCGCGATCGAGCCCTGTTCGCGCTGCGCGAAAAGGGGCAAAACGCTGAGGCCACCGCCGTTTTCGCCACGCTCGTGCCCAGAAGGAACACAGAGATCTTCATCCGTTCGATGACAGCCTTCCAGGTCGCCGTCGACTATTTGGATCTGCTTGGTGAGCAGCAGACCGCCGAGCCGCTAGCCAATGGTCTGCGCCTTCACAGTGCACTGAGCGACGCCCTCTCGTCGGAGCTACCGCTTGGGGATTGGTACGGCCTTCATCCCCGCAGCGAAGATGGCGGCTATCTTCATGCTCTTATCGCCGGATGCCGCGAGACCCTCCATCCGCTGCCGTCGCTGCGAACAGTGCTGCCGCTGGCGCGGCGAGCAGCGGTGCGCTGCGGAGAGGGCCAGAGCTACACCCATGCCAGCGCCCAAGGCGACAACCAAGCCCTGCGGGTCTGGACTTCAAATCAGGAACCCACAGCTGGTTACCTTTGGTGGGAGATTGCAGCTGGGCGAGCTCATCGGTCGCGGTGCACGCGCTGATCGCAGCCGCAGCGAATCCGGGGGTCACAGTTGAACAGGCGGCGCTGATTGATGCCGCGTATTTTCCTCCGATCGGAGCCTTGACGGTCCTACTCGACGACCTGATCGATCTCGAAAATGACATCGCCAGCGGCGATCACAGCTACATCACCTATTACGAGAGCAACCTGCGTGCGCCGAGCGACTCGACTTGATCACCGCCTACGCGCTAGCCGCGAGAAAGAAGCTCCCCCAGCCTCGCCGGCACTCCGCAATCCTCACCGGGGTCGCGGGCTTCTACCTGAGTGCCCCTGGCGCGAGAACGAGATTCGCGGCGCCGATCAGGGCACGCATGATCAAACGCATCGGTCCCTCCATTCGCCCGATACTCGCGACAAGGCATCGCTTCCGCCAAGGCTGAGCATTGAACAACTCGGTCTCATCATCATCAAACCGACTCTGATCAGAAGGTTTGGGCGGGAAACTTCCCCCGCACCCGCATTCGGCTGCGACATCCACAGCCCAAATCGAGGAATCGGTTGGCCTGCAGGGAGCGGCCTGCGGATGGCCGAGCTTCGAGGACGCTCGCCAAATAAGGAGTCCGCCCCTTGGGACCACCTCAGCGAAGCAACCGCTTGACGCCTCCTCCGCCTTTTCGATTACGCCATCCCGATCAAATCGCTACGACATGGAACGAGTGCGGGTAATTACGGTAGGGCTTGGCACCAGCGAGCCGAAAAACCCTTTGACGGCGCACGACCCCGGTCCCAACTTCTCAGCCAAGCGAACCGGGGGTCGCGCCACTCCCCAGGCCTTCGGCCGCTCAAAAACCACATGCCGCCAGCGCCATGGTGCCGGTAATCCGCTACGGTCGGTCGGTGATCTTCGACTTCCGCTATCGAAATGATGAGGGGAAGTGGAAAGCGCTTGGTCATCGAAAGGGGCCTACCCGCGACGCCGCTTTCGCCTCTCTGGAGGAATTGACCGGGCACACCTCTGCAACCGAGTTCATGTCCCGACCACGCGATGGCCATACCCGAAACTGGGATTTGTTCTGGCGTAGGGGCGAGTGGGCTCCACTGATCGCAGCCACCAACCGCAGCATCCAGGCAAGTCGCCCCCCCGACTGAACGACTCCGCGCACCCATCACGCAGCGTCTCTCTTTCTCACCGCAAGGGGTGGTCAAGTTCTACCAATCCCTCGCGGCGACAATTGCTTCCACCCCGCTCCTCGACCCGATCGACTTTGCATCGCCCCACACAATGCTTCCCAGTGGCTCCGCTGAGCAGTCGAGCGCTAGCGCCTCAACCGCTTCGGGTGATCCTTGAGCGACAATCAGGTTGAAGCGGAAAGCGTCCTCAAACTTGATCCGGGAGAGATCCGTTGCACAAAGCCACACATCCGCGTTACGCCGATTCCCCGAGTACGAAAACGCCGAAATCGCTTCCAAGCTGCTTCATAAATGCAAGTCCGTTTAGGAGTCGTGTGTTGGGGGCATGGTGTCTGAGGGCTGAGTCTGGGTCGGATACCTCCTGAGAGCGGCCCTCGCGGACTCAGCTCTTTCACGGAACCGATCCCTAGGCACCAAAAGGGGACGACGCTTAAATCACCCCGCCAGGTGGCTCGGCCGAGCACGTTGCTGGCTGAACGAGGTAGCCTCTCAAACCTGAAGGAGTACTACGACAGGCGGGCACCGGAGTATGACGAGTGGTACCACGGTCTGGGTCGCTTTGACAGCTTGGAACGTCCCAACTGGGATGACGAGCTTCGCGAACTGGAACAGACCATCGCCTCGCTCCCGCCAGCCCGGACGCTGGATGTCGGATGTGGCACCGGCTTTTTGACGCGCCACCTGCGCGGCGATGTGGTCGGCTTGGACCAGAGCGAAAGGATGCTCGCGATTGCCCGGGAGAGAATGCCCACGGCGCACTTTGTCTGCGGCGAGGCCCTCGATCCGCCCTTCGCTAACAGCTCCTTTGATCGAGTCTTCACCGGACATTTCTACGGTCACCTCGGGCAACCTGAACGCGAGCGTTTCCTAACCGAGGTGCGCCGAGTCGCGTCACAGCTGATCGTCGTTGACTCAGCGCAACGGCCCGATCGCCAGCCGATCGAGCGCCAGCTACGAACGCTAAACGACGGACAAACATTCGACATCTTCAAGCGCTACTTCAGCGCCCCCGAGCTCGCAAAGGAGATCGGAGGGGCTTCGATTCTCTTTGAAGGCAACTGGTTCGTGATGGTCAAATCGCCGTGAGTCCGTCTCGTCCGTAACTTCGTCGCCGGTGACATTGGGCCCGGACAGCAGCGCGGCGGCGCCCAGCCATTTGCAGCCTCCTCTTGTTGACGACTTCTAACTGAGCCCGGAGCATGATTCCGTTCAGTACTTCCGTTGTCCTTCGTTCCTGCGCGTCCGCTCCATCGGTCTGCCGGATTGCACGGCTAGCCACCCTCGAGCGCTTCCGCGGTACTCGCCGCCAAACTGATTTCCTGGATCTGACGGTCCGGCAACACCCGCACCTCTAACCCCAATAGAGAATGCCGTTGAGGACGAGAATCACTGGCCGCGCCGAATCGCTCGGCTCTTAGGCCAGCCCTATTCGTAGGTGAAATAGATCCGGGAGCTGCTCTTCTTGCATATGAAGGAGATCGGCGGTGTACCCTCGGTCGACTCCCCATGGCAACGAAAGCCGCTATAGGATCAGCTGAAGCTGTTCTTGTTCTTTACGGCGTACTT
>CAVUWL010000011.1:0-11030 GCA_963745305.1 uncultured Solirubrobacterales bacterium
GCTGTGAGTTCGCGCTTGGATTGAACGAAGAGCAGGCGGAACCGTTGATCCGCGACCGCGAGCTAGCCTCCGAAGGGTCCCGGATCGGCGGGGACGTCGACGGCGTGCTCCTGCAGCGCGGCGAGAGGAACGATCTCGAGCGCCCGTTCATGGGTGGACGCCAGCACGACGTAGGCGGCGGCTCCATCCTCGTGCGCCCGCAGCCAGTTCACCGCGGTCACGCACCAGCGGTCGCCGGGCGCGAGCCCGGGGAAGCGGTACTGAGGCATCGGGGTGATCAGGTCGTTGCCAATGCGACGCTGGTGCTCAGGAACGCGGCGGTGACCACCGCGCAGATCGTGTGGCTCCCGGTCCTCCGGACCGGTACGACAGCACCCGTCGCGGTAAAAGCCGGTGAGCGGGTCGCTGCCACACGGCTCAAGCTCGCCACCGAGCACATTACGATCGCTCACCGCACCAGTATCGCCTGACAAGCAGCCGGTGTCGCACTCCGGAAGGCGCTCGGGGCTCGTCCGCCGCGCTCGCGCGCTGGTCTCGGACGGCACGGTCGCTTTGATCGGATCCCGTGCAGCTCCTTGGACCGCTGTGGGCCAAGGGCCCTTTTCGGTGGCGCATCGCAGTCGCGGCTCATAACCTGGGTACCATGCCATCCGCGTGAAGCGCTAACTCTTAGGCTCTAGCATTAGCAACATGGCAACTGCGGTGAAGAAGCTCGACCTTGAGGTTGGCGAGGTAATCGAGCTGGCCGGTCGCCGCTACGAGGCTGTTCCCGATCGGGAGGGAAGTCTGGTCCTTGAGCTGGGCGATCACGCCGGTCTCGGAGCTGTATGCAGAGCGCGGATGGGAGCCGGCCTCCGAGGAGGACTTCGAAGCGGCCGACCGCCGACGACGAGGCGCCTGACGGCGAGGGTTAGCAGCGGCTAGAAATCGCCTGCCGCACACCCCAAAGTCCGTTTGGGGGAGGGGGGCACCGGGGGGCCGTATCGGTCGAAATGAATGGCCAGCCCCACCACTAAATTTGCCCCCGGCCCCGGATGATCAACTTCGGTGCCAGAGAGTGGACGGAGGAGGTCGAGCGCTTTGACCCCAAAGCTGACGCACGGCTGAGAGCGGAAAGCGCTCGCAGGGAAATCGAGGTTGGGGAGGGGAAGCTCCTCTGGAGGCCATGTGAAGCCGCCGGCAGCCACGGCACGCGCCTTCCAGGCTGCCGGAAGCTCTACGTCCCGCTGGGTCAGGAGGGGGCTTCCGCCGCCCCCTACGGCTTTGTCTCCCAGCTAGCCAAAACTTCGGACAGCGGGCTCGTCTGGAACTTCATCGCCTTCGGCGAGCGCCATCCCAGCAACCAGCAGACCCGCAGCGTCTACGAGCGCGCTCATAAGCGCCTCCACGGTCGCTACCCGTAATTCACTCAAGCTCCGGGCTTCTCCCGCCGTTGCTTGGACTCCCGACAGGCCGGGTGCCCGTGAGATCGTCGCGTGATATGAAGCCAATCATGGGGTCGGGTGCAGAGACCACCCGACGCTTGCACCTAGCGCTGAACGTCCCGCTGTTGCAGTTTCTCGGCGTTGCCGCCGTCGATGACCGCGATCCCGCAGCCGGGATCGAACTCGCCCAGACACCGAAAGCCCTCAACGCCGTTGACGCCCTCCATGGCGGGGCGATCGCCACAGTCCTGGACGTTGCGGCCTACCTCGCACTCCTGCCTCAGCTTGCTGGCGATGAGGAGGCGGTCACACACATGGTCTCGCTCTCCTACCTCGCGCGTCCGGAGGCGGGGGCGCAACTGAAGGCGAAGGGAGAGGTCCTGCGACGCGGTCGTCGGCTTGCCTTCGTCACCTCTGCCCTGAGCTGCGGCGATCGTCTGCTTGCGACGGCGAGCCTGACGAAGTCGATCTTTGCCACCGACGGCAGTTAGGAACCCGTCTGGCCACCGTCGCCCGCCCCGAAGGTAGCGCGAGGTCGAGCAGATCGTGAACTGAGAGCCGTACCCCATCAGCCACTGGAACTGCTGCGCTTGCCGTCTGAGCCGGCTTGAACGTACTGAAATGCGCGAAGCCGTCCCGCATCACGGTCTCGCCCAGCTCGGTCTCGATCGGTGCTTCGAAGATCGGGCCAGCGTGGACGAAGGTGTGGAACTCACCGTTCTCGCCGCAGGGATCGACTCCCGGCGGAAGGTCAGCGAGCAGCGCCTCGTCGAAGGCGCGGCCGACGAAGCAGGGATCAAGCTGGGGGCCGGATCGACGCAGACAGAGCGAGCGCCTCAAAGCCCTGCATCGATGAACTCGTGGGCGAGCTGCGCGGTGTCACGTCCCCAGAGCGGGAAGAGTGTGTCGCGACCGAAGATGCCCCAACCACGCTTCGCGGTAGCCGCGGATGTCTTCGAGGAAGAGATCGGCGAAGGCGACCCCCCTCCGGGTCCTCCGCGTCGAGCGTCGCGGCGAAGCGCGCCTCGGAGACGTCGTTTGAGCAGCCTGCTGGGATCGACACCTCGACCAATCGCAGCCCTGTGCGCCCGGGCCTGCGCCTCGATCAGCTCGCGGCGCACGCCGTGCATGCTGACGCGACCGTAGTCGGCCGTGAAGGTCGTGATCAGTGTGGTCGGCTCGGTAGCGAGCTGGCTCCGCATCACCCACAGCGCCAGCGCCGAATCCTTGCCGCCGCTCCATGAAAGTGCCATCGGGTTCATGAGGTCTCCAACTGCGCTTGCTCCGGAATCCTGAAAAAGCAGCCTGCCACTACTTGAAGGCGCCGAACTCCTGATTCGTCTGCTTGGCAGCGCTCGCGCCGCCGCTGGGGAGGGGGGCTTGCTGCCCGATGAGGAGTCGCTCGATGACGAACTGCCCGAGGAGGGAGGATGCTGTGCTGGGGGTGGGCGCAGGTGTAGGTCGTCAGAGGCAGACCCGCCGCCCGCGAACGGGCTGAACTCCTGTTCAACTTGCCGCTGCGAGCTGGCGGCCGAGCTGACTCGTGGCTTTGGCCTTCGCATGATGCCCGCCGCTTTTTCGTCGGACGCCTCGGGCACGGAGTGGGTGGACGCGAACGAACGAGTGGGGGTGGCCTTGACTTCCTGCAACGGCGGGCTCAACACTGCGCCTGAGCGATCCGCGGTCTGCACCGATCGCTCGCGCAGCACAGGGCTCTGGCTGTGATGGTGTGCGCCAACAAGGTCGAAACAACGCCGATCCCCGGACCGATCACGCCGCTCGCGAGGCAGGCGACCGCCGCCGCCCCACAGACTCCGGCCGTGCGGGCGACTCCTCCCGCGACGACGCCACCGGTGGGTTCGCCCCTCCTAGCGCCAGGAAGCGGCGCGCCAGCTCCTGCGTGCGCGCCCACAGGTGGCCGGCGCCGCGATTGGCCTTATCGGCCACAGCCTCGATTCCCGCCGGCAAGTGAAAACCGGGGAGCGTCCACTGGCCAGCGAGAGCCAGGCCGCCAGCCCGATGGGATCTCCAGCTCGTCGAGGCTCTCCACGCCGAGTAGCTCCTGGATCCTTCGCCGTGCGGATTCATGACAGCGCTGCGCCTTGGAGGAGTGCCAATCGAGGAATCGCGCCGCTTCGCGCACTCCCATCTCCTCGAAGTAAGCGAGCTCAAGCAGTTTGCGCTGGTCGGCCGAGAGCTGCTCCACCGCCTCCTGCACCCTGCGGAACCGATCTGCTTCCAGCGCTGCATCCTCAGGACTGCGGCCCAGATCGTCGGCGAGCGCCCCGGTGCGCTCGGTCGAGATCAGCCGCGGGCCGCGACCTGGGCCTCCAGGAGGTTCTGGGTGCGGCGCCAGGCGCAGTTGATGATCCAGCCGGCGGGGTTCTCGACCTCGATGCCTTCGGTGATCCGGCGGGTGTACTCGAGCTGGGCAGTGGCAAGCAGGTCATCGCGATGGTTGGCGATGAACTGGGGTGAAAAGCGCTTGCGCCGAAGCAGCCGGGAGAAGCCGAGCCGAGCACCGTCGAGCTCAGCCTTGCTCAGCTCCGCTTGCACAGTGCTCTTAAACATCGACCTCGATCGTCCCAGTTTTGGTGGTCTGCATCAAGCCTCCTTGACCAGCGTTCTCGGTTGACCGTACGACTTCGGTCCCACGCTCCCTGTCCATCAAGAGGTTCGGTTGCATCGGCTTGTTTCCAAATCGATGCAAAGTGCCTGCGCGGCGGACAACAGGGCCGCAATGGACCATTCCGCCGACTGCCCTTCAACCGCCTCAAAACCGGCTCGCATTGCACCTGTGGCGATTGTCGCTCTCATGGTTGCCGCCGCGCTCGGCGCAGGCGGCTGCGGTCCCTCCGGCGCCAGGCGCGCCGAACGAAATGTGTGACTCCTCGGCGGTCGGGGCCCCCGATCGCCGCCTCCCAGCTGTCCCGCGCGGCCAGCGTTGCCGATCGCTTCGCCGCTGCCTACGCCCGGGCCGTCTACCTGTCACATCCGCCGCGCCTCCCCGAGGCGACACCAACCCTTCAGCGCCGGATCGAAGCCGCCGCGGTCCGGGCGCCGCCCGCTCGTCTCGGTCTTCGGCCCCACGCCCTCTCGGTCGCGATCGAAGCGCAGAGCGCCCGTGCGCTTAACGCCAGCGTGAGGATCGGCGACGGTCGCTCGCCGCCCTTCTCGGTCGCCTTCCTCGTCGAACACCATGACTCCCGCTGGCGGGTCGTGGCGATCTCACCGCCGAGCTGAGGAGGAGGGGATGGAGGCCGGCTCACTCTCTGCTTCTCGCGCCCCGAAGCTCCTGCTGGGGATTCCGCTCGGGCTGCTCGCGGCGCTGATCGCGCTCGTCCTCGCAATTGGCTGATCTTCGGAGCCTCGCCCAACTGCGGCGGCGGCAGCACGGTGGGCGGTCTCAGTACGAAGGTGCCGAGGCGCCTGGTGCCGATCTATGAGGCTGCAGCCTCGCGCTACGGGCTGGGCGAGCAAGGCCCGGCGATCCTCGCCGCAATTAACGAGGTCGAGACCGACTTCGGCACCAACATGGGCCCTTCCTCGGCGGGTGCGATCGGCTGGATGCAGTTTGAGCCCTCGACCTGGGCCATTTGGGGCGTCGACGCCGACCACGACGGGCGCAAGAACCCATACGACCCCTGGGATGCGATCTTCGCCGCGGCCCGCTACCTGCGCGCCTCTGGCGCGCCCGGTGACTGGGGGGCGGCGATTCTCGCCTACAACCACGCCGGATGGTATGTGGCCGAGGTTCTGTCTGAGGCCAAGCGCTTCCAGGGAACGGGCAGCGTCGAGACGGCGGGGTTCGGCGACTGCGCCGCAGCGGACGTCGGCCCGGCGCTCAGCGGATGCTCGCCGAGGCGGCGCGGATCAACGCCTTGCACATCCCTACGTATGGGGTGGCTCCCATGGCGAGTCCCCGACTCCACCCAACGGTACCTCCATTGCTCCTGGCCGTCTCTGACCTGCTCCAGGTCGGTGGCTTTCACAACCCGACGATGGACACCACCGAGCTGGTGGGGTGGGGCGAACCCGGCCCGGGCGGGAGGTCACTATCCACGTCAAGCCCTACGGGCCCGAAGCGCACACCTTCATCGAGTTCATGCCAGGGGTGACCCCGCCGAGTGAGCGCTACTGGGGAACCTCTGACTCCAATCCGGGCGGCGGACCGGGTTGGATTCCGCGGGCAACTTCTCCGCCAGCTACCTCGCCGGCTTTCAGCCCGCCATCCGCCGGGATTGTAGGGAAGAGGAGAGGAAAATCGTGCACCCAGACACCCACCCATCGTTTACCCGCGACGATCTGCTGACGGCAACCGATGTCGCAAAAGTGCTGCGCGTCCAGCGCACCACCGCACTCGACTTTATGCGGCGAGGAGTGATCCCGGCCTTCAAGATCGGCCGCCGCTGGTATGCGTTGCGCTCTCGGCTCGACGATCACTTGGGCACCCTTTTCGATCAATAGACTCCACGTGGGTTGACCCTCTAAACCACAACCGGAGGTCTGGTATGAACATCCGACACCCGCTCGGCAGACACCTGTGGAGATGCGGCTCACTCGCCGCCGTAGCTGTGCTAGCGAGCGCCGGGATTGCGCTTGCGTCCTCTGCGAGCAAGGGCGCGTCGTACTCGGGCAGCTATAAGGGAGGGGCCACGGAAGCGATCTCGTTCACCGTCTCGGCGAGCGGCAAGCGAGTTATGGACCTTTCCGTGATCACGCCCTTTAAGTGCAGCGGAGGCTGTGGCGGCGTCGAGCGCCCGAGCGGCGGCTCGGCGCCCATCTCCAAGAATGGCAAGTTCAAGGCCGCGCTGAAGCTGATGGGGCCTGGGTCGACCAAGAGCATCGGCAGCGACACGGTTACCGGGACGTTTCTGAAGCATGGCAAGGCGATTGGCAAGGTCACCTCGCACTTCAACGCGGGTAGTTCCGGCGAGACTGTGAGCTGGACCGCGACCAGCTGACCGATCTGACCACGGAAGTTCACCGCGCCGAGCCAAACCGCAAGCCGATCCACCAGGCGACCGAGCCCACGTTGCACGGCACATGCTCCGTGCCCGGATGCGACAGCGAGCCTGTGAAACCGGTCGCGAGCGCTGTTTGTCGTCCAAGGCGAGCGCGGGCGCGGGCGTGATCCCCGTGCCCGCTTTGTCGGCGGAGGGGAGGCCGCGACCCAAGCCGACAAATTGCGCGAGCGGCACGACAGTCGCGTCACTGCCTCGACGGCAAGCGCTAGATTCGCTCAGTGAGCTTCCTCGCTGCGGCTGATGCGTACGACCGCTTCATGGGCCGCTACTCGGTGCTGCTGGCCCCACAACTTGCCGATTTCGCGACGATCGCGGCTGGTCAGCGAGCGCTCGACGTCGGCTGCGGTCCAGGCGCTCTCACTACCGAGCTGGTAAGGCGGTTGCGAGCGGACTTCGTTTCGGCTGTTGACCCTTCCGAGCCCTTCGTCTCGGCGGCCCGAGACCGTCACCCCGGCGTCGACGTGCGACTTGGGTCGGCAGAGCAGCTGCCTTTCGCGGACCACACATTCGACGGAGTTCTCGCGCAACTCGTCGTTCACTTCATGAAAGATCCCACAGGGGGGCTGAGCGAAATGGTGCGCGTCACTCGCCCAGGCGGTGTCGTGGCGGCATGCGTGTGGGATCACGCTGGCGGTCAGGGCCCGCTCAGCCTGTTCTGGCATGCGGCGCGCGAACTCGACCCCGAGGTCGAGGATGAGTCGCAGCTTGCCGGTGCCCGCGAGGGCGAGCTTCCGCGGCTGTTTCACGCTGCCGGGCTGCGGGAGATCGAGGAGTCAGCCCTGATAGTCAGCGTGGAGCATCCGAGCTTTGACGATTGGTGGGAGCCGTTCACCCTTGGCGTGGGGCCGGCCGGCAGCTACACGGCTGCCCTCGACGCGAGGCGACAAGCGCAGCTGCGCGAACGCTGCCGCGACGGGCTCCCAGCGGCGCCGTTTGTGCTCCGCGCCCAGGCTTGGGCAGCACGAGGCGTCGTGTCGGGCCCGCGGGAGCAAGGCATCGTTCAGGTCTGCGGAAGGCGCGGCAGGGAGGCACGGCGCCTCCTGGCATCCGAAAGCGGGCGTGTCCAGGCTATCCGCGCGGACGACCGGATTGGACGGTGGGTGTTGCACAAACCCCTCGCGAAAAAGCCGCGACGCGCGCGCTCAACCGCACCTAGGATGCGCTGTGGCCCCGTGGGCTTGCAGACCAGCGTTCGGCCGACCTGAGCTGAGGCTCAATCTCTAAAGAGGCCGGAGATCAGCGCACATCGCCTCGCCGGAGGTTTGTGCGACAGCCTCGACGAAAAAGAGGCGTGCGTGAACGCCGGATTGGACACGATCAAAGTCGGCCCCGCTTTGATCGTGGCCAGACCAGCGACGTCGAGCGCGAGGGCGCTGGGGTCGAGCGAATCGAAGAGGTGGCAGTCCTGGTTGAGCGCCGCCGCTGCGGAGGGGTAGTAGAGGAGGTCCTGTGGAGCGCCTCTAATCGTTTCGTTGGAGGGCCTTCCGGGATCAGGAAAGACGACGACTGCGAAGCTGCTCGCCGGCCTCGACGTAATGCAGGCGCACCCCGTTGACCTTCGCGTAGGAGTGGCGGCACCCGCTACCTCCATGAGCTCCGGTGCGCTCATGCTGAACTTGCCTTCCTCAGCTGCATTCGCGCACTCACCCACCCGGCGCGCGCGATCAAAGCTGGTGTGAGGACGCGTTGTGGGGTCGCCATGCGACCAGCCAACCGGACTATCGCTCGCGCGACATGTTGGTCGCGGGTTGCCGCGCCATACAGCATCCTCTCCACGGGGTTCAGCCGCCGGCCCGTCGCGTAATCGCAGATCAGCCAGTGATGCGCGGCTAGCGCACGCCGGTGCTTGCTGCGATACCTGCCCAGCGCCCGATCGACCTCCCGGTCAGATCCGAAGGTGCCCGCAAGCTCCCTGCCAGCCACTCTCCGCTCTGTAACGCCCAGCCGCACCCTACGCCCCATAGCGGGTCTGTCGCCTGTGCGGCATCGCCGACGAGAGCGACACCCGGTCCGCTGGCGCGACGGCGAATATTCGACATTTCCAGGCGGCCCATGATCTGGTGACGCGTTGCCCGGTGGAAAGATCTGGCCCGTCGGGCAGATCGGCTAAATATCGAACGAACGCGCCCTCCAGGTCCTCGCGGAATTCCGGGAGCAAGTCCCTATTGGGCATGCAGCCCACCACGGTGATACCGTCATCGTTGACGAACGCGGCGGCAGCACCTGGCTCCAGAATCCATGCTGTTACCGGCTTGACCCTCGATCATCTTGAGATCCTTGTAATGGGCGAAGTAGGCAAACCGTGCGTTGGGTTTGATTTTTGCGGGCAGCCGCGCAAGCTCGGCGACCTTGGAGTCGCGTCCGTCCGCGCCGATCACCACCCGGGCATGCACCTCGCGATCCTTCCCGTCGATAGCTGCCCGCACGCCGCGGGGTCGCCCCCTACGGTCACGGATCATCTCAGTGACAGTGGCGCCCGGCAGGTAGTTGACGCCCTCAGTTGAGGCCGCGAGCGAGCGGATCATCGGGTCAAGGCGCTCGCGGCGGATGTTGTAGCCATAGGGCAGCTCCTCCGCGTCAGCGGTGGTCTCGGAGAAACCCAGCCGCGGCGCGTCCAGAAGTCGGCGTGGTTGCGCAGGCCACCCGCCGCTTCGATCTGCTCCACCAAGCCAAGCCGACGCAGCGTATTGGTCCCACACGCCTGGATCGCGTGGGTGCAGATGACCTTGTAGGCGTCCTCTTTTGGCGAGCGCTCCAGCAGCGCGACCCGGGCTCCCTGGCGTCCGAGAAACGTCGCCGTCGTACACCCGGCGATGCTTCCGCCCACTACAATCGCATCGTATTCGTCCACCAGATGCCTCCTTAGCCGGCGTGCCGTATGAGAGCCTATGACATTAGGTCTCCCAAACGCTCGTACAAGCCCGTACTGGGGCGTGCGCCTCCCTCGACATCCGCGGCGACTATTCACGATCGGGGCGCCTGCTGTGGACGACACGCAGCCGTCTGCGCTCGCACCGAATTCGCGCCCGCTGTGCAGAGGAGCGAGCGTGTCCGCGGGTCCAATACGTACGCGAACTTCCGAATGAGACCACTTAGGTCGCAGGTTCGAAGCTCAGCGTGACCTGCAGCGGCAAGGCGGGATGTTTTTGGGCGTGCGCGCGACCACCGGCAGGAGCGTTATCGACTAGGAACTAAGCACAGCTGACAACTTCGCGCCCTCATCATCCCGAGGGCGGGAGTGTAAATAGCGAGCCGTAGTCTGGAGGTCGGCGTGCCCCATGAGCCGCTGAACCGTTACCGGATCGAACCCCAAAATGGCCCGCGACGCGAAGCTATGGCGCAAGTCGTGGAACGTCCGCACGCGGACCTTCGCAGCTTCCTGAGCTTTGATGAAGAGCTTGCGAATGTTGGCCCTGTCGAGCGGTGCTCCGGCCGCTGAGCAGAAGACGTGATCGTCTCGACTGGTGAAGTTCTCCCGCCGCCGCAATCGCTGGAATGCTTCCTTGGCCTGATCGCTGAGAGGAACGGTGCGAGTCTCTCGGCTCTTTGTTGAAGACTCGACTCCTGCACTCACTGCACGGGAGACGTTGACGTGCTCTGCCGTAACATCTTTCCAGCGCAGCGCCCGTAGCTCGCCCATCCGCAGACCGGTACTGAAGGCGAGGACGTAGAGGTCTGCATCCTGATTGTTGGCCCTCCGTCGCTCCGCCTCCGTGGTTTCTGAGAGCGTTCCTTTGGGTTTGCGCCGATGAAGACCGGCTCGAGCTGCTTCAGCGATCAACTCCAATTCAGCGGGATCGAAAACGTCGAGTTGCTTGGCTCCATTTTCTGGACGCTTGGAGGTCGCTGCGACGGGGTTCTCTTTCAGTCCAAAAGTGTCAGTGCGCATGGCGTAGACGAAAATTGCATGAAGAGTCTGCCGATGATGATTTGTGTTCCTGGCGCTGAGTCCCTGCCGATCAAGACCGGCAAGGAATCTCTGAACATCCGCCGTCGAAATGTTGGCGAGCTTGCTACCGCTGAAAGCTCGCATGATGCGAGCACCTTGCTGTCTGGGGGACGTTGGCATCGCAAGGACGATCGCTGACTCTTTCAGCGTGCTTGGCTTCGCCCGCTTCTCGTGCTTCAAGTGGTCGAGCCAAGCCGCGGCGGCATCCTCGAAAGTTGCTTCATGGTTTCGCTGAGGTCTGGTCGCCAGCTCTGCCTCGTGCTTGGCGATGACCTCCGCCATGAGCACATGCCCGCGACGATCATCGATGAATGGGGGTTTGACCCGTCCGGATTTCTTGACCAACTTGCCAGCTGCATTCCTCTCGCGCCAAGCTGGACCAAGACGTTTTTGGCATTGGGCACTCGTGCTATCGCGCCATTTGACCTCTACGAAAACCTTCCCTTTGTGCTCCCTGAACCGGAGATTTCCGACCGGCATATTGTCGTGCATCGACACAACGTATCAACGAGATCGCCCCGTGGTCACCACTTTGGTCACCAAGCTAAACTCACCACGCCTGAGCAAAGCACCCCTTGTCTAAGCCAAATTTCGCGTTGCAAAGCCAAAATAGTGCTTTCCACCCTGCTT
>CAVUWL010000012.1:0-16999 GCA_963745305.1 uncultured Solirubrobacterales bacterium
CGGCCTCTCGAGCCCTCGCTCAGCGCGGCAGTCCGACGTTTGGTCTCTCGTCGGGGATGAAGTCGATGCGTCAGCGGTTGCGCGCCCGCTGGAAGCGGCACGCGCTGGTCGGCGCTCTCCCCGGACTGCACAAGGAGGAGTGCGTCGGGCAGCCGCCTGCGCAACCGAAATCGCAGATGGCTACTGGTCGGCCGTCGAGTCTCGGCTTGGTGATCCGATCATTGGCATTATCGTCAGCTTCTGATCGGGAAGTGTGGGCGTGCGGCCACTTGAGCTGCCGCTGGCCGGTTCTCAGGATTAGAAAGTCACCCCTAAACTGGAACCGATCGAGAGCTTGACCTAAACCCAAACTACGATAGAGCTGATAGCGGGTGGCGCTTCCCAGTGGGGAGCGTTATCTGTGAAGGTTCACAGTCGTGTTGACCGATCGGGTCGAGCGATGGCATCGCCAAGGGACAATCGAAGATGTCCGCGGCCGCCAACTCTTCGTCCACCGCAGCGGGGCGAGTGCAAGCCCGCTGCTGCTGTTTCTGCATGGATTTCCCTCCAGCTCCTATGACTGGCGCCGGCTGTTAGAGCTAAGACAGGGGGGAGAGGCGACGCTGGCTTTCGATTTCCTCGGCTTCGGCCTCTCCGAAAAGCCGTCTGATCATCTCTACACGCTGGTCTGGCAGGCCGACGCCGTCGAGGAGCTGGTTCGCCGTGCGGGCTCGCCGCCGGTCTTCATCGTCGGCCACGACATGGGAACATCGGTCGCCACCGAGCTGATGGCGCGGGACCTAGGCGGGACACTCGAGATGAAGATGACCGGCGCGCTGCTCTTCAATGGCAGCATGCTTTTGCACCTTGCCAAACCGACCGTAGGCCAGCACCTCTTGCGCAGTCCGCTCGGTCCGCTCTTTGCACGATTCAGCAACGAGCGAACCTTCCGCGCACAGTTCGGTCGCGTCTTCTCTCCGGATCACCCATTGAGCGCCGAGGAGGCCGCCGACCAATGGTCGTTGCTCGCCCAAAACGGCGGTCAGCGGATCACCCATCTCACTATCAATTACATGGCTGAGCGCGAACGCTTCACCGACCGCTGGCACGGCGCGATTCGCGACTGGCCCGGACCACTAACCCTGGCCTGGGGCATGCGCGACCCGGTTGCGCGCGTCGAGGTGCTCGATGGGCTCCGTGCGCTTCGCCACGGGGTGGAGACGATCGAGCTTCCCGATGCAGGCCACTACCCCCAAATCGAGCGGCCCGACTTAATCGCCAAGGCGCTGCACACCGCGTTGACCTCAGCTACGGAGTGATGCCTGCGAATCCAGACGGTGGAGTGCGGCGATGGTCGGAGTGACCGTCGAAGGTTTACGCAAAGACCGAGGTAAGCCTCCAACAATTCTTGATCTCTGCAAAGGCTTGAGCTGAGCATTTGGGTGAGCCTCACACGACGGTCGGCCGCCTTTGGTTCTCGTATATCGCGGTGCCCCCGCCACTCCCCGTTCGCCACCGCAAATGCCTCCTCGGCTCCGATGAACGGCGCCAAGCGATGTAGGTGCAGATCGGACCCAAAGCGGCAGCCTCTCCGGCCGCGGTTTGTGGATCGTGCGGTAGATCAAAGCTCGGAACCCACCCGCGAACATCTCGGCGGCGATCGCCGGGGTCGTGGCTAAGTCCAATTCACGATCGGAATCGACTGCCTTTTGGCGCTCCGAGCTGCGACGATTTCCGCAAAGTTGAATGTGAATCGATTGTGAGTGGAGAAACGGAAGAACAGCTCACGCCTCCACTTGGGTCGAACGCCCCCGAAACTCCGAATCTGCAAAATCTAGGACCTGCGGGGTCCCCCCTCTCTCATGTGTTGCCCCTTCAGCCTAGGTTTAATTTCTGCTCTATCTTTCCATCGTCGCCGACATGAGATGGGCTGGATCGACAGGTATGCCATGGCTAAGACTTCCACTGCTTTAGCTTTGTTCGGGATCGCTGCGGTGATTGGCGTATCCGGCTGCGGCTCCAGCTCTAACAGCGAAGCCTCCTCCGCGATCCAAACCAGCGGCGCAAGCACTGAAACAAAGGCTCCGCCCGAGCCAAATGTGACCGTGATCTCAACCGCTACCACCAAGAAACCCAAGCTCGGCGCCAAGGTTCTGGTCAATTCGGAAGGTCAAACGCTCTACGCGTTTAGCAAGGACCCCAAGAACACCTTTCATCCGCATTGCGTCGGCGCCTGCGAAACGACGTGGCCTCCGCTTATTTTGACCGGAAGCGCTCCCGTCGCGGGCAAAGAAGCCCTCACCACCCAGCTCGGCGCGATTAAGCGCGCCGACGGCAAGCTCCAGGTCGACTACGCCGGCTCACCTCTCTACACCTATAGCGGCGATAAGAAGCCAGGCGACGCACTCGGTAACGGGGTTTCTTCCTTTGGGGGAACCTGGCACGCTCTCACGGCGGAGGGAAAGCCCGCACCCTAATACCCGACCGGATGACGGGCGATGAAGCCGCGCGTCGTATCGCCGGCCATCGAGGGGTGCCAGCGGGGACCGCTGACGCCGCGAGGATCTCCGACCGTATCCCAGCGCAGGCCGTCGATGACCGCAAACGCATGGACCGAATTTGCATAGACCGTGATCCAACGGCCCTTGCCAGGAGCACCCCAGTGAGTCATTTCCCCGGATACCAGGGGCGATTTGAGGAAATTGCCGCCGTGCAGGGCAAAGCTGACCGCGCCTGAGCAGTCATAGCCGCGCGATAGCCAATTGGCGTGACCACCTCCCCAGATGTAGGGGGTGGTGCGAATCGCATCGGCGGCGGCGATCACCTTCTTGACCGCAAGCGGCGCATCAGGTGCCGGGACGGCCACTTCATCGATGAGGCGGGCCTTCTGGAAGGCGTCGCAGGCATGAGTGGAGTTGGCCATTCCGCCGCTTTCCGGCGCACAGGAACTTGTCGATGATTCGGTCGGAACTTCGGAGACTTCGGGCGCGGCGGTTAGGCCGCCTCCCGATGTCGCGCTCGCAATGCCCGGCGCAACCAGCGCCAGCGACGCCATGACGCCGCCCACTGCCAGCCCTGCTTTCAGCCTGTAGCTATGCCTATATGGATGCAAACCGATCTCCTTCGTCGGCCTACGGGGTTAGCTGTCGGGCTGGCGCGAAAGGAGCCTGCGCCCCCACCCAGATCAGGTGGGTTAGCCCCGAAAACGTGGTTCCCCCGCTCCCGTGGCGCCTCCAAGCGCTCGGGATTCGGCGTTTCGGTTATCTGGAACGGCGGCAGTCTAAACGATTGACCGGTTGATTGCTCACAAAACGCAAACAAAGCTTTTCCCTTCGGAGTTGGAACCGATATTCCTTTCGACCGTTTGGCTGCCAACTTGGGTTTTGGGACGAAATTTGCCTGCAGCAATGCCTCGTGAGCGAATGCGGGCGGCGCCCTGCGATTGCCCGTGACGCAGTCGCTGTCGAGCCCAATCGGGGCCGTGGGCGAAAATGCGCATTCGCCCCTAATCACGCTCCGATCCGCCAGAACGGGAAAGCTCTCTAAGCAAGATCGACGCAGCAATGGACGGGGGTTGCGAGATTTGGCTGGGTATCGGTCGTCACCCTGTTGACGGGTCTCGCCGCTCTTGCCGAGGATGTTCTTCCTAGACTCACGATAGCTTGAGGATGGTTGAGGGCTCAAAACTGTTGGGGCTCGCCAGGCCCCTCGTTTTTGAAATGCCTCTGCTCTGCGGCGCCGATCCTGCGGTTCCGCCTGGTCTTGGGGGTGACGGCTTTGCCCTTGCGGAGCTCAGTCGATGCTGCCGGTAAGCGCCGCTCGAAACCGCTTTAGTGAGGCGGCACCGAGGCACCGATCGCCCGGCGCCCCGTTTCGCTTTGGCCTCGGTGAAGAGCCCGAGCGAAAGCCATGGACGCAGGGGGGGCTCGGTCGGGAGGTACGGCAATTCCGAACCCCAATAGATGCACAGTTGGCTGGAACGGCTGATCTCGATTGGTCTGGATCGCGACGCAACCGCCAGGAGTTAGCCGACGTTGACTGGCCTTGGGTCCAAAAGCGCACCTTCAGCGATGAAGAACGCGGTGTGGCGATCAGCGGCCAAGCGGGATAGGCGCGACCGGGCTCACGGTACGTCGGCTCAAATTTCACTTGGGATTCTTGGCTAGGGCCGGGGGTTCGGACGAAGCGAGCGGAGAACGGCGCGAACCCTCTCAGACCACTGCGGCGGTCCCTGCCCGCGGCGGGGGTCCAGCGCACGTCCGCAGTAGGCGCAGCCGGCGGCAAACACGGAGACGCGCTCGCCGCAGCCGGGGCAAAAGCTTGGTCCAGATCGTCTCATTACGGAAATCCTGGACCTCGATATTCAAGGAGAGATTAATTCCCGGCAAAGGTCAGCGAGCTAGCTCGTCAATCGCGACCGCCAGGGCAAGCAGCAAAGCAATGTCCTGACCATCGGCAATCTCGATTCCGTAGGTTTCACGCACCCGCACCCACTTCTTGGACACGGTGGCAACCACGTCACCGTTTCGCTTGATCTCGTACTCGTGGTCAAGAACGTTTCCCTTCGCCTTGAGGCTCTCACCTTCCTCAACCTCAATCTCAAATCGGTCGCGGATTCCCACGAGCGCCTTGTGGACGGTCGCCATGTCCTTTCCGTCTCGCTCGATCTTCATCGTGCCCCGTAGGTTGAGCACTCGATCCTGAATGTGGGCGACCTCATCTCCAGAGGCATTCTTGAGAATGAAGGTCTTGCGCGCCCGCATCGCCTTGCCATTCACCTTGAATACCTTCTGGCCGGAATCGTCCTCGATCCAGAAGTCATCACCAATCGAAAGTAGCTTCTCTCGCATCACGAACTTTCGTCCACCATCGTCATGATTGTGCAACAACCCCATTATTCAGACCTCCTCGTTCGTTGCTGGGGGCCGAGCGGTCACCCGAGAGGCTTCGTCGTCTTCACCGGTAAGCAAAGAGGTGGACAAGTTTGATCGCGGTCTTCAGCCGGTGCCCGCTTCGTAATCGACGGCTGGAGCCATGACCGCACCAATAAGCCAGAGGAATGGCAGCACGATGCCGAGCCAAAACAGAAAGTAGTGATGCTTGCGGAAAGTCAATACTCCGCATGTAATTGCTAATACGAAGTAGATTGCTCCTCCAAGAAATAACATCTTAAGTCTCCTTTGGTTATTGAACTGAACACAAGAACTTCACCGCGTTACTTACTGTCGGACCAGCGCGATCCACGGGCCCCGCCTCGGGAATGAAATGGGTCGGCGGCGAGCCGATCGGCAATTGGTAGGAGCTGGTGCGGAACATTCCTCAGGGTTTTTGTTCGGCAGTGGCGCCCCTCTCGATCGAAGGAGCGGCTGTCGAGTGATCGGACGTTGTTATCTGGTCGCTAATTTCCGCGGCGAATGCACGCACCGCGTCGAGGTGAGCCGGTTGGATATTTGTCGGTGGAAGATTCACGCCGAGAAAGCGCTCGCGATGATCCCCCTTCCCGAGGTAGCTCAGAAGTGAAAGTAGCGAGCCGATCTGGTTTGCTGGGTATGTGAAATGGATCCCACCGACGAATTGGCCACCGTGCTCTGTGCCAAGTCGTTTGACGGTCCTTAGGTTATTGCGCCAGTAGCGCCGGCACGGCACGACAGCGGAAAATCGCGTCCCATTGAGCAAGCGCGCCGCTTCGGCGGACTCCAGAAATGACCGAATCGGCATATTCGTTGTTAGCCACCAGGTTGGCGAGCCAATGCAGATGAGATCGAATTCGGGTTTGGCCTCATTTGGAATCCGGATCTCTCCGATGCCGCGGCGTAGCTGTGCGGGCAACATGCGGATCAGTTCCACAAAGGGGTGTCGCATTGGGAAGTCGGCAAAGCGATTGATGTAGCGGGAATCGGTGAACTCGATCGGGGCCCGTGAGACCTCGAAGCCTCGCTCCGCGAAGACAGCTCCCATGGCTTCCATCAGCTTCAGGGTCTGCTGGGTGTAGGTGTAATAGAGAAGGAGACCCGCTTCGATTCACGCCGGAGAGGCGCTTTGCTGGGGAGCGATTGTTGGGCCATGGCTTCGGCTGTCTCCTTCGGGGGAGCAGCAGCTTGAAACTACGGAGGGCGCAGCCGGTCCACATCACTCGATGCAGGTGATTTGCAGCAGCAGCTTGACTGGTCCGTCAGGGACCTACAGGACGTTCATTCGCTGCTGTCCTCGACAGGGGCGTGCTCGCCGAGGGGGATAGCGCTCTGCCGCAATTGGGTCGGCGCTGCTGAGAACCTCCAGGCGATATCCGCACCCCCGCCGAGGACGCGCCGGAACCCGGCTGCCCCTGCAAAGGTCAAAGAGGTGCGGCGGTCCGATCCAGGTGGATCGCGGAGCGGATCGCCTCGATCGTCGGCAGTCTCCCAGCCGGATCGTGACGTGGAGGACGGATCGTCGAGCGGAGCCTCCAAGCTGATACACCAAACTTCGGCCAGCGTGGGGGTCGGATTCGAGTTGTCTGTCGGGGAATTTATCGAGGAAGGTGGGGACCGCCAGTCTGGCCCCCTAGAGCGCGGCTGCCCGGCGGCGCATCTCCTCTCGCGAGACCGACTCGATCCGCTGGCTCAGCATCCACTGATGGCCGAACGGATCGCGGAGGCGACCGCCGCGCTCTCCGTAGAACTGGTCGGCCAATGGGTAGAGCACCTCGGCTCCGGCTGCGATCGCCTGCTCCCAGACGGCATCGACATCCTCCCAGTAGGTGGCCATGATTGTGCTGACAGCGGGTCCGAGCGACTTCGGTGATCGGGCTGGAGCGCCATCGCCGGTCTCCTCGGTGATCATCAGTACCGAGTCACCGATCTGAACCTCGGCGTGAATCAACCCACCATCGGGAGCGCTGAAAGGCTCGTCAACCTCCACGGCTCCAAATGCATCGCTGTAGAAGGAAATGGCGGCGCGGCCGTCGTGGACGACAAGTCGCGGCGTCACCGTGTGCAGGTGACCGGGGACGGGACTGAGCCTTTCGGTCTGCTCACTTGACATCAGCGCTCTCCTTCGATCATGGCCAGAGCTCATTCTCGCAGCGCCGGCCTCTAGCGGGCGCTTCTGCGCCCAGTATCTCGGCTCGGCGACGCCGGACCTTCCCCGAAGCCCGCGCCGTGGCCCCCACCCTCAAGGTATCTATTCATCAACGAAGCGCCCGCCCGCAGGTGCAGGTCGCGAAGCCAATGCCCCCAGCGCTATTGCGGCGGGTTGCCGCTGGGCAATCGTGAGCGGAGACGGCAACTCCGGACCTCCGTGCTGTCGCAGCTGCGATGCCGCTCCCGTCAGAGTCCGGAGCAATCAGCGCGCCATGGCGGTTTAGGCCAGTAATTTCTCCTTGGCCTTCTCGAACTCTTGTGCGGAGATCGCACCCTTGTCTTTGAGATCGCTGAGCTTGTGGAGTTCGTCGGCCGGTGAGCTGTGTGCCTGTTGCTGGATATAGGCATCCATGTGGTGCTTTGCCTCCGCCTGGGCTTTCAGTGTCCGCTCGCGCATCCCGCTGTGGCGTGCAATCAGGTAGACGAGCGCACCCAGGAACGGGATCACGACGATAAAGAGCACCCAGCCGGCCTTGCCCCAACCAGACAGCTCGTGATCTCGAAACAGATCGCTGAAGATCGTGATGTAGATCCAGAGCCAAATGACGAAGATGAAGATCTCGAAAACGACGGCGAGCGCATCACCGAAACTGAAGCTGGCTAGGATCAAGGGAGGCGACCTTTCCGGTCTGATCAGTATGGATCGCGGCACGATGCCGCGCCCCTACGCTACCGGTTTTCGGGCCGAGGTCGGGCCCCGCTCAAAAACAGGTGGCGCGGGCCAGGGCATTGCTCACCGAGGCGATCGCCTGTGTCTCAGGTATCCCAGTCAAGGGCAAACGGGGAGATCGCTCAGGGCGGCAGATTCCAGACGGGTTCGATGGCCCCTTGGCATACCCAGCGCGCAGCCGCTGGTCGATCCGCCGACGTGCGCAGACCGCACCGCCTCGGGCGCTCGAGGCTGGTTTCGAACCGCTGCACTAAGGCTGTCGAGTGAGGGAAGCCAAAAAATTGCGAAACGCAGGCTCGGGATCGGCTCAGCCGGCCTCGGTGGGTGTCAGCACAATTACCGGGATTTCGCGCTCGGTCTTCTTCTCGTATTCGGCGAACTGCGGAACTCGCTCGGACTGGGTGCGGAAGAGGCGCTCACGTTCCTCGCCAGTTGCCTCGCTCGCAGTGACGCCGATCGTAACGGTTCCCAACTCGATCTCAGTGTCGGGGTTGGCTTTGAGGTTGTGGTACCAGTCGGGATTGGTCGGCGCGCCTCCCTTTGAGGCAAAAACGACGTAGTGCCCATCGTCTGCTAGGTAAGCGAGTGGGTTGATCCGCTCCCGGCCGGATTTCGCGCCCTTATGGTGGAGCAGCAGTAGCGGCATTCCATCAAACATGCCACCAACCTGACCTGCATTGGCGTGGAACTCATCAATGATCTGGGCATTGAAGTCTGCTGGTGATGTGGACATTTTTCGCTCCTCGAGGACTTTTGAGTGGCGGTTCGGCAAAGCACGATGCAGTCCGTAGGCCGGGCATGATCCTAGCGCCCCGAGTCCTCTCGGCCGCAGCTGTCGAGGACGCGAGATTCGGATTTCCTCTAGGCACAGCGCGCATCACCGATCCCCGCCGGTCGTGGTGGGACCCGCGCCTTCAGGGCACCGAGCTGAGCGCTGGGAGTGGGAGTTACCTAACCTAGATTGATGCCAGTAGCAACCGCGAAAAGCCTCGACGTGCACATCGGCGGGAGGCTCCTGTTTGCCGACGTCTCCTTCAAGCTCGAGCCGAGGGAGCGGATGACCCTATCGGGGCGAAATGGCGCCGGGAAGTCGACCCTGCTCAAGGTTCTCTGCGGTGAGCTCTCACCTGAATCGGGATCGGTGACTCTGCATAGGGGCGCGCGGGTGGCGCTCCACGACCAGCGACCGCCGCGAGGAGCAGAGGTCTCGCTGGGTGATTACGTCTTTGCCGGTCGGGCGGATATGCAGGCGATCGAGGCAGAGTTGGAGCGCCTCGAGAAGGAGATGTCAGCTGGCGGTGCGGATGGGGAGAGGATGCAGGCCTATGCAGAGGCTCAGCAGCGGCTGGAAGTCGGCGGCGGCTACCGTTGGCGGGACGGCGTGCTTGCGGTGCTGGGTGGGCTTGGCTTTGCCCCCAAGGATGCGGATCGTTCGCTCTCGACCTTCTCCGGCGGCGAGCTGACCCGGGCCTCGCTCGCGCGGGCTCTGGCTAGCGGTCCGGACCTCCTGCTGCTCGATGAGCCGACAAACCACCTTGACATCCCCTCATTGGAATGGCTCGAGCGCTATCTGTGCGAGCTCGACGCAGCCGTGGTGTTGGTCGCCCACGACCGCTGGTTTCTCGAGGCGGTTGGAACCTCGGTCCTGGAGTTGGAGGCAGGGCGGGCGCGCTTCTTTGCCGGGCCCTGGCATGCCTGGCGCAAGGAGCAAGCCGCTCGCCAGATCGCCCTTGGCAAGGCGATTGAGCGACAGCAGGCCGAGATCGAGCGGATGGAGCGCTTCGTAGAGCGCTTCCGCTACAAGGCAACAAAGGCCAAGCAGGCGCAGTCGCGGGTAAAGCGGATCGAGAAGGCCAAGCGCGATGGTCCCACAGCCGAGCGTCGCGACGCACGCAGCCTTCGCTTCTCCTTCAGCCAGCCTCAGAGACCGGGAAGGATCGTGTTGAAAGCCTTGGAGGCGACGATCGAAGTCCCTGGCCGCACCTTGCTCGCGGGGATCAACCTTGAGATCGAGCGGGGGGAGCACGTCGTCCTGATCGGTCCAAACGGGGCCGGCAAGACGACGCTGATCGAGAGCCTGGCTGGGCGAACGGAGCCTGCGGCGGGGGTGATTAGGACGGGGCACAACGTGAAGATCGGCTACCTCTCTCAGCACGCCGACAGCGCCGCGGGGGAGGGTACGGTGCTTGGTGCAGCGCAGCGAGAGACCGGTCTCAGTTCCCAGAAAGCCCGCGCGCTGCTGGGCAGCTTCCTCTTCTCCGGCGCCGAGGCGGAGAAGTCCCTGGTCGATATCTCCGGCGGTGAGCAGCGGCGGCTCTCACTGGCGATCCTGGTTGCATCCGGTGCCAACGTTCTGATCCTCGACGAGCCGACAAATCACCTAGACATCGAGAGCCGGGAGGCATTGGAGGATGCGCTGAGCGCCTATGAGGGGGCCGTCGTTCTGGTTTCTCACGATCGCGCTCTGCTAGAGGCGATCGGCAGCAGAACTCTGATCTGTGCAGGCGGTGAGCTGCGCAGCCACGCGGGAGGATGGGCTGACTATGAGCACCGGGCAGAGGAAGAGCGCGCCGCCGCCGCTCCGCCGCCACGCCGCCGCGATTCTCGGCGACCCCGAGCGGACGCTGCACGGAGTGCGGCTCGCAAAGCGGCGAGATTGGAAGAGCAATTAACCCAGGCCGAGGCCGCCCTCCTGGCGCTGCAGGAGGAGCTCGCCGACCCCGCGGCCTGGTCGAGCCCAGGCCGCGAAAAGCTGGCCGGTGAGCGCCATCAGAAAGCGGAGCGTACGGTCGCTGAGCTCTATCGAGAGTGGGAGGCTGCGGCCCAATTGGCCGGCGGGAGCGGCCCCCAGACGTGAGATCGCGCTGCTCGCAAGCGCCGGACCGGGTTGGACCAGCTGGGCAGCTGGCTAAGTGAGATCCCGGCGAACGGCTCGGCGCCGAGCCGTGGGAGTCCCGTCAGTTTGCGGCGTTGAAAACGGCGCCAATTTGCCCCAGTACGCGGGTCGCGATTAGCAGTTCCTCGGCGTCGGTCTCTGCCAACCCCTGCTCCCAGCGCTGATGCCAGAGGGCCCGCTTGTCTTCGACCTTCTTCTGACCACCCGCTGTGAGCCTGCTCACCACCACCCGGCGATCGGTCGCCCCTCGGGTCCGCTCGACGTGTCCGCATTCGGCCAGGTGATCAAGCATCTGGGTAACCGTGGCCGGAGTCAGCCCGGCCGCGGTTGCCAAATCACCAGCCGACATCGGACCCTTCTCATAGAGCTCGTTCAGTAATTCAAGCTGGGCATGGCTGACCTCAGATCCCAGCAAATGCGTGTCGCGCCCCCGCATCCGCCCCGCGCCGCGGAGCACCTGCCTGAGGGCGGTGCCGAGTTCAACCAGCGCTACCTCGCGCTCCTCGCTGAGTCCCTTGGAGGGTGCGGAATGCATGACTTGCTCAGGTCCCGAGCGGCTCGACCGCTGACTCCGAGAGCGCCTCGGCGCGGCTCGCCCTTGAGTTTTGCCCTTCGGCGCGCAACAGCACGATGCAAGGGATCATTGATAGCGCGGCGATTCCCAGCGACCACCAATAGGCGGTGTCAAATGCGTTGGCAAGGGCTGCCGAGCTGTGGGCGCCGGCGGCGGCGCGCTGGAGTACGACCGCAAGCACCGCCGTCCCGATTGCCCCTCCCAGGCGCTGCAGTACGTTCATCTGTGGTGTTGCATCTGAGAGCTGGTCGGTGCGAAGCGCGGCGAAGGCCGCGGTCATCGTTGGCATGAATGAAAGGCCAATTCCCAAACCTCGAAATGCGAGCACGATTGAGATAGCCAGAATCGACGTATTGGCGCCAATCAAACCCAGGGGCACCGTGCTCGCACAGAGAATCAACACCCCCACGATTGCCACTCGGCCCGCGCCGAAGTGCTGCGTGAGTCGACCGTTGAACGGTCCCACCGCGAGCATTCCCAGTCCCTGGGGTGCAACCAGAAGGCCGGTGGCGATCACGCTCTCCCCGCGCACCTCTTGGTAGTAGAGAGGAACCAGAATCATCGCTCCAAAGAGCGCTGCACCGAGACCAAACGTAGTCAGCGAGGCGGCGCCGAAGACGCGATTTGCATACAGACGCACGTCGAGCAGTGGACGCTCAACCCGCAGTGCGTGCCAGACAAAGGCGATTGATAGCGCGACACCGATCACGATCGGCCAAACCACGGTTGGGGCCGTGAAACTTCCCCGCGTTCCGATCTCGGCAAGTCCGTAGACGATCAGCGGCATGCTCGTCGCGAGTAAGGCCAAGCCGACGGTGTCAAGGCGTCCGGGCTCGCCCAACTTTGATACCGGCAGCATACGTACACCCAAAAGCACCGCGATGATCCCGATCGGAACGTTGACGAAAAAGATCCAAGACCAGTGAAAGGCCTCAAGGATCAAGCCACCAACCACGGGTCCAAGGATCGGTGCAAGCATCGCTGGCATCACCACGACCCCCATGACCCGACCCATCCGCTTTGGTCCCGCCACCTCGGCCATGATCATCTGGGCGACGGGCATGATCATCCCTCCCCCGACTCCCTGAAGCACTCGGAAGATCACCAGAGATGTGCTTGAGGTCGCGAACCCGCAAAGGGTCGAGCCAATCGTGAAGAGGACGATCGAGCCGATGTAGACGCGCTTGGCCCCAAAGCGTCGGGCCGCCCATCCGGTGATCGGTATGACCGCCGCGAGCGCCAGTAGATAGCCGGTGATCACCCACTGAATCTGGGAGAGGGGACTGTGTAGATCACGTCCAAGAGTGTCCAGCGCGACGTTGACGATCGTCGTGTCGAGGATCGACATGATCATGCCCAAAATCACGACCCCCGCTATCCGCCAAACGAATGGCTCGATGTGATCTGAGGCGGAGGGGTCACTCATATGCTCAGTTAAACCTTAGGTACCGAATCAATCTCTGTCAAGTCGCTTTCGTCGACCCCGCGGCGCTAAGACCTCGGGTAGTTAGGGAGCTGCGGGAACGATGACGACCGGCCCATCGCCACCCGGCAGCTCGGCGGTATCAAATACTGCTTCGCTGAGGCGGTGAGCGGCCGCCGCCATGTCCACAAACGCCTCCTCCGTTTCCAAAAATCCGATTCTCGGTGTGCGGTAATGCATCGGAACCACCCATTTTGGACCGAGGCGCTCGGTGATCGCCGTCGCCCGCGCAGCCCCGATCGTCGGGGTGCCCCCAACCGGCACAAAGACAAGGTCGACCGTGCCGATCGCAACCTCCTGCTCGGTACGGAGGGTGTCCTGACCGAAGTCGCCGAAATGGGCGACGCGGATACCGTCCAACTCGAAAACGAAGATCGTGTTCGGCCCGCGCTCGGTTCCCGCGAGCTCATCGTGCTCGGAGGCGATTGCCGTGACCTCACCGATCGGTGATTCCAGCCGACCGGCTGTCGAACGCAAGATGGTCGGGTCCCCCCCGATTGCCTCGACGCCATTGTGATCGCGGTGCTCGTGGGTAACCAGGAGCAGATCAACCTCCGCGCTCTCGATCGCTGGGTACTCAAAGTGAATTCCCCTTGAAGCGAGCTGCGACATGTCGGCGAACGGATCGACGAATACGGTGGCATCCGTCCCGCTGAGCGAAAAGGCCGATTGTCCGTACCACTGAACTCGCATGTTTCTCCTCCCTCGCTGCAGCCTGGCCCGCTTACTCGACGCGTGACGCTTCGTTCGCTAACGGTAGCGGGCGCTGCTGGGCAACGTAGTGCTGCAGTGTGGTGATCTAAGATCGCTCGACGCGATTGCTAGGGAGGAGAAGTTGCACTCCCAGGGTTTGATCTAGCGCTCCCTGAAGGGCAGTGGACGCCCAGCCTTTTGATGCCCGATAGCTAGATGTTTTCCCGCGGCAAGTCAGAGCTGGCACTAGGCTTGATGGATGCAGCATCAAAGCTCTGGTTCGCCGCAGCTCCGCGAACGCCGGCTTGCCGTTTTTACCCTCCTAGTCGCGTCCTTCGGCGCCGGCTACGTTGCCGCTGGTCTGATCGGTGCCCTCGTTGGGGCCGCTGCGATGTTTGTCATGCTCCTGTTCGCGCCGTTTAGGGACCCCGTCCTTCGGCTGATGGACTTACTGATCCCCTAGCCCGCCATTCCTCCCTTCCAGCTGAGTGGGTTCAGACGGCAGCGGGCCGATTGGGCCAAATGCCACAGTGATCCCACTCGTCCCCGATGGGGCCCGCGGGCGCCCGCCTTGCAGGGACCACCGCGGCCCGCCCGAAAACTTGCGCTGCGCCGAGACAATCTGAAATCGGGCTGACGCCGCGGGAAGGGCTAGCTGGGCCTCGACCCCAGGGCGTGCCTTCTGCGCGCTATCCACAGCGCGACTACCAATCCGCTCAAAACAAGGAAGGTGGCGGCGGTCGTGCTGCTGAGCTGGCTCCAACTGCTGCCGGCCAGCAGACCGAGGAGGGTAAAGGCCGCGGCCCAGATCGCGCATCCGGCTGCGCTCATCAGGATGAACGGTGCCCATGGAACGCGCGCGTGTCCGGCCGGAAGGGAAATGAAGGTTCGGGCCAGGGGCATCAGTCGGGCCAGAAAGACCGCTCGGCTCCCATGCCGAGCCAGCAGCCGATCGCAGCTGGCTAGAGCCCGCGCACTGCGCCGTCGGTGATCTCTGGGCGATAGCAGGCGTCCGATTCCATAGGCGAGAACCGAACCGACCAGGTTCCCGGCGGTCGCCGCCAGCACCGCCATCCAGAAAGACATCCACCCCGATCCCACCGCGAAACCGGCCGACATCAGTGTCACCTCGCTAGGTATGGGGATGCAGGCACTCTCGGGGATCATCAGCAAGAAGACTCCGAGCGGTCCCAGCTCAATTACCAAGCTGCTCAAATCGAACTCAGCTTTTATCGCGGCCCGGCGGCTGCGGTCGAGGGGGTTTGTGAGGTGGATGGCGCAGGTCGGGATGGGGGGGCGGTTTCGGGCGTGGTCGTTGATATCCGGTTACCGCCTGTACGCTCGATGGCCGCCACTGTGCTCCACCCCTGACCGTGGCGATCCCCTCAGAATTGAGGGTGTCGGCGATCCCCTGAAGGCTCATGCCGTTCTCGCGCATCGTCGTGATCCGGCGGCGTAGCTCCGGGTCTCCGGCCACCGCGAGGCGGCCACGACCCTTGCCGTCGGCCTGTCTGTTTGCATGACGCGAGCGCTCCCCGTCGCGTTCGGCAGCGACGAGAGCTGTGAGCAGATCGACCGCGCTGCGTCCCGATCTCTCGTCGGTATCGAGCATCGGGTCGAGGATCACTAGCGCGGCAGCGGCTTGGTCGAGCCAGGCAATCAGGTCCACCAGGGTTGAAATGCGGAGGCCAAGAGAATCCGCTGTTGCAACGATCAGTCCGTCGCCGCGCTTCGCATTGAGGCCGGCGATGATCTCCTGCAGCCGAGGGCGCCTGGGTCCCCGCGGGGCATCGGGCGCCTCGGTGAGCACCTCCACGAGTTTCCAGTTTGAATTCGCGCAGGCCGCCGCGATCGTTTCGCGTTGGGACCTCAGCGGTCTCGGATCCTGCGGGCCGAAGGCGCGGACGTAGCCGATCAAGCGTCGCTGGGCCATCTTTGGAACATACGCAAATTATATTGCGTATATGGGTTGCCGCGAGAGGAGCGCCGCTCGGTGCGCCGAAAGCGTAGGGGTGGTGGGCCAACCGCAACCGCGTCGCTCCGATCGTTGGTTGCATCGCCGCATCGATCGCAAAGGACTGCGGCCACGCTTCGCCGCATACGTGATCGTTTCATTCTGGACGGTGGCGATCATCGTATTTGGCGCCGTCGAGCGGGCCGTTGATCCGAAGACCTTCCACTCGATATGGCTCGGGATGTGGTGGGCGACCCAAACGGTCACAACGGTCGGATATGGCGACATCGTTCCTCAGCAAACAATCGGAAAGGTGATCGCGGTCTTCCTGATGTTGGGCGGCCTGTCCTTGTTGGCCGTGGTGACCGGGGCGATCACCAGCGCCTTCGTGACTCGCGCCGAGGCGGAGCGACGCGAGGCTGGAGAAGATCCGATGACTATGCGACTCGAAGACATGGCAGCCCAGCTTGAGGCGATCAAGGGAGAGCTTGCCCGCCTGAGACGGGGCCAGGCTCGCAGTTCCTGAGCTCAAGCGTTGCCTTGCCTGGCGCTTCCCAGACGCCCGGGGGGTCTCGGCATTCATCCGGTCTTTAGGCGGCATCTTCAGGGTGCAGAGGCGTTCGCGATGCTGCTGCTGGCCTCATTAAAGGTGCTGCTGATTCCCCTTGGAATCCTCGCTTTCCTGCTCGTCTTGCTGATTATCGGCGCGGTCGGGCTTGGCGTTGCGATGGCGGTGATCTCCTCGCTGTCGTGGCTTTGGCGTTTAGCCTTTGGCCGAGGATCACGGGCCGAGCGCCGTCTTAACGACCCCTTTACCTAGTCAACTTAGGTTCCCGCCGCCGGATCGGTGGACACCCTGACCACACAACCAGTCGATCGCATCGAGGGCTCGCCCGCCGACGGAACGCCGTTTCTGAACGAAGAGCGGCGCGTCGCGATTCGCGACGTCTTTGGGGCATACTTTTCGTCAAGGCTGCTTGTCTGGGTCGCTGGAATCCTCGCCGTCCTTGCGGTCGGCTTTTTCCCCGGCAGCTCCGCCCTGCTTGACCCCCATCACCTGACCGCCCCGTTTCACGAGCGAATTCTCAACATCCTCGTCTCCCCGGCAGCCCGCTGGGACTCGGCCTGGTATCTGAGCATCGCCAAGACCGGCTACAGCCTCTCCTACCAAACAGTCTTCTTTCCTCTCTATCCGGGTCTGATTCGGTTGGGAGGAGACGCGCTCGGCAACGGCAACGGTGCCGACCTGCTGGTCGGAATAGCGATCTCGGTGGCCTGCGCGCTCGGAGCTCTGTACCTGCTGCACCGGCTGGTATCGCTTGAGTTCAATGCAGATCTGGCCCGAAATACCGTGTGGATTGTCGCCTGGCTGCCGGTCTCGGTCGCCCTCTCGGCGGTCTACTCTGAGTCGGTTTTCATGCTGCTCTCGATCGGTTGCTTCTACGCGGGGCGACGCGGACGTTGGGCGCTTGCCGGGGCCCTGGGTGGCCTCGCTTCGACCAGTCGAAACGGAGGCATCTTGCTCTTGGTGCCCCTGCTGATTTTCTATCTCTACGGCTCACGGCCCGATCGAGAGCCTGATTTTCCCGGCGCCACCGGCCTCAGGCCCCGCTATCGCATCCGATCAGA
>CAVUWL010000013.1:0-391445 GCA_963745305.1 uncultured Solirubrobacterales bacterium
GGAGGTTGGTGCTCATTCTCTACCCAGTCCCGCTGTCGAGGAGGTGCGTCAGACCGTTACTGTTTGATCGTCATATTGGGACCGCCGTCGAAGTTCCACGACGAGCGGGACATGCTCTCCTGGTCGGCAGGCTGACCCGGCTCGTCAACCCCTACGACTCGGAGATTCGATCAGAACGATCCGCAGCAAACTGACCTATGCCAACGCGATGGCGACTGTCGCGGTCTTCATTGCGCTTGGCGGGAGCGCCTACGCCGCCACGCAACTCAAGAAGAACAGCGTCGGCACTAAACAGATCAAGAATCAGGCAATCACGGCAGCGAAAATCAAGAACAGAACGATCGCGGGCGCAAGTAGCGAATGGCAGCTTGACTGGCACCCAGATCAACCTCTCGACACTGGGAACCGTGCCGTCAGCCACCACCGCGGGTTCCGCAATCATGGCCACAACAGCCAACACAGCAAATACCGCCGGTACGGCCAATGCGCTCGCGGCGCTGGAACCCGTGCGGCTGGTGGCGCCCGTAATCAACCGCCATTTCTGGATGGCAGCCTCAACCGTCCGCCTACAGCAGGGCTCAATTTCCAAGCGATTGGCTTCTACAGGGACCATGAGGGCATAGTTCACCTGCAAGGTATTGCGACAGTCGGCAAAGAAGAAAAACCAGTCAAAGGCCTGATCTTTCAACTGCCCCCCGGATTCCGGCCTGCCAGCGGGGTCGTCGAAGCCTTCCCTGGGCTCAACGAATCGGATGTTTTCGTTTTGGGTCGAACGTGACGGCTGAAGGTAAAAACGTCGAAGGCGACGTGTGCTTCACTAACGAAGAAGGAGCAGCAGCGGCACTGGGCGGGATTACATTCCGCGCAGAAAGCTAACCCGCAAGCGACCTGGCCCGGATGGCACCACGGCGTCCGGGCCACACCCAAGACCGTTTCAGCACAAATGCGGGGGCTCTCGCCTCGGTTACCTCGAAAAGACTGCCTCTCCCAGGGCCTCAGCGGTTGATTTCGGCTCAGCAACGACCAAGAAGCTCTCTCTGCGCACCTTGCGGCGTCGCAGCTTTAGGTAGGGGCGCAAGGCATCTGCCTCGTCGTGGTAGCCCTTAGCCATAGCGTGGGCGTGAAGCTCGGCGATCGAGTAGCCGTTGGGTGGTTCTTGCATGGCCACGTGAAATGAACGAAGAGCTGACAGATCTCTTTTTAGAACATTCGTCGATGGAGGTGGCGCGTCTCCGGGTTCCAGGGCGCCCACCCACGACTGAAGTCCTGTACGGCGTAGGCTCACCCAACTTTCATCCACCACGACGGGGGAAATTCAATGAAATCGATCCGCAGCAAGCTGACCTATGCAAATGTCATCGCCACGCTAGCTCTGTTCATAGCTATCGGCGGCGCAAGCGCTTTTGCCGCTTCCAAGCTCGGCAAGAACTCGGTCGGCACGAAGCAGATCAAGAACGGCTACGTGACTGGAATCAAGATCAAGAAAGGGACGATCACCGGAACAAACATCAACCTCGCGACGCTAGGGACCGTGCCATCAGCGACCAACGCATCCAGCGCCACAACGGCAACCACCGCCGGAACCGCAAATGCCCTTGCACCACCCGAAGCCATCCGCTTTGTCGGAGCGCCGGGTCAACCGCCGTTCCTGGGTGGCAGCAGCAACATCGGGACCGCTGAATCGTTCAACTACACGCCGGCCGGCTTCTACAAGGACCATGACGGCATCGTCCATTTAGAAGGTGTGGTCAACGTAGGCAAAGAAAGCGAAAATGAGGGATCGATCTTCCAACTTCCCCCTGGATACCGGCCGGCCAGTGGCGCCACCCAGGCCTTCAGGTCTGGTGAAGACCTCTTTTATGTCTTTGGATCGAACGTGACCATTGAAGGTCACAACCTCGAAGGCGATGTTTACTCCCAGGAACAGGAAGGGCAGATTATCAACGGGATCACGTTCCGGGCACAGAGCTGAGACGATGCGGACTTGACGGATCGCGATAGTCCCTCTTCTCCGGCATGGCCGGAGGGACTGGGGGTAAGGCGCGCTCTAGGTGACCTCGACGTTTACCTTGGCACCGGGCGCCAGCACGATTCCAGGCTTAGGGCTCTGCTTCTTGACCTTGGCGCCCTTGACCTTGTGACCCTTGACCTTGCCGAGCTTGCAGTCGGCCTTTGCTAGCGCCTTCTTCGCAGCCTTCAGCTTCTTGTGCTTCAGCTTGGGCACGACGCAAGAGACGGTCGCGGGCGACGGCGGCGCCCCAAGCGGTAAGTAAACCGATCGGCGACGCTGGTGGCGCTTGTCCCTGCCGCATTGGTGACGGTTGTGTCGACCGCAGCCGGGCTCGGATTGGGAGGCGCGACCGCGGTGATCTGGGTTTCGGAGTCGACCGTGAAGCTCGATGCTGCATTAGAGCCGAACTTCACCGCGCCTGCTTCGGTGAGATGGGTGCCAGAGATCGTCACCGTCGTGCCGCCACCTGTCGATCCCGTCGATGGCGAGAGGGAGGTCACTGTCGGCTGCCCGACGAGATCGGCGTTGATGAGCACTTCATCGCCGGGAAGGTTCCCTGAGGCGGCGCCCATTTCCCCTTCAGCTAGATACGTGCCGAAGAATGAATAGATCGTGCCTTTTTGCCCCATGACGGAGTACGGAGCGGGCGCCAAGCCTGGACAGTCGATCCCGATTGTGTCGCCGGCCTGGATCGGCAGCGGTTTGGCCAGCGCCAGCACGTTGACTCCCGCCGACGGGGCACTCTGCGATGGCCCTGTCCCAGCGCCTGTGTAACTGCTGCCGCCATCTGGTCGCAGCACGCGGAGCTTGTAGGTATAGCTCCCGCCGGGCACGGCAAGATCTAGCCGCCATCGCACTAGGACTCCGTTGAAGGGGGCCTCCAAGGTGCCGGAGCCAAGTGCAGTATTGGTATAGGTCGTGGCACCACAGCTCGATTTGTCGGGCGTTGCGGTCAAGGTGCTTCCCAAGGTCGTCGCGTTGGCGCTCGCCACGGCGAGAAGCGAAAAGGCACTGACGATTCCCAGCGCCAGACAAACGAGGCGAGCAGAAGCCCGGTGGATCGTGGACGAGGCACCCATATCGATGAGGCTAGCCGCTGGGTGTTGGCTAGGTCAACCGGGCCCTGGCGATCCCATGGCCGGTGAGGGCCGTTTGGACATAGATCCGGAGGCCGATGAGAGCCTCCGGGCTGCCTCGGACGAATCGAGCCTCAGAGGCCACCCTGGCTTGCGGTGCTCTTTGCCCCCTGACGGATAGCGGCCCTCCAGCGCTTCGCCCATCAGCTCAGAGGGGTATCAGCCTTGTCGACGACCCAAGCTCCCAGCGGAGACGACACGAGATACCCCTCACCGCCCTTGGGTAATTCGGGAAAGGACGGTGAGCGGCGGTTTGGTTCCATCGGGTTATACGCGGAAGGAGGGTCACGAGTTCAGCCCTCAGACAAAGTTGCAGCTACTCGTCGACCGGGAGCACCCCGTTTGGATGCTCATAACGCGCTCCCGGTCGGCGAGAGAATCCGTAGCCTAGCTCTCCGGGGAAAGGCAATAGGTGCCGCGATTCGACAGTTCCCGTGCGACAGACAGCTGAAAGTGCGGTCAACGAATCCACGGCGCCTCCCTCGAGAAGGGGGGTGCTCTGTGTGCGGTTGAAGCCTCCCAAGACTCCCGAGTTCGTCCCAGGACGCCGACCAGACCCCCCATGCAGTCAAGACTGTCGACCTACTCTCGCTATCCTCATCCTCGTGGTGCTTGTGCAGGTTGGTGGGGAGATCAGCAAGACGCGACTTCATGCTGCCTGCTCACCGCGAGGAACTTGGCTTGGATGACTAACCGCTCCGACAGGATTCGAAGTTGCTAGGCGCCTCGGCGGTGTTTGCAGCAGCGTTGTCGCTGGCGCTCGGTGCCGGGACCCACGCAGCCGGAGACACGGTTGGTCGCGCAACTCGGACAATCGGCGCGGTCGACTCCAATCTCGCACGACCTGTCCCGAAAGCGCCGAAGCCGACCTCG
This sequence comes from uncultured Solirubrobacterales bacterium, assembly GCA_963745305.1. Lineage (GTDB taxonomy): Bacteria > Actinomycetota > Thermoleophilia > Solirubrobacterales > 70-9 > CAVUWL01. Next base: position 4,021 of record CAVUWL010000013.1, read on the forward strand.
CTTGGGACTCGGGCTGGAAAAGCGCCAGTCGACTCAAACGCCACCGCGCCCACCGGCGCTTCGGTCGACGCAGTCGGCGCGGCCGCATCGATGCCAGCAGCCTCGGCCGGCACGAACGGCTCGGCTAAACCTCCCCCGACTGGCTCGGCGGACAACGAGCAGGTGATCGCCCAATCCCTGAAGGCCTTGTCGTCACAGACCACCAGCGCGACTGCCACCCTGGTGAACGGAATCGCCTTCGCCCCGGCCGGCGCACCGGCGGCGGTTGAGGGAGTGATCGGCGCGGCCAATATGATCTCCGACCTGCCCTATGTCTGGGGCGGGGGTCACGGCTCCTGGTATGCGTCGGGATATGACTGCTCGGGAGCGGTCAGCTTTGCCCTTCATGGCGGTGGGCTCCTGAATCAACCCATGACCTCAGGTTCGCTGGAGAGCTACGGCGCCCCCGGGCCCGGTCGCTGGATCACGATCTATGCAAACTCAATACATGCCTACGCGGTGATTGCCGGCCTGCGCTGGGATACGGTCGGCGATGCGCGGGGGACAGGGCCACGTTGGCACGCAGAACCTCCCTATCCCGCCGGCTTCGTCGTCCGCCATCCGGTGGGATACTGAGTCAGGTTCCTCAGCCTCTACTCGTTCACAGCGGAATTCTCTCCTGGGTGATCATCGCCAAAAAAGGCAAAGAACGCGACGACGAGCACGAGCTTTGCCTCCATGGGACCTCCCGCGTTGCAATGGATGAGACGGCTCGCCCTCGCCCTATGCAGTCCGCGCGATGTGTCCAGCCCTGTCTAGCCCCTTAACAGGCAAACGCCCGGACTCAGCCGAGCAGCCGGTCGCCGCGTTAACCGCCCGTCCAGCAGCGCCTTGCCGAGACACCTGTTCCGCCATAGGGTCAGGACCCTCGATCCACGACTCAAAGGGAGGCACGATGAAGCGGGTACGGGCACATCTGACTTACGCCAATGTCATGTCAACGATTGCCGTTTTCCTGCTGCTGGGCGGGGGAGCAGCCTTGGCAGCATCCAAGCTCGGCAAGAACACCGTCGGCACGAAGCAGATCAAGAACGGAGCGGTCACAACCGCAAAGATCAGGAAGGGAACGATCACCGGGACGCAGGTCAAGAATGGATCTCTTACCGGAACTCAGATCAATGCCTCGACGCTGGGGACGGTGCCATCCGCCACCCAGGCAACCAACGCGACGACAGCGGCTACCGCGAATGCTCTGTCAGCGCCCGAAGCGATCCATGTGGTCAATCAGCCCGGCCAACCTGCATTCGAAGGCGGCACCGAAAGCGTCACCGCACCCGGCGTCAACCTCGGGCCTGTCGGGTTCTACAAGGACAAGGAAGGGATCGTCCACCTCGAAGGCATTGTGAAAGTCGGCAAAGAAAAAACCGGCAACGAGGTCAAGATCTTTACGTTGCCGCCAGGCTTTGACCAGCCAACGAAGTCATACGGATTTTCATTCCAGGCGAAACAGAATCAGCCTTCCTCATCGGAGGAACGAACGCCAATGCCGAAGGCCACAGCTTTAGCGGCGTCATAGCTGGCAACGAAGAACAAACCGTGGTGCTTAACGGGACCACGTTCCGGGCCGGCTCTTAGCTCCGCTACGAATTCGGCGTGATTTGGCCCGGATGGCACCACGGCTGTCCGGGCCGATTAACAGCGGATGGACCGTCTTTAAGCCCGCGGGAAAACGCGCTGATTGAGGATCAAACCGAAGCGGGCGCCGACTTCGCTCGGCAAATCGGGACCATTGACCCGGAGCCGCTCGCTACCTTCGGAATTCTCCATCGTCCCGCTACCTGAGGTCGCGGGCGTGAAGTTGGGGGGCATCGAGTGAAACCCTGCGCCAAATCGGAGCCTGCCCTTCGTCAGCTTCCCCACTTCGAGCATTGCCGAGCCGCGGTACTGGACCTCGGTTCCAACGGCGGCGCAGTGGGTGACCTTGATCGTTCCGACTTCGTGGCTTCCCTCGAACAGGGCGATCTTGATCGGACGCATACATTCGCCTCGGCTTGCCTTGGAGACCTTGAGGACTTCACCCATCAGCTTGATCTTGCCGGCGGCGCTGGCGCTCGGCACCCAGACGGCGACAGTGATCGGCACGACGATCAGCAAAGCCTTGGCCCGACTAAGCTCCATGCCGCACGAGGTTATCGAGCTTTCAGGGGGCGCCACCCTCCAGAAACCGATCTGAGATGCGCCGACCGTCCCTTAGCCTCAGTTCTCTTCCCTTGGCCTCAGAGGCCGCTGATCCCGTTGCGGTGCATTTCCCCTCTCGACCCGATTGCAGGCCCTCCTGCGCTTCGGGCCAGGATGGGACCCGCGAATTTGGAGTCCTCATTACATCGAAGGGGTGCCGGGGGTGGTGTGTCGAGTTTGGTCGATCGGGGTGGTGGCGATGGGCAGGAGAAGCGCACCATCCGTTGTCACTGGATTGGGGGATGGTGTGAACCGATGGTCAAACCCTGCGACCGATTCGAGCGCAGCTTTGACAGTCGTCATCGTGTGCGGGGATTGCCACGCGGCTGCGGGGGTGGTCAAGCTGGACGCCGCTGAAAAGCGATGCGCTGGGAAGGGTTCTCGCGGCTTGTGACGGATGGCCACTTGTGTCGGGTCCTGTGTTTTCGTGCCTGTGCGCGAGCTGCGATTAAGTTCGCGGGACACGCTGCGGGACACGCACGGGACACAAAGGCAGCATGCGTATGACCCTCAATGACCTGTCTTGGGAACTGGCTCGAAGGCTGTGATCCGTCGCGAAGCCGCACGCTAGAGCGACATTTGGCTACAATAGCGGAGGGGGTGGGATTCGAACCCACGAGCCCCCTTACGAGGGCCAACAGTTTTCGAGACTGCCCCGTTCAACCACTCCGGCACCCCTCCAAAATCCAGCTGGAGCAAGATTCTACGGCGGCGCTGAAACAGCTAGCCGGCCGGACCGTCCCAGGACTATAGGGGTGTGGCGCAGGCGCCGATCAGGGCATCGTGCAGAGCGACCAGCAGACTCAAATAGGGCGGTTTTTTGATGTCCATCCGCTGCTCTTGCGCGCCGTCGCGGTGCTGGCGCTGATCTGGGGAATTGGCTATCTGAGCTGGCGCATTGGCTGGAGTGGGCAGGGAGCCAGCCCGCTCGCCTTCACGATGCTTCTGGTAACCGAGGTCTATGGCTTCCTCGCCTTAGCCACAATGACCTGGTTTTCCTGGTCACAGCGAGCTGCTCGACGGCCGCTGACGACGCCCGGGCGCAGCGTTGACGTCTACGTCTGCACCTACAACGAGTCCGCCGAGGTGGTGCTGGCGACGCTGGCCGGCTGCCGCGCCCTCACCTACCCTCACACGACCTACCTTTTGGACGATGGGGGCCGCCCGCAGATGCGGGAGCTGGCGCATCTGGCCGGTGCCCGCTACCTGACGCGCGGCGATAATTCCCACGCCAAGGCCGGCAACATCAACGCCGCGCTACCGCGCACCGACGGAGAGCTGGTCTTGATGCTCGACGCCGACCACGTCCCGATGCCGGACGCACTCGACGCGATGGTCGGCTACTTCGACCAGCGGAGGTGGGCCTCGTCCAAAGTCCGCATGACTTCTTCAACCACGATTCGGTCCAGCACTACGTCGTCGGCCGCCATGAGCAATCGCTTTTCTACCGGGTGGTTTGCCCTGGAAAAGATCGCCATGGCGCCGCCTACTGGTGCGGCTCGGCGGCGCTGATCCGCCGCCAGGCCCTGCTTGAGATCGGCGGAGTCGCCACCGAGACGATCGCCGAGGATTTCCACACGACGATCCGCCTCCAGCGCCACGGCTGGCGCACCCGCTACCACGACGAGGTCTTGGTCCAGGGGCTCGCCCCGCACGATCTCGATGGCTACCTGCTGCAGCGCGACCGCTGGGCGCGCGGCAACCTCGCGGTCTTCGGCCTGCCCGAGTCGCCGCTTCGCGCCCGCGAGCTGCGCCCGCTTCAACGCCTTTCCTACTTCGCCAGCCTGGCCGCCTACCTGGCGCCGCCGATGCGGTTGCTCCTGCTGTTGACCCTGGGGCTGGTGCTGTGGACGGGAGATCTGCCGATGAGGATCAGCCTCTTGGCGCTGGCGGCGCTGTGGCTGCCCTCGCTATCGCTGAATCTGTTTGCCGGATCGGCATTGGCCCGTGGCTACATGCGGATCGCAGAGACCGCGCATTACGAGCTGTTGACGATGGAGATCTACACCCGCGCCCTTCGCTGCGCGATCCGTCCCGCCCGCGCCACCTTCAAGGTCACACCGAAGCAGGGGGGTGACGGCGGTGGCCTGCGCGCGGTCGGCCGCCTGCATCTGGTCGTTGGTTGCGCGGTCCTGATCGGGGCAGGGACGCTGCTGCGATTGCTGGACCTGGCCGGCGCAGATACCCTCCCGGCGCTGCCCGGAATCGCCGCGATCATCGTCCCCTTGCTGGGCATGATCGAGCTGCGCCGCATGCTGCGCACCCTGTTCGCCGTCGGGCGACGACGTCAGCGCCGGCTCGATCTATCGCTTCAGGGCGACGCCCCGGTTCACTGCTTCTCCGATGCTGGCCACATCGCCGGCCGCCTGGTCGATGCAAGCGCGGCCGGGATCGGGCTGATCATGGAGGCTCCGCTTGAGATCAGCTCCCAGGCGGCGGTTTCGTTAGAGCTTCCCGACGCAGCCGGCGACGGCCACGAGGTGGCGGCCCAGGTCGATGTGCGGAGCTGTCGCGAGGCAGAGGGTCGGTGGCTGATCGGAGCGACCATCGCCGCGATCGATCCGGTCTCGCGAATGCGGCTGATGGAGTGGTGCTACGTCGTCTGCTGCCACGAGCGGCTTCGCGGCCGCCACCCCGCGAGGGTGTCGGGCCCAGCGGCTGAGCCGATCGTGATCACGATGACCCCGGCCCTGGAGCAGACCGCCACCGCCTGAACGGAGAGGGTGGTGTCCGGTTTCACCACATTGGCGGCACCTGTTGTGTCTCGGGACATCGGAGACAGATGTCCCCAAGACACAACCAGAACGGAGAGGGTGGGATTCGAACCCACGAGACGGGTTAACCCCGCCCACGCGATTTCCAGTCGCGCTCCTTAAGCCACTCGGACACCTCTCCGGACTCTCAAAGGGTATTGGCTCCTAGCCGCGGCGGGCCGCGAAGAACTCGCGCAGCAAGCCGGCGCACTCCTGCTCGCGGATCGCGGCGATCACCGCCGGGCGGTGATTGAGCGCTGGCTCGGCGAGGACGTCGAGAACGCTGCCGGCGGCGCCGGCCTTTGGATCATGGGCACCAAAGACGACCGTTGGGATGCGCGCCAAGACGATCGCTCCGGCACACATCGGGCAGGGCTCAAGCGTCACGTAGAGGGCGGTATCCGCCAGCCGCCAGCCGCCCAACCGCTCCGCGCCGGCGCGGATCGCGAGCAGCTCGGCGTGGGCGGTGGGATCGCCGCGGCGCTCGCGCTCATTGCCGGCGCTGGCGAGCGGCTCGCCGTCACGGGCGAGGACCGCCCCGATCGGGACCTCACCGCGCCGTGCGGCCTCACGGGCCTGCTCCAGCGCCAGGCCCATGAGGCGGTTGTGCTCAGATGTGGGAGCCTCAGCGTTCATCGATCGGGGAGTATGTGGGACCTACAACTTCCCCGCCGAGCAGGTGTTAAAGGGGTGCCCGCTGAATGCAGGGACGCCGGCGAGCGATACCCAGATGAATAGACGCCTTCTGACTCCAACTGCAGCGAGCCTGGCCGCAGCGCTGATCGCGCTGGGCGCCATCGGCGCGCCGGCCGGGCGCGACCAGCGCGCTCGCTCAGGCGCGCCAATTCGTCCCTCACCAGCTGCTGGTCAAGTTCTCCGGCGAGCGCCGCGGACGGCTGGTGTCGCTGCCCACCCAGGTTGGCGCAGCCGCAGCCGCCGCGGCGCTACGCCGAAGCCCCGCGGTGATCTACGCCGACCCCAACTACACCGCGAGCGCCTCGCTCTTCGTGCCCAATGACGACGGCTCCCTGCAGAGCGCCACAGACCCGGGCGGCAGTTGGGTCACCCGCCAATGGAATTTTCTCCCGTCTTCGCCGGGCACGATTGGCGTGCCGATCTCCCCCGGCGGAATCAATGCCGTTGGGGCCTGGCGAAATCTGATCTCGGAGGGAAGGCCGGGGGCCAGCGGGGTTACCGTCGCCGTCCTCGATACCGGGATTGCCTATCGCAACCTGAGCAAACCGCGCAAGGGCGGAGCGGTTCAGTTCCAGCGCAGCCCCGATTTCTCCGCGACACAATTTGTTCCCGGCTACAACTTCGTCGGCAAGAACCGCCTCCCGGTCGACACCAACGGTCACGGTACCGACGTCGCCAGCACGATCGCAGAGGAAACCGACAACGGGATCGGCCTGACCGGGCTCGCCTATGGGGCGAAACTGATGCCGGTTCAGGTCCTCAATTCCAGCGGCCAGGGGCAGGCCAGCAATATCGCGAAGGGAATTCGCTTCGCGGCCCAACACGGCGCCCAGGTGATCAATATGAGCTTTAACTTCGGCTGCCGCAGGAAGGTGCCAGAGGTCGACGAAGCGCTCCACTTCGCCGCCAGAATGGGCGTCGTGCTGGTCGCCTCGGTCGGCAACGTCGGCTCTGAGACCTGCGTCTCCCCACCCGCCACCGAGCCCGGGGTGATCGCGGTCGGAGGCAGCACCCAGGGCGGCTGCCTCGGCAATTATTCACTCACCGGTCGGGCCGTCGACCTGGTGGCGCCCGGCGGCGGTACCCCGATCAACGGCTGTCCCTCAGTTCTCTCGGCGCCGATCTACCAGGTCACCCTGAAGAAGCAGGGAAACCCACTCTTTGGCATGCCCAGCGACTACATCGGCACCTCGATGGCGGCTGCCCACGTCTCCGGGGTCGCCGCAATGGTGATCGCCAGCGGAGTCCTGGGAGTGGTGCCGCCGCGATCGCTTGACAAACGGGTGACGCTGCGGCTCAAAGACACCGCCCGCAGCCTCGGCCTGCCGGCGACCGAGCAGGGGGCGGGTCTGATCGACGCCGCCAACGCGACCCAGCCCGGGGGCTAGGGCGGCTCTAGGTGGTGCGAACGATGATCACGCTGCAGGGCGCGTGATGGGAGACGTTGTTGGGAACGCTGCCGAGCAGGAAGCGGCGCGCTCCGGTCATCCCCTTGTTACCGACGACGATCAAATCGGCGCCGCTTTCCTCGGCGACATTTAGGATCGCCTCGGCGGGATCTCCCTCGACCGGGTGAGTTTGCACCTCCACCCCCTCCTTCTTGGCGGCGGCGGCGGCGCTATCGAGCACCAGGTTGACATCCTCGCGCGGGCCGATTTCGTACTGAACGTCGGGTGGCGCATCGAGGCTCTCCTCGGCCAACCGCCGTTTCGGCACGGCCGCATAGGCGCTGACAATACTGAGCTCGGCCCCGGAGAGTTTGGCCAGATCGACTGCCTGGCCGACCGCCTCGGCGGCTGTCTCTGAGCCATCGGTGCCTACCACGATGCGCCTGAACACAGCCCGCCTCCTCCGGTCGATCGTTGGACGGCGCTGATACTAACGGGGCAGCTGGTGGCCATGCCAATCGTGAAAACCGGCGCCGAGGATTTCGGTCGGGGTGTCTGAGAGCCGTACGATCGCGATCGCCATCGAGGCAAAGAGGCAGACGATCAGCACGGCCATCCCGATTTTCCAGCTGGTCGGCACCGGCCAAGACTAGACTCAGCTCGCGATGACCGAGACGCTTGAGCGGGCGGCCGCCAAGCTCTGAGTCCGAGCCGACGGCGCCTAGCGGTGCCCGTTGCCGTTGGTCGAGGCCCGAACGACGCGATCATCCTCGGGCCCGGGGCGCAGGATCAGCACCTCGGCCGGCGCCTTTTGCAGCAGCCAGACCAGGTCCTCGCCGGAGAACCCGGTGCGCCCGGCCCCGCTTGCCGGGACGACGACCCGGTCAAAGCTCTCGCTCGCGAGCAGGCGCTCCAGGGCGTGGCGGTAGGAGCGGCCGCGCTCGATCCGCGAGTCGACCGCTACCTGCTGGGCGCTGGCTCGCTGCTCGATCGCCTCCAGCATCGGCATCGCCTTGGCCGCCTCCGCGGGGATCGCGCACTCCAACGGCAGCTGCTTGGGGACGGTTGCCAGATAGGCGGGCATCAGCGTCGCACCCTCGGCTCGGGCCAGCCGCAGCGCCGCATCGAGGGCGCGCCGCGATATCTCGGTGCCGGTGAAGGGCAGGAGGATCTGGTGGACCGCCTGGGGGCGCTCGGAGCGGCGGCCACAGCGGCGCGAGCGGGCAACCAGGTAGCCGCCGCCGATGCCGAGGGCAAGAGCGACGCCGATCAGGAAGTGACTCGATCAACCTTTTCCCTCCTTGAGGCCGCGGTGGGCGACGATCCGCACGTCGACACCGGGCGGGGTGGCGCGCATCAGCCGCTGGGGAAGCGGCTCGCGCAGGCGGGCGAGTCCGCGGCGGGGCTGGGACTCGCCGACCATGATGTAGGTGTTGCCGCGCTCGCGAACGACCCGCGCAACCGCGGCCACCATGTCGTCGTGCTCCTCGATCAGCAGGGTCGCGCCGAGCACCGAGGCGAGCTGGCGAAGCGCCGTCACCTGGCGCTCCTGCCTCGCCCTCGATCGGCTCGCCGGGGGGCTTCACCCAGAGCAGGTCGAGGTCGGTGCCGAGCCGCTGTGCCGAGCGCCAGGCGCGGCGCACCAGGCGCTGGGAGCTCGGGCTGGGGGCGCACCAGGGCCAGCAGCCGCTCGCCCACCGCCTTTGGCGCCTCCGCCGAGATCCGCTCCTCGCGCGTCCCGATCTGGCCCATCTCGCTGAGGACCAGGCGCTTGGACTCGACGTCCTCGGCGACCTGGCGCAGGCTCACCTCGCGCAGCGCGGCCAGGTTCTCGATCCGAAAGAAGTTGTTGAGGGCGGCGTCGATGTTCTCGCCCGGATAGATCTTGCCGGCCCGCAGGCGGGCGATCAGCGCCTCGGGGGTGAGGTCGATCAGGACGACCTCATCGGCTGAGCCGAGGACCGAGTCGGGAACCGTCTCGCGGACCCTGCACCCCGGTCAGCTCGGCGACCTGGTCATTCAGCGACTCCAGGTGCTGGACGTTGACGGTGGAGAAGACGTCGATCCCGGCCTCGCAGCACGTCGCCGATGTCCTCATAGCGCTTGGCGTGAACCAGGCCGGGTGGATTGGTGTGGGCGAGCTCGTCGATCAGCGCCAGCTCGGGTGCGCGCTCAAGCAGCGCCGGCAGATCCATCTCCTCGACCAAGACGTCGCGGATAGGGGACGCGGCGCCGGGGCAGCACCTCCAGTCCGCGCGCCTGGTCGGTGGTCTCGCTGGCGTTCGTGCGGCTCCAGGTAGCCGATCACGACATCGCGGCCGGCGTCGGCTTCGGCGTGTCCCTCCTGCAGCATCCGGTAGGTCTTGCCGACCCCGGCCGCCATGCCGAGAAAGATCTTGTAGCGACCGCGGCGCCGCTCAGCCTCGGCGCCGGTTGCTGAGCTTGGCGGCAGCTGGGCCATCTCATCGCGCGGCGAGCTCGCCGGTCAGGCCCCGAGCAGATTGTGGACGATCAGGTCGATCAGCTTGATCCCGATGAAGGGGGCGATGATCCCACCCAGGCCGTAGATCAGGATGTTTCGCCGCAGCAGCCCGGTGGCGCCGATCGGCCGGTAGCGGACGCCGCGCAGGGAGAGCGGGATCAGCAACGGGATGATCAGCGCGTTGAAGATCACCGCGGAGAGAATCGCCGATTCGGGCGTTCCAAGCGACATCACGTTGAGGGCGTCGAGCGGGCCTTCGTGGCCCGCCACCGCCTAGGTCGTCGCGAACATCGCCGGCAGGATCGCGAAGTACTTGGCGACGTCGTTGGCGATCGAGAAGGTGGTCAGGGCGCCACGGGTGATCAGCAGCTGCTTGCCGACCTCGACGATCTCGATCAGCTTGGTCGGATTGGAGTCGAGATCGACCATGTTGCCCGCCTCGCGGGCCGCCTGGGTGCCGGTGTTCATCGCCACGCCGACGTCGGCCTGGGCCAGCGCCGGGGCATCGTTGGTGCCGTCGCCGGTCATCGCGATCAGGCGCCCGTCGGATTGCTGCTCCTTGATCAGCTCGAGCTTTCGCTCCGGCGTCGCTTCGGCGAGGAAATCATCGACGCCGGCCTCTTCGGCGATCTTCGCCGCGGTCAGTTTGTTGTCGCCGGTGACCATGATCGTGCGGATGCCCATCGCCCGCAGCTGGTCAAAGCGGGCGTTCATCCCTTCCTTGACGATGTCTTTGAGGTAGATCACGCCGAGGACCCGCTCGTTGCGGGCGACCGCGAGCGGCGTGCCGCCCTCGCGGCCGATCCGGTCGAGCTGCGACCTGCAGCTCCGCCGGCGCCCGACCGCCCTCCTCGGCGACCCAGCCCTCGATCGCATCGCCGGCGCCCTTGCGCAGGCGGGTGCCGTTGAAATCGACGCCGCTCATCCGAGTCTGCGCCGTGAAGGGGACGAAGGTCGGCTCGTGGCCGGCGAAGTCGTGCTCGCGAATGCCGAAGCCCTTGGCGAGGACGACGATCGAGCGACCCTCGGGGGTCTCGTCGGCGAGCGAGGACATCTGCGCCGCCTCGGCCAGCTCGGCCTCGCTCGACGCCGGGCATCGGCATGAACTCGGTCGCCTCGCGGTTGCCGAGGGTGATCGTCCCGGTCTTATCGAGAAGCAGCACGTCGCAGTCGCCGGAGGCCTCGACCGCGCGACCGGAGAGGGCGAGCACGTTGCGACGCACGAGTCGGTCCATGCCGGCGATCCCGATCGCCGAGAGCAGCGCTCCGATCGTGGTCGGGATCAGCGCCACGAGCAGCGCGATCAGGGTCGTCTCGGAGAGTTCGGTGCCGGCGAAGAGGGCGAAGGGTCGCAGCGAGACGACGACGATCACGAAGATCAGGGTGAGGGCGGCGAGCAGGATGCCGAGGGCGATCTCGTTCGGGGTCTTGCGGCGTTCGGCGCCCTCGACCAGGGCGATCATCCGGTCGAGGAAGGATTTGCCCGGCTCCTGGGTGATCTCGACCACGATCCGGTCCGAGAGCACCTTGGTGCCGCCGGTGACCGCGGATGCGGTCACCGCCGGCCTCGCGGATCACCGGCGCCGACTCGCCGGTGATCGCCGACTCATCGACCGAGGCGATTCCCTCGATCACGGTGCCGTCGCCGGGGATCGTCTCTCCGGCCTCGACGACGACTACGTCGCCACGGATCAGCTCCGCGGCCGGCTTCTCGCCGCCGTCGCGCATCTTCGCCATGGTGTCGGTGCGCATCGCCCGCAGGCTCGCCGCCTGAGCGCGGCCGCGACCCTCGGCCAGCGCCTCTGCCATGTTGGCGAAGACGACCGTCAGCCAGAGCCAGAAGGTGATGCTGAAGGTAAACCAGGCGGGCTCGTGGCCGCCGCCGAGCGGCCTGCCGCCGAAGACCTGGATCAGCCAGGCGACGGTGGTGATCAGGGCGCCGATCTCGACCACGAACATCACCGGGTTGCGGGCCTGCACCCTGCGGGTCGAGCTTGCGCAGCGACTCGACCAGCGCCGGGCGGAGGATCTCGGGGTCAAACAGGGAGCGGGGCTGGGTCTCGGTGGTCATTTGAGCGGTGCTTCCTTATCGAGGGCGATGTTGAGCTGCAAGACGTTGACGCCCGGCTCGCCGATCAGGCCGAGGAAGCGGCCTTCGGTGTGGGCGGAGATCAGGTCGTCGACCTTGGCCAGGGGAAGCTGGCGCAGGGCGGCGACGCGGTGGGCCTGGATCCAGGCGTTGGCCTGTGAGATTTCGGGATCGACCCCGGAGGCCGATTCGGTCACCGCGTCGACCGGGACCTGTCGCTTGGTCAGGCCAGCGGTCATAGGGCTTCTCCAGGGCGAGGTATTCGGCCATGTGTTCGCGCACCGCTTCGCGCGCTTCGACGCTGTTGGGGCCGAGGTTGCTGAAGTAGGTGACGTCGCCCGAGTAGCCGGTCGCCGAGGGACGCGGCTGGAAGTAGGCCTTATCGGGCGCCAGCACTTCTTCTTCTTCTTCGTCAGCACCGGCTTGCCGTTCTTGCCGATCACCGGATGGGAGAAGGACTGGCCGATCAGGCTCGAGCCGACGACCCTGCCGTTCACCTTCACCTTGCGACCCGTTCGCCTTGCCCGGGAAGACGACCTGGGAGATGCCGGTGATCGCCAGCGGGTAGATCAGGCCGAAGAAGACGGTCATCACGATGATCGCGAGCAGCGAGGTGAGCAGGTCCTTGCGCATCTAGAACAGCCTCGTGGTCAGGCTCTGGGCGATCGGCCCGAGCAGGATTGCGGGGAAGAAGGTGAGGGCGCCGACCAGGATCACCACCCCGATCAGGAGGAAGACGAAGGTCGGGTTGTCGGTGCGCATCGTCCCGAGGCCGGCCGGAGAGACCTTCTTGCCGGCCAGCGCCCCGGCGACGGCGAGGACGAAGAGGATCGGCGCGAAGCGGGCGGTGATCATCACCGCGCCGCCGAGCAGGTTGGCGAAGGTGATCCCATAGGCGCCGACGTTGCCGGGGGCGTGGGGCTGGATGAAGCCGGTGTAGCCGGCCCAGGCGGAGCCGTTGTTGTTGGCCTGGGAGAGGTAGGCGTAGAGGGTCTCCGAGAAGCCCTGCGGGTTGAATCCCGCAAAGAGCGAGCGGGTGCCGAGCCGGGTCGCCGAGGCCAGCCCAGCCGAGAGCAGTACCGCCAGCGGGGTGAACAGGACGCCGAGGGAGACCAGCTTGATCTCGCGCGCCTGGATCTTCTTGCCCAGGTACTCGGGGGTGCGGCCGACCATCAGGCCGCCGATGAAGACCGCGAGCAGGACGTAGAGGAGCATCGAGTAAAGGCCGGTGCCGACGCCGCCGAAGACCACCTCGCTGAAGCCGAGGTTGGTGAATGGCACCGCACCGCCGAGCCCGGTCAGCGACTCAAAGGCGGCGTTGACCGCGCCGCAGGAGGTGACCGTGGTGACCGCGGTCCAAAGCGAGGAGCCGGCGATGCCAAAGCGCTGCTCCTTGCCCTCCATGTTGCCGCCGGTCGAGCCGTGGAAGGCGGTGGGTGTGAAGGCCGGCAGCGTGCTGGGCGACGGTGCCGTGCTGCTCGGCCAGGTAGACGACCGCGACCCCGCCGATGAAGAGGACGAACATCGCCGCGAAGATCGCCCAGCCCTGCCGGGCACTGCCGACCATGCGACCGTAGGTGTAGGTGAGCCCGGTGGGGATGATCAGGATCAGAAGCATCTCGAAGTAGTTGGTGAGTCCGGTCGAGTTCTCAAACGGATAGGCCGAGTTGGTGTTGAAGAAGCCACCGCCGTTGGTGCCGAGCTCCTTGATCACCTCCTGCGAGGCGACCGGGCCCTGGCCGAGCGTCTGGGTGCCGCCGGCGAGGGTGTGGATCAGGGTGTAGTGGCTGAGGTTTTGGATCACTCCCTGGGAGACGAGGAAGAGCGCGCCGATGACGGAGATCGGCAGAAGGATGTAGAGGGAGACGCGGATCAGATCGCCCCAGAAGTTGCCGATCTCGCGCCCGCTGCGGGCGACGATGCCGCGAATCAGCGCGATCACGGTGACGATGCCGACCGCCGCCGAGGCGAAGTTCTGCACCGCCAGCCCGGCCATCTGGGCGAAGTAGGTGAGGGTCGCTTCGCCGCCGTAGTACTGCCAGTTGGTGTTGGTGATGAAGGAGGAGGCGGTGTTGAAGCTGAGATCCCAGGGGCCGGAGTGAAAGCCCTGCGGGATTGAAGGGCTGAATCCCCTGGGTGCGCAGGATCAGAGTAGAGCGCCAGCCAGGAGAACAGGGAGAAGACGATCAGGCTGCGCGCGTAGCGCCTTCCAGTCTTGACCTTCCTCGTCCGGGCGGATCCGCAGCAGCCGGTAGAAGAGCCGCTCGAGGGGCCCGACGAGTGGGCTGAGGAAGACGCGCTCGTTGGTGAACACCCGCGCCATGTAGATGCCGACCGGCTTCACAAGCGCGATCAGGATCACGACGTAGATTGCGATCTGCACCCAGCCCTGCAGCATCAGAGCTTCTCTCCGCGCAGCAGGGCATAGATCAAGTAGACGCAGACCAGCGCCGAGACGATCAGGCCGAAGATATCGGCGCCGGTGATCGCCGCCAGCGTCATATCCGGTCGATCAGATCGATCGCCCAGTAAAGGAGGGCGAAGAGGATCAGGGCTATCGCAACGGCGAAGGCATCGGCGAGTGGACCACCACCACCGGGGAATATGTTCGCCGCCAAGAACAAGACGAGGGAATCGTCGCGCCCGCCGCGTCAAGGGTGTGTGAAGAGTTCGGGCCTCGGCATAAAGATCGCGTCAAGGTCGCCGGCCAGGGCCGCATCTGGGGCGCCGCTGCCATAGGTTGCGGCCCTGATGATCGCGACCTACGCCTCGGCGGCGCTGATCTGCGCCGCCTCGCTTTTGGTCGGCTGGGCGCTTCTCTCCCTCGCCGGACGCGATTCCTGGTCCTGGCTTGAGCCCGCCGTCGGCCTCGGCGCGATTCTCACGGTCAGCGGTGCGCTGGCCCGGGCCCCCGGGCACGGCGACGACCGCGACGATCGGTCTGATTGTCTTGGTCCTCGCCGCCGCGGCGATCTGCGCTCGCCTGCGCTACCCCGCCGCAGGCGCGGCTCGGCGCGGGATCGCGGTCTCGATCGTGGTCGTCCTGGCGCTCTCTATCCCTTTCGCGATCAGCGGCCGCTGGGGGCTGCTCGGTGAGGGCTTCAATAACGACCTCGGACTGCACCTTGCCTGGGCGGAGTGGCTGCGCAGCGGCTTCGGGCCGGCACCGGACCCCGGCTACCCGCTTGGGCCGCATGGGCTCGCGGTTGGCGTTGCCGCCCTGCCGGGAATCGGCCTGGCCCAGGCCTTCATCGGCGAGATCTTCGCGATTGGGGTGCTCACCGCGATGAGCGCACTCGCCGCCCTGGAGGAGTTGGGAGCGCTGCGGCGGGTGATCGGCGCCACCTTGGTGGCGCTCCCCTACCTTGCCGCCTCCTACTTCGCCCAGGCGGCCTTCAAGGAGACCGCCGAGGCGCTCTTCGTGCTGGCCTTCACCCTCTTTCTGCGCGGCGTCGGCCCGCCGCCCCCCGGCACCGGCGCCCGACTGCGGTTCGCCCTCCCACCGCTCGCCCTGTTGGGCGGCATCTTCTTCTCCTACAGCTTCGCCGGCCTCGCCTGGCCGATCGCGATCGCCGCCCTCTGGAGCCTGACCGTGCCCGGGGTGAGGCGGGCGCTGGCGCCGCGGGCGCTGCTGGGGCTGCTGCGCCGCGGCCCCGTCCTGGGCGCGATCGCAGTCCTGATCGGGCTGGCCGCGGTGCTCACCGTGGTCGGCCCTTCGGCTTCGCCCACGGCTTCAACCAGGTCGCCGGCAGCAACACCTACGGCCCCGTCTCACCGGTCGAGGCGCTGGGGATCTGGCCGGTATCCAACTACCGCCTCGACGCGCCCGGCGGCGCCCACCTCAGCGGCCTTGCCGCGGCGATCGCCGGCCTGGTGCTGATCTTGGGAGTCATCTGGTGGATGCGCCGCCGCGACCTCGCCGTGCCCGTTGCCCTCGGTGCCGGGGTGGCGCTGTATCTGGTCTCGCTGCCCTTCAGCGGTGATTACTCAAGAGCCAAGGCGCTGATGATCGCCGCCCCGCTGGTGATGCTGGTTGCGGTGCGGCCGCTGCTCGCCGAGTTCGGCAGGGCTCCCGGCGGCGGCAAGCGCCGGCCCGGGGCGGCGCTCGGCCGCCTCGCCTGGAGCGCGCTGGCGGTCGCCTTCATCGGCGGCGCCGCCTACTCGAGCTTCCTCGCCCTGCGCGATGCCCCCGTGGGACCCCCCGGACACGGCGCCGAGCTGCAGCGCCTTCCTGCCGATCCTGCGCGGCAAGCCGGTTCTCTACGCGGGCCAGGACCGCTACGCCGCCTACGAGCTGCGGGGCGCCGACACCCACGTGCCGCTGGTCGAGTTTCCCGATCCCTTGGTTGTGCAGAACCCGGAGAAGCCCTTTGACACCGGCGAGGCCTACAGCCCGATCGACTTCGACTCCTTCTCCCACGGCACCCTCGAACGATTCCGCTACGTGATCACCGGCAGGGCCGCCTGGAACAGCCAGGCGCCGCCCAACTTCCGCCGCATCGCCGCCACCCCCTCATTCATCCTCTGGAAGCGGATCGGACCGACGCCGCGGCGCCGCCACGTCCTGCTGGAGGGAACCGAGGCCGGCGCGCTGGCGAACTGCAGCGACGCCGGAGGTTCGCATCCTCACCGCCAACCCGGGCCGCGCCTCGCTGTTTCCCGCCTCACCGGTGATCGGGGCGAAATCAGGCTGGCGGAGCTCGCAGCGTGCTGGGCACCGGGGGGCAAGCCTCCCAGGCCCTGAAGCTGGCGCCGGGTGAACTGGAACCTCTCGCTTCAGTACTTCTCGCCGTTTGGACTGACCCTCTCCGCGCCGGGATTTGCCCAGCCGCTGAAGCCCGCCCTCGACGGTCAGCGGCCGAGCGGGATCAGCCTTGCCAACAACGGCCAGTACTGGCCCGCCGGGCGCTACCGAAGCGCCGGTGGCGAGGTCAGATTCAGCGTCGCCGCCGCAGGGCCCAGCCTGCTGCAGGAACTGAGCGGCTATAACGGTGACGCCTTCCTCGGCGAGCTGGTCGCGGTGCCGGCGGGGCCGCACCGCATCGTCTCCCTGCACCGCGCCTGCGGCGGCTGGATCGACTGGTATGAATCGAGCGAAGTTCCCTAGCCGGCGGCCTTCGCCGCCATCCGCTCCGGCGAGACCCGGACCACGTCCCAGATCAGGCCGAGCCGCTCAAGGCTGTCGATGACGATCGCCGAGACGTCGAGCTGCCATCGCCCGAGTCCGTGCACGGCGGAGGTGGGGAAGGCGTGGTGGTTGTTGTGCCAGGCCTCACCGAAGGTGGGGATCGCGATCAGGGCGAGGTTTCGCGACTGATCGGCGGTCTCGAAGTCGCGGTTGCCGAAGACGTGGCAGAGCGAGTTGATGCTGTAGGTGAAGTGGTGCAGGACGAAGACCCGCACCAGCCCGCCCCAGAGCAGCCCGGCCAGCCCCGCCGACCAGCGTTCCGCCGATCAGATAACCGAGCCCAAACGGAATCAGGAGGCCGAGGATCGCCCAGTAGATGAAGGTTCGATCGACCCAGCCGATCACCGGGTCCTTGATCAGATCGGGCGCGAAGCGCTCCTTGTTGCCGCGCTGGGTGTGGATGAAGAGCCAGCCGAGGTGGGCATGAAAGAGCCCGCGCATGCTCGCCGCGCAGGCCGCCTCCGTGATCGACATGGGGACTGTGGGGATCCCCATGCTGATCGGAGAAGGCGTGGTGCTTGCGGTGGTCGGCGACCCAGGAGATCACCGGACCCTCGATCGCCGCCGAGCCGAGAATCGCCAAGCAGGGCGTGCAGCCAGCGGCTGGTCTTGAAGCTGCGGTGGGTCAGGTGGCGGTGAAAGCCAACCGTTATCCCGAGCCCGGTGAGCAGGTAGAGGGCGAGGAAGAGGATCACGTCAGACCAATTGCAGCGCCTCGCCCCAAACCTGCCAGGCGGCCAAACCGATCGCCAGGAAGGGGACGAGGGTTACCAGTCCGGTGATGATCCGATCGCGCGTCTCATTTGCGACCGGCTGTACGTCTGAGGGCAGGGGGCCAAACGTGGTGGACATCGCAGCCGATGATAAGGCTGATCGCCAGCGGAGGATCCTGAGCTCGCCGCCGCGGCTGCGCGCGCGGTTATAGGGTCCGATTCCAATGCCATTTGCCAGCACCGAGGCGCTGCGGCGCGAGATCGAAGGCCGCATCCCGGAGCGCCCATTCGTGGTCGAGTTCTGGGACGGGGCCCGGCTTCCCGCCAGCGCTGGCACCGGCCCCACCTTCTTCGTGCGCTCGCCGCGTGCCGCAGCCCACCTGCTGCGCGCACCGGGACAGCTCGGGCTCGGCCGCGCCTACGTCAGCGGAGATATCGAGGTCGACGACATGGACGCGGTGATCGAGCTGCTCGATCGCTGGAAGCCGCCGAGCCTCGACCGCGCCGATAAGCGGGCGCTGCTTTTGGGCGCCGTGCGGGCGGCCGGAATCGGCCCGATCCCGCGGCGCCCCAGCGCCGAGCTTCGCCCCAGCGGCCGCCGCCACAGCCAGCGAGCGCGACGCCCGCGCGGTGCGCCACCACTACGACGTCTCCAACGAGTTCTTCTCGCTCTTCCTCGACGATTCGATGACCTACAGCTGCGCGGTCTTCTCGCGCGGCGCCGAGACCCTGGAGGCCGCCCAGGAGGAGAAGCTAGAGATGGTCTGCAGAAAGCTCGCCCTCAAGGAGGGAGAGCGGGTGCTCGACGTCGGCTGTGGCTGGGGCAGCTTCCCGCTCTGGGCGGCGACCCGCCACGGCGCCAACGTCCTCGGCATCACCCTCTCCCCTCCCCAGGCCGAGCGGGCCAGGCGGCGAGCCGAGGAGGCCGGGGTCTCCGACCGGATCGAGATCCGCGTCATGGATTACCGCGACCTCGCCGGTGAGCAATTTGACGCGATCGCCTAGCATCGGCATGGTCGAGCACGTCGGCGCGGAGCAGATCGACGTCTACGCCGCCACCCTGGCCGGGCTGCTAGGAAGCCGGCGGACGATTGCTCAACCACGGCATCGCCCGGTTGCGCCATACCGATCCCGACGCCGGGCCGTTCTCTGAGCGCTACGTCTTCCCCGACGCCGACCCGCTGCATCTCTCGCGCGTGCTGTTGGCGCTGGAGCGGGCTGGGTTCATCACCCGCCACGTCGAGGAGTTCGGCGCCGACTACGCCGAGACCCTGCGCCACTGGGCGCGACGCCTCGACGACAACCTGGACCGCGCCGTTCAGCTCGGTGGGTCTGAGCGGGTCCGCGTCTGGCGCCTTTATCTGCGAGCCGCCCGCAACGGCTTTGAATCAGGCTTCACCTCGATCTATCAGGCGCGCTGCACGAAGGGCTGAGGGCCCGGGCGGCGCGGATCGCTGCCAATCGATCAGACGGGAAAGCTCTCCTCGACGGTCGCCACCGCGTAATCGGCGCCTGCCTCGCGCAGCTGGGCAAGGCTGAAGTTTCCCGTCGCCACCCCGACGACTTCGATTCCCGCGCCGTGGCCGGCGACCACATCGCGCGGCGTGTCACCGACCGAGATGCTCGAGCCAACCGAGAGGCTACCGCCGGAAACCATCTCGCCACGGCGCAGCGCGCAGCGGGTCAGCTCGGTGCGCTCGCGTGAATCAGATCCGTAGCCACCGAAGGAAAAGAAACGATTGAGCCGGGCGCGGGATAGCTTGATGTGGGCGGCGGCCTCGACGTTGCCGGTGGTCAATCCGAGCAGCTGACCGCCGTCGACGAGCCGC
Organism: uncultured Solirubrobacterales bacterium; assembly: GCA_963745305.1. Lineage (GTDB taxonomy): Bacteria > Actinomycetota > Thermoleophilia > Solirubrobacterales > 70-9 > CAVUWL01. The sequence goes on from CAVUWL010000013.1 coordinate 23,376, forward strand.
TCGAGCAGCTCCTCGATACCCGGCATCACGCGGTAATCGGGCGCATCCTCGACCGCCGTTGAGAGGTGGCGAAGGTAATGTCCCATCGCGGCCGCCAGCTCGCGATGATCGGGGTCACGGCCAAGGATGTTGCGAAGTGCCACCTGGCCGACCTCGGGGTCGGTCATCCCCGACTCGGTCACCTCGCGGATGTCGAGCGGGGTGCCGTGGAGCTCCTCAAAGGCGCGCCGCCAGGCGATCGCCCCCGCCCCGCCGGTGCTGATCAGGGTGCCGTCGATGTCGAAAAGGACCGCCTCGATCAAAGCTCTCGCCCCGAGACGGCGGGCCGCCTCGCCGCCACGATGAGCGCGATCGAGGGCGCGACCAAAAGCACGGCACCGATCATGGCGCTGTTCCCCAACGGAGGGCCGGCGGGCGCCCGATCGCCCATGCGAGCCATCTCAGCGCCCGCTCCTGGACTCGCGGTAGCGGCGGATCAGGGCGTTGGTGGAGCTGTCGTGGCGCAGTTTCGGCTCGCGGCCGCCGGCCAGCTCCGGGACGATCTTGGCGGCAAGGACCTTGCCCAACTCGACGCCCCACTGATCAAATGAATCGATCCCCCAGATCACCCCCTGGGTGAAGACGCTGTGCTCATAGAGGGCGATCAGCGAGCCCAGCGTCTCTGGATCGAGCCGCTCCGCGAGGATCGTGTTGGTGGGCCGATTGCCCTCAAAGCTGCGGTGGGCGATCAGCTCCTCGGGGGTCCCCTCCTCGCGTAGCTGCTCGGGCGTCTTGCCGAAGGCGAGCGCCTCGGCCTGCGCGAATACGTTTGCGATCAGCAGGTCGTGGTGATCGCCCAGCGGGTTGAGGGGATCGATGAAGCCGATCAGGTCGCAGGGGATCAGCTCGGTGCCCTGGTGGATCAGCTGGTAGAAGGAATGCTGACCATTGGTCCCGGCCTCACCCCAGACAATCGGTCCGGTCTGGTAGTCGACCTCAGCGCCGCCGAGGGTGACGTGCTTGCCGTTTGACTCCATCATCAGCTGCTGCAGGTAGGCGGGGAAGCGGTGCAGGTACTGCTCATAGGGCAGGATCGCGGCTGTCTGGGCGGCGAAGAAATCTCCGTACCAAACCGCAAGCAGGCCGAGCAGCAGCGGCAGGTTGAGCGCCGGGGGCGCCTCACGGAAGTGCTCATCGATCGCGTGAAAGCCGCTCAGCATCTCGGCGAAGCGGGCGGGGCCGATCGCCATCATGGTCGAGAGGCCGATCGCGGAGTCGATCGAGTAGCGCCCTCCGACCCACTCCCAGAAGCCGAACATGTTCTCGGTGTCGATGCCAAAACTCGCGACCTCGGCGGCGTTGGTGGAGACGGCGACGAAGTGGCGGGCGATCGCGGCCTGCTCTCCGAGGCCGGCGAGGACCCACTCGCGAGCGGAACGCGCGTTGGTCATCGTCTCCAGGGTGGTGAAGGTCTTGGAGGAGATGATGAAGAGCGTCTCGGCCGGGTCGAGGTCACGGGTGGCCTCGACGAAGTCGGTGCCATCGACATTGGAGACGAAGCGGAAGCTGATCTCGCGGCGACTGTAATGGCGAAGCGCCTCATATGCCATCACCGGGCCGAGATCAGAGCCGCCGATGCCGATGTTGATCACGTTTCGGATCGGCCTACCGGTCTGGCCCAGCCACTCGCCGGCGCGCACCTGCTCGGCGAAGGCGCCCATTCTGTGCAGGACCTGGTGAACCTCCTTGACGACGTCGACCCCCTCGACGACCAGCGAGCGGTGGCGGGGCATCCGCAGCGCCACGTGCAGGACCGAGCGATTCTCAGAGACGTTGATTCGCTCGCCGGCGAACATCGCATCGCGGCGCTCCGCCAGCCCGCACTCGGCGGCGAGCTTGCCCAGCAGCATGATCGTCTCATCGGTGACGCGGTTCTTGGAGAAATCGAGATGCAGACCGGCGCCATCGGCGACCAGTCGCTCGCCGCGCTCCGGGGTCGGCGGAAAAGAGCTGGCGCAGGTGGATGTCGCCGATCCCCGCGGAGAAATGGCGCGCCAGCTCCTTCCAGGCGGATCGCTCGCGAAGCGCGCTCACGAACGCTGCGGCTCCGCGAGCTGGGACTCGATCGTCTGCAGGAGCTCCGTCCAAGAGTCGACGAAGCTCTTCTTGCCCTCCTCCTGCAGGCGGTTGGCAAGCGCATCGACGCCGACCCCCGCCGTCTCAAAACGGCGCAGGAGCTGCCTCGGCCTCGCCGCCATCGGCGGGGATCAACTCGCCCACCCTGCCGTGATCGGCAAAGGCGAGAAGGGTGTCCTCGGGCATCGTGTTGACGGTCAGGGGGGAGGCCAGCGCCTCGACGTAGAGGACGTCGGAGGCGTCTGGGTCCTTGGTGCCGGTGCTGGCCCAGAGCAGCCGCTGGGGGCGGGCGCCCGCGATTGAGGATGCGCCCCAGCCGCTCCGAGCTGGCCAGCTCGTGATAGGCGCGGTAGGCGCGGTAGGCGACGGCGATCCCGAGCCGGTTGCTCAAATCCGCCGGCACCTGCTCGGCGACGGCGACGTCCCAGCGACTGATGAAGAACGAGGCAACGGAGGCGACGTTGGGGTCGAGGTCGGCCTCGATGCGGCGCTCCACACCCCTCATGTAGGCCTCGGCGGCGGCGAGGTACTGATCGGCAGAGAAGAGCAGGGTGACGTTGATCGGAATGCCGGCGAAGATCGAATCCTCGATCGCCGAAAGCCCCGCCTCGGTACCGGGGATCTTGATGAAGAGGTTGTCGCGCTCGGCCCTCGCGTGCAGCTCCGCCGCCTGCTCGATCGTCGCCGCGGCGTCATCGGCGAGCAGCGGCGAGACCTCCAGCGAGACGAAACCGTCAACGCCGTCGGTGCGCTCGTGCACGGCGGCGAAGAGGTCGGCGGCGGCGCGCAGGTCGGCGATCGCGAGCTCGAAGAAGAGATCCTCGGTCGAGCTCGCCGCGGCGCCGTCACGGGCGATCTGCTCATCGTAGGCGTCGCCGGCGGAGATCGCCTTGTCGAAGATCGTCGGGTTGGAGGTGAGACCTGTAACCGAGAGCTCCTCGATGTAGCGCTGCAGGGTGCCGTCGCTCGAACATCGTGCGGGTGATGTTGTCGATCCAAAGGCTCTGGCCAAGCTCGTGCAGCTGGGCGGTTGGCTTCATAGGCGCTCCTTCGCGTTTGTTCACAGGTCTGCCCGGCCGCTCCGCCGCAGCGTGCTGCGGGCGGCCTCGACGACCTTGTCCGGGGTGAAGCCGAACTTACTCTGAAGATCCGCGAAGCGGCGCCGAGCTGCCGAAGGTGTGCATGCCGATCGACTCGCCCGCCAGTCCCACGTAGCGATCCCAGCCCAGGGTCGAGGCCTCCTCGATCGAAACGCGAGCCCTGACCGACGGTGGCAGCACCTCGTCGCGGTAGGCCTGGTCCTGGCGGTCAAAGAGCTCCCAGCAGGGGAGGCTGACGACGCGCGAGCCAACCCCCTCGGCGCTCAGCTCCTCGTGGGCGGCGACCGCGATCGCGACCTCGCTGCCGGTGGCGATCAGAATCAGCTCCGGCTCCTCGGCCTCGCTGTCGGCGAGCACGTATCCGCCCCGTCTCAGTCCCTCCGCGGCGCCGTAGCGAGAGCGATCGAGGATCGGCACGTCCTGGCGGGTGAGGATCAGAGCGACCGGTTGATGGTGGCGATCGACCGCGATCCGCCAGGCCTCGGCGACCTCGTTGGCGTCGGCCGGGCGGATCACGTCGAGACCGGGGATCGCCCGCAGGGAGGCGAGCTGCTCGACCGGCTGGTGGGTCGGCCCGTCCTCGCCGAGGCCGATCGAGTCGTGCGTGAAGACGTGGATCACCGGCAGCTCCATCAGCGAGGAGAGCCGGATCGCCGGACGCGCATAGTCGGAGAAGGTCAGGTACGTGGACCACAGCGGGCGCAACTTGCAAAGCGAGAGCCCGTTGGAGATCGCCGCAGCCTCGTGCTCGCGGATGCCGTAGTGAAGCTGGCGTCCCCGATGGCTTTGGGGCTCGAAATCCTCAGCACCGTGAAAGGAAAGTCGAACCGATGTCGAGTCGGTGAGGTCAGCCGAACCGGCGATCAGCCAGGGCAGGCGGGCGGCGATCGCGTTCTCGACCTGGTTGGAGGCCTTGCGTGTCGCGATCCCCTTGTGGTCGGGCTCAAAGGCGGGGATCTCGGCGTCCCAGCCCACCGGCAGCTGGCGCCGCTGGATCGCCTCGACCTCAGCGGCGAGCTTTGGCTCATCGGTCGCGAGCTGGTCGAGGCGCTCGCCCCAGCGCGCGTGAAGCTCGGCGCCGCGCTTGCCCAGGCCCTCGGCGAAGCGCTCCCTGACCCCGTCGGGAACGAGAAATTCGGCGTCCTCGGGCCAACCGTAGGCGCGCTTTGTCTCGCGCACCTCCTCGCTTCCGAGCGGCTCACCGTGGGCGGCGGCCGTGTCTTGCTTGTGGGGGGACCCCCAGCCGATGTGGCTATCGACGATGACCAGCGTTGGGCGCTCGCGCTGGGCTTTGAACTCCTCGAAGGCTCCGCTCAAAAGCTCGATGTCATTGGCGTCTTTGACCCTGGTCACGTTCCATCCATAGCCGCCAAATCGCGCCGCGACGTCGTCGTCGTAGGCAGAGAGGTGGCGCCGTCGATCGTGATGTGGTTGTTGTCGTAGATCCAGCAGAGGTTGTCGAGCCTCAGATGTCCGGCAAGCGAGGCCGCTTCGCCGGAGACGCCCTCCATCAGGCAGCCATCGCCGGCAATCGCGTAGACATCGAAGTCAAAGAGCTCGATCCCGGGGCGATTGAAGCGGGCGCCCTGCCACTTCGACCCGATCGCCATCCCGACCGAGGTCGCGACTCCCTGACCGAGCGGCCCGGTTGTCGCCTCGACCCCCGATGTCCAGCGGTACTCGGGGTGCCCGGGAGCGCGCGAATCGAGCTGGCGGAAGTTCTCGATGTCTTGCAGGCTGACCGCCGGCTCACCACCTACCTCATAGTCGCGAATCGACCGCCCGCACATCGGCGAGGAAGAGCAGCGAATACAGCAGCATCGAGGCGTGCCCGGCGGAGAGGACGAAGCGATCGCGGTTGGGCCAGATCGGGTCCGCGGGGTCAAAGCGCAGGAAACGCTGCCACAGGGTGTAGGCAGTTGGCGCCATCGCCATCGGCGTCCCGGGGTGACCGGAGTTTGCCTTCTGGATCGCATCAATTGAGAGGGTGCGAATCGTGTTGATGCTGAGCTGGTCGATCTGCTCCGACATGGCTGGGGTCTCGATCCTAGCCCGTAGCGCTCCCCCTGCCCGACGCGCGCCCTCCCAGCGGCGGGGGCCGGGGTAAGGTGGCGCCGTGAACGACCCCAGCGCAGAGGCCGAGAAGCAGGTTGCCGCCGCGGCGGCAGCCGAGCTGATCGAGGATGGGATGGCCGTCGGCTTGGGCACGGGATCGACGGTCGAGCACCTGCTGGCGGCCCTCGCGCAGCGCCAACTCCAGGCAATCCGCTGCGTGGCCACCTCTCCGGCCACCGAGCGCCGAGCGCGGGCGCTCGGCATCGCCGTTGAGCAATTCGGCGAGGTTCAGCGACTCGATATCGCGATCGACGGCGCCGATCAGATCGCTCCCGACGGTTGGCTGATCAAGGGGGGCGGCGCCGCTCACCTGCGCGAGAAGATCGTCGCCGCCGCGGCCGAGCGCTTCGTCGTGATCGCGGACTCGAGCAAGCCGGTGAGCGAGCTGCGTGCCCCGCTGCCGCTGGAGCTCTTTGCCTTCGGCTTGGGCTCGACCCTGGCCCGGCTCGGTGCCGAGGTCGAGCTGCGCCGGCTTCCACCCAGCCCAGACAACGGCGTGATCGCCGACTACCGCGGGTCGATCGGGCAACCGCAGCTGCTCGCCGCGCGCCTTGAGGCAGATCCCGGCGTCGCCGCGCATGGCCTCTTTCCAGCCAATATGGTCACCGACATTCTGATCGGCTCCGGAAACAGCCTCCGCTCCCTGCAGCCGGGCGGCGGCGCTCGGGGAGGCCCCAGCTGAACGTCCTGGCCGAGTTGGCGATCGGCGGCCGCGTCGCCACCCCAGCGGACTCCGACTGGTCGCAGTGCCGCGCCGCCTGGAACCTCGCGGCCGACCAGCGCCCGGCTGCCGTCGCTTTTGTCGAGGACGCCGCCGACATCGCAGCGGTGGTCGGCTTCGCCGCCAAGCACGAGCTGGGGATCAGCGCCCAGGGCACCGGGCACGGCGCCTTCGCGCTCGCTTCGCTTGAAGAGACGATTCTGATCAAGACCGAGCGAATGCGCGGTGTGGCAATCGACGCTGAGGCGGGCAGGGCGCGGGTCGAGGCCGGCACCCTGGCGGCGGGGCTGGGAGCCGCCGCCCAGGTAAGCGGCCTCTGCTCGCTGCCGGGCTCAGCGCCCGACGTCGGCGTGATCGGCTACACGCTCGGCGGCGGGCTGAGCTGGCTTGGGCGCCGCTTCGGTTTCGCCTGCAACCGGGTCAGCGCGATCGAGCTGATCACCGCCGAGGGCGAGCAGCGCACGGTCGACGCCGAGCGCGACGCCGAGCTCTTCTGGGCGCTGCGGGGGGGTGGTGGGGGCTATGCGATCGTCGCCGCACTGCAGCTGGAGCTGCTGCCGATCGGCGAGCTCTACGCCGGCGCCCTGCTCTTCCCCGCGGAGCTCGGAGCGGATGGGATTCGCGCCTACCGCGACTGGGCGGCCGCCAGCTCGGAGGACGTCACCTCGATCGTCCGCTTCCTTCGCCCCCCGCCGCTTCCAGACGTCCCCGAGGCGATTCGGGATCGACCGCTGCTGACGATCGGCGCCGCCTGCCTCGGCGGCCGATCAGGGGGCGAGCGAGCGATTGCCGCGCTGCGCCAGATCGGTGAGCCGATCATCGATAGCTTCGACCAGATCCCGGCCTCGGCGCTCAGCACGATCCACATGGACCCCGAGCACCCGGTTCCCGGCCTCTGCCACCACCTGCCGATCGCAACGCTCACCGATGAGGCGATCGATGCCTTCGTCTCGGTCGCCGGCCCCGAGGCCGAATCCCCGCTGCTCCTGACCGAGCTGCGCCAGCTGGGCGGAGCCCTCGCTCGTCCCGATCCCAGCGGCGGCGCCCTCTCCCACCTTGACGCCGACTTCGTGATGCTCGGGGTAGGAATGCCCCTCACACCGGCGCTGGGAGAGGCGATCGATGGCCACCTCGACCTGCTGGAGGAGACGATGCGGCCCTACCGCGCGGCGGGCGGCTACCTCAACTTCGCCGAGCGCCCCTGCGCGGTAGATGCGATCCTGCCGGCGCCGACCTGCTCTCGCCTCGCCGCGGTAAAGCGCCGCTGGGATCCGCAGGCAAGGATTCTCGCCAACCACGCGGTTTTTTGACCCCAGCCGCCTGAGCGGCCCTCGTCTAGTCCGGCGCGGCGGCGCGATCGGCGACCACAATCATCTTCTCGTTTTCGACCCGGCCGGCGGGAATCGAGCGGTCGGCGGCGAGCAGCTTGGCGAGGGGCTGGCGCTTCTCGGCGCCGGTTACCAGCCAGAGGATCTCGCGCGCCGCGTCAGCGCAGGGTAGGTCAGGGTCATGCGGGGGTGGCCCTGGTAGGAGGTCTCGGTCAGGGCGACGCGGCGATCGTTGACCTCAAGCACCGGGTCGGCGGGGACCAGCGAGGCGGTGTGGCCGTCGGGGCCGAGCCCGAGGTGGACCAGGTCGAGGCGCTCGGGAGGATGCCGTTCGTAGTCGCGCGCGGCGGCGCCTCAGGTCGCGCTGGGTGACCGGCATCGGCCGCAGCGCCGCCTGGTGCTCCATCGAGAGCGCCGAGCACCATGTGGGTGAGGTTGCGATCCTCGCTGCCGGGAGCGGCGATCCGCTCATCGACCTGGAAGAGCTCGGTCTGCCGCCCACGGCATCTGCCTCTTCTCTCGCCGAGGATCGCGAGCATCGCCCAGGGGGAGCGCCCACCGCTCATCGCCAGCGAGAAGGAGCCGCGCTCGGCGCCACGGCCGCCGCTCCGGCGGCGGCGATCAGCTGCGCGCCACGCTGCGCGGCGGCCTGCTGATCGCCGAGAACCTCGAGCTCTATGCCCACTGGCATCGACCGGGCGGCGCGGCACTCACCGTTGTCTTCTCGTCGTGACCGCCGAACTGCTTGCGCATCGCGGAGAGCACCTTGTCGGCGAAGTCGTCGTGTCCGCGCGAGGAGAAACGCTCATACAGCGCCGTGGTCAGCACCGGCGCCGGCACCCCCTCATCGATCGCCGCGATCGAGGTCCAGCGGCCCTCGCCGGAATCCGAGACGCGGCCGGCGAAGTCCGCGAGGTCGGGTGATTCCGCATCGCCGCCGCGGTCAGGTCGAGAAGCCAGGAGCCGACCACGCTGCCCCGCCGCCAGACCTCGGCGACCTCTGGCAGATCGATGTCGTACGGTAGAACTCAGGCTGCTCCATCGGCGCGGTCTCGGCATCTGCCTCGCGCTGCAGCTTGCCGGCGTTGGCGTTTTGCAGGATGTTCAGACCCTCCGCGTAGGCGGCCATGATCCCGTACTCGATCCCGTTATGGACCATCTTCACGAAGTGACCGGCGCCGTTGGGCCCGCAGTGCAGGTAGCCGTTCTCAGCCGGGCTGGGCTCACCCTCGCGCCCCGGCGTGCGCTCGGCCGACTCGACCCCCGGCGCCAGCGAAGCGAAGATCGGATCGAGCCGCGCCACCGCCGCATCGGGCCCACCGATCATCAGGCAGTAGCCGCGCTCGAGGCCGAAGACGCCGCCGCTGGTGCCGCAATCGAGGAAGTCGATCCCCTTCTCGGCCAGCGCCTTGGCGCGGCGGATGTCGTCGCGGTAGTAGGAATTGCCGCCGTCGATGATCGCGTCGCCGCGATCGAGCACCGCGGCGAGCGCCTCGACCGTCTTCTCGGTGATCTCGCCGGAGGGAACCATCACCCAGACCGCGCGCGGCGCGCTCAGCTTCGCGCCAGCTCGGCCAGGGAGGCGGTGCCCGCCGCCCCTCGCCGGCCGAGCTTGGCGACGGCCTCGGGGTTGACGTCGTAGACGACGCAGCGATGCCGTCGTCCATCAGGCGACGAGCCATGTTGGCGCCCATCCGTCCAAGGCCGACGATTCCCAGCTCCATGGCCTAACCCTACGCCACTGGCGATAGCCTCCGCGACGATGGCCAGACGGTAGCCTCCGGCCGATGGCCAAGCGCGATAGACGCGAGCGCAGACGCCGACTGCTGCGATCTTTGGGATCAGCGGCGATCTGGCCAAGAAAATGACCTTCCGGGCGCTCTACCGACTGGAGGCACGGGGCAAGCTCGACTGTCCGAATCGTCGGCGTCGCGATCGAGGACTGGAGCATCGAGCAGCTGCTCGAACACGCCCGCGAGGCGATCGGCGCGACGGTCGCCGACCCCGACGAGGACGTCTTCGCTCGCCTCGCGGCCAGGATCTCCTACGTCGCCGGGTGACTACACCGAGCCCGCGACCTTTGAGCGGGTCGGCGCGGCGATCGGCGCGGCGAGCCATCCGGTCTTCTACCTCGAGGTCCCGCCCTCGCTGTTTGCGACCGTGGTGCGGGGCCTCGGCGGGGCCGGCTCTGACCGAGAACGCTCGGGTCGTGATCGAGAAGCCCTTCGGCCACGACCTCGACTCGGCGATGGCCCTAAACGCCGAACTGCACGAGGTGCTCGAGGAGGATCAGATCCTGCGCATCGATCACTTACCTCGGCAAGGAGCCGGTCATGGACATCACCTACCTGCGCTTTTCCAACTCGCTCCTGGAGCCGGTCTGGAACCGCCAGCACGTCTCCCACGTTCAGATGACGATCGCCGAGAGCTTCGGCGTCGCTGACCGTGGCCACTTCTATGACCCGGTCGGGACGATGCGCGACGTCGATTCAAAACCACGCTCCTGCAGGTCCTCGCCCTGGTCGCGATGGAGCCACCCACCGGCAACCACCACGACTCGCTGCGCGACAAGAAGCTGGAACTGTTCAAAGCGGTCAGAAGCGCCGATCCAGAGCGCTACGTGCGCGGTCAGTACGAGGGCTACCTCGAGGTGCAAGGACGTGGCGAAGGATTCGACCACCGAGACCTTCCTGGCGCTGGAGCTTGAGATCGACAACTGGCGCTGGAGCGGGGTTCCGTTCTTCATCCGCGCCGGTAAGGCGATGCCTGTCACCGCGACCGAGGTCAGCGTTGCCTTCAAGCGCCCGCCGCCGCTGGGGGTCGGGCTCGGGCAAGCGCCCCGGAGCCAAACCAGATGACGATCAGGATCGAGCCCAAGCCAGGGGCGCGCCTGCGCTTCCTCGCCAAGCGGGCGGGGGCCGAGGCCTTTGAGCCAGCCGACCTCGAGGTCCTGTTTGAGAAAGTCCCGGGCGAGGATCCCGAGCCCTACGAGCGACTTCTCGACGACGCCCTGCGCGGGCGCACTCAGCTCTTCACCCGCGAGGACGCGATCGAGGAGACCTGGCGAATCGTTCAACCGCTGCTGGAGGAACCCGGCGCGCCCCACCGCTATCCGCCGCGCAGCTGGGGACCGCAGGAGTCAAAGCTCCTCACCCGGGGAATCTGCCAGTGGAATGAGCCCTGGTTGCCCTAGCAGCCAGACCGCGGCCTCGCGGCTCGATCCGGCCAAGCGCCATCCACCGCCGCCCCTAGGCTCGGGCGATGGCAAAGAGTCCAGATCGCGCCGATGCCCTGCTCGCCAGGCTCGGCTTCGCCAGCTTTCGTCCCGGACAGCGGGAGGCGGTGGAGGCAGCGCTTGCGGGTCGCGACTCCCTGGTCGTGATGCCGACCGGCGGCGGCAAGAGCCTCTGCTATCAGCTGCCCGGCCTGGCCTCCAGCGATTTGACCATCGTGATCAGCCCGTTGATCGCCCTGATCAACGATCAGCACAGTCGCCTGATCGCCGCCGGGGCGCCGGTGGCGATGATCACCTCGGCGATGGGTGACGCTGCGATTCGGGCCGCCTTGCAAAAGGTCCGCGGCGGCGGCGCTCGAATCCTCTTCTGCTCGCCGGAGCGCTTTGGCTCCGCCTCCTTTCGGGAGGCGATCGCGGCCCGCCGGATCGAGATGCTGGCGATCGATGAGGCCCATTGCATCTCGGAGTGGGGGCACGACTTTCGACCCGATTACCTGCGGCTGCCCGAGGTCGCCGACGCAGCTTGGCCGCCCGACGGTGATGGCCGCCACGGCGACGGCGACGATCGCGGTGGCGGCAGAGATTGCGGAGCGATTCGCGATGCGAGACCCGCTCTTGATCCGCTCGGGCTTCGACCGACCCAACCTCTCCTTTGACGTCGTCGCATTGCAGGGCAAGGGGGCAAAGGCGCGCCGCGCGGCGCTTCTTCAGGGCGGGCTCAGCGACCCGCTCAACCGCCCCGCGATCGTCTACTGCGGGACGCGCCGCGACAGCGAGGAGATCGCCGTCTCGCTGAGGCGGCGCGGACTGCGCGCGCTCGCCTACCACGCCGGCATCGACTCAGCCCAGCGCAACCGCGCCCAAGAGCAGTTCATGCGCGGCGAGGCAGAGGTGATCGTTGCGACCAACGCCTTCGGGATGGGAATCGATAAGGCCGACGTGCGCTCGGTCTGGCATACCGCGATCCCGACCAGCGTCGAGGCCTACTACCAGGAGGCCGGCAGGGCCGGGCGCGACGGGCTCCCGGCGCGGGCGATTCTGCTGGCGATGCGCTCCGATCTGGGGCGGCTGGTTCGCTTCAATCAGCGCCGCGGTGATGACCCCGAGCTGGCGATCGCACACGAGCGTGGCTGGCGCGCCTACCGGGCGATCGAGTCCTTCATTTACTCCAAGCGCTGCCGTCGGCGCAGCCTGCTCGAGCATTTCGGCGACCGCACGGTGCCGCGAGCGCTGGGGCGCTGCTGCGACGTCTGTGACCCCGAACCCTGGGGCGAGGGACTCGCGCCGAGCCCCGCGAAGCGCGGCTCGCCCAGCCCCAGCGCCCCGACCGCGCCGGGGCTCTCGGCCGCCGACCGCCGGCTTCTGAAGGCGCTGCGGGCCTGGCGTCTCGATGCCAGCGCCGGTAAGCCCGCCTTCACCGTTGCCCACAACCGAACCCTGGAGGCGATCGCCACCGCTCGCCCTGGCGACGCCGAGGCGCTGGCGGCGATCCACGGCATCGGACCCAGCTTCATCTCAAAGTTCGCACCCGAGGTGGTTGCCCTGGTGGCCGAGCATCGCGGCTCCGGACCCGAGCTTAAATCAGCCGCCTGAATCGGGGTGGGGGCGGTCCACGAGCACCGCGTTATTGGGGTAGCCGGTGAAGCTGCGGGCAATCGCGGCCCAGCCCAGAGGCCGGGGCCGCGGCGCCGCGTAGCGGCTCAGCGTCATCCTACCCAGGGTGGTGCGCGCGATCAGCCGAAAGGCAGCCGGCAGGGCGCTGGAATTCCGGGGCGGCGGGCGACCGCTAACCAGGTCGACTTCGCCCAGTAGCCGCGGTGCCCGCCGCCACTGTTTGGGCTCGATCCGAGTCTCGCCGGCGCCAATGTAGAAGGAGAGCGGTTCATCACCTTGCTCCCAGACCAGGATCGCCCTGGGGCCGCGCGGAGGCCCGATCGCGGCGGCCACCGTGCGCCAATCTTCGCGCTGCAGAGCGGGTCGAAAATCCGAGTAGATGCAGAAGGCGAGCAGGTAGCCGACCAGCGCCACCCCGATCCCGATCCCCAACCAACCCGCGCGCGGCGCGGCGATCCCGGCGGCGCCGATCAGGGCGAGCGGGATCAGCGCCGGCAAGAGATTTCGATCGAGCACGAAGTCCTGACCGGCGCCGGCGAGGATCAGAGCCAAGATGATTGAGCCGGCGCCGATCACAAGCGCCAGCGCGGCGCCGCGTTTGTCGCGGCGATCGCCGCGCAAAAGCAGCAGCAAAAGCGCCGCGCCAAACAGCGCGATCGGCACCAGCGCGTGTTTGAGCAGCCCCGCTTCGCCGACAAAGAAGCCGATCGCGGTCTCCCGCAGACGCCCGGATAAAGCGAAGCTGGCGATCCAATTGTTGTTCTTGCCGGCCGCCTGGTGCAGGGCGATCGGGGCTAGCGCTGCCCCGGCCAGCGCGACCGCGCCGAGCGCCCAGAGGACCCGGCGCAGGGGTCGGGTGCCGAGCAAGAGCAAGCCGGCCTCAATTGCCAGCGGGAAGACGGCGAAGTAGTGGCTGGCGAGGGCCAGGGCAGAGAAGGCCGCCCAGCCCGCCAGGTCTCGGCTCGCGCCGCTGCCTCTGGCGCGCAGGAAGAAGAGCAGGGCAACCGAGCTGCAAAAGACCAGCAGCGCGTAGGAGCGGGCGTCCTGGGAATACCAGACGAGCATCGGGTCCACGGCGACGATCGCCGCGATGGCGATTCCGGCGCGGGGACCGATCAGCTGGCGCCCGATCAGGTAGGCAACGGGGATCGTCGCGGTGCCAAAGAGCGCCGAGAGCGAGCGCAGGCCGACTTCGTGCACGCCGAAGGGGTGCATCCAAAGCCAAGCGAGCAGGTAATAGAGCGGCGGAGTCGACTCACCGCTCCAGACCCGTTCCATCGTCTGGGGGAGGCTGGCGACCAAGACCCGGCCCGCTGTGACAGCCTCATCGTGGCGATAGCTCTGCAGCCCCAGGGTCGAAAAGCGAATCCCAGCCCCCACCAAGGTGAGCCCGACGACAGCCCAAAAAAGCGCTCTGGCTCGGCAGTGGTGGGGGGAGGTGATGATGGCCATCGGGTCGAAGCAGGGGCGATGATCGGGGCCCGAGCGAAGGCAAAGTTACTCATCGCCTGGGCCGCGGCGTGCGTGTTGATGGTCGCCTCAGCGCCGGGGGCCAGCGCCGGGCTGCTTCTGCCCCCGCGCGGCGAGGTCTTCTTCGGCGTCTCCGATACCGGGGTCGACAGCCAATTCAACGAATTCTCAGAACTGGTCGGCAAGCACCCGGCGGTGATCGAGACGTTCAGGGCCTGGGGCGCCAGCCTGAGCGGCTCGATCAAACGCTGGCAAAGCGCCGAAGCGAGGCCGATCCTGCACATCTCGACCGCTGACCCAAACACCGGCCAAGAGCTGATCAACCCACGCCAGATCGCCCAGGGCTATGGCGATGACTACCTGATCAGCCTCAACCACCTCTTCTTTGCGGATCGGCTTCGCGCCTACATCCGGCCGCTCGGGGAGCCCAACCGCTGCCTCAATGTCTACGCCGCGTATGACTGCGAAGGAAACCTGAGGGGGCCCGAACATCGGCCCTACTGGTACCGCCAGGCCTTCCGCCGCATCTACATCATCGTGCACGGGGGCGGGCGACTCGCCAAGATCGACACCCGCCTCGCCCAGGCCGGGCTGCCGCCGCTGCGCAGTGAAACCGGCGCCCTGCCCCCCTCCCTGGCGCCGGCGCCGATCTCGGTGCTGTGGAGCCCCCTGGTCAGCGGCTCCCCGGCGACAAAGCGAAACCGGCCCGAAAACTTCTTCCCCGGGACCGCCTACACCGACTGGGCGGGGACCGACTTTTACTCTGGCTACCCTGAATGGAAGGCGCTGACCCACCTCTATAACCGCTACCCGCACAAGCCCTTCGTGCTCACCGAGTGGGGGGTGGAGTACAACGACAATCCGACCTTCGTCAGCCGCCTCTTCGTCTGGCTCCAGCGCCATCCCCGCGCCAAGATGCTCGTCTACTACCAGGACTTCGGCAACTCAAATCCCTACCGAATTCAGAACTTTCCGGCCAGCCTCGGAGTGCTGAGGCGCCGCCTCGCGGTGCCGACCTTCCCGCCCTTTGCGCCCGTCCCACCGCAGCTGCCGCCACCGCCCTCGGGAGGGTTGGCCCCGTAGCCTCGCGGCTGCAGCAGGCCCGGCGGCGGGCCGCTGAATCCCCGCACCTGGTCTGGCTGGGCGGGATCCTCGTGCTCGGCGCGGCGCTGCGATTCTCCACATTGGGTCTGCAGAGCTACCGCTATGACGAGGCGGTCACGGTCGGGCGGGTGCTGCAGCCAAGCCTTTTCAAGACGCTCTCGATCGTCCCCAGCAGCGAGTCGACTCCGCCCCTTTACTACCTGATCGCCTGGTTTTGGTCGCGCCTGTTCGGAACCGCGGAAGTCGGCCTGCGCTCGCTCTCGGCGCTGCTCGGAACGGCCTCGATCCTGGTCATCTACCTGGCCGCGGCGGCGCTGCCGATGGCTCGCCGGGTCGGCCTGATCGCAGCCTCGATCGTCGCTGTCAGCCCGGTTTTGATCTGGTTCTCCCAGGACGCCCGCGCCTACGCGCTCGTCTTCTTTCTCACCGCCCTCTCCTTCCTCTTCTTTGCGCGCGCCCGGCGCAGCGGCTCGGGCTCTGAGCTGGCCGGCTGGGCGCTCTTCTCGGCGCTGGCGATCTGCACCCACTACTTCGCAGCATTTGTGGTGGCACCGGAGGCGCTGGCGCTCCTGTTCGGCTCAACCCGTCGCCGCGACAGCGCCCTCGCGATCGCGGCGGTTGCCGTGGTCGCAGCGCTGCTCATGCCGCTGGCGCTGCGCCAAGCCGGCAATGCCCACGCTGGTTGGATCGCCAAGCAACCGCTCGGCCAGCGCCTCGAACGAGCCGGAGCAAAGCTGGTCGGCGACGACAATGGCGATGAGCACGGGGTGCGCCAACCGGGGCCGATCCCGCTCGGCGTCCCGGCTGCGATCGCGGCCTTTGGCCTGGTGCTTTTGGCCTGGCGCGGCAGCCGAGCGGAGCGCCGTGGCGCCGGGGTCGCGCTCGCGGTCGGTTTGGCCGGCCTCGCCCTGCCGATCGCGCTCGGCGCGCTCGGCGCTGATTACTTCGACGGACGCAACCTGATCCCCGTCTTTGTGCCGCTGATCATCGTCTTGGCGGCGGGCTTTGGGGTGCGCGGTGCCGGTTGGGCCGGGCTCGCCCTGGCCGGCGCTTTTTGCCTTTGCTCACTTGTCTTTACGATCGAGATCGACCGCCTGCCGCGGCTGCAGCGCGAGGACCTGCGAAACGCGGCAAAGCAGATCGGGTCCCTGCACCCTGGGCTGGCGGTGGTGACGATCAAATTCTCAGGCAACGAACCGCTGCGCTACTACCTCGACGCCCGCTACCCGCACCGCTCGGCGCTGCAGCTGCGAGAAATCGATCTGGTTGGCTCGCGCCAGGCAGCCCAGCGCAGCGCTCATCAACTGCTCGGCCCCGCCTTTGCCGTGGTCGAATCGAAGCCGGTCTCCTATAACTTCACCCTGACCCGGCTCCGCTCAGCGCGCCCGGTTGCGGTTCGCCTGGCCCGGCTCGAACGGGCCGCCCTGGTCGGCGGCGGCCGCTACTCCTCGGTGCTGATCGGCGGCGGGCCCTAGCGCCGGGCCGCACCCCCACGCCTGCTGCCTCGACGAGTGCCAACCTTCGCCGTCTTCGGCCGCGGCTTAAACGGTTGCAGGGCGTTGATGCTCGAGTAGCCGACCAGATAAATCCGGCGACCATCGGAGATAACCGGAGTGTAGGTGCCGGTCTTGTAGTGGAACACCTGGCGGCCGGTCTTCATCTCATAACCGTTGGTCGAGCCGGTGCTGAACTCCGCCACGTAGACAATCTCGCCAACCGCCGAGAGCGAGCCGATCACCTGCCCACCAGCCGAGCGCGACCAGCGGGTTTCCCCGTTTCTCGCATTGAGCGCGTAGATGTTTCCGTCGAAGGAGCCGATGTAGACGGTCGGAGGGGTGTCCTGGGTGTTGGCCACGGTTGGGCCCGAGTAGACGTAGCCCCCGGTTGAGTGAGTCCAGGCCAGCGCCCCATTCTTGACGTCATAGCTGTAGATGCGCCCGTCGTTGTTGCCGGCATAGACCCGCCCGAATGCCACCGCGGGGGTCGAGTAGAACTCACCGCCGCTTCCGAACCCGTTGCCGAGCGAGCCGCTCTGCCAGATCAGCTTCCCGGTCGCCGCATTGACGGCGTTCATGTCACCGCCGTAGTCACCGACGAAGAGGTTTCCTCGATAGTAGGCGGGGGCCGACTTGACCGGCCCGGCCAGGGTCGTCGCCCAGCGCTGGTGCCCGTTTCGCGTACTGAGCGCGAACAGCTGGTCGTCTTCGCAGCCGAAGTAAAGGGTGTTGCCAATCACCAGCGGCGAGGACTCCGCCCGCCCGGGCAGCTGGCGTTTCCAGATCACTCGCCCCGTGGTTGCATCGAGCTTCACGACGTGGCCGGGATCGAGGTTGACGATGTAGAGGCGGTCCTTATAGAAGGCGGGCGAGGAGGCGTTGAGGCGCCCGATGCTGCGCCTCCAAAGCAACTTGCCGGTGTTGGCGTCCAGGGCAAAGGCGGTGCCGCTGTTATTGACCGCGTAGAGGCGCCCGTTCGCATAGACCGGCGGAAACTCCAAGAGGGCCCGCTGTGTGTAGTGCCAGAGCAGGCGAAAGGGCGGCTTCACCCCCCTCGCCGGGAGGTAGCGGGTGCGGGCCGGATTGAGGCCGAACATCGGCCAGTTGACAGTCCTCGCCTTCGGCTTTGGTGGCTTTTGGGGTTTGAAGGCGACGCTGGTGTTGTGCACGTCGGCGGGGCGCTTTAACAGCTCATAGGCAACGACGATGCCGGCGAGGACGAAAACCGCCGCGAGCGCGGCGATGATCACCGCTCCCCGATGCTGGCGCCAGGTCCGCTTGGGATCTCGGAGCCCGGCCACCGCCCGTCGCCAGCGCCTGGCTCGCGCGCCCTTTTTCCTCGGCGGAGTTGGATCGGTTGGGCTCATCTGGGAGCCGGTCATGGTAGGGGACCGATCTGAGCGCCCCCGGGCGCTGATCGGGCGCCGCCAAGAGCGGTTGGGCTGAGGGCCGGGGGGAAGCGCAGCCAGCTCAGAAAGAGATCACCGCCAACCCACTCCCACCCGCAATCGATCAGCGCGACGATCCCCCGGTCTCCCGCGGCGCCAGCCGCCGGCTTCAGGGCTGGGCGCGGCGCTCAGACTCGGCGATGATGCCGTTCAGGAGCCGGCCAACGCCAAACCTCGCCGCCGCCAGGATCGCGGCGCCACCGATCGGCGGGGTTGGAATTGCCCGAACCGCGTAGGTGACCCTGGCGCCAGCCCCCAGCGCCTCCAACGAAACGGTGGCGACGTAGTCACGAACCGGTGCCCCCGAAATCAGCCGGTAGGAGAAGCGGCTGGAGGGCTGATAGGCGATCACTTCCTCGTGCAAGGGCGGCCCGATCGAGTGGACGACCCGAATCGCCCCAACCCCATTCGGCTCGGGCTCGCCACCTCGCTCCATCTCGACCCGTCGGATCGGGGTGAATTCGGGATAGCGGCGATGGTCGGTGAGGACGTCAAAGACGACCCCTGGCGGCGCCGCCACCTCGCGCACAAAGGTGAAAGTGGGCATCGCGAGAAGGCTATAGGGCCTTCCATTGGCGCGGATCGGTCGCCTCGATTGGCGCGGCCTCGCCGAGCAGGGCGAGGTGATCGAGACAGGAGAGGACTATTTGCAGGACCCAGGCGCTGAGCGGAGAGTCGAGATTCTCTGAGCCAATGATCTCAGCGACGATCTCAAAAGCGGTTTTCTGGGAGGCAGCGAGACCCTCGCGAACGTTTCCCAACAGCTGATCTACCTGGCGCCTCGCCGCGGCAATCTTTGCCTCGGGATCGCGAAACGGGCGTCCGTGGCCGGGCAGGCAGAGTTCGACTCCCAGCGGCTCAACCTCCTCGAGGCTGCGCAGGAATTCACCGACCGGATCGGCGCTGTGACCGTGATCGAAGAAGAGAACGGTGCGGCCCAGAAGATGATCACCGGAGATCATCAAACGGCGCTCGGGTTGGTGCAAGACGACGTGCGATGGGGCGTGCCCGGGAGTCTCATGCACCTCCCAGGCGCCGAGATCTGTTTCGATCACGAGCCCGGGTAGAAGATCGCGATCGGGCTCTCTGATCGCCTCGATCCCGGTTTCCTCGCCGCCGCGGCCCGACTCGCGGTAGCGCTCCAAGGCGGCGGCGGGGACGCCGCTTTGGCGGGCGACCTCGAGCCGGTGTTCTCGGGCGGCGGCGGGATCATCGGCAAGCAGTCGAACGTGCTCCCAGTTGGGATGCATCCAAAGCTCACAGCCAGCGGCCTCGGTGATCGGCGCGGCGAGTCCGTAGTGGTCGGTGTGGGAGTGAGTGCAGACGACCAGGCCAATATCGGAGAGGCCAAACCCGGCTTGGGCCAGAGCAAGGTCGAACTGGCGCAGGCGGTCCTTGCCGCCGATTCCGGTGTCAAAGAGGACGACCCCTCCATCCGATGCGATCGCCCAGGCGTTGCCGTGTGGAACTCCCGGCCAGGGCAGCGGGAGGCGCAGCCGCCAGATTCCCGGCAGCACCCGCTCGGCACGGGGCACCTCCCTCTTTGGCTCGGGACTCACGGCTCAGATCCTCGCAGGGGTCGGCCTCCTCAGACCGTGAGCTCGGTCCAGTTCTCCCGCTCGCCGCTCAGCGCCTCAGGGCGAGGCGAAGCTGGCGGGATCGGGCCCGATTCGCCGAGCGGCGTCGAGGCGGCCGATCTCGGCCATATCGTCATCGCCGAGCTCGAAATCGAAGAGTTCGAAGTTCTGGCGGATCCGCTCTGGGGTCACCGACTTCGGTATCACCACGTTGCCCAGCTGGATGTGCCAGCGCAGAATCACCTGCGCCGCCGTCTTCAGATGCCGAGTGCCGATCCGCATCAGGGTGGGGTTGCTGAGCGCGCCGCCCTGGGCCAACGGACTCCAGGCCTCGGTGGCGATCCCGTGCTCCGCATGCCAGGCGCGCAGGGCGGCCTGCTGGTGTTGGGGGTGAAGCTCAACCTGGTTGACGGTCGGCCGAACCTCGGTCTCGGCCTCGAGTCGCTGCAGGTCCTCGATCCGAAAGTTTGAGACTCCGATCGTGCGGGCACCGCCCTCAGCCTGAATCCGTTCGAAGGCCCGCCAGGTATCGACAAAGCGCGCCTGCGCCGGCACCGGCCAGTGGATCAGGTAGAGGTCAACGTAATCGCAGCCAAGCCGTTGCCGGCTCGCCTCAAAGGCCCTCAGGGTCGAATCGAAGCCCTGCTCGCGGTTCCAGAGCTTGGTGGTGATGAAAACCTCCTCACGCCTCAGCCCCGAGCAGGCGAACGCCGCCCCGACGCCGGCCTCGTTGCGATACGCCGCGGCGGTGTCGAGATGTCGGTAGCCGACCGCGAGCGCCTCTTCGGCCACCCGCTGGGTCTCCCCGGGGGGTACCTGGAACACGCCGAACCCCAGTTGGGGGATCCCGACGCCGTCCTCTAGCGTGACGATGGGGATCGTGATCGCTTCAGCCATGGCTTCCTTCCTCTCGGTCTCGCCGACAGCTACCCAACCAGCGCACGATTATGCCCCGGCGCCCTACCGTGGCTAGCTGGTCGCCAGGCCGATCGCCAGCAGCGGGAAGGCAACCATCACTCCGAGGTAGGCGCCCATCGCCGCCCCAGAGCGCACGGTGGCCGTCCGCGAGCGGGCGCCGGAGATGACGCCGATCAAAAAGACGAATCCAGCGATTCCCAGGCCGATCCAAAAGATGGGAGGCATCAGGGCACCGAGATTATCGAAATGGGCAGCCTCGACAGAATCTGCGCGCGGCGCTGCTACGTTGCCCCGGTGATGGCGAGCCGCCGCCTCTTGCCGCTCCTTGCGGCGGTCGGGGTGCTCTGGCCCAGCACACCCGCCCTGGCGCGGGCCACCCCAGTCGAGCGCCTGATCGACACCTACGCGCCGATCCTGATGCTCCGGGCCCAAACCGATCCCCCCTGCGATACCTCCGCTGAGCAGTATCAGCCGACCGCGGTCAGCACCGTGCTCGGTAACCCAGCCGTCAACCTGACCGAGTCAGTGCCCGGCAGGGGCAAGGTGGTGATCGGGCGGGCGCCCAGCGCCGCCGAGATCGCCGGGCTCGGCAGCCGCTTTCACCTCGACCTCCCCGGCGACCCGCTGGGAGATACCTGCGTCTACGCCAGGGATTTCGAGGCGCTGAAGCGCCGCGGCAAGGCGCCGGCGGTCACCTACGCCCACATCGCTCGCCAGGCCGGCCACCCGGGACTGGTCGTTCAGTACTGGTTTTTTTGGTACTTCAACCAGTTCAACGACGTCCACGAGGGTGATTGGGAGGGGATGCAGATCGCCTTTGAAGCACCCACACCGGCGGCGGCTCTTCAAAGCGGGCCGAGCGAAATGGTCCTCTTCCAGCACGGCGGCGGTGAGACCGCGGATTGGGAAGACGGCAAGGTCCAAAAGCAGGGCGACCATCCGATCGTCTATCCCGCCGCCGGCTCCCACGCGACCTTCTACGAATCCGCGATCTTCGTTGAGAACGGCCAGGAAGGATCGGGGCTCGGCTGCGACAACACGAGCGAACCGCTGCGCCGTCTGCGGGTGCGACCGATCCTCCTTCCCAACCATCCCAGCCGGCAGGGTCGATTCAAGTGGCTCACCTACACCGGCCGCTGGGGGCAAAAGGAGAAGGGATTCAACAACGGGCCGACGGGCCCAATTACCAAGGCGCAGTGGCGCGAGCCGTTCAGCTGGATGGCGGCCCAGCGGGCGACGAGTCCGCGCCTGCCCGGCGGCGCCGTGCTCGGCCCGGCCGTCACCGGCGCCTTTTGCGGCGCCGTCGCGACCGCATCGGGGTTCGTCAACCTCGAGGCCAAATCTCCAACCACCGCGATCCTCACGATTTTCGGACTGGTGGTCGCCCTGGCGCTTTTTGTCGGGGTCACGACCTGGGGTCCGGTGGAGCTCGGCCAGCTGCGACGCCGCCGCGCCTTCGGTCAGCTGGTTCGCGCCGCCCGCCAGCTCTATGGACGTCACTGGCAAACGCTGGTCCCGATCGGGCTGACGGCGATTCCGATCGTCGGGGTCGTCGAGGTGGCCAAGGCACTGCTCAGCGGCGGCGGCGAAGGGCGGCGGATCGACGGATCACTCGGTCCCTCGGGCCTGCAGCTGGGGCTCGGCGACCTGATCGACTGGCTGGGAAAGCCGATCGCCTCGGCAATCGTCGCGGCCGTCGTGATCGTCTTCGTACGGCTCCTGGTCGAGGGACGGGCGAGCGGTTTCATCGCCTCCTATGGCGGCATGCTGCGCCGCTTCTGGCGGGTGGTCGCCGCCCAGTTGCTCGCCACCCTGGGCGTGACGGCGATCGCGATCACCGTGATCGGAGCGCCACTTGCCGTTTGGAAGTACGTCGAGTGGCAGTTCGTCCAGCAGGAGATCCTATTTGAGGACCGCTCCTTGCGCGAGGCCTTTCGGGGCAGCTCTCGGTTGGTCCGGGGACGCTGGTGGCACACCGTCAGGGTCGCCGGATTTCTGTGGCTGCTCAGCGTCGTGACCGGCCCGGTGCTTGGGTTTGCGCTGATCTTTGCCAACTTCTCACTGGTTTGGATCAACGTCTTCGGCTCGGTTGTGTTCGCACTCCTGATCCCCTACGTGGCGTTGGGCCGAACGCTTCTTTACTTCGATCTCGCCGCCCGCGCGGCCGAGGCGAGGGCAAGGCCACGGCGCCTCGCGCTGCTGCGGCGCCGCCCCTTCAGCCGAGCCGCCGGCGCCGCGGGCTGAACCGCCGCAGCAGGCGTTCGACTCCGACCCACAGCAGGCAGAGAAGGAGGAGCGGCACTCCGAAGAAGCCAACGACGCCCAGCCCGGCGGCGAGCTGCAGCGCGGCGAGGGCAACAAAGACCGCGGCGACCAGGTCAACGAGCAGCGCCCGGCGCGCCCTGGCGGCCGGAGAGATGCGGGTCGGGAGGTTCACCGGCTCACCATCCGCCGCGCATGTAGACGGCGAAGAAATCCCGTTCGTCGGGGGTCAGGTAGCGGCTCGGCGACCGATACATTTCCGGCAGCAGGTTGGAGGGATCCGCGGCGCCGGGGTGTCGGTAGGTAATGAAGCTCGTCCAGTCTTCATTGATGTCGAGCTCGAGCGCCCGCACCGCCCCTGCTCGCTGCAGGATCTTGGCCAACGATTCGACCGTTTGGTAGTTCGCCGCGGCATAGATCAGGTTGCCATGGCGATCGATGCCGAGCCCCGATCGCCAGACCCGGACTGCGTTGTTGACCGTGGCGCCCCATTCGGGTCCGTCGCTGAGGTTGGGATTGAGGCGACCTTCGTAGATGATCGGGGGTAGGTTCTGCTTGGCGAACCAGATGTGGGGGCTGGCCCCCGAACCGCCGTGCCAGCGGATGATGTCGACCTTGCCGTCGCGGTACTCGACCAGGGTGGCGATTCCATCGACCATCGCCGCCACGGTGTGACCGCGAAAGATCAGTCCCGCGTTCGAGGTTTCCAGCGGAAAACCGCCGTTGAAGGTCGCGACGACCTGCTTTCGCCGGCGCGGAGCGACCTCGGCGGGGCCGCGATGGGGGAGCGGTTCGGGGGGCTCCGCGAGCCCCGGCACGTAGTCCAGGCGGGTACGCTTCGTATCGATCCAGGCGACCCCGGCGACGAACTGCGGATATTCGGGATCGCTGCGAAAGCTGGTCAGAAGAACCGGCGGCCGCGCTCCCGCACGGGCGCCGGCTGGGCGCCAGACGCCCTCTCCCGGGAGCGCCGGATGGATCAGCGGCTTGATCGGCGGGGGCCGGTAGGACGGCGGCGGCGCTTCGCCCCCCTCTGCGACACCGACCCTGGGCAGCGAGCGCAGCGCCGGTCCCCCCTTTGAGGGAGCGGTGAGCGTGTAGTACCAGTCCTCGATTTCGGAGACGATTCCGTTGCCACCGTGCGATCGCATCCACTCGACGCTCGCGATGCTGAAGCTGACGTTATGAAAGCCGCTGAGCGCCTGCAGGTAGGAGAGGCTGGCCGGAATCAGACAGATCAGGCTGGCGAGCAAGACGACGCGGCGCAGCCGACGCCAGCGCGGCGGCGGGGCCGGTTTGCGGCGCGGGGTGGTGATCGGCACCAAACGAGACTCCAGAGCGCGCGTAAACCGGATCTAAGCTGCGCTTTAGGAAATTCACATCTTTGAATATCCGCGCCCGACCCCAACCGCTTCGGCCGAGCGGATAGGTTGAGCCGGTGAAGCTCCTGGCCTTCAGCGACCTGCACAGGGACCTGGCTGGGGCCGCGAGGCTGGTTGAGATGTCTGGCGAGGCTGACGTCGTGATCGGGGCCGGCGACTTCGCCTCGGTCCACGACGGACTCACGGAGACGATCGCGGCACTGGGGGCAATCGAGGTGCCCACCGTGCTGGTGGCGGGCAACAACGAGACGGCTGAGGCGCTTCGAGAGGCCGCCTCGGGATGGAGCGCCGCCAGCGTCCTGCACGGCGAGGGGCTGAGCATCGGGGGAACCGAGTTCTTCGGGCTCGGCGCCGGGGTGCCGCAGACCCCCTGGGAGTGGAGCTTTGACCTTGACGAGGGTGCCGCCGCGCGACTGCTCGCCCCCTGCCCGATCGATGCGGTGCTGGTGGTGCACTCTCCGCCAAAGGAATGCTGTGACCGAGGTGGTGACGGCAGCCAACTTGGCAGCGAGGCGATTCGCGCCACGATCGAGCAAAAGCGCCCCCGCCTGGTGCTTTGCGGACATATCCATGAGTCGTGGGGCTGCCGGGGCCAGATCGGCGCCACGCCCGTGCGCAACCTTGGACCGTCGGGGCTGCTGGATTGAGATCTAGGCGACGATGAGGTCGACCAGCCCCCAGCGCGCGGGTGTCGTCCTCGCCGCGCTGATCCTCGTCGCCGCAGTCGCCAACCTCAACCTGGCGGTGGCCAACGTGGCTCTGCCTGATATCGGCAAGGCCTTCAACGCCGGTCAGACAACGCTCAATCTCGTCGCCGTTGGCTACTCGCTAGGCCTCGCCACCTCGGTTCTCTACCTGGGCGCACTCGGTGACCGCTACGGGCGCAAGATGATGCTGCTTCTCGGGATGGGACTATCGATCCCCGCCTCCTTGCTCGCGGGCCTTGCGCCATCGATCGGCGTCCTCTTCTTGGCCCGCGTGCTGGGAGGCGTCGCCGCCGGGATGGCCTACCCGACCACGCTGGCGCTGATCACCGCGCTGTGGTCGGGAGCGGCGCGCACCCGCTCGATCGCCCTGTGGTCAGCGATCGGGGGGGCGATCGCCTCGCTGGGACCGCTGCTCTCGGGTGCGCTGCTAGAGCACTTCGCCTGGGGCTCGGTCTTCTTCATCACCCTTCCCCTGGCTCTGATCGCCCTCCTTTTGGCCTGGCGCTGCGTACCGGCCCACGTCAACGAGGCGAGCGACCCGGTCGATAACCTCGGTGGAATCCTCTCGATCCTCCTGGTCGCGGCGCTGGTCATGGGAATAAACATCGCACCGGTGCCGGGCAAGGTGATCGCTGGCGATCTGCCTTGGGGTGATCGCGGTCGCGGCCGGGGCCGCATTCCTGATCCGCCAACGTCGGGCAGCATCGCCCCTTTATGACCTCAAGGTGGCATCGCGGCGGGTCTTTTGGGTTGCCGCCTGCGCCGGGATCATCGTCTTCGGCTCGCTGATGGGTGCAATGTTCATCGGCCAGCAGTTCCTCCAAAACGTGCTTGGCTACTCAACCCTGGACTCCGGCCTGGCGATCCTGCCCGCGGCCGCGCTGATGGTGGTGGTCGCGCCGCGCTCGGCGAAGCTGGTCGAGGCCCGCGGTGCCCGCTTCACCCTGCTGGTCGGCTACCTCTTCTGCCTGCTGGGCTTCCTCACCATGCTGCTTTTTGTGGAAGCAGGGAATCCCCTACTGGAAGGTTGGGCTCGGCTACGGATTTATCGGGATCGGCGTCGGCTTTGCCGGTACACCGGCCTCTCACTCGCTCACAGGTTCGGTACCGGTCACCCGCGCGGGGATGGCCTCGGGCACCGCCGACCTGCAGCGCGACCTGGGCGGGGCGATCATGCAATCGATCCTCGGTGCCCTGCTCACCGCCGGCTACGCCGCCGCCGCCGGCGCGGCGATCGCCTCCTCCGCGCAGCAGAGCAAGGTGACCGAAAGCGTCGAAGGCGAGCTGACCAAGTCCTTCTCCAGCGCGACCGACACCGCCGGGCAGTATCCCCACTACGCAAACCAGATCGTCGCCGCCGCAAAGGCCTCCTTCCTGCAGGGCGATCAGTGGGCCTACAGCGCCGGCATCATCGCGGTTTTGGCGGGCGCGATGCTGGTCTTTCTGCGCTTTCCAAAGCTCGAGGAGGAGCGCAGTCTGCTCGAGCGATACCACGCCGAAGACGCTGCCATCACGCCCCCGGCGAGCCCGGGCTGAGCGCGGTCTCGCGCTAGCCTCAATCGCCGTGAAGACCGAGGAGGAATGCAGATGAGAATCGGGGTCTTGGGAACCGGAATGGTGGGGCGAACCATCGCCACCAAACTGGTCGAGCTCGGACACGAGGTGACGATGGGCTCACGTTCCGCCAGCGGCGAGGCGCTGGGCGAATGGCTGCAGGAGGCGGCTGAGGGGCGGGGTGGAAACTTCGCCGAGGCGGCACTGCACGCCGAGCTCGTCTTTAACTGCACGGCGGGTGCGGCTTCGTTGGCCGCGCTCGGCGCCGCCGGCGCCGAGCGCCTCACCGGCAAGGTGCTGGTCGACGTCGCCAATCCGCTCGACTTCTCGGTCGGAATGCCTCCGCGCCTATCGATCTGCAATGACGACAGCCTCGGCGAGCAGATCCAAGCGGCCTTTCCCGCCGCCCGCGTGGTCAAGGCCCTCAACACCGTCAACCATCTCGTCATGGTCGACCCGAACCGCATCGAGGGCCCACACAGCAGCTTCGTCTGCGGCAACGACGACAGCGCCAAGTCCGAAACGATGGGCATCCTGGAGAGCTTCGGCTGGGCGCCGGGCTCGATCCTCGACCTGGGGAGCATCGGTGCCTCCCGCGGCACCGAGATGTACATGGCGCTGTGGCTGCGGTTAAACGGCGCCCTGGGCAGCGCCGACTTCAACATCTCGGTGCTGCGCTGAGTCGCCCCGTTGGGCCGCTAGCCCTTGACCTGGCACGAGCGGACCAAGTCGCTGCTCGCCCGGCTCCCGTCGGCGAATTCAAAGCTGGCTTTTGCAAAGGGGAAAACGGCGCCGCCGAGGGAACCCGGAGCGGGGCAATCGGCGCGGACTATCTTGTCGAGGGTCGCGTTGAAGGAGATCAGCGAACCCTGGCCGCCGACGATTGTTGGGATTTTCACCTTGATGCTCGGTCCGTAGTTGCCGGCAGCTTTCTTGACCACGGCCGTGGTCACAAATGTGGTCGGAGCCGGAACGTGGGCGTAGACGTGGATGATCAAAACCGGGTTCCCACCCTGGGGCTTGCCGTTGAAGATCAGCATCGGCCCACTGGCCTCAAACGGCGCCTGTTCGGGCAGCGAGATTTCTCCAGCGGCGTTTCCTTTCCCAACCAGAGCGCTGCCACAGATTTTTTCGGCCTGCGCGGTCAGGGTGTTCTGCAGCTTCGAGACGCTGCAGGTTGCGATCCCTTCGGTATCGATCGCGCCGTGGCGGTTGAATTCGAGCGAAATCGTGCTTAGCACCGGCACCCGGGTCTGATTCGCGGTTTTTATCGTGCTCCCGATTTCCAGCGAAATTGGCGCCAGGGTGTTTTTTGGCAGCCTCGAGGGGTGGATGCTGCCCTGCACCCCGATGATCAGGTTTCCGCTCTGCACCACCTCGCCGAAGGCGCTCACAGCGACCAGGGCCCCGAGCGCCAAACAGCCGATGATGAGCGCCCCGAGTCGGCCCAACCGCCCCCGGTTGATGGGATGCGTCTGCGGTCGTGAGATCACTTTTTCTCAGCTCTTCAGTTCCGGGCGGGCTCGTTGTTCGGCTTGCGCTAGGTGACTCCCAAGCTCGCCGTTGGTCTCCTCGCCCCTGCCACAGAGTAGCCCCAAGCCCGCAGCCCAGTCAAGTGACACCCCGCCCGAGCCACGGGCGGTGAGGCAAAAGACAGCCCCGAGCGGAAAGTCGATTGGCGTTTTTAACCATTCCGGGCATACTCGCCGATAATTTGGGCGATGAAAGCGAGAACCCGCCCCCAGCGCCCCGACCATCTCGGACCGACTGCGCGGCGGCAAAAGCGGGTAGCCCTGCTGCCCCCCGCGCTGGTTCTGACCTTGCTCTTTGTCTCGGTCGGTCTCAGGCCGGCGGCTGTGACCACGGGCTCGCTCGCTCCCCCTGCCGCCCTCGCCCAGGCGCCCGGGCTCGATTGGCGGCGCTCGAATAGCCCCGAACTGGGCGGCGAAGCGGCTCGGCCGCAGCGCACCAGCGGCGCTCCCCACGCCCGCACCTCTGTGGTCGGCGGCGAGCTTGCCCAAGCCGGGACCTTTCCTTTCATGGCGTTCATCACCGACCAAAGGGGGGAAGAAGAAATTGCCTGCAGCGGAACCGTCGTCGCCCCGAACCTGGTGTTGACCGCGGCTCATTGCGCCGTCAACGTGCAAACGGGCGGCCCCATGGAAACCTCTGGCTACCAGGTTGTGACCGGCGCGGTGAATTGGACCTCGCCGGAACGGCAGCTGTCGAAGGTCTCCCGCATCCTTCTGTTTCCCCGATACAGCCTCAGCGGAAGATCGGCCGGATTCGGTGACGCCGCCCTGCTCGTGCTCTCAACCCCGACAACGGCCCCGGCGATCCGACTTGCCAGCACGGCAAACGCACCGACCCTGCGCACCGGCACCCACGCCCTGATCGTGGGCTGGGGGGAGACCTACTACGGTCAGCTCGAACTGACCGAATCGCTCAACTGGGCGCGAACCGTCTTGGAGGGCAACCGCTGCGAAGGACTTCCGGGTCGAATCTGTGCGATCGATTTTCCCAAGTTTGAATCCGGCGTATGCCACGGAGATAGCGGCGGCCCCCTTCTGGCCGCCGGTCCACGCGGTCAGGGATTGATTGAGATCGGGATCGCTCAGGCGGTGTTTGGCAACTGTCTCACCACTCGCCCGGGAATCTTCACCCGTGCCGACCTCGTCTCGGCCTGGGTAGGGCACTGGATCTCAACGCCGCTCGCACCACCCTAGCCAGCTTGGGTCTGGCCGAATTCCGCGCAAGGCGCCCTCAGGTGGCGCGAAAATCGGGTCCGATCTCTGGCTCAGCGCCGGACCGAAGGGCTGGATCAGCGGGGAGACCGTGGGCGAAGGCCAGCGGTCGATGATCGCTATTCGGTCAGCGGACTCTCGCGCCGCTCGCGCCAACCGAGAGGCCCTCGCCTGTGCTCACGGCGATTGCAGGTGCGCGG
Organism: uncultured Solirubrobacterales bacterium; assembly: GCA_963745305.1. Lineage (GTDB taxonomy): Bacteria > Actinomycetota > Thermoleophilia > Solirubrobacterales > 70-9 > CAVUWL01. Next base: position 52,466 of record CAVUWL010000013.1, read on the forward strand.
CCGCTCGCTCGCGAACCTCCGCCTTTTCCTCAAGCGTCATCGCTCCGGGGTGCCCGTCTCCAGGCCAGGGAGAGAGGATCAGCAGCAACCTCGCCTCGGCTCGAGCCACGATGCTGTGGCGCTCGCCGGGTGCAAATTCCAGCAGCTGACCGACGCCTCCGACAATGCGGCCGCCCTCGGGCGTGCTCGCCTCAACCTCACCCTCTATCACGATGATCCGCGCATGCTCGTGGACCTCGTGCTCCTGCAGGCGCTCGCCGCTTGGAAGCACCAGCAGAATCGTCCGCGCGTCATCTGCGGTGGAGAGAATCTGTGGCTCGTGCGGCTCCACCTCCTTGGTTCTCAGATCCCAACTTCTCATCGACTCCTCCATCCAAATTGGACGCCAGGGCGGACCGGCTCCAACCGTATGGCATTCAGAAAATCGATCGCGGTTGGGGGTATGTGTGCCAAAGCTCTCTCCTGCGCCTTGAACACACGCGCCCAGAAAGCTGAAGATCGCCTTGACCTGAGCGAGATCTGAGTCGGATCATAAAACAGGACCGCCAGACTCAACCCTCAACAGACGTCGCAGAAACTCCACCTGGCATTCCCGATCGCCGGGGCGGCAGGCGATGGCAACGCCGGCTTAGGCGCGGCGTCGGTCATGGTCGCCAAGCAGCTGAGGTCTAATTTATTCAGGTAATGGACAATGCGGGGATGACCGAGAGTTTTGGAGAGCGGCTGCCGATCGGCCTCCGTCCTTCGGCCGAGAGCCCTGGGGACTATGAGCCGATCCATCCGGGTTCGGGCAGGCGAGCGCTGCGCAAACGGCTGGGGCGCCTCCTTGCTCCGCTCGGCGTCCTGATCGCGAAGGCAAAATCCGTCCTGATCCTGCTCCCTCAGCTCAAGTTTCTCGCCACCTTCGGCTCGATGGCGGTATCGATCGCGGCATACGGAGTGCTCTTCGGCTTCCCGTTTGCGATCGGCCTCGTCGCGCTCCTCTTCTTGCACGAGATTGGCCACGTGATCCAGCTTCGCCGTGAGGGGATCAAGGCATCTGCGCCGCTCTTCATTCCCTTCCTCGGGGCGGTCATCGCCTCCAAGTCGATGGGCAAGGACGCGGCGGCGGAGGCACGGGTGGGCCTGGCGGGGCCGCTGTTGGGAAGCATCGCGACCCTGATCCCGCTGGCGATCTGGCTGGCCAGCGGCAATCAGTTTTGGCGGGCGCTCGCCTATATCGGTTTCTTCCTCAATCTCTTTAACCTGCTGCCGATCGTTCCACTCGACGGCGGCCGCGCGATGGCAGCGCTGAGCCCGGCCGTTTGGCTGATCGGCCTGGCCGGGCTCCTAGCCCTGACCGTCTTTTACCCGAGCCCAGTTCTGATCCTGATTCTGATTCTTGGCGCGATGGAGAGCTGGCGACGCTGGAGCGCGCGGGCAAAGCCCGAGAGTCGCGCCTACTACGCGATCCCGGTTCGCACTCGGGCACTCGTCGGGGTCGTCTACGTGGGACTCGCGGCGGCCCTCTCGGTCGGGCTGGCGGAGACCTTTATGTCGCGCAGCCTGTGAGCGGCGCAGCGCCTTCCGGCGAGAGCCCGCGGTAACCAAAGCTGAGGCCCTGTGTGGCGGCTGCGCCAGCGCCCGGCTCAATCAAGCTCAGAGCTCTGCCCTTGGAGTTGGCGGGCGATCCGCATTACGGAGAGTGCATCTGGGGTACGCCAAGGGAGGTATGGGTCAAAGCGCTAAAGCGAGATGCCGCCATACCCACAGGCACGGTCCGGATCAGGGGCAGCGTTTGCGCGCCAACAGCCGGTCCTGTCCAGCGCCTTGGGACGATCTCAGTGGGGGGCAGTGCAGATACTCGCGGCACCCGACCACAGACGCCAGGGGCCGAACTTGCCGCCGGGGCGCGATGGCTCGCGAACCGAGAGCTTGGTGTAGGCAGAGCGACCCGCGCAGTTTCCAATCGCGCTCGCCCGTAACTTGATCGGCACCTGCTGGGCGTAGTAGCCGCCGCCCGGCTTAAAGATCGGATTGCGCCCCGTACCGACAGCCACCGATCCACCCCACTGGGTCCAGTGGATTTGGGTGATCAGTCCGCTTGGGTCACCGCCGTTGAACAATTCCCTCGGCTTCATGGTCCCCCAACCCTTGCCCACCGGCGCGAAAGCCTTCGCCCCGATCACAACGCCGGCAGCGGCGCTAGCCGTAGCCGTCGTGGCGAGCCCAACGATCAGCGCGACAACCGCGACCCAGCGAAGACCTGATCGAGGCGCGTGCATAGCGCTCAGACTACAGGAGCTCTGAGACAAATCTGCACCACTACCGCGAAATCCCGACGTCGGAAGTGACGCGAGCAGCAGCCCAAAAGAGCTGAGCAACGAGAGGACAACCACCGCTGCAGCGATGCGGCACTCCGTTTCCGGAGGCAACGGAGTGCCGGGGCGGAGATCGCGCCGTCGCCTCAAGAGGCTGCAAACCGCCTGGTCGAAAGCGGCGCGGAAAAGATCGCAGGGAAGTGGGAGCTCGCCCCCTTCTGATGCTCAAAAGGGCCGTCCACACCCGCTCTCGTGCACGGCCAAATCGATCTTCAGGCGACGCCCCTCAGACTCAGCCAACGGACGCGGGCACCGGAGTGCCCGCGTCCTGACCGGCTCGAGCCGCGTCGGCCCTGGCTACCAATGGGGCCAAGCGGGTGGGCCTTCTTCTTCTTCTGACCAGCGTCCGACCGGTTGGCCGGTGCTGGGATTCAGCACCACGGCGGGGTTTTGGCGATCGGAATCGAAGTCGAACATTCCCGCGAAATCAAATGGGATGTGCTCAGCTTTGTCGGTTTTCGCCAATGCCTGATCGTAGGAACCAGAAATACCGGGCAGGCCCCAGTTGTACTCGATGAAGTTAATCGTCGAGGACTGGTCGCTGAGGTTGTGATCGACGTGGTTTCGCCTTGCGAACGGTGAGATCACGAGCAACGGCAGGCGTGGGCCGAGCCCACAGCGGCCCTGCTCGCCGCCCAGCGGGGTACTGGTTTGCGGTTTCGGACCGCACTGACCCGACGTGGCCCCGCTCAGCGTCGTATTGGTCAGGTTATCTGCTGGCGATAGCGACGGGTTGGTGACCCCACTATTTGCGTGGTCATACCATCCGTCGGAATCGTCCCAGTTGATGACTATGGCCGTGTGGCGCCAGTCGGGGGTGTTCATGATCTCGTTTATCGTGTGGGTGACAAATTCCTGTTCATCGGCTGGATCCGAGTATCCGGCATGGCCATCCTCATAGCCCGGAGCCTTGATGAAGCTGACGGTCGGCAGCGCCGACGCGGGCAGCTCGTGGTTTGAGATGGCGGTGACCAGCTGATTGAAATCACTCGTATCGTAGTTGTGGTTTGGCGTGTTGAACTGGGGCACTCCAGCGACGTAGGACTGGGTGTCATGTCCGACCGTCGCCAAGCCGGCCAGGGTGTCTCGCCCCTTGCTGTTTGTGGGGATCGTCAGGTGGTGGGGATTGGCCGTCGACGCATAGTATTGAAACGGCTCATGGTGGGGGATGTAGTCGTCCTTGTATCCGTACTGACCGTTTCCGCCGAGCGCTTCTCCAACCGGGGTGACAGCGTCACAGAGGCCCTGGTTGCTCGCGTGCGGCACGGATTTCTGGAGTTCCGCGCTCTTGAACTCGTCGGGAATGAAGGTGCTGGTCGACTGGCCGCTATGACCGGTCGCTTCTAAGGCGGCCTGATAGGTGGTGGTTGGCCGAAAGCCCCCCTCAAACCAACCCCATGAAAGTCCGGCGGCGTTGAGCTCATCACCAATATTTTTGCCCGACATCGCGACCGCGTCTCGGGTCGAGCAGTCATCCCAGTACGGCTGGGCGTCGCTGGTCAGCGAATACCCACCGGAGCCGTCGGGCGTCAGATCGTTGTCGGGGCTTGTCGACGTCGAGATCGAGGGGTCATTGGCCTCGTGGGAAGTATCGACATCACCGGTGTCACCGGAGATCAGATTGATCGCGCCGGGAGCGGACGGACCGAAGGTGGTCCCGTAGGAGTTGTCGCTCATTGCGTAATCCTGGGCGTAGTTCCACAAACCGGTGACCGTGTTGCCGTCGTAGTAATCCATGTCTGTGTTTGCGTTGCAAGGCGTCCCAAATGGGGTCAGGCTTCCGTCATCGGTGCCAACGCTTTGAACAAAGTGGTCCATCTTGCCGTTGTCAAAGGCCTGCTGCTCATCGCTGTAATCGTGGTCTTGATCACAGGTGAGCTGCCCACCCGCATCGCCAGTCAGGCCCGTGGCACTGCTGTCAAGGCGTTCGGGCAGTGAGAGGTTGGGGTTGCTTGTCAGCAGGTTGGTGCTGTGCCGCAGGTCTGGCGGAAGCGATGAGCTGGTCGCCGGAAGAAGGCCATCGACAGCCGGCGTTCCGGGCAGCGCGTGAAAGGCTTGACCATCGGTGTTTGCCGCATGCGGATAGGTCCCAAAATAGTGATCAAATGAAACGTTCTCTTGGAAGATCTCGACGACGTGGCGGATTGGGGTCCTGGGGTCGCCGAGGTCAAACACGGTGCTCTCATGGTGGGAATCGAGCTGGTGATTCGATGCAAGGGACACCGAGGTCGTAAGGGCCAAGCACGCCGCGAGGGCGACGAGGAGGGCTGGAAGCCGTTTCATTTTTTCTTCCTGTCGTGTCGAGGGGTCGGCGAAAATGGGGTCGAACTCACTCCAACGCTTGGCAGGCTAGGAGCGCCGGAATTCGATGGTGTTAACCACTCGTTGGAGCGGTGTGTCAGCTTTGTGACATCGGTGTGAAGCTAGCGTCGGGCATCAAGGAAGCAACCGGCCGCAGAAAACGCGGCGATAAGGATGGCAAAGGCTTGTCCATAGCCCCAGCGGGGCGGTGATCGCGCCACTCCGGGGGACGCAGGGCAAGGCAGCACTGATAAGCAGGCCGTCGCCGGCTGGTTGACGGCAATTTGGGTTGCCCCCGGCCCGATGAGCGAAATGCTCAGCTGCCGGTGGGCTCGGTGGGCCCAGCCAGATCTTCGAGCAGCTCGCGCATCTTCTCGTGATAGGCAACGCCGGCGATCAGCGTGCGTTCTGAGCTTTCCAATCCCTCGGCACGTCGCACCTCATCGAGATAGCCTTCCAGCTCCTTTAGTTTGGCCTCGTGCCATTCGGATCTGGCCTTGGCCAAAAGCGCCGGATCGGCGCCGGCAAACACCTTGAGCATCACTTCATCGCGCAGCTGCGGTGGGGCGGCACTGGGCTCGGCAGCCCACACCCGCAGCGCCTCGCGACCCTTCTCGGTGAGCCTATAGCGGCGGCGGCGGCGGCCGCTCGACTCCTGGCTGACGGACAGGTAGCCGCCTGCGGCGAGTCGGGCTGGCTCCTCATAGGCGGTCGTGTGGGGAACCGGCCAAAAGTTCTCAATCGATTTCTCGAGAGCCTGCTTTATGTCATAGGAGGTAGCCTCGCCAAGCTGATCAAGAAGGGCAAGCAGCGCATAGGAGGTCGTCGTGAGGCGGATTTCCTTGCTTTTCATAGTTCGGGCCGTATAGTACGAAGCGTATCGTGAGAATCCCGGCGTGCAAACCTGGAGGTCGGCATGATTGAGGGCAGCAATGGCAGCGGCAGATCTCTGGACTACGACGCCGTCATCGTCGGCGCGAGCCTAGCGGGCAGCACGACCGCAATCCTGCTCGGCCGCGCCGGGGCGAAAGTCGCCCTGATCGAGAAGCAACCGGACCCGCGGGCCTTCAAGCGCATCTGCAGCCATTTCATCCAAGCATCCGGGGTGCCGACAATCGAGCGGCTCGATCTGCTCGAGCCGATCATCGCAGCCGGTGGCGTACGATCGCGGATGCACGCGTGGACCCGGTGGGGATGGATCGAAGCTCCGGCTGATCGCGCCGGACTGGGCCTGAATCTCCGCCGTCAGGTACTCGACCCACTGGTTCGCGAAACGGCGGCCGCGACCCCTGGGGTCGAGTTGATTCTCGGCGAGACCGCCGACGGGCTGCTGCGCGACGGCGGCACCTTCACTGGAGTGACCCTGCGCGCCCGCGGCGGAGCGCGGTCGGAGCTGCGTGCGCAGCTGGTCGTTGGCGCCGACGGTCGCGATTCCAGGATCGCCGGCTTTTCTGGGGTCAGCGAAAAGATCCTCCCCCACGGGCGCTTCGCCTACGGCGGTTACTTTGAGGGCGATCAGCCCAAGTTCGCACCTGATGCCTCGATTTGGATGTTGGACCCTCATTGGGGCGCGGCATTTCCAACCGACGGCGGCCTCGTCTTCTACGCGGCGATGCCGACAAAGGAGCTGCTGCCAGCGTTTCGGCGCGACCCCACGGCGGCGCTGCGATCCTTCGTCGGAGGATTCCCAGAGGCACCCCCGATCGACTCTGCGCAACTGGTGGAGCCCGTCCTCGGCAAGATCGAGATGCCGAACCGTGTTCGAGTTCCAGTCGCGCCGGGCTTGGCGCTTGCTGGGGACGCCGCGCTGGCGGCCGACCCACTCTTCGGCGTCGGTTGCGGCTGGGCGCTGCAATCCGGTGAATGGCTCGCCGACAGCGTCGCAGCAGCGCTGGCCGGAGAGGAGCCGCTTGAGCGCGGCCTGAAGCGCTATCGCCGGCTCCACAAACGCCGGCTGGCGGGTCATTCCTTCATGGTCAACGACTACGCCACCGGTCGAAGCCTCAGCCGCGGCGAACGAGCCCTGTTCGCCGCCGCCGCGCGTGACCCTGAGGTGGCAGCTAGATTCGACAAATTCGCGACGCGCCAGGTTGGCCCGACGCGGACCCTGGCGACGACGATACCGCGCTCGATCGTGGTCAATCTGCGCCACTCCCTACGGCAGCGGCGCGAGGGTAGGTCGGGCGCAGATGAGATCGCGCCGCCGCGCGCGGCTCGAAGCTGATCCCTCAGGCACCCCCCGGCGGTCGCCGGTTCCCGCATCCGCCTTGAGCCCTCCTCGGAGAGACGGTCCCCCGATCCCGCCGCGCTCCCCGGCCAGGCGACGGGCATGAACGAAGCGACACAATTGACCAACCGACACACTGAGGAGAGGGGCGCAAAATGAAGATCGTGACTATCGGCCGCGGGAATATTGGAGCTGGACTTGGAAAGCTCTGGGAGAAGGCGGGGCACGAGGTAACGACGCTTGGCCATGAAGGGGGCGACGTCTCCGAGGCCGACGTTGTGCTGCTCGCGGTTCCCGGCGGGGTGGTGGCCGCAGCGCTCGACGGCATCAAGGGCCTCGAGGGAAAGACCGTGATCGACGCCACAAATCTCTGGGGAGGCGCGCGGGCGCCAACGGGATTTGACTCCAACGCCGAGTACGTCAAATCTCGCTCCAACGGGCCGACCGCAAAGTCCTTCAACATCAATTTCGCCTCCCTCTTTGACCGCATCGAGGAAGCGAGCTCGACTCCCGGCAACCTCTGGTGCGGAGACGATGAGGCGGGCGCCGTCGTCGAGCAATTGATCCGCGACGCAGGCTATGAGCCCATCTGCGCCGGTCCACTCGCCAATGCTGCGATGCAGGAGGCCCTCCTCGGCCTCTTCTTCGCAATCGCAAAAGAAGGGGGGAGGGGTCAATTCCTATACCGAATGGAGCCACCCGAGCGCCTCTGAGCAGAGCGGGCTTGGCGGAGCGATGGTCGAGTCGCTTGCCCGTGAGCTTGGATTGGGGAAGAGCCGGCGCGCCATTCTCAAACGCGACCGAGAGGATTCGAACCCGTGAACGTCGGTTTCATAGTCCGTGCCTCACAGTTGTTTGAGGGCTTGCTTGAGCGGTTGAGCTGTTGGGGAACGCAAGGGGGATCAAAATGGAGATGAACCCGTCGCGTTGGCCACCTCGCGCTCGACGCCAGAGGCGTCGAATTGATCCCGTGCGCGCTCCAGCTCGCCGCTCAAATATGAGCGATTACCGACTGAGCGTGATCGACGCTGCCCCGGGCTCTCTGTCTCTCTGGAGTCTTGTGGCCCCACCAGCTATGACGCGATCTCGGGCATACACGGGCAGCATCTCGCCGCGCCGAGGGCACCGTGATCGCGGATCAAAGAACGGGGTGTTCTGGGCGGCGAAGCGCAGGTACCCAACGCGCGACGACCCCGGAGGGAAGCCGGGGCCGTCGGAACCGACACCAAGGCGCGACGGGGGGTGCCATGGTGTGGGTGGGCGATTTCGAAGGCCTCAGGGAGAAGGCCTGCGACAAGCTCAACCTTGACGCTGCTCCGCATCGATCTTGTTAAAAAGCTGGGGTGAGCGCCGATCCGAGCATGAGGCGATGCGTTTTGTGCCCTAAGGCGGCCTCTTGGCGACCTTGCAGCGGCGACCGAGAACTCCGCTCAAGATCCAGACCCTGGGGCTCTTTGACTTGCCAGAGCTCCCTCGGGACTTAGCGCAGGCTTCACACTGCCCCCGCTTGGTGGTGGCCCCGGCTGGCGAGCAGGCCCAGGACCTTTGGCGATCTGTTGATCGGCGCCGCCCGACCGGAGGCCATCGCCGTCGGGCCCGAGCCTTAGAAACGTGAGTTCCGCTGGCGGGCTGGGTTCGACTCGATAACTTGGGTCCGACGCGAAGCTCTCGCTGGTTTCGGCTGCGGCATTGCTGCTCATCGCCGCCGCGGGGAGCGCTCGGGGCACGCAAGCGGGCCTCCCAGGAGGGAGCCCTTCTTTGGCGGCTTCTACGGCAAACTGGGTCCGATACGCCTAGCCGAACTCGAACACAAATCTCAAACCCAGTTCCCCCGCCTGGACGAACCTGGTGAGATTCGGCGTGATCTGCCCGAACTGCATCACTCGCGAACGGTTCTCCTTGAGACTGGTGACCACCGAGCCTTGATTGAGTGAGCGCCGTTCGGCCGTTGGTGTGAAAAGAGTGTCAGCAATTTCGTTCTGAGCCAGAGGTTTGTCATAAAATTGCTGTTCGACAACGACCCTGGGAGGCGAGCATGAAAAGAGTGCGCGGCAAGTTGACGTACGCAAATGTGGTTTCCACCTTGTGCCTGTTCCTGCTGCTCGGAGGCGGAAGCGTCGCCTATGCGATGCTTAGCCTGCCCAAAAACTCGGTCGGCCCATTGCAGCTCAAAGCCCACGCGGTAACGGCTTCGAAAGTCAAACCGGGCACACTCTCCCTGGCCGACCTCAAGCCTGGGGCAATAACGCTACCACCGACGCCCTACTCGAAAACCGAAAGCGACGCCCGCTATCTGAGGAGCACCATCACGGTGGTCAAAACGATTGCGACCGGGATCGGCGGCGAAAACTCGGCCTCAGAATACGTCTCCTGTCCACTGGGGTATCAGGCTCTCGGAGGTGGAGTGGACCCGTCGAACACCCGCTTCGAGAAGGTATCGGCATCCGAGCCAACTTTTGCAGGTCAGCGTGATTTTTATCTTTCCGATGGTCAGCACGGTCCTGCAGATGGCTGGTTCGGGGCAATCACCACTCAAGGCGCCAGAGAAGGTGGGCCAGGACCGAACAAGGTCGTGGTGATCTGCGCGCCGATCGGTTAATCCCCTTCACGGCTCCGGAGGCAGCCCGCCCAGCGCCTCGGCTGCGGGCTACCCCGAGCGCGTCTTGCAAAGCCACGGAAAGGTTCAATGCAGCGTCAGCCGTGCTGCTTCTCTCAATTAGCCGAAGGAGCCGCTTTCACGAGAAACAGGTCGATAACCTGCACGACGCGGCGAAGCTGAACTTTCGGCGGCTGGCGGCCCGGCGCGTCAAGGTCGTGGCCTGCATATCTGCTTCATAACTCAATCGGACCAGCCTCTTATGGCCTTCCGCCACCCCTGGCCCTCGCTTAACCCCGCCAGCCCAAACTTCAACCGAGTTGCTCCGCGCTCCGCTTGTTCAGAAAACATCTAGCCCGGCTTCGAAAGGGCTCGCCTATTAGCGTCGCGAAATTGCGATTCTGGGCAAGAGATTGCTCGCTTTCGTGCTACGGTGCCGCCGATGACAAGCGGCCTTTCGGTCAGGAGAATCGTGAAATTGGTCGGTGTGTTCGCGGTACTCAGCGTGCTCTTTGGGTACGCTTCGGGTCAGGCCGGCGCGGCGCAATCGGCACCTTGTTTTCCGGCCACCCAGAGTTTCGAAGAAGGACCATTGCTAATGGGGGGTGAGGCACTTGGGAATAGCGCTGACACGTTTTCGTGGGCGGTAGACCTCGGCACACACTCAGGCTCCGAAATCCTCCAATCGGTCAGCGACTGCGCGGAGGTTGAGATTGAAGATGAGACCGGCAACTCCTTTGACTTCCAATTCCCGGATAACGGAACCTCGACTGCACATCGAGTGCAGTTCAGCGCACCCTCGGAGTGCAAGATTGCAAAAGTCCAAAAGCAGGTTGTATTTGGAAAGGCGGCGCGAAACGCAGACTGCGTGGGCGCCCTCCTGATCGTTCACATGAGTTCGGTGTATGCCTTCGCACAGCGTCAGGTTCCGACCGGGTCCTGTACGAAAGAAGAAGCATATGCCGATCGCTGCAGTATGTTCGCGACCGTCGTTAAGAGACAGAGCCCCTTCGGGAGGGCCAGCCGGGAAGCTTTCTCTGTCAGTATCTCGGCCGCTACGAAACCGTCGAGCAGCGATATTATTCCCAGCGGTCAGGGCCAGATGACATTTAGGTTCGCCCGAACGAAAGGGACCCCTGAACACGCTTGTCCTCCCGGGCAGAAGCCTGGGTGCAGCATCTAGGTTCGTCGGGAGCCAAGTCCTCGCCCGTCTGCCTCAGTAGTTCAGTCGGCGCGGCCCTCTCACTCACCCCTCCGCCGCTAGATCGCCCACTCCCGAAGCCATCGGATCAAAGCGCCCAGCTCGGGGTGCGTTTCCATGTGGCCCAGTCACCCTTCGGAGGCTAGCGGTCCCAGGGCGGGATCGCAAAATCGGTTTGACAAAGCGTGGCCGACAGAGCAGTCGGTGCAAGGCAGGGAGGATGTCCGGATCCCCGTGGAACTTCGACGGCGATTCCCACTTAAAGATCACACCGTAACGACCACGGCGACCTCCTGACGATCGGTGCTCGGTTGTGTGGTGTGCAGGTAGTGACGCTCGATTGCGATCACCAGCTTGGCGAGGTCGCGGTAACCGATCACCCGACGGAACTGCTGCTCGGCGACGAGCATGCCGGCGGCGGTCCAGCGCTTGCGCATGTCACCTTCACGCCAGCGCTTCACGTTGCGCTGGGTGTGGCGGACGATCTCGATCATCGACTCGATCGGGTTGGTCGAGCCGAGCGTCTTGGCGAGCTGGTTATCGATCCCGAGCCGCGTTAGCGTCAGCGTCTCCTCCATCCCCTCGCGCAGCGAGGAGGCCGCGTCGGGCCAGGAGCGATCCAGCTCGGAGGCGAGCAGCTCCAGGCGCTGGCGGGCGAGCTCGGGGTCGGTGAGCGCCCAGGCCGCCCTGATCCGGCCGCGGACCCGGTCGCGGTCTGCCTCGGGCAGCAGGTCGGTGACGTTTCGCTCCTTGTGGCGGTGGCAGCGATGCAGGAGCGCGTGCTCTCCGAAGACCTCGCGGATCGCCTTGGCAAGTGCCTTGGCGCCGTCGATCACGAAGAGGATCGCCTGCTCGGGATCAAGGCCGCGGTCGATGAGGTCGGCGAGCAGGGTGCGAGCCAGCGTCGCGTTCTCGGTCGAGCCCTCCCAGAGCCCGAGCGGGATCTTCACGCCCTCGGTGGTGATCCCCAGCGCGACTATGTGCATGCGTTCGGCGATCTCCAGGCCGTCGAGCATCATCGCCGCCAGGCGCACGTCCTCCAGCCGCCGTGACATCAGCTCCTCCAGCGCGGTCCGGGTGCGCTCGATGAACATCTCCGACACCGAGGTCCTCGACGTCGCCGAGGCCTCTCCCTCGACATCGGAGCCGACCGGCTCGCCGACGCCGGCGAACTTGCGGGTCGAGACACCAGCCAGCATCCGGTCCATCACAGCCCTGGTGAGCGGATCGCGATCGGCGAAGTGCTCGTAGGTGCCGAGCGCCAGCTCGCGCTCGTCATCAGCTGAGCGCATTCGTGGCCGGCTCACCCGGACCCGGCGCCCGCCCAAGGTCATCGACCCATCCTCATGACCATGGCGCTTTGCCGTCCGCTCGGGGTCATGCTTGCCCTTGGGGCCGACCACCTCGGTGACCTCGGACTCCATCAGCTCGGCCACCACGCTGAGCCCGACACCGACGCTCAGCGCGAGCAGTCCCTCCCTCGCTGCTCCGACCATCTCGCCCAGGGCTTCCTGGACCTTCGGCGGGAGCGGGCTATCCGCGGTCTCGGTCGTAGTGGCGACCTTCGATGCGGGTACCTTCTTCATGGCGGTTCCTCCTGTTCCGGTTGGACTTCAAGCGCCCAGCACGCTGCCGATGGCAGCGGACGGGGCGGGAGGACCGCCGTTCAAAGTTCTACGAGGTCTCGGACAACCTCAAGGCAGGAGGTTCAGGGTCTAAGCGAGAAACCGCTCAAACGCTGCGCCGCTGGGAGCTAGCTGAGAACTAGCCGACAGACCTCACCGGCACTGAGCAATAAAACTGTCCCGACAAGGAGGGCGCGGAGGTAGCCGTCAACGAAGGATTGGAGCACCAGAAGAACCTATCGACGGTTCCTGGGCAATCCTAAAGCTGCGCGGCTCAGTCTTTTTTCTAATTGTCAACCCAACAGCCTCATCATCCGCTTCGATCTCATCGACCCTGGTGTCGGCGGGTCTGCGCCTGTCCAGCGGCGCAGCTGCCCTGATCCATGGTCGGCTTGCGCTCCCTCGATGCAACGGCAAGCTAGCCTGGGGCCGTCGGCTCGAATCACTTCGGGTGATTCTTGAGCGATACGCAGGTGAGCCGCAAAGCATCGGCTAGGTCGTCCTGGCTGAAGCTAGTCGCGCAGGCCCAAGCCGAGCCGAAGTCCCCGTTCGCCAAAGATCGCTCGAAATGCATCTGATCACTTCCCGCAACGCCCATCGAACCCCACCTGCGCATATGGGTCGCGCGGCTGCCCTCCCTGGATTCTCCCGGCGAACGCGGGCCGCCCCGTCGCAGAGGCGGCGAGGGGCGGCTCTAGCGTGCTCAGGTCGGTCAGCCTGCCGGGATGTAGCTGATGGCGGCTTCGCAGTTTCCGCTTGGGCCGCCTTTGACGACATAGCCTTCGGAGACGATCAGCTTAGGACTGACGACGTTGCCGTTGAACCGTTCTATTGATTTCTTGCCTTCTTGAGCTTCCAGGTTCTCCCAGAATGATGGTTCCGACGCTGCCGGCTCGGGGAAGGACGAGACTGCCGTTACCGTCGCTGCTTCGTTGATTGATTTGGATTCGGTCTGGATGAACTGCACCGTTACCGCAGAGGTGTAGTTCATTTCGAGGACCACGGCGTGCGTTCCCGCATTTTCTTTACACTCGCCTTCGAGGGTGAAGCCGGCGACGTTGCCGACCTTGCTGAAGGTAGGGCTCGTGGAAGCCGGCAAGTTGAAGGTGACCTGGGATGCACCGGGGCCCTGCGGTCCTTCTTTCCCTGGGACCCCTTGAGCACCTGGTGCGCCCGCAGCGCCAGTTTTTCCGGCCGGGAGCTGCCCCGCGGCGAAGTTGCTCGCCAGCAGCGAACCGCTCTTGACCTTGGCCGCCGTGACGGCTCCGTTTTTGAGTTGGCTGGTGCCGACGCTGTTCTTGGCGAGCTTGCTTGCGGCAAAGGCGGTGGCACCCCCGATTGCAATGAACAGGGCTAACGTGGCGATCACATTGGCGTAGGTCATTTTGCTGCGGATCGTTCTCATGCGGGATCTCCCATTCGTGGTGTTCGACGGATCTCAAATGGTCTTGAGGGCGCGAGAGGTGCGCTGAAGCTTCGACAACGGGCGGGAAGTTCCCGCCTTTGACCCCCAATATGCAAGAGAGCGCAAGGTCCCAACAGCCGTTTGTTCGACTGCCCTGTCAAGGCTTCGATTTGTTTGCCGACTCGACTCCTAGATGAACGAGCACGCCGAACACCGCTGCATGATCTGTCAACGGCCGACCCCCATCGGGGAGGACCCGGGCCCGCCGCTTGACTGGGGAGTCTCGACGGATAAAGCTGGCGAGGTATTCGGGGTGCTCTGCCCGAGCTGCATCACTGGGGAGCTGCTCTCAATCACAACAGAGGATCGTCTCCCAGCCGTCACTAGGTGAAGGCGTTCGCGTTTCCGCAGATGGGACACCGGCATTGCGGCTCAGAAGATGGGGTCACGCCGACCAGTCAGCGCTAGGAGGGTTTCGATGCACCGCAGGCTTTTGAGCGCAGCTCCAGTTGGCGCCTTTCTCTTTGCCGGCTTTTTGGTGGTGGGCTATGGAAGCAGCAGCACGACCACGGCCCGCAGTCTCCAAAGCTACGGCCGATCGGTGCCAGCGAGGCGCTCGCTACATCCTCGAAACGCTGCTGGTCTGCGCGGCTGAATTGGCCCACCCGACTAAAGCCGTGGCCTTCGTAGTTGTGGTCACATGCCGAGTCGCTCGACTCCAACTATGCAGGAAATCTACCGGAGTCGATTCTTCGCCAAGATGTCAGCGAGGAGGCTACGCCCAAATCTCTTCCACGTTGCTCGGGGTGCGTGCCTAAAAGTTCGAGAAGATCAAAAGAGCATCGACGATCGCGACGAAAACGGCCGCGACAGCACCCGGGCGTCGCCGTTTTCAATACCCGGGGTTATTCGGGAGAAATAGCTAGGATCGTCGCGGAGAAAGAAAATGGCGCAGCGGATCGCTCTCAAGACAGCGCTCGTGACGGGAATACTGGCCCTGCTCCTTGCCGGCACGGCAGCGGCAGCGCCGAAAATCGTGGTCCAGAACGGAAACGACTCCGGGTCGGGGTCGCTGCGCAAAGCGATCGAAGAAGTCGACCCCGGCGGAACGATCGTGATCCCAGCCTCGGTTGGCGAGATCTCGCTGACCAGCGGTCAGCTTGAAATCTTCAACTCAATGACGATCGAAGGCGCCGGGCCAGGGCAGACGACGATCAGCGCGGGGCGTCACTCGCGGGTGATCATCATCAAGGGCTCGCCGACCGTGACGATCGAGGGCGTGCAGATCGCCGAAGGCAAACTCGACTTTCCGGGACAGGGAGTCGCCGGCGCCGGGGTCGATCAGACGGGCGGCAATGTGACCGTTGCCGACTCCCTCATCGACGAGAACGAAATCGAAACCGGCTCCACCGGCTTTCCATATGGAGCTGGCATCGCGTCCTCCGGCGCCACGAGTCTCACCCTCCGCGACACGGTCGTTTCCGACAACCGAATGCACGGGCTCCACAACTGGGGCGCCGGTGTAAATGTGGAAGGTGCGAACCTGACGATCGAAGGCGGCTCGATCAAAGGGAACACGTCGGAAGGCCTCAGCATGTTCGGCGGCGGCCTCTACTTCGACGGCACGAAGGCATCCCTCTCCCAGGTGGCGATCACTGGCAACGAAATCCGCCCGATCGGCAACGTGATGATCCAAGGGCAGGGTGCCGGAATGGAGATCGTCAGTGGTACCGACGACACGATCGAAGGCGCCACCATCGCCAGGAACCGCGCGTTCATGAACGAACCGACCGCCGAAGAACACATCGGCCTGTACGGGGGCGGAGCCTTGATCGGCGGGACGGGGACGGCGATCATCAACACCACGATCGCCGACAACTCCATCACTGAGAACGTAAAAGAAGGTGTGGCGCTCGGCGGAGGCCTCGACACGAGCGGGACCGCAACGATCGTCAACTCGACCCTGGTCGGCAATGCGGTCGATGGCGAAGGGACGACGCTGACGACGGAAGGCGGAAACCTCTACGCCGCTGGACGGGTCGAAGCCGAGAACTCGCTCTTCGCCGCAGGCACCGTCCGCGGCGGCGGTCAGAACTGCGCGATCCCTCATCCCGGCGGCGAACTCATCTCGCTCGGCCACAACATCGACAGCCTGACCCAATGCGACTTCAACGGACCGGGAGATCAGGCCGAAACCGATCCGAAGGTCGGGCCCCTCGCCGAAAACGGCGGGCCGGTGGAGACGGTGGCGCTGCAGCAGGGCAGTTCAGCGATCGAGGAGGCCGGCGCGGCGGGCTGCCCCGTCACGGACGCCCGCGGAGTGCTGCGGCCGGCCGGCGCGGCCTGTGACATCGGTGCCTTCGAGGTGGCGACACCGAGCGCGACCACCGAAGCGGCGAGCGGGGTCAGCATGAACAGCGCGACTCTGGCAGGGGCGGCGACCAATCCAGATTTGGCGCCCGGCAGCGTCAGTTTCGAATACGGACCGACCACCGCCTACGGCTCGAAGACCGCTGCCAAGCCGATCGAAGCGACCACCCGCGGCGGCCGTTCCACCGCCGCGGTCGCGGGACTCACCGCGGATAGGACCTACCATTTTCGCGTGCTGGTGACGAACGCGACCGGGACCGCGTTCGGCGCCGACCAGGCCTTCACGACGATGCCCGCTCCCGCTGGCCCCAAAGGGGACCACGAGCATCCTCACCTGACCTTCAAGCACATCGGCGGCCTACAGTTCAAGGTGCATTGCATCACAGTGCCATGCCGCGGCAGGCTCGTCGCGAGCACCCGCTCGGGAAGGCGGGCCGTGACCTTCGCCCACGCAAATCTGAGGCTCGGGACCAGCGCCACCGAGAAGGTGACCTTGAAGTTGACCCGCATTGGGAAGCAGCTCTCGGCACTCCCAGGGAAACTGTCGGTCATCGTCATCGCCACGCTGGGCGGCGACGAACCCCGGGTGCCGAAGCCGCTCCGCCTCAACCTTTCTTAGCACCCCTATCCATTGATACGAGGGGAGATGGGGGATGGTTCACCCCGAGGGCCTCTACCCTTGGCCCATGAACCCCTGGCCGCTGTGGCGCTGGATATTGAGGGCGGCCCTCATCGGTTTACTCGTGGCTGCCGCTGCCTCCAGAAGCAATATCGCCGCCGCTGCGATATTCGCGGTTGTCCTCATCTTCATCAGTTGGCTGCAGTTTGAAGCGGCCCAGAGGCGACTGGCGAAACGAGAGACAGAGAGAAGCGAGCCGCCCAGCGGCGCTGCATAGAATCGAACGCATGTTCGCATATGCGGCGTTCTAAGGGCTTGGAAGTCTCAGACGGGGGGATTTGTGCCGATTGGTGGCGAAATGGGCTCTCTCAGCCGCTCGTGACTCCAAACGAGGCGAGATATCAAGGTTGCCGGGTGTAGACTGGCCGCCGCTGTTACCAGCCGTTCTCAACCCGTGGCAGCTCTCACCCTCGATGATCCGTGAGCAAGCGATCTCATACCGTCTTCTGGCTCAGCGGCCTCGCCTTCCTGACCGTTGCGGTGATCGCCGCCGTAGTCCTTTCTCAGTCGTCTAGCTCGGCATCAGAATCCTCAAGCTCGGCCTCATATGGGACCGTGGTTGATCAGCCGGTGCCGAGCATTCTTCGCCAGCTCCCGCTCACCAACCAGCACGGCCAGAGGGTCGATTTGGCCTCCTGGCCCGGGAAGACCGTGGTGCTGGTTCCGTTTCTCACCCTCTGCAGCGACATCTGTCCCCTGACGACCGGGAACCTGGTGCAGGTCGAACGATCGCTGCGAGCCGACCACGCAGCTTCACACGTTCAGATCGTCGAGTTGACGGTTGACCCCAAGCGCGACACGCCGGCTCGCCTCGCGGCCTACGCGAGGCTGACCGGCGTCCACTATCAGCTCGTAACCGAGTCCCCAAGCGAGCTCGCTGTGCTCGCCAAGTTCTTCGGCTTCACCTACGAAAAAGTGCCCGAGGCTAAGCCCCCGTCGATCGACTGGCTGACCGGCAAACCACTCACCTATGACATCAACCACTCCGACAACTACTTCATCATCGACCCAACCGGCGCCGAGCGAGTCGTGCAGAGTGCCGCACCGAACTTCCACGGGCACCTGAATCCCAAGATCTACAAGTTCCTCAGCGGCTTGGGCCTCTACCACCTGAAGCGACCGGTGCAGCCAAACTGGACGCCCAAGGATCTGCTGGGGGCGCTGGGGCTTCTCCTGCGCCAAAGCCTCCCCGTCAATTTTGGTTAAGGCGGCACCGCCGGGCCGTTTGATGCTCTTGGACTGGCGAGAATTGCGGTAGAACTCAAGCGCGATGAGCCTCGACTTGAGCCTCGAATGGGCGACGGTGACCTCGATCACGCTGCCCCTGCTGATCGGCATCGCCTACTTCGTTCGGGTTGGGAAGCTGCGCGAGCAGGGCCGCCAGCCAAGCATCGCCCGCCAGGCGAGCTTCGCCTGCGGGATGGCGCTGATCGTCTTGGCCACCGTCGGGCCGATGGACGCGCTCGCCGACGATTACGTCTTCGGCCACATGATCCAGCACACGATCCTCTTCGACGAGGCAGCGATGCTATTGGCGGTTGGCCTCACGGGACCAGTCCTCGTCCCGCTTCTAACCAAGCCGGGGATCAGGCGATTGCAGGGGCTGATGCACCCGGTGGTCGCCGTCGTGCTCTGGCTATTGGTGATGTATGGCTGGCACACCCCGGCGCTCTACCAAATCGCCGCCGAACATGAGGGAGTCCACCTCTGTGAGCACGCGAGCTTCATTACAGCAGGGGTTGTGATGTGGCTGGCGCTGCTCGGTCCCTTCCCCAAGCCCGAATGGTTCGGCAACGGTGCCAAAGCAATCTACGTAGCGGTGATCCACTTCTCCACCATGGGCCTCGCCAACATCCTGATGTGGTCAGGGACGGTGCTCTACCCCTTCTATAGCGCTAGCGATCGGGCGCATGGGATCGCCCCAATCACCGACCAAAGCCTCGCCGGCGTCGTGCTGATGTTGCAGAGTGGAGTTGTGATGCTGGGGGTCTTCTTCTGGCTGGTGATGCGCTGGGCGCGTGAGGACACCGAGCGCCAGGAGTTGCTTGACCTGGCTCACGAGCGTGGGATCGAGTTGGACGTGCGGCGAGCCGGTCGTGCGGTTGCATCAGGGCGCGGAGCGGAACTGCGCAGCCGCCTTTTGTCGCAGGGTTAGGCGCCCGCCAACCAAACGTAGGCCCGGACAGCCGTGGTGCCATCCGGGCCGACAACCAACCTAAAAACGGGCGTCAGTTTGAGGCCAACGTGACGCAGCGGTAGGGCTCTTTCGCGCTCGTAGATTCGAAGCTTAAGGCGAGCCCACTTTCATCCGCCGCCGCTATTTGGGCCACGCCGCTGGGGTACTGAGGTTCCGTCCACTCCTGTGCTGGCTCTGATTTCAGTCGGCGCTCGAACGCGAACAGCTCTCCTACTGTCGGCAACCGGAGGTTGCTCTCCGCGCAAGCAAAAACGGCGTTGAACCATTCTTCCGGTTCCCCCCGAGCGGACTCTTCAAAGCAAACACCTCCAGCGAGTTCCATCCCCGCCGGGCAATGGAGCTTGGAGCTACCGGTGAGTTGATCCGCCGACTGACCATCGAGTGTCTGGGCATTTTCCGCAGTCGAGGCACTCGTCGCTGTGGTTGCCTTGGTGGCACTCGGCACCGCGCCTAGTGTCGAGAGGTTGATCTGCGTTCCAGTCAGGCTGCCGTTCGCAACCTGGGCGCCGGTGATCGTTCCCTTCTTGATCTTGGCGGCCGTGACGGCGCTGTTCTTGATCTGCTTTGTGCCTACGCTGTTCTTACCGAGCTTGGAGGCGGCGAAAGCCGCTCCGCCGCCCAGCAGGAGGAAAACAGCAATCGTGGACATGACGTTGGCGTAGGTCAGTTTGCTGCGAATTGTTCTCATCGGATCTCCGAGTCGTTGTGATTGACGAGTCGGTCCAGCCTATGCCGAAGCCCTGGGAAGCGCTGAGGCCCCTAGAACGGCCGTTGAGGGCTGACAGAGGACCTGAGGTGGCCTATTGGTGGGACAAACGCCCGGTTGGGCGATAGGTTGTCGGCCCCGGAGGGTTGGCTACAGATAGGAGAAGCATGAAGCACGCTCGGATCGCGGTACTCGCATTGGGAGCGCTGGCTGCCATGGCCTTGCTAGCAGGCTGTGGCTCCTCTAAGACGCACGGCGAAGAAGGGACCGTCAAGCTGACTCAGCCTGGTGGCAGCAGTAACAGCACATCCCCGATCGGGAAGGCAACTGCGAAGAGTCTCCCACCGGGCAGCGGGCTTGCCATCTCCAACCAACTCCAGAACTCAGAAAAGAAGACCGTGGGCGAACTAGACGCTGCCTGCATCATTACGCAGCCCTCGACTGAAAGCATCAATGGCACCTGCACCGCTACGGCAATCGTGCCCGGCGGCTCATTCGCATTGAACGCGGGCGGCAAAGGCATCGGCGGAGGCAACGGCGTCTCTGGAGCCATCGTCGGAGGAACGGGAAAGTACAACGGCGCCCTCGGCAACTTCAACTCTAAGCCGATTAATAACGCCAAAGGCGGTCCGAAAGAAGTGACCTTCAACTACATCCTGCCGTAGTCTGAAGCCGTGCCCCGCCGTACGGCCTCAGGGAGGGGCTGTGCGGTCGGGCACGGCACGGACGTGCTGCCCGAATGCGAAAGTCGCGCGTTTGGTTTCAAGAATGCAGGGGTGCCGCAAGGCCAGAACAGCCGTGATGCCGTCCGGGCCAAGTCGCTTGCGGCTTTAGCTTTCTGCTCGGAATGTAATCCCGTTGAGAAAGCAGGTTGTACCGCCGCATGCCACGGCCCCCGAAATTGAGGGCACTCCCGCAATTGTCGGAAATATCGCGATCGCGTTCCCCGCGCCCGAACCGGCAAGCGCGAACTGCTGAACTGCCCCAGGGCGAAAGCCAGCAGGCAGTTGGAACGCTGTTTCTCCAGTCGGTGAACAGTTTTCGTAGACGCCAGCGAGGTGTACTACACCTTCGTGGTCTTTGAAGAACTTAACGGGTTCTGCTTCGCCCCCGGTGTTGGAAACGCAGCCGTGCTGGAACTGTGGCTGTCCCGATGCTCCCACTTCGTGCGATGCTTCTGGTGCTGAGAGGCTGTTAGCCGTTTGCGCGGTTTGCGCCGTTTGCGCCGTATTGGCCGTCTGGGCTGTTGGCACCGTGCCGAGCGTGGAGGAGTTGACCTGCGTTCCGGTCAGCGAGTTGTTGGCGACATTCGAGCCGGTGAGTGAGCCCCCTTTGACCTGCGCCCCCGTGATCGCGCCATTCTGGATCTTCGCAGCCGTTACGGCCTGGTTCTTAATCTGCTTGGTGCCCACGCTGTTCTTCTTCAGCTGAGTTGCAGCGTATGCGCTTCCCCCTATGGCTATGAAGACGGCGATGGTCGCCATCACGTTTGCGTAGGTCAGCCTCCGTCGAATCGTTCTCATGGGATCTCCCTTGTTTTGGTCCAGATCGGAGCCAGCCTATGCCGAGAGGCGCAGAGGCGCCAAGAGGCCCTAGAACAGGCGCTGAGAGCGAGGCGGTCTGAGGGAGCCGGATGAGAAGCCCCGCCTTTGTCGGCTGAAATATCAGAGGGGTGCCGACCTGCTGATTTGCCGGACCGGGAAAGCTCGCGCCTTTGCTCTGAAAATACGTGCAGTAGGCCCGGACAGCCGTGATGCCATCCGGGCCAAGTCCCCACAAGACGGTTATTAGCTTTCTGCCCGGAACGTGATTCCGCTCAGATCCGCCTCTTTTTCTTCTTCCGCGATAAGCCAAACATCACCACTTAGATCTACTCCTTCGATCACTGTGTTTGACCCGAATATGAAAATGGCCGTACTTTCGGTACTGAAAAAGAGTTCCGCAGACCCGCTCGCCGGTCTGTCCCCGGGGGGCAGCTGAAAGATCAACCCTTTGACTGGATTTTCTCCCTTCCCGGTTTTCACAAGACCTTTGAGGTGAACGATGTTGTCGTGGTCCTCATAGAAGCCGGCTGGTTGGACTTTTAATGGCCCGGTAGGGGTATTGCTGGTGCCGTCCAAGAATGACGGCTGGCTGGAGGCGCCAAGAATATGAGTTGCTTCCATCGGCGCGAGGGCATTTGCCGTTCCTGTCATAGGGTCGACATGACGTTGGCGTAGGTCAGTTTGCTGCGGATTCGTTCTCATCGGGTCTGTGGTTCGTTGTGGTTGACGAGCCGAATCAGCCTATGCCGAGGGCGTGGATCGTGCAGAGGGACGCTTGTTGAGAGACTCTCAGTTGGCTGCGACCAGGCGGCGTGGCAAGGAATAGGCTCTGTACATGGCGCAATTCAAAACATCTACCGACCTACGCCAACTCACCTTTGACGCCAGCCAATGAGCCTCCTCGACGACACAATTGCCGCCCACGGTGGACTCGAGCGCTGGCTCGCGATCAACTCGATCGACGTCACCCTGCGCTGTGGCGGCATCGCGCTGCCCGCCAAACGCCAGCCAACCGTCCTGCGCCACTTCAAGGCCACCGTCGACCCGCGACACCCCCACGTCGAGTTACACGACATCGGAACCTTCGACGCCAAGCAGCCCCGACCCAGCGGAATGGCCCGACGCCTAAAGTGGCAGACCCGCGACATCGTCCATTTCACCGGGTACGCCCTCTGGGGCTACCTCGCCGCCCCATTCATCTTCGCCGAAGATGATGTCACCGTCCGGGAGCTATCGCGTCGGCGGCTGCGCGTTGACTTTCCATTCCGTATACCCGCCCACAGCCGCCGCCAGATCTTCCATTTCGACGGCGACGCGATCCTCAGACGCCTCGACTACACCGCCGAGGTCTTCCTCGGACCCCTCGGCCGCGCCAAACACCGCTGCTACGACCACAAGTGGATTGACGGCCTACTGATCCCAACACGGCGACGCGTCACACCACGCGGCCTCCCGGGGCCCACTCTCGTCAGCATCGACATCGACGACCTGCACGCCACCTGACAGGTGGATGGATGGCTGGAAGCGATCGGAGCGGCAGTCAGGATGCTTCTCGGACGGCTAGCTTGCAGCGCCATCTTCGCGAGAGCTGTGGCCACGGATCTGAGACTCCGTAAGTAATTTTGCCTGGGAAGGCCGATCTAGTGGGTCTAGTCAAATTCAGGCATGGGACTCCGGCCATAGGGGTGTACGTAAGCGGAGCAGGGTTGCCGGAAAATTTTGATGCTCAAACGATTTTCTCTGCGATTTTTCTTCATCCCCTGCGTAGTGCGACCTCATGCTTTTTTTATGACCCTGCCTACACGACGATGCCTCTGCGTTCGCGATGGTGATTGGTAGATGGTCAGCGATGGTCGCAGTGGCTAGCAATCCGTTCGTGCAGCTTGATTGACGCGCTTCGTGCCACGCCGATTCGTGCCTGGCGTACACAAGACGTTCCTTTTGTGGTCAGCAGGAATGGACTCGCCGTTGGTCGCATGCGATTAGCTCGACGTGTGCGCGTGTGTGAGACGCATTGGACAGGCGGGAACCTCCCCAATCCGCTCCCGAGAGGTTGTCCGAGACCTCGTAGAACTTTGAACGGCGGTCCTCCCGCCCCGTCCGCTGCCATCGGCAGCGTGCTGGGCGCTTGAAGTCCAACCGGAACAGGAGGAACCGCCATGAAGAAGGTACCCGCATCGAAGGTCGCCACTACGACCGAGACCGCGGATAGCCCGCTCCCGCCGAAGGTCCAGGAAGCCCTGGGCGAGATGGTCGGAGCAGCGAGGGAGGGACTGCTCGCGCTGAGCGTCGGTGTCGGGCTCAGCGTGGTGGCCGAGCTGATGGAGTCCGAGGTCACCGAGGTGGTCGGCCCCAAGGGCAAGCATGACCCCGAGCGGACGGCAAAGCGCCATGGTCATGAGGATGGGTCGATGACCTTGGGCGGGCGCCGGGTCCGGGTGAGCCGGCCACGAATGCGCTCAGCTGATGACGAGCGCGAGCTGGCGCTCGGCACCTACGAGCACTTCGCCGATCGCGATCCGCTCACCAGGGCTGTGATGGACCGGATGCTGGCTGGTGTCTCGACCCGCAAGTTCGCCGGCGTCGGCGAGCCGGTCGGCTCCGATGTCGAGGGAGAGGCCTCGGCGACGTCGAGGACCTCGGTGTCGGAGATGTTCATCGAGCGCACCCGGACCGCGCTGGAGGAGCTGATGTCACGGCGGCTGGAGGACGTGCGCCTGGCGGCGATGATGCTCGACGGCCTGGAGATCGCCGAACGCATGCACATAGTCGCGCTGGGGATCACCACCGAGGGCGTGAAGATCCCGCTCGGGCTCTGGGAGGGCTCGACCGAGAACGCGACGCTGGCTCGCACCCTGCTCGCCGACCTCATCGACCGCGGCCTTGATCCCGAGCAGGCGATCCTCTTCGTGATCGACGGCGCCAAGGCACTTGCCAAGGCGATCCGCGAGGTCTTCGGAGAGCACGCGCTCCTGCATCGCTGCCACCGCCACAAGGAGCGAAACGTCACCGACCTGCTGCCCGAGGCAGACCGCGACCGGGTCCGCGGCCGGATCAGGGCGGCCTGGGCGCTCACCGACCCCGAGCTCGCCCGCCAGCGCCTGGAGCTGCTCGCCTCCGAGCTGGATCGCTCCTGGCCCGACGCGGCCTCCTCGCTGCGCGAGGGGATGGAGGAGACGCTGACGCTAACGCGGCTCGGGATCGATAACCAGCTCGCCAAGACGCTCGGCTCGACCAACCCGATCGAGTCGATGATCGAGATCGTCCGCCACACCCAGCGCAACGTGAAGCGCTGGCGTGAAGGTGACATGCGCAAGCGCTGGACCGCCGCCGGCATGCTCGTCGCCGAGCAGCAGTTCCGTAGGGTGATCGGTTACCGCGACCTCGCCAAGCTGGTGATCGCAATCGAGCGTCACTACCTGCACACCACACAGCCGAGCACCGATCGTCAGGAGGTCGCCGTGGTCGTTACGGTGTGATCTTTAAGTGGGAATCGCCGTCGAAGTTCCACGGGGATCCGGACATCCTCGCTCCCGACAGCTTCTCAGCTAGCTAACCCTTCCAGCTCGCGCTACGCGCACTTTCGATCCAGATCCATCCCCACTCTGTAGCCACAAATCACCTCTTTGACATTCCTAGACCATACATGGCTATCTGAGTCGATCTAGCCGAGATTCGGCTCCTTGAGCGCGTTTCTAACGACCTGGGAGTAGTTGCCACCGGGGGATCTCTTGACGGTTTCGTGCAAACCGCCCCACGCTATTTCCTGACCACAAACCCGCTCCCTTTCTTTGAGATCCGTTTCTCTGACTGGAGTTTTTTGGCCACGGGATAAAGCGAGGTCCGCTCCACGCCCATCTTCTTTGCGATCTCGCTGATCGTGGTTCCCGGCTTCTCAGCTACGGCAGCTAGGAATTGCTCTGCACGCTGTCCTTTGACGGCACGTTTGCCTTTGCGGGTCCTTTTGCGCCTCCGTTTGCGAGCTGCGGGGGCTGGGGCGGCGCTTGTTGGGGCGCTTGGTGCGGCACTGAGGCTGTCAAGTGCGCTCTGAAGCTGCGCGCGCTCCTGATCGATTTCAGCTATTGCCTCTTTGATCTTTGCCTGGGCTTCTTGAAGCGGGTTAGGCATGCTTACATCCTCTCGTTGAGAGCTGGGTTGACTGGACGGGGTGCGACCTCTCCTGCTTAGTGGTGACAGCCTATCTATGCCGGGCGCAAGGCGTGGCTAGCTTCGTGAATCCGTTGGCTGTTACGCCTAAACCGGAGGCTTCGTCTGGGGATAGGTGCCCAATCACTCAGCTGGGTCGATTCGACTACAGTCGGACAATGAACATCCGGAGCGGGCTCTCCCGTGCCTCTGTCCGCCTTTCCTACTTTGCCGCTACCGTGGTGGGAGCACTCATGCTCTTTCCAGCTGCGAGCGCGCAGGCGGCGACCGTCACGATCGGAAGCCAGCTCACCCAATCCTTCACAAAGCAAGCATTTGGGTCGGTCGGCATGGCAGCCAATTCGGCTTTGCCAGAGAGTGGTGCGTTGGTCAATTCTCCCATCACCGGAACGATCGTGCGCTGGAGGGTAATCGACGGGGAAGGCGGTCCCTTGCGGCTCCGAGTTCTTGAACCTGCCGGCGGCACGGCATATAAGGCGGTGGGAACCAGCACGGGTGGGACCCCGACCTCGTTGAGCATTCAAACGTTTGAAACAAGCCTCCCGATCAAAGCGGGGGACACCGTTGCTCTCCAAAACACCAACGGAACAGACACCCTCGGCATCAAACCCGTGCTTCCCAAATCCGGATTCATCTTTTGGAACCCGCCAATAGCTGAAGGATCAACAGAACCCGGCCTAGCCTCTCCTGAAACAGAGCTTGGCTTCAACGCTGACGTTCAGCCGCCGCCTGGAATCACCGGGATCAGGGACGCCCAGGTCGTTGGTGCCCCCGCCTCCTCGTCTGGCTCGATCTCAGGTGGTCAGACTGTTGTGATCACGGGCCACGACTTCGCGGGGGTTAGCTCGGTTAAGTTCGGCGCGACGCCGGCGGCCAGCTATACCGTGAATTCTGAAACTCAGATCACCGCGATCGCGCCAGCCAGTGCCAGTCCGGGGGTTGTCGATACCAGCGTCACAACCGTGGCAGGGACGACCCCTGTAGGCGCTTCGGATCAGTTCACCTACACGGCCTGCGTAGTCCCAAAGTTGAAGGGCAAAAAGATCAAAGCCGCTCGAAAGATCCTGCCCAAGGAGAATTGCATGCTCGGAAAGATCTCCGGCAAGAAAAGCAAAACAGCCAAGGTGAAGAAGCAGTCGCCTAAGCCGGGGGCAGTCTTGACGCCTGGCTCTAAGGTGAACGTCATTATCAAATAGCCAGCATGTCGCTCAAAAAGGCAACCTTCGGTAGTCGGAGGCGCGAGTTTTAAGCATAAGAAAAGGAGGGGCATGCGGAAAACGCTAGTTGATGTGCTCGGTCTCGGAACCGCAGTGGCCATACTTACTTTAGCGGTGGGCTGCGGCTCTTCAACCTCCTCGACAACGAGCACTATCTCGGAACGCACAAGCAACAAGCTGACGGACGCCGATGTTGCGGTCTTCGCCTCCCACAACGCAACGGTCAACCTCATTACGCATCCAGATAAAATTACCCGGGCACAGCACCTTTTGAAGCCGCTGACCGTCACCGACGCACTCAAGGTCAATTCGTCAAACAAGGTGGCCGGAGGGCTCGTTGAAAACCTTTTAGATGAACTCGATAATACGGTCCCTGGTCTCACTACCCGTGGGTCAAGCGGGGAAGAGCACCTCAACGTTTCCGTCGTCAACCGTTTCCTCCGCTATGCGAAGAAGCAGCCCCGTCTCGTTTTTGAACCGGAAGCGGCTAAGGCGGTAGCTCAGATTGCGGTGCTCCTACATAGCAAGCCGCGCGAACTGGAACTCGGCACGAACCTGGGAACCGCTGAGAGCTATTTGAAGCAGAACGAAAAGGATTTGGCTACATTGTGGCCGAGCCTTGCTAGGCAGCTATCGACCGTTCGGTCGAGCCTTCGCTGATCCACGATTTGCCCCCTGTAGGGCTAGCTGACGACGTGGCCGCAACCGACCAATTCTGTCGTGGTGGTATGGTCGCTGCACTACAAAGCGCCCCCGCGCTGGTCGAACAGCCGGGGGCGTGGCACAGGAGGACTAACTCCCATCAGGTACTAGGTTACTGCCGTGTTTCGACTTCCGAGCAAGCTGACTCGGGGGCCGGACTAGAGGTCAGCGTCAGGCGATCGTTGTCGGGCGCGAGCGTCGCGGCTGGCAGCTCGTGGAGACGTCTGAGGACGCCGGCTACTCAGCCAAGAGCCTGAAGCGCGCCCTGGCATTCAGTCCGTGCTCGACCGTCTCAAAGTTGGCGACGCAGAGGCGCTGGTCACCTCCAAGCTGGAGCGACTCTCCCGCTCGATGCTCGACTTCGCCAGCATCATGGCCGACTCTCAAAAGCAGGGCTGGGCGGTTGTCTGCCTTGACCTTGGCTTGGACACGACTACGCCGGCCGGGGAAGTCACGGCGAACGTCCTTGCATCCTTCGCGCAGTTCGAGCGCCGGCTGATTGGTCAGCGGACCAAGGACGCTCTAGCAGTGAAGCGCTCCGAAGGCGTGCGGCTTGGTCGTGTTCGTGAGACTCCCGATGCCATTGTGGATCGAATTGTCAGAGAGCGCGACGGCAAGGCAACGCTGCGAGTAATCGCTAACGGCCTTAACCGCGACTGTGTCCCGACAGTTCGCGGTGGTGAGCGCTGGTGGCCGACCGCTGTCAGCTCGGTGTTGCGCTCTGTTAAGTATGAGCGAAAGCTAGCGACAAGCTAGGCATGGGTCTCGGGGTGGGATTGCCTACGGCAGCCTGTCCGAGGGCACCAGGAGCGCTCTGAGAGCGCCGAAAGACTGGTGTCACGGCTAAAGGGCAGCGTCCTTGGGCCTTGTCATTACAGGGCCTTTGCTGGTTGCAAGTTGCGGTTCAGGGCTCAAACGGGACTCTGCCCACTCCGATTTCGTGTCCATGGAAGGTCTATCGGTTGCCGTCATGGTCGCCGCTATCTCGATGGCGGCCGTTCTGCTCTATCTGATCGCTCACCTTCCGGCCGATTGGGACTGAGCATGCTGGAATCGCCTTAGGTTCTGACGTTCCTCACCTTTGCGTTCTTGACGGTCGTCTTCGTCTTGACGGCCTAATAGCCGAGCGTGGCGACCCAGAGCTTGCGTTCTTTGGCGGTGACGGTGCCCGACGAGGATTTGTATTGGATGTTGACCGCGTAGGTCCCAGCGCCCACGAAGATCGGGCAGAGGCCCCCTGTGTTGATGAAGGTTTCGGTGCCCACCTTTTGGGCTCCTCCCACAATCTGGCCTGTCGTCACATCGCCGCCCCAAGTTTCCACTTCGGAACACAAGAGCCCTCCGCCGTAGATGGAGAGATGACGGAATACCGTTAGCGCGGTTGATGCTTCCTGGGGGCGGGAAGAAGAACCGCCTTGATCGGACTTGACCTGAACGCTCCCAAGGAAGATTGCGGCATGGCCGGCGCTCGTTACCGAGGACTTCAAGGCCCCTGTAAAACCAACGAGGATGAGGCCATTCGTCGGTAACACGACACCCGCAACTTCATCGGCCGTTCCCATCTTGGCATAACTCGTACTCGTAAGGCTTTCTTCGGTGGCGATGACTTTCGGCGTATACCACTTGCCTGCGATGCCCTGGGCTTGAGCCGCCAGATTGGCGCGAGAGATTCCAGCTGTGCCCGAGAGGACCCCGGCACTGCCTCCATGCTTTCGGCCTCAGCGACCGTTGCGAATTCCTCAATGAGGTACTGCGCCCCCCGTCTGGCAGCCTTAGCGGCGCCAAGCCTGAATGCATCCATGAACTCGGCCGGGACCTTGATCGTTGTGGTCGTTGCTGGCGCCATCAGACCGTCACCGCATCCTTCGGGGCTTTCCCGGCCTCGAAAGCACGGACGAGGTCCAGCCCGTGCAGATCGTCTTCTTTGAATAGATCGTGCGCCACGTCGTAGGCAAGCGTCGCGATCGCCCCGTCGGACTCGTCTGGATTCTCAGTCCGAGCAATGCCGTAAGCGACGCCGAAGGCATACCCCCAAAACCGTGAAACGAACTCCATTTCGCTCACGTCGCGGCCGGGTCGGGAAACAAGGCGATCCCAAGCAGGACAGCGTC
The DNA here is from genome assembly GCA_963745305.1 of uncultured Solirubrobacterales bacterium. Classification (GTDB taxonomy): domain Bacteria; phylum Actinomycetota; class Thermoleophilia; order Solirubrobacterales; family 70-9; genus CAVUWL01. The sequence goes on from CAVUWL010000013.1 coordinate 81,874, forward strand.
TCTGCGTTTCCTGCCAAAGGATCTCTTGGACTTTCTTTTGTAGATCAGCCATGCTGCTCCTCTCGGTTGGCTGAAGGAGCAGCTTTCATGCGAGGAGCAGGTCGATACCCTGCGCGACGCGTCGAAGCCAATCACTTCGGCGCCTGGGGGCCGGGCGCGTCAACGTCGCGGCCCCCGTTTCTGATTTCGGGGCGACTCTCCGCGTTTACGGCCGGCGTCATGGTCCTTCGGAGGGAACGGGGAGGGAACGAAAACCCTCAAAAGCTGACTTTCGCTGACCTGCGTTGACCCACCCGCTGGCTCTGATTCGAGGCCCGATCTCCCTCGGAAAGCTTTCCCTAGAGCCGAAAATCGGCATGGAAGCGGGACAAAACGGAGCGCGCCCGACAGGATTCGAACCTGTGACCTTCGGTTTCGTAGACCGACGCTCTATCCAACTGAGCTACGGGCGCTTGCCCTGTAAATCGCGAGGCCGGCGATCCGAGTGTAGGCCGATGCGAGCACCTGCCCCGAGCATGTCTCGAAGCTATCGTCACCTAGTCGCGATACAGGACAGAGGATTCTAAGCCAGTGCCAGCGACCCGAGGCCGCCGGCCCTTCCTCTTGGACGAAGAGCATGGTTGTCATTCAGCAGGCGTCGGCCCAGCCTTGAGGGACTTGGGCGGGAGCGGGAACCGCTGCGCCAAGTGGCAGAGCGACCTGGATCGCCGCTTCGCTGCAGGTCGGGCTACCCGGCCGCATGCCCCACCTAGTGGCCCCTCACACGGCTCGAACAAATGAGGACTTTGATATTGGCTCGCTGCCGATCTCCACCCAACCGCGACGCCGGCCATACGCCCCGAACCGCTCTGCCCGCCTTCTAGGGCGACAATCTGTGCATCGCAGGCATCAAAACAACCGAGGAGGTCCCATGGCCGAGGAGACGATCACCCTGACATTGTCGAAAGCTGATGCCGAGGTCATCTTGGGCGTGCTCTCATCCGAGCGCTACAACGCCGACGTCGAGGCGGTATGTGAGGCGGCACGTAAACAGCTTGACCAGAAGCTGGCAGAGCTCGGGTGAAGTTTGCCCTCCAAGAGGGCCCTGGCGCTCAGGGTACGCGATGGACCTCGAAGAGGTTTGTGCCAAGTTCTTGCTCCGGCAGCCCTGCGGTTATCGCGATCAGCTCACCCGAGCGGGCGATTTCGTGACGAGCAGCGATCGCCGCGCAGCCGTCCAGCAGTCCACGCACCTCGGTCTGGTAATCGCTCAGCACCGCCGTAACGCCAAACAGCAGGTTGAGTCGGCGCACCGTCTCGATCCTTGGTGAGACGGCCAGCACGGGAACGTTGGGGCGGTGCGCCGAGACCAGCCGCGCGGTGCGACCGCTGGACGTGGGCACCACCAGCGCCTTCAGCCCGAGCCGGTAGACCGCGCCAACCGCACCCTGGGCAACGGAGTCGGCGACATCTTGGGTCGCCTGGTCGGTACGGCTGAAGAGCCACTCTCCGTAGCGCAGATCCGGCTCGGTCGCCCGTGCGATCTGATCCATTACCCGCACCGCCTCAACCGGATGCCCGCCCACCGCTGTCTCCTCAGAGAGCATCACCGCATCGGTGCCGTCATATATCGCGTTGGCGACGTCGGTCACCTCGGCTCGAGTCGGGCGGCGCGCGCTCACCATCGAGGCAAGCATCTGGGTCGCTGTGATCGCCGGCTTGGACTGCTTCCCCGCCAGACGGATCAGCCGCTTCTGAACAACGGGGACTTGGGCCAGCGGCAATTCGATGCCGAGGTCGCCGCGGGCAACCATGATCCCGCCAGTTGCCGCAGCAACGATCTCTGCTGCATTCTCCGCTGCCGCCCGCTTCTCGATCTTTGCAATCAGCGGGATGTCAGACCCAAGCGAGCGCAACCGCTCACCCACTGGAGCGAGATCCGCGGCGGAGGAAACGAAGGAAACCGCGAGCAAATCGATACCGCTTCTGACCGCGAACTCGACCCAGGCCAGGTCGCCATCGGTAGCCGCCGCGCCCGCTGCAACTCCCGGGACATTGATGCCCTTGTGAGAGGAGAGTGTCCCCCCAACCTCGACCTCACACTCGACCTCTTCGGCATCCTCACGGTCACGGACCCGCAGCCGAATCGCCCCGTCTGCCAGGTAGACAAGCTCATCCTCGCGCAGGGAGCTAACTCCAGGCCAAGAGACTGGGATCGTCTCTCGATCTCCTTCCAAAGCGCGCGGTGTCAGCTTCACGTGCATCCCCGTCTCGAGCTCTGCGACATCACCACGCAGCTCACCAATACGCAACTTGGGTCCGGGCAGGTCCCCCAAGACGGCAACCTCGCGTCCGACTCGCTCGGCGGCCGTGCGGATCGACTCGATGGTCCGGGAATGGCGCTCAAGGTCAGCATGGGAGAAGTTGAGGCGAAGAACGTCGGCGCCCGCCTCGATCAGCTCCTCAAGGACCGCGCCGTCCCAGCTCGCCGGGCCAACGGTGGCAATGATCTTGGTTCGACGCCTCTGCGTCATGCCGCTCTCATCTCCATACTCTGCCTGCACACCAAGACTGTAGTCAGTGCACCGCCCCAGAGCTCATTCTCACTCGCGCACGAACACCGGTGTCCCCAACGGCACGAGGCGAAACAGCAGTCGCATTGCTCGATCGGTGGCGCGGATGCAGCCGCCGGATTCGGCACGACCAACCGCACCGAGGGTGCCGTGGATCGCGATCCGGTCGCCACCTATCCATCCCGGCGGCAACCTCGGTTGTCGCCCGCTGAGCGCCAACGCACAGCAGCCGTAGTAGGGACTGTGGTCGAAGCGCAGCGCATCGGTGATCCCGAAGCGCCCAAGCGGCGTTTCAGACCCGGGGCCGCCGATCGTGACCGGGAAGCGGTCGACCCGACGGCCGCCGTAGTGCAGGACAAGGCTGCGGGCAGCGAGGCTTACCTCGAGTGAGTACTCGGTCCAGTACAGCTGCATCTCTCGCGGGTTGCTGCGGATCCAGCCGATCCGCCCGTCGCCGAGATCAGCGCTGGAAACACCGAGCCATTTGCCGCGCCGCTTGATCACCGAGAGCACGACCGGTGAGCCAAACTCGGTGCGCGGCCCGATCAGCTTCAGGTAGCCTCGCCGAGGCGCTCGCCAGATAGATACTCGGGCGTCGGCGCGCAGGCGTGCTATCGCAAACGCGGGGGCTTGAGCCGGCTTCGCCAGCAAGGTCGGCACCCGGGGCATGCGGGCGGCAACCGACCCGCGCTCTGAGGCGCGAGGGCCCGTTGGCGGGATCTCGGCCCGCGGTTGGCCCAAGCGGTCGCTGTGAGTTACATCCGCCTGCTGGGAACCGCTGCCGCATCCGGCCAGCACCAGGATGCAGGTCGCGGCAACCAGCGCTCTCAAGCTGAATTGAGAGTGTCGGCTTTCCACACAGCCATGATTGCGCTTCGCCGGGAACGAAGAGGCCGCACCGACCAGACCCTTAACTCCTACACTTATCCATGTGCCGGCGATCGGTGTTAGATGAATCCCCCGGTCCTCACGCCTAGCCTGATTGATCGGGGTGAGGGACTTTTAGGCGAAGTGTCGACCTCTCCAGCGGGTCCGATCGATCCCGATCAGGCAACTCGGTTGCCGGCTCCTCCGGCGGTCCCCCTTCCACGCCTGATCCAGTTGCTCCGGTTCAATCAGCGCCAGATCGAGTTCGTCTTCCGCGCTCAAAGGGAACTCGGCGAGGTCTTTCGGATGCGCAGCACACTGCCCGGCGGTCCCACCATTTCAAGCCATCCCGACCACGTCCGCTCGCTGTTTACAGCTGCCCCCGAGCAGGTGCCATCGCTCACCGGCGAGTCACCGTTGCGACCGATTTTGGGTCCCAACTCGGTGCTGACGGCGATCGGGCCGCGTCACATGCGCCAGCGCAAGCTTCTCCTGCCCGCCTTTCATGGAGCTGCGATCGAGAATTACGCGAGGTTGATCAGCGATGCCGCCGAAGCCGAGATCAACCGTTGGCCGGTGGGTCGGCCCTTTGCGCTGGCCCCTCGCATGCAGGCGATCACCCTCGACGTGATCATGGCCGGAATCTTTGGCGTGGAGGGAAAACCGGCGATCGGCACGCTCGAGTTCCAGTTGCGCCAGACCGTGAAACGCCTGGTAGCCGCATCGACGCTTCCCACCGCGCAGCTGACCGAGCTGCTGCACGTCGGGCGCGAGGAGGCGATCGGGCCACTGCGGGCCGGTCTGGCACTTCTTGACCGGCCGATCTATGCCTTGCTGGCACAGCGACGAAAGACTGAGGATCTCGGCGAGCGCCGCGACATCCTCTCGATGCTGCTGCAGACCAAAACCGAGAGCGGCGAGACCCTCTCCGACAAAGAGCTGCGAGATGAGCTGCTCACCTTGGTTCTGGCCGGCCACGAGACGACGGCGAACTCCATGGCCTGGACCTGGGAGCGATTGCTGCGCAAGCCGCGGGCCCGCGAGCAGCTGCTGACAGCGGTGCGTTCGGGTGAGGCGTCAGCCGAATGGATCGAGGCGTGCATCGTCGAGGCGATGCGGTCGCGACCGGTGATTCCGCTGATCGGGCGCCGGGTTGCCGTGCCCTGGCGACTTGGCGACTTTGCCGTCCCGGCCGGCGCTCCCGTCGCTATCAGCATCCTCTTGGTACACCACCGTGAGGATCTCTATCCCGAACCATTTGAGTTCAAGCCCGAACGCTGGCTGCAGAACAAACCTGGAACGTATGAGTGGATACCCTTCGGCGGAGGTATTCGCCGCTGTCTGGGGGCGGCCTTGGCTATGACCGAGCAGCGCGTCGTGTTGGAGGCGATGGCTCGCAGGCTTGACCTCGTCGCGGTCGAGCCGGGAGCCGAGCACGCAGTTCACCGAAACGTGACGATGATCCCAGCGGATGGCGCCAGGGTGCTCGTCCGAGCCAAGCTCGACTGAGATTGAGATAACGGAGAGGGAGGGATTCGAACCCTCGAGAGAGCTTGCGCCCCCTACTCGCTTAGCAGGCGAGTGCCTTCAGCCACTCGGCCACCTCTCCGGGGCAGCAAAAACATACCGCCGCGCTCCACTCGCGCGTCCGCCCTGCACGGTTACGCTCGTGAGCGGATGAGAACCCACGCAGAGTATGAGAAAGCTTTCGAGGAGCTCGAGGCACCTTTTGCCTTTGTTGATCTCGATGCAATGTGGTCAAACGCGGCGGCGATGCTCGAGCGAGCGGGTTCCAAACCGGTGCGGATCGCCACCAAGTCGGTGCGCTGTCGGGCGCTGTTGGAGAGGATTCTTCGCCACGATGAGCGCTTCGCCGGATTGCTGACCTTCACGCTGGCGGAGACTCTGTGGCTGTTTGAGCACGGATTTGACGACCTGCTCTTGGCCTATCCAACCGCCGACGCCCCGGCCCTTGGGGCGCTGGCACTGCGCTCGATCGGGAACCCTTCACGGGCGCCGATCGTGATGGTCGACTGCGCTGAGCATCTGGACCTGATCGAGTCGGTCCTTGGTCCGGGAGCTGCGCCAATTCGCGTCTGCATCGACGTCGACGCCGGCTGGTGGGCGCTGGGCGGCAGGATTAAGTTCGGCCCCAAGCGCTCGCCCCTTCATGGCGTTGACCAAGTCTTGGAGTTGGTCAGGGAGATCGAGCAACGGCCCCAGCTCGACCTGGTCGCGCTGATGGCCTATGAGGGACAGGTTGCCGGGATCGCCGATAGACCCGTCGGAGAACGCCTGCGGGGTGCTGCGATCCGCTTCATGCAGCGCCGCTCGGTCACCGAGCTGGCCAAGCGCCGTGCCGCAATCGTCAGCGCCGTCGATGAGCTGGCCAAGCTTGAGATCGTCAACGGCGGGGGTACCGGAAGCCTCGAGCTAACTGCATCGGAGGATGCGGTTACAGAGCTCAGTGCTGGCTCTGGCTTCTATGCGCCCACGCTGTTTGATCACTACAGCCGCTTCAGCCTCACCCCGGCCGCCGGCTTCACTCTGCCGGTGGTGCGAAAACCCAGCCGCTCGGTGGCGACGGTACTCGGAGGCGGCTACCTTGCCTCGGGAAGCGCCAACGATTCCAGGCTGCCGACACCGTGGCTGCCGCGGGGGCTGCGGCTCGACCCTGAGGAGGGAGCCGGCGAGGTGCAGACTCCCCTGCTTGGCGAGGCTAGTTCGGAGTTGGAAATAGGCGACCGGGTCTACTTTCGCCACGCCAAGGCGGGCGAGCTCTGTGAGCATTTCGCCTCCCTGTTTCTGCTCGAAAACGGGGTCGTCGTCGACGAGGTCTCGACCTATCGCGGCGAGGGGCAAACCTTCCTTTAGCCGGCGAGCGGGGAGCACCCCCGGGGGGCGAGGATCGAAGCAAATCAGAGACCGAGGACACGTTCAGCATAGGAGTTTGTGAAGGCGCGTCGCGGATCGAGCACCTCGCGGGCGGCCTGGAATCGTTCCCAGCCCTGGTATCGGGGCGCGAGCGTGGTTGCGGTTTGGAAATGACGCTTGCCCCAGTGGGGCCGGCCGTCGTAGGTATCCATGATCTGCTCGACCGCCTCGAAGTATGGACGCCACTTCATTCCCCGGTATTGATGGACGGCGATGTAGGCAGTGTCGCGGCCTTGGGCGGTACTGAGCAGCGCATCGTCGGCGGCGCTCACCCGCATCTCGATCGGAAAGAAGACGGGGTAGCGATTGGCGCGCACCCACTCGATCACGCGGCGCGCGGCTTCAGGCCCATGCTCACGCGGCACTCCGTACTCCATCTCGGTGAATCGGACCCGGCGCTCGTTGGCAAAAATTCTGTCACTGCGATCAGTCACCTGGGCGCCGGAGGCAAGGCGGGCCGCGAGCCGTGCCAGATGAGGGATCGCGGGAGGAAATTTCTTCCCGGTGGCCGCGAGCGCTTCCAGGGCCCAATTCTCCAAGACGATGTCGTTGAGATAGGCGGCGAGCGATCCGCGTGGGCGCGGTAAGGACTCGGTTCGGTTGCGCTCCAAGACCAGGGCATGGTCGGCGTAAGGGAAGGCGAAGAACTCGTAATGATCGTTGGCGTCGGCGCGCTCCTGAAAGGTTTCGAGGACCTCCTCAAGCGGCCGGGAGGTGTCGACCCGGTGCAGGGTGAATGCCGGGACACAGCGCAGCGTTACCGCCGAAATCGCTCCCAGTGCGCCGATCCCAACCCGTGCCGCCGATAATAGTTCATCCCCAGAGCTGAGCTCACGGACGCTGCCATCGGAGAGAATCATCTCGATCGCCTCGACCTGAGAGGAAATGTTGCGCCACTTTGCACCGGTGCCGTGGGTGCCGGTCGAAATTGCCCCGGCGATCGTCTGGCGGTCAATGTCGCCGAGATTCTCCATCGCCATCCCGAATCGATCGAGCTCCAGGTTCAGGTTGGCCAGGACCGTTCCGGCCCCGACCTTGACCAGACCGGAGCTTGGGTCGACGTCGATAACGCCGCTCAGGGCTGCGATGCCGATCAACGTCCCTTCGGTTAGCGCCGTTTCGGTAAAGGAGTGACCGGAGCCAACCACGCTGATCCTTCGCCCAGCCGATGCCGCCCGCTCGACGCACTCGGCCAGCTGCTCGCGAGATAGCGGATTGAGGACCTCTTGCGGTTGACAGCGCTGATCACCGGTCCAGTTACGCCACTCCCCCGAAACTGTGCTGAAATTCTCGGCCGCCATGGGCTGCAGAGTAGCTCGCCCTCGTTTCCCTCCCTCAGCGCAAAAGGCCAGGGTCGGGCCCCGGCTGATTACCGCAGAGAACTGTTCATCTCGAGCGCCCCTTGGGCCAGATTTCGCCTCGCGTATGCGGCGGTGGCGAGCAGTAGTACCGCGACGGCCAGGCTTGGAACGGTGATATCGGTGAGGCTCGCGATTCCTCCGCCCGCGAGTCCCCCGACCACCTGACCCGCGGCCCAAGCCATGTTCGATAGCCCGGCGGCGAAGCCCTGGTGCAGTCGGCTTTTCTCGGCGGACTCGGAGAGAATGGCTAGGGCCGGTGCAAAGCAGATCCCCGCCCCGAGGGAGGTCACGATCAATCCCGCGAAGACAACTCCGAGCACCTGCGCAACGGCGATCATGATCATCGCCAAGGCGCAGATGGTCAACCCGAGAGTGTATGGAGCACGGCGCCCTACTTGGTCCGAGAAGCGGCCAGCGATCGGCGCCAGAGCAGCCTCGACCCCGGCGCCAACAATGAAACCGCTGGCAATCGCTATATGGCCTCCACCGAGAACGGCGATCCGCAGCGGTACGAGTACCTCAATCGCTCCGAACATCAGAGAAGGGACCGCGACAAAGGCAACCGCAATCAGGATCGGGCGACTGCAGATCGTTGCGGCCACTTCCGCCAGACCCTGCTCCTCCTCGGTTCTTGCCTCCGGCAGGCGGGAGGCCAGGACCGCGAGAGCGAGGGCGATGCCCAAGACCGACCCAAAGACCAACCTCGTGCCGATTTCGGCCGCAAGCGCGCCGAGCGCCGGCCCAAGCAAGGCCCCTGCGACGGCGGTCCCCAAAGCCGTCCCAATCACGGAGCCCCGCACATCCGATGGTGCCGTGGTGATCAGCCAGGTCAAAGCTCCCGACCAAATCAGCGCGCCGGCGACACCTTGGGTGAAACGTGCCAGATCAAGCAGCGCAATATCTCGGGCAAAACCGAACGCCAGGCTGGAAAAGCCAAGGAGCAACAGGCCACCGATGACGCTGCGACGAGGACCGACGCGAGTCGCCGCAAGCCCAGCCGGCAACGAGGCGACCAGCGTACCCGCCGCGTAGGAGGCCGAAAGGATGCCCGCTTCGGCTTTACTGAGACCGAATTCAGCAACGTAGCTCGGCAACAGAGGCGCGATCGCCGAATAGAAGGTTACATCGAAGAAAACCATCGCTGAAGCGAGAATGAGCAGGCGGCGCATCGGCCAATCCAATCAATACCCAAGCCCCTCGCCGTCGCCCACTGCGGCTAGCATCGGTTCTCCTTCCTTGCCTCGGAGGGGTGGCAGAGCGGTTGAATGCGGCGGCCTTGAAAGCCGTTGGGCGTCTTAGGGCGTCCCGTGGGTTCGAATCCCACCCCCTCCGCTCAGTGGCTTCTTAGAGCGGATTCCGGCCTGTCACTCGCCTTGACCAAACTCCCGGGGTGCCTCGAAAGGTGCATCTGGAAGTGCATCTGCGACGGGCCCGCTCGGGTTCTAGCTCCAATACCGTTGACTTCAGAGCGGAGCCGGCAGGCGCCGGTTGTGCGCAAAACGGTAGTCGGGCGAACGCGTCGCCAGTATTCTGGCAGCTGTGCAACGTCGCGACCTACGCGATCCGGGAGTAGTCCGTCAGGGTCCATTCTGGGATGTGTTGGAAGGACGGCGTGATCCTCCGCCGGCCGCCGTACTACTTGGGTGGGAGTTGGTTGCTGTCGATCCCGATGCAGGAACCATCGAGGTTTCGTTCACCGCCACCGATCAGTTCGTCAACCCAGCCGGCGATGTCCAGGGCGGATTCCTAGCTGCGATGCTCGACGATACCCTGGGTCCAGCTCTGGTTGCAACCCTAGAGGAGGGCGAATGGGCGCCCACTATTGATTTGCAGGTTCAGTTTCTCAAACCGGTGAAACCCGGCAAACTCCGTGGGCTCGGACGCGTGGTGAGGCGCGGAAGAGATATCGCGTTTTTGGCCGGCGAGTTGCGCAACGCGTCGGAGGATGTCCTTGCCACTGCGACGGCCTCAGCCATGATTCGCAGAGCGGTGAGCTGAAGGTCCTTCAAACGCAGGTGCCTCCTATCGCTTTCGTGTTTGCGTGACGGGATTGGCCCCGTGGGGCGTTAGAGAGGTTGCAGGGTTTAATTGGCCCGCCAGGTTCCCAAAGTGCCACAGAAAACCGGACGCTTGGCTGGGTGATCAGGTCGCGGAGGAGCGGTATGGGCTTCTCGGTTGGATAACCGCGCACCCGTGAGTCGCGCGGCGGACGTTCCCAGTTTTTGATCGGTGGCCGAGTGGGTCCCTTTGTATTCGGTCGAGCTCAGCGAGCACATAGTCGCTGAGAATCAGCTTGTGTTCGTCACGAATCGCTCGAGCTCATCAGCGTGTCACCAAACTCGGGGACACCATCGCGAAGCCTAGCCCGCCGGGCGGTCCAGGGTTCGTCATCTCCACATCCTCACGCCCTGATTGATGCCGGAGAACGGTGCGATCGCCGGGCTCCGTGTGCAGACGGAGTACGTTGCTTCCCACGGAGTTCCGGACGGCAGCTATTCCCTGCGAAGCCGGGCATTTGTGGTGTTCTCCATCACGTTTGAAAGCCGTTGGGCGTCTCGTGGGTTCGGATCCGCGCCCCTCTGCTCTTTTGTGTCTCAAGACATTAACGCCCCCTTCCACCCCGATGTTTGCAAAGCATAAGTTACCAATCAACGACGCAGTCAAAGGTCGGAAGGGTTAGGATCGAACCGCTCGAGAGGCAATGCGCCTCGACTATTCAATGGACACCAAAAGCGCCAGCGCCCACGGCCAGCGATTTGTCTACACCGATTCAGGTGAGGGTCCGCTTGTGGTCCTGTTCCACGGCTTCCCAGACACCCCGAATGGCTGGGCAGACACCCGCGAAACCCTCAATGGGGCGGGCTACCGCACAGTGGTCCCGTACCTGCGCGGATATCACCCTGAGACGATCGTTCCCGATCGTGGCTATGGCCCTGACGAAATCGCCGAGGACGCGGTGCGTCTGCTCGATGCGATCGATGCCGACCAGGCCGTGCTGGTTGGACACGATTGGGGTGCCTCGGTTGCCTACCGGGCGGCTGCGCTAGCTCCGGACCGAGTGCGTGCAATCTGCGCTGTCGGTATCCCACACCCGCTTTTACTCGGGCGATCGCTCGGGCTGCTCTGGCGCGGCAGGCACTTCGTCACGCTGCGCCTACCCAGCGGTGCATGGCTGGCGCGCCGCCGTGACTTTGCATATTTGGACACGCTGATGCGCCGTTGGGCACCAAACTGGTCGGGCGCCGGCCGAGATGCCACGCTGGCTGATGTCAAGCTCTGCTTCGCCAATCCCCGCATACTCGACGCCGCGCTGGGCTACTACCGTGACGCGTCGGTGGGAGCAGCGCTCGCCGCGCTGAGTCAGCCCGGTTTGATCGTCGGCGGAACCACCGACCTGATCAGCCCTGAAACGTTGACGCGTTCGCCAGAGGCGTTCGATGGACCCTGCGACGTTCTGATTGCAGAAGGCGCCGGTCACTGGCCGCACCGCGAGGCCGCCGAGCTATTCGATCAGCGGCTACTGGCCTTTCTTTCCGCATTGCCATAACGGCGCTCGCGGCGTCGGTCAGATCCCGTTGGCATCTGACTCAAAAGCGCTGCTCTTTCGAGTCAAACGCGACGAGCCAAGCAGCTCGCGATCGCGCGCGGCGAGACCTAAGCTCCTCCTTCGTTGGTTCTTTGTCCCTATCCTTCAGTTGGTCAGCGTTCTTTGGCTTCAATGCCGATGGCAAGGAGAAATCGCCGCTTACCGATGCAATCCCCAGTCACGCCAGACCACACCGCAGCCGGCTCTATCGAAGCGGCGATCGAGACCCGCGGCCTGACCAAGCGCTTCGGCGACCGCGCCGCATTGCACGCCGTAGATCTGGTTGTTCCGGCTGGGGTCGCCTTCGGCTTTCTCGGCCCCAACGGGGCCGGCAAGACGACGCTAATTCGAGTATTGCTAGGGCTGACGCGGGCGAGCGCCGGGGACATGAGCCTTCTCGGTCACCCCGTGCCAGCCGAGCGGCGGCTGGCCCTGGAGGCGGTCGGAGCAATTGTCGAGGAGCCGCGCTTTCATCGTCAGCTGAGCGGTCGCGAGAACCTGGTAGTCATCGCAGCGGCGCGTGGCTCGGAGGCTCAGGCTCGCATCGATCCGGCTCTGGCTCGGGTTGGGCTCAGCGAGCGCGCGGAAGAAAAGGTCAAGAAGTACTCACTCGGGATGCGCCAACGCCTCGGTGTCGCCCGATGCCTACTCGCGGATCCCAAACTACTGATCCTCGACGAGCCGACAAACGGCCTTGACCCCGCCGGAATCCAGGAGTTTCGAATGATGATTCGTGCGATGGTCGAGCAGGAGGGGCGAACTGTATTTCTCTCCTCCCATCTGCTCGATGAGGTGGAAAAGACCTGCGACGCGGCTGCGATCGTAGATCGCGGCAAGATCATCACCCAGGGGTCAATCTCCGAGCTCGCCTCTGGCGGCGGACGTTGCGAGCTAAGGGTGGGAGTTGACGACATCGAGCTAGCGCTGCGGACGCTTAACGCGAGTGAGTTGGTTCATCACGCTGACCGCTCAGATGACGGGCTTAGGGTGATACTGGAGGGCGACCCCACCACCGCAGCAGCCCTCAATGCACTATTGGTGGGCGCAGGCGTTGGAGTCATGCGGCTCGAGCCGGCCCGCCAGAGTCTCGAGCAACGTTTCTTGGCGGTAACCGCGCGACTCGATGAGAAACCCGACGGGCATCGAGCAGAGGCCGCGGTGCAGGGATGACGGCGCTGGCATTGCGGATGAGCGGAGCAGATCTGCTCAAGCTCCGCAAGAAACGCGGAACGATGATCTGGTCCCTTCTCCTCGCGCTCGCTCCCCTGCTGATCTTCTTCGTCGTGCGGGCGATCCAGCATTCCTCAGACCCGGCAAAATATGGCCCCGCGGGGGGACTGGGAGCCTACCCCGATGCACTTCGACTTTTGGCTGTGATTTTTGGTCCGCTCGCCGCCATCTTGATCGGCGCAGAGGCGGGAGCGGGTGACGTGGCCTCCGGCGTGTTTCGGGATCTTGTAGTCACCGGTCGTTCACGGGTGGCACTGTTTGCCTCCCGTGTACCGGCCGCGCTCGGCCTGTGCTGGCTTGTCTGCGGAGTGGGCTATGTGCTGATTGTGATCGGAACCACGGTGTTCGCTGACGGCTCCCCCACCCCCAGCCTGAGCCTTCTCACAAATGGGCTCGGTTTCTCACTGCTCTCAATCGGGACGGTTTGCGTAATCGCGGTCGGCTTCTCAGCGCTGAGCGCTTCGCGAACGGTGGCGCTAACCGTTTTGATCGGCTGGCAGCTTGTCGCCAGTCCGATCCTCGCCAACATAACTTCGCTGGGAAGCCTGCGCGAGGCAATCCTAAGTCAGGCCCTTGTGCATTTCAGTCCTGTCAGCCTCGGCGACATGCACGGTTCAACCGTCACGATGGCTCAGGGAGTGGCACTGGGTGTGCTCTGGGCGTGGCTGGCCCTCTTTCTCGTGCTGGGCGCTTGGCGCACGCGCCGGATGGACGCCTAGGCCGACCGACCCCCACCCTAAGCACCCCCTTCACACCGCTCCCGCGGTCGCATTTGCGTCAGGCCTTAGCGCCTTCGGAGGCCGGGACCCGCCCCTCGCCGGTGGCTGAGTCTTGTGCGCTGGCGGCCGCAAGCGAGCGGGGCACCAGAAGTCCCGCCAGAAAACAGAGCACGAGGAACCCCGTCGCCATCAGGAAGGTCTCGGTGAAGCCGGTGACCGTGGGCAACCCGTTGGCCGTGTTCGTGGCGATGAACGTCGCCGAAAGCTGGCCGCCGAGTGCGCCGCCGAGGGTTCGCATCACAGTGTTCATGCCGCTGGCGACACCGGTTTGGTGGCTCGGCACGGCTTGAACGATGAGATTGCCGAGTGCGGCAAACGCGAGGCCGATGCCGATTCCCAATAAAGCTGCTGCAATCAGCAGCTGGTAGGGATGGCTGTGTGCCAAGGCGAGTAGCGCGAAGGACGCCGTCGCAAAGATAGTTCCCATCAGCAGTGCGGCGCGCGAGCCAAACCGAGCCGAGATCGCACCGGCCTTGAGGCCCAGAATCGTCATACCGATCGTTGCCGGCAGCAGGTAGAGCCCGGAAACGACCACGGAGGCGCCGAAACCAAACCCGGTGCTGGTGGGGAGCTGGGCGAACTGGGGAAAGACGATGAAGGAGGCATAGAGCCCCGCCCCCAACAAAAATGCGGCGGCGTTTGTGGTCCACACTCCCCTGACCCGCATCATCGCCATATCTATAAGCGGTTCGCGGCTGCGCACCTCAACAATGATCCAAGCGAGTGTGAAGGCGACGCCGATCGCGATCAATCCGAGCGTCTTTGCGGATCCCCACCCCCATGTCGTCGTCTCACTAATTGCTAGCAATAGCGCCGAGAGACCCACGGTCATTAGCACCGCGGCGAGCCAATTGACCCGACCCGGAACGCGGATCGGGGATTCGGGGACCAGTCGCCACGTCGCAAACGCGGCGATCAGGATCGCGACCAGCGGAATCCAGAATAGCCAGTGGTAGCTGAGGTGCTCGATGATCACGCCCGAGAGCACAATCCCGACTCCCCCACCCACCCCGAGGATCGCCGAAAGCAGGCCGATCCCGCCAGCCACCTTCTCGCGCGGGAACTCGTCGCGCACGATTCCGAAGGCCAGCGGAAAGATTCCACCGCCGGCGCCCTGAATGAAGCGGGCGACGATGATCGGCCCCAGTGAGCTTGAGACGGCGCCCAAGACTGTGCCAAAGGCGAGAATGACGAGTGTCCAGAGCAGGAGGCGCTCCTTGCCGTACATATCTCCAAGTCGCCCAATGATCGATGTTCCGACCGACGCTGCGAGCAGGTAGCCGGTCAACAGCCAGGTGATTCCAGTCTCGGTCGTGTGCAGTTCGCGCTGCATCGTTGGTAGTGCCGGGACCACCAGCGAGCTCAGCATCGCGTAGGCAAGCCCGCCGAGCGCCAACACCGCAAGGGTGACATTTGGATGGGTGCGGTCTGCGGTAGTTGAGTTCAAGCGATCCATTTGCCAACTCGGTCAGGGAGCGCCAAGAGGTTCGATCCAACGGCCTGCGGCCAACCTAGCCCCGTTGATCTTGACGATTGTCTGCTCTCGGTGCGAGGGGACCCCGCGCCGGGGCCGAGCAGGTTTAGGGACACGCGGGCGCCGCTGGAGGTCTGCCGATCACTCTCTATTAAACGCCCTCCTTTGATAACTGAAGACTTCTTGCTGTCGGCTCCTATACAGCGGGGCTTTGCTTTCCCCCAACCTCACGGCTGGGCTCATAATCCCAATCCACCAACACCTCGCTCGCCCCAGCCAAGGTGATGGGCAAGCTCATGGCGCAAGGTGCGCTCAACCTGTTTGGCAAGCACTTCAGGATTCCCGCCAAAGTCGCGCTCGAGGGTGTCACGGTAGATGACGATTCGATTCTCAAACCGACCCCGTGCCACTCCGTCCCCAAAGTACTGACCGTAAGCGTGAACATCGCTGCCGAGATCAGAGACAACCACCGCCACAGTCTCGAGGATCTTCTGAAACTCGGGCGGTAGTCCGTCGATAGCGTCGGCTACCAATGCCTCGAAGCGAGCCAGCCGGTCATCCTCGGCAACGTCGAGCTCGACGATGAGTTGCTCGACCCTGGCCTCAATCTCGTTGCGGATCTCACGGACAGCGGCGATCGACAGTCCATGCGGGTCGAGCAGGTCCCATTCGATCGATCGCGGGGCCGAAAGTGGGAGGTTTTGATGGCTGCTCACGATGACGACGAGGTTGGGGCGCTCCACCTCTGCGTTCTCGATCCCCTGGGGCCGCCGCTCGGATAGGTCGATTCCCACCTCAGACATCGCCTCGATCACCTCCTGCTGGATGCGCTCGGCGGGCATTAAACCGACCGAGTCGCTCCGATGCCGATCTCCCCCACGAGATCTAAAGAAGGCATCGCTCATCTGCGACCGGGCAGCGTCTCGCTTGCCGACAAACAGGACCCGGGCCATCAGCTCGGTTGCCGCGGCTCGCCAGCGCACATGGCCCTAATCATGCTCTCCTGCGGGTCTGGCCCCGCCGGAGCGGACCTCGGCCTGAGATTCCCGCGGGTGGTGGCGCCGGCTGGCCGCTTGGACCTTGATCTGCTCCTAGCCTGCGATTTCTGCGCAGCGGACCGCCAAGGAGCGGTCCGCGGCGCTGGCTCCGTTTGCGACCGCCGCCACCGCGGTAGGAGTTTGGATTGGAACCAAAACGTAATGCCCTGTTGCGGTTATGGATCGACCCACCTCTTGCGCGACGCTCGCGCTTCGAGTCGCGGCCACCTCAACGCCGCCGCCCCCCGGCCCGGTCGTATTGAAGATCTCATATGCCCCGGGGATTGTGCTTCCCACGATGCCGGCGTGTCCGGCCTTAAAGCAGGCGGCAACCTTCTTGGTGACGTCAAGTCGAGGCCCCTTGATAAGTGGCAGGGCCGGGGCGGTGTTTCGCTTGCCGCTCTTGTTGAGAACCGTCTTTGTCTTAACCGGCCCCGACCCTGAGCGTGAGTGCTGCTGGCTGGCATGAGCGGCGCCGTGATCAGCCCGCCCATTCGAGCCGTGCTGTGAGGCCGTGTGAGGGGGTGCATTGGCCGAAGCAGAGGCTGAGGGGGAGCTGGTTGAGGTTCCGGCTGCACCACCACCGCAACCGGCAATCACTGCGGCGAGAGGGATGAGGGCCAAGCTGATGACTAAGGGCGGGCGCATGGAGTCAGGGGCCGCGGTGGCGCTGCGGCAGCCTACAGGTTCTGCGCTCAGCCTAAGCCGCGGCTAAAAGACGGGTGATGTCCAGCGGGGTGTCGCTGGAGGGGTCCCTGGCGGCGTCGAAAGCGCCCCATCTTCTGGCGGCCCGAGCGCGGCTCGCGCTCCCGATTCGGATCACCATCTCGAGATCGCGGCGCTTTTGCCGCGATCTCGAGCCCCCGGCGGCTCCATCGCCCCATCGATCGCTGACGTTTGCCGTATCAAGGTGCGTGGAATTTCATCCGATACAGACGAAGTGCCACCTAGGCTGGCGCTGACAATCGCGCCTTTGCGCAGATTCGGACCGATTTGCTTGCATTCCCACGATCAAAGATCTTCGAGAAACCGCTTTTTGGCCGCCTCCGTCGCTGCGCTAGCGCTGATGCTCGGTCTTCCGATCCTTGTCAAGGCCGGCCCGTTCAATGACTACAGAACCGTGCTGGTCAGCAGATCCGATGGTGCGGCCGGGCAACCGGCGATCCACGATAGCTCCGAACCCGCGATCTCCCTCGATGGCCACTATGTTGCATATGTTTCAAGCCATACCGATCTTCCTGGTCCACGGGCCGGAAGGCAGGTCTTTTTGCGCGATATGGATCGCGAACACACCGAGCTGATCTCGCGCTCCTCTGGCGGCGCCAGGGCCAACGGGGAAAGCTCAGAACCGGCCGCCTCCGGCAGCGGCTGGAACGTCGCTTTCACCTCCAGCGCCAGCAACCTTGGCGGCCACGGAGGAGAGTCAAACGTCTACCTGCGACTCTCGCGAAAGGGAGAAACGGCCCTCATATCTCGAGCCAGCGGAAGATTCGGTTCGAAAGCCAACGGGGACAGCTTCTCACCCTCAATTTCCTCCGACGGTGAAAAGGTTGCCTTTGCCTCGACCGCGACCAATCTGGCACCGGGAGCAAAGCAGGGAGAGGTCAACATATATGTGAGAGACCTGCGTACCGACACAACCAGATTGATCTCGAGGGCCGGTGGGTCTGGGCCCGTAGCCAACGCCGATGCGAGCGACCCCCAGATCTCGGCCTCCGGCAACGCAGTCGTTTTTGAGTCAAGCGCCAGCAACCTGAGCCCCTTGGCCAACGGTTCCCCACAGGTCTATGAGCGCAAGCTCGACAATGAAAACACCACGATCGTCTCGCTCTCAGAAAACGGCAAGGCGGCTGATCGAGCTGCGATTAACCCCTCAGTTGATGGCGACGGCGGTCGGGTCGCTTTCGAGAGCTCCGCCACCAACCTCAGCGATATTGCCAACCCGGTCGACAACATCTACGTACGAGAAATTGGAAGTGGCAACATCCTGCTCGCGTCTCGAAGCGGAGGGGGGAGCAAAGCCATTGCCAACGGTGACTCCTCCCAACCGGATATCCCCAGAGACGGACGCTTTGTCTGCTTCCAAAGCGTCGCCACCGACCTCGGTAACCCCTACGATGGCTTTGGGGTGGATCCCAAGGTCAGCAACGTCTACGTGCACGATCTTCTCCATCACGGCACCTTCTTGATCTCCCGTCGGAGCGGTCGCTACTCACCCGGGGGCAACGGTAATTCAGGCAATGTCTCCTGCTCGGCCGGAGCATCATTGGCGGCATATGAATCGACCTCATCCAACTTGAATAACGCGGCCCGGCCGGGTGTGAGCGCCGTCTATAGGCGGACGATATTCGGTGGTCGCTAAGCAGGAGCTTGCTCCTGATGCCCGGCGGGTGCAGAGCACCTCGTGGGAAACCGCTGCTGCCCTGAGGCCTTCAATCGCCGATTGAGCCCGTCTGGAGTTGTGGTTCGGGTGGACCTCGATTGGGCCACCCGTTGCTTAGGACTGTTTATTACCTTGCGGGGGTGGCGGATAAGTTCCCAAGAAGACGGCGCCACCGCCATCACCGCCTGCCAGCAACCGCCCTTTGCGCATTGGTGGCGGTGGTGGGGTTGCTTGCTGGCAGCTTTTTCTACCTGTCGAGCCTCCCCGGAGTCGGTGATGCCAGGGCGCGCGTACGGCGGATCCTGAGGGAGCACCACGGAGTAGCCGGCGGCCCGTTTCCACCCGCCAAGTTGGGGGCGGCGATGGTGGCCGTTGAGGATGAGAACTTCTATCAGAACTTTGTGATCAATATTTTCGACGGTGCCGGCCGTGCGGCCCTCGCGGTGCTGGGCACTAACGGTGACCCAGGTGGGAGCACAATTCCCCAGCAGCTCGCCAAAGTGCTCTACGTCAAAGGGAGTGGCCTCGAAGCGACGCTGGAAGCGATCGGTCTTGGGGTGAAGCTCTCCCTCCGCTACTCGCGGGCCCAGATTCTCAATATGTACCTCAACTCGGTCTATTACGGAAGCGGCTACTGGGGTGATGTGACTGCCGCTCGCGGCTACTTTGGCGTTTCCCCAGCCTCCCTCAACTGGGCTGAGGCCGCGATGCTGGCCGGCCTTCCTCAGGCCCCTTCAGCCTATGACCCAAAGCGCCATTTCAGATTGGCGAAGCTTCGCCAACACCACGTCCTTGACCAGCTCGTCGACAACCAGTTCCTCAGCAGCGCTCGAGCCGAAGCGGCTTTCGGGCGGCCGTTACCCCTACGCCTTGACCCTCGCCACTCGCCACACCGAGAAGGCGAGCAGCAGGGGGATAGCCAGGGGCATAACCCACCAGGCCGAGGAGATCCCGGCTAGCGCCGCGGTGAGACCCAGGGCCGCCACCACGCCGACCGCTGTGACCCAATCGTCGCCAACGACAAACTCAAAGCCGAACACCAGTATCGAGGTGAGCCTTTTCATGCGCTCACCATCGCCTCCTTGGAGGACTCGGGACCCAGGTCTCCCCGTCCGCCGCGGGCGCGGCCCAGTGCCCACACCATGGCGAGCGAGAGCAGCAGCATCGAGGGAATGATTGCCAAGAGCGCCGCGTCTGAGCCGGGCCAGTGCGCTCCGGCGCCCTCGGCGCCCCAAAAGATTCCATATGAGCTGAGCATTACCCCGACGCTGAACTTCAGGGCATTCTCCGGCACCCGAGCGAGCGGAGCGCGAACCGCGATCGCGGCCCCCGCCACCGCAAGCACCGCAACCGCCGCGGCGGTTGCCGCCAGTGTGACTTGATGTTGGCTGGCGCCAAATGTGAGCACAATGAAAATAACCTCTAGCCCCTCCAGAAAGACACCTTTTGCAGAGATCGTGAAGGCATAGGTATCGAAGTCTGCTTGAGGCGGACCTGCCTGCCGCGCGGCGGCGGCCTCTTCTGTGTAGATCTTCTCCTCGTCGTGCTGGGCTTTGAGGCCCGCGGCCCGCAGAATCGCCTTGCGCAGCCACTGCATGCCGTAGATAAGGAGCAGGCCGCCGACCACCAGCCGTAAGACGTTGATCGGCAACGAGGTCAGCGCCGGGCCGAGGGCTACGGTCAGGGCTCCGAGCACGATGAGGGCTGCCCCGACACCGCCTAGAGCCGCAGACCAGCTGCGGGTTGCGCCAACGGCGAGCACGATCGTTAACGCCTCCACGGCCTCGACCATGCAGGCAAGAAAAACTGAGGAAGCTAGGGCGAATTCCTGCGCGTTCATAATGTCAGCCACGCCTCACTTGGCATCAGGGTACTGCCGATCGACGCTGCCAAGCTGCGCTGGAACGGACTCGAACAGATCCAATTGGAGGCGGTCGGCGTCGCTCAGGCGCAGATGCGGGTAGCGGCCCTCAGCGGCTTAGACCGCCGAGGAGGGCCTCTGTCGCCAGCGCCCAACGTCGATCGATCGACTCCTGGGATGTACCGAGTCGCCTCGCGTTCTCGGCGGCGGCAAGACCTTGGATCAGCGCGACAAGCACGTGCGCAATGTCGGTCTCCTCGCCCCGCAAATGCCCCGCGTCGATGCAGCGACGCACCCGCTCAACGATGAAGATCCTCACCGATCCGCTTGCTTCAATCTCGGACGGCCCGGGATCGAAATCCAGGAACGGCCGCGAGAACATCACCTGGGAGAGGATTTGGTTCTCGCGAATGAACTTCCGGTAGAGCTCAACTAGCTCAACCAGATCGGCGCGAGGGTCACCGGAGTCAGGCAGAGCCTCTAGGTAGCGACGCAAGAGCCGAAACCCTTCGAAGTACACCTCGCGCAGCAATCCGCCCTTATCGCCAAAGAGCTCATAGACCGCGGGCGTTGAGGTGCGCGCCTCGCGGGCGATGCTTCTCGTCGTAAACCCGGCGACCCCCTCGCGGTCGAGCAGCCCGACCGCTACAGAGAGGACGCGATCGCGCAGTTCGGGGGTGCGCTGCTTGGCCCTGGGCACGCTCAAACTCTACCGGGACGCTGTTATGAATGAGCTCAGCGGGCCCGGCAAAGGGCACCGAACGGCAGCATCCGTTGCTCAGGATGCGAATTAGCCTCCGCGGCGAAGCGAAGGAGAGGAGCTTTCAAAACATTGTTTCGGAACATCGCTACATTTCCGATATCGCTGCTCAACGACGGGAGGTAGCAATGACGGTACCGGTGGCCTACGAACTGGACGAACGCATCGCGACGATCAGGATGGACGACGGAAAGGTCAATGCATTCTCAATTCCCATGCTCAAGGCTCTCCACGCAGCCTTCGATCAAGCCGAGCGCGACCAGGCCGTCGTCGTGCTCAGAGGCCGGGATAACTATTTCTCCGCAGGATTCGACCTAAACGTCTTCGCCGAAGGAAGCGAACGGGTCCTTGAGATGTTGAGGCTGGGAGCGACGCTCGCTGAGCGGGTGCTCTCATTTGGAACCCCCGTGGTTACGGCCTGCACCGGCCACGCGATCGCGGCGGGGACCTTCCTGCCCCTGGTGGCCGACCTGCGCATTGGGACCGAGGGACAGTTTCAAATCGGGCTCAACGAGGTGAGGATTGGCCTCACGGTTCCCTGGTTCGTGATCGAGATAGCTCGTCAACGACTGCATCCGGCCCTTTTCGACCGAGCCGTGGTCAGCGCAACGATGTTTCGCCCCACAGATGCAGTGGCCGCCGGCTTCCTCGACCTAGTGGTCAGCGCGGAGGAACTGCAGACCGCGAGCCTCCAAGCCGCCAGGGAGCTCGCCGCCCTTGACCCCGCAGCACACGCCGCCACCAAGCTCCGCGCCCGGGGCGGCGCTATAGAGGCGCTGCGATCGGCGATCGAAACCGAGCTAACCGTCGAGAGCCTCAGCGCGCAGACGCCACCCTGAAAACCCTCCCGGCAGTGCAAATGCCGCTCGATCCCAGGGGCTTTAGCCGCCTAACTTCGCATCGCCCTTGACTCCTTCGTTCTTTTGCGATACGAACATATGTTCGTATGAATATCGCGTGCGCACTGCTCCCCCGATTCGACTTGAGGGTTGCTTGCCTTGAGCGAGAAGAGCTGCTGAGCACGCCGATTGCCCTCGCCCCTGCGCCGGGGGGAGAGCAAGCAGTTGGCGAGGTCTCCCGGGCCTGCGAGGCACACGGGGTGCGTGCCGGAATGCGCCTCGGGGAGTCACTTGCACGGTGCCCGGAGCTGACCCTTGTGCAGCCGGATACCAGGCGCACCATCGAGTTATGGGAGGAGTTGCTGCGCAAGCTCGAGGGGATTGGCGCAGCGGTTGAGTCCGAGCGTCCAGGGGAGGCATTCTTCAGAGTCGACGGACTGCGGGGTATCCACGGGGGAACCTCCGGTCTTCTCACGGCCACGCACATGGCGCTGGGGCTGGGCACCCAAGTTGCAATTGCACCGACGCGATTCGCCGCTCTGACAGCGGCAAACCTCAGGCCCCGCTCAGATCAGTCCGCGGCCCCAGACGACGTGATCATCGCTGCTGAGGAGCTGCCTGAGTTTCTTGCCCCACTTGCGGTCTCGACTCTCCTTATCCGACTGGGCCCTTCCAGGCGCGAGGTGGGGACGCTCATCGCTTCCTTGGAGCGGTTGGGAATCGACAGGCTGGGAGCGCTCGCCGCGCTTCCCGCCGATCAGATCGCCGATCGCTTTGGCCGCCTGGGTTTGCGCGCCTTGCGCCTTGCCCGCGGCGAGGATACCCCGCTTAGGCCCCGTCGACCCGAGGTGGCGCTGGTCGAGGAAATTGACCTACCCGAGGCCACCGCGGGCGAGCAGCTCCAGCATGCTCTTGGGCTGCTGATCGACCGCCTGCTTGCGGCTCCCGGGCGAGAAGGGAAAACGGTGCTGGCGTTTCGGCTCGGGGCAAATCTTTGCGCCGGGGGAAGCTGGAGCGTAGACCAGGCGCTGAGCAAACCAAGCGCCTCTGCTGAGACTCTCTGTCGGGTTTTGTCGCCGAGGTTGGCAGCGCTACCCGGTCCAGCCGCCTCACTCTCGCTGCAAGCGACGAGCCTTGGACCCCGAGACAGCGAGCAGCTGACACTCGCCAGACGAGATCAGGAACTGCGGCGCGAGTGCCTCTCCGAGGCGCTTCATCAGATCCGCGCGGTGGCGGGCGCTGGGGCGATACTGAGGGTACTGGCGGTGGATTCGGCCTCACGGGTGCCGGAGCGCCGGGCAATGCTCACCCCCTTCCCGGCGCCATGAGATCCTCCACGCAGCGTCTCTATGCACCGCAGCAGGTCGCGCTGCAATGCGATCGGCGCGGCTCTCCAATTTCAGTCAAAGGCACAGCCATCGAGGCAATCCGCGAGGAATGGCTGGTCGAGGATCGCTGGTGGACTCCCGAGCCATTGCGCCGCCACTACTACGAGCTGGTGCTCGTTGACGGGCACAACCTGACCATCTTTCACAGCGCAAGCAGTGGGCGCTGGTATCTGCAAAGGGCCTGATGAGTTGCGCCGCCCCCTACGTTGAGCTACACGCCCACTCCGCCTTTTCCTTCCTAGACGGAGCCTCATCGCCGCTGGAGCTGGCCGCGGCGGCGGCGCGGCTGGGCTACCCAGCCCTGGCCCTCACCGACCACGATGGACTCTGGGGCTCGATGGAGTTCGCCTGCGTCTGCAAGGACCTGGGGCTGCGCTCGATCACCGGATCGGAGCTAACGGTGAGGTTGGACGGGGGTGGGGACCTCCCCTCCCCCATGCTCGTTCACCTCACCCTGCTGGTTGAGAGCACCATCGGTTACCGCAACCTCTGCCGGCTTCTAAGCGAAGCCCACTCGCATACCCGCGACTCTGCCCGGCGCGACGCCGGGCAGCCATGGGTGGCGCTCGAGCGGCTAGAGGAGCGCGCCGAGGGCCTGATCTGCTTGTCAGGCTGTGCTCGCGAGGGGCCGCTCTGCAGGGCCTTTGAAAGGAGGGAAACCGCGGCTGGAGCGCACCTGGCGCGGCGGCTGCTGAGTAGCTTCGGTCATGACAGCTTCCGAATCGAGCTGCAGCGCCCATACTGGCGCCACGACCGGGCGCGCAACCGCTGGCTCGCGGGACTTGCCGAACGACTGGGCGTGCCCTGCGTGGCGACCGGCAACGTCCATTCCCATGCCCGCCGCCGCGCTTCACTGCAAGACGCCCTCGTCGCGGTCCGATTGGCGATGACATTGGAGGAGTCCGAGCCTCAACGCCGCGGCAACTCGACTTCGGCGCTGACATCTCCCCAGGCGATGGCCACCCGCTTTGCCGAACACCCCAAGGCGATCGCCGAGACGCAGCAGCTGGCCGAGCGACTGCGCTTCGATCTGACCGCTGAGCTCGGTTATTCCTACCCCGGATCGGAGAACTTCGAGGCCGATCGCAAGCTCACCGAGGTGTGCAGAGGCCTGATGGTGGAGCGCTACGGCAACACCCTGTACCGGCGCGAAGCCGAGGAGCGACTCGGGCAGGAGTTGGCGACGATCCGCCACCTTGGCCTCTCGGGATTCTTCCTCCTACACCGTGACCTGTTGGAGCTGGCGCGCGATGTCGCGATCGAGGTGCGCGGGAGAAACTCTGCCCGCGCGGTGCTGCCCCCCGGCCGCGGCCGGGGCTCCAGCGTCAGCTCGGTCGTCTGCTACCTGACCGGCCTCTCCCACGTTGACCCCGTGAAGGCGAGGCTTTTCGCCGGCCGCTTTCTAAGCGACGACGTCAAAGCGGCGGCCCCCGATATCGACCTCGACTTCCCGCGCGACATCCGTGAGGTTCTGATCCCCCGTGTCCACGAGCGCTATGGAGCCGAGCACTCGGCGCTGGTTGCAGCCTTTCCCACCTATCGCCCGCGCGGCGCCGTGCGGGATCTCGGCAAAGCACTTGGACTGCCACCCGGTGAGATCGAGCGGGTGGCGAAGATGGTTGGCTTTCACGAGCGAGGCAGGGAGATTGAGCGCGATGTCAGCGCGGCAATCGGCAGGCGCCGCGCGGCCTCACCGCGCTGGCGGGCGCTGCTCTTTCTCTTAGAGGAGGCGATGGGACTGCCCCGCCACGCCTCCCAACATCCCGGAGGCATGGTGATCTCCAGCAAGCCGCTGATCGACATCTGCCCGGTTATTCCGGCGGCGATGCCGGGACGCCAGATCGTGCAGTGGGAAAAGGATTCCTGCGCGGATGCCGGCTTCTTAAAGATTGACCTGCTGGGGCTGGGAATGCTCTCGGCGGTGGAGCGTTGCGTTGAGGAAATCGATCGGGTGCGGGGGGAGCGACTCGACCTCTCACGGATTGCGCTCGACGATCGCGAGACTTTTGAATCGATCCGAGCCGCGGACACCACCGGCGTCTTTCAAATCGAGAGTCGAGCGCAGATGCAGATGCTGCCCCGTACCCAACCGCGCGATATCGACGACTTGACGGTGCAGGTAGCGCTGGTCCGTCCCGGCCCGATCCAGGGTGGCGCAATCCATCCCTACATAGAACGCCGCAAGCGGCTGCGCGAGAACCCCGCCTATGAGATCCCCCATGAGCACCCACTGCTGAAGCCGGTGCTGGAGGAGACCCTGGGCACAATCGTCTTCCAAGAGCAGGTGATCGAGGTGGCGATGGCGATGGCGGGCTTCAGCTCAGCAGAGGCGGAGGGGCTGCGCCGAGCAATGAGTCGCAAGCGCTCTGAGGAGGCGCTGAACATCCACCATGATCGCTTCATCGCGGGCGCCAGCAGCCGGGGCGTGGGGGTGGCCGTGGCCGAGCGGATCTGGGAGCAGATCCAGGGCTTCTCTGGCTTCGGGTTCCCCAAGGCTCACTCGGCGGCCTTCGGCCTGCTCGCCTACCAATCGGCATGGCTGCGCGTCCACTATGGCCCGGAGTTCCTCTGCGCACTGCTAAACGAGCAGCCGATGGGCTTTTACCCTCCCGATTCGTTGGTCCACGAGGCGCAGCGACGGGGCTTGCGGGTGGTGGGCCCCGACGCCAACCGCAGCGGTGTTCTCTGTCAGGTCGAGCGGGTTCGGGGCGGGTTGGTTGTACGGGTCGGCCTCGGCTACGTCAAGGGGGTGAATGAGGCGGAGATGGATTCGCTGGTAGCGGAGCGAACGAAAGGAGGGCCCTACCAGGGGATTGCCGACCTTGCCTCGCGCTCGGGGGCGGGCCAGGAGAGCTTGGAAAGGCTGGCTTGGGCCGGGGCGCTGGATCAGCAAGCCACAGATACAACCCCCAGCGCAGGGCGCCGGGAGGCATTCTGGCGGGTGGGAGTTACCAAGGCTGGGCGGCGGTTTGGGGCAGGCACGCAGCTCTCGCTGCCGCTCGATCCCCCCCCGGCTCCGGCGCTGAAATCGCTGTCAAGCTGGGAGGCAATGATCGCCGATTACCGCTCGACCGGGATGACCCTTGGCAGCCACCCGATGTCACTTCTTCGCAGTGGGCTCGGGCCGGGGGTGGCTACCAGTTCGAAGCTGCGACAGCTCGAGGATGGTTGTGCGGTTGAAGTCGCGGGGTTGGTGGTCGCCCGCCAGCGCCCCGAGACCGCAAAGGGCGTCACCTTCATGCTCTTAGAGGACGAGCGCGGCACGATCAACCTGGTTGTCCCTCCCCGTGTGTATGAGCAGTTCAGGGAGGCCGTGCGAAGCGCCCCGCTCGTTCGGGCTCGAGGGCGAATGGAGCGACGAGAAGGAGCGATCAACGTGATCGTCACCGCGGTAGGAGCAATTGAACATTCTCAAGAAGCCAAGCGAGGCGACCGCGCACAGGAGCACAAAAACGCGACCCCCCAGGCGCCCGAGCAGGCAAAGCTGCAGCGGGCGCGAGAACGAGTCGTGGCGGAACTGCGTGCCGTAGTGCCAGCTGGTCACAGCTTTGGACGGCGATGAGAACAGCGCCTTCCACCAACCGCCGCATAGCGGTCCGCATCAGCACAAGGCGCGATCGGCCTTGCGAGCCACATCTCAGCGCCGCAATGCCTCCGGCGCCATCTGGCACCCCGATCAACCCCCGGCACCCCTCAGAGCCTAGCCTAGGAGCCGAGAGCCGCGGTGATCTCGACGATCGCCGCCCTCTCGGCCTCGCTCACCGGCTGTCCGTCCCCCTCGGTCTTGGCACCGGCGACCCGCTCGGCGAGGGAGAGCGTGAATCGACGGTACTGCTCAATCTCCTCAGGGCTTGCCTTCGGCTCGAGCAGCGCGATCGCTTCACGAATGCGCTGGAGGCCATGATCCTTCAGCTCCGCGGCTGAATGGGACCTGGTGTGGTCCATCGCGGGCTTATGCGAGACGATCTCATCGAGGAGCGCTGCATCGCCGTGCTCCTTGCGGGCCTCGGTGTAGGCCTTTGCCATCGCGAGGGCCTCACGGAACGTGCCCCCGTGCTCGGCCGTTGAGACGATCATTCCGGCGCTTGTCGGCGCCTCCAAAACCACCTCCCACTCCTCTGGGGTGAAGTCTGCCTTTCCCGTCATCAGTGCATCCTCTCTGCTCAGAAACTTGGCTGGGGTGCCATCAACCTAGCGCTGCTGCTCATCCTCTGGCCCAAGCTTCATTGGGTCGACCCGACCGAGCTCGATTTCACGTGCCAAGCGTTGGCGCGCGAGCAAACTCCCCGGATCGAGGAGGCCCGAGCCCGCGGCACGTGAGATCGAGCTGCCACCACGACCGCGGAGGATCACCGCACAGCCAACCGCGATCAGCGCTCCGCAGATCGGACCGACCAGATAAACCCAGTAGCTGGTGAAATCCCCGCTGACCAGCGCCGGACCGAACGAGCGGGCGGGGTTCATCGACACACCGCTAACCGGCGCTGCCCAGAGCCCGGCCAAAGCGATGTAGCCGCCGACCCCAAGTGCGGCTATCGCACCGACGTTTTGGGCGGCGGACGCGGTGCCGAGAATGACACTGACCAGGCCAGCGCTCAGCGCGGTCTCCATCAAGAGCGCCTGCCAGGCGTGATAGCCAGCTCCCGGCAGGGTGGCCCCCAAATGCTCGACGTTTCCGAACACAGCCAGCAAGAACAAACAGGCGAGGGTCGCCCCAATCAGCTGGATCATGATGTAGCCGGGCAGGCGTTTCCAAGGGAAGTCGCCGCGCAGGGCGAAGGCCAGCGAGACGGCAGGATTTAGGTGCGCACCGGAGATCGCGCCCATGAAAAGGATGATCGCCATCACCATCAGGCCAGGGGCTACGACCGCCGCGGCGAGACTGATCTGGCCCTTGGCGTAGAGCAGGCCGCCGCCGGCTGCCACCAAGACCAAAAAGAACGTCCCCAACAACTCGGAGAAGAGGCGCCGCCACTCAAGCTGCGGATCGTCAAAATCCTTGCGGTCACCGAACTCCAAGGCGAGGAGGTGGAGGGTGCGGGGGGCGAACGGAAGGCCGGCTAGATTTAGGTCCCCTACCTCCTCGGGATCCTTGGACTCCTCAGCCATCTGGGCCACCTGGCCGCGGAGGACGCATCTCGCTCCAGATCCGATCGCTCACGTCAGTGCACCGTACGGGGTCCCCTTCGGCATCGCAAGCTGCATCCAGCAATGCCCGAAGGAACGCCGAAAGCCGCACCTTCGCTTCCCGCATTTTGCATAGATTCGACTATCCTGGCCGCTCATGCGGTGCGCCAGATGACTGCTCCGATCACGACCACGATGCGAAACCAAGGCTCTGGCCGCCTCATCATCGGCGGGGTCGCGATCGCGGCGAGCGAGTAGGAGGCGGTGGCGATCCGCGGCAAGGGAATCTTCCCGATCGCGACAGCGACGGGAAGAAGCGCCAGGCGCACCCTGTGCTCGCTCGCCCTTATTTTCGCGCTTGCATCCATTGGCTTGGCGCTGAGCGGGACCGGTGCCCGGGCGGCGGTCCAGATACCGCTGCCCGAAGGGCCAGAACAGTGTCGCCCCGGGGTGTTTGGAATGGAACTGAGCAGCGAAACCTGCGCGGCGACGCTTCTCAACGGGGAGGCCATTGCTCCACCCCAGGCCCCGGCGAGGGTCAAGGCGGTGATCGCCGCGGCCGATCGGATCGATCACCAACCGTACGTCTGGGGTGGCGGTCACCTCGGCTGGATATCGAATGGATATGACTGCTCTGGGTCTGTCAGCTTCGCACTGCATGGCGGGAACCTGCTCAATACGACGCTCGTCTCAGGTCAGCTTGCGAACTGGGGCCTTGCCGGGGTTGGCCGATGGATCACGATCTATGCCGATTCCGAACACGTCTACATGGTGATCGCCGGCCTTCGCTATGACACCCGTGAAGACCCCTCCGGTGTGAGCGGACCCCGCTGGCACCGGCAGATGGTCTCTCCGAGTGGTTTCGTCGCGCGCCACCCCGCTGGCCTTTAGTCCGAGCTCGGCAGGAAACGGGCGGGGACGACCGAAGTGCGGTTTATGGACTCGGCAACCCGTCGGGCTCGCACCCGCGAGCGCTGGCTACAGCGCGCGCAGCGGATCAGCGACGCATTCGGCCTGGTGCTGTTTTTGGTCCTGCTCACCTACGTGCTCGCCTCGCTGCTCTCCAATCGCGGCTGGTCGGCGGTTGTACTGACCGTCGCCACCAGCGCCACCTCGATCGTCTCCCTGACCAGCTCGGCTGCACGTGCCAGGGTGGTGCGCACGGCGGTGTGGCTTTCGGCGCTGACGGTTGCCCTGGCGGTGATCTCGGCCGCCAGCGGCGACCGCACCCTGCTCAACCTCTCCTCGCTGATCCAGATCGGGCTGCTGATTGTCGCGATGGCCGCCGTCCTGCGTCGCGTGGTCACCGCCAATGAAGTCGGGTTTCGGACGATCCTCGGCGCGATCAGCGTCTACACCGTGCTCGGTCTGCTGTTCAGCTTTGCCTACGGAACGATCGCCCGAATCCAGGGCGGCAATTTCTTCCACGGCGTCGCCCACCCGCAGGGCTCCGACTTCCTCTTCTTTAGCTACACGACGCTGACCACTACCGGCTACGGCGACCTGGTCCCGGCCGGCCAGCCGGGACAGATGGTCTCGGGGCTGGAGATGATGCTCGGACAGATTTTCCTCGTAACCCTGGTCGCCGGCCTGGTCAGCCTCTGGCGCCCCGGCGATGCGCTGCGTCGTCAGCGCAGCAGCGCCGGCGGGGATGCGCCGGCGCCCGAGGGACCAACGGTTGGTTAAGGATCGGCCTGCTCGAAGAGCTCGACGCGCTCGATGAGCTGCGGTTCGCGAGGCCGATCCGAACCGTCGGTCTCGGCCCCCTCAATCGCATCGACGGCATCCATGCCGTCGCTCACCTCACCAAAAACCGTGTGCTTGCCGTCAAGCCAGGGCGCCGAAGCGGCGGTGACGATGAAGAACTGGGAGCCGTTGGTATTGGGACCAGAATTGGCCATCGCCAACGCCCCTCGAATGACCTTGTGGTCGTTGATCTCATCCTCAAAGGTGTAGCCGGGACCGCCCCGCCCGCTCCCTTCAGGACAGCCGCCCTGGATCATGAAGTCCGGGATCACACGGTGAAAGACGAGGGTGTCATAAAAACCCTCAGCCGCGAGCTTGCGGAAGTTATCCACCGTCTTTGGCGCGTCGTCGTCGTGCAGCTCGAGAACGATCGCTCCGGCGCTGGTATGAAGGGTCGCCTTCGACATCAGCTCCTCACCCTACCGATCCCAACCCCCCCAAACCTGATCCGGACCGTCCGCCCGGTACGAGCGAAAGAGCTCGGGAAGAGGCTCATCACGCAAGCGGCAAGGTCGAGCCCCGAGAGCGTTGGATCGAAACCCGTCGAGCGCCAGCAGCGCTGCGGCCGCACCTCAGACCCTCGAGGATCCTCCGGTGGGGGCGCTTTGCGAGAATGAGTCCAATGACCCTTCCCAGCGAGCAAGAGATCACCGAGAAGCTCCGTGCGGTGATCGACCCCGAGCTGCGCCGCTCGATCGTCGAGTTGGGGATGGTTCGCTCGGTCGCGGTCCACGATGACGGCCGGGTCGAGATCGTTGTCTCCCTCACAACCGCCGGCTGCCCAATTCGCTCTCATTTCGAAACTGCCGTCTCCCAGCAGGTCTCCGAGCTGGACGGTGTCACAGCGGTCTCGGTTGGCTTCGACGTCCTCTCCGACCAGGAGAAAGGCGACCTGCAGCAGACCCTTGGCCGCGGCAAGCTGCCCCAGGGGGCCCTGGCCAAGGTCAAAAATGTGATCTGCGTCGCCTCGGGCAAGGGCGGTGTCGGCAAGTCCACGATGACCGCCAACCTGGCTGCAGCTCTCAGCGCCGAAGGCCATCCCGCTGGCGCCCTGGACTGCGACGTTTACGGCTACTCGATCCCCCGCATGCTTGGCGTCCAAAGTAAACCCGAGGTCAATGCGGAGCGAAAGATCCTGCCGCTGGAGGCAAGCGGAGGGGTCAAAGTGATGTCGATCGGCTTCTTCGTCGAGGAGAACGCCGCGGTCGTCTGGCGCGGCCCGATGCTCCACAAGGCGATCCAACAGTTTCTCGAGGACGTGGCCTGGGGAGAGTTGGAGTACCTGCTGCTCGACCTACCACCAGGCACGGGCGATGTTTCGATGACCCTCGCCCAGCTCCTTCCCCAGGCAAAGTTCGTGATCGTCACGACCCCGCAGCCGGCAGCCCAGTCGGTAGCCCGGAGGGGAGCCGAGATGGCCGCCAAATTTGACCTCGAACTACTCGGGGTGATCGAGAATATGTCTGGCTTCACCACTCCGACTGGTGAGCGATTCACGATCTTCGGAGAGGGCGGCGGCGAGCAGCTCGCCGATGAGCTCGACGTACCATTGCTCGCCAAGGTCCCCATCTCTGAGGCCTTGCGCGAGCATGCCGACCGCGGTACCCCACTGGCCACATCTGAACCGGACTCACCGGCCTCTCAGGCAATTCGCCAAGCGGCGCGCGGCATCATCGCGGCGACCCCCCAGGAGCTGCCCGTATTACAGGCGGCTCCTGGTCTCGCTCAAACGCCACCGCTCAGCGGCACCCCGCTCCCTGTGGTCAACTAGCGGTGGGCTGAAAGCGGCGGCGAGGCTGTCTCAATCCCCCGTTGCGATCACCCCCTCGGGGCCAAGGACCAAGGCGAATCAGCCCGACGTTTTGCCTAGCTCGCGGCGTTCGATAGCCGTGGAGTGATTGCGGAGTGCGAAACTGAAGAAGCTCAACCGCAGCGTTCCGCTGACCCCGGTCACCGCGATCGTTTTGGCCTGCGGGATCTGTGAAAAGGCACCCACGGTCGGGGTCCCAAGGCCACCTCGCAACATCAGACCGTCAGCCGCAGTTTCTGGGATCAACCGATAGCTGGCGCTCCCGTTGACGATCAGGTTTCTCAACCTGGCGTGCAAGAGAAGGGTCGAGACGCGTTCGAGTCCGCTCACACCAGCTCCCTGGATTCGAACGAAAACGACTTCCCCGCGTCGAGGCACCGGCACCCGAATCGGGCTGCCTGGGTTCGTGACCGTTGATTGAATGAATCTTGGCCGTCCGCATCGGTCCGGCACTCGTCCGAGCAGCTGCCAGCGAGGGGTCGTCTGCAGATCAACAAAGTGACAAAGAACCGCCCTGGCCTGCGCCGGTGGATCCCATCCGAGATAGCGGTTGTCGAGATCGGGAGTGGAGAATTCGGGATCTACAAGCAGCTGATTCTCGCGCAGGATCCGCTGCGGACCAGCGGCATTTTCAACCGCGCCCGCGTTGAGTTGATCGAGCGGTTTGGTGTAGGCCGAGTAGTTTTGAAAAACAGGTAGGGGAGACCAATCCAGCCGATATGCCCACGCAACTCCAATCTCCCAAGGTTCGATCGCCACCGATCTGCCGCGCAGCGCGACGCGCATACCGCGATCCAGTCGATAGGTGGCCTTCATCGCTTTGCGTCCGATGCCAATCAGTTCCTGCCGTCTCGATTCGCTGAGCAGGGAACGGACCTGGTCTGCGGCGTACCTCACATTCGCAATCACGTTGAGATTAGTCGGCAGTCCAGGCGGTCGCACGGGTATGCCGACCGCGGCGATCACCGCCGCACCGGCCACCATCCAGCGCCATCGGTCCCTGGTCCAGGGAACGGCGATCCAGAGGACGCACGCGGTTGAGAAATACAGGCTCAGATGTCCGGCGTCCGTCCTCACAACCCCCTCCTTGAAGGTCGCAAAGGCCGCGATAACCATCAGCGTGATCGCGCACCAGCGTGCCCGGCGATCCCGGTAGTGGGCCTGGGCGCTTGCGATCACCAGCCCCCCCATTACCACCACGGCGACGAGTGTCGCGACGGTCACTTTCCACGCCGGCACGTTGACCTGGCGAAGCATCGCCGAGCTGTAGCCGGAGACAATCTGCCAGGTATTTTCCAAGAAGGCAGGCAGCGACGAGATGCTTTGACCGGCGAGTATCCACAGAAGCAGTAACTCCGCGAGGAAGAGAAGGACGAACCCACCGACCTTCCACCAGCGCGCCCGCGCGCCGATCAGCGCGAGAACCAAGACCGCCACGATCACCGGTCCAACCGAGAGCTTGACCAACGCCTCCACGGCCGCAAAGGAGCCGCCGGCGAGAACGAGCAGATCAATCGTGCGCTCGGAGTGTCGTCGCTCCAGAACACCGAGGCAAACGAGCACGGTGAGAAGAAGCGACTGTTCAAGCAGGGGAAGGGTTGCAACGATGAGGAAGGCGACAAGTACGGTTGGGGCGGGCGCAAGCAGGCGACGCAGCGCCCCAGCGAGCGCCGTACAAAACGCGATGTAGATCGTCGCCGAGTAGAGGAACGCGATGATCGCGAGGTCGCCGTACCAAAGGAATTGTCCCTGCAGAAAGCCGAGAGGACCGTAGGTAAACACGACCTGGCGGCCGAACTGAAGGCCCTGGTGAATGGCCATCGAAAGACCGGCGTTCCAGCTAGCATCGAGCCCAGCCGCTGGGGGGTTCATCCCCACCCTCCAGCCCAAAAGTGCAATAACAAAACCGAGCATCCAGTAGGGCGGCCCAGGCCTCACCGGATCGGCAACGAGTAACCGCAGCTTGCCCATTTTGTCGCCAAGAGCTGCGATCTTGACCCCCAATGGAAGCTGATTGGCCCGATCCTGCCTCGATCCATCACTTTGCCGGGAGCGCTGGTTATGCGGTTGTTCCGCTTCTCCTAACTGCATTTCGCGCCCCCCGGCAAGCCGATCAGAATCGGCGAATTAGAGTAGACGACCGTGTCACCCCTTCCCGATTAGATCGCTGGCCGATCAGAACACCTGCATCGGTCGCTCGGCTGTTGATCGATAGATCCCACTACGCCACGGCACCATGTTTAAGCCTAAACGCGGCTATGAAAGAGCTGCGAAGCGCGGCGCACGCCCCCGGCTCACCTCGGCCGAGTTACCTTAGTGGTTGCTCGCCGCGAGCTTGACATATTCATACCAAGCCTTCTTGGGCTTGAACCCCGATGAGAAGAGGCCAGATCCTCCGCAAAAGTTGCAGCTTTCACTCTGGTCATTGACCGCAAACCAGTAGGCCCGCTGTATCCGCCATTTGATCTGGTTTTTCTCGAGCAGCTGATATGCCCCTCTCAGTTGCACGGCTTGGCCGTTTGCGCCTTTGTCGAATGAGTCGAGGGCGTTGGGTGGTTCTGAGCTCCACCCCATCTCGGTGATCCAGAGGGGCTTGGAGGCTTCGTTTCGCAAACTGAGAACTTCCCTCAGTTCTTCAATATCAATCGCCATTTCCTGGTAGGTCGCAGAATAAGGATGCAGCGCGACGGCGGTGAAGTCACTGCCCAGCCCGGGGGTATCTTCATACATCTGGGTGAGGAATTCCGTGGCAAAATATGCCTCCGGTGGCCTCCTCTTTTTGAAGTACGCTTCCGGGGGCCGGGAGAAGAGGCCGCCGAGGATAACTTTGGCCCCCGGGTCTACCGCCGTTATGGCTGCCGAGGAATTTTTGATCAACTGCCCGTATTCAGCCGGGTTTGGTTGTGCGACGAAGTATTTGAAATTCTCCTCATTCCAAACCTGCCAACTCCGTATTGGCCGCGGCGTGAGCAAGGGGTTTTCTCCCCAGAAGGCACCGTCGGGCCCGTAGCGGGCCACCGCCTGTTCAAGAAACGCCGTCCACGCGGCGCCACCGGCTCCCGCTATCGGGAGGTGAGCGGGCGCCTTTGCGCTGCGGCCTGAGCCGGGAACCCAAACCGAATGCACCGCCCAGGGCGGCGCCCCGACAACGAAGGGCAGTACTTCGATCCCGGCCGCGGTCGCTCCTGCCACCACAGCATCGACACTGGACCAGTTCTCGACACCGTTCCTTCGCGGCTGGATCGCGCTCCAGATAATCGGGATTCGGATACTTTCAACTCCACCCCGCTGAAGCCGCTCGAGCTGTTTGGCATTCGGAGTCTCTTGCGGAACGACGCCCCAAAAACCTGGTGGAACCGCAGCTGCGGCAGCAGGTGGAGAAGCGATACCCAAAAGTGAAATGAACCCGGCGCAGATCCATAACTGCAGCGCTACTGAGGGCCGCGAGCTCCGGGAATCTTGCGGGTCCGAGGCCGGTGCCGCCCCGCCCAACCGGGGTTGTTTGGCAGAAATGGGGGACATTGGTCTGTTTACCGATATCTGGTCGTCGCGATGATCGAGTTACCGAGTGGCAACTGCAAACAGGGCTAGCTACCGATCCACGGCAGCTGGGGCTTTAAGATGGTCCCGCGAAAAGGACCCACTTCGGCCCCTGCGAAGAGGTGATCCTAGACTAGTCGGTCGGGCTCCTTGTCTGAAACCACCATCCTGCACGAAGGGGGGCGCCAGCCCCAGGTTTCCCCCCTGGGCCGCCCGTTGATCCGCCCGCGACGCTGCAAGGGCGAAAATGCGAGCCGACGGCCCAGACCGACTGGGGCCCCCACCACGCTGCTGCCCTCAAGCGAGCAGATCCCCCGCTGGGCTTCCGAAATGGTGGGGGCACTCGGTTCGAAGCCTCGCGGCGGCGCGGGTTCTCGGATTGAGTCAAGTCGCTCCTGGCAGCGCTGCTCGAAGGTGGAGCTGGAGGAAATTCAAGGGGGGGCCACCGAAACATCAGCCTCGCACCGTGTTTGGTCTTAACAGTTGGCCTCGCGACCACCAGATGTAAGCCGGCAAAAACTAGGAGAATGGATGACACGTCGACGGCGACACCGAGCAGCTGCGATCGATTACAGAAGCCGGCGCGATCGTCCGCGCCGCCTTGCCGCAGCGCTCGCCGTTGCAAGCGGCACCTGCGCACTCCTGGCCGGTGCGGCGCAGGCATCGACCGTCACCGTCGGAAGCGTTCTGCCGACCACCTTCACCTCCAAAAAGTTTGAACAGGTTGAGACCTTCTTCAACACGGCATTGCCGGAGAAGGGTGCCAACCTCATCTCCCCGGTTAGCGGTGCGATCGTGCGCTGGCGGGTCCAAGGAGTAAACGGCGGTCCCTACTACCTGCGGGTCCTGCGCCCGACCGGAACCGGCGCCTACACGGCTGCTGGCACCAGCGGCGCTGCGACCCCAACCGGGAGCGGCCTTCAGACGTTTAGCGCGAACATGCCGATCGAAGCCGGCGACCTGATCGGAATCGACCCAACCCACGCCACAGACGAAATCGGGGTCGCCTCGGTCCCTGGCGCCAGTTATGCCTCCATCTTCCCTCCACCGTTCGATAACTCAACCGTGGCCCCAAGCGGTGGCGAATCGGGGCAAGAGATTGAGCTGAGCGCCGAAGTCCAGCCGGCTCCACTGATCACCTCGGTCAGCACGGCCTCGGGGTCGGTCGCCGGTGGCAGCAAGGTGATCATCACCGGGGCGAACTTCACCGCGGCCAGCGCGGTCAAGTTCGGCTTGCTACCTGCCTCCAGCTTCGCGGTGGAATCAGACACCAAAATCACCGCAATCGCGCCCCCCAGCCCTGTCCCCGGAGGAGTCGATCTCAGCGTGACCACCCTGGCTGGAAACAGCCCGACGGTGAGAGCTGACGAATTCAACTACCTTGCCTGCGTCGTTCCAAAGCTGAAGGGCAAAAAGCTTCAACCCGCCAAGCGGATGGTGCAAAGGGCCAACTGCAAGCTCGGCACGATCAAGGGACCAAAGAACAGCTCGGCAAGGGTGATCACGCAGAGTCCCAAACCGGGCTCGGTGCAAGCGCCCGAAAGCAAGGTGAGCTTCAAGCTGGCCAGATAGGACGAGGCGGCTTCGCAAAAGCTCCCTGGTCCCACGCTGCCTGGAGGCCTCATCGGATAACCCCCTTCCACAGCGGGGCGCGTCATATGAATTGTTTGTGATCTCAAACCGCACGGCTGAATCAGCTCAAGCTGGCGAGAACGCTCGCTGCTTTGGATCCGATGAATCGCCGCACGCGCCTGCTCGACCCCACCGAGCCTGGCGGCCGTGACTTTGCCGAGCTAGCTGTAATCCCTGAGCGAAGCAGCCGCTTGCGTCAGGAATCTTGCTCCGACACCAGACACCAACGCTGGTGCTCTTTGACGGCTTCACCTGGTGGGAGACCTGGCGAAGCGCAGAGACGCCCTTGAACTGGGTAACGGGACAACAACGATCAACTCATCCTCCAAACCCGTGGAGATCATTGCCGATTCCTGCCGAGCTCCCCTTCTTCGTGCGGCGCGAGCGAGAGGAGCCAGATCGCTCCGCGCCGTGGCTCAGTCGACGCCGGGGCGCGCCCCACCCGTCGGCTCGCGGATCTCTCGATTAAGGTTGCCTTTGAGGACCACCCCGGCCCGAAAGATCCCCTTGATCAGCGCCTGCTCCGCCCAGTCAGGCGGCGCTCTTGCTCTATCAATTGTTCGGGCCGATTTCCGTTCGGCTAGCCGATGCCAGATAGCTGAGCGCCCCGGATCTTTAGCCGCAGCAGCGCTTGTACTTGCGTCCTGAGCCGCACCAGCAGGGCTCGTTTCGATTCGGTGGCCAGGCCACGGACTCTCCTCTGCGGCCGAGCTCGGCGGCAAGGCGGCTCCTCGCGGCACCGCTGTCCGGATCGATTCCATTCTCCGCGGCGAACGCGACAAGTCGCTCCACCTCTAGGGGCGCAACGGATGGCTGGCGGCCGGTCTCCCTCAGCACGTCTCGTAGGCGGGCCTCGATGGTTCGGCAGTAGGCATCTGGATCGCAAAGGTCGTCGGCCAAGGATGGCCAGCGAGCGAGCGCAGCTCCGATCTGCCCCCGGGGAAACCAGCCAACCGAATAGTGCATCGCCTTTGGGTAAGCGGGATTGGCCCCTTCGGCGAGGCGATCGTCCTCGTCGGGAGGAAGGCCGTGCTCGAAGCGACAGTACTGGCGTTCTCCTCGAAGCTGATCGATCCAGGCATGGTCCCCGGCGCGCTTCGCCAGATCGAGCGCTTCGTCATAAGCCTCGAGAGCGCCCTGGCCGTCGCCGGAGTCCATCCGCGCGTTCGCCAGGGTGGAGACGATTTGCGGGTCTCCAACCCGCTCCCCCCGCAGCATCGCGAAGGCCACCTCGCCCTCGTCGCGCTTGTCGGCCTTAAGCAGGTACCAGGCGAGCATCTCCTGCGCCAACTCCAAATTCTCGCATCCATGTTCAATTGCCCGGCGCTGCGCACGGACCGCGAGTGCGAAGTCGCCCTCCTCGCCGGCGACCTCGGCCAGCCCGTCGTAGTGGTCCCCCAGCGGGAGGTCGACCGACGGCACCATCGCCGCGATCCGATCGAGGGCGTCCTCAGCCTCGACAAGGGCATCGGCGTGTTCGTAGACCGAAAGCAGCTCGGGGACGCTCGCCACACCGATAAAGTTAGCGAGAACCCGCGCTGCTCTCGATCCCGAGGATGATCGCCAGCGCCTGGTCGACTTCTCCGAGGATTCCGGGTTTCGCCTTGCCGAGCTGGCGAAGCAGACGCCTCCGCGTCACGGCCCTGATCCCACGACAGACAGCAACGCTGGCGCGCTCGATGCC
Source organism: uncultured Solirubrobacterales bacterium (assembly GCA_963745305.1). Lineage (GTDB taxonomy): Bacteria > Actinomycetota > Thermoleophilia > Solirubrobacterales > 70-9 > CAVUWL01. The sequence goes on from CAVUWL010000013.1 coordinate 120,464, forward strand.
TTCGCCTGGGGAGACCTCCGGACGAAGCGGAGAGGCCGCCCGTGAGCTGGATAGCGGGACGACCACAATCAACTCATCCTCCAACCCGCTGGAGATCTCATCGATTGAGACCACGATCGCGGGGCGGTTCTTGCCAGGCTCCCTTTTTCGTGCGGCGCCGAGCGAGACGAGCCAGATCTCACCGCGTCGTGCCTCAGTCGACGCCATCGCCGAGGGTCGCCTCCCACTCGCGGTCCTCGGCCCTCACCGCGGCGATACCCGCATCCGCCCGAGTGGCATCTCGCTCGGCGCGGAAGATCTCCTCGCGGGCAACATCATGAGCGAAGTCGGCAAGCAATGCCGATAGGGAGACACCGCGCTCACTTGCCTGGTGGGCGAGGAGGTCACGGGTCACGCGGGTCACTCGGATCGTGGCGGTCTCGACAGGCATCGTGCACATTGTAGCGCTATGACTTGGCGACATAGACTGGCGATCAGTCGCCCGCTACTTCGTCGATGCCTAGATCTCGCCGTCGGGTGACGGCAACGGCGATCCCGTGCTCGCGCCAGAACTTCTCCGACTCTCTGCGGTCACCGTCTCAGTGCCGGTCCGTTTGCGGATCCCTCGATGGAGGTTCCTTGAGGATCACTCCGGCGGGAAGGCCCTGCTTCACCCGCGCCGTCTTCCGCGGACAATAGGCCTCAAGCCGCGCTTTTACTCTTGTAATAGTCAGCGTTGATCGGAGCGTATTTGGCCCACTCGGCCGGGAGCTGATCCTCGGCGAAGCAGGCATCGACCGGACAGGCCTCGACGCAGGCGTCGCAATCGATGCACTCATCCGGGTCGATGTAGAGCATCTCGACCGAGTCGTAGTCGGGCTCATCCGGAGTCGGGTGGATGCAGTCGACCGGACAAACCTCGACGCATGAGTTGTCCTTTTGTCCTATGCACGGCTCGGCGATGACGTATGTCATTCGAGGCTTTTCTCCTAAGTCGTCTTGTCGGTGCCCGGCGGCAGCCCAAGCCCCCGCCACGCGCGAGATCCCATTTTAGGGATCTGCAACGGCGCGCGGCGCTGAAGACGGCCACTAGGGTTGGGAGCTGCACGATGAAAGGCGCCAGCCTCAGCTCTGACCAGCAATGCTGCTTCTAACCGGAGCATCGGGAAGCGTCGGCTCGCGGCTGCTGCCTCTGCTGCTGGAGCGCGGAGAAGACGTTCGCTGCCTGGTACGCGAGCCGCGTCGCCTCGGCCCGCTTCGGGTTGACGTTCAGATCGCCCTGGGCGACCTCGGCGAGATCTCTGATCCATATCTCCTGCGCCACGCGCTGCGGGGGGTCGACACGGTCATCCATTTGGCGGCCACGATTCGCGACCAACCGCCGCATCGAATCGAGGAGCTCAATGGTCTGGCCAGCGTTCGCCTCCTGCAGGCAGCCGAGCGCGGCGCAGTGCAGCGCTTTGTCTTTTTCAGCGCCCTCAACGCCCAAGCCGCCCAGAGAACGCGCTTCTTCCGAGCCAAGTGGCTGGCCGAGCACGCCGTTGACTCCTCTCCTCTTCAAACGACAGTCTTTGCTCCCTCGATCGTTTATGACCACACCGACCCGTGGATTACGCTGCTGCGTCGCTTCTCATTCCTCCCGGTCCTCCCCGTATCGGGCGGCGGCCAGGCTCGATTTCAGCCGATATGGGCAATGGACGCGGCTCGCTGCGTGATTGGCGCGATCGATCAACCCCGCCGGCAATCGCGCTATGAGCTGGCCGGCCCCGAGGCGCTGACCTATGACCAAATGTCCGATCTGGTCAGCCGCATTGCCGGGCGCCCCCGTCCCCTCATCCACATTCCCCTTCCCATAATCCGCGCCGGACTGATCGCGATGCGCTCCGTTTTGGGCGAGCAGACCTTTGCAACCTGGGAGGAGGCGGAGCTGATGGAGGTATCGATGCTGAGCCGCCGCGGGACCGCCGACGCCAGCGCGCTCGGGGTGAGCCCGAGGGGCATGGAGGAGGTCCTCTCCGAATAGACGGAGGCACCCCGCAGCCCCGGACGCGAGCTGCTGAAAGCCCTGCGCAGCAGACCCGGGCCAACGGCGAGCCGGAACGAAACGAGGGGCCCGGTCAACCCGGGCCCCTCGAAATCCATCCGCGCCTTTTGGCGTGGCAAAACGCCTGGACGGCGTCGCTACATCATGCCGCCCATGTCGGGCATGCCGCCCGGCATGCCGCCGCCGGCGCCGCCCTCCTCGGGCGGCTCGGCGATGATCGCCTCGGTGACGAGGATGTTCTTGGCGATCGAGGCCGCGTTCTGCAGCGCCGAGCGCGTCACCATCGTCGGATCGATGACGCCGGCTTTGATCAGGTCGCCGTACTCGCCGTTGGCCGCGTTGAGGCCTTCGCCGGCCTTCAGGTCACGGACCTTGTTGACGACAACCGAGCCCTCCAGGCCGGAGTTCTCGGCGATCTGGCGGACCGGCTCCTCCAGCGCACGGTGGATGATCCGCGCGCCCGTCTGCTCGTCTGGGTCATCGAGCGTGTCGGGGTCGAGGCCAGCCTGCGCGTTGAGCAGGGCAACGCCACCAGCCGGGCACGACGCCCTCCTCGAGCGCCGCCCGGGTCGCCTGCAGGGCGTCCTCGACGCGGTGCTTTTTCTCCTTCATCTCGGTCTCGGTGGCGGCGCCGACCTTGACCACAGCGACGCCGCCGGCGAGCTTGGCGAGGCGCTCCTGGAGCTTCTCGCGATCGAAATCGGAGTCGGTGTTCTCGATCTCCTGTTTGATCTGCTTGATCCGGCCCTTGATGTCCTCGGCCTCGCCGGCGCCGTCGATGATCGTCGTCGTGTCCTTGGAGACGACGACGCGGCGGGCCTTGCCGAGCTGGGAGAGCTGGGTGTTCTCGAGTTTGAGGCCCATCTCCTCGGTGATCACCTCGCCACCGGTGAGGATCGCGATGTCCTCGAGCATCCGCTTGCGGCGGTCGCCGAAGCCCGGCGCCTTGACGGCGACACCGGTGAAGGTGCCGCGCAGCTTGTTGACGACGAGCGTCGCCAGGCACTCGCCCTCGACGTCCTCGGCGACGATCAGCAGCGGCTTGCCACCCTGCATCACCTGCTCGAGCACCGGCAGGATGTCGCGCACGGAGCCGATTTTCTGGTTGGCGATGAGGATGTAGGGGTCCTCCAGCACCGCCTCCATGCGGTCCTGGTCGGTGACCATGTAGGGGGAGATGTAGCCCTTGTCGAACTGCATCCCCTCGGTGAACTCCAGCTCCATACCGAAGGTCTGGCCCTCCTCGACGTTGACGACGCCGTCTTTGCCGACTTTCTCGATCGCGTCGGCAATCACGTTGCCGATCTCATCATCGGCGGCCGAGATGGCGGCAACACGGGCGATCTGCTCCTTGCCGGCGACCTCTTTGGACTGCTTCTCGCGAAGGTTGTCGACTACCTCGTCGACCGCCTTCTCGATCCCGCGGCGCAGGGCCAGCGGGTTGGCGCCGGCGGCCACGTTTTTGAGCCCCTGGCGGACGATGATCTGGGCCAGCAGGGTCGCCGTCGTGGTGCCGTCTCCGGCCACGTCGTTGGTCGCCGTGGCGACCTCGCGGACGAGCTGGGCGCCCTGGTTCTCGAAGACGTCCTCGACCTCGATCTCGCGGGCAATGGTGACACCGTCGTTGGTGATCGTCGGCGCGCCGAACTTTTTGTCGAGCACGACATAGCGGCCTTTCGGGCCGAGGGTGACCTTGACGGCATTGGCGACTGCGTCGACGCCGGCCTGCAGGGCCCCCCTTGCCTCCTCGCTGTACTTCAGCTCCTTGTGAGCCATCTGATTTCAGTCCTCCTTGGTTCTTCTAAGTCCTATTGACCGGGTTAGCCGAGCTTGGCGAGAACGTCGGACTCGCGCAGCACGAGCAGGTCCTCGTCCTCGACCGTGACCTCGGTGCCTCCATATTTGGAGTAGAGGACCTCGTCGCCCTCCGAAACGTCGAGCGGGCGGCGGCTGCCGTCCTCATTGATCGCGCCGTCGCCAACTGCGACGACCTTGCCCTTCTGCGGCTTCTCTTTCGCCGTGTCGGGGAGGACGATGCCGCTTGCGGTCGTCTCCTCCTCATCGATCGGCTTGACGATCAGCCGGTCCCCGAGGGGCTTCAGCTTCATCCGTGAACCTCCGTTATCGGTCGGTAACTGGTGGAAAGGTCGGAACTCGCGCTTGAATCCCGCTAGGCGAAACTCAAAGGCGCATTTGGCACTCTACAGGTGCGAGTGCCAAGGAGCGAAAGATAGCGCAGTTGCCGGTTCGGTCAAGTGAAATCGTGGTGAAATCCTTGGCCGGGGGGCGCGGCGAGCCCTGGCCCAGATGAATTTGACCGCTTACCGGCTCCGCCCAACCGGTCGACCCAGCCCAAGGGAGCACCTTCTGCTTCGAGCAGGCCCTCCAGCGTCGCAATCGGTCACGGAAAGCCGCATCGGGAGCGTCTCTAGACTCCGAGGAAGTCGGTCGAGGCGGCTGCGATAGCGGCAGTTTGTGGAACCGATCAATTGTGATGAGGCGTCTCGCCGTTGCCGAAATGAGCACCGGGAGGCTCGACTATCTGCGAAAAGCGAATCACGGTGACCATGTCCTCATCTGAGATCGATCGGCCGTAGATCTGCTCGAGGAAGTTGGCGGTCTCCTCGAGCCGCCGGAACTCAGGGTTGTCGTGCTCGATATCGCGGGGTGAGAGATCACCGACCCGCTTCAGCTCGACGTCGTCGATGACCGCGGTGAAGATCTTCTCGCGCGGGCTGTGGCGAAAACCGACCGTGACCCAGACGACCTGGCCGCGCTCGTACTTGTTGCTCTTATCGCCAAGCCGAATCGTCGCGGTCTTGCGACCCCGCTTGAGTTGGTCAACAAAGATCGCCGAGTAAAAGTTGAGCACGTAGATTCCGCCCCGCATGGCGAGCGAGAGTACCCGAACCGGGTTCTGGGCCGTCGCGATCGACTCAGTAGATGTAGTTGCGCAGCTTGGACGGATCGAGAATCGTGACCCGCCCGCGACCCGAGCGCACGACTCCGGAGCGCTCGAGGTCGGCGAGGAAACGGCTGACGCTCTCGCGCGAGGTGCCGGCGAGCTGGGCAAGGTCGGCCTGATTCATCCGAATCGTCACCTCGCCCCGCTCGCCGCTCGCGCGGAGCCCCCTGCTCGACAAGCTGGGAGAGGACGCCGGCGACCCGACTGGGTACCGTCTGGAAGGACTGACGCGAGATCCGCTCGTTTGCAGCACGCAGGCGACGAACCAGGGCGGCGATCAGCTTCACGGTGATCTCGGGATGGCGGGCCAGCAGAGCCCTCACGTCGCCCGCCGGCAGGGCCAGCAGCTCGCCGTCGCTGAGCGCCTCGACGCTGGCCGAGCGCACCTCGCCGTCGAGCATCGCCAGCTCGCCGAAGATGTCGCCGGGGCCGAGGGTGGCCAGGGTGATCGCGCGCCCGTCGGAGTGCTCGCGGGTGACCCGAAAGCTGCCGACGCGGACGATGTAGCAGGCGTCGGAGTGATCGCCCTCGTGAAAGACCCGCGTACCGGCCGGAAAGGAGCGCGGCACGGCGACCTGCGAGAAGCTCTCCAGCTCTTCCTCCTCGAGGTCGGCGAAGAGCGGCACGCTGCGCAGCAACTCGACGGCGCTCTGCTCTTCCTCCGCCATCGGGCGATTATCTCAGCGCGCTGCTCTGCTGCGCTAGGCCGAGGCGGTCAGCTTGCGCGGGCCGCGGCTAAAGCCGGCGCCGAGCAGCGCCTCCTCGTGGCCGGAGCCGATCACCGGCTCGCCGTCGAGTTTCTCGATTCCGAGCTTCGGCAGCTGGCCGGCGGAGACGGCATCGGCCAGGGCGCGCATCGCCGCCAGCCAACTCCGCTCCATCCAGCTCGCGCAGGCGCAGAAGGCCGCGGCCACCGCGCTCGACGAAGACGGTCGGCTCGCCGTCGCGAAGCAGCAGGTGGGCGCCGGGTGCCCTGGCCGGGCGGCGGCCGCCCTCGAGCTTGGGCCAGGGCAGCGCAGGCTCCGTAGGGATTGGCGGGATCGGTCGCCGCCAGCAGCAGGTACTCGCCCTTGACGATGGGCAGCGATCGCAGTCGCTCGACCGCCCCGGGCAGCGCGAACTGGGCGCCGCCGAGGCCCTCGACGAAGTAGCCGCGCCGAGCGGTGCCGAGCAGCTCGAGGTTGCCGAGCTCCGAGTAGAGGGTCGAGAAGCCACCCGGGACGCCCTCGGCGAGAACGGTCTCACGGGTGACGATCCCGTAGCGCTCCAGCATCAGCTCGGCCTGGGCGCGCAGGCGTGGGCCGCTGGCCGGGAGCGTTGGCAAAGAGCGGCGCGGTCAGCGACCAGCGGCCCTGGACCGCAGCACCGCTGGCCGAGCGGCGGCGGGCGAAGCGGCGTCCCTGGCGCCCTGCGGGCGCGACCGCGCGCAGGCGGGGCGCCCGCAGCGGCGAGAAGGCGTCGTTGGTGACCTCGCCCGACCAGGCGAGATCCCAGAGGGCGTTGTGCAGCTCCTCGGCAGGGAAGTCGAGGTCGGCGAGCAGGTCGAGCCAGAAGTCCGGCCCGGCGGCGAGGCGCTCGCGAATCGCATCATGGACCTCGCCTTCCGCGCCGCTCCAGCTTGCCGTTGGCGGGGGGCGGACCGGCGAGGCGGACGTCTTCGCGGAAGTAAAGAGCGACGCGGCCGTCGCTTCGTCCAAGCGGGCCGGCGCCGATCCAGACCACCTCGCCGCTGGTGCAGAGCTCGATCGAGCCAGTTGGGCGAGTAGGCGCCGAGTCGGCGCGGCAGCACGTCTGCCTCCCAGACCTTGGGGGTGAGCGCGACGCCCTGCAGCGGGACCAGCGCCTCGCGCAGGCGATCGGCGCCGGCACCCGCGGCGCGGTGGGCATCGACGTTCTGCCAGCTCGGCAGGAAGCGGGCGAGCTGACTGGGGTCGGCCGCCTCGACCTCGCGGCGCAGGCGGGCGAGGCTGGCGCGCCGCACCCGGCGCAGCACTTCGGCGTCACACCACTCGCGCTCGGTGCCGCCGGGCAGCAGCTCGCCGCGAACCAAGGCGCCTTCGCGCTCAAGCTCGCGCAGCGCCGGGGCCGGATCGACCCCGTAGCGAGCGGCGAGGCGGGCGGTCGGGAAGGGACCGTGGGTGCGGGCGTAGCGACGTACCAGGGCGCGCATCGCGTCGGGGTGCTCGGCAAGAAAGGATCCGGCAGGCCCGGCGGGCGGCGGCACCCCGAGCGCGTCGCGGTAAAGACCGGCGTCCTCGGCGGCGATGTAGCGCTCCTCGCCGCCGATCCGAACCAGCGCAGCGCGGCGCTCGGCGATCAGCTTCTCCAGCATCGAGGTTGCCGAGTAGCCCTCGCCCGACCCGCGCCGCGCACTCCTCGGCGCTGAGGTCGCCGAGGTTGCGAAGCATCTGCTGCAGCGCGTCGCGGTCGCCGGCGCGGCCGATCTCAGTGCGGTGCTGGAGCTGAGCCTCGACCTCCTCCAGCGCCTCGGGGTCGATCAGCTCGCGCAGCTCCTCTTGGCCGAGCAGCTCGCGCAGCAGGTCGCGATCGAGCGCCAGCGCGGCGGCGCGGCGCTCGGCGTTTGGCGCGTCGCCTTCATACATGTAGGTGGCGACGTAGTCAAAGAGCAACGAGGAGGCAAAGGGCGAGGCGGTGGGGGTTTCCACCTCAACCAGGCTCAGCTGGCGCGAGTGAAGCTTGGCCAAGCAGATCGGCGAGGGCGGGCAGGTCGAGCACATCGCGCAAGCACTCTCGGTAGGTCTCGAGGATGACCGGAAAGCGGGGGAAGTCGCGCGCGACCTCGAGCAGGCTCTGCGCCTTCAGGCGCTGCTGCCAAAGGGGCGTGCGCTTGCCTGGGTAGGCGCGCGGGATCAGCAGCGAGCGCGACGGCGTTCTCGCGAAAGCGGGCGCCGAACAGGGCCGAGCCGGAGAGCTCGCCGACGACCAGGTCCTCAAGCTCATCGGGCTCGACCATGACCAACTCGGCGGGCGGCGGCTCGATCGGCATCGGGGAGGTGGATGACGATTCCGTCATCGGACCAGATCGCGTCCGCCTCAAGACCGCGCTCAGCGCGGATCTTTGCCGACAAGGCGAGGCCCCAGGCGGCGTGCACGCGTCCGCCGTAGGGGGAGAGCACGCAGAGCCGCCAGTCGCCGATCTCATCGCGGAAGCGCTCGACCACGATCGTCTGATCGGAGGGGACGACCCGGGTGGCAGCCTGTTGCTCTCGCAGGTAGGCGACCAGGTTCTCGGCCGCGCGGCGGTCGAGGTCATACTCGAGCGCCAGCTCGGCCGGATCACGGGAGACCGCCTCGCGGGCAAAGGCGCCGATCGCTCGGCCCAACTCGGCCGGTCGTCCGATCCCATCGCCCTTCCAAAATGGAACCGCCCCCGGCGCGCCTGGGGCTGGCGTGACGATCACCCGGTCACGAGTGATCTCCTCGATCCGCCAGCTGGTCGCGCCGAGCAGGAAGGTCTGCCCGGGACGCGCCTCATAGACCATCTCCTCATCGAGCTCACCGACCCGTCGCCCGTCGGGAAGGTGGACTCCGTAGAGGCCGCGGTCGGGGATCGTGCCGGCGTTGGTGACGACCAGCTGGCGAGAGCCTTTGCGACCGTGAACCTTGCCGGTGGTGCGGTCCCAAACGATGCGGGGACGAAGCTCTGCGAAGCGATCGGAGGGGTAGCGGCCGTCGAGCATGTCGAGGACGTTCTCGAGCTGCTCGCGAGAGAGGTCGTGAAAGGGCTCAGAGGCGGTAACCAGGCGCTCGAGCTCATCGACGTCCCACTCATCGAGCGCCGCCATCGAGACCAGCTGTTGGGCGAGGACATCGAGCGGGTTCTGGGGGATCACCGTTTCCTCGATCCGCCCCTCGCGCATCCGCCGAGCGACCACTGCGCACTCGAGCAGATCGCCGCGAAACTTGGGGAAGATGCGGCCCTTGGAGACCTCGCCGAGGCCGTGGCCGGCACGGCCGATCCGCTGCAGACCGCGGGTCACAGACTTCGGTGACTCGACCTGGATTACGAGGTCTACCGCGCCCATGTCGATGCCGAGCTCCAGGGAGGAGGTGGCAACGAGACAGGGCAGCTCGCCGGACTTCAACATCTCCTCGACCAGGCTGCGCTCCTCGTGGGAGAGGGAGCCGTGGTGGGCGCGGGCGATATCGAGTGGGCGCATCGAAGCGCTGCCGAGCCCCCGGCGTGCTCGGTGGCGGGCAACTCGGTCTCAGGTTCACCGGCGGCAAGCTCATTGAGGCGCTTGGCCAGTCGCTCGGCGGCGCGCCGGTTGTTGACGAAGATGATCGTCGAGTTGTGCTCTTGCACAAGCCGAAAAGCTCGGGGTAGATGGCGGGCCAGATCGAGCGCTGGTGGACGAGCGGCTCCCCTCGGGTGGAACTCCATCGGCGCTGGGGAAGGCGGGCGCACCCGGTTCGGCCATATCGTCAACCGGCACGACGATCTGGAGGTCGAGCTGCTTGCTGTGACCTGCGTCGACGATCTTGCACTCGCGCCTGGGCCCGACCAGAAACCGAGCTATGCGCTCCAGCGGCCGCTGCGTCGCCGAGAGCCCGATCCGCTGCAGCCGTGCCTCGCGCCACGGCGAGGTGCTCGAGGCGCTCCAGGGTCAGGGCGAGGTGGGAGCCGCGCTTGGATTGAGCAACCGCGTGGATCTCATCGACTATCACCGCCTCGGTCGTGGCTGAGGATCTCCCGCACCTCGGAGGAGAGCATCAGGTAGAGCGACTCGGGGGTGGTGATCAGGATGTCTGGCGGGTTGTGACGCATCGCGCGGCGCTCGGACTGGCGGCGTGTCGCCGGTCCGCAGGCCGACCGAGATATTGGCGCCGATCCCGCGCAGCGGAGCGCGCAGGTTGCGCTCGATGTCATAGGAGAGGGCCTTCAGCGGCGAGACGTAGACGAAGCCGCACCCCGGCGCTCGGATCCTCGCGCCGCGAGAGGCGGTCGATGCCCCAGAGGAAGCTGGCGAGGGTCTTGCCAGAGCCGGTCGGGGCGCAGATCAGCGCGTTGGCGCCGCTCCGGAGATCGCCTCCCAGCCTCCGACCTGGGCTGGGGTCGGCCCCTCAAAGGAGTCCTCAAACCAGCGCCGCACGGGGGCGCTGAAGGGCGCCAGCGGTTTGGATTTCGCGCTCGGGGTCGCCATCGCTGCTCAACCCACCGATCTTACGCTTCCGCCCCGGCGATTAGTCAGCTCGGCTAGGGCCGCCGGCAAACTTGACGTAGGCGTTCCAGGAGGGCTTTGGCCGAAGCCGTCCCAAAGAGGCCCGAGCCGCCGCAAAAATTGCAGGTGCCGGCCTCGTCATCGACCGAGAACCAGTAGACCTGTTCGATCCGCCACTTGCTCTGCTTGCTGCGCAGCAGGTTAAATGCGCCCTTCAGCTGGGCGGCCTGGCCATCGAGGCCAACCGCGAAGCCGTCTCCCCTCGATGGATGTTCGGAGCTCCAGCCAAGCTCGGTGATCCAAAGTCCCTTGTCGGATCATGATTGGCCTTGAGGACGTTGCGCAGGCCTTCGATTTCCCGAGTCAGTTCCTGGTAGTGATAGGTGTAGGGGTGCAGGGCGACGCCGCTGAAATCCGCCTTCACACCGGGGGTCCTCTTGTACATCTGGTCGAGAAATTCGCTGGCGAAGTAGCCCTCGGTGCTTCTTGGGCCGAGCGAACATCCCGCCAAGTAGAACCTTCGCCCCAGGCTCAGCCGCTTCGATCGCCGCATCGGAGAGCTTCACCAACTTCCCGTATTCAGCCGGGTTGGGCCGCGTTACAAAGAACTTGAAGTTCTCCTCATTCCAGATCTGCCAGGTATCGATCGGGCGCTTGGGGATCGTCGGGTTTTCTGCCCAAAAACTGCCGTTGGGTCCGTATCGCGCCACCGCCAGCTTGAGAAAGTTGGCCCAGGCCCCGGCGGCGGGCCCGCTTGCCGGAAGGTTGGCGGGCGCCTTCACGGTGCGATCGGAACCGGGCACCCAGGCCGAGTGCACGGCCCACGACGGCGCCCCGGTGATGAACGGAAGCACTTCGATCCCCGCCCGCGCCGCTGCCCCGATCAGCGCGTCGGCTCCCGACCAGTTGAGCGGTCCACTTCTGGTTCGGCTGGACGCCTTCCCAGCCAATCGGAATCCTGATCGCCTTCACACCTCCCAGCTTCAGCCGCTGCAACTGCGAGGCGGTGGGGGTTGCCTGCGGAACCACCCCCCAGAAGTTGCTCGGAAGCGCCTCCGCGGCCGCGGCGCTGGATCCGAGCAGCGCCGCGATCGCCAAACTCGCTGTTAGGGCACGCAGCGTCCGCCCCGTGCGCCTCCGCCCTCTGCGCACGGGCCTAGCCCGCCTTCGGCGAAACGGGCGAGCCCGTCGCGTGGCGTCGACGCCGTTGCCTCATCATCACCACGCCAATCGAGGTCGCTGCCAAGGCGGCGACGGCGATCAGGATCGGAAGCAGCGGTGAGGAGCCGGCTTCAGCGGAGGCGGGTGCGGATCCGCCCGCCTGGCTGCTCTGCTGCACCTGGCCTGAGGGGCCCTTGTCTGAGCCGTTTTGTGGGCTACCCTGAGCGGTGCCGCCGTTGCCTTTGCCCGAGGATGAGCCACCTGCCGAAGATCCCCCTCCGGAAGCCGCATTCTTATGCGCCCGCGGGGAAGCGCCCCCGCCCACCGCTGAGGTTTGCGCCGACGGTCCGGGAACCTTGTGCGTCCCGGTTGGTGTAGGCACTTCATTTTCGTACTGCGTCCCAGCCGAATCGGCCTCCGCAACCACAGGAAAGCAAGCGAATGCCAGCAGAACAGACCCTGAAAGGAGCCAGGCAGAAAATTGGCCCGAGTGGCGGGCCCAGCGGAGGCGCATCCCGTGCATCCCGTCGCAGGTTAGACCAATCAGCGGCGCTGATCGCTCCCGTGGCGCTGATCGTCGGGCTGGCGATTGGAGGGGGTGGATTCGACGTGAGCGGGCGCCATATCGCTGGCCTCGCGGTTTGGCTCGTGGTGGTCGGCCTGCTGGTCTTTGGCGCAGCATCAAGCGCGACCTTGGGGCGGCCGTTCTTTTGGGCGAGTGGCCTGATCGGCGCTCTGGCGCTTTTGTCTGCAATTTCTGCTTTTTGGTCGGGGTCGGTGGAACTGAGCGTGATCGAGGCGGATCGGATCCTCGTCTACCTCGGGTTCTTCCTCGCCGCATTCCTGATTGCCCAAACCGATCAAAGGCGGCAACGTTTCGCTGAAGGCTGGCAATTGCCGTCACATTCGTTGCCTTCCTGGGCCTCGCGAGCCGCCTCCTTCCCCACATCTTGGAGGTCAGCAATGGGCTCGGCAGCGGTCCGCGCCTGCGCTACCCGTTCGGCTATTGGAATGCAAACGGCGCGCTCTGCGGGATCGCGATCGCACTGTTGCTTTGGATGAGCCGCCGCGGCGCTCTCGAGCAGCCTGCGCTGGCTCTCGGTGGCGGCGATCCCAGCGGTATTTCTGACCCTCTATTTCACCTACTCACGCGGCGGATTGCTATCGCTCGCTGGTCGCCGTGGGCTGCCTGCTGGCGCTCTCGCGGGATCGCCTCTGGCTGCTGGCAACACTGGCGCTGGGAGCGCTGGGCGCGCTGCCGGCGGTGCTCGCGGTGGGGTCAAGAACGAGCCTTGCCGACAACGTCGCCAATCAGGCATCGGTGAATCAGGGAGCAACCGTGGGGCTGATCCTGATTGGGGGAATCGCAATCTCGCTGCTTCTGTACGCCGGTCTGCGCCGCCTCGAGCGACGCCGAGGAAAGCTGATCTCGCGGGCGCTGGTGATCTCCCGCGATCCTCCCTTCCTAAAACGACTCAGCGCGGTGGTCGCGCTGCTTGCAATCGGCGCAGTGATCGCCGTCGGCGGACAGGCGCTGGCAATCAGTTTCAACACCCACCCCCAGTTCCCAAGCCAGCCATCCCAGCATTTCGGTCAGCTCTCGGGAGCCGGTCGTCAGGATTTCTGGCGAGTCGCGATCGACGCCTTCGGCGAAGAGCCGATTTCGGCATCGGCGCCGGCACCTACCAATTTGCCTGGGATCAGCATCGCTCGCTCAACATGCCGGTGCTCAATGCCCATTCCCTCTACCTGGAGGCCTTCGCCGAGCTGGGGGTGGTCGGTGGTCTGCTTGTCTTGGCCCTGGTCGGGACCCTGCTTTGGTATCGGCTTCTCCGCCTGGCGAGCGGCGCCCGACCCGGCCCGCGATGGCTACGCGGCCCTGTTCGCCGCGATGCTCGCCTTTGCCGTCGGTGCCGGCTTGGATTGGTTCTGGCAGATCGCCGGCTTGGGAGCGGTCTTCTTTCTCGCGGCCGGCGTTTTGGTGGGGGTGAGGTGCGCCCAACTCGCCACCCCCAGCCGATCTGAGCGGCGCAGCGCGACGGGGCGGAACTACGGCCTCACGGTCGTCGGGTTGGCCGTTGCGTGGATCTCGGCAATCGCCTTGATCGGGCCACTTCTGGTCGATCGTGAGATCGATGCCAGTCAAAGCGCGGCGGCGGCGGGGAACTTGGCAAGCGCCGTCGGCCACGCCAACACGGCTCGCTCGATCGAGCCCTGGGCGGCGTCTCCCTACGTGCAGCTCGGACTTCTCGCCGAACTTCAGGGCGAATACAGCGTCGCGATCCAGCGGCTCTCCCAAGCAATCGAACGCGAGGGCCACAACTGGGAGCTCTATTACCTGCGATCGAAGGCCGAGCGCAAGGCGGGCGATCGGAGTGGCGCTGAATCCGACCTCGCTCGGGCTCGCCAGCTGAACCCTCTTGAGACCTGCCTGCGCGGCAGCGGGAGCTGCGGGTGAGCGCCTGATGGCGCGACATGGCTCAGAGACTGCCGCCCCGAAGGCGGGGGGTTCGCGGCCGCGGCCCTCGGCGACCCCGCCCCGACACCCACGCAGAACCGACCTGGTGGCTCGTTTGGGTCTGGCCGGAGTCGAGGGTGCCCGCCAACGCGGAGCGCTCCTTCGCAGGTTGCTTGCGGCGGGGGATTGGACAGCCCTGGCCGCTGCCCTCTGCCTGGCTACCGCGGCGACCTCCAGCACCAACATCGCCACCCTCTTTTGGGCCGCAATTTTCAGCCCGGTCTGGATTCTTGTGGTGAAGCTTCACGGCCTCTATGACAACGATCATCGCCGGATTCGCCACAGCACCCTCGACGAGCTGCCCGCGCTGATCTCAGCCAGCGCGCTTGGCACGCTGGCGCTCGACGGACTGCTGGCGCTCAGTCCAGCCGGCCCACTTTCGGCAGAGAGCGCGATCTTGGTCGGCCTCGGGGCGCTGGTCGGGAGCTTCGTGATTCGAGCGATCGTGCGGTCGCTCTGGCACCGGCTGATCGGGCTGGCGGTGGGCGTTGCGATCGGGCCAGCCTGACTCAGTCGAGGTGGTGGCGCGCCGGCTCGCCACCCATCCCGAGACGCGGCTACGACTCGTCGGCTACCTCTCGCCCGGTGCGCAGCAGGGCCCAGACTCAGAGGCCCTGCCGCGGCTCGGATCGGGGCCGAACTCTCACGGGTCGCCGCCGAGCAGGAGGTCGAGTGGGTAATTGTCACCGAGCAGGAAATGGGCGAGGACGCCGCCGAGCGCCTGATTGGGGAATGCAAGGCAGCCGGGCTGGGGCTGACCTTCCTGCCCCAACATTACGGTCTGCTGGGACCCGGAATCGAGTTGAACCGGCTTGCCGATCTGCCCGTTCTCGATTTCCGCTTCTCCGATCCGTCCGGCTCGACGATCGGGCTGAAGAGAGGAATGGATCTGATCGGTTCGGCCGCGACGCTGATCCTGCTCTCGCCCCTTCTGTTGGCGATCGCACTGTTCATCCTGCTCGACTCAGGCAGGCCGGTTCTCTTTCGTCAGCGGCGGATCGGCAGGGACGGCGAGCCATTCACGATCGTCAAGTTCCGAACGATGGTGATCGATGCCGAAGAGCAGCTCGGCAGCCTCGTCGACCTGGGTCGGCTCGAGCAGCCGGCCTTCAAGATCCGCGACGATCCCCGGGTGACCAGGGCCGGGAGGCTGCTGCGTCGCAGCAGCCTCGACGAGCTACCCCAGCTGGTCAACGTGCTGCGGGGGGAGATGTCGTTGGTAGGGCCTCGACCCGAGGAGGAGGCGGTCGTCGCCTTATATGACGAGCGCCAACGGGTCCGGCTCGCGGTGAAGCCCGGGATCACAGGGCCGATGCAGGTATATGGCCGCAGCGACCTCACGTTTGAGGAGCGACTCGCGATGGAGCGCGACTACCTCGACAACCTCTCGATCACCGGCGATCTGGCGATCCTCCTCCGCACTCCTGGGGCGATCGTGCGCGGTGAGGGCACCCGCCACTAGGCACCCCGAACAGTGCCCACCTCCCCCGACCTCGAGGTCGTGATCGTCAGTCATGGAGCGACCCCACTGCTGCGCCGCTGCCTGCGCTCCCTCGCCGAGCATCCAGCCTAGCGCCGAGCGGATGCGGGTCAAGGTGGTCGACAGCGGCAGCCCCGACGCCACTCCCGAGATGGTCGAGCGCGAGTTTCCCGAGGTCAACCTCCTCCGCCGTCACAACATCGGCTTCTCCGCCGCCAACAACCTCGTCCTGCGAACCAGCGAGGCGGCGGCGGTGCTGCTGCTGAACCCAGACACAGAGATCTATCGCCGGAACCTTGGACGCGGTCCTGGCGCGGCTGGGCTCCGATCCGCGGATTGGGATGATCGGCTGCAAGCTGGTGACCGAGTCGGGGGAACTCGACCATGCCTGCAAGCGCTCCTTCCCCACCCCGCTCAGCGCGCTGGCTCATTTCACGGGGATCGGCCGCGCGCTCGATTCTCCAAGCTCGCTGAGCGCCGTACCGGGCAACCCACCTTGACGAGGACCAAGCGGGCGAGGTCGACGCGGTCAACGGCGCCTTCATGCTCTGCCGGCGCGAGGCGATCGCCGAGGTTGGCATGCTCGATGAGGGCTACTGGCTCTACATGGAGGACCTCGACTGGTGCGCGCGATTCTGGCGCGCCGGATGGAAGGTCTTCTATGAGCCAGCCGGGGTCGCCCTCCACGTCAAGGGTGGCTCCAGCGGCCAGAGCCGCTCCGCCCGACAGGAGCTTGCTTTCCACCGCGGCATGGGTCGCTTCTACCGCCGTTTTGAGGCCCCCCGGCGCCCGGCGCCGCTCAACCTGCCGTCTATGCGGGCATCGGCGTCAAGCTTGCGATCAGCCTCGCGATTGGCGTTGTCTCAGGGCGCTAAAAGGGCAGCGACTCAGCGATCTCGGAGAGCCTCGGAGCGCTCCTGTCACGCTCGGAGAGCAGCGCCTCAGCACCCGCCTGCAGCGGCCACTGGACCGCAACGTCGGGGTCATCCCAGGCGAAGCCCGCCTCGGTCAGTGGATCGTAGGTACTCGAGAGCAGGTAGGTGACGTCGGCGATCTCGCTGAGCACCAAGAAACCGTGGCCGAAGCCAACCGGTACGAAGAGCTGGCGATGGCTCTGGTCGTCGAGAATGTGGCCCTCCCAGCGTCCGAAACTGGGCGAATCGCGACGCAGATCGACGGCGACGTCGAAGATCGTGCCACGAGGACAGCGGACCAACTTGGCCTGGCCCGGCTCGGTCTGGAAGTGCAGGCCGCGCAGAGTGTGGCGCACCGAGCGCGACTGGTTGTGCTGGACGAAGTCCACCCCGACCCCCTGCTCATCCCAGGTGTCGCGGCGAAAGGTCTCGACCAGGAAACCGCGCTCGTCGCCGTGGACCTGCGGCTCGAGCAGCGCCACCCCCTCGATCGCAGTCTGCAGGCGCTCCGGCATCAGCTGAGGGTCTTGCCGTATTGCTTCTCGTAGTACTCGCGGTAGTCGCCGGAGCGAATCGGCTCCCACCAATCCTCGTTGTCGCGGTACCACTGCACGGTGCGCTCAAGCCCCTCGGCGAAGCGAACCTCGCGCCTCCCAGCCAAGCTCTGCGCGAATCTTCTCGCTGCCCAGCGAGTAGCGACGATCGTGGCCGGGGCGGTCCTGCACGTACTCGATCAGCGAATCATCGGCGCCGGTCAGCTCGATCACCCGCCTTATGACCTCGATGTTCTCGCACTCGTCGGGGCCGCCGACGTTGTAGGCCTCCCCGGGCCGGCCGTTCATCAGCACCGTGTGGATTCCGCGGCAGAAGTCCTCCACGTAGAGCCAGTTGCGGACCTGGCGACCGTCGCCGTAGACGGGCAGCGAGTCGCCGTGGATGGCGTTGAGGACGATCAGCGGGATCAGCTTCTCCGGGTACTGGCGCGGCCCGTAGTTGTTGGAGCCGCGGCAGATCAACGCCTCGATCCCGTAGGTGTGGGCGTGGGCGGAGACGAGCAGGTCGCCGGCGGCCTTGGTCGCCGAGTAGGGCGAGGAGGGATCGAGCGGCGAGCTCTCGGTGAAGGAGCCCGACTCGATCGAGCCGTAGACCTCATCGGTGGAGACCTGAAGGTAGCGCTCGACTCCCAACTCGCGGGCTGCGTCAAGCAGCACCCCGGTGCCGATCACGTGGGTGCGGGCGAAGGCGTCCTGATCGTCGATCGAGCGATCGACGTGGGACTCGGCGGCGAAGTTGACCACGGCGTCCGCACCCTGCATCGCCTCGCGCACGATCGCCGGGTCCTCGATCGCGCCAACTATCAGCTCGACTGCCGTCGGGCAGGTTCTCGCGGCGCCCGGCGTAGGTGAGCTTGTCGAGAACCGTGACCTCGTGCTCGGCATCGAGCGAGGCGGACGTAGGTGGAGCCGATGAAACCGGCGGCGCCGGTGACCAGCAGCTTCACGCCGCCTCGACTCCGGCGTGGCGCTGGGCAAGGTATGCCGGCCAGGCCGTCCTGCCAGGAGGGGAGCCGGATCGCGTGCTCGCGCTGGCTCAGCAGAGCCGAGAACGGCGGCCGGGGGGCGGGGCGACCGAGCATCTCCGTCGTCGCAGAGAGGACCTTGCACTCGACCTTTGCCTGCTCGAAGATCTCGCGCGCAAACTCATACCACGAGCACTTCCCGGCCGCCGCCATGTGGTGGATCCCGAACTCGAGACCCTCGATCAGGCGGACGATCCCGTAGGCGAGGTGCCAGGTGTAGGTCGGCGAGCCAACCTGATCGCGGACGACCAGTACCTCGCCGTGATCGGCGGCTAGGCGCAGCATCGTCTCGACGAAGTTGCCGCCGCCGATCCCAAAGAGCCAGGAGGAGCGGACGATGAAATGGCGCTTGTTGGCGGCTGCGGTCGCCTCCTCGCCGGCCAGCTTGGTGCGGCCGTAGGCCGAGAGCGGCGCCGGCTGATCGGTCTCCACGTAGGGGGCGCCCTTGGCGCCGTCAAAGACGTAGTCGCTGGAGACGTAGACGACGCTGGCGCCGATTGCCGCCGCGGCTGCGGCGAGGTTGCCGGCGCCGGTCCCGTTGACCGCAAACGCCGCCTCCTCGGCCTCCTCGGCCCCGTCAACGTCGGTCCAGGCGGCGCAGTTGATGACAACGTCGGGGTGCTCGAGGTCGAGCTTCTTCTCGACCCCGGCGGCGTCGGTCACGTCCAGCTCGGCGTGGCCAAAGCCGACCACGTCGTGGCCGGCGTTGCCGGCGGCAAGCATCACGTCACGGCCGAGCATTCCGGCCGCGCCGGTGACCAGGACCTTCACCGGCGGCCCCCGCCTGGCGAAGATGCATCGTGTCCCGGCGCTGGTTCGACTTGGCTCATCAGACGATTTCGATCTCGCAGTTATCGCCAACCAGAAGCCGCAGGGTCTTCGGCAATCCATCGCTGCGGGTCAGCTTTACGTTGCGCCCGAGCAGGCTCGCCTCCATCCGAGTGCCCAGATCCTAGACAACCGATCCGGCGAGCACGATCGAGTGCTCAACTTCGGAGCGGCAGATCCGAACGTCGGCCGCAATCGAGGTGTAGGGGCCGATGTAGGCATCCTCGATGCGCGCGTCAGCGCCAATCACGGCGGGGCCGCGAACGATCGAGCCCGCGACAACAGCTCCCTTCTCGACGATTACTCGACCCTCGATCCGAGAGCCGTCGGTATCCCCATCGATTCGGGGTCTCGATCTCCTCCAGTACAAGACGATTCGCCTCCAGCATGTCGGCCAGCTGACCGGTGTCCTTCCACCAGCCGGTTACCACCTCTGATTGGACTCGGTGGCCAGTCGTCGATCAAGCCCTGGATCGCCTCGGTGATCTCGAGCTCGCCGCGCCAGGATGGCTCCAGCTGACGCGCGCGGCCTCGAAGATCGAGGGGCTGAACAGGTAGACGCCGACCAGAGCGAGGTTGGAGGGAGGGTCTTTCGGCTTCTCGACCAGGCGCACAATTCGCTCACCGTCGAGCTCGGCAACCCCATAGGAGCTCGGGTCTTCGACCGGAGTGAGGAGGATCAGCGCGTCTGGTTCGGACTGGCGAAAGGTGGAGACGAGGCCACGCAGACCGTCGCGGAGCAGGTTGTCCCCCAGATACATGACGAAGGACGAGCCGCCGATGAACTCCTCGGCGGTGAGCACCGCGTGGGCAAGCCCGGCCGGCTTGTCCTGGACGATGTAGGTGATCCTCGCCCCAAACCCGCCACCATCGCCGACCGCGGCACGGATCTCATCCCCAGTCTCGGGCGCAATGATTATCCCGATCTCACTAACGCCAGCGTCGACCAGGGCCTCGATCCCATAGAAGAGAACGGGCTTGTTGGCGACCGGGACGAGTTGCTTCGCCGAGGTGTGGGTGATGGGGCGCAGGCGGGTGCCGGCACCGCCGGAGAGGATCAGTCCCTTCAAAGACTCCATGCGAGGCTGCAACCCTACCGAGCGAGCACATGCGAGCGACCGCCTTCATCCCGAACTACAACGGAGCGCAGCGCCTGAGACGGGCGCTGGGGAGCTTGCGCGAGCAGACGCGACCGGTCGAGGTGGTCGTTGTCGACAACGGATCGACGGACGACTCGGCGGCGTTGGTGCGTGAGGAGTTCCCCGAGGTCAGGCTGCTCGAGCTGGGACAAAACCTCGGCTTCGGCTCGGCGATCAACCGCGCCACGCACGAGCATCCGGCCGATCCGGTGATCCTGCTCAACAACGACGTCGAGTGCGATCCGCGGTTCGCCGAGGCAATGCTGGATGCGGCCAGCGAGGGAACCCAGATGGTCGCCGGTGTGCTGGTGCAGGAAGCCGCGCCGGGTCGAATCGACTCAGCCGGAGTGATCGCCGACCGCACCCTGATGGGCTTCGACTACCTGCACGGGGAGCCGGCTGAGGCTGCGCGAAGTGCGGCCGACCCGCTTGGACCGACCGGGGGAGCCGCGCTCTACCGGCGAGGCGCGTTCGAATCCGTCGGCGGCTTCGACGAGCGAATCTTCCTCTACTACGAGGACCTCGACCTGGCGCTGCGGTTGGCAGCATCAGGGGCTCGCTGCCGGCTCGCGCCGGAGGCTCGGGCGGTGCATGCCTACTCGGCGAGCCTGGGGGCGAAGAGCGGCGACAAGTTCGTCCGCACCGGCTGGAGCCGTGGGTACTTGCTGCGGCGCTACGGTGTGATGTCGCGGCCAGGGCTGGGGCTGCGGGCGCTCGCCTGTGAGTCAGTGATCTGCGCCGGGCAGCTGGTCATGGACCACACGGCGAAGGGGGTCGGTGGGAGGCTGCGTGGCTGGCGAGAAGGCGGGGGACTGGAGCGACGCGAGGTGGGTGACGCCTCGCTGCTGGAAATCTCGGCTCGCGAGGCGCTCGCCCTGCGGCGGCGTCGGCACGGCTGAGCAAGGGAGCGGGGCTCAGTTACGCAGCAACCGAGCGCGGGTGCGCCGCAAGAAACCCGCATAGCCGGATCTTAACCTTGCGACCTCCACCGCAAGATCGTGGACCTGAGCCGCAAGATCGTGGTTCTGCGCCGCAAGATCGTGGTTCTGCGCCGCAAGATCGTGGTTCTGCGCCGCGAGCTGCTCTCGCTGCACCTGGGTCTCGGCCAGCTCTGCGCGGGCTCTCTCTAGTTCCGCGCTGGCGACATCCCGCTCTTCCTCCAAGCCAGTCAGACGGCGCGCGGAGGGCATCGGGCCAGAGCGCGGCTCGCATTCGTGGGAACGGGCGAGTCGACGGATCTCTGAAGCCAGCTCGGAGTTCACCCGAAGCAGTTCGACGACGCGGCGCTCATCTCCGAACTCCGGCTCGGTCAACTCATCCCCCGTGCTTCGAGGTCCAACTGGTCCCTGCCATCCGGATACGGGCCAACGCCTCGTCCCAGCTACGGGAGTGGACCGCTGCCCCGAAAGATCTCATCACCGAGTCATCGTGCACCCTGTATTTCGCCAGCTGCTCGGGAATCACCGCCCCGAATCTACCGTCGGCCCTGAGTGTCCGGTAGAGCTCCCAGTCGCTTTGGATCACAGAGTTGGGATCAAAGCCATAGCCAAGTTCTGAAAACAGCCTGCGAGGGAGCACGGCGATGGTATCCCCGTCCCAGTTGGCCGAGTCTTCGCGGAGAACTGAGTTGCCGAGCGGAGCGTAGCCAGCCTTCGTTGGCCTACCGTCCGGATCGATGAAGCCGAGCCAGCAGGTCACGTAGGCCAGGTCTGGCTCGCGACACAGGATGGCAAGCGCCCGTGTCACGAACTCTGGCTCGAGCATGTTGTCGGCGTCGAGCATCACCACGAAATCTCCCCGTGCGACGCGAGCGCCCGTGTTGCGCGCTGCGGACTCCCCCTGATTGAGCTGGGCTATTACGCTCACACGAGGGTCGGCGCCCAACTGGTCGAGGATCTTGTCCTCTTCTTTGAACGAACCGTCGTTGACAATGACCACGTCGAGGTCACGGTGGGTCTGCTCAAGCAGAGAGCGCACCGCTTCCTCGACATAGGCGGAAGATCGGTAGTAGGGAACGATGGCCGTCACCGATGGCACCTCCATCGGCTTGGCCAGCCGCGAGACGTTGACGCGGGCCGGGGCGAGCATGCTCTCGTAAGCATTGAGTACCTGGCTCGGGTCAGTGAGCCTGCGCAGCCGCTCGAAGATCGCGCCCGAGGATCTGACCTCCTCGATCTCCTTCCGATTCTCGAGCAGGTCGGTGAGAGCCCGACACAGCGCTTCGGGTCCCAGACCTTCGGTATGCCAACCGGTCACTCCTGGCTCGACGATCTCGGCCAGACCACCGACCGGGGTGGCGAGGATCGGCAACCCATTCCGCATCGCCTCGGTTGCCGCGTTCCCCCATACCTCAAAGGCGGATGAAACGACAAGGAGGTCGTGCTGGGCCCACCGCCGCTGAACCTCCTCGTAGGGAAGCTCACCCGCTATGCGAATGCGGGGATCGCCTGTGCAAACGGCTTCGATCGTCGCCCGCATCGATTGCTCGGTTGGGGCGGTTGGGGTATCGCCTCCGATCAGGGTCAGCTGCCAATCGTCCCGAGGAAGCCGCAGGCACGCCTCGACTAGATCGAGCGGTCGCTTGAACTGCTGCAGACGGCCAACGTAGAGGAGCCGCAGCGGCTCCTTCGGGTCCCGATGGCTAACACTCGGTGGCCCCTCCGGAATCGGTAATGGAGGCCGGATCAAAACCGCTTCCGGGAGGGAAAGGGTCGAGTAGTAGCGCCGGTAGAGGGACAGCGTGTCTCCGCCGCGCCACAGCACACGGTCGGCGAGGCGGAACTGCTCACGCTCGATGTCGGCGGTGAATCTCGCCTCCTCATTGCTAACCGCGTCGTGGAGGCAGATCAACTCCGACGTGCTGGCAAGCCTGACCCCGACGAGCGTCTGCCTCAGCAACGGATGGCCCGCCCGACGCGCCTGGAGAGGCACAAGGCCGTGGCCTCGGTAGTCAGATACCTCGAGATAGCCGGGTCCGTCCGAGTCTCCGTACGCCGTCTCAATCGCGGCCATGACAGCAGAGGAGAGCCGATGATTCTCACAGGAGTATGAAATCGGTGGAACACCCTCTTTGTCCGCATATATTTCGCGCACTCCGGGGGCTGGCGTTGCGGGCGCGGCCCGGTCACGGCCGCTGTGAATCAGCGTCACCTCGTGCCTTTTGCCGAGGAAAGTGGCCAGACGCCTCACTGAATGTCCGATTCCTCCCGAATCGTCATGCTCGGGTGAAACGAGGCAGATCCTCACGCGCGCACCCTGACAGTTTGCGGGAGGGAGAGTAGGCGGGTACTGGCCTCGGGTCGAGTTCGCGTCACTTCACCATGCGCGCACCGAGCCAGCGGCGTGCGCGAGAAGGCTCGCCGGAGCGACGCAGACTGCGGCGCTCGCCGACCAGCTCAGGCAGCCAACGCAGAACGCCGAGCTTGCCCCGAAGAGTGGCCCAGAATCGGCGCTTCCTCGCGGCCCGCAGCAGCGAGCCGACCTCGACAACGGCGATCCTCGGCGCGGACTTCAGGGGCATGAACTTGACCTGGGTCGCCAGGCGGTTGCGGGCGACCAGCCGGGCATTTTCCGCCGCCGGCTCTCGATAGCCAGCCTCCCAGGAGGCGTTACCGACGTGCCAGACGACTGCCTCGGGGACATACGCGAAGCGCCAGCCTGCGATTCGCGCTCGCACGTTGAGGTCGACGTCCTCATAGAAGGCGAAGTAGCGCTCGTCATAGCCGCCGAGGTCGTCGAACAGATCCCGGCGCAGAAGGCAGGCGGCGCCGCAAACGCCGAACACCTCGCGCCGCGCCAGATAGACGGGTGATTGCGCCTCACCCGCCCCCTCCTCGACCGCGCGGCCGTCGCGGGTCAGGGCCTGACCGGCGCTGTAGAGGCGGGCCGCGGCGACGGTGCGCTCCTCGCCCTCGAACTGAAGGATCCGGGGCGCCGCGCCACCCAGCGCCCGGTCGGCCTCCAGCGCTGCGGCAAGCCCGGCCACGCAGCCAGGCTCCAATTTGGTGTCAGCGTTCAGCGGCATAACAAGGGGCGCCTTGGTCCGGGCCGCCCCGAGGTCGACCGCCGCCGCGAAACCCACGTTCTCGGCCAGGCTCACGTGGGGAACGCCGCGCTCGCGCAGCAACCGGACACTCCCGTCGGTCGATCCATTGTCGACGACCAGGAGATCCAGCTCACCCTGCCCGGCGAGCGAGTCGAGGCAGCGCGACAGCAGGTCGACCGAGTTCCAGCTGGGGATAACCACGGCTACGGTGGGCGCTTCACTGCTCATTTCGAGGGCAAGCCTTGCACCTCGCACTCTCGTCTCGCACGCCGGATCGGGCAGGTAGCCTGCAGCCGATGAGCTCTACCGACACCTCCGGGGTGAGTTCCGGCATGCTGCCACCCCTGCCGCTTTACCTCGACGCCCGCACGACCTTCGCCAACAGCTTCCTGATCGGCGAGGGGATCGAGATCGGCCCGCTGCACCAGCCGCTCGCTGTCCCTGCCCACGCCCATGTCCGCTACGTCGACCGGATGGCAGCGCCAGACCTGCGCCGCGAGTACCCCGAGCTCGCCGACTGGGATCTGACCGAAGTTGACATCGTCGATGACGGCGAGAAGCTGGCGACGATCCCCGCCGAGAGCCAGGACTTCATTATCGCCAACCACTTCCTCGAGCACACCGAGGATCCAATCGGGACGATCGGGACCCACCTCGGCAAATTAAAACCGGGCGGCGTCCTCTTCTACGCCGTCCCCGACAAGCGCTTTACCTTCGACTTCCGCCGCCCGGTCACCCCGATCGAGCATATGGTCGCGGACTTCGAGCAGGGCCCGGAACGCTCTCGCTCCGAGCACTACCGCGAGTGGTGCCGCTTGGTGATTGACGAGGAGTCCCCCGCGGTCGGCAGCGCCGCGCAGGCCGCCTCGGAGGAGTGGATAGAGGAACGGGCCAGGCAGCTCGAAGCGCAGGCCTACTCAATCCACATGCACGTCTGGACCCAGGCCGAGTTCCTCCATCTCATCCTCACCTTGCGCCAGCGCTTCGACAACGTCTTCGACCTCGAGGCGGCGGCCCGGGTGGGAATCGAGTTCATCGTGGTGCTACGTAAGGCGGGGCCGCTACCCGACCCACCCCCACCGGCGGCGCCCGAATCGATCTTCGCCAAAACGGTCGCGATCAGTAGAGGGGCACTGAACCGGGGGCGCACCGAGCTGCGCAGGCGAAGGGAAAAGCCATAGTCACCGGCCCGCCGGGGACGTCAGCGCCCCTCGCGATCGAGGCGCGGGACCTGGAGAAGACCTTCACCATCCCGACCCACCGGGTCGACTCGCTAAAGGAGCGCATGGTACGCCCCTTCGCGGCCCCCAATGTCCGCATATTGCGGGCTCTCGACGGCGTCTCCTTTGACATCCACCAGGGCGAGTTCTTCGGCATCGTCGGTCGCAATGGCTCAGGCAAGAGCACATTGCTCAAGCTGCTCGCCAGCATCTACCGAGCCGATGCGGGGACGATCCGCATGGCCGGCCGAGTCGCTCCCTTCATCGAGCTCGGGGTTGGCTTCAACCCGCAGCTTACGGCGCGCGAAAACGTCGTCCTCAACGGGGTGATGATGGGCCTGACGCCGAAGGAAACCCGGCAGAAACTCAACTCGGTGATCGAGTTCGCCGAACTCGAGGAATTTGTCGACCTGAAGCTCAAGAACTATTCCTCAGGGATGCAAGTGCGGCTCGCGTTCTCGGTCATGCTGGAGGCCGACGCCGACGTGCTTCTGATCGACGAGGTCCTGGCGGTCGGTGACGCCGCTTTCCAGCAAAAGTGCGCCGATGTCTTTCACGCGACTAAAGCCGCGGGCAAGACGATCGTCCTGGTCACCCACGAGATGACCAGCGTTGAGGAGTACTGCCACCGAGCCATGTTGATCGACGACGGCAAGGTCCTCCATATCGGCGAGCCGGGGGAGGTCGGTCGCCACTACCTACAGCTGAACTTCGAAAGGGGCAGTCCCGAGGACTACGCGACCGTCACCTCCCAGCCCGGCGATGAAGTGAACCTGATCGATATCTGGCTCGAGAATATGGCCGGCGAGCACATCACCAACGTCGAGCAGGGCGCCCACTTCCGCCTTTGCGCCGAACTTGAGGTGCTGCAGGAGATGGCCGGGCTCGGCATCGGCTTCAGCATCGCCAACGCCGACGGGATCACCGTCTCAGACCTCGGCGTGGTACCCAAGCGCGAAGGCGAGCCGATCCCGCTCGAGCCGGGGGAGCGGGTGACGGTTCGGGCCGAGATCGAGAACCTGCTGGCGGCTGGACGCTATTTCGTCCATCTTGGGGTCAATCGGGCGGCTGCCGCGGGCGTCGCTCTCTACGTCAACAGCGCCGTCGACTTTGCGGTGTTCGGAGGCACGGCCGGCGGTATCGTCTCGCTTCCCCACGAGATCGAGGCGAGCGTCGACGCCGGTAGGCCCCATGGGAGTCCGCAGTGAGCGCCGAGCCACGGATCGCCCCGATCGGACCGCTGCGCGAGGTAGGCGGTCCTTCGGCGCTAGGAGGTGGCTTCCGCCGCTTCTTCGACCTCCTCTGGCTGATCTCGGTCACCGAATTCCGCCGCACCTACTTCGGCACAGTGCTCGGCTACCTCTGGTCGCTGATCCGGCCGCTCGCCCTGTTCGGGATCCTGCTCTTTGTCTTCACCAACATCTTCCACGCCGGATCGACGAAAGTCGAACACTACCCGGTGATGCTGCTGCTCGGCATCGTCCTTTTCACCTTTTTCCAGGAATCGACGACAGCCGGCGTTCAGTCGGTGGTAGCTCAGGAGGGGGTGGTTCGCAAGACCCAGTTTCCCCGCCTGGTTATCCCGCTGGCCTCCGTGCTAACCGGCTTCTTCAACCTCTGTGTCAACCTGGTCATCGTCCTCGTCTTCATCTTCGCCTTCGGCATCAGCCCGCAGTGGACGTGGTTCCTCTTCCCCGTCGCGGTGGCTGCCCTGTTGATCCTCACCGCGGCGGTCAGCATGGCGCTCTCGGTCCTCTTTGTCCGTTTCCGCGATGTCGCGATCATCTGGATCGTCGCCGCCCAGGTGCTCTTCTACGCAACGCCGATCCTCTATCCGGTCACCGCCTTCACCCACAGCCCGGCGCACGACACCAAAGAACACCTCCTGATGCTGAACCCACTCTCGGTGATATTCGAGCAAGTGCGCGTCTGGGTCCTCGCCGAACCGAAAGCGCCGAGCGCAGCGGAAGCGGCGGGTGGCGCTCTCCACCTGATCCCGGCGGCAATGATCTTCGTTGGCGTCTGCGCCTTTGCGATCTGGATCTTCCGCCGCGAAGCTCCGCGCGTCGCCGAGAATCTCTAGCGGCGGCCCGCGGCCAAACCGCAGACCCGCACCGGCCGGCCCGAGTCGACGTGAACGTACCAGGGCCGCGAGGACTCATCGCGCGGAATGCGCAGCAGCATCGCCGAACTCGACGGGATGGTGCTCAGAGACACCGGGTATTCGCCTTCCGCGAAGCGGCGCAGACTCGGCGTCGCTTCAGTCCCCGGCGGCACCTCGATCCGGTTCAGCCCGACTGACAGCGGCGCTTCAACAGTACCGCCCACACCCCCGACCATTGTGCACGTCTGCCCCGCCGCCGCAGAGAAGCTGAAACCGCCGACGTGAATGATGCCGACGATCGGCAGTGCGTGGGCAAGTAGGACGTCGGCTTGCCGGCGCCCCTGCGGGGCGGCGGTTTCGAGTTCGCCCCGAGAGTAGGCCGGGGAGCCGAATTCTTCGACCGCTTTGAAGTACTTGGCGGCGTCGATATTGACCATCGAGCCAGTACCGGCCACTTCCGGAGTCAACTGGAATTCCCGCGAGACAGTCCGCCGGGCAATTTCCAGGGCCGCGGTGTCAGATCGGGTGAAGATTGTCTGTTCGGCAAAGTTTTCGCGGCCTTTGCGGAGGACCGCGAGGTTGGGCGCAATTGCCAGGACTGTGACGATGCCGACGACGATCAGCGTCCGCTTGCCGAGCCGCGAGCCGCGCAGCAGGCCAGCGAGAATCATCAGGATGAAGATCGCGCTGAGGTACTGGTAGCGGCTGCCCGTCGGTTCGCGGCCGGGGATCTGGTTGATAGCGGTGAGGAACCAGCTGGCGATCGCCGCCGCAGCGACCGGCCAGACGATCGGGTCGACCCGCTTGCGCCGGTAGATCAGCAGCCCGACCGCGACGATCAGGGCGACAAGCAGGATCCGCCCCCAGACCGGTTCGGCGGAGAGCGTCAACGGTTCGGTGCCGAGGCCGGAGAGGGCACCGACGCCGACCGCGACCGCTTCGGCCACCCAGCGCGGCGAAGCGAGCAAATTCTGGAGGGTCAAGTGGGTTTCGGCGTTGTGCCCCCAGCCGATCCACCAGAGCGAGTAGAGGATCGCGGGGACCGCGACGGCAAAGGCGCGCCGGCGCCAGGTCTGGCGCGAACCGACCAGGATCGCGACGACGCCGGCTACCGCGAAGGCAATACCGAGGCTGGAGAAGCCGAAGCAGAGCAGCAGCGATACGCAGGCGATCACATCGCCACGGCGGTCGCGCCGCTCGAGGGCGAGCAGCATCGCCAATCCGAACAGCATCGAACCGACGTAGCTGATCTCGAAGGTCCAAAGGAGCACCTCGTAGGCGGGGCCCAGGAAGAGGACGAGGGCCGCCGCGAAGAGCGCCGGCCAGCTGCCGATCCGCCGCTTGACATAGATGTAGAGCAGCACGGCGGTGGCTAGAAGCCCGATCGTCAGGAGCACAAATTCGGGCATCGCCGAGGTCATCCCAAAGACCCGCAGCAAGAGCTGCGTGATAAGCACCGGGATCACCACGATGTGCTCGTTGTGGGGTTCGAGGACAGCGCTCATGGTCAGGTGCCGCCGGTTCATCAAGAAGTCCCACGAGTCTGCGAAGAAGGTGAGGTGGCGGACCAGTACCAAGATCAGCACCGCAGCGACGAGGAGCGCTGCGCCGAGCAGTAGCTGCGGCGCGTTTCGGGTTGCTCGCTCCATCAGCGCGCGAGAGTTTATTCTCCGTCCGCGGTTACCCGAGCAGCCGGCTGGGGACCCCAGCAGAAGCGACCAGCGCGATCGCGCGCGGCTGCTGGTGGAGCGAGCGGTCAATTTCGACCGAAAAGGCCCAGCGCGAGCATGCGATCAACCCGCAGCGCCGCGTGACAACGCCCTCGAGCCCGCCCTCGAGCCAAAACGAGACGATCGCCGCGGCTGCCCCGAAGACAACCAGATAGGCGTCTATCTTGCCGATCAGCTGGTCGGAATCGGGGCCCAAAAGGCAGGCATCGCCGCCGCCCTCGAGGCGGTCAGAGCGAGAACGTCAACAAATTCCTGCGAGCGGATCCCGCGGGCCGCGGGGAGCTTCGCGGCGGCAACTACAGGCAGGGCGTTCAAGGACAGCTCCTCGAAGAGGATCAGGCTGATTTCGAGATTCAAAGCCACCCAGCCCCCCACCGCTATATCGCGGGCAGACTGCCCGACGGCGCCCTCCACTGCTCGGGATCCTTCCAGGTAAACTGAGCCGCTATGCCCGAGCAGGCTACCTCGGCGGCCCCGGCAAGGGAGTCAAACCAGCACGAGCAGCAGCTCTACGGCGCCGACTACTACGCCAACTATTGGGGCGGAGGCGGCCCCTACGAGCGCAACGATCGCTGGTTGCGCTTTTTCAGTGACGTTGCCGACGGGCTGATCCGCGACTTCCACCCAACCACCGTCCTCGACGCGGGCTGTGCAATGGGCTTCCTGGTTGAGCAGCTGCGCAAGAAGGGGGTCGACGCGAGGGGCTTCGACGTCTCTGAGTACGCAATTTCCAAGGTCGACGATTCGGCCGCCCCGTACTGCAAGGTCGGTTCGCTGCTTGATCCGGTCGAGGGCCGTTATGACCTGATCACCTGCATCGAGGTTCTCGAGCACCTGCCACCCGATCAGGCCGACGCAGCGATAGCCAACCTCTGCTCGGCGGCTGACATGATCGTGATGTCGAGCACGCCTGGGGACTACGGTGAGCCAACCCACCTCAACGTGATGCAGCCAGAGGACTGGGCCGCCAAGTTCACCCAGAACGGATTCTTCCGCGACCTCGACCGCGACCTCAGCTATCTCTCGCGCTGGACCGCCGTCTTCGTCCGCCGAGAGGAGCTCCAGGCTGAGACGGTGCGGCACTACGACCGCGGCTGGTGGCGGTTGCGGCGCGAGGTCGACGAGGTGCGCGAGTCGTTGCTCGCCGCGCAGAAGGCGCTCGATGCAGAGCGCGAGCGACCCCAGGCCTCCGACCAGGCATCCGAGACGAATGACAAATTCGCCGACCAGGAGAGGGAAATCCTTCGCCTCCGCGACCTGCTGATCGGTAAGGACCGCGAACTCGGGGCGGCCAACGGGCAGCTTGCGGTTGTCGAGGACCGGGCGCTACGGTTCTCCGCCATAAAGGAACGGGTGGCCTCGAAAGTCCCGGGGTCGGGGCCGCTGCTGGACGTCGTCTTGCGGCTTCTGCGCGGCCGCGCCTAATAGTCGCCGTGCCGCGCTTCTCGATCCTCACCCCAATCTATGAAACGCCGCCGCGCGTGCTGCGCAAGATGTTGCGCTCGGTGGCGAATCAGAGCTACGCTGACTGGGAGCACTGCTTGGTCGACGACGGCTCGGCCGCCCCCCACGTGCGCCAGATTCTCGACACCGCGGCGGCCGTCGACCCTCGCTTCCGGGTCGCCTATCGAGGGCAGAACGTCGGCATAGTAGCCGCCTCCAACGACGCCCTGGCGATGGCCGAGGGCGACTTCGTTGTCCTCCTCGACCACGACGACCTGCTCCACCCCGACGCGCTCGCCGAGGTCGCCGAGGCGATCGATGGCGCCCCCGACGCCGACTACGTCTACACCGACGAGGACAAGGTCGACGAACGCGGCTTCCACTCGGGCCCTTTCTTTAAGCCCGACTGGTCGCCGGAGCGGATGCGGACGCAGATGTACACCTGTCACCTGAGCGTTTTGCGACGCTCTTTGATCAACGAGGTCGGCGGCTTCGATGCTCGCTTCGAGGGTTCCCAAGACTGGGACCTGGTGCTGAAGGTGACCGAGCGCTCGCGCCGCGTCCTCCACGTCCCAAAGGTCCTCTACCATTGGCGGACGATCGCCACTTCAGCCGCCTCCGGCGGTGAGGAGGTAAAGCCGTGGGCGTTTGAGGCAGGGCCGCGCGCGGTGCAGGCGCACTGCGACCGAATCGGCCTCCCCGCCGAGGTCGTGATGGACACCAGCGATCCCGGTGTATTGCACCTTCTCCCACGCCTGCGCCAACAACCACTGGTCAGCATCGTCATCCCGACGGCCGGGCAGGTCCGCGATGTGCGCTTCAAGCCGGTAGTCCTGGTAACGAACTGCGTGCGCGGGATCATCGAGAACTCGACCTATGAGAACTACGAGATCGTCGTCGTCGCCGACCACGAGCTGGAGCCGCAGCTGGTCGGGGAGCTGAGAGAAATCGCCGGCGAGCGCCTTCGCGTTGTCCCCGCCCCCCCCGGGAAGTTCAACTTCTCGGCGATGATCAACATGGGCGCTGTCGAGGCGCACGGTGAGTACCTGGTGCTCTTGAACGATGACATCGACATCGCCACGCCGCAGTGGATCGAGCGGATGGTGATGTACTGCGCCCAGGAGGGCGTCGGCGTCGTCGGCGGTCGGCTGGTCTGGGGCGACGGTCGCCTTCAGCATGTCGGCGTCGGCTTCGACGGGGGTCTCCCGGGCCACACCTATCGCGGCTTTCCAGGTGAATACAAAGGCTATGCCAACGCCGTAGTAATCGCCCGCAACTGCCTGGCCGTGACCGGCGCCTGCCTGATGACCCCCCGGGCGCTGTTCGAAGAGCTCGGCGGACTCTCGCTCAGCCTGCCCGTCAACTTCAACGACGTCGACTACTGCCTCAAGTCCCACGCTGCCGGCCGGCGGATCGTCTATGACCCCGACCTCTTCCTCTACCACTATGAGTCCTCGAGCCGCTCTCCCGTCGTAAACGACTGGGAGCAATACCAGCTCGTCGACCGCTGGGCACCCTTGGTCGCCGTCGACCCCTACAACAATCCGAACCTCCGGCGCGGTACGCCGCGCTTCGCCGGCGTCTTCGTCTGGGCCAAGCGCCGGCGCCCGCCGATCCGCGGACGCCCGCGGCTGCGACGGAGCCGCTTGCCATCCTGAACGGGCCTACAGCCCGATGGCGGGCGACTCGCGAATACGATCGCCGAGCAGGGCGACAACGCCGAACCCGGCCACACTCGCGGCGGCGATGACGGCGGCGGCGAGCGAGTAGGCGGTGCCGGGAGGGGGATTCAGCGACGGAGCGTAAAGCGCCAGGGTAAGGAGCGCGTTGATACCGACGAAATAGAGCGCAAAGCGTGGGAACGTGGCGCGCATCCCAACCACCGCACCGGCCATCCCCAGCATCGGCAGCAGATAGCTTCCAATGTGATTCACCGTCATGTCGCTGCTGTTGCCGAATACCAGCAACCCCCAGGCGATCGCCCCGAGCACAAGGGCCGCAAAAGACGTTAGAGCGAAGACCCATTCGGAGTGGTTGCGTTGCCCGCGACGCCATCCAATGGCCATCGCGAAGGGCGCGATCAGGAGGAGGCCCATCGAGGGCAGAAGGTAAAAGAAGAAGTCGACACGCAGCGCGCGCATGACTTCGGTGAGGTCACCGGTTTCGATGGCGTTCTCAAGCGTTTCGGGTGCCATGGTCCAGCCCGTCATCGTCGCGAAGTTTTCCACCTTGTTGTGCAGTGCTCCGCCGAGTCCGGCTTCGCCGTAGGAATCCAGCACCGCTTCGGTGGTGCTGCGCTTATCGACTGCGACGACGCCCGCAAGGGTCCACTTGGAGAGGCGGTTCCCAGGGGGGTCGCCGTACTTCTGGTAGGCCGACCACGGCGCCATCACGACTATCCCGACCAGGAGGGCGACCCCTACCCAGCGCCAACTGGGTAGCCCACGAAAGGCGACCACGATGGCCAGCGCGATGATCCCGAACACGCTCGAGCCGTGTCCCAGCATCGCCAGGCTGCACAGAGCCGCGATCAAGCCCGCTGCCCAAAGGTTACGGCGCATGCGCGACCACAGTGGGCTCAGAACCAGCGCCGCCACGACCAAGAGCATCGCGGTGGGGAGAAGCTTCGGCCAGACGAAGAAACCGTTGACGATCGCGAGGCCGCTGACCAATACCGTCAGCATGACCAGGGCACGTGTCACGCGACTAACCTTCGCAGCGACGAGAAGCGCCCATAGCCCAATGATCCACAATTGCTGAAGCACCACCCCGAGAACCTCGTAGTTGAGCCCGTTTGCATCCCAGCCAAACGGGCGCTGAGACAGCACATAACCAACTTGTAGAGGAGGACGGTCGCTGAACAGCCATTCTCCTGGAAAGACTGGAGGTACGCCGTGGTGACCATTTAGGAAGAACCATTCCGAGAAGAACTTCGGGATTTCGCTGTCACTGGGCAGCGGATGTGAGAAGCGCATGGTCGCCGTCGTCAACGGCTGCTGGGTACCACCATGCACGAAACCGAAAAAGAGGAGGAAGGCCGAGCCGAACGCCCAAAGCACCAACGGCGTCCCCAAGCTCCGGAGTAGAGCACGATCAAGCCTGCCGCCATACAGAGACCAGCCGACCACAAGGATCGAGGCGACGACGACAGAATAGGAGAAGGCATCTCCTGTCAGGCGATCGCCGTAGTAACTCCAGAAGCCGAGGATCCCGACTACCCCGCTGGTCGCCAGGCCGATCGCCAGCAGCACCGGAACCTGCCGCACCCCCCTTCGAGCCGCGTAAAGAGCCGAAGCAGCGATTGGCAGGCCGGTCAGGACAAGGTGCAAAGGCAAAAGCGGGACCAATCTGCTCGCCCCCATCGGCCTAGAAGGCCCCCCTCTGCAGGGAAAAGCCGGGCACCAGGCCGCACAGATGATCCCCTACCGCGTGCATCGTCGGTAGGTTCGCATATCCCGTCAGACCGATCCAAGCCCGCAATCTCACCGATGCGAAGAGCAAACTACGTCAGATGAACTACGAGCGCCTCTACAACTTTCGCTTCCGCGATATCGACCAGGAGGGAAGGATCGCCGTCTGGCGGGAAATCAGCGCCCACGTCTACGGTCTCATGGGAAGCCCGCAGAAGGTCCTCGACCCTGCGTCGGGGCGCGGCGAGTTTATCGGCGCCGTACCGGCCCGGGAAACCTGGGCAGTCGACAATGTCAGCTACCCCGAGGCAGCTCACTGGCCCGACACCACGGTCGTTACTTCGTCGATCATGGATACCGAGCTTCCCAGCGACCATTTCGACGGTGTCTTCGTCTCCAACTTTCTCGAGCACCTACACGACCAGGAGGCAATCGCGTCCTTCCTCGAAAAGATGCATGCTGCGATGCAGAGGGATGGACGGATCGCGATAATGGGACCGAACTATCGTTACTGCTCGAACGAGTACTGGGACTGCGCAGACCACTACGTAGCACTTACCCACACTTCGATCGAAGAGCACCTCTATGCGGCCGGCTTCGCTCCGATCAGGGTGATCCCGCGCTATCTTCCGTACTCGTTCCGAGGCATCTTGCCCCACTCCCCTTTATTGACCCGGTTGTACCTCAAAGCGCCGCTTGCCTGGCGCGCGTTGGGCAAGCAGTTCCTCGTGATCGGTCGCAGGAACGACTAGGAGGACATCGGCCCACCAGTCGGCGAGCGACGGATAGGCTTGCGCACCTGATAGTCGCCGCGGCTGAGCGCGTTCTCCAGCCAGACGTAGAGGACGATGAAGAGATAGCGGCTGCCCATCTCACTCATCGCCAGCTTCGGCACTCCGCTCGTCCTATTCGTCCAAGAGATCGGGATCACCTCGTAGCTGTGGCCTCTGACGATCGCCTTCAGCGGCATCTCGACAGTGAGGTTGAAGTGCTTGGAGAGCAGCGGCTGGACGGTCTCGATCACCTCTCGCCTGTAAGCCTTAAAGGCGTTGGTGGTGTCGTTGTACCGATGGCGGAAAAGGATTCGGATGAACCAGTTGGCGAGCCGGTTAATTGTCAGCTTAAGGCGCGGGTAGTCGTGGACCTCGGCTCCCGGCATGAAGCGCGATCCGAAGGCGCAGTCCCATCCACCTTCGAGCAGCCGATGGTAGCGGACAATGTCCTCGGGATCGTCGGAGGCGTCGGCCATGGTGATCACGACCGCGTCGCCCTCGAAGAGATCGAGACCCGCCCTGATCGCCATCCCGAAACCTTTTTCATAGTGGGACGGGCGACAGCGCACCCTGGGGTTTCCCTCTGCGATCACGGCGACGACCTCGGCGGTCGTGTCCTCGCTTCCGTCGTCGATGACCAGCACCTCGTAGTCGATCCCCTCGCGATCGAGCACGGCAACAACACCTTCCACCGTCGCACCGACCGACCCCTCCTCGTTCTGGGCCGGCATCACCACCGAGAGCTTCACGCGGCACTCACGCTCCAGCGCTCGAGGTTCTGCTCGTAAATCTCGCGCAGAATGTCCTCCACCCCGTAGCGCAGCTTCCAGTCAGGGTAATCGGCTTGGAACGGCGCCAGATCGGAGATCCACCAGCGATGGTCGCCGATCCGCGGCTCCTCGCCCATCTCCCATCTCAGCTCACGACCTGCGATCCGCTCGCAGCATCTCGATCGCCTCCAGCATCGAGCAGTTGCTGAAGCGCCCCCCACCGATGTTGTAGACAGCAGCGGGTCGCGGGCTCCCGTGGAAGGCGGCGAAGGCGGCGATCAGGTCGGCACTGTGGATGTTGTCGCGGACCTGCTTGCCGGCGTAGCCGAACACGGTGTAGGGAGTGCCAGTGACGGTGCACTTCATTAGGTAGGCGAGAAAACCGTGCAGCTTGGCGCCGGCGTGCTGGGGGCCGGTCAGGCAGCCTCCCCGGAAGCAGACAGTGGGCATTTCGAAATAGTTCCCGTACTCTTGAACCAAGAGGTCAGCAGCAGCCTTGGAGACACCGAACAGCGAGTGGGTTGAGGCATCGATCGACATCGAGGTGTCGATTCCTTGGTAGTAATGATGGGACTCGGGCAGCTCCAAACGCAACTCCAGCTCTTCCAATGGCAGCCGGTTTGGGGTATCGCCGTAAACCTTGTTGGTGGAGCAGAAGATGAAGGTGGCCTGCGGGGCGTGGGCTGCGGGCGGCCTCGAGTAGGTTGAGCGTACCGTTGGCATTGACCGAGAAGTCGGTCTGGGGCTCGCTCGCCGCCCAGTCATGAGAGGGCTGAGCGGCGGTATGGATCACCAACTCAATCTTTCCCGCGTGGCAGCGAAAGATCCGGTCGAGTGCATCGGCATCGCGGATGTCGGTGTCCTCCCAGAAAAACTCGGGATGCTCGGCAACCAACCGAGCGGTCACATGCGCGGTGGAGGACTCGGGGCCGAAGAAACGGGCCCGCATGTCGTTCTCGATTCCGACCACGTCGAACCCCTCGCCAATGAAGTGTTCCACCGCCTCGGAACCGATCAGGCCCCCCGCCCCCGTGATGATCGCAACCGGCATTCGCGCTACTCCCTTCCCCCCACCGGGGCGTCGATATTTAGGGCCTCGGAGATCCCCGCCTCATCCGCCGCGATCCAGTCGTGGATGTCAGCCAGAATCTGCTCGGCGTCGCGCCTCGGACGCCACTCATCCAGATCAAAGAGCCTCGAAGAGTCCGAAAGGTATATCGGCACATCGCCCGCTCGAGTCGTCTCGATCGACTCAATCGGGACCTCATTGGCGGTCATCCGGCGACAGATTTCGGTGGTCTCCTGAAGCGAAAGGCTGCAGGCGCGCCCGCCACCGACGTTGACTGTGCGCCCGTCCCAGAACTCGCGGTCAAGCAGTTGGCGCTCGACCAAATCGATCAGATCCTCGACGTGGAGCAGATCGCGCACCTGCTTGCCGCTGCCGCCGAAGCCGATGTAGCGAAGCGGCTGGCGGAAATGATGGGCGAGCATCCAGTGCGTGAACACCCCCTGATCCACCTTCCCCATCTGCCACGGCCCTGCGATGACTCCACAGCGGTCGATCACCGCTGGCACGCCCAAGCCGGCCCGGTACTCCTCGATCAACAGCTCGGCGGCCAGCTTGGTGGCGCCATACAGCGTTCGGGCACCCTCCAGTGAGAACTCCTCCGAGATCCCCGCTGGCGAGACCCCGGGTAGTTCCTGCTCGGCGGCAATCTCAAAGCGGGTCGGTGTCTCTTCGAGCTTCAGAGCAAGCTGCGGCGCCACCGGGTAGACCCGGCTGGTCGAGAGGAAGACGACGAAGGCCCCGTCGCGACGGGCCAACTCCAGACAGTTGTAGGCCCCGGTCAGGTTGGTGTGGACGAGGTAGCCCGTGTCGCCGTCAATTCCGCTCATAACCGAGGGCTCCGCCGAGCACTCGATCAGAGCCGAGACCGAGAGTCGCTCAAGGTCCTCCGGTCTGCGCACATCGCCGCGGACAAACTGCACTCCCGCTTCCCCCAAGCGGGGCAGGTTCAACTCCGAACCGCGCCGGTAGAGGTTATCGAGCGCAACGATCTCCCAATCGGGGTGTCGCATGGCCAGCGATACGGCCAGATTTGAGCCGACAAAACCGGCCCCGCCGGTGATCAACAAGCGCTCGCTCACGGCTCGTGACGCTACCGCACCATCGCCCCAAACCCGGGCGGGGACGAGAAACCCTCGAAACCGGAGCTCTCCCGCCGGGTCAGCGACCGGCGAATTCACCGCTCACCGAAACCGTGCCCATTTCCCCTCCTCATAGCGGTCCACAAATCGGCCGCGGGGCCGGCCCGACATTCCCCCTGGCGCGCCGCCTCACTTTACCGCTGTGGCTCGGGTCAGCTACCGCGATTCCGGAGAGGGAGTGAACCCGATCGATTTCGCCAGACTTGGCGGATCAGGCGCCCCGCGCCACGCAGCGGTGCCCCGAGGCGCCAGCTCAGAGCTCCCTCATAGGCACCAACGGTGGCC
The DNA here is from genome assembly GCA_963745305.1 of uncultured Solirubrobacterales bacterium. GTDB lineage: Bacteria > Actinomycetota > Thermoleophilia > Solirubrobacterales > 70-9 > CAVUWL01. Next base: position 158,242 of record CAVUWL010000013.1, read on the forward strand.
GCAATCGCCCGATCGCGCTCACGCTCGGACTGATTGGCCCTCTCGCGGCTCTCGCCAACCGCCCGCTGAGCTTCAGAGAGCCTTCGCTGAGCATCTGCAAGCAGGCCGTGTAGGCGCGCGTTCTCTTCGACCAGGACTTTGGCATCAACACTGGCGCGCCACTCAAGGCGGATCAACCGAGCCATCTCCTGCAGCTGTCCACGCGGTTGCTGGCTCGGCTTCACAAGCCGGCTGAATAACTCCAAGAGCTCGCGAGCATGAACGCTGGCGCGGTGATGGGCGATCACCAGGTCATGATTGATCGGCCCCATCGAAGGGCTGTAGCGGCGCAGATCCTCACCGAGTCGGGCTGGATCGATGATCGCTCGCCCACTTCGACCGGATAGACCGTCCGCCTCGATCGCGGCGTAGGACTCGGCGGTCATCCATCCGTCGCCACCGTGCCAATCGTAGACGTAGGCGGCACGGCCGCAGGCCATTGCCTCGAGGATCGAACGTCCGTAACCGATGACGATGTCTGCTCCGTACAGGGCAGCGCGCGGATCGGTCGTTTGGTTGAAGGCTCCCCCGATCCGGCTCAGCTCGATTTCAGCTTCTGCGCAGCCCGCCTCCAGCATTGCGAGGCGGTCCCCGTGAGGCGTATTGCTGAGGAGTAGGGCTCGCCGCGCTCGCTGCGGCAGAGACCCCGACGGTAGGAACCGCTCGGTATCGATTGGCTGGCGCAAGCGCACCACCTCCACCTTGACCGCAAACCCACTCAACCGCTTGACAAGCCTGTCGTTTAACGCCACAACCAGGGCTACCGACCCGTCGAGCTGCGGCGGGGATTGCAAATTGAACATCTCACTGTGCGCGACAAAAAGCTGCGGAGCACTGGGACAGCGGTCTGCAGTCTGGAAGCAGACTGCCGGATCCTGAACGAGGGCCGCATCGAATTCATCTGAGAGCTCGGCCTCACCGACGACGGTAAGGCCCCGCTGCAATGCCACCGTCGCCCCCTCGCCCGGCTCTGGACTAAAGATGACCACCTCGTGACCGAGGCGCTCGAACTGCTCGGCGACCGTGAGCAGGTAGGACTCACTCCCTCCCAACCCAAGGTGATTTGTCGCCAGAACCAGCCTCATCAACTGAGACTCGGGTCGCCGGGGGAAGGGCTCAAGCGGCGGTCGCTACCGTCTCGGTTGGATCCTGATGGCGGTGCCCGGCGGCGATCGCAAGTGTCGATCCCACGGCCGCCGCGGCGAGGCTTGCAAGCACCCAGCCGGGTCCACTCTCCTCAGTTCCCAGCAGAGAATCAACCGATGGACTGCCCGGGCCGCCGTCAACCAGTGCGAGCAAACCGGCGATCAGCGCCAGGTTGAACTCATAACCCCCGTTGGAGGACCAGAGGCCATTCTTGAAATGAACCGTGCGGATCGCGGTAATCATCGTCGCGATCAACGAGGTCGCGGCCAGGGGGGTGAAGGCACCGGCGACGATCATCGCTCCGCCGAGCGTCTCCGAGGCGCTTGCCGCGACCGCGTTTCGCCGGCCGGGGCGCATCCCGAGGGTCTCCATCATTTCACTTGCACCATTAAGGCCGGGACCGTCAAACCATCCGAACCACTTCTGCGTCCCGTGGCCGAAGAACAGACCACCGATCACGATCCGAGCAATCAGGCGTCCAAACCTCATTTCAACCTCCATTGATCGCTGAATATTTCAGACCGAGACCACCCCATGGTGGTCACGATCGACAGAATTCCGCACGCTGCATTCGGGCAGCTGGCCGTCCAGCGCGGTATCGAGAAGGGCGTTTAAGTCGCGGCGCTGTCCGCGATCAAGCGCGCCGAGGACGTCGTCCTCGATCGCGTCCAGCACTCGTCCGATCTCCTTCAAGGCATGCTCTCCGGCGGCTGCGATTTCCACGATGTGGCGGCGGCGATCAACGTCGTCGCGGCGTCGGATTGCGAGGCCGGCCTGCTCGAGCTCGTTTAGCAGAATCACCACGTTGCTGGGGTCGATCGAGAGCGCCTCCGCCATCGCCTGCTGGGGCGCCGGCCCATGATCGCGCAGGTAGCTGAGGGCGACAAGTTGGCGTTGACGCAGGCCGAGTGGGCACAGATCAGCCTCGAGGCGGTGGTTAATCGCGCGAGCGAGGTGGGCAATGAGAACTGTGGATCTTGGCGGGGTTGGTCTTGGCGGGGTTGATCTAGCCTTGCTGATCATCATCTTGGATTGTAGCTCGGTTCGTGGATGATCCTTGCTACATTGACTATCTCCCTCCTCCTCGGCCGGTTTCAGAAGTACCGGCCGCTTCTTGCAATCACCCCAAAGACGCGATGCCCCAGACCAAATCCCAGACATCCGCCGCGCACGATCGTCGTCGCTGGATCGCGCTGGTCGTGCTCTGCCTCGGCCAGCTGATGATCGTTTTGGATGCGACGATCGTCAACGTCGCTCTCCCCTCAATCCAAGGCGACCTGCATTTCACCCAGGCCAGCCTGACCTGGGTGATCAACGCCTACCTGATCGCATTTGGCAGCTTTTTGTTGCTAGCTGGCCGTCTTGGAGATCTGATCGGCCGCAAGAAGGTCTTCATCGGCGGCCTCGCCCTGTTCACCAGCGCCTCCGCTCTGTGTGGAATCGCCGACAGCGAGGGGCTGCTGATCGCCGCCCGTTTTGTTCAGGGAATCGGCGGCGCGGTTGCCTCCTCGGTGATCATCGCGATCATCGTGACCGAGTTTCCGAGCGCCCGCGAGCAGGCAAAAGCCCTGGGGGTCTTTGCCTTCGTCGCCTCCGCCGGAGGCTCGATCGGCCTGCTCGCCGGAGGCGTCCTCACCCACGCGATCAACTGGCACTGGATCTTCTTCATCAACGTTCCGATTGGCATCTTGGCGATCGGGCTCGGCCTCGCCCTGGTCGAGGAGAACGCCGGCGCCGGCCTGCGCCAGGGGGTCGACATCCTCGGCTCCGCTTTGATCACCGCGGCGATGATGCTCGGCGTCTACACGATCGTCGAGACCGACAGCTACGGCTGGGGATCGCTTCACACCCTGGGTCTGGGCGCCGTCGCGATTGCCCTGTTCGCAATCTTTGCCGCCTATGAGGCGCGGATTCGAAATCCGATCGTGCCCCTGCGGGTGCTCCGCTCCCGCAGCCTGAGCGGGGCAAATCTCGTTCGCGGTTTCCTCGTCATCGGGATGTTCTCCTCGTTTTTCCTCGGCGCCCTTTACTTCGAGCACGTGCTCGGCTACAGCGCGATCCGCACCGGGCTCGCCTTCTTGCCGATGACGCTCGGCATCGGGGTCCTATCGGTCGCGGTGACGCCCCGCCTGGTGACGCGTTTTGGCCCCAAGAGAACGCTTATTCCAGGGCTTGCAATGGCGCTCGTCGGCCTGCTGCTATTCGCCCGAGTTCCGATCAATGCCTCCTACTGGACCGACCTCTTCCCGGCCCTCCTGCTGATCGGCCTCGGCGCAGGCACCTCCTTCATGCCGCTGATCACCCTGGCAATGTCGGAGGTCCCAAGCGAGGACGCTGGGCTCGCGTCGGGCCTCGTCAACGTCTCCCAGCAGATGGCCGCAGCGGTTGGAATAGCGGTCCTCGGCACCCTTGCGACGAGCCGGACCAGCCACCTTCTGAGCGCCGGGAATACCGCGGCGCAAGCGCTCACGGGCGGCTATCGCTTTGCTTTCCTTATAGCCGCCGCCTGCGTTGCCGTGGGCATAACCGTCGCGGTGAGCGTTCTGCGCTCCCCGGCTAAGGCCGGCGCCGAGATCACTTCCCCCAGCAGCGAGGAGCTCCAAGTCCGCGAGGGCCTGCTCGCGGACGAGCTCCTTTGAGCCTGCCCCGCGCGGGGTGATCGCCTCCCGCTGCGAAGCTGGCAAGCGGCCAAAAAGCCGCTGCCGCCAGCTTCAATAGCCACCGCCCAGCTTGCGATGGTCCCAGCTCGCGACGCGCAACGCCCTGAAGCGAATCGCCACCCGCTTTGGCGCCTGCGCTTCAAGCGCCGCCCTCGCCTCGCCATCGACCGCTGCGATTCCTTCCCCGTAGCGCAGGGTCAGCTCGGCGGCGAAGCCGACCACGGTGTCGGTGTCGCGGTGGATCTCGGCCTCGGCCTCGATCATCGCGCCGCGCAGCTCGCCGTAGTCGTGTCCGGTCTCCACCAGGACGGTGGCCCGCGGATCGCGCTCGAGGTTTCGAACCTTCTGGGACTTGGCATACGTCCAGATCCAAACCTCAGCTTCGCGCGGCACAAACCACATCGGCATCACGTGCGGCCAGCCACGCGGGCCGAGACTGGAGATAACCGCCACCCGCTCGGCCTCGAGCAGCCTCGAGAACTCGCCCTCGCTCAGCTTGATCTGATCCCTGCGACTCAAGGAATGGAGGACTCTAGGTTGAAAGCGCTCCGGTATGCGCTCGGCGTCGTCGAGGTGGCACGGCGGAAGTGCTCACGCAGCGATGCCGGGGTGCCGAACCCCGATCGCCAGGCGACCTCCTCAATCGAGATGTCGGAGGCCTCGAGCAGGCGGCGGGCCTCCAGCACGCGGCGCCCCAGCAACCACCTCAACGGAGTGGTGCCGGTCTCCTCGCGAAAGCGACGGGCGAAGGTGCGGGTGCTGAGGCCAGCGTGCTCAGACATCGCGGCGACGTCAAGCGGCCGATCGATTCGCTCTGCGGCCCAGGCCCGGGTCGGCTCAAGCGACCCTGCGGGGCTGCTCGGCGGCCGCTTGATGAACTGCGCCTGGCCGCCCTCGCGATGAGGCGAGGCAACCAGATGACGAGCGACCCGCTCGCCCACCGCGGCGCCAAAATCGACCCGCACAACGTGCAGGCAGAGATCGATCCCAGCACTGAGACCGGCTGAGGTCATCACCTCGCCCTCGTCGATGAAAAGCGGGGCCGAGGAGACCTCGACCGCAGGGAATCGAGCGCCAAGCTCAGCCGCCATCGCCCAATGGGTCGTCGCGCGGCGGCCATCGAGCAGACCCGCGTAGGCAAGGGCGAAGCAGCCGGTGCAGACCGAGATGATGCGGGCGCCGCGATCGGCAGCGCAGCGCAGCGCGGCGATCACCGGCTGCGGCGGCGGCTCGAGCAACGCGACGTAGCCGGGGACGACGACCGTCTGCGCCAGCGCCAGCGCCTCCAGCCCGGCGCCGGGCTCAACCGAGAATCCGGTCGTTGTGCGGACCCGATCACCGCCAAGCGAGCAACAGGAGAAGTCATAGAGCGGGGTGCCGTTGGGGTCGGCGGCGAGGCTGAATACCTGCGCCGGCGTCGCCAGGTCAAAGGCGATCAGGCCATCCATGCACAGCGCCACGACTCGGTGCATGGCAGTAATCTATCGAACATTGGCAATTCTGCCACTGGTTTTTGCCGCGCCCAGGGCCGAAGATGGGGTGGTGCAAACGGCGATCCTGATCTACGACAGACTCACCGCCCTCGATGCGATCGGGCCATATGAGGTGCTGCGCTCGGTGCCGGGCTGGGAGGTTAGGTTCGTCGGCAAGCGCAGCGGGGAGATCCGCACCGACAGCGGCTTCCTTGGCCTGAGCGCCGATTACGCCCTCGAGCAGGCAATGGATCCCGACATCGTCCTCGTCCCGGGCGGCGACGGGAGCAGGGCGCTGCTCGCAGACGAGCAGGTCCTGGCCTGGCTTCGTGAGGTCGATAAATCAACCACCTGGACGACTTCGGTATGCACCGGCTCCCTGCTCCTCGGCGCCGCCGGTTTGCTGCAGGGCAAGCGGGCGACCTCTCACTGGTTGGTCCTGGATTCCCTGCGGGAGTTCGGGGCGACCCCGGTCGCCGAGCGCTTCGTGGAGGACGGCAAGACGATCACCGCGGCCGGGGTCAGCGCCGGGATCGATATGGCGCTTCACCTCGTCTCCCGCCAGGCCGGCCCCGAGCTCGCCCAGGCCGTCCAACTCGGACTCGAGTACGACCCTCAGCCTCCCTTTGACGCCGGCTCCCCCGCCAAGGCTCCGGCCCAGATCCGCGAGGCCGTGACCGCGTTTGCGGGCACGGGGGCGGGCTCGTCTTCTGAGCAGCGCTGAGCCGGCGGCTCGGGGCTACAGGCCTCCGGAACCACTGCTGCCGCGCGTCAACTCAACCGCGCGGGTGGCACGCGAGCCGGGAATTGCGACCACGAGCTGGGTCTGGAGCGTGCCGACCTTCCTCAGCAGCGGTCGGCCGCGAGCGTTTAGCGCCACCCTGAAGGTGTGGGCCTGGCCGCCGCCGAGCCTGAAACCGCGCTGGGCAACGGCGACCCGGATCACCCTCGATCCCAGGCCCCTGCCGCCGACCCCGACCCGCACGTTGGAGCGCATCACGATCTGACCCGGGCAGGTTTCCCCGACCGGGCGGCCGCAGCGAACTCCGACGCTGACCGCCTCGCCAAGCGTTTCGATGCTCGAGATGCTGACCGTCGCGGTGCTGACCGGCGGCGGCGTGGCCAGGTCCCCAACCGTCGCCCCTTCGATGTAGTCGTTGTCAATGTTGATCGTTTCCCGGCCGTAGGTCTCGTTATTGGCCCCGCGGTATTGGTGGATGCGCTCGTGGACCCAGGCGCTGCTGGGGAGATAGGGATCGGTGCTGTTTGCCTCACCGTTCCAGTTCGCCGTCCAGACGTCGTCTGGCTCGGTGTAGCCGGTGCCGAGTTCGCTGGCGAGGTCGGTGATGCCCGAGGCGCTGCTGCTGTAGACCCCGGAGAGGTAGCCGAGAACGTGAAGCCGCTGCGTCCAGGCCTGAAGAAAGCTGAGGGTTGCCCGGCTGGCGCTGCCTCCCGGGGTGTAGGCCTCCATGTCGAAGTAGAGCGGGCTGCCCGCGCCAATGTCAACGCTGGCGGCCTCTTCCACCGCGTTGTTTGCGGCCGCCGTGCCCTCCTGGGTTGCCTGGTTGGAGCTGAGCTTGGCGCAGCCTCCGCAGCTGCTGCTCGGCGCCTGCAGTCCGACGTAGAGGGGAATCGGATGCCAGCCGGCGCTCAGCTCCGTGTTTACCCAGGCAGCCGTCAGGTTGGGCTGCGCGCAGGCGCGGTTGGCACCGCCGATGTAGACCCCGAGCGCGCGGTAGGGAGATGTCGACCAGGCAGACATCGTCCGCGAGGAGGGGGTCGAGCAGGCATCAAAGCCAAGCCCGGTGAAGGTACCCGTCGGTGCGGTGGCGCTGGGCAGCGCCCGTGCGCTCGAGGCGAGCGCCGAGCGGCGGGCAACCCGGGGTTCGACCAGGATTGCCCGCCTGCGCCCGATCGCATTGGCGGGGCAGCGCTGATTCGCGGCGGGAGTTCCGAGGTATACGGCCGCCCGATCGAGTCGAACGCACATGCCCGGGTGGGCGAACAGTCGATACACGGGCCAGGAGGCGGGGGCCTCGACCCGCCGACCACGAAAGTGGATCACCGCCGGGGCGGCCCCGGCAGAGGCCGGTGCGGGGCTCGCGGCTGCCGCTGCGAGCGCCAGGGCGGCGGCGATCAGGGCAGCGGCGAGCGCCTGCTTGCGGGCACGCGCCAGTGCTCGAGCGCGGTCGGGCATAGGCATGGAAACCATTGTTGTCGCATAAGTAGCGCTTCGCAGCGCTTTGATTGCGCCGGGATGAGTCGTTCAGGCCTCCCTCGGCACGAGCTCCAGCTGCCGCCAGGGACCCTGGCCGGCCATCGGCTGCGTCTTGCCATCCAGCCAGTCAGCCTGCAGGTCATCGTAGTGAGGGCTGGCCGGGTGCCCCGACTGGCCGGTGAACATCTGCCAGCGGGAGCGCTCGGGGGCGCAGGGATCGGCGACCATCCGCCAGCTGGGTGCCCAGACCGCCCGGTAGGGATCGCTGGGGTCATAGGCGATCTGGCTCACCGTCTCCTGCGCTCCCCCCGCCCTGAGGCGGCGATTCAACAGCCGCCGAAGCAGTGGATTTGCCTCGCCCAGCGCGTGGGGAAACTCCATCTCGTGCACCTCGCCCCAGCGCCAGCCCTGCTGATCGGGTCCGAAGCGATCGCTGAGATCATCGAGCGCGCCGCTCAGGGTTTCCAAGACAAGCTCCTCCCAGGGGCGTCCGATCAAATCTGCATCGCCCTGCTCCCAGAGCGCCATCAGGTGGGAGTGCCAGCGCCAGGGCGAGGTGACGTGGGTCATGAAGCCGTTATCGGCGCGATCCAACCAGCGCTCACAGAGGTCGCGATCACCGATCACCGATCGCGCCACCTCGCGCCCCAAACGAAGCAGGAAGGCCTGATAGATCGTCGCCGCGATCGAATCGGGATCAAGCCGGCCGTTCCAGCTGCGCAGGCGCTCGATCGCAGCCGACTCGCGCTGGCCGGCAGGGCTGAGGCGCCCCAGTCGCCGCGCCGCCTCGAGGCCGGGAATCGAGAGCACGTCGGTCTGCATCCGCTCGAAGCTGTCCAGATCGTGCTCCTCGCTCTCTCCGAGCAGCTGCTCGATCCGTGCGGCGCGGAAGCCATCGAGCCACTCACTGGTGATGTGGTGGGGGTAGGAGTCCCCGGCGATCCGGTTGTTGGCGCTGATCAGGTAGCCACTCTTCGGATCGATCAGCTCCGGCAGCTCGCCGTAGGGAACGGTTCCCTCCCACTCAAAATCGCCGCTCCAACCGGGCTTTGGCAGGTCGGGGCAATCGCCGCGGCGGCGCGGCAGGGAACCGATCAGCTTGTAGCCGATCGAGCCGTGGCGGTCGGCCCAGATCAGGTTGGAGGCGGGCGAGGTATGCCCCTCGAGGCGACGGACGAGCTCGGCGCCGGAGTCGATCTGATCGAGTTCATACATTCCGGCGAAGGCCGTCGGGGCATCGAGGGCGAGCCAGCGAAGCGCCAGCGGCTCGGCCTGATCGGCACCCAGCGCCTCGTTGACGATCGGGCCGTGTTGGGTGATCCGCACCTCGAGCTGCTCGGGAGCCCCCCGGCCCTTGACGGCGATCTCCTCGTGGACGATCTGAAGCGCTCGCCACTCCCCCTCAAAGAGGTAACGATCGCCCTCGATCCGCTCGATGAAGAGGTCTTGGACATCGGCCATCACGTTGGTGAAGGTCCAACAGACATCGTTATTTTGGCCCATGTAGTGGCCGGGCAGGCCCGGCAGCGAGGCGCCGCGCACGAAACGCTCACCCACCCCGAGACCGATCTGATACCAGATGCCGGGCATGCTCGGCGGCAGGTGGGGGTCCCCGGCGATCAGCGGCTTACCGGTCGCGCTGAGCGAGCCCGAGACCGCCCAGTTGTTGGAGCCGCTTGCCTCCGCCGCCATCCCGATCGAGCGCCTGACCGCGTCGATCTGCTCGACAAGCCCGAGCCCGTCTCCAGACCAGGGCTGCTGGGTTACCAGGGGATTGTCCCGGGGATAGGTGGGGTCAAGGCGAGCCGCCAGCTCGGTTCCCAGAAGCCTTGCCATATCTGAGCGAAGCAGCTCCCGCTCCCAGTTCGTCGAGAGCCCGAAGGCGAGCAGCTTGCCCAGGCTGAGGATGTCCGCGGGGCGCCAGGGTTCAAATTCAAGCCGCAGCAGCTGCATCTCAAAGGGCAGCGCCCGGGCGCTTGCCACGGCGGCGTTCACCCCTTCACAAAAGCGCTCCAAAACGGCTGCGACCACTGGCTCCAACGCCGTGGCCTCGCGCTCGGCGGCGCGGTAGATGCCGAGCGTGCGCATCAATCGATCCACCCCGAGGCCCTCGGTGCCCGCAAACTCTGAGACCGTTCCCCTGACGACCCGACGGTAGAAGTCCATCTGCCAGAGCCGATCCTGTCCGTGACAGAAACCCTGCGCGAACCAGATGTCAGATTGGCTCTGAGCCGAAACGTGGGGAACGCCCCACCGATCGCGGCTCACGACGATGCGATCCCCGGGCCCGTCGAGGGCGATCCTGCCTTCCTGCTTGGGAAGGGGGCGGCGCGCCAGCCAGTACCAGGCGCCGGCGGCTCCGCCCGCCGCCAGGGCGCCGGCGGCGGCGCTGGCCAAAAACCCCGTTCGCAGAGCCGCTCGCTTGCCGTGGGCGCTCACACCGTCTGTGTATCAGTTGCGAAGTCCCGCCGGCAAACGCCCCTCGGCCTCGAGCTTTTGCAGGTGGGCCTCCATCACCAGGGCGGCGGCCGGGCGCATCGGCTCGGGGACGTCGCGCCAGACCTCGGCGAGCAGCGCAGAACGAGAGCGCTCGCCGCGCTCAAGGGCGTCGAGCAACCCCTGCTCGCGCAGCTGGCGATGCTCGACGTATTCGGCGAGCTTTGCCGCGGGGTCGCTGACCCAGGGCCCATGACCCGGACAGATCAACTCAAGCGGCTCAGCTTGCAGGCGCCGCAGCGAATCCATGTAGGCAGCGAGTGAGCCGCCGTCAGGGGGGACGAAGGTGGAGCCCTCGCCCAGTACCAGGTCGCCGCTGAAGCAGACTCCGTCCTCGCTCAGCAGGCAGAAGTGCTCGGCGGCGTGCCCCGGAGTTGAGACCGCGCGCAGGGTGCCGAAACTCTCACCGTCGGCGGGCAGGGTCGCCGCCACCCCAAGCCGCTTCGCACCGGCGGCGTGATCAGCGTGGTGGTGGGTGAGCAGGACCGACCCGATGCCCCCGCGGCCGGCCGCCGCGGCGCGGACCCGCTCGAGATGGGAGGCCTCATCGGGCCCGGGATCGATCACCGTGCAGGGATCGGCAGAGTAGATGTAGGTATTGGTCCCCCCCTTTGTCATCGGCCCCGGATTGGGGGCCAGGAGGCGAAGGATCTCCGGGTGGCCGGGAGCCGGCACCGGTTCGCGGCGAGGGTCGCTGGCGCCGTTCAGGCGGCGACCTCTCTGGCGATCGCCTCGCGGGCATCGGCGGGCTCCAGCACGACCAAATCACCGGCGCCGCGGAGGATCTCACGAACCAACCATGAAGTTCCCGCGTAGGGCAGCTCGACCACAACGGCTCCGTCGGCGAGCTCCTCAACCACGGTGCGCTCCTCCCGCAGCCAGCGCGCCCGCTCGGGTGAAACCCAGACGCGGGCGACCTGGGCCGTGGGCACCTCTCCGTGGGTCATCCAGCCCTCGACTCCGGCCAGCTCCTCCACCTCAGGGCGCGGCTCAAAGGTCGACTCAGACAGCATCGCCTCTTTGATCCTGTCGAGCTTGAAGTGCCGCACCCCGGCTTTGGTCAGATCAAAGCACTCCACGTACCAACCCTCGCGGCCGTTCTCAAGCCGGTAGGGCTCAACCGAGCGATCGGTGAACTGGTCCTCGTTCTCCTTGTAGTACTTGAGATCGAGGACGCGATGGGCGGCGATCGCCTCGTTGACCATGCGCGCGACCTCCGCGTCCCCACCACCCCCAGAGGCAATCTCCAGCCCCTCCTCGGAGGGGTCGTGCCCGAGCGCCGCGACGATCTTGCCGCGGGCGCTCTGCAGGCCACCCTGAGGGAGGTGGTCTCCAAACAGGTCGATCGCCGCGACCAGCGCCTTGGCCTCAAGCGGCAAGAGGCGCGCCGGGCGGGCGAAGTTCTCGCCGTAGGGCTGGGAGTCGACCTCGATCTCATCCCCCTTTATTTCCGCGTAGAGAACGTAGGTGCCGCCGCCAAAGTTGACCACGTTGAGCAGCTCGACGTCCTCTCGCAACTCCTCGGTGCTCAGCTCCAGCCGCCGGCGCAGCTCGGCGACCTTGAGGCGCTCTTCGCTCTTTGCCGCCTGGATCAGCATCCCGGCGAGGGTGACGAGGCGGGCGAATCGCTCGGGGCGAATCGCCGCCTCGCCGCGCCCGTTTGAGCGTCCGCGCCGTGGCGGCTCGCGCAACGGTCGCTCGATGATCTCAGCCGGCTCAAAGCCATTGTGGTGGCGCTCGGATAGCAGCGAGAGGCGCTTTGCCACCTCATCGCGCAACCGATCGGGCGCCAGCACCGCGGCGTTTTGGCGCCAGCGCAGCACCCATGCGATCAGCTCTCGCTCGGAGGCGTAATCGGTCTCATAGATCGAGCCCTTCCCGGGTGCCCGGTCGGCCTTGGTCGCGGTGCGGAGCTCCCCGAAACCGCTGAAGTCACGCTCGATCAACCAGGAGATCCGATCGCGGACAAAGATCTTCGCCCTGCCCTCTATCTCGCCAAGCTGCCAATCGGCACGGCCACCGTAGTCGCGGCGATCGAAGTCCTCGGGTGGGGAGAAGTCATGCTCGGCCTTGGAGGCGTATCCGACCTTGCCCTGGATTCGCGAGAGGCGGAAGACGCGCACGGCATCGCGCTCGTGGGCGTGGCCAATCAGGTAGAACTGGCCACCGCGAAAGACAAGGTGGTAGGGATCGACCTTGCGCTTTGCGGTCTCGCCACGCTCCATCGTGTAATAGGTGAACTCGATCGTCTTGCGACGCGAGATCGCCGTCTCGATCTTGGAGAGTCGCTGGGAGAGGTCGCGGCCGCCCGCCGAGGCGGTCATCGCCATCTCAACCGGGGCCCGCTCACCCTCATGGAGGGGGTTTGGATGCCCCCAGGCAACCTGTTGGAGGGCGAGTCGCAGCGGCTCAGCGTAGGCAAAGCCACCGTCTGTGAGCAGCAGCAGCGCGGTGCTCAGAGCCGCCAGCTCCTCATCGGTGAACTCAATCGCATCGAGGTAGAAGTTCTCCGGCGGCAGCGAGTAGAGCTCCGCCTCAAAGAACCCCTCTCCTGGCTTCTCGACCCCGAGCTGAATGCCAAGGCTTTCCAGCTCAGCTCGATCGGCATAAAAGCGCCGCGCGAAGGCATCATCGTTCATGTCGCTGTAGCCCTCCACCTCACGCTTGATCTCCAGGGCCGAAACCGGCCTCCCCTGTGCCATCAGGAACGAGATCAACGAGAGCTGGCGGATCAGCTTCTCGGTGTCCTTCGCCACGGCTTGCAGGATAGTGTGCGACCGGCCTCGTGACCCTCCTGCGCATCCTCTTCACGAGCCTCGCCTCCACCTTGGTCAAGCTGGCGCTCTTTGCCGGGATCCTCCTCGCCCTGTATCTGGTGATCCTGCAGCCGCTGTTTGAGCGAACCGATGCGGCGATCAAGGACAGCGATCATGCCCTGCAACGGACCCTGGGCTCGGCCGGCTTGGGCGATGTCTCCCAAAGCTTCGAAAGCCTCAGCAGCGATGCTCAAAGCCAGCTGCGAGAAGCCTTTGGCTCAACCGCCCCCAAAAGCGCCAACCGCCACCAGCTGATCCGCTGCATCGAGCGCGCCCAGCACAGCGTCGATCGGATCAACCGCTGCAGCAAACGCTACTAGGCGCAGGTTTGGCGTCGGCCGCTCAGGCAGCCCGCTGGCCGAAGAAGGCAGACCCCGAGATGGCGCGATCAAAATTTGACCAGGACTGACCATCGGGCAGCTCGCGTTCAAGCCGATCGAAGCTGCCGAGGCGACCGCCGAGGTTGTCGATCATATGGACGAGCACCGCCTCGCGGGTAGCGGGAAGGACCGGTGAGCCATGCTCCAAGGAGCCGTGGTGGCTGAGGATGATGTGCAGGACGGCCTGGGCGAGGGAGGGATCAAAGCCGGGGATCTCCTCGATCTCGCGGCGCACCAGGTAGTAGCCAAGCGGAATCTCACCCTGCAGGCGACCGGCGTCGGTGAGGTCGATGGCCAGCGGGTCATCGTTGTAGGCGACGGTCTTGCCGAGGTCATGCAAGAGGGCACCGCTGACCGCGACCTCGCGGTCGATGCCGGGAAAGAAGGCGGCGGCTGCGCTGACCGCCTGCGCCACAGAGAGGGTGTGCTCGAGCAATCCGTGGCGATAGGCCTGGTGATAGATCTTCGCGGCCGGTGCATCTCGAAAGCGGGCCCAAATCTTCGAGTGCTCGCCAAAGAAGCGCTCGAGCAACTCGCCGAGCTGGCCATCCTGAATCGTCCCAAGTAGCGCCCGCAGGTCGCTCTCGAGTCGAGCGAAGGAGATCTCTGACTCGACGGCGAGGTCAGCGGCACGGTACTCATCCGGCCTTGCCTCGCGCAGCTCGACAATCTTGATCTTGGATCCCCAGCGATCGCTGACCTCAAATACCCCCGCCACGAAGACGGCCGAGGCGCTCAGCCCGTGGCGCTCCTCTGCATCCTCCCAGGAGATCGCCTCGACGACTCCGCTGGCGTCCCCGAGCAAAAGGCGCAGCCAGGGATCGCCGTTGCGCTTGCGCCGCAACTCGCGCTCACGCACCGCGAACACCCCCTCGACCCGCTGCCCATCCTCTAACTCGCGCAGCGTCACCCTCGCCGGGGCCGAGGTGTCGGTGAGAGCCTGCTGGGTCATCTCATGATTCAAAGTAAAGGCAGCGGCGGACGGCGCAGCCGACCGATATATGCCCGCTAGGGTGGGGTGTCAGCAAGCCGCAGACCCCCCTCGAGGTGGCCCCCACGGCCGCTGATCCGCAGCGCGGGAACAGTCTCGCTTGTCAGCAGCCCGGTCTCCGCGGTGAGCTCGGACGCGATCTCAAACCAGCGCTCCGTGCGTGAGGGTGTGTCGATGATCGCGGTGAGGACCGGAACGTGGCGGCGCAGCGCCAGCATGCGATCGCCGTGGGGATCGTGGTCGCCGTGATAGCCCCAGACGCCGCGCAACGCCGTCGCACCGGCGCCGCCCTCGGCCCGAAGGCGGCGGATCAGCTCCAGATAGAGGGCGTGGCCCCCGCTCTCAGAGCGCTCCGAGCAGTAGACGATCAGCTTCGTCCAGACCCCGAGCCCCGAGCCTTGGCTGTCGGCCAGCACCGGCGGGCTGGCGAGCGCTCGCCCATCGCGTCTGCAGACCCGAACCGCCTCCAGGGTGGCTACCGAGCGCCGCAGCGAGCCGCCCAGCTCGGCGAGGGCCGCGTTGATTCCGCCCCGCTCCCCGACCGCGATCGTCATCGCCGGCACCGCGGCGTTGGCGGCAAAGAAACGGGCGCGGGTGCGCCTTTCACCCAGGCTGCCGTCGACGCCAGCCAAAACGGTTGCTCCGGCGACCCCATGGCGGTGCAGCGCCTCGACCACGCCGACGTGCGCCGGCGCGCCGCCGCGCCGCTCACCGCGGCCGGTGTAGATGGTGAGTTTCACCTCCCCCTCATCAGCCCCCTGCTCCTGGCCGCCGCCGAGCCCAAGGAGTCGGGCCCGCTCCAGGGTGAGAAGGCCCTGGCCGGCGATCCCCACCAGCTCCGCGGCGGCCGCCTCGATCGGCTCGGCCGGCCCGACCGCGACGGCGACCAGCGGGAGGTCCTCCGAGAGTGAAAGGAGGCGATCGGTTTGCAGCCGCTGGGCGGCCCCGAATCCCTCCGCCCCGCGCAGCAGGACGCTGATCGCCAGCCGGTGGCGCTCGAAGAGCTCGAGAATCGCCTCCGAGAGGAAGCGGCCACGGTGGCGGTCGTGCTCGCCGAAGTAGAAGGTGAGCTTCAGCGCCTCGCCGGTGGCGGATGGCTTGGCGAGACTCACAGCGAGGCCGCCAGGGAGTGCCCGAGGGCGAGCGCCGCCAGCCCGATGGTGATCGAGAGCCCTAAGTTGAGCCACAGCAGCTCCAGCCGTCCAGCCTCCCCAAGCCGCTGGGACTCAAAGATCCAGGTTGAGAAGGTCGTGTATGAGCCGAGTCCGCCGCCGGCGACGATCGTCAACACGGCGCCGTGAAGCGCGGCGCCGGAGACCAACCCAAGGAGCGCAGCGCCGCTTAGGTTGACGGCCAGGGTGCCGGCCGGAAAGGGGCCGCCGAACCGCTCGGCCAGCGAGGCGTCGAGCAGGAAGCGGGCAATGGTCGCCACTCCTCCCAGCGCCGCAACCCCAATCCATGCTGGCGCGCTCACCGCAGCACCCTGGTCCGGCGCACCGCCGCGGTTGCGAAGTGTATGCAGAGAAAACCCCCCAGCATGGTCGCGCTCGCGTAGGCGGCGGCGAGACCAAGGCGACCCTGATTGAGCATCCCAAACAGCTCTAGCTGTAGCGTCGAAAAGGTCGTCAGCGCCCCGCAGAATCCGGTGCCAAGCAGCGGGCGCGGGTAACTGGAGGGCGGCAGGCGCTCCTGCAGCCGGGTGACGAAGTAGCCGAGCAGGAGCGCTCCCGCCATGTTGGCGCTGAACGTGGCCCAGGGCCACGCCCCGGCGCCATGCGGCAGGGCCTGGGCCAGCCCAACCCGGGCGAGGGCACCGATCACCCCGCCTACATAGATTGCCGCCAGCTCACGGCGATCGATTCGCGGTAGTTGCATTGGATCGGCCTCCTATCAGCGTCGGTGGACGTTGGTAGAGGCCATCAGCGGTCACCCCGCGGTTATGGAGCGAGCCTCATCGCTCGTATGCAGGGGATTCTAAAGGCTCGCCAGCCCGATCATCAGCAGTGCAGCAGGCCACCGATCCGACCCCGTTGGCGGCGACTGAGATCGCCGGCAGCGAGCGCCCCATGGCGAAGGCCGCCCCACCTAGGTTGCCAAAGCGGGATCAAAAAAAATTGGAGTGGGAATCGAATCACCACACGACGGATTTCGGCACCAGCTGGGGGCGGTCAAACTCGAATACCAGAAAGCGCGAGTCGCTCGAGTCGCCAGCCCGAGTCGGGACTTGTCCCGACCGGATGAATCGAGACCGTTTCGCGCCTCATAAGCCACAAACTCACGAAGCAGGCCGACCATGATCAGGGTGGTCATCCGGCGCCGTTGCCAAGTCACCCGCCTTCAGATTGCGATTCACCCGGCCTTCTTTTTGCTGTGAACCGCTCAACAGAGGCACCGTTGCAAACCCAAGCCGTACAGCTCGCCAGCGCGCGGCTTGGGCCTAGATGCTTCACCACAGGCAGGCGGCATCTCCGTTCGGGCGGGACAATCGATCAACCATTGATCCAGCTTTTGCTCGAAGGGCAACCGCCCGTGGCTTTGGGAGTGCAGGGATATTCCATAAGACCGGTCGCGAGCCGCTTGATTTCGAACTTGTCGCTGCTCACTTTCGCAGTCACCGCAATTGTGTAGGTCTTTTCGGCGACCGTCAATGCGAAAGTGGGGCCACTGTTCAAAGTCGGTTCGAGTTTCTGAACTGCAGCTTTGCTGCACGATTTGTAGCTGCCGCCATTTTCGGTTGAGCATGTTTCAACTGCGACCTGAACTGTGTGAGCGGTCTCCTTGGCCTGGGCGTCGTTGGCCTTGTCCTTCTGGCTGAAGAACGACGGAAGCGCAACTGCGGCCAGAATGCCGAGGATCAGCATCACAACGAGCAGCTCGATCAGCGTAAAGCCGGCATCGCCGCCGCCCTTGACACGTCCACCGAGCCTAGCCATGGATTGGTGATCTCGCCCACCAGCGTTCCCCCTGCGCCAAGCCGTCCTCTGGGTCCTCATCAAAGCTAAATCGACCGCAAAGAGGAAGGCTTTAGTAGATCAATCCCCGATGCAGTTTAAGCGGCTGAGGCGGCGGGGGATTCGTCTCTTCTATCCCCGGTCTTGCTGTTTTGTTTGCTGCTGGCTTCGAAAATTGATCCCGAAGCAAGTTGCAACCAAACGAACAATGCCTTTGAGATCGTCCCAAAACGCACATTCGATTATGAAGCAACGGGGCCGGCGATTCTGCCTGGTCTTGCCCAGGCAGATCCCGGGTTCACTGGAAGGCTTAAGGGCGCAAGGTCGTGCCTGGGTTCTTTTCGGAGATACACACCGGCCGCGTGTCTCGGGAGATCGGAGACAGATATCTCGAGGCACAACAAAGTGGCGAGGGTGGGAATCGAACCCACGACACCACGATTTTCAGTCGTGTGCTCTACCAACTGAGCTACCTCGCCGCCGCGACCGAACCTTGATCGCAGCCGAAGGCTAGCGACCGAGGGGCCGTGAGGCTGATTGCATTTAGACATGGCCGGACTTCGCGCAGCGCTGGCGATCACCGCCGTTTCGGCCCTCGGGGCGCTGTTCGTTTCCGGCGGCTCAGGATCCGACCCGCGCACCCCAACCGCCCTGGCGGGCCTGCCGGCCCCCTTTCTGCCCACCTCGGTAATCGGAGCAGGCGCCGCCACGGCGGGAGTTGACGCCTACGGCGACGTCGTCGATCTCTGGGTCCCCGGTCCGGTCGGGCGCGACCTGATCCACAATCCCGCGAGCCGCCAGACAGCCGGCAGCGTGCCCGCCAACACGGGCATCGTGCCGCGCGTTTCGATCGCGGGCGGACCGGCGCGGGCACTCTGGCATTCGCGGTGGATCCGCCAGAGCTATCTGCCCGACACCAACGTCCTCAGAACCGAGGCGGTGATCGGCTCGGCCAAGCTCGAGATCACCGAGGCGATCGGGCGCGGGGTCCTGATCTGCACGGTCACCGCCAGCCGGGGGGCGAGCGTCAGCGGATTGAGCTGTCGGCGTCCGGGGGGTTGGCGCGCGATTGGCCAACTCGCCGCGGGCGAGCGACGCTGGCTGAGGAAGGCAAGGCCGCTGGGTGGGGGAGCCCCCCAATGGGCGCAGCGGATGTATCGGCGCTCTTTGCTGGTGCTGCGGGCGCTGACCGATCGACGCAGCGGAGCGGTCGCGGCGGGAACTCGCGAGGGCTGGGCCTACGTCTGGCCCCGCGACGCGAGCGCGAGCGCGCTCGCGCTCGCAGCAGCCGGCTACCGCAACGAGGCGAGACTGGTGGTTCATTTTCTGCTGCGCCTGAAGCTCGGCGCGGCCGCCCGCTTCGACGCCAACGGTGTCGGGGTGCGTGGGCGGGCGGCGGAGGGTGACGCCGCCGGCTGGGTCGGGCCGCCGCCCGAGCCGCGGGGCTGGGCGGTGTCGCGCGACGCCTGCAAAGTGGAGGAAGGCAACCCTCCTGGCGCGGGCGAGACGATTATCAGGAGCGATCGGGGCAAAGCGGCGATTACCTCGGCAACGCGATCGCATCCCGCCTTCCCGGCGCGAAGATTCTCAGGTTGTTCGGTACCCCGGCGGGCCTCGAGCGCAGCGCCCGCGATCCCGGCTCGGGCCTTGATTCAGCCGCCGCCTGGGCGGTGCGACCCTTCCCCCAGCCGGCGCTCTATGCGACCGTCCGCAAGACCCTTGATCGATTGGCCTCGCGCCAGAGCAGGTTCGGAATCCTCCCAGCCGAAGTCTGGCCTGGAACCGAACCCTGGAGCGCACCGACTGCATGGAGCGCCTGGAGCCTGGCGGCGCTGGGAGAGCGCCGGGCGGCGCTGGGATTACTTGGCGATCTGCGGCGAGCCGCCACCCCGACCGGACTCTTCCCGGAGCGAGTGGGAACTCGGGGAGGCCTCCCGCATTCGACCACTCCGCTGACCTGGACCCACGCCTTCGCGATTTTGGCCCTGCGTCAGCTTTGGCCCGGCAGCCGCCAGCGACCGAGCCAGTAGCGAAGCCCGAGCCGCCGCTGACCCCTCTCGCCGAGCACCCTGAAGCCCTCTGTGTGGGGCGGAGCATCGGCAAGCAGCGCCTCGATCACGGTGGCGGCAACGGGGCCACCGGAGCCCCGGCCCAGCCACTCCTCGAAATCGAGGTCGAGCTCAATCAAGCGCTCGATCTCAAGTTTCAGGTCAAGTTCGGAGCCAAACCGGCGCAGGCGCTGCGGCGTCAGGCAAGCCCAGTGCGAGGGGTCGCGCAGCCGCTCGATCTGCTCGTGCCAGGCCGCCGCCTCGTGATCGGCGTCGGCGACGTGGTCGGCGACGATCAGCCGACCACCGGGGCGAAGGACCCGCGCCATCTCCGCCAGCACTCGCTGCGGCGCCGGAATATGGTGAAGGCTGAAGCGGGTCAGCGCCCTATCGAAGCTGGCGGCCTCAAAGGGCAGCGCCGTCGCATCGCCGAGGGAAAAGGTGAGGTTGTCCAAACCTGCCTCGGTCGCCTCATCCTGGGCGAGCTCGACCATCGCCGGGGTCAGGTCAACGCCGTGAACCGAGCCAACCCGCTCGGCCAATCCGCGCGCCAGGAGCCCCGGCCCGCAGGCAACCTCCAGCCAGCGAGAACCCCTCTCAGCGGGCACCAGCTCAAGCAGCGAACCGAGGGTCCCTGCGCTCGACATAGCGGCGCTTTGGGCAAAGGAGCGAGACTGATGGGTGAACTCCTCGCGGATCGAGTTCTCATACATCCACCCATCTTAGGCTGGCCGCCTATCCTCGCCCCGGTGAAGGTCAGAGCGGCAACCGCTGCCGATTGTGAGTCGATCGCGAAGGCGATGAAGGTCGTCGTCGATGAAGGGCGCTGGCTCGCAACCGAGTCCTCCACGCTGACCGAAGAGCTCGCTCTGCGCTGCCGCCGCGCCTTTGAGCAGGGCGAGCCACGCGTCTTCGTCTTGCAGGAGGGAAGCGAGCTGATCGGCTCGCTCGGGATCCACCCGACCCAGGCCGAGGGGGTCAGCTCCCTCGGGATGTGGATCCTGCCGCGGTGGCGGGGACGGGGCGGCGGGCGCAGCCTGATCGAGGCAGGCCTTGAGGCGAGGCCCGCGGCTGTACACAAGATCGAACTCGAGGTCTTCCCAGACAACGTCGCGGCGATCGCCCTTTACCGATCGATGGGTTTTGAGCAGGAGGGCCTGCGGCGCGATCACTACCGCCGCCTCGACGGCTCGCTGCGCTCGGCGCTGATCATGGCCCGCCTGTTCGCGGTCACGGAGTGAGGCCGAAACCCTCCTTTGACTCGGCAAGGATCGCCACGGCGGCCTCCACCGCCGCCGCGGCAGACTCGACCACGAGCAGACCCGGTGCCCCCTGCATCCGATCGGGCCCGCTCAGCTTCCAGCTGTGCAGGGCGACCACCACCCTGCCGATGCTGCGGGCATGGCCGATCTCTGAGAGCGTTCCCCACTCGCCGCCGATCGCGATGACGACCTCGCCGGAGGCGACCACCGCGAGGTTTCTAGCCGCGCCCACCCCGCTCGCAATGACCTCGGTGCACTCGGGGTTGGCCTCGCCCGCTGCGGTGCCGGGAACGATCCCGATCACCGTGCCACCCGCCCGACCTGCCCCCCGAGATACCGCCTCCATCACGCCCCCGAGGCCGCCGCAGATCACCGCCACCCCGGCCTCGGCGAGGCGGCGGCCGACATCCTCGGCGAGCCGCGCGGGCCGCGATGTCTGGGCGCAGCTGCCCGACCCGATCACCGCAACCTGGCGGCGGCTGCTGCTAGGCGGGGCGGCTGTCTTCATCGATCCTGCCCATATTCTGCAGCAGCGCCAGGGCGCCGGCCTTGTTCAACGGTTCGTTCAGGTTGCCGCACTTGGGGCTCTGTACGCAGGAGGGGCAGCCTGACTCGCAGGGACACTCGGCGATCAGGCGCTCGGCGTCGATCGAGCAGGCGCTCGAAGCACCGGTAGCCGCGCAGGGCGATGCCGACGCCTCCGGGGTGGCCGTCGTAGATGAAGATCGTCGGGCGTCCGGTCTGGAAGTGGACGTTGGTCGAGAGGCCGCCGATGTCCCAGCGGTCACACATCGCGATCAGCGGCAGGACAGCGATCTGGGCGTGCTCGGTGGCGTGCAGCGAACCGAGCAGGACATCGAGCGGCAGCGCTGGCGGCGAGCCGCTCCCCGGCAGCGCGTACCAGAGGGCCTGGGTTAGGAAGCTCTGCTCGGGCAGCTCCAGCGCGACGATGTCGATCGGCTCCTGCTCAGAGATCGAGACGCGCTGGAAGGCGATCACCTGCTCGGTGACCGAGACCTCACCGAAGTCCAGCCCGACCTCGCCCAGCTGGCGCTGCTCGCCCAGCCGCTCGACCTAGATCTCGGTCTCCTTCTTGGGGCGGGTGTACCAGTCGCCGTCAAAGCGCGAAACGATCGCCCGCGCCGAATCGAGGTCGAGCTGCTCGACCTCATAGGAGCGGCCGAGGTGCAGATAGATCGCGCCAGGATGAATCGTCGTGAAGGCGCGCTCGGCCTCGACCACCCCGAGCATCTCCCCGGAATCGCGCTCGATCACCGCAACCGACTGCGGCGGAGGCCGAGCGCAGCGGAGATCCTTGAGGCGACGAAACTCGCTGCGGCGCGGCAGCAGCCCGCCGCCGGCGCGGCGCAGCTCACCGGCCGCCAGGAGGCGCTCGCTGCGCTCCCGCCAACCCGCACCGAAGATCTCCTCATCGGCGTCGCTCAGCGGCAGCTCATAGGCCGCCGCGACCAGGTGGCGGGAGGCGATCTGCTCGTTGTCGTGGTCGAGGATCGCCGCCTCGACGGGGCGCTGCAAGAACTCCGCCGGGTGGCGGCAGAAGAACTGGTCGAGCGCGTCCTGGGCCGGCGACGTAGACGGCGAGCCCACGGCGCCCGGCGCCCCGCCCGCCCCCACATCTGGCGCAGGCTGGCGACCGTGCCGGGGAAGGTTACGCATACCGCCGCCTCAAGCTCGCCGACATCGATTCCCAGCTCGAGAGCGTCGGTCGCCACGACCGCGAGCAGATCGCCACCGCTCAGTCGCGCCTCGATCTCGCGTCGCTGTTGTGGGGTGTAGCCACCGCGGTAAGGAGCGATGCGTCGCGCCAGCTCGGGCCTGCCCCTGGCGCGCAGGTTCTCCCCGACAAAGCGTTGGATCAACTCGATTCCTCGCCGACTTTTGAGGAAGCAGATGGTCCGCACCTCCGCGGCGAGCAGGTCGGCGATAAGGTCGGCGGCCTCGGCGAGGGCGGAGCGCCTTGCCCCGCTCGCCTTGTCGATCAGGGGTGGGTTCCACATCGCAATCTCGCGGCCGACCCGCGGCGCCCCATCGTCATCGATCAACTCAAACTCCGTGCCAACCAGCGCCTCGGCGAGCTCAACCGGGTTGGCGATCGTCGCCGAGGCGAGCAGAAAGCGGGGCTCGGCGCCGTAGGCGCGGGCAATCCGGCGCAGGCGCCGCAGTACGTTTGCCACGTGTGAGCCGAACACACCGCGATAGGTGTGTGCCTCATCGACGATCACCCAGTCCAGGTTGGCGAGGAAATCCCCCCAGCTGCGGTGATGGGGGAGCAGGCCGATGTGGAGCATGTCGGGGTTGGTCAGGACGAGGTTGCTTTGGCGGCGAATCGCGGGGCGCTCCTCACGCGGGGTGTCACCGTCATAGATCGCCTCGCGCAGCCCGGGTGGACGCAGCTCACCCAGCTTTCGCGCCTGATCTTGGGCCAGCGCCTTGGTCGGGTAGAGGTAGAGGGCGCGGCGCTTGGGATCGCGGGCGATCCCGTCGAGCACGGCCAGGTTGAAGGCGAGGCTCTTGCCCGATGCGGTGCCGGTGGTGATGATCAGATCCGAGCCTGGCGCAGCCTCAAATGCGTGGCGCTGGTGAGAGTAGAGTCGCTCGATTCCCGCCGCTTCAAGCGCCGCGGCCAGGCCCGGGTCAAGGCGAGACGGGAAGCCCAACCGCCCGCCCGCGGCGCTTCCCCTCGCTGGCTTCGGCGACGATCCGCCCGTCGCGGCGAGCCGCGTCCAGCGCGACCGCCCAGCGCGTCTCCAGCAGGCTTTTTGCCACTAGGCGGAGCTCCTGGCAGCGGCCCGAATCCGCGCCGCCACCCTGACCGCCTGCAGGGCACTGCGATCGTGGATGCGAAGCACGTCGGCGCCCGCTGCGACGGCAAGCGCTGCGGCGGCCGCGGTACCCCACTCGCGCTCGGCCGGCGCCACCCGCTCCCCCCAGGAGCCCGCCAGGAGCGCCCCGATGAAATCCTTGCGCGAGAGGGAGATGTAGAGCGGACGCCCGAGCTCGCCGAGCTCGTCGAGGCGTCGCAGGATCTCAAGATCCTGCTCTGGACTGAGGTCGAAATCGAGTCCCGGATCGATCGCGATCTGATCCTCCCCGACCCCGTGCTGGTGGGCGCGACTGAGGTTGCGCTCAAACCAAGCCTTGAGGTGATCGACGACGTCGCCGTAGCCGCGCCAGGATCGCTCCTGGCGCGGCGGCCCCTCGATCTGCATCATCACGTAGCCGCAGCCGGTCTCGGCGACCAGCTCCAGCATCTCCTCTGAACCACCCGAGATGTCGTTGATCGCGACCGCGCCGGCGCCCAGCGCCCGCCGCGCCACCTCGACCGAGAAGGTATCGGCAGAGAGCGGCACCCCGGCGCCGGCCAAGAGCTCAATCGCCGGGAGCAGCGCCATGGCCTCCTGCGCTGCGGGCACCGGGGGACCGCTTCGGGCCGCGACGGCGCCCAGATCGAGCATGTCAAAACCGGCCGCAACCAGATCCAAACCGTCCCCGGCGGCGCGCTCGGGCGTTTCGCTGCGGGCGCCCTCAAACATCGAATCGGCGGTGACGTTGACGATCCCGACGGCCAGGGGCGCGGCCAGGTCGAGCCGACGATCGGCAAGTCTCCACACGTCGGCTACGGTAGCGACCGCGCGATGGCCCTGAAGTGCATCTACACCGACCTCGACGGAACGCTCCTCGGCGCAGGAGGGTCGCTGTTCCGCGACTCCGAGGGCCATTTCTCGATGATTCAGGCGCGAGCTCTGGAGGCAAGCCATCGGGCCGGAGCTGAGGTCGTGGTGATGTCGGGGCGACGCCAGGCCCAGGTCTTGGAGGACGCGCGGTTGATGGGGCAGGACTCCTACATCCATGAGGCCGGCTGTGCCTTTGTGATCGGCGCGGAGACAACCGTGCTCGGCGAGCTGGCGCCCAGCGACGGCCGCACGATCTTTGAGCAGATGGAGGACCGCGGCCTGCCAGAGGCTCTCTTCGAGCACTTTGAGGGACGGCTCGAATATCACAGCCCCTGGCACCGCGACCGCGAGTACTCCCACCTCTTCCGCGGCGAGGTGGACGTGGTCGAGGCAAACCGATTTCTCGGCGAGCGCGATGCCACCGACGTGAGGCTGCTCGATAACGGGGCGATCAACGCCTCGATGGCGGGGATCGGGACCGCCCACGCCTACCACCTCGTCCCCCGCGGGGTCAGCAAGGCCGCCGCCGTCGCCGCCCACGCCCGCGCCCGCGGCTACCGGCAATCGGAGTGCATCGCCGTCGGCGACTCGATCGAGGACCTCGAAGTCGCAGCCGCCGTCGATCGCTTCTTCGTGGTGGCAAACGGTCCCGAAAGGGACCCCGGTCTGCGGGCGGCCATGCCCGCCTGGCCCAACGTCACCGTCACCGAGGGCCGGATGGGCGACGGCTTCTATGAGGCCGTGGTCTCGACCCTGATGAAGCGCTCCGTCGGGGCGTGATCAGCGCAGCGAGAGGGCGGGCAGCTCGCCGCCGCTTCCGGAGGGCCGGGAGGGAAGCTCGCCGCGCCGCGCCGGGGACTCTCCGCGGGCACGGGGGCGGCGGACCCTTACGTACTCGGCGCCAAAATAGGAGCCGAGGACAACCGCCGCGGCCAGGGCCTGGGCGAGGAGCCCCTCGACGGTTGGAAAGATCGCAAACCAGAGGCCGACCCAGCCGGGGATCGCGAGCGGCACGGTGGTCGTCGGCAGCCAGCCGGCGAGCTGCATCTCCTGGACGCTCTCCCCGACCATCACGATCAGCACGATCCCCAGCAGGACGCCGGTGACGACGAGCATGCGCTTGTAGTGGAGTCGGTGATGGGCAAAGAAGGTGAGCGTCCCAACCGCAAGGGTCAGGCCGAGCCCCAGCGCCGCGCCCTCGAGCACCGTGGTGGCGCCGTAGGCGAGCCGCAGGTTCTGCAAAAACAGGACCACCTCGAAGCCCTCGCGATAGACCGAGGTAAAGCCGAGCAGGATCAGACCGAGCATCGTCGCCCGCAGCGGGTCGATGCCGGCACGGTCCAGGAGCCTGCGACGCCGGCGGTGGTGGTTGGCAATCCAACCGGTCCAGTAGACGCGGTGAAAGAACCAGTTCATCACGACCAAAAGCACGACGACGGCCAGTAATCCGGTCGCGGCCTGAATCGCGAGGCCATCGCCGCCCAGCATCCCGATCACCCAGATCGCCGCAAACCAGGTTGCCAGGGTGGCGAGGAGGCCGCTCCCCGCCCCGGCTGCAACCGGTTTGCGGTAAACCGCATTGGCACCCAGCATGCTGGCGGTGACCGCGGCCAGCACGAGGATCGTCTCGAGGCCCTCGCGGAAGACGAGCAGGCCGCTGTCGACGATCACCGCTCCGTGGCTGAGGTGGGCGCTGGAGGCGGTAGGATCCGGCACCCCACCCGACGAGCTCAGCGCGCTCCAGACAAGCAGCGGAGCGCCAAGCCCGGCGAGGTAGAGGGGCCAGCGGCGCGAGAGTGATCGCGTCAGCACCGTCATCTGAAATTAGGCTACCCTAATCCGGCTCGGAAGGCTGCTCGGCCGGCCGGGGTGGGCGAGGCGACCGTCTAGTATCGGAGTCCAATCCGGAGCCAAGGAGGAGCCCGTGTCGCAGGAGAACGCGACGGTCGCCGAGCAGGAGTACCTGGAGATCATGTTCTGGTTGGAGGAGGCGGGCCTGCCGATGACCGGGGCCAATATCGCCCGCGCGATGCAGCTCTCGCCGCCGACGGTTCACGAGATGATCGGGCGCCTTCTCGAGGATGGCTACGTCGAGCGCAGCGCCGATAAATCCCTGCGGTTCAGCGCCTCCGGGCGCGAGCATGCAAGTCACATCGTGCGCCGCCACCGAATGATCGAGCGTTTCCTGACCGACGTGCTCGGCATCCCCTGGGACGAGGTGCACGAGGAGGCCGAGCGGATCGAGCACGCGATGTCGCCGGTTTTGGAGGAGAGGATGCTGGCTGCGATCGGCGACGCGAAAACCTGTCCGCACGGTCACCCGATCGTTGAGGGAGCTCGCGAGCGCGGCTCGCTGCTCGCCGACGTGGCGGTTGGTGCCGACGTCTGCGTCCTGCGCTTTGAGAATGAGGCCGAGGACCTTCTGCACTACCTCAAGGAGGCGGGCCTCAACCCGGGACTGGAAGGAACGCTCGGGGAGTCAGATCCGCAGGGCGTCACGATCGTCTCGGCGATTGGATCTCACCACGTCTCCCGCAGCGTCGCCGAGACGGTCTCGGTGCGGGCCGATCCGGCTCCCCCTCCGCGGGCAGCGATCCCCGAGCACCTGGTCCTCTCCAGCGAGCGCTACGGGCGCTGATCGGGATCGGGCTACTGGGGCACCGCGAGGGTGACGATCGGTGCCGAGGTGGGCTGGGCGCTACCACCCTCGGGCTCGGCCGTCACCATCACCGCATTGACCCCCGCCATGTTGGCGATCGTCGCGGTCGCGGTGCCGTTTCGGGCCGGGGCAAACAGCGAGTGAGCCGAATAGATCCGGTGCCCGCGCTGCACCCAGGCCTGCAGGATCTTGCCGTTGGGAAGTTGGCGAACGTCGGCCAGCTCCAGCGTGCCGCCGTCACCCTCGCGCACCATCTTTGCGGTGACCCCGGGCGGGTGCCCGGAGACGATCGTGGCGGTCCCGCCGCCTCCGGAGCCAGTTTGGATTGCATAGCCAGCGAACACCGCGATCAGAAGCGCTGCTGCGGCGAGGCCGGCAAGCGGGCGCATGCCGAGGCGTTCTGCACCGGAATCCGAGCGGCGCCTGATGCCGAGGAAACGGCGTAGCGGGCGGCTCGGAGATCTCTCCACTCCCGCCGAGGAATCGATATCGGAACGGGCTTCGACCATCACCCGCTCGCGCAGAGCCGGCGGCGGCTCGAGGCGCTCGACCCCCTCGGGCAGTACCTGGATCGCGGGGCGAAGCCAGCTGATCTCGGTGCGACACTCCTCACAGCCTGCGAGGTGGCGTTCGAAGTCTGCCGCTTCCCCTGGCTCCAGGGCGCCCAGTAGAAAGCTGGCCAAATCATCGCGCCAGCGCTCATGCTCGTGCTCGAGGTGGTTCATGTCAATCCCTCCGCCAACTCTCCGCGAATCTTTTCCAGGCCGAGTCGCATCCGACCCTTGACGGTACCCATTGGCACCCCCAGCATCCTGGAGATCTCAGAGTGGGAGAAGCCGCCGAAATAGGCCAGCTCGATCACCTTGGATTGCTCGCCGGGAAGCTGCTCAAGTACCCCTCGCAGCTCATCGGTGGTCTCGCGGCGCATCGCCTCCTCATCGGTCAGGTTCCCTGAGGGGCGCTTGTCAAGTAACGCCTCGTCGTCAAAGTCGAGCTTCGGCGCCTTCGCGGCCCTGCTGCGCAGCGCATCGATCGCACGATTGCGCACGACGCTAAGCATCCAGGAGCGCACGCTACCGCGACCAGCGTCATAGCGAGCGCCGCTTCGCCAGATCGAGATGAAGGCCTCCTGGGTGACGTCCTCGGCGGCGGAGCGCTCGCCGAGGATTCGGTAGGCAAGTGAGTAGGCGGCGCCGCCGTGGCGATCGTAGAAGACCTCGAAGGCGTCGGGGTTCTTCGCCCCGATCAGCGGCATCAGCTCCTCATCAGCGAGCCGCTCGGCCCTCTCTCGTCTCACCTCCATCTCTCAAGCGCCTCGATCTGCGGTCTTTCCTACTGGATGAACGGTTCCACGGCCGCCAGCACCTGGGCTTCTTTGAGCGCGGGATCGAAGCCGAGCGGAGCCGGTTCCTTCTTATTCTGCAGCCGGATCGCCGCCGCGTGGCGGGCCTCGACTTGGACGATTGAGCCGGCCGCCGCAAGCACCGCTTTTTCGGTGATCGAGGGGGCGGCGCCGTTGTAGGCGCTGACCCCGGTGTCCTCAAAGGTTTGGGCGAGTTTGAGAAAGCCGGCGGTGTCCGTTGTAGGGGAAGTTGAACTTCGGCTCGGCAACCGGCTTACCGCCCAGCTTTTTGATCGTTGAGGTCAGCGCTTCGACGTGGCTTTGCTCATCTTCGGCCAGCATCGTGATCAGGCTCTTCAGCTCGCCACTTGCCTTAGCCCTGGTTTTGGCTTCCTTATAGAAGGTCGACTCAAGGTACTCCAGGGTGAGGGCGAAGTTGAGGATTTCCAGGTCGGAGTTGCCCGACATCGCCAGCGCCTTCGCGACAAAGGGGCCGACCATCGCGGTGCCGGCGACGGCGCCGGCGACCAGCGCGCCCTTCAGGATCACGCTCGCTGCGGGAGAAATCCCTGCTGTCCTCGACGACAATGACGTCGGCAAGCTCTGGGTTGATTGGTTCCTCGTTATTCATTTCCTTCTCCTTTTGTTCGCTCGCCGCGATCAGCTGACGATGAAGGGTTCGACCGACTTGAGGACCGTGCTCACGTTCGCCGCTACGGCGAAGGGCCCGTCTGGGGTGATCGATTTACCGAGCACCGTGTTGAGGGTCGAGGCGTGTCGGCCCTCGACGCTGTGGATCGAGAGCGCCGCCGTGAGGACCGTGGGACTTGAGATATTGGGCGCCTGGCCGAGGTAGGCGGCGGCGCCGAGGTTCTCGACGGTGGCCGCCAGTTCGAGCACCGACTTGGCGCTCTTGAGCGGGAATTCGGTTTTCGGCTTTTCGGCAGGCTTGCCGCCGAGTTTCTTGACAAAGGCGGTAAGCGCGGCGACGTGTTCAGCCTCCTCGGCGCCGAACTTCTTGATCGTTTCCGCTTCGGCGCCCTTGAAGAGGCCGCTTGCGATTACGTCCTGATAGAAGGCCGTCTCCAGATACTCGAGCGTCAGGGCGTAGTTGAGGATGCCGACATCGCCCTTGCCGAACTGCGCGGTTTCGCTCTTGGCAGAGGAGGCGGTGGCGGTCGAGGTGGCGGTCGTGGTGGAGCTGCTCCCGCAGGCGGCGAGGAAGGCGGCGAGGGCGGTGGAGCCGCCCCCCAGGGCGATGAACTTGCGGCGCGAGACGGGGTCCTTGACCACCCGCGCGATCGCACTGTCCTTTATCGGAATCGCCGACTTCTCGGGTTGGATGCTCTCAGGCATGCTGGATCCCCTCGTTGGTTTGATCTCCTGCTGCCCCTCTACGCAGCGGCCGGGAGAGCGGATCACTCGGCGATTTCTCAACCGGGAGTGGGCCGGCGCCCGCTGGGCGAGCGGCACGGGCGAGCCAGCCCGGCTTTAGCGCCGGCGGCCAACGCGCGCCGTGGGCCCTGGCTCCCCGCTTCGGCTGCGCCACGCCGATCGCGACCCCTGAGTGCGTTTCTTGCTAGGCGGGCGAGGCGGCCCGCAGATGCTCCAGCGAGCGCGCGATCCGACCGACACCCTCGGCGATCTGATTCGCCGTCACCGGTGCGAAGGAGAGCCGCATGGCGCTTTGTCCACCGGCCAGCATGAAATCGGGACCGGCGACAAAGGAGACGCCCTCGCGCTTTGACTCTGCGAGCAGCGCCACGGTGTCGGTGTCCTCTGCCAGCTCCAGCCAGAGAAAGTAACCGCCACCGGGAACCACGAACTTGGCCTCGGGGAGCAGCTCACCCAGGGCGGCCACGAGGGCGTCGCGGCGCTCCCGAAGGGCCCCCTTTACGAACTCGATGTTGCGATCCAAAGCGCCCGAGCCACAGAGCTCCAGCACGATTGACTCGGCCAGCATGTTGGGCGAGATGTAGGTCTCATTGGCCCTCTTGGCGAGCCCGGCGATCTCGACCGCCGGCCCAGCCAGGTAGCCGACCCGGACACCCGGGCTGACCGTCTTTGAGAATGAGGAGGCGTGCAGGACTCGGCCGGCGCGATCGATCGAGAGCATCGTCTCGGGCGCCTCGCCCTCGAAGGGGAGCTCGCGGTAGGGATCGTCCTCAAAAATCCAAAACCCTCGCTCGGTGGCGAGCTCGACCAGGCGCTGGCGCTTTTGAACCGAGAGGGTGCAGCCGGCGGGATTGTGGAAGTTGGGTATCAGGTGGGCCAACTTGACCGGTCCCGCGGCGAGGGCGGCTTCCAGCGCCCCGACGTCGATCCCGTCGGACTCGATCGGTACCGGCACCAACTCGACCCCGCGTCGCGCCAGCAGGAGCAGGGTGCGGTCATAGCTCGGCGCCTCGACGATGACCCTGTCGCCGGGCTCCAGCAGTTTCTCGAACAGAATCGCGGCGGCCTCCAGCGATCCATTCGTGACCATCACCTGGTCGGGATCGAGGCCACCGTGCCGAGCGGCGATCCAGGCACAGAGGCCGGGATGTCCGATCCCGGTTCCATAGGAGAGCGCCTTTTCCCAATCCTCGGCGAGCGCCGCGGCGGCAGCGTCGCGCACCGCCTGCTTGGGCAGGATGTCCGCGCTGGGAGCGCCGCGGGCGAAAGAAATCAGCTCAGGCGGCATTGCCGCTGAGCGTAGCAACGGCGATCTCTGCGGCCTCGGTCGGACTCTCGCCAACCCGCACGCCCTTGGCCTCCAGTGCCTCCTTCTTGGCCTGCGCCGTTCCCGAAGAACCGGAGATGATCGCCCCTGCGTGTCCCATCTGCTTGCCCGGCGGGGCGGTGAAACCGGCGATGTAGGCGACCACGGGCTTCGATACCTCGGCCGCGATGAACTCCGCGGCGCGCTCCTCGGCGTCGCCGCCGATCTCGCCGACCATCACGATCAGCTCGGTCTCGGGGTCGGCCTCAAACAGGGTGAGGATGTCGATGAAGTCGGAGCCAACGATCGGATCGCCGCCGATCCCAACGATCGATGAGTTTCCGGCCCCCGCCTGTTTGAGCTCGTTTCCGATCTGGTAGGTGAGCGTCCCCGACTTGGAGACGACCCCGATCTTGCCCTGGGTCGAAGAACTGTGCGGGAATGATGCCAACGTTGGCCTTTCCGGGTGAGAGCACGCCCGGGCAGTTGGGCCCGATCAGCCTCACCCCGGCCTGCTTGGCCTTCCAGTAGGTGTCGAGCATGTCCAGGACCGGGATTCCCTCGGTGATCGCGATGACCGTGTCCACTCCCGACTCAATCGCCTCATCGATCGCCGGCGGCGGCGAAACGGGCGGGGACAAAGATCATCGAGGTGTTGGCGCCGGCCTCGGTGACCGACTCCTTGATCGTGTCAAAGACGGGCACGCCCTCAACGTCCTGTCCGCCCTTGCCGGGGGTGACGCCGGCGACCAGAGTCGGTCCCGTAGTCGCGGTTGCGCAGACCGTGAAAGGAGCCCTCGCGACCGGTCAGGCCCGAGACGACCAGCTTCGGTCTGCTCGCCGACGATGATGCTCATCGGCGCTCACCCGCAAGCTCAACCACGCGTCGCGCCGCCTCCAGCATCGTCTTCTCCTGATCGAGGTTTGAGAGGTTGGCCTCGGCGAGAATCTCCAGGCCCTGCTCGGAGTTGGTGCCGTCGAGTCGCACGACCAGCGGCACCCCCAACTCGATCTGGCCCGAAGCGGTGACGATTCCCTTGGCGATCTCATCACAGCGGGTGATCCCGCCGAAGATGTTGAAGAGGATCGCGGTCACCTTCGGATCGGAGCTGATCACGTTCGAGCGCGTCGACGATCGCCTCGGCTTTTGACCCGCCACCGGCGTCGAGGAAGTTGGCCGGGGCCCCACCGGCCTGGGCGACGACGTCCAGCGTCGACATGCAGAGACCGGCACCGTTGGCGAGGATGCCGACGTTGCCGTCAAGCTTCACGTAGGTGAGGCCCTTTGCCTTCGCCATCGCCTCCTGTGGGTCCTCGCTGGCATCGGCGATCTCGGCCAGGTCCTGGTGGCGAAAGAGGGAGTTGCCATCGAGGGTCACCTTGGCGTCGAGCGCCACGACCTCGCGCTCGATTGGTGACGATCAGCGGGTTTACCTCGATCAGGGTCGCGTCCTCAGCCGCGCGCCACCTCGGCCAGCCGGACGAGCACCGCGGCGACCTGGCCTCCGCGACATCTGCATCCGGTCCGCCCGCTGCGACGATCGGCAGCGCGGCGGCGGCATCGAAGGGGCGGGTCGGGTCGATGTGGCGTTTGATCAGCGCCTCGGGATTCTCGGCGGCGACGGCCTCGATGTCCATCCCGCCCTTGGTTGAAAACCATCGCCAGAAGCTTCTTCTCGCCTCGGTCGAGGATCACCGAGGCGTAGTACTCGGCCGCGATTTCGGACCCCGCCTCGATCCAGACCTGCTCGACCCTGAATGGGCCCTCGCCGTGGGGGCCGACGGATATCCATGCCGAGGATCGCCTCGGCATGGTCTCGTGCCTGCTCGGCATTCTGCGGCGATCTTGATCCCGCCGGCCTTGCCCCTGCCACCGATCAGCACCTGCGCCTTGATCGCACACGGAAAGCCGATCCGCTCGGCGGCCGCCAGGGCTTCATCGACGCTGGAGGCAACCTCACCGCTGGGCACGGCGACGCCGTGCTTTGCGAACAGCTGCTTGCCCTGATACTCGAGGAGGTCCATGGTGAGGCGCCGCCTGACGCGCGCGGCAGACTATCCGAGTTTGCGAGGGAGAAGCCCCGAGCCGGGGGCGCTTGCCATAATGCCGCGGCTCCCACGGGCCCCGACCAGACCAGCTTCGCAATTGGCAATCGGCCGGGCCCCGACCCTGAGCGCCGCAATCTAATGCCCCTTCCCTCCCTCAAAGCGATCAAATGGGTGACCACCGACTGCTACGGCACCCTGATCGATTGGGAGACGGGGAATTCTCGAGGCCTGCAAGAAAGAGGCCGACAAGGACGGGTTCAGCTTCGATGAAGGGCCGTTTCTCGCTCGCTTCATGGAGGTGCAGGCAGAAATCATGGCCGGCTCCTATGAGCTCTACGCCGAGGTGCTGCGCCGCACCATCGTCAAGGTGGCCGGGTGAGCTGGGCTGGGAGATCGAGCCCTCGCGAGCCCAGTTTCTGCCCAACAGCGTCGCCTACTGGCTGCCCATTCCGCGAGGCCAACGCCGCGATGGATCGGCTCGGCAAGAAATTACGAGGTCGGGAATCATCTCCAACGTCGATGACAAACTGCTGGGAATCTCGCGCCGCCACCTGCGCACCGAACTCGACCTCGTCGTCACCGCCCAGCAGGTCCGCAGCTACAAGCCCGATCCGGTCCACTTCAAAGAGTGCGCGCGGCGGATCGGCGGCAAAAAAGGGTGGCTGCACATCGGTTCCAACTACACCAACGACGTCGCCCCGCTGTTGAAGATGAACGTACCCGTGATCTGGGTAAATCGACACGATGAGAAGCTCGACGGTCGCAAAGCACCGAGCGCCACCGTTAAGAACCTTCGCGAGGCCGCCAAAAAGCTCGGCGCCGGCGGCTGAGCCCTGGGCTGAGCGAAGCCGGCCAGAGCTCGCCGGCCAGCGGGCTAGTTGGAATCGGGGTTCTCGATCACCGCGACGATGTCGCCGCTGGAGACCGCAGCACCCTCGCTGACATTGAGCGCGGTGACCTTTCCCGAGCGGTGGGCCGTGATCTCGTTCTCCATCTTCATCGCCTCGACAACGCAGATCAGATCACCCTCGCTGACCTGATCGCCCGCTTTTACGGCAACCTTCAAGACCGTGCCCTGCAGGGGGGTCGGCAGAGAATCACCGGCGGTGCGGGAGCCGGCGCTCGAGCTGCGCTCGCGCTTGGGTGGTCGCGCGGCGGCGGGGGCCGCACCTGCGGATGCCGCCTCACCGATCACCTTCACCGCAAAGCGCTTGCCCGAGACCTCGACGCTGTAGTCGCGGCTGATCAGCGCCGCCCCCTCCGCCTCCGTGGGGGGCGGCACGGCGGGCTCAGCGGCGGTCGATTTGAGCCACTCGCGATCCTCCATCAGGTCGCGACAAGTCTCTCCGCCAGCCCACTGCGGGGTCGCGAGAAGGGCCTTGTGAAAGGGGATCAGCGTGGTCAGGCCGGTGATCTCATATTCACCCAGGGCGCGCAGCATTCGCCTCGTGGCGTGGGCCCGATCGACATCCCAGACGATCAGCTTGGCGATCATTGGGTCATACATCGGCGTCACCTCCGAACCCGGCCCGACGCCAGAGTCGACCCGCACCCCCGGTCCGGCCGGCTCGCGGTAGGAGACGATCGAGCCCGGGGCTGGGGCGAAGTTCTTCTCGGCCGACTCGGCGTTGATCCTGCACTCGATCGCGTGCCCGCGCAGCTCGACCTGGTCCTGGGCGAGGGCGAGCGGCTCCCCGGCCGCGACCCGCACCTGTTCGCGCACGATGTCGACCCCGCTGACCATCTCCGTGACGCAGTGCTCAACCTGAACCCGCGTGTTCATCTCGAGGAAGAAGTAATCCTCACCGACCTGAAGCCCCTCAACCGTTCCGGCGCCGCGATAGCCGACCGCCGCCGCCGCATCGGTCGCGATCTTTCCGATCCGCTCCCGCATCTGGGCATCGACACGGGGACCCGGTGCCTCCTCGATCACCTTCTGGTGTCGTCGCTGCACCGAGCAATCGCGCTCCCCGAGGTGGATCACGTTGCCGTCGGAGTCGGCAAGGATCTGGACCTCGACGTGGCGTGGATCCTCGAGGTAGCGCTCGATATAGACGCGATCGTCGGAGAAGAACTTCTCACCCTCGCGCGCCGCACCCTCAAATGCCTCGGCCAGATCCTCGGCGCTCCTCGCCACTCGAA
Organism: uncultured Solirubrobacterales bacterium; assembly: GCA_963745305.1. Taxonomy (GTDB): domain Bacteria; phylum Actinomycetota; class Thermoleophilia; order Solirubrobacterales; family 70-9; genus CAVUWL01. The sequence goes on from CAVUWL010000013.1 coordinate 193,309, forward strand.
ATCCCTTGCCACCGCCGCCGCCCGCCGCCTTGCAGGCGACCGGATAACCGGCATCCTCGGCCTGTCGGCGCGCCGCCTCGAGGTCGGCTGCCGGCTCCGTCGCACCCGGCACAATCGGCACCCCGGCGTTGGCCATGATCTCGCGGGCACGGGTCTTTGACCCCATCGCCTCGATCGCCTCGGGTGGCGGACCGATGAAGACCACCCCGGCCTCCGCGCAGGCGCGCGCAAACTCAGCATTCTCGGCAAGGAACCCGTAGCCGGGATGGATCGCCTCAGCCTTCGCCCCGATCGCCGTCTCGATGATTTTGGCGACGTTCAGATAGCTCTCCGCCGGCAACGGCGCTCCGATCAGATAGGCCTCATCGGCCTCGCGGACGTGGGGGGCATCGCGGTCAATCTCGGAATAGACGGCGACCGAGGCGACCTCCATCTCCCTAAGCGTGCGGGCGACCCGGATCGAGATCTCGCCCCGGTTTGCGATCAGCACCTTCTCAAACATCAGCTTGCCCCCCGGATCGCCCTCGGGGGCGGATCGGGGCCCGGGAAGCTGGATCGCCTCGGCTCATCGGCGGCGCAGTCTATTCAGCGTCTCGGCGTCAGCGGCGCTTCTTTACCAGCGTCACCCGTTTGTGCTGGATCGCGGTGTCACCGCCGCTTGGGGTGAAGGCGAGCGAGAGCGCCAGCCTGACTCGACCGCGCTTTATCAGCCGCTTGTGGGCGGAGCCGCGAGCCCTGATCAGGATCCTCACTTTGCCCGCTCGTTTCGGTCGAATCCTTTCCTTCCTCACCCCCCGGCCGCTCAGATCGAGCCTGCCGGGACCGGGAACGATGACGCTCAACGCAGCCGTCCCCGTCTTTCGGTTCAGCTTCAGCCTGCCGATCGTGAACTCGTTTGAGGGCAGGATGGTGATCGCGGCGCTGGCGCTGACCACGCTACCGGCGCCATCCCTTGCGGTGATCGTCACCGGGTAGGTGCCCGGCGCGGCGTAGGTGTGGGAGACCGAGCTGCCTTCGGCGTGGGCCCCGTCGCCGAAGCCGAAGCTGGTCGAAGCGATCGGCCAGACGTCAAAGGGCTTGACCGAGAAGGAGACGGGGACCCCAACCGTGCCCGAGGGGGGGACCGAGACGCCGCTCAGGGTCGGTGCGTCGGCGTCATAGCCCGCCGCCTGCACGATTGCGTTAGAGCCATCAGATCGCCACCACACCGCGGTCGCATCCCCGGCGGCGTCCATCGCAACCCGTGGAAAGACCGCGTCCTGACCGGCGGCGGAGAGCTCGACCGCGGCCGAGAAGCTGCCGGCCGCTGAGCCGGTTGCCGCCTCGACGATGTCGTTCGTGCCATCGGAGCCTTTCCAAACGATCGTGGCGGCGCCGGAGGCATCCTCTGAGACTTCGGGGTCGAGGCCTTCCTCACCGCTCGGAGAGATCGCCTGCTGGGAGGCGAAGACCCCGCCGGTGGTGCCGGTGGCGGCCTGGATCAGGTTGTCGCCGCCGTCTGGCTGCGTCCAGGCGACGGCGGCCGCTCCCCCAGGCGCGGTCGTGATCACCGGTTCTCCGAGGCTCGATGTGGAGGCGGTGGAGAGGTTGACCGGGCTGCCAAGTTCGGCGCCGGCGCCGGCGCCGGCGCCGCGCACGGTGAAGTTACTTTCCTTGTCTTGATCCCAGACCACGGTCGTTGCGCCGCTGGAATCGACCGCGAGGTCGGGGCCAAAGGCGTCTTCGCCGTCGACGCTGAGCGGCTTGGGGGCCGAGAAGCCGCCGCCGGGGGCGCGGGAGGCCGTTTCGATCAGATCATCGGTTCCGTCGAAGTATTCCCAGACCGCCCTGACGTCGCCGGCGGCATCGATCCCAACCCGGGGGCGATCGGCGCTTTGACCGGAGACGAGGGGAAGCGGCGAGAGCGTTTCGGGAGCCGAGAAGCCGGCCCCCGGGGCGCGGATCGAGGCATCGACGAAGCTTGGATTTTCTTTCAGTCCCGAGCTTGGGTTCTGCTGAATCCAAACCACGGCAGCCTCCCCCTTCGCGTTGATCACCACGCGCATGTCCTGGGGCAGCGCCGCCGCCGGGGAGCGCGAGATTTCAAGCGGCGCCGAGAAGACCCCGCCGGGCTGGCGGGTTGAGGCCTGGATCACGTATTCACCGCTGCTTACTTCGAAATAGCGCCAGACCACGATCGCTTCGCCCGAGGGGGTGATCGCCACATCGGGTTCGGTCGCCGCCGCGGAGAGCCGGATCGGTTCGGAGAAACTGCCCCCAGGAGCGCGGGTTGCGGCCTGCACGTCGCTATCGACCCCGGTTTCGCTCTGGCGCTCCCAGACCGCCACCGTTTCGCCTGCTTCATCCATCGCCACCGAGGAGTTGCTCGCTTCTCTGCCGGGGGCCGAGAGGTTGGCGGGCGCCAGCCAGGCCGGGGCGGCGAGGGCCGCGGGGGCGCTGATCAGGGCGGCGCCGGCGCAAAGCGCCGCTGCGGCGATCCATATGGCGCCGCGAAGGCCTGCGATTTTGTCGGTGATCGCGTTCATTTCCCCGTCTCGTCTAATCCCTAACCGTCAAGAGCGGCGATCGGACCGCTCCGGGGGCCGCCGCGGATGACTAGGCTGGCGCCATGCTAGTCGAGCTGCAGAGTCACTCAAGCGTCTCCGACGGCGAACTGGGACCGGCGGGGGTCGTGGCGGCGGCGGTCGCGGCCGGGGTCAGCTCGCTGGCGCTGAGCGACCACGACGCGATCGCCGGGGTGCCCGAGGCGGCGGCGGCCGCCGCCGAGCTGGAAATCGAGCTGGTCCCCGCGATCGAGATGTCGTGCGTGCACCGCTACGCCGATGACCTCCATATCTGCGGCTACTGGGTCGACCTCGGGGCGATTGCGCCCGCCTGCGAGCGCGCCCAGCATGAGCGGGTCGCCCGGGCCGGGGAGATTGTTGAGAACCTGCGCCGAGAGGGCTTTGATATCCACCTCGAGGACGCGGTCCGAGAGGCCGGCGACGCGCTCTCGATTGGACGCCCTCACATCGCCCGCGCCGCCGGTGCGGGGCAGGACATGGGGGCCTTTTTCGAGGAGTACCTGGTCCCCGGCGCAAAGGCTTTTGTTCCGCGCCGCTGGCCCAGCGCGGAGGCGGCGATCGAGCTGATTCACGGCGCCGGCGGGTGCGCGGTCATCGCCCACCCCTACTGGGATATCTCTGAGCCGGCAGAGGTCGAGGCGCTGATCGAAGACCTCCACGTCGACGGGGTCGAGGTCTTCTACCCCTCCCACAGCGAGGAGCAGACCGCCCATCTGCTCGGCCTCTGCGAGAAGCTGGGGCTGATCGCAACCGGCTCATCCGACTACCACGGACCCGCCCACAAGACCTTCTGCCGCTTCGGGGCCTACCAGACCTTCGGCCTCGGCGAGCCGCAGGTCCCCCCACGACCGGTCAATAGCTCGACCGCCTCAACCCACTAGGCGACCACCGCCGCCCGCGGAATCAGCTCGCGAGCCTCCAGGTAGGCCAGCACCTTCTCGGCTGACTCCTCCGGCGATTCGGTTTCGGTATGGCAGATCACCTCGGCGTCATCGGGTGCCTCATAGGGGTCCGAGACCCCGGTGAATTCCTTGATCTCACCGGAGAAGGCCTTCGCGTAGAGGCCCTTGACGTCGCGCTCGGCACAGGTCTCGACCGAGGCCTGGACGTAGACCTCGATGAAGCGCTCGCCCATCAGACTCGCGCGCCTCGTCGCGCAGCTCGGCGTAGGGGGAGATCGCCGCGGTGATCACCGGCACCCCGTTGCGGGAGAGCAGGTCGGCGACGAAGGCGATGCGGCGGATGTTGGTGTCGCGGTCCTCCTTGGAGAAGCCGAGCCCCTTGGAGAGGTTTTCGCGCACCACGTCGCCGTCGAGGATCTCAAGCTTTGAGCCCCGCTCGCGCAGGTGCCCCTCCAGGAGCCTTGAGATCGTCGTCTTGCCGGCTCCGGAGAGCCCGGTGAACCAGAGGGTGAAGCCCTTCTCATCAGACATCGGTGCTCAGTCCTCCTTGTAGGCGTCGATCAGGATCTCGGCGACCTCATCGCGCGAGAACTCATGCGGCGGCTTTTCGCCCCTGCCCCAGCATTTCGCGGACCTTGGTTCCGGACAGGAAAAGGTGCGCCTCGGCCTCATGCGGGCAGGTCTTGCCCGAGGCCAGGCCCTCGCAGTCCTTGCACCAGAAGGTGTGCTCGAACATCAGCGGCTCGATTCCCAGCTCATCGATATCGATCTGCTCGAAGATCTTCTGCGCGTCGTAGGTGCCGTAGTAGTCCCCGGCGCCGGCGTGATCGCGGCCGACGATGAAGTGGGTGGCGCCGTAGTTGCGCCGCACGATCGCGTGCAGGACCGCCTCGCGCGGTCCCGCGTAGTGCATCTTGGCCGGCTTCACCCCCAGCAGCACCCGGTCCTTGGGGTAGTAGTTCTCGATCAGCACCTCATAGCAGCGCATCCGCACGTCGGCGGGGATGTCGCCGGCCTTGGTCTTGCCGATCAGGGGATGGATGAAGAGGCCGTCGCAGCTCTCAAGCGCGGCCTTGGTCAGGTACTCGTGGGCGCGGTGGATCGGGTTGCGGGTCTGGAAGGCGACGATCCGCTTCCAGCCGCGGCCGCTCGAACTCCTCGCGGGTCTCGCGCCGGCGTCAGGTAGCGGCGCATGAAGGCCTCCTCGTGATCGGGCAGGGCGTCGGCCTCGATCGGGCCGGCGAGGCAGCGCTCTGCCCTCCTCATAGATCGCCGCCACCCCCGGGTGCTCGTCGATCGGTGGTGCCGTAGACCCGCTCGGCCTCGCTTTTGGTGTCGCGCTCGAAGATCTCCTCGACCGTGATCCGCCCCAGCGCCTTGCCTTCGTCGCTGAGCAGCTCGACCACGTCGCCGACCTCGCAGCGAGCTCGGTGGCCAGGGTGATCGGAATCGGCCAGTAATCGCCCGCCGGTTGTCCGCATCTCCGCGCAGACCCGCTCCCAGTCGGCGGAGCCCTGAAAGCCGGTCGAGCGGGGCGAAGCCGCCGTTGGCGATCATCTCGAAGTCCGCCGTGTGGCGCTCGGAAAGGGTCAGGGAAAGGTCGGTCATCGTCTCGGTGGGGCTCATAGTTTGGCGGTCTCACCAATCGGTCGGGGACGGGAGGTGAAAGGCGCGTTGCTCGCGCGCCGCTAGTTGATCCCGCACTCGGTCTTGGCGACGCCCGCCCAGCGGCCGTCGCGCGGCGAGCCACCCGGTCCGACCGGCTGCGTGCAGTGGGTGCAGCCGATCGAGGGATAGCCGCGATCGTGGAGGGGGTTGTACGGGAGGTGGTGCTCACGGATGTAGTTCCAGACGTCGCGCTCGGTCCAGTCCGCGAGCGGGTTGAGCTTCCAGAGGTCAAACCGCTTGTCCCAGCCGAACTTCGGCGTGGCGGAGCGGCTGCTGGAATCCTCGCGCCGGACGCCGGCGACCCAGCAGTCTACGGAAGAGAGCGCCCGAGCGCATCGGCTCGACCTTGCGCAGTCCGCAGCAGGAATCGGGATCGCGCTTCCACAGCTCCTCGCCGTGCTGGGCGGCCTGCTCCTCGAGGGTCAGGTTGTGGAAGCGGTCGAACTCGACCCCGAGGTGCTCGGCGAGCCGGTCGCGGGTCTCATAGGTCTCGGGGAAGAGCACGTCGGTGTCGAGGTAGAAGAAGCGGGCCTCTGGGTTGATCTGGCTCGCCATGTGAGCGGTGACCGAGCTGGTCTTTCTGGAACGAGCAGGCGATGTAGTGCTCGCGCGCCGAAGGTCTCGAACATCCACTCCATCGCCTCGGGCGCGGAGCGGCCCTCGAGGTCTGCGGCCACCGCCTCGTGGATCGATGTCGGTCGCCGTCGGCATCGGAGCGGGGAGTGTGGCAGGCGGCGGCTTCATCGCATTTCGCCTAGATCGCGCACTCGCCCTCGCCGCGCTCGACCTTGTAGGGACTGGAGCGGTTCCAATCGATGAACTGCTGCATCGTCTCGAGGCTGAACTCGGCCGGCAGGGTCAGCTCCTTGACCGCGGCTTCGAAGCGCTCGGCGCCGACCCGCTCGGCGAAGGCGTTGAACTCCTCGCCCTCGGCGCGCTCGGCCTCATAGAGGCGGATCCAGCGCTCGACCGCCTCGGGGACGCGCTTGGCCGGCAGCCGCGACTTCAGCCGCGTGCCGAAGATCACCTCGCCGCCCTCGTAGTTGCCGCCGATGTGGGGGATGTAGGCGGGCATCTGGCGACCGCCGACCTTCAGCGAGGCGCCGTAGAAGCCGATGTTGGCGATGTGGTGCTGGCTGCAGCCGTTCGGGCAGCCGCTCATCTTGATGTGGATCCGCTTGGTCAGCTCGATCGGCGATCTCCATCGCCTCGACCCGCTCCTTGATCGCCCGGTTGAGGCCCATCGAGCTGGTGATCCCGAGTTTGCAGCTGTCGGTGCCGGGGCAGCTGACCACGTCGGTGATCTCGCGGGCGCCGGCCTCGCCGAGGCCGAGCTCGACCAGCCGCTGCCAGACGTCATAGAGCGCCTCGTCGCGGACCCAGCGCAAGACCAGGTTCTGCTGCACGGTGCTGCGCGCGTAGCCGCCGGTGAACTCGCGCATGATCGCGGCCAGGCCGCGGAACTGCTCCGGGGTCAGGTCGCCGCGGGTGATCTTCACCTCGACGGCGGAGAAGCCCTCCTGGCGCTGCGCCTGCACGTTGCCCTCGACAGAAGCGCTCGAACTCGGTGCGATCGCCGTTGGGCGAGGCGGGCGCCGGCCGGGACGTGCGGGGGCGTTGGCCTCCTCGTCGTCGTCGAAGCGCAGCCGCTCGACGTCGAAGTCGCGCTCCTCGACCCAGTCGCCCTCGAGCTCCTCGTCGACCAGCTCGCGGAAGGCCTCGATGCCGATCTTGTCGACCAGGACCTTGATCCGGGCGCGGGCCCGGTTGACGCGCAGCCACTCCTGGCGGTCGAAGATCCGCAGCACCGCCTCGGCGACCTTGAGGTAGTCGCCGTTGTCGGCCTCGACGAACTCATAGAGGGTCGGGGCGACGCGGGCCATGATCGAGGTGCCGCCGCCGACCCTGACCTCGAACCCCCTGACCCCGTCTCGTTCGCGGGAGAGGAAGGCGATGTCGTGGATGCCGGTGATCGCGCGGTCCTCGTCGGAGCCGGTGAAGGCGGTCTTGATCTTGCGCGGCATCAGCTGCGTCGTCGGGTGGCGGACGAAGTAGCGGACGTAGGCGCCGGCGTAGGGGGTCGGGTCGAAGATCTCGTCGGCCGCGACGCCCGCCCAGGGGTCGCCGGTCACGTTGCGCACCGTGTTGCCGCAGCCCTCGCGCGAGGAGAGGCCGGCCTCGGCGATCTCGCGCAGCAGCGACTCCATGTCGCGCAGCGGCACGTGGTGGATCTGGATGTTCTGGCGGGTCGTGATGTGGCCCTTGTTGAGCGGCGCGTAGCTCTCGACCACGCCGGCGAAGGCCTCCATCTGCTCCGGGGTGACGCCGCCGAAGGGAAGCTTCACCCGGACCATCTGCACGTCGGGCTGGCGCTGGCCGTAGACGCCCTGTTTGAGGCGGAAGCCGATGAACTCGTTCTCTCGGGCTTGCGCCGGCGAGGAACTGCTCGGCTTCGTTGTCGAAGTCATCGAACTCGCGCTCGAGGATCGGGATCACGTGCCCGGGGACGTTCTCGTAGGTCTCGGGGTTCTCCAGGGTGCCGGCCCGGCCTTTGCCGCGCTGCTCCTTTTGCTGGTCGACCACGACCTCCATGAGGAGGAAAATAGCAAAACCCGACAGGGATTCGGGTATTTAGCCCTGTAGCTGGCCTTTTTCCGGGCCTGCAGAATCGATGCGCGGCTTCACCGGACTCGGCGACGTAGCCGTCCTCGGGGTCAAGCGGCAGGCCCGCCTCGACCCAGCCGACGATGCCGCTCGCTCAAGCTTCGCCGACGTCATAGCCGGCGGCGGCGAAGGCGGCGGCGGCCATCGTCGAGCGGTTGCCGCCGCGGCAGTAGAGGACGACCGGGCGGTCGCGGTCGATCTCGGCGGCGCGCTGGGCCAAGCTCGCCGAGCGGCAGATGGGGGGCGCCGGCGATCCGCCCCGCCTCCCACTCGTGCTCGGCCCGCACGTCGATGAGCTGGGCGCCGTCGCTCGATCAGGCTGCGAGCCTGCTCGCGTGGTGACCTCGCTGCTCGCGCTGGAAATCTGCCGAGCGCAGCGCTCAGTCGACCTCGGTCCCCTCGATCAGGAAGGCGACCCGCACGTGTGCTCGGTACTCGTCGAGGTTCTCGCCGCGGATCCCGGTCGAGACGATGTCGACGGCGCGAATGTTGCGCAGCGTGCCCTGGGCCTGGCTCAGCGCCTGTTTCGCGGCATCGTCGGTTGAGGTCTTCGAGCTGCCGACCAGCTCGATGATTTTCACGACAGCCATCTCGTTCCTCCTTCTAGGTCCTGAACGGTGTCCTTCGCACCGACACCCTCGATCAGCGCCGCCCGCTGCCACGGACCGACGCGCTTGCCGGCGCCTCCTCGGAGGCCGCTCCGCTCTCCGCCACAAACCGCTCGATCGCCGCGGCGATTGCGGCTGCCTCCTCCGCGGTCGCGGCTTTGTCCATCACCGACAAGCCTAGTCGCACCGAGGCACTCCGATCGGGCCGCCTTATCGGGCCCCGTTAGTCAGAGCGCCGTGCAGCCTGGCGCAGCGGATCGGCCGTGCTCGGTCTTGTTGCAGTCGACGGTGGGTGGATCGAAGGCGTCGACGCAGGGCGAGCCCGGCGGGGTGTCCGGGTGTGCCGCACTGGATGTGGGCGTCGCGGACGCCGTCGCGGGCGTCGATCACGTCGTCGCCGCCGCGGCCGTAGAAGCTGTCGACCCCGGGCTGGCCGAGCATGCACGTTGGCGCGCGCAGTCGCCGATCAGGACGTCGTCGTCGAAGGAGCCCTCGATGTTCTCATCGGTGCGCAGAGGCGGACCTTGTGGCAGCCGCGGATCACGTTGATCCAGGCGACGTGCCGGGGGCAGGGAGACGTAGAGGATCCCGGGATGGGCCTGGGTCTCGGCGAAGGAGGCGTCGTCGTTGCCGGGGCCGCCGACCAGGGCACCGCCGGCGCAGCCGCCCCCGGCGGCCGAGCAGATCGCTGCCGGGGCCGCCGTAGAGGTAGGTCGGGACCCGGCAGGCCGCCGACCAGGCCGTCGTCTCCGCCGCCGCCGTAGATGCGGTCGCTGCCGGTGCCCGACTCGATCAGGTCGTCCTCGGGACCCCCGTGGATGACGTCGTTGCCGGGGCCGCCGGAGATGCGGACGCTCTCGACCGCCGCCAGGGAGCCCTGGACCGTGAAGCCGATCGTTGCCCGGGCCGAGGTCGGCCATCAGCCAGCGCGCCGGGCCCTGAGAGGGCAGGCGACCTGACCGAGCGGCGTCGGTTCGGGGTGTTCGCAGCCTTCGCCGACCGCGATCCCCTTCGCCGCTGTGACCCCGAAGGTGTCGGTGGTTTCGTCGAAGGAGACGGTGATGTCGATCGGTGCCCGCCGCCGCCGACGACTGCAGGCCGCCGCCGCCGCCGGCCGTGTGGGTCAAGCTGCGACATAGGCGCTGGCGCTCGGGCGCCTTTTCGTGGCCGCAGGAGACGCGAACCGGCCCGCCCCTGCAGTTGTCGGCTGCCCTCGCCGCCGTTCAGTTCGTCGTGGCCGCCGCCGCCGATGATTCGGTCGTTGCCGGGGCCGCCGTTGATCACGTTGTCGGCGCTTGTCGCCGATCAGGGTGTCCTTGAAGGCCGAGCCTTCGAGGCTCTCGAAGCCAAAGAGCTTGTCGTGGCCATCGCCGTAGGCCCGGTGGGCCTGAGCGAGGCCCAGACGCCGCGGTCCGCGCCGCCGCCGACGTCGGTCGCAAAGGAGGCGATGTCGCCGCTGCCAGACCCCCCGTACATCCGGTCATAGCCGTAGTCGCCGTGGACCAGGTCGTCGTTGCCGGGGCCGCCGTTGACGATGTCGATTCCCAAGTCCACCGCTGACCTCGTCTTCGTTTCCGGCGCCGCCCAGGACCGTGTCATCGCCGAGTTCGCCGAGCACGATGTCGCGATTTCCGGGCCCGCCGTTGAGCCAATCGTCACCGCGACCGCCGTGGATCACGTCGTTGCCGGGTCCGCCGCAGATCACGTCGTTGCCGACGCTTCGCCGTAGATAACGTCGTTGCCGGGACCGGCCCAGATCACGTCGCGACCGGCGGTTCCGTGGATCACGTCGTTGCCATCGGTGCCGACGATCGTCGCCCGCAGCCCGTGGCAGAGCGGAGTTTCTTCGGCCGCGGGGGCGCCGGCGCCGACGCTGATCACGAAGACCGCTGCTAGCGCAAGCGCTCCGACCCCGATCCTGCGGCTTCCCCTGGGCACGAGGTGGCGATCTTAGACCGGACGATCGGCCCTCAGTCGAGGTTGATCATCACGTGCTTGATCTCGGTGTAGTCCTCCAGCGCGTACATCGAGAGGTCCTTGCCGTAGCCGGACTCCTTGTAGCCGCCGTGGGGCATCTCGGAGACGAGCGGGATGTGATCGTTGATCCAGACGCAGCCGAAGCGCAGCGCGTTGGCGACCCGCATCGCGCGGGCCGACGTCGCGGGTCCAGACCGAGGAGGCGAGGCCGTAGCGGGTGCCGTTGGCCCACTCGATCGCCTTCTGCTCATCGGAGAAGGGCTGCACCGTGATCACCGGGCCAAAGATCTCGTTCTGGATCATCTCATCGCTCTGCTCGAGCCCGGCGACCACCGCCGGCTCGAGGAAGAAGCCCGGGAGGTCGGGCTGCTGGCCGCCGGTTACGACCTCGGCATTGGCGGGCTTGCGCTCGAGGAAGCCCTCGACCCGCTCGCGCTGGCGCTTGGAGTTGAGCGGACCTAGGGTCGTCTCAGCCGCCATCGTGTCGCCGAAAACAAGCCCCTTCGCTTCGGAGACCAGGCCGTTGACGACCTCGTCATAGACGCCCGTGGAGGCGAGCACCCGGGTCGCCGCGGTGCAGTCCTGGCCGGCGTTGTAGTAGCCGGTGCCGGCGATCGTCTCCATCGCCGCCTCCATGTCGGCGTCGTCGAAGATGACGACGGGGGCCTTGCCGCCAAGCTCGAGGTGGACGCGCTTGAGCCTGTCGGCGGCGGCCTTGGCGATCCACTTGCCGGTCGGGGGGAGCCGGTGAGGCTGACCATCTCCACGTCGGGATGGGTGACCAGCTCAGCGCCGGCCGGATCGCCGAGGCCCCCGATCGCGTTGAAGACGCCCGGCGGGAAGGATCTCGCCGCACCACTCGGCGAACAGCAGCGTCGTCAGCGGCGTCGTCTCGGCCGGCTTGAGAACCACCGTGTTGCCGGCCCCCAGGGCCGGCCCGATCTTCCAGATCGCCATCATCAGCGGGTAGTTCCAGGGAGTGATCTGGCCAACCACTCCGACCGGCTCGCGGCGGATGAATGAGGTGTGGCCCTCCATGTACTCACCCGCGGCGCGCCCCTCCATGCAGCGCGCGGCGCCGGCGAAAAAGCGCAGGTTGTCGGCCATCACCGGCACCTCGTCCTCGAGCACCGCGCTGCGCGGCTTGCCGGCATCGGCGGCCTCCAGATCGGCGATCTCCTCGGCCCGCGACTCGATCAGGTCGGCCATCCGCAGGAGCGCCCGGGCCCGCTCGCCCGGTGGTGTCGCGGCCCAGCCCGCGAAGGCCTTCTTCGCCGCGGCGACTGCGCGGTCGACGTCGGGCTTGGTCGAGAGCGGCGCCGCGGCGATCGGCTGTCCGCTGGCGGGGTTGAGAACCTCTTCGCTGCCACCCTCCACCGGGTCGACGGCCTCACCGCCGATGAAGTTCTGCAACTTTGTCTTGGTCGCCGTCGCCATCAGTGCACCTCCGCTTTGTGCTTTTCAATTTTGCCCTGCTCGATGCGCAGAGCCTGCTCGACCGGGACGCAGCTCACCCCGACCGCCTCCGCCACCGCCGGGTGGGTGACCATGCCGCCGGCAACGTTGACCCCCGGCCGCAGACCGGGGTCGCGACGGATCGCCTCGGCGACGCCGAGGTCGGCGAGGGCGATCGCGTAGGGCAGCGTCGCGTTGGTCAGCGCGTGGGTCGAGGTGATCGGAACCGCGCCCGGCATGTTGGCGACGCAGTAGTGGATGATCCCGTCGACTTCGAAGGTCGGCTCACGGTGGGTGGTCGGCCGCGAGGTCTCAAAGCAGCCGCCCTGGTCGATCGCGACGTCGACCAACACCGCGCCGGGCTTCATCAGCGCCAGCTGCTCGCGGCGCACCACGTAGGGCGCGCGGGCGCCGTGGACGAGGACGGCGCCGATCACGAGGTCGGCGCGAGGCAGCATCTCCTCGACCGCGAGGGTGGTCGAGTAGACGGTCGAGCAGCGCCCGCCGAAGACGCCCTCAAGCTCGCGCAGGCGGTCGATCGACTTGTCAAAGACGAAGACGTCGGCCTCCATCCCGATCGCGATGAAGGCGGCGTTCATGCCGACCACGCCGCCGCCGATCACCATCACGTTGGCGGCGGCGACGCCCGGGACACCGCCGAGCAGGATGCCGCGGCCGCCGAGCGGCTTCTCCAGCATGAAGGCACCGGCCTGGGTGGCGATCTTGCCCGCGATCTCGCTCATCGGCGCCAGCAGCGGCAGCCGGCCCGTGTCCATCCTCGACCGTCTCATAGGCGATGCAGGTGGCACCCGAGCCGCAGAGGCCGCGGGTCTGCTCGGGGTCGGGGGCGAGGTGCAGGTAGGTGAAGAGAAGCTGGCCGTCGCGCAGCATCTCGATCTCGGCTGGCTGCAGCTCCTTGACGTGCAGGAGCATCTCGCCGCGCTCGAAGACCGCGGCCGCGTCGGGCGACGATCCGAGCGCCCTGGGCCTCAAACTCGGCGTCGGAAATCGCGCTGCCCTCCCCGGCCCCCAGCTCGATCAGCACCTCGTGGCCGTGCTCGACCATCTCCCGCACGCCGGCCGGGGTGATCGCCACCCGGTACTCATCGGGCTTGATCTCCCTCGGCACCCCGACCCTCATCTGACCAGCTCCCGCGCTCGCAGCGCCAGCCAGAACTCGATCCGGTCGTGGGCGCGCGAGAGGTCGCGGCCGGTCAGCTCTTCGACCTTGCGCATCCGGTAGCGCAGGGTGTGGCGGTGGCAGTAGACCTCGCGCGCGGCGCGCTCCCACTGGCCGTTTTGCTCGATGAAGGCCTCCAGCGAGCGCAGCAGCTCGCCGCCGTAGTCCTCATCGCCCCGCTCGATCGGACCGAGAACGCTGTCGCAGTAGAGCCCCAGCGCCTCATCGTCTTGGATCGAGAGCAGCAGGGTGAAGGCGCCGAGGTCGCGCCAGGAGGCGACCTCGGGCGCCTCGCCGTTGGCAAACGCGGTCGCCTCCAGCGCGCAGCGAGCCTCGTGGAAGGAGCGCCGCAGCCGCTCCGGCGGAGCCGGGCGGCTGGCGGCGGCGCGCACCGCGCCGCGCTCGGAGAGAAGCGCCCTGCGGGCCGCGGCGGCGACCTCGATCGGGTCGCGATCGGCGGCGTCGACGACCGCGCAGAGCAGCTCGCGCGCCGCCGCTTGAGTGCGGCGCGACAACGGCGGGGCAGGCCTCGGCGGCGAGGGCTCGCTCGAGCGCCGGCTCGGCAGCGGTTGGGTCATCGAGGGCGAAGACCAGGACCGCGGCCTCCTCGCCGATCCCGAACGGCTCCAGCCGGCGGCGCAGCTCCGAGGGCTCCATCCGCCCGCCGAGCGCCCCGGCCAGCACGTCGCCGGCCAGGCGGCGCTCGGTCTCGCGGGCGACCCGACGGCGCATCAGCTCCAGGGCGACGACGGCGACCGCCTGCTGCAGGATCAGGCGCTCGAAGTCACCGAGGCCGCCGGAGTCGCGGACGATCACCACCCAGGCCTGGGGCGGGCCGCCGCCGGGCGAGATCACCGGGTGGGCGAGGGCCCGCCCGGCCACCGCCGGGTGGGCGGGGACGAAGGGGTGTCCGTCGCCGGCGTGGGAGAGGGCCTCCTTGCGGATCGCGCCGAGCGCCTCGGTCGGAGAGCTGGCGACGAAAGCCGCGCCCGGCCAGCCGCTCGCCGCGGCCGTCGAGGATCGCGACGCGTGCCCCCGACCGCCGAGGAGATCGTCGCCGACGATCTCCTCCAGGCCGCGCTCCTCGAGGACCAGCCGCTCGAGCCGGCGCTGCACGGCGATGCCGCGCTGCAGCACCTCGTACTGCTCGTTGACAAGCCGAGCGAAGGCCTTCTCGGTGATCGCGATGAAGGGGGTCGAGTAGGGCACCTCAAAGAGCGGGAAGTCGCGCTTCCTCGCCTCATCGACCAGCGCTTTCGGCAGCTTGCGGTGGCTGAAGCCGGTGCCGAAGCCAAGCCCGGCGAGGTTGCGGTCGGCGAGCAGGCGGACAAAGGCGCGCTGCTTTGCGGCGCTGTCGAGCGGGATCCCGGTGGTCAGCATCAGCTCGCCGCCGGAGAGCCACGGGGTCGGGTCCTCGAGCTCAGAGATGTGGACCCAGCGCACCGGCGCCGCGGCAGCCTCGCTGCCCGGCGACAAGCTTCGAGGTCGAGCTCGTCGAGCAGGCTCTGGACCGTGAGCATCGCGAAGACCTACTTCGACGACCCGCTTCCAGGCCTCGTCGAGCACGCCGTGAAGCACGTCGTGGATCTCCTCGAACTGCTCGGTGTCGGCGATCAGCGGCGGTGCGAGCTGGACCACCGGGTCGCCGCGGTCATCGGCGCGGCAGATCAGCCCGCGGCGGTAGAGCTCGCCGGAGAGGAAGCCGCGCAGCAGCTCCTCGGACTCCTCGTCGTCTGAAGCTCTCCTTGGTCTCCTTGTCTTTGACCAGCTCGATCGCGTGGAAGTAGCCGGCGCCGCGCACGTCGCCGACGATCGGCAGCTCGTCGCAGGCTCTCCAGCATCTGCGCGGAACTCGCCCTCCTTGGCGAGCACGTGGCCGCAGAGGTCCTCGCGCTCGAAGACGTCGAGGTTGGCCATCGCGATCGCCGAGGCGAGCGGGTGCCCGGCGAAGGTGAAGCCGTGGGCGAAGGAGGCATCGCCCTGCATGAACGGCTCGGCGACGCGGTCGGAGGCGATCATCGCGCCCATCGGCGCGTAGGCGGAGGTGAGCGCCTTGGCGACGGTGATGATGTCGGGGACGTAGCCGAAGCGTTCGCAGCCGAAGTAGTGGCCGAGCCGCCCCCAGGCGCAGATCACCTCATCGGAGATCATCAGGACGTCGTAGCGATCGCAGATCTCGCGCACCCGCTGGAAATAGCCATCGGGCGGGACGAAGCAGCCGCCCGCGTTTTGGACCGGCTCGAGGATCACGGCGGCGACGGTCTCGGGACCCTCGAAATGAATCCGCTCCTCGATCGCGGTCGGCCGCCCAGAGCGGGTGGCGGTCCTCGGGCCAGCGGTAGACGTTGGTGTTGGGCACGTGGCAGCCGCCCGGCGCGAGCGGCTCAAACTGCGAGCGCAGCTCGGTGATTCCGGTCGCCGAGAGCGCCCCCAGCGAGGTGCCGTGGTAGGCGACCTCGCGGGCGATCACCTTGTGCTTCTGGCCGTTGCCCCGCATCCGGTGGTAGTTGCGGGCCAGCTTCAGCGCCGACTCGACCGCCTCCGAGCCGCCGGAGGTGAAGAAGACGCGGTTCAGATCGCCGGGGGCAAGCGAGGCGATCCGGGTGGCCAGCTCGATCGCGCGCGGGTGGGCGTAGCTCCACAGCGTGTAGAAGTCGAGCTCCTCGACCTGGCGGGCGGCGGCCTCGCCAAGCTCCGTGCGCCCGTGACCGGCGTTGACGCAGAAGAGGCCGGAGAGGCCGTCGAGGTAGCGCTTGCCGTGCTCGTCATAGACGTAGCAGCCCTCGCCGCGGACGATGATCGGGATCTCGTGGTCGGCGCCGTAGGAGCCCATCCGCGAGAAGTGCATCCAGAGATGCCGCCTGGCCAGCTCCTGAAGGCTTGTGTCGATTGCAGCTGCGACGCGGTGGCCATGGAGTCTCCTCTCGTGCTACGACGATATGGATAAAGCTAGACCCCGCAAAGGCCCGGATGCAAGTGGTCATTGGGTCAAGTCCCGAAGGTCGACTTATACAAAACGGATACAAGCTCAGGCGTGCTTTTGGGACATCTGCCACTTGCATCCCCTCCCTCGCGGGCGTAACGTCGCCCCAGTCGCCGCCCGCAATCGGCGGAGGGTCGACAAGGAGGAGTCCCATGGAGAGCGCTTCGGTCCCCGCCGGAAACGTCCCCGACCTCGGGTAGCCGCGGTGGGCGGCAAGGGCCTGAAGACCGGGGCGATCGGCTACATCTCCAACCTCGTGATCGGGATCGCCTCGACCGCGCCGGCCTACAGCCTCGCGGTGACCCTCGGGCTTCGTCACCGCGGTCGGCGGGAATGGGCTTCCACGCCCCGGCGGTGATGATCGTCTCCTTCATCCCGATGCTGCTTGATCGCCGGCCGCCTACAACTACATGAACAAGGCCGACCCCGACTGCGGGACGAGCTTCACCTGGGTGACCAGGGCGCTGGGCCCCCGCCTCGGCTGGCTGACCGGCTGGACGATCGTCGCCGCCGACGTCGTCGTGATGGCGACCCTCGCCTACATCGCCGGCGGTCTACACGTTCCGCTCTTCGGCCTCGACGGCGGCCTCCGAACAACATCCTCGACGTCAGCATCATCGCCGCGATCTGGATCGTCGCTGATGACCTGGATCTGTTACGTCGGGATCGAGATCTCGGCCCGCACCCAGTTCGTCCTGCTCGGCGATCGAGATCTTCACGCTCGCGCTGTTCGCCGTGGTCGCGCTTTGGAAGGTCTACGTGACCGGCATACCGGGCTCCGTCCACCTCGGCCTCAGCTGGTTCACCCCCTTCGGATCTGCCCGGTGGAACCACCGCCCTGGTCGACGGCGTGCTGCTCGGCGTCTTCATCTACTGGGGCTGGGACAGCGGCGTCTGCGTCAACGAGGAGTCGCGCGATAGCGCCAACGGCCCCGGCAAAGCGGCGGTGATGAGCACGATCCTGCTCGTCTTGATCTACGTCGTCGTCGCCGCCGCGGCGCAGGCGTTCCACGGGTCCCCAGCTTCCTCACCAACAACTCCGAAGACGTGCTCGGCGCCCTCGGCGGCACAGCGTCCTCGGCTCGCCGCTCGACAAGCTGCTGATCATCACGGTGCTGACCTCGGCCTCGGCCTCGACCCAGACGACGATCCTGCCGACCGCGCGAACGACGCTCTCGATGGCGCGCTTTGGCGCGATCCCGCAAGGCGTTCGGCAGGATCCACCCGCGCTACCTGACCCCCGACGTCTCGACCCTGGCGATGGGCGCGATCTCGCTGGTCTGGACGCTCTTCATCATCAACGTCAGCACCAGCGTGCTCGAGCGACGCGATCACCGGCCTCGGCTTCCAGATCGCCTTCTACTACGGCCTGACCGGGTTCGCCTGCACGGTCTACTACCGCAAGGAGATCTTCAAGAGCGTCCAAAACTTCATCATGGTCGGTGTCGCCCCGCTGCTCGGCGGCGCGATGCTCGCCTACATCTTCATCAAGGCCTTCATCACCTACAAGAACCCCGCCGAAACCGAAACCGGCACCGCCTTCCTCGGCTTCGGGGTGCCGGTGGCAATCGGCGTCGGACTGATCCTGCTCGGTGTGGTGGTGATGATCTGGGCGAACTTCGCCTATCCGAAGTTCTTCAAGCGAAAGCCGGAGGTCGCCGACCCCGGAATCCTCGAGGGCACCGTGGTCGGCAGAAGCCTCGGTGCTGGCCGACTGAGCGCGGAGAGGAGGGCGGATGAGCGAGATCATCGTTGGCTACGACGGATCGGATTGCGGGCGGGCGGCGCTGGCGGAGGCCTGCAGCGCTGGCCAAGGAGCTGGGCGACAAGGTCGTGATCGTCTTCGGCTATGCCCCCGGCGGCTACGGCGGCGGCGAGATCCCCACCCACCGCGAGGCGGTCGAGGAACTCGGCGAGAAGGTGACCGCCGAGGCGCGCGAAGCAGGCCGCGGCGGCGGGCGTCGAGCACGAGGTCCGCTTGCTGCCGCTGAAGCCCCACCACGCCCTGATCCAGGCCGCCGAAGAGGCGGACGCCCGAATGATCGTCGTCGGCAGCCTACGGCGACCCGCCGCTGAAGGGGGCGATCCTCGGCTCCACACCGCACAAGCTTCTGCACGACGCCGAGGTGCCGGTGCTGGTCGTGCCAACCGAGCGCTAGCCGGGCCGCGATGGGCAACGCCGCAATCGCCAGCGCCGGGCCGCCGGGCGCGGCGCGGAACTCCAACCGGGGGGTGCCGCAGCTTCGGAACTACGTCGGCGGTGAGTGGAGGGCGGTGGCGGGAGCTGAGCTGCTGGCCGACACCGACCCCTACAGTGGAGAGACCGTCGCCCTGGTTCCCCTGTCGGGCGCCCCGCAGGTTCGAGAGGCCGTCTCAGAGGCCGTCGCGGCGCAGCGGATCTGGCGCGAGGTGGCCCCGCAGCGGCGGGCGCGGGCGCTGCTGGCCCTGCGAGCGGAGCTTCTGGGTCGCCGCGAGGAGCTGGTCACCCTGATTAGCACCGAGATGGGAAAGACCGTGGCCGACGCCGACGGCGAGGTCGGTCGCGGACTGGAGTCGGTTGAGTCCGCGGCGGCAATCCCCCACCTGCTGAAGGGCGAGACGCTGGCCGGCGTCGCTGGCGGCGTCGACATCGAGTCGGTGCGCCAACCGCTTGGCGTCATCGCCGCGGTAACCCCGTTCAACTTTCCGGCGATGATCCCGCTCTGGTTTCTTCCCTACGCGATCGCCTGCGGCAACTCGATCGTGCTGAAGCCCTCCGAGCAGGTGCCGCGTCCGGCGGCCCTGATCTTTGAGGCGCTCGCCGCGGTCGAGGAGATTCCGGCCGGGGTGGTCAACCTCGTGCACGGCGCCCGCGCCGCGGTCACGGCCCTGATCGAGGATCCAGAGGTCGATGCGATCTCCTTCGTGGGGCGGGCCAAGACCGCTCGGATCATCGCCAGGGGCGGTGCCGCAACCGGCAAGCGGGTGCAGGCCCTGGGCGGGGCGAAGAACTCGTTGGTGCTGATGCCCGATGCAAGGCTCTCCGCGGCGATACCGGCGATCCTGGGATCGGCCTTCGGCGCCGCGGGGCAGCGCTGCCTGGCCGGCTCGGTCTGCGTGATCGTCGGCGATCAGCGCCGCCGCGCCGAGGCTCGCGAGGCCCTCGTCTCAGCGGCGCGAAAGCTTCGGCTGGGCCGCGGTTCCGATCCCGCCACCGACGTCTGCCCGATGATTTCCGCGACGGCTCGAACCAAAGTCGTTGGGGCGATCGAGCGCGCACTTGCCGAAGGGGCTGAGCTGCTCCTGGATGGTCGCGGCGAGTCGGGCCCGGCCGAAACGATGCTTGGGCCGACGATCCTCGCCCCCTCCGGGGAGGAATCCGAGCTCCTGCGCGAGGAGCTGTTCGGACCGCTTTTGACGCTCACCGAGCTGGCCGACCTCGAGGCCGCCCTTCGCTTCCTAAACGGCTCGCGCTACGGCAACGCCGCGGTGATCTTCACCGACTCCGGTGAGGCGGCGCGGCGCTTTCGCCACGGCGCCGAGGCCGGGATGCTCGGGGTCAACGTCGGCGTGCCGGCGCCGCTGGCCTGGTTTCCCTTCGTCGGCTGGAAGGATTCCTGCGACGGTGACCTCCACGCCAACGGCACCGACGCGGTTGATTTCTACACCCGCAAGAAGGTGATCACCTCGCGCTGGTGAGCGCTGGGAGGGCCCGCGGCTCAGATCGGGCGCTCAGCGACCGATGTGGAAGCCGATCAGCTCCGGGATACGGGCGACGGCGGCGCTCAACGGATCGGGCTCTCGAGCGGCGAGCTCGGCCTCCTCGGTGCGCATGATCGCCAGCCGAATCGCTTCCCCGCCGATCCATTGCAGGGGCTCCGGCGGCACCCGCCCCGGGGATGGATCGACGAAGGCCAGGCCCGAGTGTTGATCGCGGCGGTCCAGCGCCAGCGATGCCAGCGTCCTTGCGACCATGTGTGAGGGCCCCACCCCGTTCCCGGTGTAGCCCGCAGCGACGAAGGTTCGGCCGCCGCGCAGGGGTGCGACCAGCGGCAGGTGGGTGGGTGAGGCGTCGATCGGCCCTCCCCAGGCGTGCGTCACGCGGCGGGCACCGAGGCTCGGAAAGTAGCGGTGCAGGTGGGCGGTGATCAGCGAAACCACCGCCGGATCGAACTCGGTGCGGCCACCCAAACGCGCCCCCATCGCGATCCGACCGCCCCCCCAGCCAAAGAGGATCCTTCCCTCCGGTGTGGTGCGGAAATAGTTGATCAGGGCGCGACTGTCGGTGATGCACTCACCGTGGGTCCAACCCACTTCCTCCAAAAGATCCGGAACCGGCTCGGTGAGGACGATGTGAGATGAGGCGACCGTGAGTTGGTTGCGAAGCGGCCCGGCGGGCGCCTTCGCCGCCGCGCCGACCGCAACCACGGCCGCCCCGGCTTGAACCGCGCCGGCGCCGGTCTCCGCCCGCACCCCTCCCCCTCCCCCCCGCAGGCTGCGCACCGGTGAGAACTCACAGACCTCGATCCCCGCGGCCTGCAGCCGCTCGCGCAGGCCGAGAGCGAGGCGAGCTGGCTGCACGGTCGCTGCGCCCGGATAGAGGACCCCGCCGCGAAAGGCCGGCGAGGCGCAGCGGGCGGCCACCTCGGCCGGGGTCAGCGTCTGCACGGCGTCGCTGACTCCGAGTTCCTGACAGGCCCTGACGCTCTGCTCCCAGACCGCATCGTGGGCGGGGGCGGTTGAAACCTGCAGGTAGCCGCCGCGTCTGTACCAGGCCTCAACGCCCTCGCTCAGGCAGAAGTCTCCAATCTCGGCAACGGCGGCGGCGGCGGCGCGGGCGACAGCCAGCGCCGGCTGATCGCCCCAGCGCCGGCGCATGCTCGGCAGCGAGAACCACATCGTGTTGACAAAGCCGCCATTTCGTCCACTCGGCCCGCCCCCGCAGACCTCGGCCTCGAGCAGGACCACCCGCGCCTCGGGCTCCAGCGCCTTGATCTGCCAGGCCGTCCACATTCCGGTGAATCCGCCGCCGATCACGACCACATCGGCGCTGCGCTCCCCGATCAGCGGCGCGGCAGGGGTCACCGCTCCCGCCTCCGCCAGCCAGTAGCCGCGCCGCGTGTGCTGCATCGCATCCGAGTCTCGCACCCAGCGGCGCCCGGGGGATGGTGCGCCGGCCGCTAGGCTGGCTTTCACGGTGAGCACCTATGAGCAAATCGCCGGGCTGGCGGTGCAGATCGACTCATCCGAGCTGGAGGGCCTCGAACTGAAGGTCGGCGATTTCGAACGACTGACCACGGTCATAAAGCTGCGCGGCGCGGGTGAGGAGGGGATCGGCGAGGATGTCACCTACGACGCGGTCGATCACCTTGCCCTGCAGAGCGGCGGCGCGCCCGAGCAGATCTGCGGCAGCCGCAGCTTCGCCGAGCTCTCCGAGCTGATCGGCGAACTCGACCTGTTCGCCTCAGCGCCGCCCGAGCGTGACGTTTCGCGCGCCTATCGCCGCTGGGCCTTTGAGTCTGCGGCGCTGGACCTGGCGCTGCGCCAGGCTGGCACCAGCCTCGCCGCGATCCTCGGCCGCGAACCCCGCCCCGTCAACTTCGTCTGCTCGATGCGCCTGGCGCCCTTCGGCAGCGAGCAGTCCTCCTCGATCGAGCCGCTGCTCGCCCGGCTCGCGATCTACCCGAGCCTGCGCTTCAAGCTCGACCCGACCAATGACTGGGATGAGCGGCTGATCGCTGCACTTGTTGAGACCGGCGCGGTCGACTCGCTCGATCTGAAGGGCTATTACAAAGGAACCCCGGTGGACGTGGAGACCGACCCCGCCCTGTATGCAGAGCTGATCGAGGCCTTCCCCAGCGCCTGGCTCGAGGACCCCGACGTCAACGCTGAAACCAAACCTCTTCTTGACCCGGTCTCTGAGCGCGTCACCTGGGACGCACCGATCCATTCGGTCGCCGACATTGAGTCGATGCCGTGGGCCCCGAGGATGGTCAACATCAAGCCCTCTCGCTTCGGCGCGGTGAGCGAGCTGTTCGCCGCCTATGACTACTGCCAGCGGCGCGGGATGGGTGCCTACGGCGGTGGTCAGACCGAGCTCGGTCCGGGCCGCGGCCAGATTCAATACCTGGCCTCGATCTTTCATCCCAACACCCCCAACGACGTCGCACCCTCGGCCTACAACGAGCCCGAGCTGGCGACCAGGCCGGGCCTGGCCAGCAGTCCCCTGCAGCCGCGGGTGGACCCCCGCGGCTTTCGCTGGGATGGATAGGGTTGGCAGCAGATGAGCTTTGCCAAAACCCTCAACGAGCAGGTCGCCTCCGAGTTCTCCGCACAACAGCAATACATCGCGATCGCGGTTCATTACGACTCAGAGACGCTCCCCCAGCTGGCTGCATTCTTTTATCGCCAGGCTCTGGAGGAGCGAAATCACGCGATGATGATCACCCAGTACCTGCTCGACGCCGGCCACCCGATCGAGCTGCCGGGGATCGAGGCCCCGCAGAGCAGCTTCGCCGACACCGTGGCGCCGGTCCGACTCGCGCTGGAGCAGGAGAAGCGGGTCAGCGATCAGATCGCCAACCTGGCGCGGCTGGCTCGTGAGGAGGGCGATTACCAGGGTGAGCAGTTCATGCAGTGGTTCATCAAGGAGCAGGTCGAGGAGGTCTCGAGCATGTCGGCGCTTTTGAAGATCGTCGAACGGGCCAAGGACAACCCACTGATGGCCGAGGAGTACCTGGCTCGTGAGGGGGCGGGGGGCACCGAACAGGACCCGACCGCTCCGACCGCCGCCGGCGGTGCGCTCTAGCGGCACTGGGCGCCTCGGCTCAGGCCAGCCACCCGGCTCGCTTGCGCATGCTTTTGAGACGGCGAAACTCGGCGATGTCCTCGCGCAGCGCCGCGGGGGCGGGAGCCGGCAGGAAACGGGCTGGCAGGGCGGCCTCCGAGACACCCTCGGGCCCGGCACGGACCAGGTAGGCGCGCGCCCCGCGGCGCGCGGTCAGGGCGGCCGGTGCCCCCTCGCCCTCCCAGAGCAGCCCAGCGTAATCATCTAGCCCGTAGCCCCCGGGCATTCCAGCCGCAACCGCTTCGAGGTAGGCGGCGCGGCGCTCGGGCTCGTTGTTGTAGTGCACGCAGAGGCTGCCCGACAGAAGCCCCAGCCCAGCTGCCGTGGAGGGGCGGCCTGAAGATTTGGTGATCCCGGCCTCAAACCAACACATCGCGCCGGCGCTTTGGCCGGCGAGGACAATCCCCTGTCGCCAGGCGAGGCTGAGGATCGCGCCGATCTCATGCGCCTCCCAGACCGCGAGCAGATTGACGAGGCTGCCGCCGCCAACGTAGATCAGATCCTGGGAGAGGAGGTGATCGCGCAGCGCCATCGGGTGGCGTCCGAGCCGAAACAGGGAGAGATCAGAGGGCTCGCAGGCTCGCTCCCCAAAGGCGGCATAGAAGCGGCCGATCTGCTCGGAGGTATCACCGCTTGCGGTGGGCAGGATGCAGATGCGCGGCCGGCCCAAAGCGCGCTCAGTCGCCAACCTGAGCATCAGCTCAGAGACCGCGCGGTCGGGTGGGCGGGAGGTGAAGTCGTGCCCGCCGAGGGCGAGGATCCGCCGCAGCGACGGGGTTTCCCCGCCATCCAGTCGGCGGGCTCTGAGCTCGGTCTCGGCGACCGCCATCAGACCGCGACCGCCGCCGCAAGCGCCTCGCCAGCGGATGAGGAGGGGTCGCCGAGAAAGGCGCTCGGCAGCGGCGTCTCAACGACCTCACCTTTCTTCCGCTCGACCCGGTAGCCCCCAGCCTGCGGGCGGGAGGTGACCACCCGGCTCAGCTTGGAGCCGGTGAAATGCAGCGCCGCCCCGTCTCCCGCCGCATAGCCGGGTCTCATCCCCTCGCGGATAAATCTCTGGTAGGCGAGGCGCCGGCTCGATCCGGGCTCATAGTGAACGCAGTTGCTAAACGGCAAAAGACCCAGGCCCTCGACCCGGCGGGGCTCCCCGTGAAAGCCGGTGACAGCTTCTGTGAACCAACAGAGGGAACCGGCGGAGAGTCCGCACAAAATGATGCCGGCCTGCCAGGCCTCGCGCAGGACGTTGTCAATCCCATGCGCCCGCCAGACCCCGAGCAGGCTGATCACGCTGCCGCCGCCGACGTAGATCAGATCCTGAGAGAGGAGGTGTCGGCGCGGGTCGGCCGGACCCTGCTCACGGCGAAACAACGAGATATGGCTGGGCTCGCAGCGATCGGCCGCAAAGGCGCGATAGAAGCGCACGATGTAGTGGTCGGCGTCGCCACTTGCCGAGGGCAAAAAGCAGATCCGGGGACGCTCGGCAGCGCTGAGTCCAAGCACATAGTTATCGAGCAGTGGGTTGCCCGACTCCATCGAGAACCCGCCGCCGCCGAATGCCACGATCTGGCGGGGCGTCGTTTTCATCCTCAAATGGTCGCGGTGGGGGACCGCGGCGTCGTTGTACAGCGGTCCGAAGTTCGAACCTAGGGCATCGCCCGCATGTACATGTGACCGTCGCGTACCCAACGGCATGCGGGCACCCAACCCACTCGGCGATGATGGTGCTCACTTAAACCGGCCTCCTGGCTCAGGAAATCTGGTTATGGGACTCGGTCGAGAGCATCCCGTCAAAGCGCTTGGCGAAGAGGTAGGCGTCACCGGGCCAGCGAGCCGAGAGGTAGCTGCCGTCTCGCACCACGAAGGCGGCTGAGTCGTCGCTGTCGGTGCCGCGCTTGGTGGTGCGGGGTCCACGCTCGAAATCGCGTGGGTCGCTGAGTGCGGCGATCACCTCGTCCTCTACGTAGGTGGGGTAGGTGCGGTAGTAGCGGCCAAGCCTCCAGGCGGTCAGCATGAAGCCCCCGCGCTCCATGTATTTGGGCAAGCAGGTGGTCCGCCGCCCGGCGATGACGCTGCGGCCGCTGGCCGGATCGATGCTCCTCGCGAGCACGATCACGCCGTGGCATATCGCCCCGACCGGGCGCCCTTGGCGCCAAAAGGAAACGACCTTCTCCCTGAGCTCGACGTCATCAAGGTACTGCCGCATTCCCTGGGCGTGCCCCCCCGGCAAGATCAAGCCGTCAAATTCGGCTGGGTCTATCCGCCGCCAGGTGACGGGGCTGCGAAACGCCGCGTCCTCGGTCAGTTGCTGATAGAAGGAGATCGGCTCAGGCTCGGCGCCGAGGCGACCAAAGAGGACACCGCCGAGCAACCTGGGATCGCACTGGGGAACGCTGCCCCCGCCTTGCGTCGCAAAGACGATCTGGTGGCCACGGTCGGTGAGCAGGCGCCAGGGCACCGCAACCTCCGTCGTGTCGAAATCGCGATCGGGCAACGGAACGAGAATGCGCACGAGAGCGCGACAGAGTGGCAGTCTCTCCCGCGCCGGTCAAGCAACGCCTTACGCCGCTTCGGCAAGCGCCCCGGCTGCCTTGCCGCGATGCTGGGGGCGCGCCGGCTCCCCGAGGAGCCCGCGGATGTCGGCGGCGGTCAGGCTGCCGGCGAACAGGTCGCCGTCGTCCATGACGCCGCTGAACAGCTCTGCCTTGCGGCGGGCGAGTGCCACGACCTCCTCCTCGATCGTGTCACGGGCGATGATCCGGTAGGCGAGCACCGGGCGGGTTTGCCCGATCCGGTGAGCGCGGTCGATCGCCTGCGTCTCGGCTGCCGGATTCCACCACGGGTCGAGCAGGAAGCAGTAATCGGCCTCGGTCAGGTTAAGGCCGAAGCCACCCGCCTTCAGGCTGATCAGAAATACCGGGTCGGTGCCCTGCTTGAACCGCTCGATCACCTGATCGCGCTTGCGGGTGCGCCCGTCGAGATAGCAATAGTCGATTCCCTCACGGTCAAGACGGTTGCGAACCTTGGCCAGGAAGCCCGTGAACTGGCTGAAGACGAGCGCGCGGTGGCCGCCGCCGATCACCTCGCCGAGCTGCTCGACCAGCGCCGCGAGCTTCGCGCAGGGAACGTCGTCGTGACCCGCGTCGCCGAGGCTCGGATCGATGCTGAGCTGGCGCAGGAGCGTGATCGAGCGCAGGATCGTGAACCGGTTACGGTCGAAGTCGTCGATCAGGCCGAGGATCTTCTGTCGCTCGCGCTGCAAACGAGTCTCGTAGAGTTTGCGGTGACGCGGGTGGAGATCGACCTCGAGCGTCTGCTCCTGCTTCGGCGGTAGGTCGGCGGCGACGAGCTCCTTAGTGCGGCGCTTGACGAGTGGCTTGATCCTGCGCCGCAGGCGAGCGAGCCGCTCGCCGTCGCCGTGGCGCTCGATCGGCCGCGCGTACTGCTCGGCGAACCGCTTCGGGTGCGGGAAGAGCCCCGGCGACGTGATCGAGAGCAGCGACCACAGCTCGGTCAGGTTGTTCTCCATCGGAGTTCCGGTGATGGCGAGCTTGAACGGCGCCGCCAGCTCGCGGACGCACTTGTACGTTTTTGACTGGTAGTTCTTGACAGCTTGCGCCTCGTCGAGGAGGAGGCCCGCCCACTCCACCTCTCGATAGGCCTGCGCGTCGAGCCGGAACAGCGTGTACGTCGTCACCACGACGTCGGCGGCCGCAAGGTCGTCGACCGAACGGCCGGATTTCTTCAGCGTGTCGGTAACCGCGCTGACCGCAAGCTCGGGGGTGAACTTCGCCGCCTCGCCGACCCAGTTCGAGACGACGCTGGTCGGCGCAACGACCAGGAACGGGCCGACGCCGGGATCGCGCTCGCGAGCGTGGCAGACCATCGCGAGCGCCTGCAGCGTCTTGCCGAGCCCCATGTCGTCGGCGAGGATGCCGCCAAGCCCCAGCTCCCACAGCGACGCCAGCCAGCTGAACCCGTCGCTTTGGTACGGCCGCAGCTCGGCCTCCAGCGCGGCCGGTGGGTCATAGCGAGCGACCTCGTCGAGCTCGAGCAGCGCCTCCGCCTGGCGGCGCCAGGCCTCGGCCTGCTCGGTGACGACGCCGAGCGCCGCGAGCTCGGCCCAAAGCCCCGCCTGGTAGCGGCTGATCCGCAGCTGCGCCGAGGGCGAGTCGGCGAGCGCCTGCGCCTCCACGATCAGCTGGCGCAACGACTCCAGGCGGGAATCCTTGAGCGAGAGGTGGGCGCCGTCCTCGAGCAGCAGGTGGGACTCGCCACTCGCCAGCGCGACAAACACGTCGGCGAACCCCAGCTCGCGTCCTTCGACGCTGATCGTCACGCCGAGGCCGAACCAGTCGCTCTCGCCGGCGATCTCGGCGGTCGAGACACCGATCGTCAGCGAGTCGCTGACGTCGCGGTAATCGGCCGGCTCTCCGACGACCTCGACCGAGACTCCGTATTCCTGCAGCCGTGGCACCACCTCGGTCGTCAGGCGCATCGTCTCGACCCCGGCAAGTGAGACCGCGGGCACTTCCGCCGGCCGGGCGGTCGCATCGAGGAGGCCGAGGCGCTCGAGGCCGGTCCCGGCGAGCACGGTCTCGGCAAGGATCGCGCGCTCGGCGCGGCGATCGCGGAAGCCCGGGGCGGCTGTACCGATCCCCAGCGGCGCCTGTCGCGCCTGCGAGCCGATCCGGTAGGCCCACGCCCAGTCGAGCTCGAGGGCGTGCTCGGCGCCGTAGCTTGCCCGCAGCACGAGTGCCGGCTCGGAGATCTCGGGCGGCGTGAACGTCCCGTCTGAGGAGGAGACCGTGGCCACGTGGCGCAGCGCTGGGCAGATCTCGACGGCGAATCGGTCGAGCTCACTCGCCGGAATCTCGAGCCGCTCACCGCCGAGCAGCATCTGCTGCAGCTGCCGCGGAGCGGGCCTTGCGAGGCGCACCAGGCGCAGTCGCCGCTGCTCGAGATCGGAGCCGTCGGCGCCCTCTTCGCGCTCGGCGCAGACGACGCCGTGCCCGCTCGCGCCGAGGAAGAGCAGCGGCTCGAGCCCGGCCGGTTCGTCGTCGCCGAGGCGAAGCACCGCGGTGACGAGCGAACCCCGCTCACCATCGCGGCCCACGTCGACGAGCAGCTCACCGCCTGCGAAGGGCGGCAGTTCACCGAGTCCAGGCAGGGCATGGATCAGCTTCAGCTCGATCCCGGCAGCATCGTCGAGCAGAGCCCACAGCCGCTGGCTGTCGCAGTCGCTCAGGTCGAGCGCCCGCTCGCCGTCACCGTAACCGTAGTAGTAACCCACCCGTTGCTCGCGAGCCCGATGGATGGCGTGAAGCTCGCGGACCAGCGCTACGTGGTCGGAGCGGTAGTTGCCGTCGCGGACCTTCCACGAGTCGAGTCCGCCCCAGGAGAGCGAGCCGTTGACCCAGCCCCCGCGCGCCCCCGGGCGCATCAGCCGCGCCATCAACCGCGGCCGGTCGCGGGACGGCCGCAGCGAAAGCTCGATCGCCAGCGCTCGCTCCCCGGCCGGGGTCGGGGCGGAGATCAGCCCCCGCAGAGTCCGCTCCCAGGCTGGGCCATCCGTCGTTGCCGGGCGAACCCGAGGCAGGCGCGGCGCGCCCTGAAGACCGCCCCCGCCCGCGGCCGCGATCACGATCGCAGCGACGTGCTTGCAGTCGTATCCGACCGGACACGTGCACTCCCCGTTCTCGAACGTGAGGCTGCCGCCCGCGTCGGCGAAGTAGGCGGTGGTTGCATAGAGCGCGGTACCAGCAACCGAACCGGCCAGCGTCAGACCGCTCGGATCCCACTCGATCGCCACCACCCGCTGGCCGCGCGCGTAAGCGCGCCCACGCCCGAACGACTTCGACCCGACCGCTTCCCTCACCTCAGACAGATCGATCTCGCTCAACTCTTTGACTATGCCGTGCATTAGAGGCGCACACTAGCGACGACTCAGGATCGTCTCGTTCGCCAAATCGTCAGTGCCGGAGCACTGAATAGCGGGAAAAGAGTCCGCCCGACGGGCTGTCGTGCTGGTATCCCATGAAGCGAACGACCCGGCCGGCTGAGCGCTGTGCGCTGACCGATGTGGCCGCTCAGGTTTCTGCTTCACCAACCGCCAATTTCCGAGGCACCAGGCAAACGGCGAGATTTGTGGCGTGTACGAAAAGGGCCTGAAGCGCCCCTGGCCATGACCAGGCCAACTTCGCCGGGTGCCATGCGATGAGACGACGGCTCGTGGGGCCGGCCCCCGAAGCCGTCGAGGGGAGCCCCATGCCGATCTGCTGTTCATAACCAATTTGGTACCCACAGAAAAAGCTCCACGGTTAAGTGCATTGCCCCTTTTCGGAAATGCGGCTACGATCAGCGGGAGCACCACGAACATAGCCCTACTCAGATTGACATCGGCTCTCACCCAAAAAGGGCGCCCTTCCGCCCGGCGGGCATGGAAAAGTCGGGCGGCCAGAGGGTGAGGACGCAGGGGCTGGGCGTGGGCGGGGCGCGACGTACACGTAGCGCCGATGGGGAGCCAAGAAAACGGTTGTCTACTGACGGTTTTACCGATCCACGGCGAGGTTGAGCGGGCGCTGCATGGGCGATTATCTTGCGAGCCCGATGGTGCAGACGCCGTGGGGAAATTCCTCAGAGCTGAGAGAGCGGAAGTTGCGTCCGGGCGCCAGCACGGAGCGCGCGGAGGTCGTGCGAAACCAGCGCGACCGACTGTTCGCGGCAATGGTCGCGGTGGTCTCGGAGAAGGGCTACGAGGCGACCACGGTTGCCGATCTGGTCGCGCTCTCGGGCGTCTCGCGCAGCGACTTCTACAAGCACTTTGCGAGTAAGCAGGCCTGTTTTGTGGCAATGGTGGAAGCGCTAGTGGAGCCTATGCTGGAGACGATCACCCAGGCCAAGGTCGGGGCCGATCAGAGTCGGGTTCGGGAGGTGTTTGAGACCTTCATCGGAATGGCCGTTGAGCAGGGGGCGACGGCACGGGTCTGCATCGTCGAGCTGCACGCGGCGGGGGAGGAAGCCGAACGGGCGATCGACCGGGTCTTCGATGCCTTCGAGGAGCTGGTGCTAGAGGCCAGCCAGCGGATCAGCGGTCGCGAGGGTATGCCTCCTGAGATCGTGCACGCGGTGATCGGCGGACTGCGAAAGGTCCTTCACACCCGCCTCTACCGCGGCGAGGAGCGCGAGCTGGCCGCGCTGGCAGCGGATCTCTGGGAGTGGGGGCTGGGCTATTACCCGCCGCCGCAGCCGCTTCGATCGCGGCGACGGGCGAGCGGGGCACCGAGCCAGTTCGAGGGATACACCCCGGCGGAACGGATCGCCCGCGCCGTCACTGCGGTGACGGCGGAGAGGGGCTATCAGGCGATGAGCACCGACGACATCGCCGAGCGCGCCTCGATCTCGCTCACCACCTTTTACTCCCACTTCACCGACAAGCGCGACGCGGTGCTGGCGGCGCTGGAGATGGGAGGCGCGCAGATGCTCGCCTCGGTGGTGCCGGCCGCACAGCGGGCGGCGGACTGGCGCGAGGGCGTGCGGATCGCCTATGAGGCGATGTGCTCCTACCTGGTCGCCGAGCCGGACTTTGCGCGACTGGCTGCGGTCGAGGTCTACGCGGTGGGGCCGGAGGGGCTGGCGCGGCGCGACCGGGTGATCGACTCGATGAGCTCGATGCTGGCACCGGCCTTCGCGGAGAACCCGACCGCGCCGAGGATCGCGAGCGAGGCGATCGGGGGAGCGGTCTACGCACTGCTGCGCAACCGCATCCGCAACGGCGGGCCGCAGCGCCTCCCCGAAGAGATCCCGCTCGCCATCTACATCACCCTCGCCCCCTTCGTCGGCCCCGAGCAAGCAGCCGCGGTGGCAAACCGCCGGCCCTGATCGCCCGAGCGGCTCGGGTTTAACCGCTCGGGGCGGCCGGGTCGAGCGGCGGCGGGATGTGCAGCTCCTGATCGGCGGCCGCGGCGCCGAGGTAGGGAAAGACCGCCGCATACATCAGCTGCGGCAGCTCCTCCTCACCGAGCTCCAATTCGCCGGCGGCGACGGCCTCCTGAACGCGCGCGAAGATCACGCCCCCAACTCCGACCGCGGTGGCGCGGGTCAACGAATCGGGGTCGGCGGTCTCGCCGCGCCCTTCGTCAATCAGATCGACAAGGCGGTTGAAGGTATCGACGAAAAGCAACCGCGCCCGCTCGCCCCCCCGACCCGCGTCGACAGCGCCAAGGTGGGCGACCCGCTCATCGCGCAACAGGAAGCGCAGCATCGCGTAAGCGGTGGCGCGGATCCGATCGCGCCAGCCTTCGACCCCGGCCACGGATTGCTGGGCGTAGGCAAAGAATTCCTCATAAGTCTCGGCGAGGATCGCGCAGAAGCAGTCATCGAGGTCGGTGAAATGATCGTGGAAGGCATCGCGGCCGACCGCGGCGCGCTCAAGCAGGGCGTCGAGGTCAAAATCGGGATAGCCGCGCCGCAGGCTGAGGTCGAGCAACGCCTCGCGCAGGCGGGCGCGATCATCGGCTGGGTCGGGCTTGGCCATGGTCGGCAAACTCGACGTATGTATACCGCGATACCCGGCGGTGGACAAATGGCAAGACTCCGCGCCAAGCCATAAGATTCAGGGCATGGTCAACGGCACGATGAGGCGAACGGCGACGTTCACCAGGGCCGCCAGTTGCTACTGGATTGAGGTCTTCCCACTGGTGCGACGCGAGTTGCACGAGTGGCGCAGGCGAGCGGAGGCGATCCCGGAGCCGGCGCTGCGCCGCGACGCGCTGCTTGCCCTGCAAACCAAGAGTGGCAACGCCGAGGGTCTGGCGGCATTCGCGGTGCTGGCGCCGCGCTCAAAGCGCCGGGCGGTGATCCGTGCCCTGGTCTCCTATCAGACGGCTCTCGATTACCTCGACAACGTCACCGAGCGCCCGCTTCACTCACACGCTCAGCGATTGAAGCTAAACGGCGCCCTCGAGGTCGCGGTCGACTGCGAGCTCTCGCTTGAGGCCTATCGCGAGGAGGCCGAACTGCGCGCCGACCACGAGTACCTCGTCGCCCTGGTCGAGGCCTGCCGCAGCAGCCTGGGCGGGCTGCCCTCCTATTCAAGCGCCGTGGCCACGCTGCGACGGCGCGCCAGACTCGGCGTCGAATCCCAGGCGATGAACCACTCGCTGGCGCTCGACGCCGAGGAACGGCAGATGGCAAGTTGGGCGGAGGCGGCGGCGCGGGCATCGGGAACGGAGGGGGAGCTCGCGTGGTGGGAGGTATTCGCCGCCGGGGCCTCGACCCCGGCGCTGGGGGCGCTCACCGCACGTGCCGCGGAGTCGGGCGTCACTGAGGGCGACTTCCTTGCCGTCGAGAGCGCCTACTTCCCCTGGGTCAATGCGCTGAACACTCTGCTCGACAGCCTGGTCGACCTCGACGAGGACCCCGCACAGCAGCGCCACATCGAGCGCTACCGCTCGCCACAGACAGCCGCAGAGCGACTTGCCGAGATCGCCACCCGCGCTCGCGACGGGGATCCGCGAGCTCCCCAGCGCCCGACAGCATGAGCTTATTCTGGCGGCGATGGGCGGCTATTACCTGGCCCAACCCGCCGCCTGGCTTGGGGACCGCGGAGTGCCGGCCGCTGCGGTGCTGGATGCGCTCGGGCCGTCGGCACGCTCGACCCTCACCGTACACAGGCTGCGCCAGGGCAGACCTGGAACCGCCCTGCGTGCTCGCCGCCGTCGGCTGAGCGCCGATGCGCTCGCCAGCTGAACAATCGAGACCTTCGGAGCCGCCCGAAGCACTCAGCGGACATGGCAGGTCCGCGCGACCGTGGTCGTCAGGGTCGGGCCAGAGTCAAAGAAGTACCTGGCCCGGGCAAACGGCAGGAGGCCGCCGGTGAAGCGCGGAGGCACCGGACAGGAGGCGCTCACGTAGTTGTGGGAGGTACCGCGGTAGGAGAAGCGGCGGGCAAAGGTGATGTGAAAGGCGCTGACGTGCGGCCACGGACCGAGCGAGGGGGGAAACACGCCGGTCAGGGTGGTGCCCAAGGGGCCGGGGAGATGCCGGATGAAGACCGGTACAACGAAGGAGGCGGGCGGGTTCGAAGAGAAGGCCAACAACCAGACCGCAGCGCGAGCGCCGCGCGGTCCGCCGTTGAACGCGAGCAACGAGGCGAGCAGGGGAAACGACGGCTGGCCGGGAAAGTCGACCTCGGCGCGCAGGCCGCCGCGACCGACGATGGCGCCGGCGCAACGCTCCAGCGCCTGGCGTTCGGTGGCGCTGAGCAGGCGGCGGCGGGGGCAGATCGGCAAGCCGACGGATGTCGAGCCGACTGCTTCCCGTGGCTAGCGCCAGTTCGATCCCGCGCAGGCGCGGCAGCGTTGAGCCGTCGTCGGTGCGGAGCAAGCCGGAGACGCTGATTGAAACCGGCGCGAGGCGATGACGGGGAAGCCGGTGCGGGGAGAAGCTGGCGTCGAGGGAGACGATCAGGTGATCCAAGCTGAGCACGTCTGGCGCCGGCGGGAGCGGCGAGAAGGGCGCCGCTCGCCGCGGCAAGAAGGACGACAGCGCCCATCGCGGCGAGGCGCATCGATAGCACCCCTCTGCTGCGACCGCTGGAGGCAAGGGAGCGCACCGCGTTCGCCTATTCGAATCGAGACAGCTTGAAGTAGCAGTAGTTGAAGCCAAAGGCGAGGACGACGTTGTCGGCGCTTTCGCCGCTCTTTACGAAGCGGGCCGAGGCGTGCTGGAAGGCGACCGGCTGGTTGGCGCGAAGGACGGCGACGATCCGGCGCAGGTTTGACTCCTCCTGCCCAAGGTAGCCAAACCAGCGGGCGAGGGTGACGCGATCGGCCGAGGGCCGCGGCAGAGGTGAGATTTCGCGCACCGTGGCCGCGAAGAGGCGGGAGGCCTGGGAGAACTTGGCGGCGGCAACCGCGAGGCGTTCGGCGCGAAGGTCGGCGCGCATACCCTGCACCGCCCGCTTGGTGGCAAGCGACCGCGGCTTGCAGATCCGCTCCAGGTTCGCTACGTATTCGGCGCGGCTGGGGACGGGCGCTTCTTCGGCGGTCGCGATGCCGGTGAGGAGCACTGCCATCGCCAGCGCCGCGGCCCCGATTGAGCGCGGCAAGGCGAATCATCGATGTGTATCCCTGTTGTCGGCGGTTTCCCTCATGCTCCCGCCTCCGTCGCCTCATTGTCAATCCCATGCAGGTTAAAACGCGGCAGCACCCGGTCAAGTAGCGGTGGCACGCGCCAGACCCGCTCGCCGAATAGCAGCATCAGCGCCGGCAGCAGGACGATACGCACCACAGTTGCGTCGAGCAGGATCGCGACGGTCAGGCCCACCCCCATCTGGCTCACGGTGGCGACCGGCGCGGTGGCGAAGGAGATGAAGACGGCGGCCATGATCGCCGCTGCGCCGGTGATCACACCCGCTGTCTTCTCGAGACCGTAGGTGATCGCCGCGGCGTTATCCCCTCCAGCCTCATAGCGCTCCCGGATCCGCGCCAGCAGGAACACCGCGTAATCGATCGAGAGGCCGAAGGTGACGCCGAAGATCGCCGCTGCGCCGACCGTGTCGATGTATGGGTGGCCGCCCAGCGGAAAGCCGGCGGGAAGCTTGCAGACGAGCGAGACGACTCCGATCGCCGCGCCAACCGAGACGAGGTTGAGGGCAACGGTAAGCGCGGCAAGCAGCGGTGCGCGCAGGATCGCGACGAGCATCAGGAAGGTGATCAAAACAATCGCGCCGATCACCAACGGGAGCCGCGCCTTGGTGGCAGCCGCGTAGTCGTTTAGCGTGGCGGCACCGCCGCTGACGCCGGTGCGCATGCCACCGGCACGGCCCAGGGCGGCGGCGGCGGCGAGCAGCCGCGAGCCGACCTCGCGGGAGCCGGCGGTGTCGAAGCCTGCTGTGGGAATGACCAGCAGACGGGCCGCCTGGCCGCCATGGGAGAGGTTGATCGCCTCTCCGGCGAGGGCGCGGCGGGCCGACGGGGCGCCGTCGATCGCCGCCAGGGCCAGGTAACCCGAGCGAAAGAAGCCCGGCGAGAGGCGGTGCAACAGTGTGGCCTCACGCTGCAGCGGAGAAGCGGAGGCGGCCGCGCGGCGCAGACCGGCCTGCAGCGGGTGGGAGCGCCGGTAGCCGCCGGCGAGGCCGCGCCGAAGGGCAGCCGGTGCCGCTTTCAAGTGCGCCAAGACCCGTCGCGAGGCGACCAGCTCCCGCGCCGAGGCGGTCGAGGCCGCTCCCAAGGTTCCCCGCGCCTGCGGCGAGGCGCCCGATGCCGCTTGCAAGCCGCCGCCCGCCCCCGGCAGAGCCGGCCCAGGCCACCTTCGAGGGCGCCGCCGACCTCGCGCAGGCGGTGGAGCTCTTCGCTGGTGGATTCGAGCTCGCGGGCGACGATCGTGGCCTGTTCGGCCTGCGAGCGCAGGGAGGGATCGCTCCGGGCAGAGGCTTCGAGTTCGCGGGCCAGCCGCCGGGCACGCTGGAGCCCATTGGCGCGGAAGCTGGGCAGCAGCGAGCCCAGACCGTGGGTGAGGTTGAAGGCGAGGCCAGACGCCTTGCGCTGCCCTCCGGCGAGCTGCCCGGCACCGCGCGGCGGCGCGGCCGAGCGCAGAGCCGGCACGTTCTCCCCCCGCCGAGGCGCGGCCGAGCCCGGCGGCGAGCAACGCGGCGCCCTGCCGAGCGCGCGCCGAGCCCTCTCCCAGCAGGCCGCTGCCGGCGGCGGCCTGCGAGAGTCCACCGCGGAGGCGCCCAACCGCGGCCGCGGCGCGACGCAGGCCAGGGCCAAGCCGGGCCAGCTGGGACGTGCCGCGAATGACCGGGAGAGTCCGAGGCCTTCCAAGCCACGCAGGGTGTGAGCGGCGCGAGCGAGCGGGGCGAGGCCGATCACGGTCCGCACACCCGGTTCGGCGGCAATGCGGCGCTGCCAGCGTGACAGCAGCGCGAGGCGGTGCGCCGTCGTGATCGGCCCCTGCCGCGCCGAGGCGACCAGGACGAAGGGTGCCTCCCAGCCGGGGCCGACGGCGCGGGCAATCGCTTCGGCACTGCGACGGGCGGCGCTCGAAGCGGAGAGCTCATCGACCCCCGGGGAGCCGGTGTTGAACGCGAGCGCGGGGGAGGCAAGCAGCGCCAGGGAGATCGCGATCGCCGCGGCGGCGAGGGCGGGGCGCCGCAGGGCGGTGGTCGCCGCGGCGGCGACTCGCGCGAGACATCGAGCCCTGGGCGGTGGCGGAGCGGCGGCCGATGCGGCCGGCGTTGATGCGCGGGCCGAGCAGGGCGAGAAGGGCGGGCAGGGCGCCCCAGGCGATGGCGACGCTGATCGCAGTGACGACGACCAGAGCCGTGGCGAGCGAAACGAGGAGAGTGCCAGGCTGCAGGAAGGCGGAGGCAAAGAGCGAGACGAAGAGGGTGGATCCGGCGAAGGCGACGGTGCGCCCTGCGGTGCGGCGGCTGCGAAGCGCGGCCGCAGGCGGATCGTGTCCGGCGGCCAGCTCCTCGCGGAAGCGGGAAACGATGAAGAGGGAGTAGTCGACGCCGAGCGCCAAGCCCATCATCGTGCAGACGACGAGGGAGAGGGCGTCGATCCGCATGAAGGAGCTGAGCAAGACGAGGATGCCGCGGCCGGCGAGGACGGTCATCGCGCCAAGGACCAGCGGGATCGCGGCAGCGACGACGGAGCGGAAAACCAACAGTAGGACGATTATCAGCAACGGCGCGGCGAGCAGCTCGGCCCGCTCGGAGGCGCTGAGCGATTCCTGCTGGAGGGCACGAGAGATCGTGGCGAATCCAGACTGGGTGGCCGTTACGGGCGGGTGGATGTGGGCAGCGAGGGTGCGTTCGAGCGCCGGTACGGTGTCGCGGATCACCGTGGTGAGTGGACGGTGGAAGTCGACGAGGACGAGGGCGCGCTCCGGACCGGGGCGCAGGGCAGCAGGTGCGGCACGGTCCCAGGGGGAAATGGTGGTGGCGGAACGGTCGAGGCGCAGCGCCGCGACCAGGCGCGGGCCCTGGCGGTCGATCGCCGCCGCTGGGCCCCGCAACAAAACGGCAAAGGGCACCGATTCACCAAAGTCGGCGCGGGCGAGCGCTTCGCCACGCGATGCAGAGGTGCCCGGGATCGCGAGCGACGTCGGCTGCAGGTCGCGCTCGACGCCAAGGCCGATGATGCCAAGCACCGCGACCGCGACCAGGGTCGCGAGGAGGACGACAGGTGGGCGGGGTCGGCTCATCGGGAATGGCGGCCAAGGCACCAAGTCGAGGCAGGCTTAGTTGAGGATCTACCGTCTCCCCGAGGGATTGTGACCGACGGGTCTCTCTGAGCTCTCATCCCATTTGCCAGCTGCCCCTGCGGCCAGATTACCTCAGCAGAGACATATGAAAAGCGCAACGGAGCCCTTCTGGAAGCCGGCGCCTGGCCTGCTCTCTTCTCCACTCCGCTCGTTCCAACGATACCGAGGCGCCGACGCGGGGCGGTAGCGGGGCGGTGATTTCCACCCCTTCATGGGCCCCAGCGCCTCCACCATCACGATCGCGCGGCAGTCGGCGTCCCCGCGATGCAGAGGCCCCGGGCGCCGGGGCTGGGACGGCCCCGCTGGCGCCCGGGGACGACTGCGCCTTCGCGGTCGACCGTGGAGGCAGAAGAGAAATCTCCAGGGCCGCGACCGCTTCGGTTACTGTTGTGGCGCCTCCCGACCAGGGAAAATCGGGATGCCCCGTTTGCCGCCGTCCGACTAGGGATGGGAGCGACGGCAGTCTGCTCAGGCAGGAACGGGTGCGATGCCTGAGGTGAAGGGCTTGAGATATGACGACGACAACGATGGTGCGGCCGGCCGAGAGGTAGCGGCGGACGGGGTTGGGGCGAGATCTCAGCGCGCGAGTAAGAACATTGCGGAATCGAGTTGAGCCTGCCCGCGAAGGTGCCGTCGGGGCCTGTAGTTCGGGGCTCGATGCGGCCCTCGTGCCGGTGATCGACAACCACCGCAACGCCCTCCTCGTCAACTCCCGCGCCATATTCAGCGCCGTCCTCCACCTCGCCGATATTGCGGCGCTTCGACTCAAGGCAGGCAAAGAGGCCGCCAGCGCCTTCGTTGCGATTTTCGAGATCCTTGCGGTTCGAGACGATGCAGCTAATCCAGGCGGTGACTGACATTGCGTCCCGTTTGCCCTCGAGTGACTGGATAGGTGCGTAGCAAAAAGAACTCAGCGGTGGGTGCGGGGGGCGCGGTTTGCCCGCCTCGTTTTCTTTGCCCTACACACCGTCTTCGTCTTCACCTGCTGGGTCAGTGTCTTGCCATTTTGGCCGCTAAATTCGACTTTTGAGATGGTCGGTTCGCTGCAGAGGCTCTGGGTGTTTGAGAGATAACCCTGTGAGCCTCCAAAGAGGGTGAAACGGAAGTGCCCGATCGGGGCGTCGGGGATAACCGGCACGACGGTCTTTAAGCGTCCGTCTTGAACCGAGGAGGATTCGGCCTCGGGCATCAGCGTAACCTGACCACCGAGGATGAAGGCGAGATGGGGGAGTACGCCGAAGCCGGAGACCGCGTAGACGGGACCCTTGAGCGGGTTTTCAAGCAGCGGAGTTTCGGTGATCGCTTCTCCGATTGGCTGGCGACCTGCGCACTTATCGGAGGCAAGTTCTGAGCGATCGCAGATATTACCGAGATGGCGCTGGTCGATCTCGAATGCTTTCGGCAGCGTGACCGTCAGCGATTTGACGTTCGCGTCCCCGGGCCGGGTGTTTATTTCAATCGCGAGACTTGGATCCTTGCTGCGCTCGGTTGCCTTTCGGCCGCCCAACTGGGTGATCGACATTCTCGGCGCGAATTCGAGCGCCGAACAGTTGACCGCGTGAAAGTATGAGGAGAAGGCGACCGCCGTACCCTGATCGCCGATCCCTTCGGAGCCGACCGAGAACGGAGAGCAGTTGGTCGGGTTGATCATGAAGTTGGGCTTATTGATGTTGACCTGGATCGAGCGCAGGCGCAGGGGTATGCCGCCAATGATTGAGGGGACGGTTTCAGAGTCCGCGATCACATGGGCATCGAGAGGATCGATGTGGAGGGCGACCCGGACGACGACGGTGCCATAGTCATAGGGGCCAGCCAGCGCGGGAGTGATCGCGACCAGCGAAAGCGGAGCCCCCTGAAAGGGGCCGGCCAGGTAGAGCTTTCCTTCCGCGTGAAAGGGGTGGCTGCCCGGTCCGGCGGCGACGTTTGAGGTGCCGATCTGAGAGGAAGCCGGACAGCTCGGGTCAGCCTGCTCGGTTTTGCCCGCGGCGGCGGCGGCGGCGGCGATCGAGGCGTCGGGACAGTAGGTGATCCCGTGCAGGTTCGCGGTTAGACCGGGCGGCATCGTGAAGTTGAGCTTGCCGAGGTACTGGTCGCCGTCTTCGCGGTCCAGCTTGAGGGTGAAGGAGCTGAAGGCCCCTGCTGTCGGGTTTGTGGTCCCTGCTTCCAGGCTTGGAGTGAAGGGGCGGATCTGGCCCGGGCATTCGGCGCCGTGCGGGCCGGTCAAAAGGCCGAATACCTGATGGGATTCCTGATAGGGCAGCACCGTGTCCCACGGGTGAAAGACGGCGTTGGTGGTGTAAATCGTGCAGGCGGTCGGGGTAGCCATCAGGGCGCGTTCGCCGGAGAAGAGGTGTAGAGCGAATTCAGAAAAAGGGGCTTGGGGCAGGTTTTCAAATTCGACGGTCAGCTGGCCGGTTTCAGGATTGGGCTTGAACGAACCGACGAGCTTGACGTTCAGGCCGAAACCGGAAGCAACAAGGAAGAGACGGTACTGGTTTCCCGGCTTAGGTTCGCCGATGTAGACGGAGCCGTCGAGCGGGCCGGTGAGTGCTGGGGTGCCGATCTGGAAGGTGCCGATCTTGGCGTTGTCGGGGCAGTTGGCAGGTCCCTCTGAATTGAACTCGGCCTCGGCGTCGGAGCAACTACTCTGTCCATCGGCGGCGTCGGGGTTGATCGTCAGGCCGGGTGGCAGGGTCACGGTCGCAGATTTGAGCTCGGAAGGGGAGGCGGTTAGGCCCTCGAACTGAGGGTCGCTGAGCACGATGTTTAGGCCCGCGGGGGAGTCGGTTGCTTCGCTGGTCGGAGTGCCGTAGAGCACGGGTTTGAATACCTCACGATCGCATTCGGCGATCGCCGGGTAGCTACTAGTCGCCCTAGATGGGTGTTCAGGGTCGGCGTAGCTCTGTATTTCAAGGCTGGAATTCAACGGCGCCCCGCTGCAGGTGGTCGGGTTGTCGGTGAGCGGATTGTTCGCGACCGAGGGCAGGGTTTCACCGCTGAGGCAACCGGTGCCGGCGAGGCCGGGGCAACCAGGCGGTTCGGCCGGGCTACCTTTTCCAAAGCGCTGGGTATTGTGTTCGGGGCTGGCAGGCAATCCCCAGAAGGTCAGGTTGGCAGCGGCTAGCGGAATCTGCTGTGTGATATTGGCGACGGTGAAGCGCAGCCCATAGTCACCCCCGGTACGTACCGCGACCGGGATCTTGATCGGGATGTCGACGGTGGGCACGACGAAGGCGAAGAGCGCCGTCTGGCTGGGCCCCGGTTCGAGGTCATGAATTGGGGCGGTGCCCAAAAGGTCTTTTGTGTTGCCTTCGTAGTTGGCATAGATGGTGACCAGACCGGCCTGGGAGTCCGAGGAACATTCGTTGAGAGCAAACTGAACCGAGGTGCATTGGGCGATCCCGTTGGGATTGCCAAAGACTCCCCCTGGAGCGTTAAAGATCACGTTCTGCGCGGCTTCGGGCGCACCGGGGCTTTCGAGTTCAAAGGATGTCTCCAGGTCAGGGTGTCCGCCTGCCAGGTTGGTTGACATCGTCGTTTCAAAGGACTTGATTCCCTCGCTGGCAAGCGCTTGGGGGGCGAGCACTCCGGTGGCGAGCAGGCTCAAGGCTGCCGCTAGGACCGCGAGCAGTACTTGGCGTCGCACCGATATACGTCGCACACCGATCATTTCTTGCGCCTGCGATGGTTGGAATGCTTGTGATCGTTATGTCGGTTTCGTTTGGACTTCGGTTTCTTGACGCACCTATTGTTCTTTTCAACGAAGCCCTTTTTGCACCTCTTACCGGAAACTTCGTTGCCCCCTTCGCCGAGGCTGCGGTGGAAGCCAGGCGGGGGGGAGGCGGGCTTCCGGCGCCATGACACTCATCGGAGGACTTGCAAAAGGGTGGTTCGGGAGTAACGAAGAATCCGCCGTCTTCACGGGCGTCATAGATCTTGACCAGCTCACCGTTTTCATCCTGGGGGGCGAGGCTGTCGCGGGTGAAGAAGTAGGCATCCGTACCGTTGAGGCTGACCCCGAGCAGGCTGCGAGTTAAAGGGGCTGGAGCCGGTGGAGACGAGGCCGAGGCAGTCTCCGGAACTCTCGCTGTAGGTGGGGTTTTCGGAGTTGCAGGTACCGGTGCCCGCTGGCTCCCACTCATACACGTCGGAGAGGTTGTCGGAATCGCGCAGAGCCAACGGCTCTTCAGAATTGAAGAAGACCTGACCCGCTTCGGTAAGGCTGGAGCCATTTGCCGCCAAGGAAGAGCCGCCGGAGGCATCCGCGTTGGAGGGATTGCACGAGACGCAGTCGAGCGTTTCAGCGGCTGCATCGTAGCGAAAGACCTCCGGAAAGCCGCCATTTTCGGAGCCAGTGAGTGGCCGCGTGGTGGCGAAGGCAGCGTATTGACCCGAGGGGGTGACCTGGAAGTCGGCGGTGCGACGGGTTTCGGGTTCGCTCACCGCATCGGCCACCGCCGGGTTGTCGGTCCTCGGGTTGGGGTTCGGCTGGGGGGGACCGAACTCGGCGAGGTCGGAGTGGCTGGGATTGGCGGCGTAGACGTCCCCGGCAGAGTCGATGGCAACGGCAGTCGAAGCCATGGAGGAGACCTGCACCGAACGGGACGCTTACTTCTTCACCCGAGGAATTGAACTCGAGGACCCGGGTACCTTCGTCAATATAGACGTCGTGGGCGGAATCAACGGAGATGCCAGCAGCACCTGAAAGTTCCGAGGCGATGATTACCGGGTTGGTCGCTTCTCCTGCACCATTAATTGAGTACCGTTCGACCGTCTTCCCTTCATTGTCAACGTAGAGGTCGCCGTTTGAAGGGTCTAGCGTGAACGCTGTCACGTTAACTTCAGGTAAGACAACCCCCATGTATTCTCCGGCGCTGTTGAATTTCGCAATTTCATGAACGCCATAATATTCATTGTCAAAATAGATATAGACATTACCGGAGGCGTCAACGGCAATTCCACGAGCGTAAAAGGACTCTCCGAAGGTTCGAAGTAGAGTACCGCTCTGGCTGAACTCTCTAATTTCCCCACTCACGTCCACATAGAGATCGCCATTGGTTGGATCAGTAGCTATGCCGATGATTCCTCCCCCTACGGTCAACTTCCCGTTTTCACGCCAGCTCGTTTGGGGTTCGCCTTCTGAGTTCAGCTTGTAGATGGTTCCGATGGCGCCGTCAACCGCATAAAGGTCTTCCGTGGATGCATCCGTGGCAATGAAATCTGGGTTGGTGAAGGAACCGAAGTTTCTAAGGAAAGGGTGGCGGGACTGCAGCGGCCCGGTGAGTGAGGACTCAAGGGTCGCGACGAAGTGCGGCGCTTGCCCGGGTCGGGCGACGTAGAGGTTCGGGGCGTTCTTGACACCGTCCGCGGGTTCTTCGGAGCCGTCAAGCAGGCTCGGGGAGAGGAAATAGATCGTGCCGTCGCCGGAGGCCACCCCGCCGCCACCGCCGATCGCGACATCGCCGCAATCCTGGGAGCCCGTCGTATTCCAGTGTTTGTGCAGGGTGTTGGCGGCGGGATCGCAGGAACTGGCGTCAGCTTCGGTGCCGGCGGAGATCAGGAAGAGAGGATCGCCTTCTTCTTCGCCCTTTTTCGACCACATGAAGATGTCGGCGCCAGAGTGCTGTTCGTCTTCGCCGGTCAGGTGTTCTTCGGAGGAAAAGAAAACCTTTTCGCCGTCAGAGGTCATTCCGTCAAAGCGAACGCCTCCGGTTGCCCTAGGCGTGAGGTCGATCGTCCGTTCGGAGTCACCCGCGTTCATGTAGAGGTGGTAGAGCTTGGCGCCTTCGGCTTCTTTGGTGAGCTTGCCAATCAGGACGTCGGAGCCGTTGGCGGAGACGTCAAGCTCGGCAATTTCCTCACCTTCTTCTTTCATCGTCGCCCCAGTCGGTGTCTTTGAGACGACATGCGTTTCGCCTGTGTTCAGGTTGTGGTCATAGATGGAAAGTTCACCTTCGTTGCCATCCGCCTCGAATTTGGATTTGGAGCCAAAAACGAAATGTTCTCCATTTGCGGAGAGATCCTTGGCGATATGGCCAGCGGGTTTGGCCGAAGGACCAGGATTGAGCGAGCCGGTCATGCCCTGGACAAGTCCGCCGCCCGGGAGGTGCACGGGGATACCGGTGTAGCCACCCTCAAAGCATGGCGAACAGCCACCGGGCGAGCCGAAGGCGAAGGCGTCGAGGGTCGCACTCGCTCCCGAGGGAATCGAAGAGAAGGGAGCGGCGGCAAACGGGTTCGTCGCCGGGATCCCCACGTATTCGGTCGACCAACCATTTGAGCTTCGCGTGGCGATGTAGGGATCGCCACCTTTGTTGGTGGGATGGTCGGTGCCGGGGATGGCCCCGTGGTTGACGGTGTAGAGCACCCTTGGGGGGCTCTCAGCCTGAGAGTAGCCGCCAAACGGTGTCTCTTCCCCTTCGGACGGCAGGTTGGACTCGACGGGGTAGCCGCCGGCATTTGCTGCAGAGGCGATCTCATAGCTTCGGCAGTCGAGGAGTTGGGCGGCGCCCGTTTGCTGGCGGGAAAGAGAGTTAGAGCATTGATCATTCAGTTTCGAAAAGAAAGGAAACGTCGTAAAAGTGTGATCGGGACCGGCTGTACCGCCAAGGGGGCTCGCCGCGTTTGTTGCAATAACCCGCCAATGATAAGTGGTGCTAGGCGTCAAACCGACCAGCTGGAGCTGCACGCTCTGCGGGGTCATGCCCGATCCGAGGCTTGCGTCTGGGAGCGGCTCGCTATTGCCATACGAAGTGTCGGTACCGAATTCGAAGTGGTATGTAGTGTCGCCACCCTCGGGGTTGACCTTGGCATCAAGCTGGGCACTTTCGGAGTGCACATTGCTGGCCGACTCCGC
The DNA here is from genome assembly GCA_963745305.1 of uncultured Solirubrobacterales bacterium. Taxonomy (GTDB): domain Bacteria; phylum Actinomycetota; class Thermoleophilia; order Solirubrobacterales; family 70-9; genus CAVUWL01. The sequence continues at coordinate 237,263 of CAVUWL010000013.1, forward strand.
CGTAATCCCTGGGACTGGGGCGATGAACTGTTCGAAGACCTCGACCTTGCCACGCCCTTCATCGGCGACGTAGATCGAACCGCTCGTTTCGTTAAAGGCTATCCCGCGGCCAAAGGCCAATTTTCCTTCTCCCAAAGTCTGGATCGGCTCGCCCGAGGGGCTCAACTCGGTGATTTTTCCACCCTCATCAGCGTAGACGTCACCTTCGGGGTCGGTAGTCACTCCCAACGTGCCGGCGGGGTCGACCGGTATGCAGGAATTGACGCAGACGCCGGAGGCTCCGAACTCGATGGTGCCGTTGCCATTCGCTACGTAGAGGTTCCCGGTGCTGCCAAATGTCATCGCGTAAGCACCGGTTATCGTGCCGGAGCCGAATTGTGAGACGAAGGTGCCATTTGGGTCGAAGACGTCGATGACGTTGTTCGATAGGTCGGAGACATAGACCTCGCCGCTTGATCCGACCGCCACCCCGGCGGGGTTGAAGCCGCCATTGTTGAGGACGGCTGGCAGATCCCCGGATTGGGCTGTCCCTTCCGGGGGGACGTTTGATGCTGAAATCGGAGCTTGGGCGCTGCGAACGCCGGAGGGACCAAACTGGAGAAGAGCCGCGCCGCCATAGGCGCCATAGTCGGCCACGTAGATATCGCCCTTATTGGGGCCACCGGAGTTGTCGACGGCGACGCCAAACGGATTGCTAAATGGGTAGGGCGTGGCACCGTCGGTTTCGGTGAGCATTGGGTGCGCCGGGTCTGGGGTGCCAGACGCTTCAAAGGCTTCGACGACGTTGGAGTTGAAGGAGGCTGTGTAGACCTCTCCAGTTGACTGATCGACGGCCACTCCGGTGGGACTCCCCACCGGAGTGAATGAGGACGTAAAGCGATGGAAATAGGCGGCCTCGGCTTTGCCGGTGGTGAGGAACGCTGTCCCCAAAACCATTACCGCCACGGCGGAAACGACGATGCGGCGGGGCGACCTCTTAACTGGCATAGTCATCCGTGGGCCCTACGATTCTTATGGGCTCTGTTTACCTCGGATGCTCCGCTACCCTTGCCACAGGAGACGTGGAGTTCGGAACGCTGAGAGTTCGTCCTACCGTTCTGGCCCGCCATCTGGACCGTCGCTTTTTTGTGGGCGCCGCAGAGAGTTTCACTATTTTGGACAAGACCCTTGTTGCCACCGAGGAAGTTGACGGTGAAACGGCCGACCGGGACGTCGGGGATCGTCGGGAAGGTCGTGCGGAGCCCGGCATTGACCGAGGTAACCTGCCCGACCACCGTAATGGGAATCTGCCCCTGCAGGTCGATCGCGAGATCGGGCAAGCCGTGGGTAGAAGAACGTAGATATACGGGTCCCTTGAGCGGCTGATCAAGAAGTGGCGTGGCTACTTCTGCGTAGCCGATCAGTGAACCGGAAGGGCAGGCGTTTTGGGCGAATTGAGGTTTGGTACAGACGGTTCCAATATGCGCGTTATCCAACAGCTCCCCAGACGGGAGGGTGACGGAAACGCTACTCGGGTTCGCTTCGCCGGGATTTGCCTGGAGCGTGGCCTGAATCGCGGGGTGACCGCGGCGATGAACGCCGCCTGTCAATGTCAAATTGAGCTTGGGAGCGAAGGGGAGCGAGCGGCAGTTGTCAACTTGGAAGTGTTCCGATGGATTCGCGACCGTGCTTTCGCTGCCGAAGACCTCAGCGTTCACCGAAAAGGAATCGCAATTGGTCGGATTGAGGGTGAAGCTGGGCCGGTTGAGATTGATCAGTACCGATCGCAACCTGAGCGGGATCCCTTCGAGGACCTGGGGCAGGGGATCGGAGACGGCGGTGATCTGGGCAGTTTCGGAGTTGACCCGAAGAGCGGCTCTGATCACGACGCTGCCGAGGTCATAGGGACCAACGACCGCAGGGGTAATCACCGCGAGAGAAAGTGGGGCTCCTTTGTAGGGCCCAGCCAAATAGACCCTGCCGGGGAGATATACCGGGTGGGTGCCCGCGCCGGAGCCGGCGATGGTGGTCCCGATCTGAGAGGCAGACGGGCAGCTCGGGTTTGACTCCTCTTGCAGGCCGGAGTAGCTGGGGACAGCCGCAGCGGCCAGGGCGGCGTCAGAGCAGTAGGGAATGCCCTTCAGCGTCGCCGAGAAGCCCGGCGGTGTGGTGACGTCGATGGAGCTGAGGTTCTGATCGCCATCGTTACGGGTGACTTCGAGTGTGAAGGGGCTGTGAGTCCCAGCGGTACTGTCCAGCGAAGAGGCCTGCAGGGCGGGATTGAAGGGCCGGGTCGAACCCGGGCACGGTGAGCCTCCCGGCCCAGAGGTGACATCGAAGAACTGGGTTGAGCTCTGTTCGGGCAGGGCCGAGTCCCATGGGGTAAAGGTGCTTTCCACGGCGTATTTCCCGCATTGGGACGGGGTGGCGAGGAGGCCTCTTTCGGAGCCAAAGAGGTGGATGTTGAAATCTGTGAAGGGGCTCTGGGGCAGGGTCGGAAAGGAGGTTGTGAGCTCGCCGGTCTCGGGGTCGGGAGTCACGGTGCCGACAACCTTGATGTGGGTGGCAAAGCCATTGGCGGATAGCAGTATGCGGTAGCGATTATTTGGCTTCGGTTCGAGCAGGTAGACGAATCCGGGAATCGGGCCGGGGAGGGCAGAGCTGTTGAGCGTGACCGTGCCGACCTTTGAGGTTTCAGGGCACTCGGCTTCCTCCGGGGTGCCAAGCCTGGCATCGGCGTCGGAGCAGGCGCTCTTACCGTCGGCTGCACCGGGGTTGATCGAGAAGCCTACGGGCAGTTTGACCGTGGCGGCGCGAATCTCAGAGGGAGAAGGAACTTCGGGGCTCTGCTGCTGGGGGACGCTAAGGTCCACTTCGAGCCCCGAAGGAGTGTCGGTCGCGGTCACGGTCGGCTGTGCCGAGAGGCTGGGGTTGAAGGAGAGCTGATCGCAGCCGGTGGTCGCCGGGTAGGCGGCTTCGGCGATGCTGGTGCCGGTGTCGTAGGCGAGGATTTCCAGACTGGACGTGAGTGATTCGCCACAGGTGGTGGGATTCTCGAGGAACGGGATGCGGGGGCTGGTGGAGGGGGTCCCGGAGCCACTGCAGGGTGGCCGTGTTCCTTCTTCCACCGGCGGTTCCTCGCTTGCCTCGTCACTGCATGAGGCTGAGTCCCCAAACGCGACGCGATAGGCATCGTGGCTAGGTTCTGCAGGGACCCCCCAGAGGGTGACAATGGATCCTTCGGGCGGGACGGTCTGCGGGACGTTTGGAAGTGTGGCATCAAGGCCATAGTCGCCGCCGGTCCTGGCGCTAAGTTCGAGGAATGCCGGCGAGTCGGTGAAGGGGAACTCGAAACCGAATAACCCGGCCTGATCGGGGTCGGGTTCAATGTTGTAGAGGGGAGAGAAAAAATCACCATCGAGGAAGTCGGTCCAGATGGTTCCGATCTGGCTGTCCGGTGGGCAAGTGAACGTGCCGAGCTGGGCAGGGCTGCAGTAGGGAACGGCATGGGGATTGCCGATCACCCCGGGCGGGAGATGATCCGTGATCGTGCGCGCATCCTCACAGTAACAGTCGCTGGGAAAGCTCAGCCCTTCGCGATTAGCGTAGTCAAATCTGGTCCGTATATTCGGATGGCCTCCCGCCTGGGTCGTCGACGATCTGGGCGTAAAGTCGACGATCGGCAGACCGGGAACCCTGAAGCTTTCAAACTGGCCGTACGTCGTCTGGCTTGAGCTGGAGACGACGAGACGATATTCATAGGTAGTGCCAATATAGAGATTCGAAATATTGGCGCTGACGTTGGTCGGACCCGAGTAAGGCTGCCCAGGCGTGCAGGGAATGGTACGTTCATCGTGGTTGTGACCAAACCAACCGAAGCCGTTTAAATACTGGACTTCGTAGTGCTGTTCGCCGCGAATTTCAAAATAACACCCGGTGACTTCGCCGCCGGCAGGGTCGACCTCCCCGGAGAGCGTGGCACTGGGAACCTTTCCCGTGAGAATATTCGAGGCCAATCCGGTTGTAACGTTAGGGACCGGGCTGGCAGAGGCGGGGGTTGCCGCAAGGGCAGACGAGCCGAAGGCGAGAAGCACAAGTGAAATCGAGAAGCGGCGCAGAAGGTTCATTTGCCAGCCCCACGATTCGAGTTTGTTCGGCGCCCGTGGCGCCTTTGGCGACCGTGATGCCGTTTTTGGCGTACTTTCTTGGCATGGGCACTGGGGCTCCGACTGAAATTGCCAAGGGCGCCCAGAACGGCACCGGTGCCGTTCTGGGCGCCCGGAGGCGGAGAGCTGCCCGGCCCGACGCATTCCTCGGCGGCCGCGCAAGGGGCAGAGGCAGGCGGTTCGCCGAAACCGCCATCGGTGCGGGCATCATAGAACTTAAGAGCGTTGCCGTTGTGATCGCTCGGGACGAGGGTGTCGAAGGTGGAGAAGTAGACGTCGAGGCCATTGGCGCTGACGCCAATCAAGCCCTCCCTGTCCAATCCCGGCGGCTTGGTCACCGCGACCCCAATTTCCCTGGAGCCAGTTCCGGAGGAAATCAGCTGTGGGCGACCCCCGACGTACTCATAGACATCGCGGATACCGTCGGTGTCCTGGGGGACCAACGAATCGGCCGTGCTGAAGAATACGCGACCGTCTTCGGTCATAAAGAGGCCATTGTCGCTGGCTTCGACGTCGGAGGTCGGCGGAGCACCGTCGGGAATGCAGGACACACAGTGGATGTTGCCAGTTGCAGGATTGTAGGTATACATCTCAAGATGACCAGCGTTGTCATATGAGGTGATTTGGCTGGCGGTGAGAAACGCCATGTGGCTGTCGTCGGCCGAGACTTGGATCCTGATCAACGGACCTTCGCTGCAACTTCTGCCGCAAAACTGCCCAGTATTAAACGTCGTCACGTACTGGACCTCGCCACCTCGGTAGTCATACAGGTTGTGCTGACCAAGGACACCATTAGTGCCATCGAGCTGTTGTGGCGAGTAGAAGTAGATGTCTCCGTTTTCAGCCGCAATAGCATTATCGGAAAGGCCGTCTCCCCCGGGACCGCCGCGAAGTATCGAGTCGGGAAGAAATCTCGCAGTCGCATTTAGATAAGGCACGGCCCCACATTCCGTGGTCCAATTGGTCGGGGGGCATACCGGCGTACCTGTGCCGCTGGAGCCGTTGGGTTTGGAGATGAGGGTGAGTGGTTTGCCTTCGAGTTCACCCCGTTCAGACCACATGTAGAGGTTGCTACTCGAGTCTTCGGCTTCGGAAGAGAGCTTTTCGCCGGAGGTGAAGTAGACCTTGGAGCCGTCGGGGGTCATTCCGACATAATGGACCGTGTGGCCGGGGGCGATCGCGTAAGTGATCCCCTGCCCGCCACCGACGCGCATAAACAGGTGACGTTCGGCATTGACGTGATAGGTGGAAAAACTCGATCCCCGGAAATCATAGTTAGGGTCACATTCGGATGAGCAGCTATAGCCAGTCGACATCAGAATGTGGGAGCCGTCAGTCGAGACGCCGGGGAATGCGATGAATTCACCGCCTCCTTCTTCGATTGGCGCGCCATCGGCCATTTTGGAGACGAGTGTCACGGTGTTTTCTTCTAGATTGTCGTCGTAGGCAGAACCAGGTGCGTGGTTCAAGGAACCAATCGCGAATGAAAGCGCTGACGTCGACGAGAAAAAGTAGTGATTGAACTCAGGCGAGGGTTTGACCGAGCCGGTCAACTGTTCGCCAACTTCTTCTCCACCAGGAACCACTCCGAGATTCGTCGGAAGGCGCCCCAGGAGGTGTCCAGCTGGGTCCCTCAGGAAGGGAGCATAGGATATGGGGCCTTCACCGGGCCCGGCGATACCGTTATACGGGTCGTCCCAATCCATGAACTGATCCATCTTGAGATCCGTGAGTACGCCAGCCGGCGAATCTTGGATATATCCGGCTTCGTAGGGGGGGCCATTCCCGATCAATGTCTTCGTGGCCGGAGGTCCCACATAGCGGGTGGTCCACCCTGTGTCGCTACGAGTAGCAACGTAGAGATCGCCGCGGACATCCGGCGGTTCACCACCGGCTTCTGGAATTTCACCAAGAATGCCGCCGAAGGCGAAGCGAGAAGGCTGTGTGGCCAACGGGGATTGCGGACCCTCGGGGAAAAGAATTGTACCGCCAGCGTCGCCAGGGGAAACGAGCTCGTAGGCACGACAGTCGGGCAGGAAGGCGGTCCCCGACTGTTGGCGAACGGTAGCGTTGGGGCAACTCGGTGGAAAGAAGTTGAAGGTCTGATCTTCGCTGGTGACGGTGCCTATTGGATTTTCGGCGATCAGGCGGAAATGGTATACGGCGCCCTTTTCCAGATTCGTGAGGCGGGCACTTACAGCTTGGTCGGAGTCAAAGGAGCCGATGTCAGCAGCCGGCACCGGCGCGTTGCTTCCGTAGCTGGTGGTTGGGCCATATTCAAAATGGTAGGTCGTGTCACCACCCTCGGGGTTTATGTCGGCTGTGAGTTCGGCGGTTGTTTCTGTGAGATTGCTAGCGGCAACTCCGCTTATTACGGGTGCGCGGAGATCAAAGGTCCGGGGGCGGGCTTCTGTCGTGCCGGCTTCATTGCTGACCAAAAGACGATAGTGATAGGTGGTTCCAGGACTCACGTTGGAGATTTCTGCACTGACCTGGGTTGGAGCGCCACTGGAGTAGGGAAGCTGCTGGGAACATGGGACGCTGTGGCTGGAAGCGAATGGATCGACAGCTTCAGGGTTGTAGTTAGCTTCGTCGACATATTGGAATTCGCAGGTTTTCACCTCACCCCCACCGTCGGGATTGACTTCTGCGCTGAGCACCGCCGAGGCTTCCGTGGGAGAGTTCTCGACGGCGCCGGAGAGCCCGCGGTAAGTCACCTTGGAAAGGATGAAGCTGGGACTAAATACCTCGACGCCGGTGGAGGTAGCAGCGTAGAGGAATCCGGCTGAGTTGACGGCGATTCCATCAAGACCCGAGAATAAAGTTTCCTGTAGCGGTCCAGTCCCTTTTATCTGGCCGAGGTACGCGCCTTCCTGGGAAAACTCGTCGATGACATTCGCGTTAGCAACGAGAAGGTCACCGGTGGTGGGGTCGACCGCGATGCTGTTTGGTAGGAATTCTGGGCTGGGAACTTCGGCCCCGGAATTTTCACGGACGAACACGCCGCTCGATTCGAACTCGTCCACCTTGCTGCTATCAGCGACGTATATTTCGCCATGGGGGCCTACGGCGACCGCGTCAGGGGCGGAAAAGGGGGCCGCAGGCGTACCGGTAAGCTTGTTTGCGCTGATGTAGGACGGAGGACTGGGTTCTTCGTAACGCGGGAAATCAATCGCTTCTCCGCTTTTACCGAGCAATTCAACGATCTTGAGCGGTTCCCCCCCTTCCACCGGCCTGCGGGTCAGGTACAGGCGGCCAGCGGTAGGTGCTGATGAGTTGTCTGCGGCAACTGCGAGATGACCTTCTTTGTAAATAGTGCTTTCCGGTAGCTGAAGCCCTTCGGAGCTGTATACCAAGACCGCCCCGTATACTGGATCATATAGGTCACCGGTGGAGTGATCGAGCGCCAACCACCCTTCGTGTCCAACTTCGACACTTTTTGGCAACTTTTCGTCGAGTGCGTTGAACTCCTGAAGTTTGTTATATTCGGCTACCAGAAAGCGATTTGCCGGGGCGACGACGATCTGTTCAGGCGGACCGGGTTTAACAGGGATCTGATATTCGAATGTACGTGGGCTAAACGCATGGGCATGAGCGGCCGAGAAGGCCAATGCGCTCGCAGACACCGCCACCAGGCTGGCAAGTCTGAGGATGTATCTACCCAACCGTCGCCTCCGGATCGACCGTGCAGAATAGTCCTCCGGGACTGTTAACGGAGATTCGCGCTGAAGGCAGATCATTGCGTACCTGCACGCCGGTGGTGATCGGACTTACGATGGAATTTCTTTACGCACCTGCCCTGCCTCTTGACATAGCCGTTTCTGCACTGCTTAGCCGGCAAGCTAATTACCGGTTGTGCCGCTGCCGTGGTAAAAGTTTGGTCGAATCCCTTGGTCGCGCCGAAACGATTGGTTGCGATCGCGCGAAAGTGGTAGGTAGTGGAAGGCGCTAGGCCTGCTATGTCGGCGCCGACATTGTGAATGGTATTGTCGGCGCCGATTGAGGAGCTCTCCGGGGTATTCAACCCATACGACGTGCCAGTTCCGTACTGGAAGTGGTAGGTAGTGGCGGCGAGCTTGGGATCGATCTGAGCCTCCAGTGTCGCCGTGCTCGACGTTATATTGGATGCGTCGGCGCCGCCGACCGTGGGTAGGCTGGGCGTGGTGAAAATCTGATCGGGACCGTCAGTGGTGCCGGTGTAATTGATTGCTACGGCGCGGAAATGGTAGGTAGTGGAAGGGGTTAGGCCGGAGAGTTCTGCGATCTCGACGTGGTCGCTGTTGTCTGACCCAGCAGGGCTAATTATCGTACTCGATTCATACGATTTGCTCGTTCCATATTGGAACCGGTAGACGGTGTTCCCAAGTCCCGGATTAATTGCAGCTTTCAAAGTCGCGGTCGTCGGAGTTTCGTCTGATGACGACGTTTCACTCACGCGCGGAAGGTTTGGCAGGAGTGAAAAGTTGTGGTCCGAGCTTTCTATCGTGCCGTTCGCGTCGGTGGCGACGAGTCGATAATGGTAGGTCTTCAAAGTCACCAGGCCGGTCAAGCTTGCGTGAACTTCGGTCGCCGATTCGATTGGCTTGGTGGCGGTTCCAATTTCTGAATCGGCGGGACTCGGACCGATGCAAGGAGTGGATCCAAGGCTGTAGTTGCCCTTTTCGGAACCGTATTCGAAATGGCATGCAATGACATTCCCAGACCCTGCGGGATCAACATCGCCGGTGATCGTTCCAGTTGGGGGACCCGAACTGGTGAAGGGCTGGATTGTAACGGTGGCGACGGGAATTGATTTGTAGATATCAACGTTGCTGGCGCCTTCATCGGCCACGTATATAGCACCGCTGCTTTCACTGAACGCCAGCCCCCGGCCAAAGGCGAGCGTTCCTCCACCGAAGCTATACAGAGGTTCGGCGGAGAAATTAAACTCGGAGATGTTGGCTCCCTCATCGGCGTAAACGTTGCCTTCGGGGTCGGTGGTGACGCCAAGGTTGGCAGACGGATCGATTGAACTGCATGAGTCGACGCAGGTGCCGGAGGGGCCAAACTCGATCAAGCCCGAACCGTTCTGCGCGACGTAGAGGTTTCCTGAGCCGTCAAGGGCAATCGCGTTTGGGCCGGAGACATGGTTGGCCCCAAGCTGGGAGACGAACGTGCCGCTCGGTTTGAAAACATCGATCACGTTATTGGAGGCGTCGGCAGCGTAGACGTCACCATCGGATGCGATCGCCACGCCGGTCGGGGTAAAGCCACCGTTATTGAAGACGGCGGGTAGGCCACCTGGCTGAGCGGTTCCTCCAACCGGGACGTCGACGGCCGTTATTGGAGCCTGGGAGGTGCGAACGCCAGAAGATCCAAACTGAACGACCGCCCCAACGCCAGCGTCGGCTACGTAGACGTCACCATTGTTTGGGCCGGCGGAGTTATCGACCGCGAGGCCGTAAGGGCGACCAAAAGGAAATGGTGTAGTTCCGTCTGTTTCGGTGAACTGAGGATGAGTCGGATCAGGACTGCCGGAGGCATCGAATGCGTAGACAACACTGGAGTCGTAGGAGGCTGTGTAGACCTCTTCGGTTGATTGGTTGATCGCTACATCGATCGGGCTCGCGGAGGCGGGGAGGGTGAACGAATTAGAGAAGACGTGGATCTTTGTGGCCATCGCGGGTGTGGCGGCGAGTGCGAGAGCGACGAGTGCCATGAATGAGGAGAGGGCGAGCGTGGTCTGAGGGCGGAGCTTCATAAGAGGATTCCGGCTGTGCGAGAGAGGGATGGAGTACGCCGGCTGAGTTCGTCGATATCGCTACCGCACTCCCCCACACAACACGTCCAACGACTCGAAGTTCCGGCCAGCGAGGGCGCAGCGTTTGTGCGGAGCGAGGCGTCGGGGTTCGTTCGTGATAAGGCTCGATGGCGTGAAGCGGTTACAGCGAAAGAGGTCAAAAGGTTCGAAGTGCGAGCGACGCCCTCTATGGACTTCGGGTGATTGCGTATCACGGTTGCCGTCAACCCGCTTACTTCAGAGGCGGCTGCAAACTGCAACTGCGCGCGACCCTGCGGATGGAGGCGCGCGACTCCTCCGTGATCACCTGCGGGCCGGGGGGCGGACAGAGATGACCAGCTAGTGCGAGCGAATGCCGGTTGAGGAACTAAACGGGGACCGGGTCGCTTGACTGGGGCATCCGAGCAGGGCGAGTCGCCAGGTACCCCTTGACGAGCCGCTAGCGCCTCCACCTGCATGTATCTCTCTTCTCCTTCTCGACCCCGCTGCTCTCAGACCGCTGCGCCTGCAGAGTTGCGAGACCTATCTTCAAGTCTCTTACCTGTAACGCCCTCCCTGGGCGAACGGTCCTATCGAAGCACCGGTCAGCCCGAAAGTCAAGCTGTAATCGACAGGTTTTTGGCTCTGCAGAGCCAAAAATGGGAACAACCGTCTACTTAAAGACAAGAGGCAAAGTCGGTCGATTCGAAGCGCAGAATGCAGACCTCAGCCACGCTGGACACGGGATCGCCGGGCAAAGAGCGACGGACAACGACCTACTGAATGCGACCTTTGAGGATGCCGGCGAAGTCTGGGTCGGCGAAGAAAAACTTTCGAACGTGGGGGCGTGCAAGCGGCGAAACCGCGGCGGCGGGGACAAGGGAAGGGGTGCGCGACAGCGGAAGGGCAACCCGACCCCCTCCCCGAACTGCTGAATCCCAAATGTGATTGCCGCACGGTCGGGACTTGATGTGGAACGGGAGCGACGGGACTCGAACCCGCGACCTCCGGCGTGACAGGCCGGCGCTCTAACCAGCTGAGCTACGCCCCCCAAGGACTCCGGCTCCCGGCGCGACGGGATCCGGCTCGCCAAAGCTAGCGCATTGAGCCTAACCTCCCAGCCGTGCGACTGGTGACTTACAGATCGGCGACGGAGCCACGGGCCGGGGTGGTCGTGGGTGATCGGGTGATTGATGCCTGGGTCGCGGTGGGAGAGCCGCAGCGCGCCTCCCTGCGCGAGCTGATCGCCGAAGCAAGGCTCGATCAGCTTGATCGGGCGCTGAAAGCCGCGAATTGGGCCCAGACCAGCGCCACAGCGGGGTCGATTGCCGAGGTCGAATTGCTTCCCCCCATCCCCGACCCCGAAAAGATTGTCTGCATCGGCCTCAACTACCGGAGCCACGCCGCCGAGGCGGGAATCGAGCCCCCCCAGAGTCCTGCGATTTTCGCCAAGTATCGAAATGCTCTGGTGGGAGCGGGTGCGACGGTGAAGCTTCCCGCCGCCAGCCAAAAAGTCGATTACGAGGGCGAGGTCGCATTTGTGGTCGGCCGACGAGCCAGCGAGGTCGGCGAACGCGAGGCCATAGAGCACGTCGCCGGGTACACACTGTTTAACGACCTCTCCGCTCGCGACCTGCAGTTCGCCACCCCGCAGTGGATGTCGGGGAAGGTCTTTGATGGCTCGGCGCCGTGCGGTCCTGCGCTCATCACCAAGGATGAGGCAGGGCCTCACGATGAAATCGAGATCGCCCTGCGCCTAAACGGACAGGAGATGCAATCCGCCTCAACCGCGGATCTGATCTTCAGCATCCCCCAACTGCTTTCTCATCTGTCTCAGTTGATGACGCTCGAACCGGGCGACATTGTCTCGACTGGGACTCCGGCCGGAGTTGGTGGAGCCAGGGAACCGCGCGTTTGGCTTCACCCCGGAGATCAGCTGGCTGTCATCTCACCCAGCCTCGGCACACTGAAGACCACGATCGCGATTTAGCCCTTCTCTAGCGGGCTTCGCTCCTCGCGCAGCTTGACGCCAGACGGGCGCCGGATCGCAGCCCCCTGCCCATCGGCTCCCGCTCAGAGATCAGGAGCCACAGAATTTTCACGCCCTAGGCATCCGTTTTCCACGCTCTTACGTAGTTGGCGGGGATGAAGATCGCGATAGTTGGAACCGGGGTCTCCGGCCTGGTCGCCGCTCATCTGCTGCACCGCGATCACGAGATCGTGGTCTATGAGGCAGGGGATCGAGTCGGCGGGCACAGCAACACGATCCGAATCGATGATCGCGATGGTGGCCACTGGATAGATACCGGCTTTATCGTCTTCAACGAGCGCAACTACCCCAACTTCGAACGGCTGCTGGGTGAGCTCGGGGTGGCCGTGCAGCCGTCCCATATGAGCTTCTCGGTCTCCGACGGCGGCGATTTTGAGTTCGCCGGCACCCCTCGGGGTCTGTTTGCGCGCCCGGCTCACCTGCTCAATCCCTCCTTCCTCGCGATGCTGCGCGATTGGCGCCGTTTCAACCGTGAGGCGCCTGCCCTGATCGGGATGAACGGAACTGCGCCATCGCTAGCTCAGTGGCTGCAGGACAGGGACTTCTCAAAGCGCTTTATCGAGGGCCTGATCCTGCCCCAGGTCTCCGCGGTTTGGTCGGCAGACCCCGAGCAGATGTGGAGCTTTCCGGCCAGCTTCCTCGCGGAGTTCTTCGACAACCACGGTATGTACAGCCTCCGCGATCGGCCCCGCTGGCAGACCGTCTGCGGCGGATCGATTCGCTATGTCGAGGCGATCAGCGCCCCCTGGCGCGACCGCATTCGCCTGCGGACCGCGGTGCGCCGGATCGAGCGCCTGCCCAAATCGGTGAGAGTTGAGGCGGAGGGCGCTGAGAGCGATTATTTCGATCAGATCGTGATCGCCACCCACTCCGACCAGGCCTTGGCGATGCTGGCGGATCCAAGCACCGCCGAGCGGGAGATCCTCGGCGCTATCCCCTACCAAACAAATGAAGCGGTCCTACACACGGACACAGCGCTTTTGCCGAAGCGCCGGCGCGCCTGGTCGAGCTGGAACTTCCACCTGACCGATCCGCCCGCCAAACGCAGCACCGTCACCTACTGGATGAATAACCTGCAAAGACTCAGGTCTGAGCGCGAGTTCCTGCTGACCCTGAATCGCGGCGCGGCGATCGACCCCCGCAAGGTCCTTCGCCGCTTCACCTACCAGCACCCCGTCTTCACCGCCGCCGGGGTCACCGCGCAGGCGAGACATGGGGAGATCAGTGGTTATCGCCGTACCCACTACTGCGGCGCCTACTGGGGCTGGGGATTTCACGAGGACGGAGTGCTGAGTGCCCAGACCGCCTGCGCAAATCTCGGCGCCGCAGAACCGATCTCCGAGGCGCTTGCCGCATGAGTCACTCCGCCGTATATGAGGGCTGGATCCGTCATCGTCGCTTCGAACCGATCGAGCACACCTTCTGCTATCCGCTCTTTCTCCTCTACCTCGACCTCGACGAGCTTCCCGCCGCATTGGATCCCTATCCCCTCTGGTCGGCGCGGCGGGCCGCACCCGCCCGCTTTGTCCGCTCCGATTTCATCGGCGACTCGAGGCTGCCGCTGGCCGAGTGCGCCAAGGAAACGGTCAATGCCAGCACCGGGCACCGACCCGAGGGGCCCGTCCGCCTGCTCGCCGGCCTGCGCTACTTTGGCCACAGCTTCAATCCGGTTTGCTTCTATTACTGCTTTGAGGAGATGGGAAAGCAGGTCGAGGCGGTGATCGCCGACGTCAAGAACATCCCCTGGGGGGAGCGTCATCCCTACGTCCTTGCCCGCCGGGAGCGCAGCGGCGCGGCCTTAAGCGATCAGCTCGGTAAGGCCCTGCATGTCTCCCCCCTGATGGGAATGGATCAGACCTATGCCTTCCATGCCGGCGAGCCCGGCGAGCAACTGGTTATCCACATCGAGTCGCGTCCGCTTGATGCTCGGGGCGGCCCGACCTTCGATGCGACGCTGAAATTGAAACGCCGCCAGCTCAGCCGAGCGTTGATGCTGAGGCTATTGGCCCGCTATCCGGCGATCTCTTTGCAGGTGGTGGCGAAGATATACGTCCAATCGGTGCGGCTGAGGCTGAAGGGCGCGCCCTATTTCCCTCACCCTCAGGGCACTCGGCCCAAGGGGTTCCTCTCGCCGTGAAGAACGCACTCGCCCGCGCCGCGGTGACCGCGGCCCTGCGCCGGGTCCGCGCCGGGCGAATCGAGGTATCGGAGGGCACCAGCACGCTGACCTTCGGACCCGCAGATGCCGAGCTACGAAGCACCGTCACGGTCAAGGAGCCGGCCGCCTGGCGGGGGTTCCTGCGCGGCAGTGTGGGCCTTGGTGAGACCTACGCGGACGGACTCTGGGAGACCGATGACCTGGTTGCCCTGCTGCGGATAGCGGCCCGCGAGCTGCGCGAGCCCGGGGGGTTGCGCGGCGCCGTGGCTGGGGGTCGGGGCCTGCTGCACCGAGCTCGAAGCCTCGTCCCCGAGAACACCCGAGCCAGTTCCAGGCGACACATCTCGGCCCACTATGACCTCGGCAACGAACTCTTTGCCTCCTTTCTCGACGAGCAAATGATCTATTCGTGCGCCTACTTCCCAAGTCAGGATGCAACGCTGGAGGAAGCCCAGCTCGCAAAGCTGGCGCGGATTTGTGCCCAGCTCCGCCTCTCCCCAGACAACCACCTGCTCGAGATAGGGACCGGCTGGGGGGGCCTGGCTGTCTACGCAGCCAAAGAACATGGTTGCCGCGTCACCACAACGACGATCTCGCGCGAGCAGCACGCACTGGCGAGCCGCCGGGTTCTTGAGGCCGGCCTAGGGGAACGGGTCAACGTCTTGCTCGAGGACTACCGCGATCTGCGCGGCAGCTATGACAGGCTGGTTTCAATCGAGATGATCGAGGCGGTCGGATGGCAGTACTTCGACCAGTTCTTTCGCCGCTGCGATCAGCTACTCGCCGCCGATGGTCTGATGCTGCTGCAGGCAATCACGATCGATGACCGGCTCTATGAGGTTGAAAAGGGGGCGCGCTCGTTTGCCAACACCCACGTCTTCCCCGGTGGCTGCCTGCCGTCACAGGGTCTGATCGCCGACACTCTCGCCCGGGTTACGAGCATGCGTCCGGTCTGGAGGGAGGACATCACAGCCCACTACCCGCTCACCCTGGTGGCCTGGCGCGAGCGCTTCCTCGAGGCCTGGGACCGACTTCGCTCAGGTGGCTATGACGAGCGCTTCAAGCGGCTCTGGACCTACTACCTGAGCTCCTCAGAGGCCGGCTTCCGCGAGCGGCGAATCGGCGACATCCAGGCGCTCTTCGCCAAACCGCGATACTTCGCATGAGGTGATCATCGAGAGGACCGAGAACCCCCAGTGGCTGTCAAACGCCTATCTGGTCGCGGACGGAGTTGGTGGTGAGGGGCTCCTAATCGATGGCAACGACGAGCTTGGGCCGCTGCTTGAGCGCTGCGAGCGCGATCAGATAAAGATCACCCACCTCCTTCTGACCCACGCCCACCTCGACCACGTCGCCGGCCTCGCGGCAGCCCGGGAGCGGCTCGGCGATCCGCTGCTTGTCGCGCACAAAGCGGCGGCTGCAGAGGTCGACGTCGAGGTCGATCTGACCCTTGACGACGGCGAGAAACTTAGGGTCGGAACGCTTGAGATCGAGGCGATCCTCACCCCCGGCCACGCGGCGGGCCACCTCGCCTATTTGCTGAACGGTAGCGACGTCTTCACCGCGGATGTGCTCTTCAAGGGCACCGTCGGTGGGACGATGGCGCCCGGGGCTAGCGGCTATGAGGACCTCAAGAACTCGGTGATGGAGCGGCTGATGGTCCTGGCCCCTGAGATCCAGGTGCATCCAGGCCACAGCGAGCCAACGACGATCGGCGCAGAGTGGGATCTGAACCCCTTCATCCGCATCTGGCGCGGCCTCGACCAAACCGGGACCGAAGCCTGCACCGTGTGGGAGCGACCTGCCTCGCTGCGGCTGTGGGCACCCGACTATGACGGCGGCAATAAGGCCTGGGTCTGTTTTGAGGACAGCGGCGAGGAGGCGATCATCGGAGGCTCCCAGGTGCAGCGGAGCTAGCGATCAGCCGGTATTCGGCCGCGGCGAGGAGCCAGGGCGCAGTCAAGCTCGGGTTGGTCCCAGTTTGGGAGTTGCAGCGCCGTTTAGATCAACCTTCAGCCGCCGCTTTGAGCTCTCCGAGCGGCGGCGCGAGCAGCACTCGCCGGGGCCACAGGGGCAAATGCCTCACGACCTTTAGCCAATATCACCTAGTTGGACAGATGTGCGATTGGAGTGGAGAGACCTTGCCTCCACAATGGCTCATCGATTTTTACTAGGCGGGACACATGCATTTGACCTTGGCGCTGCAGGCGTCTGAAATCCAAAACTTCTTTTTCAATTGGTATCCCGTCTTCGGGGTGATCTTCATGGCCGCCCTCTTGCTCGTCTTCCTAAAGTTGATGCGCAGCACGATGGGCACGACGAGGCCCGAGACGGTGAAGGCGAGCAAGACCGCGCCGGTGCTGTGGGAGGAGGTGCAGGGAGTCGACGCCGCCAAGGACGAGCTGCTCGATGTATCTGAATGGCTTCGCGACCCAGATCGCTTCGCCGCACTCGGCGCCCAGCCGCCCCGCGGGGTCCTGCTCTTCGGGCCACCTGGAACCGGCAAGACGATGCTGGCGCGGGCGGTAGCCGCCCAGGCCGGCGTCGACTTCTTCTCAGCTTCGGGCTCAAGCTTCGTCGAGATGTTCGTGGGCCGCGGCGCGGCACGAATCCGTCGCCTCTTCAAGGAGGCGCGGAAGTCCGGGCGAGCGGTGATCTTCATCGACGAGCTCGATGCCGTCGGCGGAGCGCGCGGGGCGGGCGGAGGTGACGGCGGCACCAGCGAGCGCGAGCAGGCGCTGAACCAGCTGCTCGTCGAGTTGGATGGATTTGAGCGCAACCCCGGCACGGTGATCGTGATCGCGGCCTCCAATCATGTCGACAAGCTCGACCACGCACTGCTGCGCCCGGGGCGCTTCGATCGCCAGGTGCTGGTCGCGCCACCGGGCCGCGATGGGCGCGAGGCGATCCTGCGAACCCACGCCAAGGGCAAGCCCCTGGGCTCAGACGTCGATCTCACCGATGTCGCCCGCAAGACGACGGGTATGACCGGCGCGCAGCTCGCCAACTCATTGAACGAGGCAGCGATTATCACCGGACGAAGAGGCGGCAAGGCGATCTCCCGCGATGACATCGACGAGGCACTGCTGCGGCAGTCGGTCGGCTCCCAGCAGGCGCGTCGCCTCGGGCCGAAGGAGCGCCGGATCGTTGCCTACCACGAGGCCGGACACGCGCTCTGCAGGCGGCTGCTGGGATTGGATCCACCGGAGATCCTCAGCATCGTGCCGCGCGGACCCGCCCTGGGCTTCGTGGCCCACTCCCCCCAGGAAGACAGCTACCTGAAGTCACGCGAGGAACTGCTTGATGAGATCGTCACCCTGCTGGGTGGGCGGGCGGCGGAGGAGCAGGTGTTCGGTCAGTGCTACTCGGGCGCGGCCGATGATCTCGCTCGAGTTCACGCCCTGGGCCAGCAGATGGCGGCGGAGTTTGGAATGGGTGTTGCCTCCGACGCCGGCGGACCGGCCCCGATCGCCCTGCCGACAGGCGATTACGCCCTCTCTGATCAGACTCGCCGAGAAGTCGACCTCGCCGCGATCGCCTTGGCCCGCGAAGGCCAGCGCCGATCCCGGGCGCTGCTCGCCGCCAACCGCGAGTGCCTTGATGATCTCGCCGCAACTGCGCTGGAGCGCGAGACGCTCACCCGCGAGGACCTAGACGATGTCTTTGCCGCACACGATCTGCATCAGCTGGCCCCCTCCCGAACCTTCGGCCAGGCCCTGATAGCCCTATCCGCCGAGTAGCATCGAGGTCGGCTGTGACCGACCTCGGTGAGGATTCCTACTACTTCCCTCCCCGCCGCTCGATGCTGCGGAGGGTGCACGGCGAGCGCTCGGTCGGGCTCCTTTATGGGCAACGGGCACTGCTGGTCGGAGCGCTTGAACCGAAGACCTACAGCGCAACGATGCTGAGCACGCGCTCTGCGGATCGACCCTTTGAGCGGCTCGCCCGCACCGCCAAGATTCAAGAGACGATCTTCCTTGGAACCCGAACCGAAGCCGACGCGGCACTCGCTGAGGTCAACCGCCGCCACCGGCGAATCAATGGCACCTTCACCGAGGCCGCGGGCCCCCATCCGCCCGGCACCAGCTACTCGGCATTGGACCCCGAGCTGATGCTGTGGACCCTCGCGGTGATCGCCGACTCGGGGCGAGAGATTTATGAAACCCTAGTGGCGGAGCTAGGCGAAGAGGAACGCGAAGCGCTGTGGCAGGACTACCGTCGCTTCGGGGGCCTGCTCGGTCTCGACCACGACGACATGCCGGGGTCCCACCGCGAGTTCGAGCGTTGGTGGCAGGACAAGCTCGCCTCCCCCGCGCTTCAGCCAACTGAGCACGCCCTAGAGCTTGCGCCGCTCCTCGCCCTCGAGCAGCCGGTACCGCTTCTGGCCCGAGGCAACCTCGCCGTGCAGAATCAGATCATCAAGGGCACGTTGGCGCCGCGTGTGCGCGAGGCTTTCGAGATTCGCTGGAGCCAGCTCGACGAGGCGGCCTTTCGTTCAATCAGCTTTGCGCACCGCCGCGCCCACAGCCACTTGCCGCGGCGCCTGCGGCGCGGGCGAAACGACCTTTTGTTTGACCTTGTGGCCCGCGGCGAGAGCCGGCGCGGTGGCACCCCGATGCCCAAATTCAGCCCGCGGGCCCTGTGAGTCGTGGGCATTGCTCGCCCCCGCAAACGCGCCCGGTGAGCAGCGATCGTGCGGTTCGATGGTGGTCGATGCGCCGAGCCCAAAACCGCAAGCCGGCGACCTATCGCTGCCCGCTGTGCGGTGATCACCTGCCGGCGCTCAGCGAGCACATCCTGATTGCACCCGAGGGCGATATGAGCCGGCGCCGCCACGCTCACACCGCCTGCGTTATCGCCGCCCGCAAAGGCGGGCGCCTGCCAACCGAGGAGGAGTGGCAAAAGACCCAGCCCCGGGCTCCCTCGATCTGGAAACGGATCAAAGCGAAGCTCTGATGCTCCAGCTCCTCGCCGTCGCGGCGGCCGGAGCGGCGGCCGGCGCCTCCAACGCGCTCGCCGGCGCCGGCTCGCTGATCACCTTCCCAACCCTGGTGGCGCTTGGAGTCCCGCCCCTCTCGGCCAACGTGACCAGCACCGTAGGGCTGATACCCGGAGCCCTCGGCGGGGCGATCGGCTACGCGGATCTGCTCAACGAACAGCGCGAGCGACTCCTGCGGCTGGCGCTGCCGACGCTCCTCGGCGCTGGGATCGGGACCCTGCTGTTGCTTCTCACTTCAAACCAGACCTTTGAGCTGATCGTCCCGGTGCTCATCGCCGCGTCCTGCCTGCTGCTCCTGTTTCAGCCCCAGCTGACCCCTCACATCTCCCATGCAGGCAACGAGCACTCCCCTTTTCTCAGCGCCGGGCTGTTTTTCTCAGGCGCCTACGCCGCCTATTTTGGCTCTGCCGTCGGGATCTTGCTGCTCGGCCTGCTCGGCCTCTTCATCGCCGTCTCGATGCAGCGACTAAACGCGATCAAGATCCTCCTGGCGGGGGTCGCAAACCTGCTGGCCGCGGTTACCTATGCGTTCCTGGCGCCGGTCGAGTGGCGCTACGCATTGACCTTGATGGTGGCATCGTTGGTTGGCGGGCGCACCGGGGCGCTGCTGGCCCGCCGTGTCTCGGGCGAGACGCTGCGAGTGGCGATCTCTGTCTTGGGGCTCGGGGTAGCCGCTGTATTGGCCGTTCGCGCCTATGGCTGAACACGGAAGCGGCTAGATTTTCGAGGTGGCCTTTCGAGTACTTCGTGCCCCTGAGGCGCACTGGCGACCCTCAAACCAGATGCGAGTCCAAAACACCGATCTCGGCAAGCAGCTGGGGGCGCAGGCGCTGGGCGCGCGGTTTTGGCGGCTCGCGCCGGGCCAGGCCTCAACCCAGCATCGCCATCGCGAGCAGGAAGAGCTCTACGTCCTTTTGGAGGGAAGCGGGCGAATGCGGGTTGATGATGAGCTCCTCACCCTG
The DNA here is from genome assembly GCA_963745305.1 of uncultured Solirubrobacterales bacterium. Lineage (GTDB taxonomy): Bacteria > Actinomycetota > Thermoleophilia > Solirubrobacterales > 70-9 > CAVUWL01. Next base: position 257,335 of record CAVUWL010000013.1, read on the forward strand.
GAGCCGCTTGATTCGGTGCTGGTTGAGCCTGACTCGGTACGCCAGCTATTCAATGACACCGCGCATGTGCAGCTCTGGCTCGCCCTCGGTGCGCCACCCGAGCCGGCAAACAGCCTCGAGATGTCTGCGGAGCAGCTTCGCTTTATCTACCCCGCCGGACCGAAGCACCTTCCCCCCGAGCTTGAGGGCCGAGATCGGACCTAGCTTCGCTCGACGAGCTTGAGCGAATCGCGCCAACTGTGATCAATTTGGTCGAGGCGGGCAACCACTTCAGTGGTGGCCTGTTCAAGATCGGCGATGTGGCCGCCAACCTCAACGGATCCAAACCCATCGATCGGCGCTCCCTCGCCGCTCGCCGAGACATCGAACCACTCATCGAGCTCGGACAAGAGCTCTCCGGCGCGTTGAACGGAGGCCGGGCTGGCCGGAGCCAGGTACACGAGGTGACTGCGCATACTGCTGCAACTTAGCGGGCCTGCCTGCGCCGCGGGCCCCGCCGCTCGAGCGGGCACTCGGGAGTAGCGTTTGGCCATGGCATCGCCCCACTCAGCGAGCCCCGGGCCCGGGGACCCTCAGCCGGGGATGGCCTGGATCCCGGGCGGCAGCTTCCGGATGGGCTCAGAGGATTTCTATCCGGAGGAGGGCCCCGTGCACGAGGTCAGCGTGGATGGATTTTGGATGGATGAACGTCCGGTAACCGTGGCGGAGTTTCGCCGCTTCGCCAAGCTCACCGGCTACACCACGGTCGCCGAGCGAGCCCCAAATCCGAGTGACTATCCCGGAGCCGACCCCCAGATGCTGGTGCCCGGATCGTTGGTCTTCAATAAGACCGCGGGACCGGTTGATCTGCACCGCGTGGTCAACTGGTGGAGCTACGTCCCCGGCGCCTACTGGAGACGGCCGGAGGGCCCCGGTAGCAAGGTTGGCGGCAGGGAGCGCCATCCGGTTGTCCACGTCGCCTACGAGGACGCCGAGGCCTTCGCGGCCTGGGCCGGCAAGTCGCTGCCCACCGAGGCAGAGTGGGAGCGTGCGGCGCGAGGAGGCCTGGAGGGAAAAGTCTTTGCCTGGGGAAACGATGAAACGCCCCATGGTCAGCCGATGGCCAACACCTGGCAGGGAAAGTTTCCCTGGCAAAGCCTCAAGCCGAAGCGGGAGCAGCGAACTTCGGCGGTAGGCATGTACCCGGCAAATGGATTTGGCCTCTATGAAATCACCGGCAACGCCTGGGAATGGACCACGGACTTCTTTACAACCGACCATGCCGAGATCAGACGCGGAGCCTGTTGTGCCCCGGATAATCCCCGCGCCATCGACCCCGCGCAGAGCCTCCTCCCGCAGGAGCCGGGCGGCCACATCCCGCGGCGTGTGATCAAGGGCGGCTCTCACCTTTGCGCGCCCAATTACTGCCTTCGCTATCGCCCGGCGGCCCGACAGGGGGTGACGGTGGAGACCTCAACCGGGCATATCGGCTTTCGATGCATCCTGCGTCGCTGAGCCAATTTTTGACCCAGCCGGGAAATTGGCTGGACCATCACCCCTGTTTTGCTCCAAAGAGCTCCTTTCAGCCACCTGGGCGGCTCACCCCTGCGCCGATGCCGCGGAGCGGTCTGCGCCTTCGTTGGCGATCTTTGCCTTGCCGTACCTGAGCAGGTCCGCGGCGCGCTCGGCGATCGCAATCACCGGCGCATTTGTGTTGCCGCGCGGGACGGCGGGCATCACCGATGCGTCGATGACCCGGACTCCATCGAGGCCCTCCACGCGCAGCTCTGCATCGACGACCGAGCCGATCGCGCAGGTCCCCACCGGGTGATAGATCGGAAACGTTGTGCTTGCCACATGCGCCCGCAGCGCCTCATCTGAATCCGACGCCGGTGCTGTGAACGGCGCCGCGCAGTAGGGCTGCAGTGCCGGTTGGGCACAGATCTCCTGCATCAAGCGCACCGCCTCGATCATCCGCGCCAGGTCGGCATCCGCGCTGTAGAAATTGTTGCGAACGATTGGCTTCGCGGTTGGGTCATTGGAGGCGAGTCGCACCGAGCCCCTGCTCTCTGGGGTGAGCAGGCAGGGGGAAACCCAGATGCCGTGGCCCTCGGGATCGCCCATCCCCTCATCGACGATCTGAATCGGGGCAACGTGAAACTGGGTATCGGGTGCGGGCGCGCCGGCCTCAACGCGGGCGAAGCCCCCGGCCTCGGCGAGGTTGGAGGTAAACGGGCCGCTTTTTGAAGAGATGAACTCCTCCAATGCCGCCGGCTCAAGGGCGAGCAGGAGACTCTCGGGCTCAGGTGTGGTCCATACCGCGTAGGAGGCAGGGTGATCACTCAGGTTCTCGCCAAGCGCCGGTTGGTCGAGCAAAACCTCGACTTCGCGCATGCTGAGGTGTTCTGCTGGTCCGACTCCCGACAGCATCAGCAGCTGGGGAGAGTTGAACGAGCCTGCACAAAGGAGCACCTCACGCTCGGCGCGCAGCTCCTGAAGCTCGCCGAGCTGACTGGCCTCGACGCCGATCGCGCGGATGCCATCAAAGAGCACCCGATTGACGTGCATGTTTGGCTTTACGGTGAGGTTCGGGCGCTCTAGTGCGGGGTGCAGATACGAAACGGCTGTGCTCGCACGCATTCCATCCCGCTGAGTCAGTTGGTACTTACCGACGCCATCCTGCTCGGGCCCGTTGAAGTCATCGTTGAAAGCCAAATCGGCCTGCACACCGGCGTCGACGAAGGCCGAGGAGATACGGTTGTCGGAGCGCTGATCTGAGACCGCTTGGGGGCCACCAACAGCGTGCCATTGCGAGGCACCTCGCTCGTTGTCCTCTGCCTTCAGGAAGTACGGGAAGAGCTCATCCCATGACCAACCGGGAACAGCCCAATCGTCGTAGTCGCGGTGATTGCCGCGAATGTAGACCATCGCGTTAATCGAGGATGATCCGCCCAGCACTTTGCCACGGGGGATCGCGATTCGTCGGTTGTTGCAGTTGGGCTCCGGTGCGGTGCAGTAATCCCAGTCAAGCTCGGTCCGGGCCAGCTTTAGGTAGCCGAGCGGAACGTGAATATTTTCGTTTATGTCCGGGGGACCGGCCTCCAACAACAAGACGCTGGTATCGGGATCCTCAGAGAGCCTTGAGGCGAGCACACAGCCGGCCGATCCAGCACCGACGATCACGTAGTCATACATTTCTTGACCTACCTCCTGTTGGGGTCCGATCGACGCCGCTCCGCGCTTTCCCGGCCGCGTGATCTGCTAAGCGTCGCATGCCTTCGGTCCAGCTGCTTTCGGGGCGGCGTCGCGGTCCCCGGCTCGCTTCCAAAAACCAGAGCGGGCTGCCGCTGAGACCCGGTCAGGCAAGGGGCGGGCAGGGCGCTCGGGGCCAGCCTCCATACGGCTATCGGGCGGGGTGGCAGCGAGCGAGATGTCCTCTGGTTGCTGCCGCCGTCGCTTCCAGGTGGAAGTCCTCAAATGCCGGCAAGGAGACCGGCATCTGAGGAGCTTGCCACGACTGACACCGTCCAGGGACAGACGATGCCTTGCGTTCACCCCTGCGGAAGGGTCTCCCAATCCAGCTGGGGCAAACCGAAGCGGACGACGGGAACCGCCCGCCGAACGATCATAGGCCCGCAGGTTGGCCATGTCAAGAGTCCTACACAGGGGGATGTCAAGATATACGGGCTCGCCTGTGCTACCCACCAGGGAGGGTTGTCCAGACCACGATCGGTCCCCAAATGCCGCGAACATCCGAACCCATATTCCCCAGGCTGCCCAGCGGTCGAAGCGGAAGGAGCGCCGAGGAGGTTGCAAGCCATCAGCGGACACGGTTGATGGGCGCGATGATCGAGGCGGTCGCTCGCAATGGATACCCGGCGACAACGCTGCGCGAGCTGGTTTCACTCGCCGGGGTCTCCAACACGACCTTCTACCAACACTTTGACTCAAAGCAGGACTGTTTCCTGGCCACATCGGATGCGATCGTTGGGCGGGCCGCCGAGCAGACCCAGCGCGCTTATCAATCAGCGGCCGGATATCGGCCCCGCCTCGCCGCCGCGCTCTCGGCATTCGCTGAGTTTGTAATCGCCGAACCCGCGGCGAGCTCTCTGGTGCTGGTGGATTCGCTCAGTCTGGGTGCGGTGGGCGTCGCGCACCGCCAGCGAGCCTCGGAGGCATTTGAGCTGCTGATCCGCCAGAGCTCCGATCAGGTGCCCGAGCAGGGGCAGATCTCAGATTTGACAATCCGAGCGATCGTTGGGGGGATTCGGCGAATCGTCAATAACCTCCTTCGCGGTGGAAATATCGAGCAGTTGCGCGATCACCTCGATGAGATCCTCGATTGGGGCCTTTCCTACCAAAGGCCGGGAGCTGCAAGCGCGTTGCAGTTGCCCGAATCCCAGTCGATCGCGCCCGAGGCAAGGATCGGGCCGAGCACGGACGAAGAGGAAGTTTGGGACGAACGACCCGACAGCATCCGCAATCGATCGACCCTCACCCAGCGCCAGCGAATGGTTCGTGCAGCCGCGATGGTGGTTGCCGAAAGCGGTTACGAGAAGTTGAGCATCCCGGCGATCACGGGTGCCGCCGGAGTCTCCAATCAAACCTTCTACGAGCATTTCAACAGCAAAGAGGAGGTGTTCCTAGAGGCAATCGACGCTCAGGGACGACGCGCGGTATCCCGGATCGGCGCGGTGATTGCATCCAACTGGGCCTGGCCCGACGCGATCCTCGCCGGCCTCCAGGAGCTGCTGAGCTACCTCGCCGAAAACCCACTGCTAGCCCGACTGCCATTCATCGAGGTTCTCGCCGCAGGGCCGTCGGCGATGGAACGGGTCGATGCCGTCCTGGACAGCCTGACCCTTTTGTTTGCTCCCAGAGAGGTCCCTGCAGGGGTGACGCCGCTTCCCGATATCGTCGTTGAGGCAATCTGCGGAGGCATTTTCGTCGTGATTCAGCACGAGATCGCGCAGGGACGTACTGAGAAGCTGCCAGACGTATTGCCCGAGATCATCTTCGTCGCCCTGGCCCCCTTTGGGTTGAAGTAAGGAGCGGGCCGGCTCCGCCGGCCCGTGCTGAGCCGCCTCACTGTTCTTGATCTGGGGTTCCCTGCAAACTGAGCCGGCAGCCCAAAGCGCTCAAAGAGCTCACTGAACTTCCCCGCATCGACCGGCTCGTCTGGGCGGCGCTCAAAGACATCGCGGTCGCGGGGCGCCGCAGAGCGAGCGATGAGTTATGCCGATGACTCGGGTCTTAAGAGAAGGACGTGCCCACACCGTTCCCAGATCCAGTCATCGTTTCCTGCCCGATCGAGCGCCCGCTTCGGCTGCCTTACGTCGAGGTCTCAGAGATCAACATCTCCACCGAGCGCACCCGCGCCCTCGGCGCCGCGGTTCTGCTCGAGCCGCGCCCCGGACCGCTCGGCTGGCGCAGCGTTGTCGGCACTCCCCACGGGGGCGAGGTCGCCCTCTGGCAGCCGAGGATGCGCGGCGACCCCCGCTTGGCAACGTCATGGCCGCGCTATCCTCGTCCGCGTGGCGGATTTGAGGGTTGCGGGGCTGGCTGGGGCGAAGCGAGATCCAAACGCGATTGCCCGTGAGTTGACTGACTCCGATCCGACCGGGGCAGGTCCTTGTTAGGCGCCTCGGCGGTGTTTGCAGCCGCGATCTCGTTGGCGCTTGGTGCCGGGACCCACGCAGCAGGCGATACGGTCGGTAGCGCGACCCGGGCGATCGGCGCGGTTGACGCCAGGCTCTCGCGGCCGGTCCCGGCTGCCCCCCAGAGGCCCTCGCTTGAGTCCCGGACCGCCACGCGGCGAGGCATCCCAGGCGCCGCTGCCCGCACCGGCGCTTCGGTCGATGCGGTCGGCGCGGCCGCATCGATGCCGGCCGCCTCGGCGGGCACGAACGGCTCAGCTTCACCTCCCCCGGCTGGCTCGGATACCAACAAGCAGGTGGTCGCCCAGTCCCTTAAGGCGCTCTCGGCGCAGACGACCAGCCCGACCGCCACCCTGGTGAGCGGGATCGCCTTTGCGCCGGCGGGTGCGCCGGCTGCGGTCGAGGGAGCGATCGGCGCTGCCAACATGATTTCCGACCTGCCCTATGTCTGGGGCGGCGGCCACGGATCCTGGTATGCATCGGGATATGACTGCTCGGGAGCGGTCAGCTTCGCCCTTCATGGCGGTGGGCTCCTGAATCAACCCATGACCTCAGGTTCGTTGGAGAGCTACGGCGCCCCCGGGCCCGGTCGCTGGATCACGATCTATGCAAACGCGACCCATGCCTACGCCGTGATTGCCGGTTTGCGCTGGGATACGGTCGGCGATGCGCGCGGCAGCGGCCCACGTTGGCACGCAGAACCTCCATATCCCGCCGGCTTCGTCGTCCGCCATCCGTTCGGTTACTGATCGATTCAATCGCGCCAGCGCAGCGTTCCCATCGGGCACGCTACCTCTCAACCCGCCGTTCCGGCACGTCGAGCTGATCCAGGGCTCGGCCGCTGCTCTTAAACCGCCGGCTCCACCCCGGACTCGCCGTCTTCGCATCGCCGGCTCTTGACCCGGACAGGGTTGCGCATCGGTCGACCCATTCTTCATCCCATATTTAGCCCCAATCCCTAGCCTGGCGCGCCTTCCCTCCTTCTCGCCCGAATGAAATCCAGTCTCGAAGATCCCCCGCGGTCGGGAACCGCATCTCGGCGCCAGGTTCGGACCCGCCGCGGCTGGCCACAGCTGCGTAGCGGCCACTCAAAGGTGCCCCAGATCACGGCGATTTTTTGGGTTATCAAGGCATTGACCACCGGGATGGGCGAGTCGACCTCGGATTTTCTCGTCCATCATCTTGTCCCCGAGATCGCGGTGGTACTCGGCGCAATCGCCTTCGTCATCGCCCTCTACATTCAGTTCTCAAAGGACCGCTACGTGCCCTGGGCGTACTGGCTGGCGGTGGCAATGGTGGGTGTCTTTGGGACGATGGCCGCCGATGTGCTGCACGTGGGATTGGGGGTCCCCTACATCGCCTCGACCATCTTCTATGGCGTCGCATTGGCGGTTGTATTCACCACTTGGTTTAAGTTTGAGGGGACCCTCTCGATCCACAGCATCTACACGCCACGCCGGGAGACCTTTTATTGGGCGGCGGTCCTCGCCACCTTCGCGCTCGGTACAGCCGCCGGTGACCTAACCGCCGTTACCGTTGGTCTCGGCTACTTCGGCGCTGGTCTTTTCTTCTCCGCCCTGATCGCGGTGCCGGCGATCGCTTACTGGCGCTTCGGCATGAATTCGATTCTTGCATTTTGGTTCGCGTACGTGATCACGCGGCCCTTGGGTGCGTCATTTGCCGATTGGCTGGCCGTATCGCCCGCCCGTGGTGGTCTCGGGATTGGTACTGGTGTTGTCAGTTTTGTTCTGGCCGCACTGATAGCGATATTGGTTTTCTATCTGAGCATCACTCACAGTGATGACCCAGACCAAACGGTTCTCGACCCCTCCGCAACCGCTTCATAGGCACAGCACCAATCGGATCGCAGCTTGCTGCGCAGCCGCGATCCTTCACCGCCTCGATCCTGGTGCACCCGACAGCGGCGACTCCATCATCGCCCAAGCCGCCCGATCACCCTCGCCGGCAGGTCTGACTCAATCCTGGGCGCTGGGGGGCCGCCGCCATCATCGCCGCCAAACGCCGCTTCCTCCTCCCGCCGACTCCCGAGCGAGATGAACAGAGATGGGAGCCGATCTCGGCCGCGCCAACGCCGCTACCCTGTCGTTGCCCCACTCCCACCGGCGTCATCGCGCCCCCATCTGAGCGCAGCGCAGGGGGAAGATTCGATCAAAATCACCACCAACGCAAACATCAAAGCAAAATCATCCGCACCCGAGCGCCACGACGGTGACTCCTTCGTAGGGCAATCCAAGGGCCGGCGTCACGTCGAGCGCCTCTCAGCAAAGGAGCACGTCCTTCGCGGCAGACGGGCCCGCTCGAAGGCCCCTCGATCGAGCCACGCTAGCTGGGATCCACCGCCGGACCGAAGTGACCCCATCGACCTGATCGAAGCGCAGGCACAAAGCCGAATCCCTGAGCTCGTGCCGATTCGGCACGGTCGCATGTTGGTTTCTCCGTTTACCTACTACCGCGGCGCCGCGTTGCCGATGGCCTCAGACCTCGCCTCAACGCCGAACTCCGGACTCACCGCGCAGCTCTGCGGTGATGCTCACCTTTCGAATTTCGGCATCTTTGGCTCTCCGGAGCGCCACCTCTTTTTCGACGTCAACGACTTCGACGAGACTGCGCCCGGGCCGTGGGAGTGGGACGTGAAGCGGCTTGCGGTTAGCCTTGAGGTTGCTGGCCGCGAGAACGGGCTCTCAGCAAAGCAGCGCTGCCAGATCGTGCGTCGCGCAGCGCGCTCCTACCGGGAGACGATCAGGGAGCTGGCCGGTATGTCGATGCTTGACGTCTGGTACGCACACCTCGACATGGATGCGCTTCTGCCCCGGTTCAGCTCATTGGTCGATCCGAAGAAGACGCCTGGAGTCTGGCACGCCATCGCCAAGGCCCGGGCGCATGACAGCCTGCAGGCGTTTGACAAGTTGTGTCAAGCCGTAGACGGAGAGCCGAGAATTGTCGATGATCCTCCGCTGATCGTTGCGATCGAAGAGTTCGTGGCGGGTGTCGAATCAGGCGCACTGGCCGAGGCTCTTCACAGCTTCATCAGGTCCTATCAACACACACTCGGGCCACATCAAAGGCATTTACTCGAGCAGTATCGGTTCGTTCATCTCGCGCGCAAAGTTGTTGGAGTCGGAAGCGTTGGCACTGACGCTTGGATCATGCTCTTCCTCGATCCTCATGACTCACCGTTGTTGCTACAGATAAAGGAGGCCGAGGCATCTGTTCTTGAGCAGTTCACGTCGAGAAGCGAGTTCGCCAACCACGGCCAGCGCGTCGTTGCCGGCCAGCGTCTGATGCAGGCGGCGAGCGACATATTCTTGGGTTGGGAGCGCTTCAGCTGGAAGGGCCGCGAGCGTGACTACTACATCCGCCAGCTCCGAGATTGGAAGGGAACGGCCGACATCGAAGGAATGACCCCGGCCGGTCTGAAGCTCTGGGGTCGGATGTGTGCCTGGAATCTGGCTCGCGGTCACGCCAGATCAGGCGAGGGCATAGCGATCGCCGCATATTTGGGAAAGGCAGACATCTTCGATCGAGCGATTGGGGAATTTTCGGTCGCCTACGCGGACCAAAACGAACGCGACTACGCCTCGATGAAGGTGGCAGTTCGGAACGGACGGCTCGTCGCGGAAACTGGGATCTAGCCTCCTGGCGCACGGGCGCTGCTCGTCCCTCCGTGGGTTCGACCTGACAGACTGTGTCTCTTAGCTAGATCACTTCAGCTCTGTTACTGTGCCAGCACATGGAACGGCTGGCACTGGTCCTCGGCGCGGATGCGAGATGCGGCATTACGCCGGCTCGCGGCCGCCCTGTCTGCCGGCTCGAAGGTCTGGGTAGAGCGCGGACCGCACAGCAGAGCAGCACCCAGACCTCATCGGGCCGGCCGGCCTCCACTCGACTTACTGCGCCCGGTCGGGGAACGGAGATGAATTGTAATGAGGTTGAGCGCAGCGGGCGGTCCAGGGAGGTCATTTCTTCGGCGCACCGACCGGTTCTGAGCCGCGGTGGGTTTCGGTGAGCAGCTCCCTCCCAATGGCGCGGATTGCCCGGCCGCTGACATCGGTGTTCGGCCAGGTCGGAGACGTGATGATCCTCACCGCGAAAACGATCGGCTCCGCGGTGCGCCCGCCCTATCCCTACGGCGAGGAGTTCATCGGTCAGTTTCTCTTCGCGCTGCAGCTGTGCTGGTTTCCGCTGCTGATCTCCACCGTGGCGATTAATCTCGGTGCACCCGGATTACAGGCTGCGAACTTCCTCTCACTGCTCGGCGCGCTCGATCGGCTCGGCGGCTTCTTCGTCCTGGCAGCGATTCGAGAAATTGGCCCGTTCGTAACCGCCGTCGTCGTCGCCGGGGTCGCCGGCACGGCGATCACCGCCGACCTCGGCGCCCGCAAGATCCGCGAGGAGCTCGACGCGCTGCAGGTCCTCGGCGTCGACCCGATCAAGAACCTCGTCGTGCCGCGATTCTTGGCCTTGGTATTGATCACCGGCCTGCTCGACATCTTCGCCCTGGTCTTCGGGTTAAGCGGCGGAATCCTCACCGAGCTCCTCTACCACCAGCCGCTGGGCGGCTTCTTTGCGACCCTCTTTTCCAATGCCTCGGTCACCGATCTCGCTGGCTCGGTGCTCAAGTGCACAATGTTCGGCGCGATCATCGCCGTGGTCAGCTGCTACAAGGGAATGACTGCCTCCGGCGGAGCGGCGGGAGTCGGGCGCGCCGTGAACGAGGCGGTGGTCGTCTCCTTCTTGGGCGTGTTCGCCTTCAACTACATCTTCACCCAAACAATGCTCGCCACTAATCCCGAATTGCAGACGGTCCGATGAGCCGTCAACAGAACCCGGAGGGGGCTCTGTTGCATCTCACGGCCCGAAACGACGGTCGTGGAGGTGGCTGCTTCGGCCGAAATCAGAACCCGAGCTGAGGCGACATTCAGCTGCCCCTCAAGGCGCTCGGATCCACCTCACCGAGGCATCCCCGGTAGCGACGCCACCAGGCGTGAAACAAGCTCACGGCCTCCATTCCCAGTCGCAGGTCTGCCGACAGCTCTCCACGTTTAGGCATGTCGAGCCAAGCCTGCAACCGAGGAGAGATGTCGGCACTGAGTGGGCCGTCAGCGAGTGAGCCACGATGGGTCTTCACCGCGGGATCCGAGCACCAACGTCGCGGCAGCTGTAGCCCACCACGTGCCACGGCGGAGGTCGAAGGTAGGCGAGCCGCAGCCGGGAGTCGCTCAAAGATCGCCTCATACATCGCGTCGCCCACCTTGTCGATCGAGGAGACCGCGAGAAGCGTCCTCGCAACGGGGTCTTCGACACCGGGAACGATCACCCGCGCTCGGCTTCCCAACAGCCCACTCGGGTACGTTGAGATGCCGCGGACTGTTCGCGTGGTGTAGAAAGACAGGATGGCCTGAGAGGGATGCCCCTCAAACGCTGCCGCCGCATTCAGAAACTGCTCACGAGCGCGGGCTACGATCACCTCGTGAAACGAATCGGTTAGAGCCAGCTGGGCCTGACCGTATTGGCGCAGGCTGTCGAACATCGCCAGGCTCGCGCCCAGACGGCTCCGGTATTCGAGTGTCTCAGGTGAGTAGAAGTGGTTGCCGGACTGCAACAGCACATCGAGCGCGAGGCCATCCGGGACGGAGGACTCGATGTCCTGGATTCGCCACGCGAGCGGCGTCAGCCAGGCGTGGTCAACGAATTGATACTCGACCCTCCTGGCCCGCTCCTCCCAGTCAGAGGGATATGCCTCCACCGGTGCGCGAATTCGCTCATGTGGTACTCCGAGGGCCGCAGCCACCGGCGCCGCCTGGTCCTCCTCATAAAAGCCTCCCTCATCGTCGTTGACCGTGACAGCAGCTGCGGCCTGGCCCGCTGCAGCCAGAATGCAGAACAGGATCCGCGAGTCGCGCCCGCCGCTAAGCGGGCAGAGGATGCCGCCACCGAGCGGTGAGAGGGATTCGCAAAACGCTTCAACTGCCGCATCCGCTCCTGCGGCTAGACCAATCGCCGGCTCTACCTCCGCCCAGGGCCAAGGCGGCGATTTACGATGGGGCCGGCCGAAACGGCGCTCCAGCGTCGAGAATGGCGCGAGGCGGCTGATCTCAGCGAAGGGGGTGCGTTCCCCAAGCGGGTAGCGAAGAGCGATGATCGCCGCCCAGGCGTCCCAGTCAACCGACAGCGGCCTCGGGGAAGTCTGAACGATCGGATCGATCCGAGATGCAAAGTAGACCGCGCCGCCGTCCTCGATCCAGTACAACGATGTGAGGCCGTTGATCGCTGAGTGAAGGATGCGGCGTCGACCACGAATCACCAACCCGCATGCGCCCCGACTCGCTGCCTGCCTCCAGTCTGAGGCACTACCGCGCCAGAGTGCGCCCTCGATCCAACCCAAACCGTGTTCCCGTGAGCCGCTCCAGCGAAGCGGCTCTCGATCGATCATCAGCATCGACTCTCGATCCTCATGGACTAGACGAGACCCATCTCCAAGAGCTGCGGCGATTCGCATGACGCGCCATCGGTCATAGTGCCCTAGCGCTCCACAAACCATCGGCGCCCGGCACGGTGCCGTTACGGCGGGGCCTACCATGCTGCGATTCGTCGCTGATGGCGGATGCATGGCGTGCCGGCCGCAGCCTATCTCGATCGTCGCGATCGAAGAAGAGGATCGGCAAATTTTGAGGTGACAAGACCCTCTGCTCAAAGGAATAGCTCGCACAATAAATCTCGATAGAAGTTGGCACCCGACTAGCCTGTCCCCTCCCGCCGCCTCATCGAACCCGGCGTGCGGTTCTCTCGCACCCGGCTCACCGCCATCCTTCACCTTCTGCATTTTGGTGTCAATCTCCCCGCGGCCGGATCAGCCGTGGCCACGCGAGGTTCAACTGAGGTTGATCAGGTCAATTTGATCCGGGGGGCGATGGACCACTGTGCCCCACCATAGTCCCGACCCCGTCCGACGTCCATCCCAACCTCACCGCAATCCAGAGGCCGTTCTTGACGGCTTCGGTCCTGACGCCAGAGACGAACTCCTCGCCCACCTAATCGGGCTTGGGCCAGATCCGCCGACAGCATTCATTTCGACTGATTTTGGGATGATGGAAGGATGAAAGAGACCGAGCCGAAGCAGTTCGGCCGGTTCTACACAGGGGCTCGGCGCTTCGCAGGAAAAGGAGCTGTGGTCGAAGTAGACCAGCGGACGGTCCTCATTGCTGGAGACGAGCTTGCCAAAGGAGTGACCGCGCAGGCTGGCGATCCGGTCGCCGTGTTCACCGCCGACCCGCGGGTCTGGGCGGCCGTTGGAATCGAGAACGTTGATCGTCATTCCGGCCCGCTGTTCGTAGCTGAGGAGTAATAGGCGTTCTTCTTTCTGAGAGGCGGCGGCGGAGATGTGACTGTCGACCCAGCGGTAAGCCGTCATTGCCGAATTCGTGATCGAGGCTGCCGTCGTGATTGAACTCAACGACCCAGCCGCCGCGTTCGCCGCGGCCGACCAGGGCAATGCGGCCACCTCGGCGAAGGACGGCGTCGGTGGGGACTTCGGGCACCTGGGGCAGATGCGAGGCTGAGAGGCGGGCCAGGGAGTCGGCGACGCGGCTGCCGTAGCGGCCATTGAGGTGGCCGTTGGGGCCGATCCGCAACAGGCGGACCATGGTCGGCACACCGGCCACCGTCTTCGGAGTTGTTTCGGCGCGGATGAAGGCGCCATCAGGTTCAACCGCTTCGACGCCGAAGGATTCCCAGCCTGGTTCTTCGGGCAGAGCGAGGGAACCACTGCTGCCGTAGTTGTTATCGAGTGTACCGTCGGAGCTCAGCCGAAGAAGTTGACCGTGGACTTTGTTCTCACCCTCCAAACCCCGTTTACAGCCAAGCTGCAGGAGTAGCCGATCACTGGCATCACTGCTCAGTGTTGCGCCCGAACCGCGCTGGCAGGGGATCGAAACGAAGGCGATTCCCGCGCTGCCGAAGCTGGGGTCGGGAGCTCCGCTTGGCCCAAGGCGGGTGACCGCCAGCCTCGAGTTCGGTGAATGTTCGGCGCCGTCGGAGCTCCAACTGATCAGGGGGCGCAGCGCGTGATCAACGGAGAAGATTGGCAACGTGCACTGCAGCGGTCGGGTGAGCTGGACGTAGCCGCCGTTCCCGAAGGAGGTGTCGAGGGTCCCGCCTTTTCAGGTAGCGAGAGATTAGGTAGGTTTCTTCGCAGGCGTATGTCTTCGGGTCTGGAATCAATGCCGAGAAGACGTAGGTGCTCGCTTCGGGTCCGGGCTCGACATCGCGGACTTCGCGAAAGCTGCCGCCCGTCCCGTTGCCCTCGAGCAGGTTGACGAAGCCGGCGCTGCCAAAGTGGGGGTCGGGGAGGTAGCGGTAGGCGCTCGCCGGGGCAGCGAGAAGGAGTGCGACCAAGCCGATCGCACTCGAAGCCGCCGCCACACGGAGTGTCCGCGAAAAGGTGACCCTCAAACGCTGGGCTCTAGGCGTCAACATCCTCGCCCCCCAAACCCGTCCACGACCCATAAGTATCGTTCCCTCCCGCCCGCTTGTCCCCCAGCTGATGGGCGCCATGGTGTCGTGTCAGACTACCTCGGCATGCATCAACGGCAGGCCGAGCATCGAGTCGCTTTTCGCAGAGCGGATCGTCCATCGGCGGCACAGTGGTTGATCTTGATCAGCGGGCAATCCCCCGGATCGGAAGCCGGGGGCCAACCTATCTCCCCTTGCTGCTATTTGGCGCTGATCGTCGACGACAGAGCAGCGTGAGTTGGATCAGGCATCACGCCCGAGCTCGTGGGTGCGCACCAGCACACGATATGCGACCCCACCGGCGCGCCCTCACTGCGTTGACTTAAGCTCAAAGTTATGCGAGAGCGCCCAATGAAGATTAGCGCCGCGGTGAACGAAATTAGGGGACGCAAATGAGAGCGGCCTGGATGACCGTAGCAGCCGCCCTCACGGTACTCGCGCTCTTGATCATCCCCGCCACCGCCTCTACCGCGGGCGAGATCGTCATCCACGGCCCGCAATCAAGCTCTCATCTGCGGCTGACGGTAAGCGGCGATTACCTTCTCGTATCTGGCTACCTGGCCCGTCGCGACCAACGGGCTGCAATGGCGGGCGTTGCGCTGCCCGCTGGCCGGCTTGCGCGAATCGAAGTCGAATATGGGCCCTTCCGATGACAAGGTGGAATTGCTCGATCCGCTGCCGGTGCCACTCGCGGTTCACCTTGAGGCGGTGACCGGACCCCCGTCATCGGTTCACCGACGCATCGCTTGAAACATCCCGAGCGCGGGATTCGTGGCCGCCTCTCATTGCCCGCTAACCCGACAGCTGCGGGTCAAGGTATTGGTGATATTGACGTTGCCTGCGAAGCCGAAGTTAGCTCGGGCGAAGGGGGAACTGGCGCCGGGAAAGCCCGCCGGTGCCGGGCAAGCAGCGCTCAGGTAGCTACGCGCGTGGCTCCGGTAGCTGAAGCGTCGCCCAAGGGTGAGCGTGAGACCGGTGACATAGCCCCATTCGCCGGTGACCTGGGGAAGGGCGGCGCTAAGCGCCGTGGCAAATGTGCCGTGGGTGTGGGTGATCAGAAAGGGAAGCACGTATGAGGTGGGAATCGGTTGGGTACCGTAGACGTGAGCAAGGATCGCCTGGTGACCGCGGTAGGTGCCATTGAAGGCGACCACCTTTCCCAGCGACGGAAACGGTGCCTGAGCCGGTAACAGCACGTTCGAAGCAAAGCTCCCTTCGCCAACAAGAGCGCTACCGCAGGCTTTGAGCGCTTCAACGGTGGTGGCGGGCTGGATTTGTTTTTCTGTGCAGCTTGCCAGGCCTCGACTGGAAAGTTGCCCGAAGCGGTTGATCGCGATCGAGACGCGGCGCAACTGCGGCACCTTGGCGCCCTCGCTGGTGGAGATCCTTACCGCCACCGTGACGGTCACCGGAGCGCCTCCGGAACGGGGCAGGCTGTGGGGACTGAAGGTCCCATCGAAGGCGACCCGAAGGCTCCCCTTCTGTGAGGTTTCAGCAAATACCGTGGCTTCGCCGGCGAGAGCAAGAAAGCACGCGGCGAAGACGAGGAAGCAAAGGCCACGCCTTGTCATGTCCGCTTAGCCCCCAGCGGGCGAGCGGGCAGCGGTTTTGTGGTTCCGCCTCATCCTTTTCGCTTGTTTGGCGCAACTCGGCGGCATGAAGCGCTTCGAAGTGGTCGCAGTCTTGCCGTTCTGAGCGGTGAACCTCACCATCGCGCGTTCGCTCGAGTCGCAGACGTTGCCGGCGTTGACGAGCAGACCGGAAACACCACCGGGCATTGTCAGGGTGGCGCTCGAGACCGGCGCGTCCGGCACAGCTTCGAAGGTAACGCGGATGCGGCCGTGAACGGAGTCGACATGGCCGTCCAGAACGATCCCGATCTCCGAACTATGGAGTGAAATCACGAGGTCGGGGAGTTGATGGTCAGAGGAGCGCAGGTAGACGGAGCCTTCGAGCGGTTCCGATAGCAGGGGCGAAACCGCAGTCGAGTGCCCATAGACCGAGTTGCTCGGACAGTCTTCGCCAGGAATCGAGCCCTTTGCGAATTCCACCCGGGTGCAGACGTTTTTTAAGTTGCTCTGGTCGACGAACTCGGTACGAGGAAGGGTGACCTGGAGCCCCGCAATGTTGGCTTCGCCGGGGCTCGCGCTGAGGGTGCCCGAGAAGGAGGGGTGATCGTCGCGGTGGCTGCCGCCCCGGATCTTGAATGACAGCCGCGGTGCGAAGGGCAGAGCGGCACAGCCAGCGACCTGGAAGGGGTTAGTGGGGGAGGAGCTGACGTCTTCAAGCGTTGAGGGGGGACCGGCCCCCGCTCCCGCCAGGTTCCAGCCGATGCTGAACGGTTCGCAGGAGGTCGGGTTGATGATGAATTCGGGGCGATCGACGTAGACCTGGACATCGCGAAGATGCAGGGGTATGCCGTCAATTATCCGTGGGATGGGCGCCGAGCCGCTCGAGTCGATCGTGGCGCGGGCGGTTTCGGGGTCGATGCGAAGCGTGGTGCGGATCACGACGGTCCCCAGATCAAAGGGGCCGACACGAGCGGGGGTGATCGCGACGGTGCTGAGCTGGGCGCCGTCGTAGGGGCCCGCCATGTAGAGGCGACCGGGGGCCCAGCTGAGAACGCTGCCGACCCCAGCGCCGACCATGGTGTGGCCGATCTGAGAGGCTGGAGAACAGGAGGGGTTGGCTTCCTCAGCTGCCGCCGATAGGCCGCGGGCGGCTTCGATCGCCGCATCCGGGCAGAAGGGAACGCCGGCCAGCTTGGCGGCGAGGCCGCGCGGGTAATGGGTTGTGAAGTGGGTGATTTCTCCTTCGGCGTCGCCGCGGCTTATCTCCTGAAATAGGGTCGAGTAGACCCCGGCGTTGTTGTTGAGAGTTCCAGCGCTGACCCGGGGGTGAAAGGGTGCGGGAGCGGCCGCTGGACAGGCACCGCCGCCGGCACCCTCGGTGATCTGAAACGGCGGCGCGGCAACGGAGACGGGGCTAGCGGGATCAGAGGATGGGGTGAGGCTGGCTCCGACCTTGAATTCACCACAGCGTGGAGGGGAGATCAGCGGCGAGGTTGCGCCCTGGCGAAAACTCAGGGAGAGTTCGCTAAAGGGAACCTGGGGCAAAGCGTCAAAGGTCGTGATCAGGCGTCCACTGGCAGGATCCGGTGAGATCTTGCCAGCTGCCTTGACGAGGACGCCGCGATCAGGAATTCGAGCCACAAGGTAAAGCGCCAGGAGCGAATCGGAGGGGTTTTCGAAGGGCTTGGCAAGAAAGAGCGCCCCGGTCGCTTCTTCGGCGAGGGCGGGACTCTTGATCCGCACCGTGCCAACCCTGGAATCGTTGGGACAGCCGCGGTCGGATTCGGTTTCCAACGCTTCCTGCGCATATTGAGCCGGGGTGCAGGCGCCGAGGCCGGCGCCTGCGGAGGGGTTGAGCGAAACCCCTTCGGGCATTTCGACCCCGACGCTTTCGATCGCGGGGGTGGCGAGGCCTTCGGAATCCTGGTAGGTCTGCGGAACCAAGAGGCTGACACCTAGGCCGGTTGCCGAGGAGGCCTGGGTCGTAGTGGGTTGGGCGCTGAGCGTCGGTTCCAGGACCAACCGCTGACAGCCCTGAAGCGGTCCGAAGGGCATTTCGGTTGCGGGAGCGGGCGTCGGGTTCTCCCATGAGTCAACCGAGAGGGTGGCCCGCAGCGCTTCGCTCGAGCAGGAGGTGGGATTTGTGAAGTAGGCGGCGGGGGCGGCTTCGGAGGAGGCGCCGAATTCGTCGCTGGTGGGATTCCAGCGCAACGAGTTGTGCAGCGGGTCTGCCGGTACCCCCCAGATGGAGATGCTGGCGCTGTCGAGCTGCGCCGAGCTGCCGGGGACGTTTCGAATCGAGGTTTGCAGTCCGGAACCCCCGGGCCGCAAGCTGACATCGCCGACGACGTTGAAGGCGATCGCGTGAAAGCCGATCTTCGCCACCTCGCCCGGGCCCGGCGCGAGGTGGTAGAGCGGCTCGGCCGCGCTGATCGGACCCGAGCCCAGGTTGATGCTCATCGTGGTCACCCCGACCTGGGTGGCGATTGGACATTCCTGATCAGAGAAGAGCGCCGCCGGGCAGCTCGGGATATCGGGGAGATCGCCGGCGAAACCTGGCGGCAGCTCGACGGTGGCATCCTTGGGATCCCCGGCGGTGGCACCCTGGGCGTTGATCGTGTCGAAGTTGATCACGCTGGTCAGGTCGGCGTGGGCGCCAGCCTGCAGGCTGGAAAGCGCGGTGGCGGCACCGCCCGGAGCGACGCCGAATTCTGCGGGGCTCGGTGAAATCGCGGTCGGAGTGTGCAACGTAGCTTCGGCTGCGCCTCCACCCGAGGCGGTCACCGTATTCGTGACCGAGGTGCTTTCGTCAATTTCGACATCGACGGGGATCCTCAGAGCCAGCGAGTCCTCGGGAACGACGGTGCCGTTATATGTGCAGGTGAGAGCGACACAGTTGAGTGGTTTGTGGCTGAGCAGATCTTCACCTGAAGCACCCGCGGGGGCGAGCGATAGCCCGGCGGGCAGCTGATCGATGATCGAGATCTGCGAGCCATCGGTGGCGGCGCCGCCGGTGTTGGTAACGGTAACCCGGTAGGAGTCCTTCCCGCTTCCATCGCCAGGGGTAAAGTTGGTGGGCATCGAGACTGAGGTGACCGTCCACTGTGGGGCCTGGGCGGAGCCAAACGCAGGTGCCGAGAAGATGAGGAAGGCAGATAGCGCCAATGCAGCGGCGGCACAGGCTGCGCGAGGGCGGTTCACTTTCCCGCCCTCCCACGATGGCTGGCGCGTCGACCCCGATGAGACTTCGTGTGATGGTCCTTCTTTTTGTGTTTGTTTTGCCTCGGGAAGCTTGGCGGGGGGTTGCCCGGGCCGGGAGACGTTGACGTCGCGGGGGTGGGGCTGGAAGGCGCCGGCGGCGGACTCTGGCAGGCATCACCTTCGCAGGGACCGCTGCCGCTTGGGGTGGGGAAGCCGCCGCCGATACGGGCGTCGTAGAGATCTCCAGCGCCATCGCTGTCGGCGGAAACGAGGCTGGCGTGGGTGCCAAAGAAAACGTTGGAGCCATCAGAGCTTGAGTCAAGGAAAAAGGAGTCTGAGGATTCACGGCCGGAGCTGATCAGGGAGAGCCGGCCTTCGTGCCACTCATAGACATCGAGCTTTTCGTTGGTATCGGTTGGGATCAGTCCATCACCGCTATCGAAGAAGACGTAGGAGCCATCATCAGAAATCGCTTTGGGCGGGGAACCGCCGGGGTCATCTGTGGCGAAGGCCGAACGAGCAAAGAGCGCGTTGGAACTGGGATCGGCTCCGCTTGGGTCACAGGTAACGCAGCTCAGCGCTTCAGCGGGAGCCGCGGCGGAGTCATAGCGGTAGACCTCATCGCAGTGCCCGTTGGGAGCGGCGGCGCCGGTCGCGTCGGGGCAATCGGTCGGGCTGGCGGCGGTGCTGTTATAGCCGCCGACGTCGTGCGTCGTGGCGAAGAGCAGGTAGCGCCCGTCGGGAGTGGTCTCCCAGTTGGCACTCGGGTCGAGGCCGATCTCCTCGCCGTGGGGGAAGGCCCACCAGCGATCGGCAGAGGTGTCGACGTAGTCGCGCTCGTTGACCGTAGCGACGTAGGTGGTTGCTTCGGTTTCGGTGTCGAAGCGATAGAGGTCGACCTCTTCGCCACTGGGCAGCGGTGCTTCAGCGCTCAGCTGGCCGGAGGCGGTGAAATACACGGCGGCCCCGTTGGCCGAGATCGCCGGGACGTTGTAGACATCTGCGTCGGCGCTACCGGATTCACCGCCCGAGACGCGGGTGAGGGTCGAGGTTTCGGTGTCATAGGAATAGAGCTCGGGGTCGTGGATACCTTCGTCGTCCTTGGTCAGCTCACCCTGGCTGATGAAGAAGACTCGGGAGCCGTTGGCGGAGGCACCGACAAAGGCCGCAGGGTGCGAACCGCTGGGGTCGGTGACGCCTGGGTTGGGAGCAGAGACCTGAACGGTGCTGGCGGCACCCAGGCGCATGTAGAGCTGGGGCGGATTGGTCGTGGCGCCGTTCCAACAGCCCGTACCGGTGGCATTGGGATCAGGCGCAGTGAAGAAAACCTTCGATCCGTCAGAAGAGACGGCGCCGGGATTGGCGGCGGCGCCAAGACCCAGAACTGCGCCGCAGGGGCTGAGCAAAGCATCGTGGCTGTCGAGGTTGACGAGGCGCAGCCCACCGCCTTCCCACTCATACAACGCCTCGGATTCGAGATCCTGGCCGCTGTCGCCTGGGGCCAGGGCGTGATCGTGGGAACCGAGGATGACGTCGTGGAGATCGGCCGATGCACCCAAGAGCGTTGCTTCTTCGGGTGAACCGCCCGAGCCGGATTGGATAGTGGCGTAGGGGCCACCGGGATGACCAAGCAGGTTGAGGACCGAGACCGAGTCTGCGCCGGCGGTAGATCCGGCGCTGTCGCTAAGGGCAAGACGGGTGAATTCGGATGGGCCGTAGAGCACGTCACCCATGCTCTGGACGCCGAGGGTCGGGGAGGCAGCGGCGGCCATGCTCCAACCGCCCGGCGTGCGCGAAAAAACGTAAGTGTTCTCACCGGCGGCGGGGAAGGATCCGTAGGCGGCGGCGGTTTGAAAGAGGAATTCATCGCCATCGGAAGAGGAAACGCCGACGTCACTGCTGCGCCCCGTGGTGGCGAAAATGTCTTCGGCACCCGCCTTCTCAGGTGGGGTGAGCAGCTCATATGCCCGACCATCGGGGAGGCCGCCGCTCGGCACCGGAAGGACCGGAGAAGCGGCGGCGCTGAGAGGCGGGAGTGCGAGGGCGCCCAAGACGGCGATCGCAAGGAGGAGGGATGTCGCTGGAGCTCGTCGAGAGGTTGTGCGGTCCGGATTCGGTGGCGAGGAGGGATCTACCCAGCTGGGCCAAAACCAACCATCGTGACTCATTACTTTGCGACTCATTGTTTTGGTTTTTGGTCGTTGTCGTTCAATCGTCCACATAGATAGAGCCTGCAGCTACCAAAAGGATTCATAAAAGATTGCTTAAATTGGTTCCAGCCTAGGAGCATCGGGACATCCCAACTCCCGTTGATCTACTGGAAGGAGAGGCTTGGGAGCGTGGAAGTCTCGGCAAGGTCGGTGGCTTGGCTTGAAGCCGTTTGGTCAGGGACATCCTGATGTCGCGGACAGCTTCATCAGGTTTGCTTCGGCGACTTACCCTGGAGATGAACTGCCTCAGCGCGCTCGACAGCTGCAGACCGTTTCGGTTCTCCCTCGGGTCCTTCGGCGAGGCTGAGGGGGCGCTGAGCACAGCGAGAGAAAGCCGCAGGTGACGTGAGGTGGAAACGGACAGGGAGGTACTGAGGTAGCTGTGGATCCTGCCGCGGCAGGAGAAGTGGCGCGAGACTTGAGCCACGGGCGAATTCGCAACCATCGGGTGAGGTGGCGTGGGGCGACCCGGGGTAAAGAAGAGAAACCCGGGCCGCCCCGCCTTTTGTCTCCTTGGCCCCCACCCGGGACGGGGGTGTGGGGGGCCTTTCTCCGACACCCGAGTCTCACTCGAGCGTCGAAGCTGTCGGTGCACTGGTTGGAAGCTGTCGTGCCCCTGGGCCGTGAAGGCGGGAGACAGGGCGCGCCTCGGGAGCGGGAGGAACGTCGGACACCCCTCCCACTCTCGCTCGCGCTTGGCGGTGTCAGGCATCAACCCTTCGACTGGCAGCTATTCACCAGGGTGCCACTGAGGTTGGTGCCGCCGCCGAAGGTAGCTTCGAACTGGTTATAGAAATGGCCGTCCGGGCACTCTGCGTTCAGATAGGAGTGCTGTTGACCCTTATAGGTCCACTTGCGGTTAATCGTGAGTTCAAAACTGCTCAGCGAACCGCTGCCGCCGGCGATCACAGGGACCGCGACCGAGATCTTGTAGCCATACCGGCCAGTGTCCTTTGAGAGCTTGGCGACCACGACGAGCGCGGTCGGCGCCGGCACATTGATATATGCGTAGTAGAGCATCTCCGGGTAGCCGCCGACGCTCGGACCATTGAAACCCAGGATCGGGCCCTTGGCGCTGAAGGGGACCGATTCGGGGAATTCGACCTGGGCGCGTGCTGACCCCTTCGCAATCAGGGCCGGGCCGCAGGCCTTCATCGCCTGGGAGGGCGCGCTCGCCTCGATCTTTCCGACCGTGCAGCTCGGCAAACCCGTGGATTCGATCCTGAAGTGCTTATCGACCTGGATGTGGACGGTCTGAGCCGGCGGGACGTGGCTGCCGTCGGCGGTTGCAACGGAGGCGCTGCCGTGAAAGCTGATCGGCGCCGGCTTGTTCTTGGGCAGAGCGCTGGGGCTGAAAACGGCTTCGCCTTGCAACACCAGGTTGCCGGCATGAACGGTGATCGAATGGCTGGCGGCGAAGATCACCGTGGCCGAGGCTCCACTCAGCGCTGCGGTCGCCGCCACCGCAATGGCCATTGTCCTCAACCTGCTAACTCGCTTCATCTTCCGTTCTCCATCCGTCGTCGGTCGATCATGGTCAGGAATCCTGGGAGCCTCCGGAACTCCTGGCCGTATCTGCGGCGTCAAGCCGTGAACGGACCGCTTGGCGTCCGCGATTCAGACGAGACTTCATCGCAGCGCGGCTGAGGTCCAGCGCCTGCGCCGTCGCTGCTCCCGACAGGCCCTGGATGTCACGGAGGACGAGAACTGAGCGCTCCTCGAAGGGGAGCCCGGCGATGGAATCGACGATCCGCTCGACTTCGAGGCGAGCCAGGTGAGCATCTTCGGGCGAGGGCTCAGGCGTTGTAGCGGCGATCGGCCGATGGAGCGCGAGCCGCGATCTGCGGATGCACTCGTTGCGGACGATTTGAAACATCCACGACGCGAGTGCCGCGGCGGCGCGCAGCGTCCCGATCTTTCGAAACAAGACGATCAGGGCCTCCTGCGCCGCGTCCTCGGCATCCTGGGGGGTTGCGCAAAGAGCGTGGGCAAAGCGCTGGACATGCACATGGGAGCCGGAGACCAGGGTCTCGATTGCGCGCGGATCGCCCCCCTGGGCCGCGTTGACGACCTGCTCGGTGGGCCACGACCGAGCCTCGGGACTCATCATTGAGCTCGCTCAGCTGTCATCACATACATAGGAGTCCGTCGTCGCTAAAAGGATTCATAAAGATTGCTTAAATTGTTTTTGGTGCTCTCACCAGACTCGTGCTCTCGGTCATAAGTTCCGCCCCGGTCAACTCATTTAGCCTGTGTGCCAGCAGACCGAGGTCATCGAAGTCGTTGGGGTAAGCACCTTGCGTTGGACGATCGAGAAGTAGATCTCGAACTGGTTCAGCCAGCTCGTGTGGGTGGGGAGGTGGACTAGGGTTAAGTTCTTCCAGCGGCTCTGCCGCTCTATCTTCAACTCAGTCT
Organism: uncultured Solirubrobacterales bacterium; assembly: GCA_963745305.1. Taxonomy (GTDB): domain Bacteria; phylum Actinomycetota; class Thermoleophilia; order Solirubrobacterales; family 70-9; genus CAVUWL01. The sequence continues at coordinate 280,900 of CAVUWL010000013.1, forward strand.
TGAAGCCCTGGAAGCCAAGCCGGTGATCTGCCTGCCCGCCGGCAGTGTCCTGCGCAATCGGCGGAGTGGCCGTCGAGCTACGGATTCCTGATTTCACTTGAACTCCTTTCGGGGTCAACGACTGACCGACATGACCTATACGGTCTCTCACAGACTATAAGCTATATCGTATGATACATACTATCATCTTCCTGTTGACAACCTTTCGATCTGGCGGCTCCGATGAAAACCACGCGAATCCTCCGTCGCCCCCGAACCCCCGCGGGACGTTGATCGCGGCCGGCGTCGGAGTGCTGCTTCTCACCGTCGTCGCCAGCGCCTACGCGCTGACGCTCCGCGCCGCTGAAATCGTCATCGAAGCCGAAGACAGCTTCAGCCCCACTTCTTTGCCAAAGCAGCGCAACGCTCCCATCACATTGCGCGGCGGTGACAAACTCTCTACACCGAGTCCGGACAGCTTCCGCCGATCATCAAGACGCTCACCTTGAAATACGACCGCCACGGCTCTCTGCAGACCACCGGGCTACCGGTCTGCACGATGGGAAAGCTGGCCGCCACCACCGCCACGGTTGAGGCCCGCCGTTTCTGCTCGAATGCGATCGTCGGGGAGGGCGAGGGCTCGGCGATCATCCAGTTCCCCGAATCGGCACCGATCCCAGCTTCCTCGCCGATCACCCTCTTCAACGGACCCAGGCGCCACGGGGATCCCACCATCCTCGCCCACGCCTACCTCTCCCTGCCCGCGCCGACGACCTACATTGTCCCGATCCTTATCGAACGGATCCACGGCCGCGTCTACGGCTACCGGGTGGAAGCGAAGTTCCCGAATCGCCGGCGGCGCCGGCATACCGGTCTCCGACCACCTGACGGTCGGTCGCAAGTGGACCTACAAGGGAAAGCGCTACTCCTACGTAAATGCCCGCTGCGAAACCGGCCACCTCCAGGTGGCCGGCGACTTCGCCTTCTCCGACGGCACCTTGCTCACCGGCACCTATCTCAAGCCCTGCAAGGCACAGGGGTGAAAATGCGAGAACGCTTGCCTGGCGACAACCGAAAGACCATCCGTGAGTGAACGCTCACCCGAGACCCTGGAGAATGAAATGCCCTCGACATCGGCTGAGCCTCAAATCGATCCCCTGTTCCTCGCTGAGTTCGGTAATCGCTTGAAGGACGCCTGGAACAGTCTCGACGCTGAGGCAGTTGCTGCACATTGCACCGAGGATGTCTCTTGGAACGACGCTGGGCTGCCAGAGCCGGCTCGCGGCCGCGCCGGCGTCGCGGCTTTCGTAAGGGACACCGAGCGGTGCTTCCCCGACTTTCACGTCGAGGAGCAGGAGGATTGCCCGCCTGTCATTTCGCCCGATATACCACGGGTTTTCCTGCCATACCTGATGAGCGGGACGATGCTCGGCGACTGGGAGCCGCTTGGAGTTGCCGCGACCAATCGACGCTTCAGCATCGAGGGCATCGACCAGTGGACCTTCCGCGGCGAGCTGATCTGCCACTACACCACGTATTACGACAGCATCGCAGTGGGCCGCCAACTCGGGTTTTTTCCAAACCCCGCGACTGTCTCTCACCGCGCCTTTACCAAATTGCAGCGGGTGCAGGCCGCCTTCCTTCGACGAACGGCACCCCGGTCTTGATGGCCAGGCACAGGTTAGGGCACCGTCGGGCGAGAGCCGACCTGGGCCGCATTGGCGCTTCACCCGCACTATAGGATCTCGGTGAGATCGTGGCGGAACGGAGCCTTACCCCGAACTCCTACATCATCCTCGGACTGATCCAGTACGGACCGGCGACACCGTATGAGCTGAAAGCTCGGGTCGCTAACGCGCTGGGTAACTTCTGGGCCCTACAGCACGCCCAGCTCTACAGCGAGACGGCGCGCCTCGCCAAAGCGGGCCTCCTGAACGAGGATCGCGAGGAGGGGGGTCGGCGCCGCAAGACCTACTCGATCACCGAGACGGGACGGAAGGCGCTCGAAGAGTGGCTGGCAACGCCGACACGAGCACTGACGGAAGTGCGCGATCTTGGGACCCTCAAGCTCTTCCTCGGCGCCGACCCGGCGATCATCGCGCCCGTCCAGGTTGAGGTTCACCGGGCAAAGCTCGCCGAATATGAGGGTTATCTCGCCGAGATCTCGGCGCTGGACCTCGAGATCCCCAAGGGGATGAAGTCGGGGCTCGAATCCGGCATAATGCACGAGCGCGTGTTCGTGCGCTTCTGGGCCGAGTTGGCTAAGGCTTAGATTGCGATGTGGGTAGACCCCAGCAGGGCCTCTTCCCATCCTTAAGCGTCAAACGCAGCGCCAATTCGCGGAACACGTTGATATGAACATGGATGTCTCCCTTGCCGATTCGCGGCCCGAGGCCCGAGGTGCTTAGCGCCCACTGCTTCTCGATGGCCGGAACCGATTCGGCTCCCAAACCGCCTCCCTGGGGACATCGAGGCAACTTCAGAGGATGGAGCTTCTGCCAATTGTCGGAACTATTGGTAGGCGCCCAATGTTCTCCATAACGCTGCAGTAGAGACCGAAACGAGGTGCGCGATTCTGCGTCCCAAAAACTCATATGCACTTCGTCGCCACTATGCCGCATTCGGGGTATTTCCCACCCCACCAGCGGATAGACGCACCAGTAGGACGATTGCCGTTGGCGTCAAACTCATAGCGAGGCCCGTTTGTGAGGAATGGCCGCGGCATCACTCCAGAGCCGGGGAATCAGATCGTGATGCTCTCTTCGCGAAGCCTTGCTGCGCTGCGCAAAGAATCAGAAACAAGGGACCTCTCCCCCGCTTCACTCGTGAAGAGTCAGACATAACTGAGCCTCGTCATTGCTCCTCGCGATGAACCAGATTTCGACGCTCAGCCGGTGCGCCTCGCTGCGCTGCGCTGCGGCTCGAACGATAATTTCTCGTTCCGCGCTGCCGACCAATTTTCCGTCCGCCTCCAACTGAGGTACGTCATCACGAAGGTCCCCGGTGGCTATTGCGTGGCGCAACTTGTGGCGCTTTGTGTTTGTTGGCCCTGCAGGCCGTTTTGGTCTTCACCTGCTGGGTCTCGGTCTTGCCGTTTTGAGCGGCGAATTCGATCGTGGAAATGGTCGGTGCGCTGCAGAGGCTTTGCGTATTGGAGAGGTAACCCTGGCTGCCGCCGAAAAGAATGAAGCGGAAGTTGCCGATCGGGGCATCGGGGACGACCGGGACTACTGTTTTGAGGCGCCCGGTATTGCCCAGAGTGGAGGATTCTGCCTCGGGGATGAGCATGACTTGGCCGCCGAGAATAAAGGCGAGATGGGGCAGGACACCGAAACCTGATACCGCATAAACGGGTCCTTGGAGAGGGGCTTCGAGCAGTGGGGTATTCGTGGTTGCTTCACCTATTGCCTGGCGCCCTGCACAGTGATCAGAGGCCAGTTCTGAGCGATCGCAAATGTTTCCAAGGTGGCGTTGGTCGATCTCGAAGGCTTTCGGCAAGGTGACTGAGAGCGATTTGATGTTGGCATCGCCGGGGCGCGTGTTGAGTTCGATCGCCAGGCTTGGGTCCTGACTGCGCTTGGTCGCCTTATGACCACCGAGCTGGGTGATCGACATCTTGGGAGCGAAGGCAAGTGCCCCGCAGTTGACAGCGTGGAAGTAGGACGAGAAGTTGGCGACGGTACCCTGATCGCCGACGCCTTCAGAGGCAACCGAGTAGGGGGTGCAGTTCGTCGGATTGATCATAAAGTTGGGCTTGTTGATGTTGACCTGAATCGAGCGCATCCGGATCGGAATGCCGCCGATGATCTCCGGGACGGTTTCAGAGTCGGCGATCACGTGGACATCGAGCGGGTCGATGTGGAGGGCGACCCTGACCACGACGGTGCCGTAGTCATAGGGACCCGCCAGGGCCGGGGTGATCGCGACCAGCGATAGCGGCGCGCCCTGGAAGGGGCCCGCCATGTAGATCTTGCCCAGTGCGTGGAAAGGGTGTGATCCGGGGCCAGCGGCCACATTACTTGTCCCGATTTCACTCGATGCAGGGCAACTTGGCTGGGCCTGCTCGACTTTCCCAAGGGTGTTGGCCGCCGCAGCTATGTCTACCTCGGGACAGTAGGTAACGCCATGGAGATTGGCTGTTAGACCAGGAGGCATCGTAAAGTTCAGCTTGCCGAGGTACTGGTCACCGTCTTCGCGGTTGAGTTTCAAGGTGAACGAGCTGTATGCGCCGGCTGCCGGGGTCGAGGTGCCCGCTTCTAGATTTGGATCAAATGGACGAACCTGGCCCGGGCACTGGCTGCCGTGCGGACCCGATTCCAAGCCAAAGATCTGGTTGGACTGCTGGTCGGAAATTGCTTCATCCCAGGGAAAGAAGTCGGCGTCTACCGTGTAAATCGTGCATGCAATCGGCGTCGCCATCAGAGACCGTTCACCGGAGAAGAGGTGCAGCTGAAAAGTTTCGAAGGGAAGCTGAGGAAGATCGTCGAAAGTGGCGCTCAACTGACCGGTTTCGAGGTTGGGATTGAGCGAGCCGACAAGCTTTATGTTCATTCCAAATCCTGAGGCGATCAGGAACAAGCGGTACTGTTCGCCAAGCCGGGGTTCACCGATGTAGACAGAACCAATAAGCGGGCCGTTTAAGGTTGGAGAACCTATAGCAAAAGTACCGATCTTGGACTGATCAGGACATTCGGCAGTTCCTTCAGACCCAAAGTTTGCCTGGGCTTGTGTGCAGGCACTCTGACCGTCTGCCGCATCGGGGTTGATGGTGAAGCCAGGCGGCATCGTCACGACTGCCGATTTGATCTCTGAGGGCGAGGCAGCGTGGCCCTCGGCTTGCGGAGCTCTCAGTTCAACGTTGAGACCAGAGGGAGAGTCGGTTTCGGTCGTTGTTGGACTCGCTTCAAGGACCGGGTTGAAGGTCTCCTTTTCGCAGCCCTCGATCGGAAGGTAGCTGCTTGTTTCTTTGGAGCGATGTTCGGGGTCTTGGTAGGTCTGGACTTCAAGAGTAGTTATCAGCGGCTTCCCCGTACAGGTGGTGGGGTTGTCAGTAAGCGGTTTGTTGACGATACCCGCGGAAAGACCCAAAGTACAGCTGGTATCCGTGAGACCCACACATCCTGCCGGTTCTCCTGGAGAGCCTTTCCGGAAGCGCTGGGGATCGTGACTTTCGTCGGCTGGGAAACCCCAGAAGGTCAGCTTCGCGCTCGCCAGCGGCGTCAACTGGGTGATGTCGTGGACTGTGAAGGTGAGTCCGTAGTCGCTGCCTGTGCGAACCGTAACCGGAATCGCGATCGGGATGTCGAGGGTTGGCACGATGAAGGCAAAGCGGGCCGTTTCTTCGGTTTGGGGGACAATGTCATAGACTGGGGCGGTGCCGAGCAACTCGGGTTCCACCTGGCCGCTGAGGGTGGCGGTGTCGGTGGCGGGGGTGATCGTCTGATCGGAGCCATCGACGGTGGTGCCGAGCGTGTTGGTAGTGCGAAGCCGGTAGTGGTAGGGGGTTTTCGGCGTGAGGCCGCTGGCTTCAGCGCTGACTGTTGTTAACCCTGAGAAGGGTGGTTCGGGAGAGCAGGGGGCGGTGTTGCCATAGGCCGTAGATTTACCGTATTCAAAACGGCATTCTTTGATTTCTTCGCCCGAGAACTTAGCATAAACCGTGATCAGGCCCGCCTGCGCAGCGGAGGGGCATTCATCGAGGGCAAACGCATCCGCAGTGCATTGCGTTATGGCGTTTGTATTGCCGAACACTCCCTGCGGCGCGTTAAAGATCACGTTCTTTGCCGCCTCAGGTTCGCCTGGCCTTTCGAGGCTGAAGGAAGTTTCGAGATCGGGGTGACCGCCAGCCTGCGCCGTGGAACTGGTCGTGGTGAAGCTTTCGATTTTCTCTTCGGCGAAGGCTGGGGCGGCGAGGGCTGCGGTGATCAGCAGGCTCGCGGCCACTGCGAGCCCGATGCGCAGGGCGCACTGGGGCGCGCTTCGGCCAATGAGACGGCAGCCGAGGAGGATCACCGCTTACCTCCACGATGATGCTTTTTCTTGTGGAGGCGTTTGGGCCTGTGCGGCTTCTTCACACACTTACCGTGCTTGTCGACGAATCCCGTCTTGCACTTTTCCTTCGCGGCGGGCGGAACTTCATTGCCGTTGGTGCCGGTGTTAACGTTGATGTTCGGAAGCGGAGGCGCCGGGCTGCTGGGCCCGTGACACTCATCGGAGGCCTTACAGGGAATATGGGGCGGAGTGTATTCGAAGCCGCCGAGTTCGCGGGCGTCATATATCTTTACGAAGTCACTGTTTTCAGCTTGAGATACCAGCGTGTCGCGAGAAAAGAAGTAGGCGTCTGTGCCATTGGCGCTTACTCCAAGTAAGCTCGAGTCGAAGGCGCTGGTTCCGGTGGAGATGAGATCCAGGCAACCGCCCGAGGCCTTGCTAAAGGTGAAATTGGTTTCCTTGCAGACTGCAGCTTCGGGCCCGGCGCCCTGGGGCTCCCACTCGTAGACATCCTTGCGATTATCAGCATCGCGCTCGACGAGCGGCTCTGCGGTAGTGAAGAAGACGCGGCCGTCGTTGGTGAGACTGAGGCCGTCGGGGGCCAATTCAGAATCAGCCGAAGGCTGATCGCCAGTTGGATCGCAGGAGACGCAGGTCAGCGATTCAGAGGCGGCGGCGTAGCGGTAGACCTCCTCGTGCCCGGAGCTTTCAAATCCGGTGAGTGGCACGGTCGAGGTGAAGACGGCGAATTCGCCGTTCGGGGTCACCTGGAAGTCGGCAGTGTGACGGGATTCCGGCAAGTCAACGGCGTCAACCACCGCCGGGTTGTCGGCTTGCGGATTGGGGTTAGGTTCAGAGGGACCGAACTCCTGGACATTACCGTTGCGGGGGTTGCCAGCGTACATATCGCCAGCGGAGTCAAATGCGAGGCTAGCCGAGTTCGTGAGCAGTCCCGAGCCGAACGGCTCGACAACCTGATTGCCCGAGGGACCGAACTCGACGATGCGGTCACCCTCGTCGACATAGATGTCGTGGCTAGAGTCCACAGCAAGGGCCTTACCACCCAAGAATTCGGACGCTTCTCCAGGGAGGATTTCAACTACGGAGGAATTGAGATAGTAGCGGTAGATGGAGTCGCCCTTGTTAAGGACATATAAGTCACCGTTGGCGGGGTCGAGAGCAAGAGCAGAGGCTTCGAGGCCGGGGGCTTGGCCGAACACGGAACTGGGGGGTCCGCCGGAGCTCGAGGCTATTGAGACGTTTTCTTCGGTCGTGTAGAGCCCACCGGTGATGAAGTAGACATTACCGGTGGAATCGACGGCTATTCCCCTCGGGCGCGGATAGAAGTTACTTTGTGTACCGTCGAAATTGTCGATTTGTGCTTTAAGGGTGCCGTCTTGGTTGAACTCGAACATCCTTGTACCTTCTAACACGTAGAGGGTGTCGGAGGGACCAACGGCGATGCCATCTACTTCGGGGGTGAACCCGCCGAGCTTGCCGTGCGAGCTCCAGCTCGTAATAAGTTCGTGGGAGGAGTTGTACTTAAAGATTGCGCTAGCGACGTTTTCGTAGACGTAGATATCGCCGTTGGATCCGCCGCCGGAGTTATCGACTGCGATGAATTTCGGTTCGGTGAGTGAGCCGAAGGAGCCGATATGGGAATGGCGGGTTTGGTGAGGACCGTTAAGCGAGGACTCCATGGTAGAGACGAAATGCGGGGCCTGCCCGGGGCGAGCGGCGTAGAGGTTGGGGGCGTTCTTGACCCCATCGGTGGGTTCTTCGGTGCCATCGAGGAGGCTTGGGGAGAGGAAGTAGACGGTGCCGTCGCCGGAGGCGACCCCACCGCCGCCACCGATCACGACATCGCTACAGTTCTGCACGCCCTTCGTGTTCCAATGTTCGTGCGCGGTGTTGGAGACGGGATCGCAGGAGGAGGCGTCGCCTTCGGTGCCGGTGGAGATCAGAGTGAGCGGATGGCCTTCTTCCCACATGAAGATGTCGGCGCCGCTGTGGTGTTCGTCTTCGCCGGTGAGGTGTTCTTCGGAGGAGAAGAAAACCTTGGAGCCGTCGGCGGTCATGCCGTCGAAGCGAACGCCTTCGGTTGCGTCGGGGGTGAGGTCGATCGTCCTTTCGGAGTCGCCGACGTTCATGTAGAGGTGCCAGTACTTGGCGCCTTCTTTTTCTTCTTTGAGCTGGCCGATCAGGATGTGGGAGCCGTCCTTTGAGATGTCGAGCTCGGCGATTTCCTTTCCTTCTTCTTTCATCGTCGCCCCACCCGGCGTTTTGGAAACGACGTGGGTTTCTTCGGTCTTTAAGTTGCGGTCATAGATCGTCAGATCGACGCCTTCGTTGCCGTCGGGCTCAAATCTGGATTTGGAGCCGAAGACGAAGTGTTCGCCGTTGGCGGAGAGGTCCTTGGCGATGTGGCCGGCGGGTTTGGCAGAAGGACCGGGATTTTCCGAACCTGCCATGCCCTGGACCAGTTTGCCATCAAAGCGAACCGGGATGCCGGTGTATCCGCCCGCAAAGCAGGGGGAGCAGCCGCCAGGGGAACCGTAGGCGAAGGTTTCGAGGCTGGTGTCCGCGCCGGAAGGGATCGAAGTGAAGGGAGCCACCGAGAAAGGGTTGCTGGCTGGGACGCCGACGTATTCGGTGGACCATCCGTCTTCGCCGCGGGTCGCGATGTAGGGGTCGGGGCCGCGGTTGGTCGGGTTGTCGGTGCCAGGGATCCCGCCATCGTGGACGGCGTAGAGAACCCGGGCGCTGGCCTCGGGGTTGGAGGGATCCTCGGCTTCGGGATACCCGGCGTAGGGGGTCTGACCTTCGGTCAGGTTTGATTCGACGTCATAGCCGCCGGTGCTGGCGGCCGAGACGAGCTCGTAGGCGCGGCAGTCGACGAGCGCGGCGGCGCCGGTCTGCTGGCGGACATGAGCATTCGGACAGGGTTCGTTGAACGGGGTGAACGAGTAGGTGGTGAAGTTACGATCTGAACCATAAGTGGTGTTGACCGCGTTGGTGGCAACCACGCGCCAGTGGTAGACGGTTCCGTGCGTGAGCCCGCTCACCTGGGCGCTTACCGTCTGGAAGGTGTTGCCGGGTCCGATTTCGGCGGTTGGCGTGCTAGCGCAGGAATCGGGGTTGGCCGAGCAGGCTTCGGTGCCGTATTCGAAGTGGTATGCGGTTGGCTCGCCGTTGGATCTGATACGGGCCTGGAGCTGGGCCAGATCGGACTGCACCCCGCTGACCGACTCCGCAACCGATGGGGAATCGACTTCAGTCGTGAATGACTGATTAGCACCGTAGGTGGTTCCGAAGCTGTTGGTGGCAACCATGCGATACTGGTAGGTCGTTGCCGGGACGAGTTCTTCGACAATACCGGCAGATACATGGGTGAGCACGGTCGGCGAACCGGCGATTTCGATCGGAGTTTCGTGACCGTAGATGGTGTTGGTTCCCCATTGGAACGAGTATTTGGTTTCTTTGCCGTTGCCCATAAACGCCCCTTTGAGCGTCGCACCGGTTGGCCCGACACTCGTCGGGAGTTCAGTTTCGACGCCAGCTACCGAATAGAGGACAAAGGTACTATCCCGACTGACTTCAGTATTGCCTGCAGCGTTGGACGCCACAAGGCGGAAGTGGTAGGTATTCGCTAGGGTGAGACCACTTACGTCAGCTGTCACGGCGGTCATTTCACTCGAGTAGGGCGGTTTCGGTTCGCAGGGTAGCGTGCCTGTGGTGTATTCACCAGCCTTTGGACCGTATTCGAAATGGCAACTTTTGATTTCTCCCCCCCGGGCTCGGTCAACGCGGCCTGTGAGCGTTGCCGATAGATGTTCGGGACTTTCATTTTCTATAGGTCCCGTAACGGTGGCGGGATAGATATTTGCACCGAACACCACGACATCGCCGGCACCAGTGTTGGCCACGTAGACGGCACGTGAGGACGCCGACACGGCGAGGCCCTGGGGGTCACTAAGATGATCACCTTCACCGAATGAGTCGAGTGGAGAACACCCTTCGCAACCCCCCAATTCAAAGTGGTCGATTAGGCCACCCCCCGGTTCGTTGCCGCGTTCGGAAATATAGAGATCATTGTCGGTAGGGTCAATGGCGAGTCCGCGCGCTGTCACACTGCCTCCGTCGAGCTTGTAGTAGAGGGAGGCGCCTTTATCGTTGATCTCCTCGACTTCTCCGAAACTATAAAAGAGGTTGCCTTCGGCGTCGACGGCAAGGCCGCGAGGCGCGGACCTGAAGTAACGGATATGAATAATTTCGCCGCTGAGTATGCCCGTCTGAGAGTACCGGTAGAAGTTGGTGTCGCCTTCTTCTTGTTCTTCCGTGAGCGCGACGAAGAGATAGCCGCTGGGGTCGACAGCGATTCCAGTAAGCAACACCCCTGCGGAGAATCCGCCGAGCTGGCCGTTGGGACTCCCGAGAGGACCGTTATCGCCCCAACTCGCGATCAGGTTCCCGGAGGAGTCGAACTTAGAGACAAGGTTGTCGCCAGGATCGCCTACGTAAACGTCGCCTTCGCCGCCGGGGGAATTATCAACCGCCAGGAAGAGGCGTTCCTCGCCATCGAGGGCACCTGGCGAAGGGCCAGCGGCACCCGCCTGGCAGGCATTGCCTGAGACGACCGTGCAGACACTCTGTTGCGCTTCGGTGCCATGGGCTTCGACCTCGGTTTTGTTGACTTCCTTGCCGAACATGAGGAGGAATTCACCAGAGGGGCTGAACTTCTCGACGCGATGGTTAGCCGGGTCGGTGACGTAGATGTCGCCGTTGGAAGGGCCGCCTGAGCTATCGATGGCAACATCGGATGGATTGGAGAGCGGATAGGGGTTGCTGGGAGTAGAGCCTTCGGCGCCAAAAGTGGCACTGAATTCGTGGTAGGTCTGAGCCGCCCCAGCAGGTGCCGCAGCGAAGGCGAGCGTAATCGCGACAGCGACCACCGGAATCAATAGTCGCGAGCACTGCAATCGTCGCGATGTTCCGGCCCGCCATAAAACCGAAAAGGTCATCGGCGGGCGCCCCGGTTCTTGTGGACCCTGGGGGCCTTGTGGGCTTTGTGCTTCTTGCCGCACGCCGTCTGCAGGACGGGGCTCTGGTTTGCCGTCTTTCCATTTTGAGCTGGCATTTGGACCCTGACGTGCTGGGTGACGGAGCAGAGGTTGATCGAGTTGACGAGGAGGCCCTTGTTGCCGCCGTCGAGATCCAAGGTAAACCTCGAGACGGGGGCGTCGGGAACAAGGGGACCAACCCCACGGTTCCGCGCGCCCGGATGACGCACGTGGCAGCTTCCCATCTCTGCGTCCTCGAGCTTGAGCTTGACACCACCAAGCCCTGCGCACTGCGTCCTTGATCTGCTCGGCCACACTCGCCCCCGGTCACACACGACCGTGGGGTTGGCCCCCTTTTCGAAGGTGGTACAGATACAGGGACTGACATGCCTCATCTGAACGAACCCAGTCGACCTCTGCGTTAAAGCAATCATCGATGGGCTCCGTTCTTCTTGTGACCCTTGCGCTTCCTTGGGCACGGGGCCTGCAGGACGGGGCTCTGGTTTGCCGTCTTTCCGTTCTGGCCCCCTATGTCGACACTGGCACGCAAGGTTTGGGCACAAAGATTGGTGCCGTTTTCCAAAAGTCCCTTATTCCCACCGTCCAGGCTGAGAGTGAATTTAGAAATCGGAGCATCAGGTACCGTGGAGAAGGTGGTTCGGAGGCGTCCCGGGACGCTTTCGACGTGGCCGACAAGAGCAATGTCAATCTGGCCGTTGAGGGCAGCGACGATGTCGGGGAGCTTTCGATTGTTGCCGCCGGAGCGCAGGTAGACGGGGCCTTCGAGGGGTTTTTCGAGGAGGGGAGTTTCGGCCTTGGCAAAGCCAATAACCGAGTCGGATGGGCACTGCTGGGCGGCATACTGGACGCGCGAGCAGGGCGACTGGATATGGGCGTTGTCGAGAAACTCTGAGTGGGGCAGGGTGGCCTGGACCTTGGCGATATTGGCTTCGCCGGGATTGGCTGTGAGGGTGGTGTGCAGAGCGGGGCTGCCAGCATGCTTCGTCGAGCCGGAGAAGCCCATGGTGAGCTTGGGGGCGAAGGGGAGGACGCGGCAGTTGGCGACCTGGAAGTGGGCTGAGGGCTTGGCCACGGCGCCTTCTTCGCCGAAGACTTCGGTGGCGACCGAGAAGGGATCGCAGTTGGTCGGGTTGAGGGAGAAGTTGGGGCGGTTTAGGTCGATCCGGATCGAGCGCAGGCGAAGCGGGATGCCCTGGAGGATCTTGGGGAGGGGATCGGAGACAGCGGTGATCTGGGCGGTTTCGGGGTTGACGTGGAGGGCAACCCGCACTAGGACGTTGCCGAGGTCATAGGGGCCGGAGACCGCCGGGGTGATCACCGCGAGGCTGAGCGGAGCGCCTTTGTAGGGGCCGGCCAGGTAGACCTTGCCGGGGAGGTAGACGGGGTGAGTCGCCGGCGCCGGCGCCGGCTTGGGCGGAGCCGATCTGGGAAGCCGCCGGGCAGCTAGGACTTGACTGCTCCCGAAGGCCCGAGTAGCTGGGCTGCGCGGCGGCGGCGAGAGAGCCGTCAGAGCAGTAGGGGATTCCCTTCAGCGTCGCCGAGAAGCCCGGCGGGGTGGTGACGTTTAAGGCGCTTAGCTCCTGATCGCCGTCGTTGCGGGTGAATTCGAGCGAGAAGGCGGTGTGGGCTCCGGCGGTGGATTCGGCAACGCCGGCTGTGAAGCTGGGGTCGAAGGGACGGGGAGAGGTCGGGCAGCTGCTGCCGCCCGGTCCTTCTTCGATCTTGAAGTACTGGGTCGAGGTCTGTACGGGGAGGACCGCGTCCCAGGGCGTGAAGGTGCTTTGGACCGGGTAGGTACCGCACTGGGTGGGGGTGGCCAGCAGCCCGCGTTCGGAACCGAAGAAGTGAAGGTTGAATTCCGAGAACGGACTCTGGGGAAGGTTCTGGAAGGAGACGACCAGTTGGCCTGTCTGGGCGTTAGGTTCCACCGATCCCGCAAGTTTCACGTGTGTCGAGTATCCGTTGGCGGTGAGGAAGAGACGGTAGCGATTCCCAGGTTCCGGTTCGCCGATATAGACGGCACCGGGGATCGGAGCCGGAAGCGTAGAGCTGTCGAGGGTCGCGGTGCCGACCTTGGAGGATTCAGGGCACTGGGCTTCTTCTTCCGTGCCAAAGCGTGCTTCTGTATCAGAACACGACCTCTTGCCGTCAGCAGCATTGGGGTTGATAGACATGCCTTTGGGCAAGGTCAAGCTGAGGGCACGGATCTCCGAAGGAGCAGGTGAGGTGGGACTGACAAGCTGGGGGACACTAAGGTCGACGTCGAGACCCGAGGGAGAATCAGCCTGCTTGGTGGTGGGCTGCGCGTGGAGGCTGGGGTTGAAACTGAGCTGATCACAGCCTGTCGTGGCGGGCCAAGAATCAGACGCCTTGGTGACGCCGAGGTTGTAGGCTTCGAGTTCAAGTGAGGAGCTGAGCGGTTCGCCACAGGAGGTCGGATTGTCGAGGAACGGCGTGCGTTCACTGTCGGAGGTATTCGGTTCGAAACACGGATACTTTTCAACGCAGCCGGGGGATCCGAAGGGGGCACGGTCGGCATCATTACTAGATTCTGCCGGCACCCCCCAAAGGGTCAGAGTGGATTCGTTAAATGGGATTGATCGCTCAATTTCGACGAGTGTGACGTTCAAGCCATAGTCACCGCCTGTTCTAGCAGAAAATACAAGGTACTGCGGAGCTTCTAAAAGGGGAACATAAAACGCGAGCAGGCCAGCCTGGTCAGGCCCGGTTTCCATGTTGAAGACGGGGGCATATACATGGTTTATGTTGACGGCAAGGCTAACCCACCCCACCTGAGCAGACACAGGACAGGCATGGGTATTGAACTCGACTCTGGTGCATTGCGGTACAGCGTGAGGATTGCCAACCACCCCGGTGGGTAGTTGGTTGGTGATGTTCTTGGCGTCTTCAGTGCCCTTTGTACTTCCTTCAAAGGGGATCGTAAACTGAGTAGCAAATGAAAAGGACGTGACAATGTCAGGGTGCCCACCTGCCTGAGTCGTGGACGGGGTCGCCGCATAAGAGTAGATCGGTACGCCGATCGTCTCAAAGCTCTGATCGGAGCCCACAGTCGTCCCCGTGGAATTGCTGGCGACAATTCGATAGTGGTAGATCGAAAGGGCTTCGAGACCTGTGACCAGGAAAGCTACACTCTGGACGTCCGCCCCCGAGCCGCCGTCGGCCCCCGGCGACACGGTCGTGACATTGCCATAGGAGCTTGTCGGTCCCCATTCGAAGTAATAGTGCGTGTCTTCGCCATTACCGATCCATGATCCGTTCAGCGTCGCCGTTGTGGCACTGATGTTGGTTGCCAGGCTGGTGCTTACGCCAGCCACCGCGACCGGAGTTTCGAAGCTCTGGTCTTGGCCAAGTGTTGTACCTACGGCATTTTCAGCAGCGAAGCGGTAATGATATTGGGTTGCAACCTGGAGGCCATTCAAATTGAAGCTGAACGATTTAAGGCCTTCCCCTGCCGTGGGCGAGCCGGCGTCTTGCGCCGCGGTTTTGTGGCCGTAGCCTTCTGTGGTGCCCCATTCGAAGTAATATTTAGTGTCTTCTCCGTTGCCAATGAAGCACCCATGTAATGTTGCGGCGTTTCGTTCAATGCTGGTCGACGGTTCAGTGCAAACGCCAGCCACTGCGTGCGGGGTGAAATCCTGATCTCGTGCCCTCTTGGTGCCGTGGGCATTAGAATTGCCGGCTACAAGTCGATAGTGGTAAGTCGTCTCTGCGGACAATCCGGAGATACCTGCGTGCACTTTAGTTGGCAATTCCGATTCAATCGGATTCAAAGGAGTGCCGATTTCAGCTCCGCCGGAATCGAGGCAGGGTAGGCTATGTCCGTAGGAGTTGGTTGCGCCGTATTCGAAGTTGCAGGCTATGATGTTGCCGCCGCCGTTGGGTTCGACGGTTGCATTTAGGACACCGGATGTCTGCGTAGCATTCGTCACCGGTTCGTAGATGACCTTGGGTTGGATGGCGGCGGGGGTAAAGATGTCAACTACCCCATTACTGCCATCGGGGACATACACGTAACCTTCTGAGTTGACAGCAATTCCTCCTTGCAGACTCCCAAAAGGAGTACTGGCCGAGGTGCCTGTCAACTGACCAAGGTAGGCGCCGGACGATTCGAATTCATCGACGACGTCGTTACCACTATCGACGACGAACACGCTCCCGTTTGTCGGGTCGACGGCGACACCGGTGAGATTGCCACTGAAGCCACCCGGGACGCCGGCGCCGGTGAATTCGCGGACGAATTCGCCACTTGGATCGAACTCGTCAATGACCTTTCTACCCTTATCGACGACGTAGATGTTGCCTTCGTTGTCGGTGCTGACGTTCCAGACTTCGCCAAAAGATCCGTCGGGCGTGCCGCTGATCCGATTGCCGATGATGTAGCTGGCGGAACTAGAGAAGTCGACCGCGTTGCCCCTGCCATCGAACTTCTGGACGCTGCAGCAAGTTGAGGCAGCGTAGATGTCACCGTTCGAGATCCCACCGGAGTTGTCAGCGGCAACGTAGATATAGCCTCCACCGAAAGCGTGGTTGATTTCCTGGACATATGCACCGGTGCCATGTTCGAAGACATCGATGTTCACGGGTCCCGAGTCGGCGACGTAGAGGTTGCCGTTGGCGCTGTCTACGGCGAGGCTACGAATGTAGGTCGGGCCATAGTGACCTCCGCCCGTCTGTTCGCCTATCTTCGTCTGCGAAGGGTACGGGTTGTACTCGTCAATCAAACCACCGCCGTTTTGTGGTTGGCTGATCCAGACGTTGTCGGAGGGGTCGACGGTGACACCCCAAGGGTTGGTTAGGCCGGTGATCTGGGAATCGTAGGTACGTTCAGCGAAGGCCGGAGTGGCAGTGAGGGCGAGGACCGCGAGGGCGACGATGAGGGCCGCCAAAGCCAGAGGGGTGCGGCGAGTCGAGGCCATGCCTCGCGGCTGGGCACACCAGCCCGACCCAGCGCCGAAACAGCCACCCTGCCTGAGGACAGGAATTATCTTCTCCTTAGCCATGATCTTCTCACGCATGCCTGCGACCCGTGTGACGCTCGCGGTGCCCGCTCTTGCGGTGGCTCTTCCTGTGCTTGTGGTGCGAAGCGCTGGAGTCAGGCGTTTGATTGCCGCCGGTGCCCAATTCGGCACCGCTGCCGCTCCGGAAGGGAGCTTCGGAGGGGCTACCCGGGCCGTGACACTCGTCTGCGGCTTCACAGGGAGCCGGAGGGGAAGAATAGGGGAAACCACCGTCCGTGCGAGCGTCGTAGAACTTGAGCTGCGAACCATTCCGGTCCTGACCCACGAGCGTGTCTAGGGTAGAGAAATAGACATCAGTTCCGTTAGTGCTAACCCCTACCAATCCTGCGGTGGACAGTGCCGGGGGGCCAGCGAACGACACCGGACCTTCATCTGTCGCGCTAGTGCCCGAGGAGATCAACTGCGCATGGCCTTCCACGAACTCATAGACATCGATGAGACCATCGGTATCTTGAGGCACGAGGGGATCGCCTGTACTGAAGAAGGTGCGGCCGTCGTTCGTCATAAACAAGCCGTTGCTGCTGGCAAAGACATTCGTCGTCGGCGGTGCTCCACTCGGCAAACAAGACACGCACCTCAACGCTTCGGTCGATGGATTATACGTATACATCTCGGTATGGCCGGTATTGCTGTATGAGGTGACGCGGTCCGCGGTGAGAAACGCTATATGGGTGTCGTCGGGGGAGACCTGCATCCTGATCACAGGGCCGGCACTGCAATAGCCTAGTTCTGGATTGCAAAAGGGCTGGGGGGCAAAGGAGGCTAGGTACTGCAAAGCACCATTGCGATAGTCGTAGAGGTTCTCCTGGCCTCTCACACCGCGAGGGCCAGCCAGTTGCTCGGGTGAGAAGAAGTAAATGTCCCCGTTTTCGCTGGCAATGAAATTATCGGACAGACCGTTGCCTCCAAGATATCCCTCCGTGAATGGGTCGGAATAGCTGTTATTGACGAATGGTGCAATGCTGCACTGGCTGGTCCAGGAGGTGGTGCAGGCAGCGGTGTCGCCGGCGCCGGGGGGACTGTCCGGGTTGGCTTTGGAGATGAGGGTAAGGGGGTGGGGCGGTTCTTCTTCTTCGCCCTGCTGCGACCACATGTAGAGGGAGGCGCCGCCGTGGCCTTCGTCTTCGCCGGTGAGGTGTTCTTCGGAGGTGAAATACACTTTTGAGCCATCAGGCGTCTCTCCGAGATAACTCACAGCGTGGCCCGGCGCAATCTCGTACGTAACAGCATCGTCAATACGCATATACAGCTGGCTTGGCTGTAGCGGGCATATTAGGTCGGTATAACCTTCTCTGATATTTTGTTCAGTTTTTTCGAGAGCACACGGGGCTTCCCCATAGCCCTGCCTGACCATCGGATGTTCCTGCGGCTCGGCCCGGGCCGATATTAAGATATGTGACCCGTTGGTTGAAACCGCCGGAACTCTAAGGGATTCCTGGTCAGGGGTGGTATCGCCTGGCTGGATCGGAATCGGGCCCCCACCGGGTGCGATTGAGACTTCGGCTGAGGTGTGGGCAACCGTGTCGTCATCGATCAGCGAGAATGACGGTGATGAGCCGGCCTGAAAGACAAAGTGGCTGAAATCAGCTGACTGTTCGAAGACGGGATCTATTTCGGCGCCGGTGTGGCCTGATAGGTTTGGCCATTCTTCAAGCGCGCTGCCATCGGCAGCCCAGACGTGGGGCGCAAACTCGGGCGGGTCAAGCTTCGGGCCGCCCTTGTCCCAAGGAATACCGTCGTTCCAGTCAATGAAACGGTCCATGCTGGTGTCCGTGCGGACGCCGGCTGGTCCGGCGAGCCATAGGTTGGACGTTGAGCGTGCTTCGTCGGGCGGACCATTCGTACTATAGGTTTCGCTTCCTGAGAGGCCGACGTACTTGGTCACCCAGCCTAGGTCGGTACGAGTGGCGACATAGAGGTCACCCTTCGCTGTATCCGGAGGGTTACCTGCGCCAGGAACCGCGCCGAGCGTGCTGCCGAAAGCGAAACGGGAGGGATTCGTGGCGATCGGAGAATTCGGCCCCTGCGCATATAGTGTGGCGCCACCGGCCTCGGAAGGAGAGACTAGCTCGTAGGCTCGACAGTCAGGAAGGCTAGATGAGTGGGTTATTTGACGGAGATGCGAATTGGGGCAGTTCGGTGGCTGGAAGCCAAAGGTCTGATCTTCGCTTGCCGGTGTGCCGTAGGGGTTTTCAGCGACAATCCTGAAATGGTAAGTCACTCCCGCCTGGAGGTTTTTGAGCTGTACTTCGACCTCATGTTCGCTGAAAAGATTGTCGGTAATTTCTCCTTCGGAACCCGTAGCGCTGCTGCCGTAGGAGGTGGTGGAGCCATATTCGAAGTGGTATCTGGTGTTGGCGCCCTGTGGATTTATCGTGGCGTGGAGCACTGCCGTCGTGGAAGTTACGTTGGAGGAGGAGAGGCCGCCGATCGAAGGCTCGGTGAGCGTCGTAAAGGTGCGATCCTGACCGTAGGTCGTGCCGAGTGCGTTGGTCGCCACGATCCGGTAGTGGTAGTTAACAAGCGGCTGCAAGCCCGTGACCCCGGTCGAGAGATGTTTAAGGCCATTCGGCGAGCCAGCGTCAGCGCCGGGCGGAACCGGAGTGGATTCGCCGTAGTCCGTGTCCGTGCCGTATTCGAAATAGTAATGAGTGTCATCTCCATTGCCGATAAACGCCCCTTCCAGGGTCGCGCTCGTGTTGGTCAACTCCGTTGCCGATTCGGTTGTGAGGTTCGGCACCCAGTGCGGCGTAAAGGTGTGATCTCGACCGTTGCTCGTGCCATTGGCGTTGCTTACGACGACCCGGTAGTGGTAGGTAGTTTCGCTCGTGAGTCCGGTAAGCGCGGCCGTTACCGAGGTAAGTTCACTGAAGTGTTCTGAGGAGCAGGGGACGCTACCGACACTGTATGCACGATCGGTGCCGTATTCGACACGGCATTCGGTGACGGGCCCGCCACCGTGGGGATCAACCACGGCTTCGACTTTCTCGGAGGCCGGAGTTGGGTTGGTGGGCGTCCCATATGTGATCTTCGGCAAGACGGTCCTGGGAGAAAATATGTCGACGGCCCCATAGAAGTGGTCGGCCAGATATACATATCCATTTGAATTGACTGCGATTCCGCCTGAGAGTTCGCCGAAGGATCCGGTGGGAGTTTCGACGCCGCTGATCTGGCCGAGGTATGTGCCGGCGGAGGAAAATTCATCGACAACATCGCCGCTGACAATAAGGACGTCTTCGTTGGTGGGGTCTATGGCGACGCTACTCGGGGCGAAACTTCCGGGTGCGCCAGTACCGGTGAAAGCGCGAACGAACTTGCCGCTCGATTCGAACTCGTCGACTTCATTCCTGGTCTGGTCGACGGCATAGAAGTTGCCGTTGCCATCAACATCTATGCGGGTAAGGCCCCGACTACCGAAGTAGCCGCTCGGCGTTCCGATGATTTCGCTACCGCTAACGTAGGGCTCCGCGGCGGTGAAGTTGACTTCGTTGTGATTGGGATCAAAAGCTTTAATGGCACCTACGTATGGGTATACGTTCTCTTCTGGAGTGGATAGGTACACTCTACCGTCGGAAGGCTGACCCGAATTGTCTGTGGCGACATACAGATCGACCAAGTTGCTACCGAAGCCTGTCCACGGCGGAGGGAGGAAGTAGCCAGAGGGTTCGAATATGTCAATGCTAAGGCCACAAGAGTCGGCTGCGTAGAGATCACCGTTAGAGCCCACGGCGAGGCTCAATATGTAAAAGCCCCCACACTTGAACTGCCCTCCCCCGCTCTGCTGAGAAAGAAGCGTCTGGGATGGGTAGGCGTCGTACTCGGAGATCAGGCCTTTGTTACCCGTATCGCTGACCCAAACGTGGTCGGCAGAATCGAGCGTGACCCCCGCCGGGTTGACGAAACCGCCGATCTGGGAATCATAGGTGCGGTCCGCGAAGGCGGGGGTGGCTGTGAGGGCGAGGGTGGCAAGCGCGACGAGGGTCGAGGCGATGGCGAGGAAGGCGCGCCTGCGTAGGTCCACTGCTGCCGTGGGTATTTGGGCTTTCTCGGCGGGGGACCGGCGGAGGTTCACGCGGGGGCTCCGGGGACGAGAGGCGGGGCGGGGTCGGTGATCCCCGAGACGGAACCGCAGTTCGAAGCCGCAACAGCAACCAAGGCATGTAGGTCGACAAGGCGTGCTGCGGAGGGACGCGAGGCGGAGTGGTCCACGGGCAGGGAAGCAGCAAGCCCTGTCGACCTTTCTCGATCATCGACCGCGGTCGCTGTCCAGGCACTCGGCGCAGCCTCGGCCTCGCTACGCGCCTTCTGCATGACAGCACCGCGGCATGGGACACTGCCGCTAGAGGATGGGCCCGGTGAACAGCTGCGGGCGGCCCCGGAGTCGGAAGCGGGAAGCAACACAAGCCCAAAGGGGCCGCCCACGCTGTTGAGAGAGGGAGCTCGAAGATTCAGGGCCCCGTTTGCGTCGTCAGCCAGGGAAGCGAGACGAGCGCAATCTGTGAAGTGGTTGGTTGCCGCGAAGGACGAGGCGGGGTCGGCGGTCCCCGGCGCCCCGTGGTGGGACAGAGCGATTACGGCCGAATCAGCGTGTAGGTCGGCAGGGAGCTCTGCCAAGAGAGAAGAGACGGGACGGAACGTGGGCGAAGAACCGAAGTTCCCTGCCGACCTATCGGAATTATCGGCCTTGGTCGCTGTCAAGGCGCTCCTCATAGATTTCGTCCGCGTGCTCAGCTCCCGCTCGCCACAAATGCTTCGGCCTCGCGTTAAATGGCTGCGCAGAAGGATCAGATCGTGACTGCTTGCTCGCTCTACCTGGCGGGCGCTTAGGCGTACCTTGCTGCGGTCGCGCAGCTCGGAGGTCTGGACCTCAAGGGTGACGACAAATGCTTTGTCGCTCGCTCGCCACAACTGCTCGGCTTTGCTCCTCATACATGTTTCGGCTGCGCGGGCTGCGCAGAAGAACCAAATTGCGACTGCTTGGGCACTCCGCCTTGCTGCACCTCCCGGCGCCTTGCGAAGGCTCGCGACGCCGCGGTTTGATGTTTCGAAAAAGAGGGACGAGCGGCGATAGACGGCCCCTGCCGCGGAGGCGGGACGGCCTCCAGGGTCTGCGGGACCGCTCGCGCCGCTCGTCTTTGAGAGGCCCCCAGGGAAAAGGGCCTCCGGTGCGCCGTCAGCCAGGGAGGGAAGACGGACGCAGATTGGAAGTCGTTTCAAGGCCGTCTCCACACGCGTTAGGAACAGCGGAGCGCCCTGAATGCTTCGCCGTCGGTTCTCAGCGCGAAGAAGCAGCTGCCGAGAGGCGTTTCCGGCGTTGCGCTGATCAAAGATGGGATTGCAGCGACCAAAACTGCGCTGCGACTCCGACAGATCCAGCAAAACCCGGCAAGGAGTCGGCCCTTGCGTCGCCCTTGTATCCCCCACTAGTTCTTGTCCCCCATCATCATCGCTTCGGCGCCCTCCGGCGCTCCCCATAGTGGATAGGCAGCGTGCTCCTCATCAAGAAACATACTGCTGTAATTCCTAAGCGCTATAGAAACACCTTGCTACGCATTTGTCAAGTCGGAGTTTGTGCGCAAGAATGCACCTTCCGCAGGATGGAGGCCGGAAAGTGCCTGATTTTGCGGTTATATCTACGCCCAAGTCAACCTGAAGAGGTACGCCGACGCGGAGTCGGCGAGACATATGAATACTGAGAAGGCGCTAGTTCTGAAACAGATGGTTACGCAGGAATCTGCCAGTCGTTTGGAAGCCACAGTGCCGGACCAGTCCGAGCTATATCGTCGTGCCGCGATGGTCATTACGCCTTGGGGGGACTCGAGCAACCTGCGAGATCAGAAGCTGCCGCCCGGGAGGGCAACTCCAGCCGAGGCGGTACGCGAGAACCAACGAATGCGTCTCTTCGCGGCCCTGGTTGGGGCGGTTGAGGCAAAAGGCTATGAGCGCGCCCGCGTCGCCGATTTGCTGACCCTTTCTGGGGTTTCGCGCAAGGCGTTCTACGAACTCTTCTCAAGCAAGCAGGACTGCCTGTTGGAGGCGGTGGAAGCACTCATCGAGATGACGATCGTCCCGGTGCTGAGCGCGATCGACAAACCGCCGGGGATGGAGAGGGTGCGGGATGCTTTCGGCGCCTTCATCGAGTCTGTCGCCGCGCAGCCGGCGGCGGCCAGAATGTGCGTCGTTGAGATCTATGCGGCGGGGCCAAAAGCGGTGGCGGTGGCCGATCGTGCGATGGATGCCGCTGCCAAGTTGATGGAGCAGGCGCTTGACCAGATGCCGGGACGGGAGAGCATGCCGCCGGAGATCGCCCGGGCGATGGTGGGAGGACTGCGGAAGATCATGCACAAACGCCTCTACCGCCACGAAGAGGCGGAGCTGCTGGAGTTGGTGCCAGAGATGTGGAATTGGGGGCTCACCTATCTCCCCCCTCCCAAACCCCTGCGGCAACCGCGAGGGCGGCGCCCACGACAGCCACGCCCGCTCGAGGAGTACGAGCCGTCAGAGCGCATTCTCCGCGCGCTCGCCGCCGCCGTTGCCGAGAACGGCTACCCGGCGACAAAGCTTTCGGAGATCGCCGCGCGGGCCTCGATCTCACTGAGCACCTTCTATGAGTATTTCGACGGCAAGGAGGAGGCGATGCGCGCGGCGGTGGACTCCGGTTCGGCGCAGATGCTCGCCGCGATGCTGCCAGCCTTCAGGCGGGCCACGGACTGGCCGGAATCGATTCGCCTCACGTATGAGGCGATGTTCGCCTGGGCTGCCTCAGAGCCCGACTACGCGCAGCTTGGCGCGGTGGAGGTGTACGCGGCGGGCAGGCGTGCCCTGGAGCAACGCGATCAGGTGATGGAGGGCCTCGAGGCCCTGCTCGGCACCGGTTATGAGCTGGCGCCGCAGACAAGCCCGATAGCCGCTGAGGCGATCGGCGGAGCGATCTACGCGCTGATCTATGACCAGGTGAAGTCCGGCGGGCCGGCGAGCCTGCCGCAGATCGGGCCGCTTGCCACCTACATCACCCTCGCACCGTTCCTTGGCGCAGAGGAAGCCTGCGCGGTGGCGAACCGAGACGGGCGAGGGCGCGAAGCCAGGTGAGGCCCACCCGCCGCGGCAGTGCGGGCGTTGACAGGCGGCAAAAGGGGATTCCGGCAGCACTTCGACATCCCCGCCTGGTCCTTGCCGTAACGCTCGTACTCGCGATCGTCCTGGGAGGTCTCGGGATCGGAGTGGAGCAGCGGTTAAACCCGACGTCGCTGAGCATCCCCGGCACCGAGTCGGCCCGCGGCGGTGAGCTGTTCACCCGCTTCTTTGGCAACTCGACCCCATTTGTGATCCTCCTGCAGGGTCCGGGACCGGCGATCGATCGACAGGGTCCGGGGCTGGTCAGAGCGCTACGTGCGATGCCAGGAGTGGCGACCCTCTCCCCTTGGGACAGGGGCTCTGTGGCCAGGCTGCGGCCCTCGCCGCGCAAGGCGCTGATCCTTGTCGATTTCCACGTTGGGCTTAGTGAAGCGATGCGCGAAACGGTGCCGCGACTCGACGCCCTGCTGGCGCGGAGGATCTCAGCCCCCGTGCGGGTGACCCAATCGAGCTTCGCCAGCGTCCTGAAGGCTCTTCAAGACGAAGCGTTGAGCGCCACGGAGAGGGGCGAGCTGATCGCGGCGCCGTTGCTTTTGGTCGTTCTGCTTCTGGTCTTCGGATCGCCGGTCGCGGCGGTTGTCCCGCTGCTCTTCGGCGCGATGACGGTAATGGTCGGACGGGGGGTCCTCGATTTGCTCGCCTCGCTGACGACAATCGATGGGCTCTCGCTGATCGCCTGCACGATGTTCGGCCTCGCCCTGGGCGTCGACTACTCGCTGCTGATGGTCTCCCGCTTCCGCCAGGAGCTGGCGGCGGGGGCGACACCGATCGACGCAGCCCATCGGACCCGGCAGACCGCGGGCAAGACGACCGTATTCGCCGGCTGCACACTGCTGCTCGCGATTCTCGCCTCGGCCGCCCTGCAGGCAGGCTCATTGCTCGTCTCATTGGCGCTGGCCCTGGCGGTAGTGACGGGCATAAGCGTTGCGATCTCCTGGGCGGTTGTGCCGGCGGCGCTCCTCCTGTTGGGAGAGAACGTCAATCGCTGGCGAATTGGCGGGAGGCAGGCCAAACCCTCGCGCGTGATGGTCGTAGTCGGCGCCGCACTGCGCAGGCCGGGATTGGCGGTTGTCGTCGTCGTGCCGCTCCTTTTACTGGCCGCTCCGGCGCTCGCCTTCAATACCGGGGCACCGGGCGTCAATGAGCTTGGGGCCGGCAACCCGGCGCGCCAGAACGCCGAGCAGATCGACCGGGCAATGGGACCGGGCTGGGATGCCACCTACACCGTGGTGGCGGCCAGCGAAAACGGCACGATCGCCGACTCACACCGACTTGCCGCGATCGCGCAGTGGCAGCGGCGGGTCGCCGCTTGGCCCGGGGTGCAGGCGGTAATCGGACCCGCTGCGATCGCTCGGAAGGTGGCGCCGCTGCGCACCTATGCTGCGAACCTGCTCGGGCCGGCCGGCGCGAGGGGGAAGCTGCAGTCCGTGCGCCGTCTGGGGCCCAACCTGGGACGGGCAGCAAAGGGAGTCTCCGCGCTACGCAGGGGGTTGGCGGCGGCGATCGCCGGGTCCGGGCTGCTGGGCGCCGGTTCCGGGCGAGCCGAGGCGGGAGCAAATGCAATTTCGGGTGGCCTCGCCGCTGTGGCCGGCGGTGGCAAACGCGCGGTCGAAGCCACTACCCGCCTGGCGGCAGGCTCTCAGCGCGTGAACGATGCACAACGGCTCGCGCGCGTTGCGACGGTCGAGCTGGCGCTCGAACTGGATGCGCTGCTCGAAATCGTCAACGACAATGGCGTCAGCTCCGCGCGTCAGCTCAGCTCTGACCTCAATCGGCAAGCAGCGAGCCAGCCGAGCCTCGGAAACGACGCCTCCCTTGCGCACGAATTGCTCGATCACCTGATCGAGGCCAGGAACAATGCGCGACGGCTGAGGGCGACCGCGGCACAGCTTCACCATGGGCTCAGTCGACTAACGGCCGGCGGCTCGCGGCTAAGCCAGGGCGCACGGCGCCTTGCAGGAGCGGCGGGAGCTTTGACCAGTGGACTCAACCGCCTCAGCTTCGGATCCACGCAACTCGGTGGTGGCCTCTCACGGCTGACCGGCGGCATCGGAGCATTGCGGAGAGGGCTCTCGGAAGGCTTTCATCGCTCCTATCCGCTGCAGGCCGGCTTGGCAGGAGCCAAGAGGAGGGTCTCCGGCGAGGCCCGGGTCCTCGGCCGTGCCGCCTCAAGTCTGGACCGCTCCTCTCCGCACTTCTTCAAGTCCGGCTATTTCGTCCTCTCGGCGCTGGCTGGCGCGCCAGCGGCCCAGCGGCGACAGATCGGCGAGGCGATCAATCTTCAGCGTGGCGGCCAGGCGGCCCGAATCCTGGTCGTGCCCACCTACCCCTTCAACAGCGCGGGCTCGGAAGCCTTGGAGCGACGGCTGATCGCAAGCGGCGAGCGTCTGGGGCGGAGGACAGGACTTGAGGTCGGCGTGACCGGAGGAGCGGCCACGCTCAACGATTATGGTCAGGAAACGCGAGCGCGGCTGCCGCTGATCATCGGGGCCATCGTCCTCGCGGTCTTTCTTGCACTCGTGTTCATCTTGCGGGCTCCGCTTCTGGCCGGTCTTGTGGTTGTCCTCAACCTGCTCTCTGTGGGTGCGGCGATCGGAGTCGTGACGCTACTGCTGGCGGTGCCGGCAGGCTATCCGCTCGGAGGACACAGCTATGTGGACACGGTCGGCGCGGCGGCGATCTTCGGTGTCACATTCGGGCTGTCGATCGATTACGCGGTATTCTTGCTGGCGAGGATGAGAGAGGGTTATGGGCGCGACGGCGACAACGCTGCCGCGGTCTTCTATGGCTTGGAGCGGACGGCCGGTGTGATCACCGGGGCGGCGGCGATCATGGCTGCGGTCTTCATCGTATTCGCGACTGCCCAGATCGCGACGATCAGCCAGATGGGGATCGGATTGACCGTTGCCGTCGTGCTCGACGCCACAGTAGTTCGGATCATTTTGCTGCCGGCACTGATGCTTTTGATCGGCGAGCGTGTTTGGTGGGTACCGGGATTCCTTGACCGAGCGTTGCCGCATTGGGGAACAGAGGGAGAGAAAGCAGGATCGTGAAAAAACTGAGTTGGGCCGCAGGCGCGGCCCTAGCCTGCCTGTCAATAGCGACAGGGATGGGAAATGCCGACGTCCCGACATCTGCGCCCGTCGAACGCACAGCCTACGTCAAGCAACTGGAGGCAATCTGCGCGCCGGGGGCAGAAGCGACGCGCCGGGTTGTAAAAGGGGTGCGCGCGAACGTCCAAAGGGGTCTTTTGAAGCGCGCAGCTGGACAGTTTGCTCGCGCAGGCCAAATCTTTGGGGGTACGGTGAAGCGAATCGGGCGTCGTACCTCGACCAAACGCCGACAAACCGACCCTGGCGAGATGGTTCATTGACTTGAATCTGCAGGAGTCCTACCTCGAAAAAATTGCGGGCGCGCTGCGAACCGGCGAAAAGATCAGAGCGCAGGGCTATGAGGCGCGATTCGTCCACTACGGCAACGTCGGTAACAACGTGGTGCTCTCCTTCGAATTCCATTCCTGTCGGTTCGATCCGACCAGGTTTGGTTAATTTGACACCTCGCCAGCGCCGTAGCTCGATTGGGGTTGTCGTCCTCGCAGTCGGGATAGCGGCCATCCTCCTTGGGGCCAGCACGGTCTGGGGCGAGCGAACAGAGGTGGGTAGCCTGATCGTGTCGCTGGACGCGAGCATCTCGCCGCACAGCCTGCCAAGGACAAGGTATGTGCCGGCCGCCCTTCGCCTTCACACCACGTTCAGGACCAAAGATGGAATGTTGACGCAGCGACTGAAGGGACTGACGATCGACCTCAGCCACCGCGGCAAGCTGGTCAACAAGGGCCTGCCGAGCTGCACAGTTCGCAAGCTGGAGCCATCCTCATTGCGACGTGCGATCGGCCTCTGCGGCAACGCACTGGTTGGAAGGGGCCGGCTGCACGCGATCGTCGCGCTGCCGGAACAATCGCCCTTTCGATTCCGAGCGAGACTGCTTGCCTTCAACGGCCCGCCGGGACGAGGGCAGAGGACCATTCTTGTCCTGGCCTACGAGGCGAGCCCTCAGACCTCCTTTGTCTTGCCCTTCGTGGTCCACCGCAGCGGCTTTGACCTCGGGACGAGACTGACGACGCAGGTGCCGAAAGACGCCGGAGCCTCGGCCCACGTAGGCGGCTTCACCATCGTCATCAAGCGGACCTTCACCTACCGTGGGAAGCAGCGGAGCTACTTAAACGCAGATTGCCCGGTTCCGCGCGGCTTCACGGCCGGCATCATCCCGTTCGCACGAGCCATCTACCATTTCGCCGAAACCCCGAGCGTAGAAACGGTTCTCGCCCGGGGCTGCCGAGTCGCAGGCGGCTGAGTATCCGAGTGGGTCGATCCTCGAGATTGAGATCCGAGTGAATTCTTTGGCTCTGAATCGCCAGCTGAAAAACGCACAGCTGTGAGAGGAGGACCGACCTTGCCTCAAAGGCCCCGAGCACGGTACCTGTTGGGAAGACAGGGCGGGGCGGAATTGGACGCGATACACCTACCCCGGGTGGTCGCCGCCTCCATTGGGCGAGCTCCTGGATGCAATGCGTTGTATCGCGGCTTGGGCATAGATCGCCGCGCCACCCCTTGGACATCGGCGTCGAGGGCAAACGGGCGCAAAGCCTGCTTTTATGCATTGGTCGCGATCAAAAATCGTCGGACTGCAGACAACGAATGCGGCTCTTTAGCAGGGCTTCTTGCAAGGGGTGGTACTGGGCTCGAACCAGTGACTCCTGCTTGTAAGTTGCGCCGGCCTGCTGCCATCTGCTGGGTCTGGGGTGCTTGCTGCAGAACAGGTGTATCACCCCTGATCCCAAGTCACCAGCTGACACCCTGCTGCCGTTTGTCGCTTCCATAAAGCTTCCAGGAAACGCTCCTCTGGGACGCCGTGGCGGTTCCGCGTTCAGGCCTTCACTGGGGTTTGGATTTCGCCGGTCAAGGTTGTAGCTCTAGCCTCCGATTGTCTTGGGGAGTGATTTCCGGACTGAGCCAGCGCGAGCGAAAAACCGTCCTCGCCGGCGGCCTCCTCGCCCTCTGCATGCTCGCCACCTTCACCGCGCATGCCGTGGTGGGACTTGGCGGCTCCGGGGCCGACACGCTGTTCAACACCTGGATCTACAACGCCCTGATGCTGACGAGTGCCGCCGCCTGTCTGCTGCGGGCCGGGCTGGTTCACCGCGAGCGGGTTGCCTGGGCACTGCTCGGAGTCGGCCTCCTTTTCTACGGCGGTGGAGAAATCTATTACTCGGTGGTGCTGGCCGGTCAAGCGTCGGTGCCGATCCCCTCGCCGGCCGACGGCGGCTACCTAGCCTTCTATCCACTCGCCTACGCGGCTCTGATCGCATTGCTACGTGCGAGGGTCGGATCCTTTCCAGTTACACGGTGGCTGGACGGAGCAATCGTCGGCTCAGCAGTCGCCGCGTTGGCGGTGGCACTCGCACTTGGGCCGATCGTCGATGCCGGCACCCAGGGCCAGACGCTCGCCGTCGCGACCAACCTGGCCTACCCGATCGCCGACCTGACGCTGCTGACACTTGTGCTGACCGCGACAGCATTCACCGGTTGGCGGCCAGGGCGCAGCTGGGCGCTCTTCGGCGCCGGTCTGTTGCTCCTCGCCATCTCCGACGGGGTCTACTTGCTGCAGGCCGCGCAGGAAACCTACGTCGAAGGTACGATCCTTGACGTCGGCTGGCCGCTTGGCGTCTTGCTGCTGGCTAGCGCCGCCTGGATCGAACCGGGGATCATCGAAGCGGTGCGGCCGCGAGCTGCGCGAGTGATCGCGATGCCGGCCGCGGCGGCCCTCGTGGCGATCTGCATCCTGGCGTCGGAACGGTTCACCTCGGTGCCAGCGGCCGCCACGATTCTCTCATTGCTCACCTTGGTCGTAGTCGTCGTGCGTCTGGTGCTCTCGTTGCGGGAGAGCCAGGGCGAAGTCCGCTCGAGCGTGCGCGAGTCGCGGACCGACCCGCTGACCGGGCTGCCGAACCGCAGGGCGCTGATGGCGGACTTGGAGCGGGCTATCAAGCAGCCGCCCAAGATCGGGTCGCTCCGCCTTCTTGCTCTCTTTGACCTCGACGGCTTCAAGCTCTACAACGACACCTTCGGCCACCCCGCGGGCGACTCCCTGCTCGAGCGCCTTGGCGAGCGGCTCCAGCTCTTTGCCTCACCGCAGGGCCGCGCTTACCGGCTGGGCGGTGACGAGTTCTGCCTGCTGGCCGAATGTACGGCGGCAGAGGTCGACGCGACCATCGCCGGAGCCACCGCCGCTCTCTCCGAGCAGGGCGAGGCCTTCGCTATTGGCGCCTCGCAGGGCAGCGTGCTCTTGCCGAGCGAGGCGGAATCGGTCAAAACGGCAATGCAGCTGGCCGACCGGAGGATGTACACCAACAAGGTCAGCGAGCGCACCTCGGCCGGCTCGCAATCGCGCGACGTGCTGCTTACGGCACTCCGCGAGCGCCAGCCGGGGCTGGCTGAGCAGTCGATCGACGTCGCCGAGCTGACCCTGGCGGTGTCCGAAGAGCTTGGCATGGGTGCCGAGCAGCGCGACGAGGCTTTCCGCGCGGCGCAGCTGCACGAGACGGGCAAGATGGCGATCCCCGATGCAATCCTCAACAAGCCCGGCCCGCTCGAGGAGTCCGAGTGGGAGTTCGTCCGCCAGCACACCTTGATCGGGGAGCGGATCATCGCCTCTGCGGCGGCGCTGGTCCCCGTCGCGCGGCTGGTGCGCTCAAGCGGCGAGCGCTGGGACGGCGGTGGCTACCCAGACTCGTTGCGCGGAGAGGAGATCCCGCTCGGTGCACGGGTGATTGCGGTGTGTGCGGCATACGCGGCGATGGTGAGAGATCGTCCCCACAGCGTCGCGATGCGGCCCGCGCGCGCGCTCGAAGAGCTATGCAGCGGTGCGGGCTCGCAGTTTGACCCGAAGGTCGTCGCGACCTTTGAGAAGGTCGCTGCGCAGCGAGGCCTCGCCGTTCGGACCTGAGGCGATGAGAACTGGGGCGAGGTTTCGGGAGTGGGCGGTACTGGGCTCGAACCAGGGACCTCCTGCCCCGATCTCTATCCCGACCGCTCACCCTTTGACCGAGCGTTTCCTCAATGTCTGCGCCGGCACCTACACCTGGATCCCATTCGGCGCGGACCGAGACGATGCATCGGCGCCGCCTTCTCCCTGACCGAGGCCCGGATCGTGCTCAGGACAATCCTGCGCCACGGCCGGGTCGAGTCCTCCCAGCGGCGTCCGGAGCGGGTCGCGCACCGCAACGTGTTCGTCGTGCCGGCCCGCGGCGGGCGCATCACTCTTCAACTTCGAACGACCGACTCCAATCATCACCCTGATGCTCGCCCGCACGACCACGCGGGAGCGACCGGAGGATGGGCGACCTGAGGGCGGCTCGGCATCGGGGATAGCATCACCAGCATGCAGGAGGGGTCCGCAGCCGCGCGGGAGAAGCTCACGCTGTGGCAGCGCATGGGGCTTCGCAAGCTGCGCAGGGATGCCGGGCGCAGCGGCGCCGAACCGCTCCAGCCCGAGGACTGGAGCGCCTACTACGAGATGGAAAACTCCCTGATGATGCATGCGTTGCGGAGGTTCTGGCGCGCCCTGCCAAGCAGTCCACGTTGCGGTCGCTGCGGCGCTCCGTTTGCCGGATTCGGCCGCTTCCTGGTGGGGCCGCTCGGCTACAAGCCCTCGCGCAAGAACCCGACCGTCTGCGCGGCCTGTGTCGAGACGTCGCCCCCGGGTGGGATGACCATGCGGGCCGGGATCCTCTTTGCCGACATCCGCGGCTTCACCTCGCAAAGCGAGTCCAGCGACCCCGAGGAGATGTCGCGGCTCCTACGTCGCTTTTACCGCTGCGCCGAGGACGTGCTGTTCCCCGACGCGATCATCGACAAGCTGATCGGCGACGCGGTGATGGCGCTCTACCTGCCGGACGTCTTGCGAAACGTCGAGCAGGACGATGTCTCGGCGCTGATGCTCGACCATGCCCGCGGGTTGCTGGGGGCGGTCGGCTACGGCAGCGAGGCCGGGCCCTTCGTCGAGATGGGCGTTGGGATGGACGTCGGCGAGGCGTTCGTCGGCAACATCGGCGAACGCGCCCTGTATGACTTCACCGCGGTTGGCGACGTAGTCAACACTGCCTCCCGCCTGCAGGGCGAGGCGGCGGGTGGCGAGATCGTCCTCTCTGAGAGCGTCGCGGCGGGCCTGCCAGAGCCGGTCGGCGACCGCGAGGAACTGGCCCTGAAGGGGAAGAGCGAGCATCAGGTCGCCTACCGGGTGGCTGCCTAGGGCTCACCAAAGACCCTACGGAGCGCTCGCCGGGATGCGGCTTGAAGGGAGCGCAGGGGGTGGCGACACGGGCGAAGCTAGGGGCCTCTGTCGAACACTCCTAGCTGTTTTACAAGCGCCGAAGGCGCGTCATTGATGTGCGGCTCAGATCTTGGTTCTCGGCGGAGCAGGTCTGCGGTACGGTCGATTCACATGAGCTCTGATCCAGCCAGGCCATCCAAGGCGGAGCGTCGGGCCGATGTCGCGCTCGTGGTGGGCTATCACGAGGCGCGGCTCGCCGAGTTGCTCGAGAAGGTGCGGGAGGGCTTTGATTGGTACGACTCAGGTGAGTTGGATGCCTTCGAGCTGGACGAGCTGATCCACCGCTACAAGCGGGCGACGCGCGAGCTTTGGAAGTTCTGCGGAAATGTCACCGGCTCAAGCGCACACTTCACCGCCCGCTCGATCGAAGAGATGCAGGCACTCGGGGAAGCGATCGACTGGTGGGAGCGGGGTAACCCGGAGCGCCACCGCTGAAGCGCTGAGGCGGTCGACGCGGCCAATACGGCTCAAGCTCCTGGGGAAGGCTGTGGCGGTCCAACGGGACCGAGTCGTCTAACTGCGACCCACCAGTGAGCCTGCGGGGCTCTTCAAGAAAGTTCTGTGCGGCGTCCAGGAATCTGGATTGGAGGAAAGCTTCTTTACGCCCGCCGGAAGCTTCCCAGACACCAGATCAGCAAGTGTCACCGACTCAAGGACGGAGCGCAGGTTGGCGCGAACAGCAATCCAGACCTCCTGGAGGTGCTGGGCGCTGCCGGCATAGCTAATCGACTCCGGCGGCTCAGATTGAACGTTGGCGATCGGTCCGTCAACCGCACGAATCACGTCGGCGAGCGTGATCTGATCCGCAGCTCGGGTTAGCCAGTACCCGCCGTGGCGGCCGCGTCTGGTGCGAACGATCCCGGCATGCTTGAGCTCGCCCAGGATGTGCTCGAGAAAAGGCAGTGGGATTTCTTGGGCCGCGGCAATCTGCTCACCCTTGAGCGGCCCGTCTTCTGCCGCCGCCAACTCCGCGGCGGCGCGGACTGCATAGTCGGTTCGAGCCGAGACGCGCATGTTCCAAGTTAATCAGCCGAGCGAGATTCTGCCTCGGTGCATTTCTGAGCTCAGCTAGTCGCGAGCTTGGACGTAGGCGTCTCGTTGCGTCGCTGCTGGCGGTGTGCATACCAGCGGGGAGCGAGAAGGATCAAGGTCAGGCCGACCGCCGTTACGCCCGCCGCAATCGGCCAAAGGGTCGTGTCGCCTTTTTGGATGGTGAGAACGCCCGAAGCGATCAGCACCAACCCAAGCGCGGTGCGAAGGAACCCCTGCGGCGCCCGGGCCGAGAGGGCTGAGCCGATCACCACACCGGGAACCGAACCAAGCAGGATGTTTCCGGCGAGCCTGAAATCGACGTCACCGCCGATCCAGTGCGCGATTCCGGCCGCCCAGAGCAGGATCGCGGCGTGAACGATGTCGGTGCCGACAACCCGCCGGGGGGTGAGGCGAAACAGCGCAATCAAAAGGATTGCTATCACCGTACCCGAGCCCGCCGAGGTGATCCCGATAACAAAGCCCGTGGTGGCCCCGATCACGATTGCCGCAACTTTGTGGCGGCGAGCGATGTCGAAATCGTCGCGCTCTTGGATCAGGCCACGAAGGATCAACGAGCGCGCCAAGGTGATGACGCCGACGGTCAGCAGAGTGCCGCCCAGTAAGGCGTAAACGATTGAGTCGAGCTGACTTTCTCCCACGCTTGACTGCAGGACGCCGATTAGAAAGACGCCGAGAATCCCCGCTGGAACGCTGCCGACGGCCATCCAGAAGACAAGCCCCATATTCACTGTCTTCATCTTGAGGTGGCGCCAGCTGCCCACGGACTTGGTGATAGCCGAGTAGAAGATGTCAGTGCCGATGGCGGTGACCGGCGCCACGTTGAAGATCAAGATCAGCATCGGGGTCATCAGCGATCCCCCGCCGACGCCGGTCATTCCGACGAGCACGCCGATGCCGAGTCCGAAGATGACAATTGCCGGGTCCATCTGGAGTTTCTAGCTGCAACTGAGCAGGTGATTCCTAACTTCCTTAGTCAGGATTGCAAGAAAGTCGAGAGAGGGTAACAGGGACCGCTCGTAGCATGCGCGATCAGATCGGAGTGGGCGAGTCTTCTACAAGCGCTAGGGCGAACGCATGGCGGTCCTCGGTTCTGGTTGCGCCAGCGGTGCAGGGTTTGCTCTGAGACCGCCAGCTCCTTGGCCGCTTCGCCTACTGTCATGCCCTCCGAGAGCATCTGCTCTGCAGTGCGCAGCTTGCGGATGATCTGCTCGGGGGTGTGCTTTTGCGTTCACCTGTTTCGGTCCTCCTTTGCCCATTGTCGCGGGGCGGAAGAACTCTCAAATAGGGCTGATCTAACCCCCGCAGACGGGCCGCGATGCATGGGACTCCAGCCCTACCGAAGGAGTCCAATGCCGAGACAGTATCCCTCGGAGTTCCGCGAGCGAATCGTCGCCCTGGCGAGGTCGGGAAGGTCGTCTCAGGGCTAAGCGCCAACTACGGAGTGGCCGGCGCCACCATCCACCGCTGGCTCGACCAGGACCGCATTAACCACGGCAAAAAGCCCGGCACCACCAGCACCCAGAACACCGAGCTCGCCGCTGCAAGGAAGCGGATCCGCAAGCTTGAGCACGAACTCGAGCTCATCCGCAAGGCGGCGGCGATCTTCGACGAGCAAGAGAAGATCCGCCCAAAAGGCACTACCCGGCTCGCCGGAAATTTTTTGACAGCGGCGAGCTGATTCGCCAGCTCACCCTCGACCCCACTCGCAACTACCAGCCGATCGGAGCTAGGTGAGCTGTCTACGATGTCTCGGGGCATCTGTACTCCGATCCCCGCACCGCCTGCTATTTGTTGAATCCGAGAAGCTGGGGCGGTAAGCGCCTACCCCGTGCTGCCACGATTCCGCTCCGCCCAGCGCTTTGCCCAGGCCGACAAGGCCGGATAGAGCTCGAGCAGGCGCCTGCCCTCTACGGTCAGTTGGTAGCCGGACTTGATGCGCTCCGTGACCCCGGCGGCGCGAAGCTCGGTGAGTCGGCCATTCAGGACCGAGGAGCTCGTGCCCCCGCACCGCTGCTGAAGCTCACGAAACGTCAGCGGGTCCTCGCGCAGCTCCCAGATAACGCGGAGCGCCCACCGACGACCGAGAAGGTCGAACAGCGCCGTGATCGGCTCGCCGCTCTTTGAGCCACGGACAGGTTTGCCGGGAGAGGGAATCCTCGCCATCAGCCGGTCCGTTGCGCTTTTGATTTCGAAGCGTTAGCCTGCATGCTCCTAATTCCGAAGCATGGAGACTACCGATGGTTGCTGACTCAGTCCCACCCCGTATCGCCCCCCTAGAACCGCCCTATGAGCCACAGACCAAGGTGCTGCTTGAGAAGTGGATGCCGCCGGGGAGCGGCATGGAGCCCTTGCGGCTGTTCAGAACGCTGGGGATTCATGAGCAGCTTGCCTCGCGGATGCGGCCGCTTGGTGCTGGCATCCTCGGCCACGGCCGAGTTGATCCTTTCTTGCGCGAGGTGATGATCCACCGCACGTGTGCGCTGACCGGGGCCGAGTATGAGTGGGGTGTCCACGTAGTCGGATTCGGCAAGCCGCTCGGCCTGAGCGAGGATCAACTGCACTCGACGGTTCATGGATCGTGGACCGATTCCTGCTGGAGCGCCGAGCAGTCGAGCGTCTTTCGACTGGCCGATGAGCTGCATAAGACGAGCGCGGTCTCCGATGAGCTATGGGAGGCTCTGAGGTTTATATTCGAGCCGGCCCAGATCATCGAGCTTCTCGTCACGGCCGGTTGGTACCACGGGATTAGCTTCGTTTGCAACGGGACAGGTGTGCAAAAGGAGGACTGGGCGGCGCGGTTCCCTGCTCCAGCCAAGCCCTAAGCCAAGAATGCAACCCTCTTCGATCCGGGGCGATGACACAAGGTTTGTTCGACAGCGGTGGCGAGATTCGAATCCGCGACCTTCGGGTCATGAGCCCGGCAGGATGTCCATATCCGCTGTGTCTTCTTTGGTCCTTCTGAACCCAGCTCAATCCTCACCCCTTTCACAGTCCACTCGCCGCACTTGCGAGTGAAGTCACTACGAGGATCAACACCGCGAGAGTAAAGAGCCCGGCGAGGATGAAAAAGATGCCGCGCACCCCGGTGGAGGGATCATCGATGCCATGCGGATGCTCACGATCAAGGCGAACCGTGCCGGAGTCATGCTCCTCAGCGAGAAACATCCGGGCCGCGGCCATCGCGGATTGCTGATCGGGGTGGTTGCTGACACCGACGGGATCATCGGCATGCATGACATCCCAGCCCGAGAACGTGTTGGGCACTACAACAAAATCACTCATCAGAGACCTCCTCTACGCTCGGCGCCAATCTCGTGGCGAGGCTGGCACCCAATGGACTTGGTCGTCTTCCTGTATCTGGACGCCAAGCCGACACCAAAACCGTCGCGATCGGGTGAAGTGCTCCACTTCCAGAGTAGCGCGCGGCGGCTGCGGGCCTGCGTTGTTGGTTCGGTATCGTGCGGCGTTTGATGGATTGCCGATCACAGCCACCTGGGCAAACATAACGCCCCTTGCTATGGCCGACCGTGCGCGTTACGGTGTCTTTGGGAAAGGAAGAGAGTTGGATGGAGCAGCGATCCTTGCCAAAAGCGCCGCCGGTAGAGAAAGTCGCACTGGCCGCTTGGAAATTGCCGCTGATCGTCGCCGCGATTGCGGTTTCGATCGTCGCCGGCTTCTACATCGGCGGACCCGGGTTGGGGATGGCGGTCGGGGCGCTGGCTGCCTCCTCGATCATCGTGATCGCGGTCCGACACCCGCCAAGCTACCCAATCGTTCCTGCTGTACTGTTGGATCTTCGCCGCCATCTGCTGATCGTGGTCAGTGAAGCTCTCGAGGACACCTTGGCGATCGATCAGATCGCCCGGGCCGCGGGTGGCCCAGAGGCCCACCAAGCAGCAGAGGTCGTGGTCCTAACGTCGGCTCGCCAGAGCTTTCTAAACCGTTGGACCTCTGACTTCGGTCCTGCCCACCGACGTGCCGAACGCTGCCTGGTCGTCAGCCTTGCCTCGCTGGCCAAAGCCGGGGTACCCGCGAGGGCAAGGATGGGCGATGAGGACCTGGTCCAGGCCGTTGAGGATGAGCTGCGAACCTTCCCCGCCACGGAGGTGTTCCTGGTGACCGGCGACCCCGAAGGCGACGCGATCGGTAATGCCGCAGCGACGGAGTTGGAGTTTCGCCTGCAGGTCGACTTTCATCACTTGGTCACCGGCTCACCCAGCCTGCTCACTCCCACTTCGGAATTCACGCCTTCGGTGCCGCAGCTCGAAGACCTGTGCCCGGCGCCCCACGCTTGACCTCCTGGCGTGTCGAACGATCACGCCAGGAGGTCAAGCGGCCGCCATGGCCTCAGCACTCCTCTCTCGACGCAGTGATCCTCGATGGCGATGGAAGGCATGGCTGAGCCCCCACTAGTCACATTGGCGCGATGGGAGGACTACGGCGCGCTCTGGCGAGTGAGATCGATCGGCGACGAAGAAGCCGTGGTCGAGCTGTGCAATTGTCACGGCGAGCCAGTCGATCAGCTGCGCTCAAGCGAGCCCGAGCTATTGCGCTATCTCGCCCTGCGTCCCAGCTCAGAGTTGGACGGAATCGATCACTGAGACTCGCGGCGCGGGAGGAGGCACACGCGTTCTAACCGCACCTAGCACGTCGTGGCGAAGCCCGATCTCGATTGGCCCTGTCCGTGCCTGCTAATTAATCCACTCTGCCTGTGCAAATCAGATGGGTGGAGGGAGCTGCGCCGATGGCCTAGGTGATCGCCGAGCGCTGCATTGGCACTAGGGACAGCTCCTGCGTGGAATCTGCCCGGTCGACTGCATCCACCCCACTCCCAATGAACCCGACTACGACAAGGTCGAGATGCTCTTCATTGACCCCGAGGAGTGCATCGACTGCGACGCCTGCGTGGGGGCCTGCCCCGTCGATGCGATCGCCACCGAGCCGCCTGTCGCCTCCAGCACCACCTCGTCATCGGCGCCGAGGCTCTGCGCGAACAGCTCCACCGCCTCGGGCTTTGTCTCAAACCTCCCACCGCGAGTGTTCTTGCCGTTCTCGGAAATTGCGACCTCGCAGAAGTCGCGATGCACGTCCAGTCCAATAGCTCTACCCACAACGATCACCTCCTGTTGGAACCGATATGTCGGAGAGCAGTGGGTCAGCGACAGATACCGATTCGGGCTCGCAGCCCAACCGGGTAAGTCGCAGGGGCGGCCAGTTAGTCAATGACGAGCTCACAGCTCAATACGCACACGGCCTGCCCATCTGCATCTCCACGAAGCCCCTGTCCCGGTGGGCCGACGTTACGGCCGGGGCCGGACAGACGCCTCGGGCCTATTTCATACCCTTAGTCTGCTGTGGTTTGGGGGCGACAGCGGGGAGGGAGTCACCATCGCAGCCAAAACGGAGCCTTCTTATTAGCCCTGAAGGGGCGTTGTTGACTCTGCTGTCTGACCGGCGACTATCAGACGTGAGGCCGAGGGTGGTGACATCTCGTCGACACTGCAGATGCCGAGATGAGCCGTTGCCAGCACTCAAACGGGCGCTCCCACGTCCTCAGAATCGGGGGCACGCGGCCGGGACTTGAACGCTCCCAAATGGGCGAAACAGGGACAGTGGCTAAGCGACAAAAGGCAACTTTCGTCCGTCCGAGCCAAGAAGCCGACTGCCCGCGGCGCATCGCGGAGCCAGTCCTCTGGGGCGGCAGCTGCAATGCCGCTACGCTATCCGCCATGAACGTTGCTTGGCGCCTGGCGGCTGTATTCGGGGCTCTCGGCCTCGGGGCATTGATACTTGGCTCTCTGGCTTCCGGCGCCTTCGCCGGAACCGCCTACGTTTCAGCATCGGGATTCGTGGTTCCGATTAATACCGCAAGCAACACCGCCGGCACTCCGATTCCGGTTGGGAAGGATTCCGCCGGCGTCGCGATTACCCCCGATGGCCGCACCGCCTATGTCGCGAGCTTTGTCGGAGGCGCTATCACCCCGGTCGACACGCTGACAAACGTGGCGGGGACTCCAGTCCCGTTCGCGACCGAAAAGATTGCAATAACGCCGGACGGCAGCACTGCCTTTGCGGTCGGGACGGAATCCGTCGTCCCGATCAGCATTCCCAGCGGCCTCGTTGGCACGCCGATCAGCGCGGGCGAAGAAACCAGGGACGTGGTGATCAGCCCTGACGGGGAAACCGCCTACGCGGTAAACGGCAAATCCCACTCGCTAACCCCAATCAGCACCCGCACCGACACCGCCGGCCCGCCGATTCCGGTCGGCACCCACCCTGTCGCGGCCGCGATCACCCCTGACGGAACCACCGCATACGTCGTCGACGAATCGATCTCCGGAAGCGTGATCCCCGTCGACCTCGCCAGCGGAATTGCCGGCACGCCGATCCCGGTCGGCAAATTCCCCTCCTCGATCGCGATCACACCCGACGGTGCCACCGCCTACGTCGCGAACTCGGGTGAAAGCTCGGTCACCCCGATCGACACCCTCACCAACAAACCGGGAACCCCGATCGGCGTCGGAAGCTTTCCCGAGTCGATCGCGATCACCCCTGACGGTGCCACCGCCTACGTCGCGAACTTCTTCTCAGGGTCCGTCACCCCGATCAACACCGGCACCGACACTGCCGGCATGCCGATTGCGGTTGGCGAAAGTCCCGACGGGGTGGCGATCATCCCGAGTCAGTCACCTCAACCGGCTTTCTCGATCAGCGGCACCGCCAAGGTTGGTAGCCCGGTCACCTTTGATGCCTCGGCCTCCCGCGATCCCTTCGGCGCGATCAGCTCTTTCTCGTGGAGCTTCGGCGACGGCCAAAGCGCCGTCGGAGGTCCCGTAGTCGAGCATACCTACAGCGTCCCGGGCACCTACCAGGTGACCCTCACAGCCGACAACGGGGAAGGCTGCCCGACCTTCCTCTTCACCGGGCATACCGCTCTTTGCGGCGGCCCTTCTGCGGTCAGGGTGTCTCATACCGTCACCGTCGTGCAACAACCTGGCAAGACTGGGTCTGTCCCGCGTATCCGCGTTCATTGTCCGAAAGGGGCAGGGCGCTCGGGCTGTAAATTCGCCCTCCAGGCAGTGGTCGCGAAACCGAGGCACGGCTCGGGACGCCGACCCAAGCCCGAGACCGCGATCGCGAGGGTCAAGCTGGGAGCGGGCAAGGCCGTGACGGTCGTGCTTGCGCCGAAGCCCGCGTTCGCCGCCAAGCTGGCCGAGGCTCATAAGGTATTGGTTGCCGAGAGGGTGGTGATCGGTGGCGGGGTGAGCGTGAGCTACCGGCGTCTGCACATCCTGCGATGAGCTGAGGCGCTCCCGGTTGCGTCCTTTACATTGAGTCTGGCCCCGACAGGGCGGATCCACTCGAGGGGTGGATCAGCGTGTCGACGGTGGACACGGAGGACTCCATCGATTGACGCAGGTCGGTCAATGAGTCGCTTCGTTGTCGAACTCGACATCCCAGTCGTAAGCTGTATCTTCATGAGAGCTGCCGGCTATTGACTCGCGCAACCGAGCGCGGCTCTCGGCGGCGCAGCAGGCGCTAGGAGCCGATGGAGTGGCCACGAAGACTGGAATGATCCGGCTGGTCTTCGTTTGGTAGTCCGCGTAGCTGGGATAGGCCTCGACGGCGCGCTCCCACCACAACGCTCGCTCCTCGCCCTGAACCTCTCGCGCGACGAAGTCGTGCGGCTTCGCGCCGTCCTGAATCATCAAGGCGGTGGGGTCGGCGATCAGGTTGCCGTACCAGGTCGGGTTGTTCGGAGCGCCTCCTAATGAGGCGATGAGCCCGTACTCACCGTCGTGCTCAACCCGCATCAGCGGGAATTTGCGGATCTTGCCGCTCTTTCTCCCCCGCGTGGTGATGATGATCACGGGAAGACCCGTATCCCTGAGAGTGTTGGCACGTCGGCCGTTGCTTGCCTCGTACTCATCGACCTGCTCGCGCACCCAGTCCCACGGGCTCGGCTCGTACTCACCTTGTAGCGGCATTTGCACTCCTCATACGTTTAGTTTCGACAGCGGCTTTTGATGCTCCACAACCGATTTGGCGAAGCCGCGCCGCTGTTGGCCTGAACTCAGCCGCGTGCCCCCAGAAGCCGTGGCAGCGGCTCTTGCGACAGCGTAGTCTGCCGCAGGAGCTGACTTGCCCGAGGAGGCTCGAGACTACGTCGCCGGTTGGTAGACATGGAGCACCGAGCCGTTGGGGAATGTCCTCGCTTCGAGGAGCTGCAAATCGACCGGAGCGGAGAGATCCTTGAACAACGGCAGGCCGTTGCCCAACGCGACCGGGTTGATTACGAGGCGATATTCATCAACCAGGCCGAGCCGTGAAAGCGCCTGCACGAAGCTTGCGCCTCCCCAGGCGATGATGTCGCCACCGGGCTCCCGCCTCAGCTCCGAGATCTCTTCGACGAGATCGCCGCGCGCCACTCGTGACCCGTTCCAGTCGGCGCTCTGGAGGGTCTTTGAGAACACCACCTTCGGCAGCTCGTTCATCGGGGCCGCGTACTCATCGGTTGACACCGGCCAGTGGGCTGCCATCTCGTTGTAGGTGACGCGTCCCATCGCGTGCATGCCGGCCTGGCCGATCCAGTCGAGCTTGATCTTCTTCAGTTCCGGATCCTCGGGCATCGATCGGTGATCGGGCGCACCTTTCAGCGGGGCAACGAACCCATCGAGTGACATCGACATCATGACAATCACTTTTCGCATCAGAGCCTCCTGCCATGTGGGTTGACGACCCACGATAGAGACCCGTCTGGATCACGGAACTCATCGGCCGGGAATCGATGAACGTCGTGAACGCGGCTTGGCCGGGCGACAACGCTCCCGGTGTCCCACGGCTCCCCTCAGGTCGTAGGCTCACCTGCGCGGGTGTACGGCGGTCGGCCAAAGTAGCAGCTCCGCCCACCCCTCACTGGTCGCTTGGCAGTAACTAGCGTCGCAGCGTGAACGTGCCGGTAGCAGTGGATTCGGTCTTGCCCGTGGGTGTGAACGTTCCCGTGGCGGTGAGCTTTTGGCTCCGCGCGTGACGCAGCAGCTGCCTGCCCTTCGCCGTCAGCCTAATGTGCACCTTCACGTTGGCTGCGGCCCCGACGTTGGCGGTTCCTATCGCGACGAGTACCGGCTTGGCCGAGGAGACGTGGGCGCCCTTCGGCACCTCGTACCACGCGATCGTGACGGTGCCCGAGATGGGGGCGGCGAACGCGGCGATGTAGCCGCCGGTTTTCGTGATCGCGCCGAGCTTCGCGGCCTTGCCGTGTGGCGCGAGCGCGGCGATGAGGGCGCTATGCACGCGCGCTGCCAATGCGACTTCTTCTTCGCCGTGTTTCCTCGCCGTAGCTTCTTCTTCAGCATGTTTCCGCGCGGCGGTTTCTTCTGCGTGTTTGCGGTTCGTGGCTTCTTCTTCGTGTTTCCTAGTTTCTTCGCCACTTGAGCCCGACGTGTAGGTGATCAGCACCTCCTGCGGATCGGTCGGGTCGGCTTTGACGCTCGTGTTTGTCGCGCCGGGGGCGTAGTAGCTTGACCCGGCTCCGCCGCCGCCGGCGCCGAACCCGCCACCGCCACCGCCACCACCTCCGTAGTAGCCACCACCACCGCCGCCGCCATCCCCACAATTATCGGGCGACTGAGGTCCGCCGTCGCCGCCGACCCCTTCACTACCTTCAGCTCCGGGGCATGTCGTGCCCTCCTCAGCGCCGCCTTTCCCCCCGGCGCTTTCTTTGCCCCCACCGCCCCCGGTGCCTTCCGCCCCGCCTCGGCCGAGCCCGCATTCAAATTCCACGAGGCCGTTGGTGCCTGCTTCGCCTTCCAGAGCGTTGGCGCTTCCGCCCGTGCCAGCTTGTTCGCACATTAGGCCCGACGTTTCATACCTGACGCTGCTGCCCCCGCCGCCGCCGCCGCCAGCCACGATCAGCCGCGATTTCAGTTTGCCCTGTTCTGTGCGCACGTCTGAGGCACCGCCCCCTTCGCCTGCGCCTTTGACGCAGGTTTCTACCCCGCCCTTCCCGCCGCCGCCGAAATCGACGTACAGGGTTTTGCCTTCACTCACATCGAGCGTTGCAGTGACCATCGCGCCCGCACCCCCGGGGTAGGAGTGAGTCCCGACGCACACGCTGCCCGGCTGGCCCGCGCCGCCGACGGCGGTGACTTGGATCTGCGCCACGCCCGCCGGGACCGGGTAGGTCCGTTCAGGGCCTTCTGTGGCCAGGAACGTTTTGGTTTCTGCGAATGCGTTCGCGCTGGAGGCGAGCGCCGCCGCGACCATCAGAACCAGCAGAACACCTAACCGTATGAAGCAAGTCTGAGGCCGCATGAGGACTCCCTTCCCCCTTAAAAGCCCTGAGCCACGCTCCGGGCTGGTTAGCTCCGTTGAGCGCGGCGGGAGCCTATCAGCCAGCACGGGCAGCGGGAGCGTCCCTCACGAGCATCGCCACGTCGCTCGGGGGCACCCAAGATGTACTTCCCCGTGGCACCGCGGCGCGATGAGCGACGGTGCTCCCTTCCACTGAGAGCAGGCGTCTCGACAACCCGGCTGCACGTAGCCGGTTCGGAGGAGGAGCAGAAGCCTGCAGGCACGTTTAGGAAGTTGCCTGAAAGCGAAGTGGGCCGCAGGGCCAGGACCCATCCGGTGCCGACGACGCTTGAAGCCATACGAGTTCGCTGGTTCCCAACAAGCTAGCCCCTCCTGAACGCCGCCCGACCCTCGGCGGCGCAGCGGTTCACTTTGGTCAATGTCCACTGATTCATTTCGGCGATCTCCTTGTAGGAGTAGCCGGCGGCGATCAGGACGAGCGCCCGGCGCTCTGCTGGCATACATCTCGACCTCCTCTGTC
This sequence comes from uncultured Solirubrobacterales bacterium, assembly GCA_963745305.1. Taxonomy (GTDB): domain Bacteria; phylum Actinomycetota; class Thermoleophilia; order Solirubrobacterales; family 70-9; genus CAVUWL01. The sequence continues at coordinate 324,402 of CAVUWL010000013.1, forward strand.
GCTGGCATTGACAGAGGCCGAGTAGGCGCCGGAGGAGAGCCCGGAACCCGAGCCGAAGGCGAGGGCCGCAAAGGAGTCCCGCTAGGGACTTGCAGGGCTCGACGCCGATGCCATGCTGAGCGCCTCAAGGCCAGCGACAGAGGTCGGGGACTGCGGCTGAGCTTGCATAAAGTGAGTCCGTGGGCGAGGCCAGCTACGACCTGGATTGGCGCCGGATACGACGAGGTCCGCCGGGCCGATCCAAGGATTGCGAGGAGGATCCTCGAGGCCCTCGGCGAGGCACGCGGCGTGCTCAACGTCGGCGCGGGTACCGGCTCCTATGAGCCAGCCGAGCGCGAGGTGATCGCGGTCGAGCCCTCAGCGGAGATGATCGGCAAGCGCCGACCCGGTTCGGCGCCGGTCGTTCAAGCGAGCGCCGAGGAGCTGCCCTTCGACAACGACAGCTTCGACGCGGCGATGGCGATCTTTACCGACCACCACTGGAGCGATAGAGCGGCGGGTCTGCGCGAGATGCTCCGCGTCGCGCGCCAACGTGTGCTTCTCCTCAACGTCGACCCGTCCCTTACTCAGTGCTTTTGGCTGACCCGCGACTACCTCCCCGGCTTCCTCAGCCTTATCCCCGAGCCATACCGGCGTTCGGGGTACTGGGAGCGAGAGCTTCAAACCCTGCTGGGGGAAGTAGAGGTTCAGACGGTAGCTGTGCCGCATGACTGCCAAGACGGCTTCTACCAGGCCTACTGGCGACGCCCTCGCGACTACCTCGACCGACGAGTCCGCGGGGGCATCTCGGTCTTTCACCGGCTTCCCCAAGCGGAAGTAGCAGCTGCGATGGAGCGGCTCAGTCGTGACCTGGACGACGGCAGCTGGGAAGCGCGTTACGGGGATCTGCTTGAGCTAGACGAGCTGGACGTCGGGCTGCGGCTCGTTGTCGTCGAGCTTCAGGATTGAAATGAGACACCACCCTGAGTCCGGCGCCATATCTTGGCACCGGACTCAGTGCTGCTTGAGATCGAAGCTCAGGCAGCCGCAACCAGCTCGCGGGCGATCACGGAGTGCTTGGAGCGCTTCTGAGCTTTGGCCTTGGGTGAGGCCTTGGACTCCCACTCTGAGTAGCGAAGCGCCCCGCGAACCTCGACCCGCGAGCCCTTGGTGAAACCCTCAGCGCTGGTCTCGGCCAGCTGGTCGAAAGCGACGACGTCGATGAAGAGGGGTGGTGTATTCCCCGGGCCGTTGATGGCGAGCCGCAGATCACAGACCTTGCGGTCTCCTCGCTCGCTGAGCTCTGGGCCCTTGGTCAGCCGACCCTCCAGCGTTACCTTGTTCATCTTTTCCTTCCTGTTGGCCCCGGTGGGGCTGGTGTTTGCTTGCGAAGCGACCAGGCCCCGGAAAGGCGAGGCGCGCACCGAAGGGGAAGGGAGCAAAGCGACCTTGCGCGCTTCACCGACGGGGCAAAATGGAGTGCAGCTGCAAACGCCCCCATCGGGTCCGAGGGTAGGACAGGGGTAACTTCGGGTCAGGTCCGGGTGAGAAGATCGAAGCGGAGGGCGGCGCGGGTCGGTTGGACATAGTGGCCGTCGCGGCACAGGAGGCCGGCGTAGGTGAGTTCGGTCACCGCGTTGACTATCGCCTCTCGCTGGACGCGATCCTCGGAGTTGGCGGCCAGCACCCGGGTGAGCTCGCCCTGGGTGACTCGGGTCGGGTCAATGGATAGGACGAAGGTGAGCGCATGGCGTTGGAGCCTGGCCAGATCTCCATTCGGCGGCGGTGGATCGGCTCGCGGGTTGCGGTGCCCCTGCATCGGAGCTCGACCTCCTGTGTCGGCCCGGGCGCGGCTGCGCGCGGCCCGGAGGATTTTCTCGTTCGTTTGGTTAAGGGCGCTGGCGGGATAGTTCGCCCCCCTTCGCAGGCGTATCTGGCGAGCTCGTTCGGCTCGCTACTCGAGTCCACAGTCCTGAGCGAGGATGCGGAGGAACCGGCGGCACACGCTCGTCGCCGCGAAGCGGTGTCGGCACCGGCTGCCGAGCGAGGTGCCCGCTGCGTAGTTGACCTCCCTCCATGTGGAGTAGCATCCTGCTGCAATGGGTGCGCATCGATACGAGCGCCACATCAGGAAGCGGACCGTGGGCATCGCCGCGTTTCTCGCAATGAGCTACTTGGTGTGGGGACTGCCTACGTCGGCGCAAGCATCTGCGTCGCCGAGCGAAGTTCAGACCGAAGCGGCTGAAGTGATCCCGGGTGGGGCCATGCTGAAGGGCGAGCTGAACCCGGGCGGCCTGCCGACGACCTATGACTTTGAATACATCGGAGACAATGCAGCCGAATGCTTGGGGGTGGAAAACTGCTGGCCCCAGACGGCCGACATGGGGCCGATCAACGGCGAATCCCAGCAACAGGTTCCGTCGGTCGAAGTGACCGGCCTGAGAATGGGAGAAACCTATCGCTACCGGCTGGCTGCGAGCAACGCCGATGGCACTTTGCAAAGCAAGGCGGCGACTTTCACGGTTGGCTTCTCGCCCGTGATCACCAGCCTCCAACCTAATCACGGGCCGACATCCGGCGGGACAACGGTCACCATCCACGGCGAACCCCTCGAAAACGCGCGCTCGGTGCACTTTGGCACCGTGGAAGGAAAGATCCTCCACGAAGAGTGTGGCGGGTACTGCGAGATCGCGCCCTACAGGACGCTGGTCGTCGAAAGTCCGCCGCATGCAGCCGGTACGGTCGATGTGACGGTAGAAACGGCACAGGGCGTGAGTGTCGCAAGCCCGGGTGATAAGTTCACCTACGGCTCCTCTGGCGGACCCTCGATCGAAAGCGAGTCCGTCTCGAACATCACCCCGACCGACGCGACGTTGGAAGCCCAGATCAATACCGAGGGCCTACCGACGCTCTACCAGTTCCGGCTCTCGTCTATCTGTGGGGGAAGGGGCGCATGTCTCGTCGTGATCAACTACCCGTTACCGAGTGGGTTACTCCTCGGCTCCTTCACTGATCAGAGCGTCAGTCTCGACCTGAACAGCGCCGGTGTGACCCTGCAGCCAGGGGGCACCTACTCTTACTCGGTGAGCGCAACGAGCACCGGGGGCACAACAGAAAGCTCTGTTCAGACATTGACCACGCCCGAAGACGGGGTCGAACCGCTCAGCACCACGACCTCGCCCCAGCCCGCCGGGTCAGGAGGCTCATCATCCTCATCGACACCGGGCGTGCAGTCTCCTGGCACAGGGCTTGGGAAGACGATCAAGCTCAAGTCGCTGACGAATGCCCAGAAGCTCGCCATGGCGCTGAAAGCGTGCGAGAAGAAACCGAAGGGCAAACGGGCGGTGTGTGAGAAGCAGGCGCAGGCGCACACGAAATACGGCACGGCGGCGTCGAAGGCCAAAAAGGGATAGGGCCGCCAACAAACGAGCGACGGAACGCGGACGCTCTGATCGCCAACATCCCCGCGCGGCGGCTACGTCATCCCACTGGAAAGCCGCGCTCGCCGCTACATGAAGTCACAATCACAGCGAGCCTACTGACCGGCTCCTCAGGACCTTCGGAGTAAGATGATGACCATCCGAGGCGGCTGACATCAAGTGACGGCGCAGGGGGAGCCCGCTCTCGCGTTTCCACGTGGCTGTCGCACAAAAACGCCCTGGTCGAACTCGCTGCCAACTGCGCACGCGGACGATCGCGGCACGCAGGTGATCGGCCATGCGCTGCATGGCGGCGGCGTGGGTCGGATGGGGACCGTCCTCGCCGAACGGGTCGAGCTGGCAGATGTCGCCTTCGTGCTCGACGAACCAGCCGAGGCGCTTGCCGCTGTCGAAGCGCTCGGATAGCTGCCATAGAAAGTCGCCTCCCCTCTCCATTTCGGGTTCGGCCAGCCGGTAGTACTCGGCGAGCAGCTCGGTCAGCTCGGTCTCAGCCTGTTCCTCGGTCGCTGTTTCAGTCCTATTTGGCATCAGCTTCTCCTTGCTGAGGTTGATTGGTCACGAAGGCCTTCGACTGCGATCAGCTCCCCGGTTTTGGTCCGCTCGGCGGCCCGCTTGACGTTGGGGAGCGCCTGGGGCGAGCAGAGGTAGCGTTATGCCGACGTCGGCATAACGCTACTTATGCCGACCTCCGCGTTATGCCGACCTGCTGCCGGAACGCCGCTCTGCAGGCGGGGATCGCCCCGATGAGATCGGCATAATCAAAGCGCAGCCAGGAAAGCGAGGACGGTGTCCGGGGGCCGGTAGCGACCTGGCTTGGCGCCCGCTGGTGTGGTCCTGGCGAGCGCCCGTTCCTTGATCGCAAGGTCCGCGTGCAGATAGATCTGCGTCGTCTCGACCTGCTCGTGGCCGAGCCAGAGCGCGATCACCGAGGTGTCGACGCCGGCCTGCAGCAGCCGCATCGCGGTGGTGTGGCGCAGCACGTGCGCCGTCACCTTCTTCTCTGCCAGCGACGGGCAAGCTAGAGCGGCACTCACCGTGTGCTTGGCAAGCCGGTGCTCCAACCCGTCACGGCTGAGCCTCCCCCCGGTGCGGGTCGGGAACAGCGGATCCTTTGCCTGGGCGCCGCGCTCGGCGAGCCAGACGCGCAGGACGGCCACGGTCGCGGAGGTCAGCGGCGTGATCCGCTGCTTTCTCCCCTTGCCCAGGCAGTCGACATGCGGACCTCTGCCGAAGTGAACGTCAGCGCACCTGAGCCCCGTCAACTCCGATGCCCTCAGCCCCGTCTGGGCGGCGAGCATCAACATTGCGCGGTCGCGCCGGCCCGTCCAGGTCGCTGGGTCTGGGGCGGCGAGCAGCGCCGCGACCTCCTCCTCGCTGAGGAAGGTGACGAGGTTTCGCTCGAAACGCTTCGGCGGGATCGCCAACACGCGTTCGATCACGGCGGCGTGCTCGGGGTGGCGCAGCGCCGCGTAGCGAAAAAGGGATCGAATCGCTGCCAGACGGGCGTTGCGGGTGCGCACGCCGTTGCCCCGCTCGCGCTCGAGGTGGTCGAGGAAGGCCCCAATGAGCGGGGCGCCGAGGTCGTCGACTTCCAATTGGGACGGTTGCTTTCCAAGCCGCTCAGCGGCGAAGCTGAGCAACAGCCGCATCGTGTCACGGTAGGCCGCAACGGTGTTGGGGCTGACCTGGCGCTGGCGGATCAGGCGCTCGGTGAAGAACACCTCAAGCGTCGGGGCGAGGGCGCTCATGAGCGATCACCAAGATGGCGCTCCAGGCGCTCGGCGGCCAACTCCATCAACTCCGGGGCGGCCGAGAGATACCAGTAGGTGTTGGCGGGCTCGCTGTGCCCGAGGTAGGTGGAAAGCGCCGCCAGGCGCCCCTCAACCTCGCCGTCTTCGCGATAGGCGTCAAGCAGCGTGCGCACCGCGAAGGTGTGGCGCAGGTCGTGCAAGCGCGGCCGACAAGAAGCCGAGCGCGGCTCGATACCGATGTGGCGCAGGAGCCCGGCGAACGTCCTCCGCGCGGTCCCGTCAGGCAGTCGGGCGCCGCGGGCAGAGACGAACACCGCGTTGGTGCCCGCCGTTGAGCGCGGCCGGTCCGTGCGTCGCAAATAACGGCGCAGGGCATCGACCGTGCTTCGGTGCAACGCCAGCTCCCTCGACTTGCCGAACTTGGTGTTGTAGACGACAATCAGGTTCGCCCGGGAGTCGATGTCTTGGCGGTTCAGGGAGATCGCCTCGCCGATCCGCATCCCGGTCACCGCCAGTAGGCCGATCAGGGTCCGGTAGGTCGCCGCCCGGTGCGGCGTGCTCAGCGTCGTCGTGGCCTGCAGCAGGGCGGCGAGTTCCTCCCTGGAGTAGATGTAGGGGGTGGCGCGGGGGCAGGGAACGCGCGCTAGCTCCTCCCCGGGAACCTCGCAGGCGGGGTCGAGCGTCTGCAAGTAGGCGGCGAAGCCGCGGACGGTGGCGAGCCGCATGCAGTGCAAGTGCGCGGTCCGGCCCGGCAGTATCGCCCAGGCCACGGCGTGCTCGACCGTGATCGTCTGCTCGCCGCGCTCTTCGAGATAGGTGATGAACTTACCGAGGCGTCGCTCAGTCTCAACCAGCTTGTAGCCGAGGGAGCGGCGCAGCGCCAGGTAGTCGGCGAGCGCGGGGCGAAGCCGGCTCATCGGGCGCCTCCCGGCCAGGGGCGGGCGATTCGTCGCAGCGCCTCACGGTCGACCTTGGCGTAGATCGCGGTGGTTGCGATCCGGTGGTGGCGCAGCAGCTGGCCGACCTCCGGTAGCGAAGCGCCGCCGCGCAGCGCCTCGGTCGCAGCGGTGTGGCGGAGGCGGTGGGCACCGACCCGCCCGACCCCGGCCCGCCGCCCGGCGGCGGCGACGATTCCGCCGACGCGGGCGCGGCTGAGCGCCCGGTGCGGGGCCAGGACCCGCACGAAGACGGCGCGGCCCTGCGCGCCGGGGGGTCGGCCCTGACGCAGGTAGGAGGCAACCGCCTCGCCGACGTCAGCGGGCAATGGCATCCGTTCCTCGCGCTTTTCCTTGCCGCGCACGACGATCTCTCCTGCTCGCCACTCGATGTCCTCAAGCGAAAGGCCCGCGACCTCCCCCGCCCGCAAACCGAGCCTGCTCAGCACGGTCAGGATCGCGAAGTCGCGCCGGCCGGTCACCGTGGTCTGGTCGCAGGAGGCGAGGAGCTTGTCAACCTCGTCGGGCTCAAGGCCCCTCGGCAGGCTCTGCCCTTGCCATCTTGCAGCCGTGGGCACCGCCTGAGCAAGCGGTCGCGCGATTGTGCCCTCGAGGTGCAGGAAGCCGAGCAGCGAGCGCAGCGCGGTCACTGTCATATTGGCGCTGCCATAAGGCTGATGGGGGCAGCGGGAAACCACGAACGCGCTGACATCGGCGGTGCTCAGCTGCCCGACTTCCAGCCCCTTCGGCGAGACCCTGCCTTCAAGAAACGGCCGAACCGCGTCCGCGTAGCGACAAACGCTCTGATCTGCGAGGCCTCGCTCGACGGTGAGGTAGCGCCGGTAGCGGCGCAGGAGCTCCTCCACCGGGCCCTTCGGCACTGGGGAAGGCGCCGGTGGGGGCACGGCGCCCAGCTCTCGGAGGTGGGTGAGCAACGGCACCAGCGCCGTGTTCGAGTGATAGGTCGTGTAGCCGGCGGCCCCCCGCGCCTCCAAGAACCGCTGCGCCACGGCCGGCGAGAGGCCGAGCGCATCGAGGCCCTCACCCGCCAGCCAGCGGCTCAGGTGGGCCATCAACTGCACCTGATAGCTGGCGGAATTCGATGTGTAGCCCTGTCGCTGAAGCTCAGCGACGAAGCCGGCCTTAAACGGCGTGAGCGGTCCGGTCACCCGGACCCGCGATGGATCGACGATGGACATCTAACTCCTCCTCTTGGTGGTGGGAGGAGGAGCTTCCCTGCGTTCTTCAGGCCACCGTGATTATGCCGATCTCATCGGGGCGATCCCCGCCTGCAGAGCGGCGTTCCGGCAGCAGGTCGGCATAACGCGGAGGTCGGCATAAGTAGCGGACGCCGCTGATCTTTCGCTCCACGATCGAGTACCGCCAAGCCCGCAGCAGCGCGTCGAGGCGGCTGGCGCCCTTGTTGGTGAGCTCGACCTCGATTGCCTCTGGCGGGTCGCCGAGGAGGATCAGGTCGGGTCGGTGAAAGCGTCCGGGGCGGCGCTCCGCGGAGAAGACCCGCTCGCCCTCGGCGCGCTCGCGGGCAAAGATCTCGCGCTCGGAGAGCACCTTGTAACCGGACTGTTCGAGCTGAATCGCAACGTGAGCATTAACCGCTGAGTGAACGACTCGCCCAGGGGAGAAGCTTGGCACTGGGAGCTCGCCGCGGAACACGGCTCGCTGGCCCTCACAGGTGCCGAGCAGGAGTCGGCCGCTATCGCCGACGCCAGGCAGAACCTCAACCAGACCGGCCGCTCGTAGCCGCGCCTCCCGCTCGTAAGTCACCGCCCTTCCGGTCCCCGCCCATAACGCCACCAACCCCCTCGGAACGCAGCCAAACCGAACGACAAATTCCAGGACCTCCAGATCCCTCTCACTTATCCGGTCTGTTCTCTTTCCACCAGGCATCTCAAGAACAAGACGTAATCCGATCCATTTCGATACCCCCCAGCCTCTTCGCCTCTCCCCCACCCCGCCCGACCCCGCAGCCGACCACAGACACTCACATCGTGAGGGTGTGTGGTCGGCGGCGGGATGAGGGCGCACCCGCTTTTTGAGGCGAAGTGGCGGCGGACGGTTTTTCTGGACCCTTGTCTGGAGCGCACTACCTCGAAAGCAATGCCTTCACGGCTTTAGTGAGCGGACACAAGCACCAACTTCTATTCCAGGTATCGAGCTCCGACTCAGAAGTTCAAGCGCGTCTTCAAACCGACATTGAGCATTCGCTTGTCTAGGCTGGGGTTATGGGAAGGGATGCAATGGCCCCGGACGCCGAGGCTGGGACGGCCCCGTTGGCGTCCGGGGACCACTGCGCCTTCGCGGTCGACCGTGGAGGCAGAAGAGAAACTCCAGGCCGCACCGCTCCAGGTACTGCTGTGGCGCCTTCTGACCAGGAAAGGGTCGGAATGCCCCGTTTGCCGCCGTCCAGCCAGGGATGAAGGACGACAACAGTCTGGTCAACTAGAGCCTGTTTTGGTACCTGACGGGAAGAAATTGGGCTGCGCAGTTTGTGCCCACCATAGGAGTTGCAATGGGAGTCGGTGGTTGGGCTTACATCCGTCATGCTCGGGGACCACGACATGACGCGGTTGCGATTAACTTCGACGTAGCAGTCTCGGCCATGTTGGATTGCGCCGCCTTCCGTGTCCCCCTTGGTCCAGCCGAGAGACCGTCAACACCGAGTATGCAATTGGCAGGGGTCATGGCAGCCGGGACGAAGCAGCTAATCTTAATTGCCATCTATCAAACCTTCAGGCAGGAAGTAGGATGCGGAATTTCAGTGATTCCGCCGATGAGTGTTTCGCTTGGCCGTTTTCTTGGTGCTTTTCCTCTTGCAAGCGGTCTTGGTCTTCACCTGCTGGGTCAGCTTGTTGCCGTTCTGTGCGTTGAATTCGATCGTCGAGAGAGTCGGGGCACTGCAGAGACTCTGCGTGTTTGAAAGATAGCCCTGGGCGCCGCCGAAAAGGGTAAAGCGGAAATTGCCGATTGGAGCGTCTGGAACAACGGGGACGACGGTCTTGAGACGGCCATTTTGGACCGAGGATGATTCCGCCTCCGGCATCAGCGCCACCTGACCGCCGAGGATGAAGGCGAGGTGTGGCAAGACGCCGAAGCCGGAGACCGCGTAGACCGGGCCCTTCAGTGGCTTTTCAAGCAGCGGAGTTTCGGTCATCGCTTCACCAATCGGCTGGCGTCCGGCGCACTGATCGGAAGCGAGTTCTGAGCGGTCGCAGATGTTGCCGAGATGGCGCTGGTCGATCTCGAAAGCTTTCGGCAGGGTCACTGTCAGTGACTTGATGTTGGCATCGCCGGGACGAGTATTGAGTTCGATCGCGAGGCTCGGGTCCTTGCTGCGGGCGGTGGCCTTGCGCCCACCGAGCTGTGTGATCGACATCCTGGGAGCAAAGGGTAGCGTCGCGCAGTTGACCGCGATGAAGGGCGAGGTGGAGCTGACCGCTGAGCCCTGGTCGCCGATCCCTTCCAAGGCCACCGCGAGGGGCGAGCAGTTGGTTGGGTTGATCATGAAGTTCGGCTTGTCGATGTCGACCTGGATCGAGCGCAACCGGATCGGCACTCCGCCGATGATCGAGGGCACCGTTTCTGAGTCGGCGATCACGTGCGCGTCGAGCGGGTCGATGTGGAGGGCCACTCTGACCACCACGGTGCCGTAGTCATAGGGTCCGGCGAGGGCCGGGGTGATCGCCGCCAGCGACAGCGGCGCACCTTTGAACGGCCCGGCTAGATAGATCTTGCCCACTGCGTGGAATGGATGTTCGCCGGGACCCGCGGCGACATTTGAGCTGCCGATTTCAGAGGTCTTTGGGCAGCTAGGTTCGAGTTCCTCGGTGTGGCCCAAGGTCTTTGCGGCCTGGAGGATCGAGGATTCGGGGCAGTAGGTTACACCGTGCAGGTTCGCCGTCAACCCAGGGGGCATGGTGAAGTTCAGCTTGCCCAGGTACTGATCGCCGTCTTCGCGGTTCAGCTTGAGTGTGAAGGAGCTGAAGGCACCCGCATGTCGGGTTCGAGGTGCCCGCCACCAGGCTTGGGTTGAAGGGGCGGATCTGACCTGGGCATTCTGTGCCGTGCGGCCCGGATTCGAGACCAAAGATCTGGGCTGATTCCTGTTCGGCAAGCGTCGCATTCCAGGGGTAGAACTCAGCTCTGGTCGTATAGATAGTGCACCGGGTCGGGGTCGCCATCAGGCCACGATCGGAGGCAAAGAGGTGAAGCTGGAAATCTTCAAAGGGTACCTGCGGCAGATTTTCGAAGTAGGTAGTCAGCTGGCCAGTTTCGGGGTCCGGTTTGAAGGAGCCGACGAGCTTGGCGTTGATCCCGAAGCCCGATGCGATCAGGAATAACCGGTACTGGTTCCCTGGCTTGGGTTCGCCAATGTAGACAGAGCCTTCGAGACGGCCGGGGAGGGCCTGGGTACCGATCGAAAAGGTGCCGATCTTTGAGTGATCGGGGCATTCAGCAGGTCCCTCGGAGCCGAAGTTGGCTTGGTCGTCGGCGCAAGCGCTCTGGCCGTCGGCGGCGTCGGGGTTGATCGTGAACCCTTCGGGTAGGGTGACCGTCGCCGCTTTGATCTCCGATGGCGAGGCGGCCAAACCCAGGAACTGTGGGGCGCTCAGCTCGATGTTGAGTCCCGACGGGGTGTCGGTTTCGGTCGTGGTCGGACTCGAGTAGAGAACCGGGTTGAAGACCTCCTGACTGCAGGCCGTCGTCGCCGGGTAGCTTGACTGCTGGGTCATCGGGTTGTTCGGGTCCTGGTAGGTCTGCACGGTGAGGCTGGTGGTCAGCGGCCCTGAGCAGGTGGTCGGGTTGTCGGTCAGCGGGTGCACGGGGATGCTTGCCGGGACGGGGGTGTCGAGGCAGCTGGCGTCGGCAAGCCCGATGCAGTTGGAGGGGCTACCGGGGGCGCCTTTGGGGAAGCGCTGGAGGTCGTGACTGGAATCGGCGGGGAAGCCCCAGAAGGTCATGTTGGCGCCGGCCAACGGGGTCGACTGGCTGACGTCCTGCACGGTGAATCGGAGGCCGTAATCCCCGCCGGTGCGCACCGCGACCGGGATGTTGATCGGGATGTTGAGAGTCGGCACGATGAAGGCGAAGAGCGCCGTCTGATCGCCCTGGGGTTCTACGTCAAAGATCGGGGCTGTCCCGAGGAGGTAGTCCGGATTGCCTTCGTATTTGGCATAGACGGTGATCAGCCCGGCCTGTGAGTTGGAGGGACACTGATCGAGGGCGAAGTCCGAGGAGGTGCAGTGGGTGATCGCGTAGGGGTTGCCGAAGAGGCCCTCAGGGGCGTTGAAGATCACGTTCTGAGCGGCCTCTGGCGCGCCGGGTTTATCGAGTGTGAAGGAGGTCGTGAAGTCCGGGTGGGCGCCGGCGCTCGTATCCGAGGTTGTGGTTGTGAAGGAGTCGATCCCTTCGCTCGCAAGGGTAGGGCTGGCCAGCACCAGTGCTGCGGCGAGGGCAAACAGGAGGCCGAAGAGAAAGCGTGCGGGGCGCCCGTGGGTCACGACGTTCACTTGTGGCCTCCGCGGTGATGGTGGACGGTTCGGTGGTGGTGGTGGTGGTGGTGGTGGTGGTGTTTCTTGTGGCGGCGCTGGTTTGACTGATGGGTGAGATTGCTGAGAGTGCCTTTCAGCGTGTTGATGCTCGGGGGTGGCGGCTCCTGGCTACCGGGGCCGTGACACTCATCGGAAGCCTGGCATTGATGCGGGGGCGGGACCTGGGGGAAGCCCCCGGCGGCGCGGGCGTCATAGATCTTCACCCGGCTGCCGTTGTCATCGCCGGAGACCAGGGTGTCGCGGGTGAAGAAGTAGGCGTCGGTGCCGTCAGAGGAGGCGGACAGGAGGCTTGAGGCATAGGGGCTGGTGCCGGTGGAGATGAGGTCCTGACAGCCGGCAGGGATTTCGCAGGTCGCTTCTTTTGGACCGGCGCCCTGCGGCTCCCACTCATAGACGTCTTCGCGTTCGTTTAAGTCGCGGTCGACGAGGCCTTCGGTGGAGTTGAAGAAGACGCGGCCGTCGTCGGTGAGGCTCAAGCCGTTGGAGGCCAGGGTCGCCTCGCCGTTCGCCTGCTCGCCGGTCGGGTTGCAGGAGGCGCAGTCGAGGTTGTCGGAGGGCGCGTCGTAGCGGAAAACCTCGCGGTGGGCGGCGTTGTCATAGCCGGTCAGCGGCAGCGTCGAGGTGAAGACGGCGTCGTTGCCGGAGGGGTTGACCTGGAAGTCGGCGGTATTACGGGTTTCGGCTGAGCTGACGCTGTCGACGACGAGCGGGTTGTCGGTGCTGGGGTCGGGGGGGACCGCCGGGGGACCGAACATTGCGACGTTGGTCTGGCCAGGGTTTGAGATCGCCAGCGTGCCGGAGTCCGCGGCGAGGCTGATCGAGCCCACGAGCAGCGCCGAGCCGGTTGGGACGCCGACCGGGTTTCCGGTGGAGTCGAACTCGACTACCCGGTTGCCCTCGTCGACGTAGACGTGATCGTTAGAGGGATCTACAGCGACTCCCTTGGATGGGTTGCCATCCAGCTGTCCGAGGTCGTTGCCCGAGGAGTCGTATTTCTCTGTGGTTCCTGCGCGACCTCCGTATGTACCACCGTTGGTGACATAGGCGTTGCCGTTTGAGTCGACGGCGATGCCAGTTGGGATGCCGATCGTCGAGAAACTGGTGACCGGGGCGCCGCTGGTGTCATAAACGGAAATGAGACTGTCGAGCACGCCGATGTAGACGTTGCCGTTGGTCGGGTCGACCGCGACAGTGGTGGGGAGGCTGATGCTGATCTGGGCGAGTTGGTGGCCTGAAGAGTCGAACTTATCGACAGCACCGCCGAGGAGGCTAGGAACGTAGAGGTCGCCATAATTGGGGCTGGAAGGGTCGTTATCGACCGCGATCTGAGTGGGCAGGTTGTAGAGGCCAATCATTCCGGGGATGATCAGCGTGCCGTTGTTGCCGAAGCCAAGTACCGGGTGACCCGAGGAGTCGAACTTAGACACGGTGCCGGGGTTGTCGAAACCACCACCGCCGATGTCGAGCACATAGACATCGCCGCTGGCGTGATCGATCGCGACGCCGACTCCGTTGGAGAAGGAACCGAACGAGCGCAGGAAGGTATGCGCGGCGGGCGGAATTGGCGCATTGGCGCTCGACTCCAGGGTGCGGATGAAGTGCGGCGCAGAGCCCGGCCGGGCGAGATAGAGGTTGGGGGCGCCTCGACGCCCTTGGTCGGCCCGTCGAGCAGCTCGGGGGAAAGGAAGTAGATCGTGCCATCGGCGGAGGCGACGCCGCCGCCGCCGCCGACCGCGACGACGTCGCAGTTGGGGGTCGAGCCGATCGTGTTCCAGTATTTGCGGATCGTGTTGGCGGCTGGGGTGCAGGAGTCGGTGTTGCCGGTGCCGCCGTTCCCGGTCGAGACGCGGGTAAGCGTCGCCGAAGAGTTTGTGACGTCGGCTCTGTAGATGTCGGCGCTGGTGTCGATGTCGTCGCTAGTGAGTTTGTCGGTGGTGGTGAAGAAGACCTTGGCGCCGTCGGCGCTCATTCCGTCATAGAGGGCGCCGGTGGTCGTGTTCTGGGGTGAGGTCGATCGAGTCGGGGTTGCCGGCAACGTGCATGTAAAGGTGGTAATAGTGGTTGCCGGCGGTATCGGTTGAGACGAGGTCACCGAAGACGTGCGCGAGCCGCTTGAGGAGATGTCGAGCTCGGCGAGGTTCGTCGCCGTCGGCGATCGTGTTGCCCGAGGTGTCGTGGAGACACCTCGGTGGTGGCCGAATTGAGGTTGCGGCTGTAGAGGTCGCGTTGCCGTTGTCGGGGTTGGCACCCGGCTCGAACTGCTGCTCGGAGCCGAAGACCAAGTGGCTGCCGTCGGCGGAGAGCGGCTTCTTCGACCGATGCCCGCGGTTGTGACCGGGGGGCCGGGATCAAGCGAGCCAGCCATGCCCTGGGTCAGTTCTCCGTCGGGGTTGTGGACCGGGATACCGGTTGTGCCGTCGGCAAAGCAGGGCGAGCAGATGTTGGGGCCACCGAAGGCGAAGGTGTCGAGGCCTTGGTCTGCTCCGGTGAGGGTGGAGGAGAAGGGGCCGCTCGCGTAGGGGTCATTGGCGGGGATGCCGACGTATTTGGTCGTCCAGCCGTCTGTCCGTGCGGGTTGCGACGTAGGGGTCGACCCCGTTGTTGGTCGGATTGCCGGTGCCGGGGATGCCGCCGTTGTGGACCCCGTAGAGGAGCTGGGAGGGGTTGGTCGCGTTGGGGTAGCCGCCGAAGGGCATCTGGCCCGCGACCAGGTCTGACTCGACGTCATAGCCGCCCGTGTTGGAGGCCGAGGCCAGCTCGTAGGCGCGGCAGTCGAGCAGCAACGAGGCGCCGGTCTGCTGGCGCACGTGGGCGTTGGGGCAGGGGTCGACGAAGGAGGGCGTGAAGGCGAAGGTGTGGAAGGTCGCCGAGGCGTTGCCGCTGCCCACGTTGTTGGTACCGACGACCCGGTAGTGGTAGAGGGTGTCCGGGCTGAGGCCGTCAACGAGCGTGCTGACGCTCTGGTATTGCTTGCCCATCCCGAGGCCGATTTCGGGAGAGGTCACCGTTGGCGTTGGCCCAGCCGCTCTGCTGGAAGGTAGCATCGTCGACGTACTCGAAGTGGACGTTGGTGTCGGCGCCGTTGGGGTTGACCTGGGCGTGGAGAACGGCGCGATCTGAGTGCACCGCGGTGACCGCCGCGCCCTGGCCGGTTGGGACCCCCGGCGTCGTCGTGAACATCTGGTCCTGGCCGTCTGCTGGTGCCCGCAGCCGTTGGTCGCGACGACCCGGTAGTGATAGGTGGTGTAGGGGGCAAGGCCTGTGAGGTCGGTGGAGAGCGGGGTAGGGGGCGGGCCCGAGGGCGAGTTGGCGTCATCGCCGGGCGGGGTCGCGGTTTCGTTGCCGTAGGCGGTGGTCGGGCCCCACTCGAAGTAGTAGTGGGTGTCGGTGCCGTTGCCGACGAAGGAGGCGTTCAGCGTCGCGCCGGATTCGGTGATAGCTGTCGGCGGCGTCGGTGCTGAGGCCGAGCACCTGCTGGGGGGTGTAGGTCTGATCTTCGCCATACTTGACCCCGTTGGCATCTTCGACCACGACTCGGTAGTGATAGGTCGTCCCCGTGGTAAGACCGGAGAGCTCCGCGCTGACGGCTTCGGTGGCCGAGAAGGGACGGCGGCGGCTGAGCAGGGGATCGTGCCGAGTGCTGTAGTTGCCTTCTTCTTCGCCGTATTCGAACTTGCATTCGGTGACATCGCCGCCGCCGTTGGGGTTGACGCTGGCGTTGAGCGTGCCAGAGGTCGTCGTCGGGCTGGAGACGGGTTCGTAGGTCAACTTAGGGACAACGGGGGCGGGCGTGTAGATGTTGCCGGAGGTCGAGTAAAGGTACCCTTGCGAGTTGACCGCGGATACGCCTGCGCCTTCGTCGTTGATCGTCTCGAGCAGGTTGCCGGAGGAGTCATATTCGGCGATGTGGTAGTAGTCGCTCCTGATCAGGACGTTGCCGTTGGTCGGATCTGTGGCGGGGACTCCTCCCGGGAACGTGCGCAGGAAGGTTCCGCTCGAGGCGAACTCATCGACCACGTTGTTGCCGGTGTCGAACACAAAGAGGTCGCCGTTGGAGTCGACCGCAGTGTTCTGAACGCTGGCGAAGGGGCCGCTGGGGGTGCCGGTCAGCTCGTTGTCCGAGATGTAGCTCGCGGTGGCCGGAAATTCGACCGGGCGCTGGGCGGCATCGAAGACCTCGACGTCGTTCTGGGGCGAAGGGATGGAGAGGTAGA
The DNA here is from genome assembly GCA_963745305.1 of uncultured Solirubrobacterales bacterium. Taxonomy (GTDB): domain Bacteria; phylum Actinomycetota; class Thermoleophilia; order Solirubrobacterales; family 70-9; genus CAVUWL01. The sequence continues at coordinate 340,291 of CAVUWL010000013.1, forward strand.
CGCGGCCCCGTGAGAAGGTGTTCGAGTTGTCGATGGCGACGTTGGCACCCACGGAGTGGCCGTCAATAGTGGTCCACGAGTGAGTGTAGGTGTAGCGGCTGAAACCGGTCTTGCTGAATATCACGATTTCGTTCGGGTTCGCGTTTCCGACGAAGACGTCGTGGTTGGATTGATCGACGGCTACGTCATAGGGCTGACCATCGATGGACCATGGGGTAATGGGCGTGTCCAGGAGAGTCTGCGAGGGGTAGGCGTCGAGGCCGTCGAGGCCGTCGTAGCCGGGATTGTCCCATCCCGGCTGAGGTTTTAGGAGGGTCGGGTACCAGCCGGTGACCCAGATGTTGTCGTTCGCGTCAAAGGCAGCGCTACTGGCACCGCTGAAGGCGGCTTGGGAGTCGTAAGTTCGATCGGCGAAGGCCGAGGTTACGCCCAGGGCGAGGATCGCCAGCACCCAACACAGCAAGCCCAGCCCGATCGCGCGCCGGCGAAGGTTAGGAGCCCACATCTCTAACGGGCCTCCTTAGCTCGCTGCAGGTGACGCCTGTGGCGCTTATGCCTACCCTTGCCCCCGCAGGAGGGGTGAAGCGAGACACTTTGGTTGAGCGTCTTGCCCTGGTCGGAGATCTTCACCGCCGCCGGAGCACGGCCTATGCAGGTGTTGGCGCTGTTGAGGATCAGACCCTTGCTGGCGCCCTGCAAGTGAAGGCTAAAGCTTGTGACTGGGGTGTCGGGGACTCGGGCGGTGGTCTGCGTCCAGCCCACCAATCTAGAACACGTCCCCGCGGCGGCAAACCGGCGCCTGACGGTGTCTTCGGTCGGGTGAATGGCGCTGCCATTCACCTTCCCGGCGTTCTTGTACGACTTGGTTTTCGCTGCGTACACATGCTTCGCCTTCGCTCGCGGCGCAGAAACAATCAGATTGCGACTGCTTGCTCGCTCGGCTCGCGTGGAACGGCCCTGGCTCACCGCAAATTGATCGCGCTGGGCTCGCCACAACTGTTTACGCTTCGCTCGCTGCGCAACAGAATCAGATTTCGATTGCTTGCTCCCCACGAGTGTTTCGGCTTTCGCGCCCTCGCGCTCATGACGACCGGAAATCTCGCTCGGTCGCTGCCGCCCCGCGGCGCCTCGCGGGCGCTCGTCACAACCGGAGATCTCGCTCCTCACAGATGGCTTCGCAGCGGCTCTACTCCTGAAGAACCAGTTATGGACAGTCGCTGCGCGGCGACTCGCGGGCTCCGCGCTCATGGGATCGAACCCGGTCAGCCTATTAAGCGAACTTGAGAAGAGCGTCATTTTCGCACCACCTTTGCCCGACTGAGGCGGCGTTTGTGTTTTCTCCCGCACGGTGTCTGGAGAATTGGATTTTGGTCGGCTGCCTTACCGTTTTGTCCAGTCATCTGAACGTTGACGTGCTGCGTGGCGGAGCAGAGGTTGATCGAGTTGACCAAGAGGCCCTTGTCGCCGCCATCGAGGTCCAAGGTAAATTTGGAAACGGGAGCGTCGGGGACGGTGTCGAAGGTGGTGCGCAACTGGCCGGTGGGGAGTCCTTCGACAAAGCCGACGAGGTTGATATCGATCTGGCCCTTGAGCTGGGCGACGATGTCGGGGAGTTTTCGTTCGCCACCGTTGGCGCGAAGGTAGACGGGGCCTTCGAGGGGCTTGTCAAGCAGGGGGGTTTCCGCCTTTGCGTAAGCCGAGAAGGGATCCCGGGGGACACAGGTTGGCCGAAAACTGAACTCTGGTGCAGGGGCTCTTGATGTGGGCGTTGTCGAGGAACTCGGAGTGCGGAAGGGTGGCCGAGACGCGAGAGACGTTTGCGTTGGGGCCAGCCTGGGGATAGGTGAGGACCGACTTCAAGGCGGGGTTACCGTTGTGGCCGGTGGACCCGGTGATCTGGGTGGTGAGCTTGGGGGCGAAGGGGAGGGAGGCGCAGTTGGCGACCTGGAAGGGCGTACTGGGGGCTGGCGGTGGCGCCTTCGTCGCCGACCGACGGAGGCGCTGACCGAGAGCGGTTCGCAGTTGGTCGGGTTGAGGGTGAAGTTCGGGCGGTCGAGGTTGACGCGGATCGAGCGCAGGCGCAGCGGGATGCCTTCGAGGATCTGGGGCAGGGGATCGGAGACGGCGGTGATCTGGGCCGTTTCGGGTTGACGTGAAGCGCGGCGCGGACGACGACGTTGCCGAGGTCATAGGGGCCCGAGACCGCCGGGGTGATCACCGCGAGGCGAGAGCGGAGCGCCCTTGTAGGGGCCGGCGAGGTAGACCTTGCCGGGGAGATAGACGGGGTGGGTCCCCGCCCCGGCGCCGGCATGGCGGTGCCGATCTGGGAGGCGGCGGGACAGCTGGGGCTTGCCTGCTCGGCGAGGCCGCGAGTAGGAGGAGCTGGCCGCGGCGGCGAGGGCGGCGTCTGGGCAGTAGGGGATGCCCTTCAGGGTCGCGCGAGAAGCCGGGCGGAGTGGTGACGTTGAGCGCGCTGAGGTTCTGATCGCCGTCGGTGCGGGTGAGTTCGAGCGTGAAGGGGCTGTGAGCGCCGGCGGTGTTGTCGGACACGCCGGCGGCTGAAGCTCGGGTTGAACGGCCGCTGGGGACCGGGGCAGGGGGCGCCGTCCGGGCCCGAGTCGAGGGTGAAGAACTGGGTCGAGGTCTGGGTCCCGAGGCTCGAGTCCCAGGGCGTGAAGGTGGTGGTAACCGGGTAGGTGCCGCACTGGGTCGGGGTCGCCAGCAGGCCGCGTTCGGAGCCGAAGAAGTGCATGTTGAAGGCGGTAAGCGGGCTCTGCGGCAGGTTTGTGAAGGTGATCACCAGCTGGCCGGTCACCGGATCGGGGGTGACCGTTCCCGCCAGCTTGACGTGGGTGGCGAAGCCGTCGGCGACCAGGAAGATCCGGTAGCGGTTGCCGGGCAGCGGTTCGCCGAGGTAGACGAAGCCGGGCAGCGGGCCGGGCAGGGCCGAGCTGTCGATTTCGAGGCTGCCGACCTTGGAGAATTCGGGGCAGTGGGCTTCTTCTTCGGTGCCGAACTTCGCTTCGGCGTCGGAGCAGGCGGTCTTGCCGTCGGCGGCGTTGGGGTTGATCGAGAAGCCCGGCGGCAGGGTGACCGTGGCGCCGCGCAGCTCGGTGGGCGAAGGAATCGTGGGGCTGAGCTGCTGGGGGACCTGAGGTTGACGTCGATTCCCGAGGCGGTGTCGGTCTCGGTGGTGGTCGGCTGCGCGTAGAGGCTGGGGTTGAAGCTGAGCTGATCGCAGCCGGTCGTCTGCGGCCAGGGGTATTCGGCGTGGCTCGTGCCGCCGTCGTAGGAGAGGACGTCGAGCGAGGAGCTGAGCGGCGAGTGCGCAGGTGGTCGGGTTCTGGAGGAAAGGGGTGAGGGGGCTGTTGGAGGGAACAGGTGAGTGTCTTGTGAAGTTGGTATCGCAAGGAATTTGGACACGTGTTCGGATCGATGGTGCTGAGGGCTCCGTTCGCGTCGCAGAGCGAGCCGAGATAGCTCGGTGTATGACCTCGGGTGACTTCCTCGTTAAGCCGCAGAAGTCGTGGCTCGGATCGGCCGGCACCCCCCAGAGGACCTCTTGGAACGTCTGCAGCGGATAGACCCCGTGGAAGATCGAGGTGGCGGTCGCGTCGAGGCCGTAGTCGCTGCCGGTGCGGGCGCTCAGGACCGTGAACTGCGGGGTGTCGAAGAGGAAGATCTTGAACCCGAGCAGGCCGGCGACGTCCGGCGGGGGGACCAGGTTGTAGAGAGCGGCGTCGAAGGGGAGGATGGAATTGGTCGCGATGACGTTGACGATGCCAACCTGCGAGTCGATCGGGCAGGTGTCTGAGGAGAATTCCGCGATCGTGCACTGGGGCGTTGCATGCGGGTTGCCGATGAAGCCGGCGGGAAGGTGGACGGTGGCGTCTTTGGCGTCCTCGCATTGGCAGGCGCTCTGGCTTTCGCCTCCGGGCTGTAGCGGTGGGAACTGGTCGAACCGATTACTGAGGTCGAATCGCACCTCGAGGTCGGGGTGACCGCCGGCCTGAGTGTTGCCTGGCACAGCGGAGTAGGAAATGATCGGCGTATTCGCCTGCGCGGCGGCGGGGAGCAGCCCGATCGCGACAGCCACGCATACGACGGCCCAGCGCTCGTGAGCGCGCTTGGGAGACACTGTCGCGAAGCCGCTATCGACGTAACTACGCAAACGGAATAGCTGCTTCACCGCGCTACCCTCCGGTTGTGGCGAGCGTGGTGGCGCCTGTGGTGCTTCTTATGGCGGTGTCGATTGATCGTGGGCGATACGTTGCCGCCGGCTGCCGAGATCGACGCGGCTGTCAATCGTCGGAGCGGACGGGGCCGAGCTGCCGGCGCCGTGGCACTCGTCGGCGGCGTCGCAGGGGGGCGGCGGGGCGGGAGCGGAGAAGCCGCCGCCGGCGCGGGCGTCGTAGAACTTGAGGAAGAGGCCGTTGTGGTCCTGGGACACCAGGCGTGTCGTAGGTCGAGAAGTAGACGTCGGTGCCATTGGCGCTGACCCCGACGAGTCCGGGCGTATTTTCGACCGCGAGGAAGCCGGCCGTCCCTTGCGTCTCACCGGTCCCCGGAGTGATCAGCTGCGGACGGCCGTCGACGTACTCGTAGACATCGAGCCCGTCGTTGGTGTCGCCGTGGACCAGGGCGTCTTCGGTGGTGAAGAAGACGCGGCCGTCGTTGGTCATGAAGAGGCCGTTCTGGCTCGCCGCCACGTCTGAGGTCGGCGGCGCGCCGCTGGGCATGCAGGACACGCAGACGACCTGCCCGGGTGGAGGGATCGTAGAGGTACATCTCGAGGTGGCCGGCGTTGTCGTACTGGGTGACCGGGCTGGCGGTGAGAAAGGCCATGTGGCTGTCGTCGGGGGAGACCTGCATCCTGACAATCGGGGTGTCGCTGCAGGCTTCGTCGATGAAGCCGTCGCTGCTTGTGACGCAGAAGGGACCGGTGGTAAAGGTGGTGACGTACTGAACTCCCCCGTCGCGGAAGACGTAGAGGTTCTCCTTGTTGGGGATCCCGCGCGAGCCGTCGAGCTGCTCGGGGGAGAAGAAGTAGATGTCGCCGTTCTCGGAGGCGATCGAGTTGTCGGAGCGGCAGTTGCCGCCGTGCCCGCTTAACAGCTGGCAGAAGGAGTTGTTGGAGTAGGTGACGACGCCGCAGCCCGTGGTGAAGCTGGCGCTGCAGGCGTCGCTTTCCCGGTTCGCCCGGTTCGCCCGGATTGTTTCCCTTCGAGATCAGGGTCAGCGGTTGGCCTTCGTTTTCACCAGCTTCAGCCACATGTAGAGGTCGGTGCTGGCGTCATGATCTTCGTGCGTCAGCTGTTCCGGTGAGGTGAAGAAGACCTTGGAGCCATCGCGTCATGCCGACGTATGTGACGTCATGACCCTGGGAGACGTCGTAGGTGACGCGCGTCGTCGACGCGCATGTAGAGATGGCTCGGCTGCATCGACAGGCAGGGGATACTGCTCAGTTGACAGTCGTACGCCGCAGGGCCGGTGGCAATCAGGATATGCGAGCCGTCACTGGAGACGGCGGGGATCTGCAGTGGATCGCCGGCGTGGTCGGTGGGCTCCGCGGGGATGTCGCTACCGGCGGGGGTCTTGGATACGACAGCTACGGTGCCTGTCAGCGGTGTCGTTGTCATAGACAGAGCCAGGTGCGGTGAGCTGTCCACCGGGCGCGAAGACGTTCCACTCGCTGGCGAAGACGAAGTGGCTGAGGTCGGAGGAGGCGTTGACGTCGCCCGGACAGACATTTGGAGCACCTGCAGGCAGGCAATCGAGCGCGTGTTCACCGCCGGGCGCCGTCGTCACCGATGCGCCAGCGCCGGGGGGATAGATGCCGGGGGGAACGGCGGCGAGATTGGTCGGCCAGCGGTCGAGCAGGCTGCCGTCGGCGCTCCAGACGTAGGGGGCATCTGACACTTGACTGATGCCGTCGTTCCAAATAAGGAAGTCGCTCATACTGGGGTTGGTGAGAACCATGCTCTGGATGCGATCTGATCCCAGCCGTAGCTGGTAAGGATCACCCGGCAGACCCGTGGGCGCGCCACCGCTGAGCCCGGTTTGGTTTGCGGGCAGGCCGACGTAACGGGTCACCCAGCCGGTGTCGGTGCGGGTGGCGACGTAGAGGTCGCCGAGGGTGTTGATCGGGTACCCGCCGGAGCCCGGGATCGTCGACCAGAGGCCGGTGAAGGAGAAGCGAGAGGGATTGGTCGCATAGCCCGTGTTGGGCCCGCCGGGGTAGAGCTGGGTACCGCCGGCGTCACCGGGTGAGACGAGCTCGTAGGCGCGGCAGTCGGGAAGGTAGTTGGCCTGGGTCTGCTGGCGGACATTTTCGTTGGGGCAGCTGGGTGGAAAGAAGTTGAAGGTGTGATCCGGTGCCGTCGTGGTGCCGTCAGCGTTGGTGGCGACGAGCGGTAGTGGTAGACGACATGTGGGGTGAGATTGCTGAGGTGGACGCCGATCGCCTGGTCTTCGTTGGAGGCGCTGAGCGACCCGTCGGGGACCGGGGTCGATTGGCCATAAGCGGTCGTCGGGCCATACTCGAAGCGATAGGTCGTGTCGAGGCCGTCCGGATTGAGCTGGGCGTTCAAGTCGGCGGAGGTGGCGGTGAGGTTGGCCGAGGCGAGCCCGTCGACCGCGGGCGGCTGGGTAGTGATGAAGGTCTGATCGGGGCCGACGCTGGTGGCGTCGGCGGAATTCGACACGACGACGCGGTAGTGATCGCGGGTGCCGGGCGAGAGGCCGGTAATGGTGGCGGTGACGTCGGTGGGGGTGGTGAAGTTCGACCCCGGCGGGCTTGAGTCGGGATCGGGAGTGCAGGGCACGGTGGTCCCGTAGGATTTGTCGAAGCCGTATTCGAAGTGGCAGCTGGTGATCGCTCCCCGCCCGGCGGGGTCGATGTGAGCGGTCAGGGTGACGCTGGACTCCGTGGGGATGGGCGGGGTGGGCGTGATGATGGGCTGGGCGTCGCCGAAGACGGCGACGTCATTGCTGTTCGAGTCGGCGACGTAGACGGTGTGGGAGGAGCCGTCGACGGCGACGCCCATGGGACCAGCGGTGGCGAGTTGCGTTTCGCCAAAGGTATCGGCTGGTTCACAGATCGGATTCGTGGGGTTGCAATCTGGACCGTAATGGTCAATGCGCGGCCCGTGATTTGCCGTGCCGCTGTTTTCGAGAGCGCCGACAGCCTGGTAAATTTCTCCACTCGAGGGGTCCAATCCGAAGCCTCTAGTGGGAGAGTCCGTAGTGTAGGCGCCGCCGAGTGAGGTCTCCTCTTCGACGGTGTTCGAGGGGGCACAGCGCCCGTTGCCTACGGTGAATATGTCCCCAGCAGGATCGACCTTTAGCCAGGGGGCTCCGCATATGGGGAGGTAAGGCCCCTCGTAGATGCCGCCCGGCATATATCGAAGTACACTCTGATTCTCCCCTTCGTAGTAGAAGGGAGTGCCTACGTAGAGATCGCCATTAGGACCTCCGACGGCAAGGCTGGTGATTCCTCCCGCGGCGAGAAAGCTCGTCAATTCCGTATCGGAGCCGTCCTTTTGACCAGCTTTGCCCCAAGCAGACACGATGTGGCCTGTGGAGTCAAACTTGGAGACTAGGTTGGCGGCGGTGTCGGCTACGTAGATATCGCCCTTGGAGGGACCGCCGGAGTTGTCGACGGCGAGGTAGGTCGGGGTCTGAAAGCCGCCAGGTTCAGAACTAGAAGTGCCGGTCTGGCAGGTATCGCCGGAGGCCGCCGTGCAGACGTCGTCTCCCGTCGTTTGATCGACCCCCTTGCCGAACATGAGGATGAAGTTGCCGGCGGAGTCGAACTTCTCGACCCGGTGGTCCGCGGGGTCGGTTACGTAGAAGTCGTTGCTGGCCTGGTCGACTTCGACATCGGTCGGCCCGGACACCGGATAGGGGTTGGCGGGTGTAGAGCCGGCCGCTGCGTAGGAGCCGGTGTATACGTGACTGACAGCGGCGGAGGCGGGTACGGCGGCGATCAGAATTCCCACCCCGACAGTCAATGCGCAGGCTGCGGACACTTTGCGGATCTGCGCCCTCATTGGTGGCTCCTCTTGGAGAGTGGCCGGGGGCATCTCAGCCCCCGGCTCTCACAGAACCGGACGTGACAGTCTCCCGTCATCCGGCTCCCACCATCCGGTCGCAAATCGACGGTGGCTTGGTCACCGGCTCCTCTCACTTGTTCGTGATTGACCGATGTCCTTGCCTGGATGGCCCGCCCGCTTCGCTCCAGCCCCATTACAGGGCCTTCATCACTACTACCAGGCGGTCCGCCCCTGTGCCTCGCATCAGGATGTGATCCCTTGCGGTTTCTGCCGCTTGGGATCTTCCCTGGGAGGGACGGCCGGAGGTCTGATGACCATGAGCCGGTCTCCCGCGAGACGACAGGTTCCCATGTTCCGTATAGGAGCCTGACCCACGCTGGCGCCGCATATATGCCGGACACCGCCTGGGCAGTAATCAGGTGCCCCCCAGGCTCATCCCAGGCATAAGCACCGAGCCTGGTTTTGATGTCGTCTAAAAGCTTTCGACACGTTTCCTGCGGTTCAGTCGTCTTCGCCTTCATTGGGTCATACCTGACGTGCTCGTTGGCACGCCTTTTCCCGCAACGCTCAGCACGGACGGCTCTTGACCGCCGCACCTTGGGGTGGTTTGTGGCCTCCTCCTGCAAGGCGACCACGGAGGGCCTACCTCCATCTCTTATACAGCGCCGCATCAAGAGTGCACCGATCCTTTCCTGTGCTGCTTGGCTCGGTGCTTCTTGCTGCGTTCATGGCGCACGTGCTTACTCTTTTGGTGGCGGACTTTCACGCAATTGCCGTGTCGCTTGACGAAACCGTGTTTACAGGTCAAAGGCGAGGGCGGTAGAGGTGTGGCGACCGGCGTGGTGGTAAAGGTCTGGTCGGGCCCGGTGGTGGCGCCGATCGTATTGGTGGCGACGATTCGGTAATGGTAGGTTGTTCCCGCCGTCAGAGCTGAGATCGCGGCGCTGGCGGGATGGGCGGAATTGTCGGTGCCGACCGAGGCGCTCTCGGGGGTGCTCGAGCCGTATGAGTCGGTTAGCCCGTACTCGAAGTGGTATGTGGTGGCGCGGAAGCCGGGACGGACGCTGGCGCTGAGAGTGGCGGTTGTTGGGGTGACGTCTGTGGCCGCGCTCTCGACGACCGCGGGGAGATCCGGCGTGGAGAGCGTCTGGTCCGGGCCCTTGGTGATGCCGGAGAAGTTCGTGGCGAGAGCACGGAAGTGATAGGTGGTCCCGGGCGTCAGGCCGGAGACGTCGATGCTTGCAGGGTGGTCGGCGTCGTCGTCCCCGATCGATTCGGTGGGATAGGTCCGTGAGCCATAGGAGGTGGTCGTCCCGTACTCGAAGCGAACGATGGTCGGCCCGAATCCCGGGTTGACCTGGGCGTCGAGCGTGGCGGAGACCGAGGTTACGTTGGATGCGGAGGTCGCGTCGATCGTCGGGAGAGCGGGCGGGGGACTGAAAAGGGTCTGATCTGAGCCGTAGCTGGTGCCGAAACGGTTTGTGGCGACGATGCGGTAGTGATAGACAAAGTAGGGAATGGAAAAGTTGGCGATCGCACTGACGTTTTGCGTCCCGGTCGCCGAGCCGGCATCTGCGCCAGGAGGCGCGGCGGTGGTCTGCCCGGCGCTATAGGGGTCGGGGGCAGTCGGATCGTAGTTGCTAAAATCGACGTACTCGAAGTAATAGTGGGTGTCGGTGCCGTCTCCGGTGAAGGAGGCGTTGAGGGTTCCGCTGCCGGGTTCAAGATTTGATGGAGAGCCCGTGGTGAGCGAATAAATAGCCCTTGGAGTAAAGGTCTGATCGGACCCCCTCTTGGTGCCGTTTGCGGTGGTGACGATGACGCGATAGTGATAGGTCGTCTCTGCCGTGAGCCCCGAGATATCGGCGCTGACCGGGGTCGTTCCCGTGTAGGGGGTGTCCGGGGAACAGGGGACGCTGGTGCCGTAGGCAGCGGTGGTCCCATACTGGAAGACGCAGGAGGTGACCTCGGGGCCGCCGTTCAGGTCGATCGAGGCATTGAGCGTGGCAGAGGTGTGGGCCAGGTTGGCCACCGCTTCGTAGGTGACCGCAGGGACGGGATTGCGGGGGGTGAAGATGTCGACGACGCCAGAGTCGGCGACGTATAGGTAGCCGGAGGAGTTGACGGCGATGCCACCTGGAAGGGCGCCGACGTCGGCCACTTCTGGAAGGTTGCTGCCGAAGGGCGTGGCCTGCGAGGGCCCGGTGCCGGTCAGCTGTTCCAGGTATTCCCCGGAGGGGCTGAACTCGTCGACGACCAGGTTGCCGGCGTCGACGACGAGGAGATCGCCGCTGGTGGGGTCGATGGCGACGCCTGTTATGTGGGTGCTGAAACCACCGGGAGCTCCAGCGCCGGTAAAAGCCCGGATGAATGTACCGGTGGGGTCGAACTCGTCCACTACCGAATTGCCCGGGTCGACGACGTAGATATTCCCACTTTCGTCGACGGCGACATTCATACCAGTGGTCAAAGCGGGCCCGTTCGGGGAGCTGAAAGGACCCGAGGGGGTACCGGTGATCTGATTGCCGCTGATGTAGGAGGCGGAGCCGGAGAAGTTGACCGGGTTGCCGGCTGCGTCGAACTTCTGGACCAGGTTTGCGGGGGGTTCCGATTCGGTAATCTTGGTGACGTAGATGTCGCCGCCGGAGGCTCCGCTGGAGTTGTCGGTGGCAACGTTGAGGTAGGACCCGCCGGAGACGCTCACATAGTCCGAGAAGACACCGGTGTTTTCGTTGAAGGCGCCGGTGTTGTCAAAGATGTAAGCGACTCCCGCAGCCGCATCGACGACGTAGAGGCGGTGATTTAAGTCGTTGACTGCGAGGCCGCGGATGTAGTACCCGCCGTAGTAGGTGCCGGCTTCGGTCTCGGTGCCGAGCAGGGTCTGCGAGGGATAGGGGCTGTACTCCAAGACTCGCCCCGGGGTTGTGACCCAGACGTTGTCGGAAGAGGGATCGATCGCGACCCCATCGGGCCCGCCGTAGGGACTTCCACCCAATTCGGTGAGCTGGGAGTCGTAGGTGCGAGCGGCGAGGACGGGGGCTGCGGTTAAGGCGAGACAGGCGAGCGCCGCGAGAGTTGAGACGAGGGCAAGGGCCGTCAGCCTGCGCGGGCCAACAATAAGTTCCGTCCGTCTGCTCTGCTCCCGTTCGCTCCCACCCATATTTCCGGCGATCTTGCTCACTCGCTCCCGCGTCCGCGACAGGCGGGTCATGCGGGGGCTCCGGGGCAGACGGTGTTCGCGGGGCTCTCTCCCCCACTCCCGGTAATGGATGGGGCGAGGGCGGTGTCCCCAGGGGCGCTCGAAATCTGGGAATCGGGTACTACCCCGGCGCCACACGAAGAGAAGATGCGGACAGAGGAGATGCGGGCGGCCCCAGACTCGGGAGCAGGGAGCAACACGAGGCTACGGGAGCCACCCGCACCGTTAGGAGGAACCCGGAGAGACAGGGCTCCATTTGCGCCACCGGCCAGGGAAGCGAGACGAACGCAATTTTGGAGGTTGGAGGCCATCACCTGAGGGTGCTGGCCCGGGAACGAGCACAACGAGGATGGCACAGCCCGGGTTGCTTGGACGAGGCCCGATCCGCGAGGGAGTCCACGGAGGGCCACACCGAACCGATGGCTCGATCTGTGGTGAAGCCCGAATCAGATTCGGACGATGTCCTCACGTAGCACTCCTCTGCCGTGGCTGTCGAACGTTGCCCCGTCCACTCAATGGACCCCTGGCCCCAGTCCCGGTTAAGCCGGTTTATCTCTTTCTCCTGGCCCTTGAAACCTCGGCTACCCCTATGCAACCGTGGCTTTGCCGACCGAAAAGCATTAGAACAGACACGGACCGACTTGTCAAGTGTAGGCCACGTTACACCTAGAGCCGATCGCCGATTGCGTCGCTTGAGTCCGCCCTGCAATTAGGAACGCGGGTAATGTCGACCAACCTACAACGACCAGTTGAAAACGGAAGCGTACCGATGCCCGCGGCCACCGCAGTAATGCCGACCCACTTGAGTGGCCGGAGCCCGAATCGCTCGAGCTTGGTTGGCTCGTTGGGTAGCCGCAGTTCGACAGCTGGTATGGCCCACCTCGATAGTGCCGCGGATATGCCGGCCGAGGCTAGCAACACTACGATCATGATCCCGGCGAGGTTTCCAACTATGCCGGTACTCCGCACGAAGCTGAAGACGACGCTGCCTATGACCCAAAGTCCAACGGCAGCACCAGCGAGAACAAAGGGGGCCCGACGAAGCCATCGTCCGTGCCTTCGTCCACGCCTGAGCACATCGCGCAGGGCGGTCGCGAGGCCGGTCACTCGGACTTGGTCGCTCCCGTCCACCTGTGCCCATGCGTGGACGCCCATACAAAAGAGCACCGACACCCTCGTTTTCTTCGCGGACTCCGGAGGGTGCGTGACGATCTCGATCGTCTTGATTGAGTGGATGTGAGCGGTCAGATCGCTCTCGAACTCCTTGAGGTCGGCGTACGGGTCCGCGCGTCCCGGACGGTAGACCGCGATCGTTAGCCCCACATTGCTCTGGTCGTCGTCGAAGGCCTTAGCGACTGGTGCGTATCCGGTTGGCTCCGCGCGCGAGCTGGCGACGTTCGCGCCAGGAAGGGTCTCCGCAGCCCTGCGGCGCACCTACACAGCCGGCGCGACGTGAACGCGAGAAAAAACTTCGCGGAACCTCACGGAGCGTGACATCCGAGGAACCGGACCCAACCGGATATGCACCTAGCGACTAATCGCTGGGTTTCAAGTGCAAGCGAAACTAGGTCAGCGACGGTTCCGCCCCAAGGCGTGATCTCATGGGTCCGCGTATAGAAAGCCACAGTTAGATCGTGCCGCACCGACCGGCGTGATACCGCTCTGACTCGGCACATCCTCTGACTCGGCGACAAATCAGCGCCTATGTGGGCCGGACAGGCGGATCGCACTGTTCGCGCCTCCAGTTGGTGGTCCGGAGCGCGGATCACAGCGGGGAGGTCGCTGGTCGTCGAAGCTGGAGTTGCTTTCAACGGGTTCGGCGTGTTAGTGGAGCCAGCGAGGATCGAATCGGCGACCTCAGTCTTGGAAACGGGAGTGTTGGTGAGTCGTCAGCCCCTAACGAGTCGCTTTGAAGAGATCGGGGGTGCTGATGGTCGAAGAGGCCGGCCCTTTTAGGTGGAGCGGAGCCTCTATTCCTGAGCTGCCGTGGCTAGAATGCTGAGGGCCTACACCCTGGCGAGAAGTAGACTGCGAGGTGGGAACAAATTCGGCCCCAGCGTCCTTTTCTGGCTTTCTATGTCTTCCCAGAAAGGGGTGAAATAGCAGGGCTTTAGCGGTTTAGAGCCGCTTCCGAAAAGCCCCTAGAGCTCCTCCTAAGGCGTAGGCCGCAAGTTCGAACTTTGAGGCATCGCCGGAAACCTTGGACCTAGCGAAAAGGTAAGAACAAAAGAAATAGGCCATGAAGATGGAGCGACGGACCTGGGGTCGGCTCTGTGGCAGCGCGCCGTCCGCATGGCGTCGGATCAGCCTGAGACGACCCCAATGTGATGGGCCCCAGCCACGCTACATCCACGTCACACCCCGGAAGGGATGGGAAAGACTGTCCGGAGAACCCATGCGTTTTGATGCCGCGCGCCGTCCTCTGGATTGCGCTTATTTGGCTCATCCTGTTGGTCAGCTCATTTTTCGCCTATGAGGAGATCCGCGCTGTGGCCCGATTTTTCCCGCCAAAGCTCGGAGGACTGCCATTTACGGTGATCTGGTTCGGAGCCGTGGGAGGCCTGCTTATCTCGCTGCAGGGAATCATTGAGCACAACCATCACTGGTATCGAAGCTACGACTACTGGCACATGCTTCGCCCGGTGATGGGGACGTTCATGGGCACTCTGGGCTGCCTGATCTTCATCGTCCTCAACAATGCGGCAACCACAAACGCTGTCCACCCAAACGCCACCTTCTACGCTGTGATCGCGCTCGTGCTCGGCTACCGCGAGGGGAGCTTCGGCAGCCTGATCAGCCGCCTGGTGGACACGATCATTATCCCGTCCGATAAACAGCTGAAGCTTGGGAAAAAAGGACCCCCACTGAGGGGTAGGACTCACTAGCCGTGTCCTGGGCAGGTCCTTGATTCCGCTTGGCCGTTTTCTGCATCCACCGCGCGCCGAGCACAGAGACCTATCGTCACCGGGGTAACCCTTGGCGCATCAGCGCGACGCGTGAGGGCGGCTGGGGAGTCACCCCCTGTCCGGCCGCCCAAAAAACGTCAGACCAAAAAGGTTCAAAACAACTGTCCTGCCTGGCGATCTCGACTAACCCAGCTCAGAAGAAGCTGCCTTCAGTCGATTTCGTACGGTAGATCAGCCGGCCACCGCGGGTGAACACTGAGACCTGTTCGATCGGACTTTCATTGGGGTGGATGTAGACGAAGAACCGGAAACTCCGCAACCAGTCGACCCGTTTACGGAGGGGAGCCGGAGCTAACTGAGGCAGGAGGGTGAAGCTCTCGCCGTTTTTCATTGTCGCGACCACTCTCGCGCCTTCCATGCCTGTGTACCCGTAGAACGCTTCCTCGGTTCGGTTGGTGTTGAGATGGTCTTCCGCGCTAAGGGTGAAATATTCACGGGGCACGTGTCCTCCGGCGGGTATACCGGTCGCTGTGCCAGCATTGCCAAATTCGCCGAGGGAGAACGCGAGTTCGAATAGCCATCCATTGCAACTCCCGTTATCCTTCACGCTGGCAGAGACGGCCCAGGTTTCGCCATTCGGGATGAGGCCGCTACCGATCGGGTGGCGGTGGAGCTTGGTACAAGCGGCCACAGCCGACCCCGACACCACCTGCATTGCGATTGCAACCGCCAGCAGCACGATGCCTCCCCGACGCATTGGATTACCCTACCGAACCGGTCAGAATCCTAGAATGACTCATACCAGTCTCCGTATAGCCTTCCACTCGATGGAGTTTGGGAGGAGGTTGAGCCGGTGGCGCTCACGAACTGTGCTTTCAACGGCCGTTGCACTGGCCTTTGCCGTCATCGGGGCTCCGCCGAGCGCTGCTTCCCCGATCAACGAAAGCAAATTTGAATCGGCAGGAGTCCATACTGATGGACACTTCTGGGTGGGGCACTTGGAGACGATCCGGGTGAGCGGATTCCCCGGAGTTGGAAGAACCGAAGTTGCCTTCTTTCCCAGCGCCATCTGCGAAGCAAAATGCGAGGCAGTTACGCGCTCCAGTGGGCGAACCGACAAGAACGGCTCGGGAAGTCTGCACGTGCGGGTTCCTGGCTACTTCTTCAACGCCGAACGACACCGAGCCTACTTCCTAAATCGAGAACGGCTCGAAATCGAGGTGCTTTGGACCGGCCCTAACAAAGGCGAATTCGCGGTGGGGACCCCGATGCACAAGCCGGTATTCCGGCGCCCCCGCCACGGCAGTCACTAGCCAAACTATTCGCTCGACGACCCTATGGAGCCCTACCATGCCGCGATTCGTCCGGCTGGTCGGCGAAAGCGAAGCCACCAGCCGCCCAAATCCATCCACCAGGCATGCATTTCGCCTCGCGTTTGGTACCCATATGTGGTACCCACGAGCCGGACGTCGCCGGCGGCACTCTTCAGACTAATCGGTTTTCCAGGACTTTTGTGAGTGGGCGGTGACGGGCTCGAACCGCCGACCTCCTGCTTGTAAGGCGGAGTGGCAGAAAGCACCACTTTGGCGAGGTTTTGGCTCTCCAGAGCGGCTTCCGGCGATCCCTGGATGACGCGAAGCCGAAGCGAAATCCCGCCGATTACCGGGGTTTACGCCTGTTTCGGGCGCAGGATCCGGCTCTGCGCCCAATAACGGGCAAGCCGACCCGGAGCGCCATCGGCTCCGGCGTCGGGACCGTCGTTGTCGACACTACGGTTAACTTGGCCCCGCCACCATTGCCAACCTTCGGCTCGCTAATAGGGAGGTGAGGCCGGGAAGGGACGTTGCTTTAGGGCTTCGCGAGGTGCCCTGTGTGGTTGTGGGTTACGGGGTGAGGCTGCTGACTATTTCCGCAGCTGGGCGGATGTCGGATATCCGGGTCACGTTCGCGCCTGCGTAGAGCGGCCCGGAATCAAGGAGACTGCGCGGTCCATCTTCTAGAGCCATTGGCGGGCCGAGAAAGGGCAGCGATGATCGCTGCATCGCAAGCCCGCGATCCTTGGAGCCCTTCCGGGACGCGCAGCACGAGGGGCGAGGCGAGCCGGTTGACTAACCGAATCCAGCCCGGTCCCCGCGGGTCATGACCGAGCCAGCGGCGGGTCGCAGCGTTGGGAATCACACGATGCGGCGCGTCGGCCCAGCCCAGCCCGAACAGCTCGGTCAGCACCGTGCCCTCGGCCTCCAGGCAGCGCAGCTTGTAATCAGGATGGGCGCGGCTCTCATCGCTGAGGAGGAAGCGCGTACCCAAAACGGCAGCGACCGCACCGGCATCGAGCGCCTGCCCCACGCCTTCGCGGTCAACGATCCCCCCGGCGGCCAGAACCGGGATCTTGACCGCAGCCCGAACGCGCTCGACCAATTCGAGCAGCGGCGTCCTACCGCGAACGTGCCCGCCGGCCTCGACGCCCTGAGCTATCACCGCGTCGGCTCCCGCCGCCTCAGCCACTCTTGCCTCATCAACTGAGCCGCACTGGTGCACCCACGTCCCCTCGGCAACCCTGCGTGGGTTCCCCCAGAAGGTTACGATCACGTCGGCATCAGCCGCCGCCCGCACATCGCCTGGCCGAAGAAGCGGCAGTACAAGGTTGACCGCGATTGGTCGGCTGGTGAGCCTCCGAGCCGCAACGAGCTCCTCAGCGATCGGTGCGCGGGCGCCCCCTATCGTCCCCAGACCACCGGCCTCCGATACAACCGCAGCGAGTTCATGGCGGGCCACAGCGCCCATCCCCGCCTGAACAATCGGCGCTGGCAAACCGCGGAAGTCGACCATTGCCCCCATCCGCGAACAGCCTACGGCCAAGTCATGGACTCGCAAAGACAGCTTTGAGATTCGCGGAGCGGAGCCTTAGCCTCAATCCACCGATTCACCCTCACAGATAAGCGAATCACCACCCGCGGCCGTGTGAACAGCGACATCGCGCGCTCAAAGGTGTGTGAGGCGGCGCCGAGCAGCGGTTGGGCTGTCGGCAGGTGGCTGGTAACCCCGCAACGAGCAGGCCGAGACGACCGGGACTCCGGCCGGCGATGAATGCAGGTCAGGGGGGAATCAGACCGCGACCGGCAGCGCCCTGATCCTGGTCAGGGCCTCGTTGAAGGCATCCCGCCAGGGCCAGCGAGCGGGTAGGTGCAGTGTGAAACGCCGGGCAGTGCGGGTGAGCCGGCCGGGCAGCGCGATCAGCCAGCGACGGATGGTTCGCGCCGCGCGCCAGGTCTCATCCTCGAGGCCCAGCTGCCCGACCCAGCGCGCCATGTTGTGGGCCAGGCAGGCAATCACCGTCCAGGCGGCGTTGGCGGCGAAGCTCCCGGAGGGAAAGTGTGCGAGCGCCTGATCTTTGAGGTCGCGGATCGCCAGCTCGATCTCGGCGTGTTGGCGATGCTCGCGATCGACGGTGTGCATGTCTTCCCCCCGGTTGGTGAGGAAGGCGAAGCGGCGCCAGTAGGCAAACAGCTCCTGCTGTCCCTCCTGGGCGTGCAGGTGGACGCGGCGGACGATCAATCTGCGCTCGCCGTAGGTGGTCTCGGCCAGCTCGCAGACTCCTGCCTCGGGATAGTCGGGCACCGGGCGCCAGGCCGACTCGGGGATCTCGGCGATCCGCTCTGCGATCGGCTTGTGGAGCTTGATCGCGATCGAGTAGAGGCAGTCCTTTGCCTCCAGGTAGGCGATCACCTTGTTTGAGTGAAAGGCCGAGTCGGCACGGATCAGGATCTTCCCGCTGGCCCCGGCGCGGCGCACCCGGGCGATCAGCTCCTCGCAGAAGCGAAGTGCACCGCGCCCGGAGTGGGCCGCACCCTTGCGCGCCCGGACGTGCATGACCTCGCCGCTGCCCGCGCGGGTGGCGAGCAGCGGGTGATAGCCGCGCACTCCGGTGTAGCCGCGGGAGGAGCCCTGCTTTGAGGCGTCCTTTGGCCTCGCCGGGGAAGCTGTCGATGTCGATCACCAGGCGCTTTTCGCCGGGGCCGGCGCCCAGCTCCCAGGCACGCTTGATCGCCTCGCCCAACACCCGGTCGAGCTGGCGCACGTGGCCGAAGCTGAAGGCGCGCAGGAAGGTGCCGAGCGTGGAGGGCGCCATCGCCTTGTGGCCGAGCAGCGCTTCTGTGCCGCCGCTTCGCAGCACGTTTGTGTCATCGATCGAGTCAGCGCCCGCCGCGATCGCATGGATCAGGGTGGCCACCTTGCGCCCCGGCTGGGCGGCGCCCGCCCGTTCTCCCAAGCCGACCATCTTGTCCACCATCTGCTCGATGCCCAGCCGCCTGCCCAAGGTGGCGAGGAGGAGGAGCCCCGCGTTTGCGACCAGCCGCTCGTCGTCGAACTCGACGCCCACCAGATCGGGACGCACGGACACCTCAGAACCCTTCACCATGTGAGTGACCTCCTGATGTCAGGCCGCGGTTGCCCTAAACAGCCGCTATTAACCTGCTCAGGAGGTCATTTTCATGACGGGAGCGGACGGATCAGGTGTGGTGAAACGGTGGATTGAGGCTTAGGAATCAGGACGGCGCAAGACCCGACCATCAAACCGCATCGAGCAACGGGCTATCGACGCGCCTCAGCGCCGAGATCCGAGCGTCACGCGAGACGTCGGCCACCTCATCGGAGATGGCCGCGAGATTGACGCGCCGCACGAAGTCCTGTGGATGCCCAAGCGGTGAGAAGAAGTTGTCGTAGTGGGTCGGGACGACGATGCGGGGATCAAGGCGGGGCAGGATGCGCTGCCAGTACTGCGGGGTGACACTGCGTCCGGCGATCCCGGCGAGGAAGACATCGACGGGTTCATCGGGAAGCTCGCGATCGTCGAGGTTGGCGCTGCCCTGGTGATAGAAGCTGATTCCGGCAACCTCGACGCGGATTCCCCAGACGGCTCCGCACTTATAGGCGCCCGGTGAGAGACCGTCGAGGTGATCGCAGGTCAGTTCGCCGTCCATCGGTACCCGGCGACCGAAGAGCAGCTTGGAGTGGCGGCTGGGTACGAAACGAACGAGAAAAGGCCCCAGCTCATAGGTCTGGTGGGGGACTACCTCAACGGCGAGCTCAGCGAGGCCGTGAAGGCGTATCAGGTGCGCCAGTGAGGGGGAGCCGAAGGTCTTTGCGTTATGGCGGCGGGCGATTGCGGGTGCGTCGACGGCGTGGTCGAAATGGGTATGGCCGACGAGGACGCCTGCCACCGGACCGGGTGCGGGGGCGTAGCGCTCGATCATCACCTCATCCGGTATCGCCTGGCGCCGGAATAGCAGCGAGCGCAGCGGAACCCGTGATACGTAGGGATCGATGAAGATCGAGACGCCCTCATATGTGAGGCGATAGCCCGACACTCCGAGCCAGGAGACCTCGAGCCCGAAAGGCAAGTCAAGCGGCACTGCCTCGAGCTCGCGCAGCGCCTGGGCATCGGTGCTGCCGGGGGCGGGCATTATCCAAGGGTCTCACAGCGCCGGCGCAGGGGAAGGCGAAGAAGATCGAGGGCGCGAGGGCAAGTCGAGCTCAAGTAATGGTGAGTAGAGGAGACCTTCGCTTACCCGGGCTATCGGTCACCACCGCCGGTATGCAGAGGCCCCGGGCGCCGAGGCTGGGACGGCCCCATTGGCGCCCGGGGACGATTGCGCCTTCGCGGTCGGCCGTGGAGGCAGAGA
The DNA here is from genome assembly GCA_963745305.1 of uncultured Solirubrobacterales bacterium. Classification (GTDB taxonomy): domain Bacteria; phylum Actinomycetota; class Thermoleophilia; order Solirubrobacterales; family 70-9; genus CAVUWL01. The sequence goes on from CAVUWL010000013.1 coordinate 360,134, forward strand.
GAAGATCTCCAAGGCCACGACCGCTTCGGTTACTGCTGTGGCGCCTCCCGAACAGGGTAAATCGGGATGCCCCGTTTGCCGCCGTCCGGCCAGGGATTGGGACGACGACAGTCTGCTCAAGCAAGGCCATCGGGCGGTGCCTGAGGGGAAGATCTTGAGCTGTGATCGAGGCGGCGTCGTGCTCCCCCAGGAGGAGGCAGCAGCTCTTGAGAGATGGCCAAAGCTCTCGAGCACAGGTTAGGAGCAGTGCGGTAAGGAGAGAAGGTAATTGGTGGCGGCATGGTCAGGGTCGGTGATTAGGAACTTGTGGCCGTCCCCTTGTCCTTCGGCAACAACAACCCTGACGCGCTCATGGTCTACTTCCACGTAGTAGTTGGCGCCGTCTTCGATCTCACCGATGATCTGCACCTCCCACTCGGTCCAGCCGGAAAGGCCGCCGACTCCGGCGATGCGGTGATCGGGCTCGTGAGGATGAGGAATGATGCAGGTGATTCGGGTTGCCATTGATCGTGCTTCGTCTGTTACTCAGGGGATCTGCGACCCGCTGCTCACCACCGTTTACCCCACGGCCGACGATCTCTCCTGCCCGAAGGATCGAAGAACGCCAAGCAAGGCTTCACAGCCGCGGCGGTCGTGACGCTGCGCGTCGCCCAGGCGATCATGGGTATTCCTCCGACAGGCGCTTCTTGGCGGTCGCCGCCAAGCGTCTTGAGCACCTGCTCCATCGCCCAGCCCAGCTACTTCAAGGTCGGCGTCCATCGAGGCAGCCGTCCTGCTGCTCAGAAACGCTCGATATTCACACAGCACGGCCGTGGATCAACACCTAGAAGGGCACCGGCAGGGCTAAAGGCAGCAGTTGTTCCGGCTCCCGGTTCGCGCAAGGAGTGGCGTTGACCATACGATGATCACCGTGAATCGGATCCTTGCGAGCAACCTGGTGCTCAAAGGCCTGGTCGGGGGTCGAATGACTTTTGGCCTTGCCGCGTGGCTGGCGCCACGGCCCGTGGGCAAGGCGCTCGGTCTCGACATGGCTGGGAATCCACAGGCTGTCTACCTGGCTCGGGTGCTAGCTGTGCGTGATCTCGTTCTCGCCTGCGGTGCTTACGGAACTGGCGGAGAGGTTCAGCGACAATGGCTGCTCGCCGGTCTGGTGTGCGACAGCGCCGACACCCTCGCCGGAATCGCCGCAGGGCGCGGCGGATACCTACCGAAGCGCACGAGCGTCTACCTGACCGGCTTTGCCCTGTCGGGTGTGGCCGCGGCCGCGGCTGTCTTGCGCGAGCAACCGGGCGCGGCTTTCGCCGAAGGCATCTGATCCGCCACCAGGCCGCCTTTACTGCGCGGTGGGGGGTCGGGTAATTCTTTCTACCTGCGATTCGTGATGACGAACCGAGCCGACGGACCTTCAATGAGGGTGGAATGCGAGCGACTAACTCCGTGCGAACAAACCCAAGTGGACACCACTCCGACCCCTCCGGACCTCTGGAATCCGTGCTTTTTGGCGCTAAAAGCGTTACAGCAGACAATTCGACGAGGTCCGCAGCCCAGGGCCAAATGACCTGCATCCTGACCTGATCTCATCGTCCATCTTCAAAAAAGAAGGTGCCGATGCGTCGTTCATTGGGGTGACGATGCAAGAGCCACCCCACGGCTATTCGATCGCCGAGCTGCACGCCTACGCCAAGTCTAGGGACTACCAAGACGAGGCAGACGCGTTGCGCCGCTACCTGGAGATGCGCCAGCGCAAGGCACCCAGGCGCAACCAAAACGTCGCCCCTCAGTCCGGCCTCGACCCCAGGCGCTGAAGTCGACCGACCGAACATGCGTCCCTCGGCAATGCGCTGCGGTAGCAGTCGCCTACTCTTGGGTGGCCATGCCGGTGTTTCTTGTCACCTGTCGGGGCACCTTTAACGAGAGCGTCATCGACGCTCTTGATTCCACGGGCGTCTACTGGACGCCAGGCAGAAAGCCCCGAGACCGCCCGGCAGCAAGGGAGCGGCGGCACCATCTGCGCATACAGGCGAAGGATCGGTTCGCGAGCCTTGATTCTGGCCGAAATGGCTGTATCGAAAGCAGGGGGAACCTCATCGGAGTTTGAAGTAGGCGCCCCGTTGAGTCGCTAGGAGCGCTCTCAACGCGTCTGGATTCTGCGCTTCTCCGAACTAAAATCGGCTGGGTGTCATCCTATCGGCTCGAGTCAAATCCCCGGGGTCGAGTGGCTTTGGGTCGATTTGATCCCCGCTGATGGCAAGAGCGCTGAGAAGGCGGTGAAGAATTACCATGGCCTTCCCACGAAAACTAGGCCACGCGCATGCCACCAATGTCTTGGGCCGTCTACAAGGCGGCCGGGGCCCGAAGCGCTGGAGGGCCTGCAATCGGGTCGAGAGGGGAAATGCACCGCAACGGGATCAGCGGCCTCTGAGGCCAAGGGAAGAGAACTGAGGCTAAGGGACGGTCGGCGCATCTCAGATCGGTTTCTGGAGGGTGGCGCCCCCTGAAAGCTCGATAACCTCGTGCGGCATGGAGCTTAGTCGGGCCAAGGCTTTGCTGATCGTCGTGCCGATCACTGTCGCCGTCTGGGTGCCGAGCGCCAGCGCCGCCGGCAAGATCAAGCTGATGGGTGAAGTCCTCAAGGTCTCCAAGGCAAGCCGAGGCGAATGTATGCGTCCGATCAAGATCGCCCTGTTCGAGGGAAGCCACGAAGTCGGAACGATCAAGGTCACCCACTGCGCCGCCGTTGGAACCGAGGTCCAGTACCGCGGCTCGGCAATGCTCGAAGTGGGGAAGCTGACGAAGGGCAGGCTCCGATTTGGCGCAGGGTTTCACTCGATGCCCCCCAACTTCACGCCCGCGACCTCAGGTAGCGGGACGATGGAGAATTCCGAAGGTAGCGAGCGGCTCCGGGTCAATGGTCCCGATTTGCCGAGCGAAGTCGGCGCCCGCTTCGGTTTGATCCTCAATCAGCGCGTTTTCCCGCGGGCTTAAAGACGGTCCATCCGCTGTTAATCGGCCCGGACAGCCGTGGTGCCATCCGGGCCAAGTCGCTTATCGCATTTAGCTTTCTGCGCGGAAGGTAATGCCGGCCAGCGACGTCAATTCTTCTGAAGCTTGAGTCGCGAACACATCACCTTCAACGTTTTTTCCTTCCAGCACTACATTTGAGCCGAAGACAAGGATCTCTTTTTCTTCGGGGGCCGAAAAAGCTGGAGAGTCCCGCTTGCCGGCCTGTCCCCTGGGGGCAGTTGGAAGATCAATCCGGGAACGGGGTTTTCTTCTTTGCCCACTATGGGCGTGCCTTGAAGGTGAACGACGCCCTCGTGGTCCTTGTAGAAAGCGACGGGAGCGAGTTGGACACCGACACCTTTGACGAACCCGTTGCTGCTGCCGTCTAGGAATCCGGGCTGCCCTGATGAGCCAACGAGCCGAAACCCTTCGGGCGGCGAGAGGGAACTCGCCGTCCCGGCCGTGGTCGCGCTATTTGCGGTTGCCGCGGTCGTAGCCGAGGGAACCGTTCCCAGCTTCGCCAGGTTGATGTTCGTGCCGGTGATCGTTCCTTTCTTGATCTTGATTCCGGTCACTGAGCCATTCTTGATCTGCTTCGTGCCGACCGTATTCTTGCCGAGCTTGCCTGCCGCGTAGGCGGCTCCGCCGAGTGCAATAAACAGAGCTATGCACGAGACGACGTTTGCGAACGTCACTCTGCTTCGAATCGTTCTCACGGGTTCTCCCTTTTTGTAGTGGTCGAGAAGCGCAGCCTATTTGGAGAGCCGCCCGGTCGTGCAAAGAAGGTCTAGAACGGGCGTTGAGCACCCGAGAACCTTTTAGACTTCGCTACTGCGATTTGCGTCAATTCTGGAGAATCCCACGTGCCTGTCGCCGCCTTCGTTAAGGTTGACAATTCTCAGCGTCGCAGTAAGCTCGCCGGAGTACGGTGTTGGCGCCACTCCAAGCGATCCAAACGGGGAGACCAAGGTTTCGCCCGACTCTGGCTGTCGTCGCTCTACTAGGTCTGGCGGCTGCGGCGCTCGGTGCTCCCTCTCGGGCCTTCGCATCCGAAACGATCTACTGGGCTAACAATCTCTACGTGGGCGGCAAAGCCATCTCATACGCAAGTCTTGACGGAACGATGGATGGCGGCGAGCTGAACACGACCGGGGCAACGGTGAACGGGGCTTTTGGCGTTGCGATAGACGCCGCCGCCGGCCGAATCTACTGGGCCAACTCCGGCGCCAACAAGATCTCCTATACCAACCTCGATGACTCTGGCGGCGGCGGTGACCTGAGTACGGCGGGTGCGACCGTAAACGGTCCGATTGGTCTTGCGATCGATCCCCCAGCGGGGAAGATCTACTGGGCGAATGCAGACGCCGACAAGATCTCCTACGCCAATCTCGACGGCAGCGGTGGCGGCGACCTCAACACGACGGGAGCAACTGTGAGCCTCCCCGAGGGGGTCGCCGTTGACCCCGCCGCCGGCAGAGTCTACTGGGCCAACCACAACGCCAGCAAGATCTCCTACGCCAATCTCGACGGCAGCGGTGGCGGCGACCTCAACACGAGCCTGGTGACGGTGGACCTGCCGACCGGCGTTGCGGTCGAACCCGATCCGACCTTCCCCCAAAGAACGGACGTTTACTGGGTAAACGCCAGCGGTTCGGTCCCGATCTCATTCGTCAGCGTGGACGGGGATAGTGGCGCCGACTTCGCACCAACGGGGGCGACGGTGGAAGGTCCCTACGGCGTAGCTCTCGACCAAGCCCTCGGGCGGATCTATTGGGCTAACTCAACCGGTGGCAATCTTTCCTTTGACAACCTCATCGGCGGCGGCGCCAATCTACTCACGATCGGCGGGGACACCTCCCACGGTCCGAACTTTCCCGCCATCCTCAAGCCGCCGAGCGGAGCCGGGCTCCCGCAGGTCAGCGGCGTTGCGACGCTCGGGTCGACCCTCAGCTGCTCGCAGGGAACATGGGCATCCGATCTCCTCGGCGCCTTCCTCTACCGCGTTCCCCAGACCTTCGCCTACCAGTGGAGTCTTGACGGCACCGACATCCCCGGGGCAACCTCAAGCTCGATCGCCGCCAGCTCGACCGGCGCCTTTCGGTGCCGGGTGACCGCCAGCAATCCGGCCGGTGCTGCCGTGCAGACGAGCGATCCCTTGGTCGTGCCGAGCTACCGATTGACGATCTTCAAAGGCGGCTCTGGGGGTGGCACGGTGATGAGCAGCCCAAGCGGGATTGCCTGCGGAGCGGCTTGCTCTTCGCAGTTTGGCGCCGGGACTAAGATCACATTGAACGCGGAGCCCGATCCGAACTCAAAATTTGCGGGCTGGAGCGGTCCCTGCACTGGGATCGGCGCTTGCCAAGTCGCGATGAAATCCGATCATGAGGTTAGTGCTGACTTCGACGTGCTGAGTACCCCGGACACAAAGATCACTAAAACCGAGGTCAAACCACGTAAAGGAATGGCGACATTTAGTTTCGCTGGATTTGGAGAATTCAGCGGTTTCCAGTGCGTGCTCAAACTGCGGCACAAAGCTTCGAAATTCACAAGCTGCCGCTCGCCGAAGACCTATAAGCATCTTCGGTTCGGAGGGTACACATTTATGGTTCGGGCGGTGGGTGACGAGGGTACCGATCCTAGCCCTGCAAAGAGGAGGTTCAGGGTCGGGTAAACAAGTGGTGGTGCCCCTCAACCCCAAGATCGAAACGGAAGGAGCTTTGTAGCCACAGATTGGGCCATCCCTACAGACAAAGCGCCAACGTAATGGCACCAAGCTTCTGTGCTCTAGGAACTCCGGACCGCTTCATGTGGGAATTAGCCGGATTCAGGGTAGGGACTCCGGAAATGCGTCCATCGCTTTGGGGCCGGACGGATATACTCGCGCCGTGGGAGCCCATTCGCATTTCAGAGTCAGGCAGTCAGCTCGCTAACCCTCGCAGCTCGCGTTCCGCCGTCGCCCTTCCCATCTAGACCGATCCAGGACCTGTAGCCACAAATAGCCTCCCTGGCGTTCCTTGGGCTATATATAGCTTTTTGAGCCGATCTTGCTGAGATTCGGCTCTTTGAGCGCATTCCTCACGGCCCGGGATCAGTTGCTGCTTGGGAATCTCCCTTTGCGGTTCGTGCAAACCAACCCCCACGCTATTTCCTGACCATGAACCCGCTCCCTTTCTTTGAGATCCGTTTCGCTGACTGGAGTTTTTTGGCCACGGGATAGAGCGAGGTCCGCTCCACGCCCATCTTCTTTGCGATCTCGGTGATCGTGGTCCCCGGCTTCTCAGCCACGGCAGCTAGGAATTGGTCCGAGCGCTGTCCTTTGGCGGCACGTTTGCCTTTACGGGTCCTTTTGCGCCTCCGTTTGCGAGCTGCTGGGGCTGGGGCGGCCCTTGTTGGGGCGCTTGGGGCACCGCTGAGGCTGTCAAGTGCGCCCTGAAGCTGGGCGCGCTCCTGATCGATTTCAGCGATCGCCTCTTTGATCTTTGCTTGGGCTTCTTGAAGCGGGTTAGGCATGGCTACTTCCTCTCGTTGAGAGCTGGGGTTGACTGGATTGGGTGCGACCTCTCCTGCTTCGCCAGGCCGAAACAGTGAGTCACCGATACGGAATATACACAAACCTGTGTGTATTTCTCGATGCGAGAGGTCAATGCTGTGTCTCGACGATCATTGCCCGCGGACGCGGACCGCTAAAGTGAGGGACCTCGGCGACACTATGGCCATTGCAATAGACCTTGCTTCCGCTTCCGACCCGTCCATGTCGAGCGCCCCTGGAGGATGGATGAGATCCATGTGTCGGGTCCGATGCCGAAGTTGACGACCGGTCTTCTTGTCAACCGTGAAGAAGACCGCCTCGTCGTTTGCAACCTTCTCGATCAGGTCCATGTAGTCGCTGAGGGCTATCAGATAGAGCCAACTGCGCGACCGATCCAATTGAACAGGGTGTCTGTCGTGGCTCCTTTGCCAGCCCCAAGCTGGAAAGCGAAGTGGTGGGATCAATCGGTTGACTAGGTCTACGAGGGGAGACTGGCGTTCTCGGATTGGCGAAGTCGTAGTGGTCGTCGACCGATTGCCACCAGTTGTCTGTGTCCTTGCTGACCCGAAACTGCTGCCGCTTCGGCAGGGTTCGGATCGCCCGGAAACTATTGATAGGCAAATCGCGTGCGAGTGGATCGAGCACTGGAACCAGGCCAGGGCCGTCCGTCAGAACGAGTCCGCAAACCGGATCCTGGGGCCGCTCGCTGGTTACTGCACGCGAATCAACACAGGACACCGGGAGGAGGGCAACGGTTCTCAGGGCTTGAAACCGGGAACGATCTTTCCTGCGACATTGACCAAGACCTGACCAGCTGGTCCACCATGAGTGGATGCCTGAACGGAAATGAAGCCGTCCGCGCCATCCCGCCACGTCCCCACCGCGTTGTCCTCGCTGGCTCCCCACTCGGCTCCGAAGTCTTCGCTTTGGCCGAAAACGGGGAAGTTGATTTCCCTCCCCCCGTAGGTCTGCACCAACGCCTTATGCTCAGCATGCTGCTCGATCGCGATCTGATCTGGTTCCCAGTTGTCGCCGCCTTCGCCTTCGTCCTGCACGGTTGCGAGGACCTCGATCTTCGCGAAACCTTTGCGAACTCTGAATTTCGGCGAGATTCCAAAAGGGTGCTGGCCTGCTCTGGGGGGTTCTTTGTAGACGATCACCGCACAGCTCGAGGTGAAGGCGCCGAGCTTTTCATCGGTCCCGCCATTGAGATTCTTTTCCTCGATCGCGTGGGGCAGGCCAGTGAACCTCTTGACCACGCCGACTGATGTCAGCTGGCAGGCGTAGGCATCGTTGTTTGCGAGCGCCGGGCTGGGAAGCACCAGGAGTAGCGCTGGTACACCAAACAGAGCGAACACTGACACCAGCGGGGGCCTCAACAGCCAACCACGGACCACGTCGACTCGGGTCTCTCCCCTCATCTCTTTCCCCTCGGGACGAGTAATTGAACGGCCAACCTTACGCCCCTGAGGCGGACCCTTCAAGCTGGGCCGGCCGATGAGGCCTGGTCGGCGGTTGCGAAAGAAGGCTCCCATATGCGGCTTCCAAGGCTTGATGCGTATCCGGTTCCGTCAGGAACGGATCTGCGGTGCGCCGATGGCTCGTCCAGACTTCCTTTGCCCGATGTTGGAATTCCAGAGCCACTTCGCGACCGAGGCTGCGTGCCTCGACTACCTGGCGGCGTCGCGCTGGGGGGAGGGCTTCATCCGCCGGCCCGGCCAAGCTTGGCTATCAGCATCGTTCGCGTAACCAGACGGGCGGTGCAACTGCACATGCCTACGAGCTCACCAACTCGGACCGCGCGGGCCGACCGATCCGGACTAACGTCCTGACGGTCCGCCACAAAGTACTCCCCATCCGAAAAGGACGGAGAAAACCGGCAGATTGCCAGAGCGGTCAAGCTCCCCGGGAGGATCGTCTGATGATGGCGGGTGAGCGCCTATCCGCAACCCGGACACAGCGAGCCGAGCACGTCCCGTAGGACCGATTCGGCGCCGACGCTTTCGTCGGCTGCCGATATCGGCAGCCACTCGAACAGAAACACGGCGTTGTCGATCTGCATCAGCCCGCGGTTGGCGGTTGTGACCGCCTGGTCTCCGATAGCGGCAGAGCTGTGGAGCGCGGGGAACGCGGCGAGCTCCTTGGCGTACTCGGCCTGCGCCTGTGTGTCGGTCCCGTAAACGATCAGGTCGGCGAACCCCAAGGGCGACGGGACCGTGGCACCGGAGCTGGGTGGGGGAGGAGCCGCGTAAGTGCACTCGGTTGCGAACCCACCGGGCCCGGCGCTTTCGGAGCTTGCGGTCTCGATGACGGTCGTCGGTTCGAAGACGCCTACGACCGGCGGGGGGAAGTCGGTGAGCGAGACCACCGACGAGCAGGAGCGCTGGGGGATGTCGCAGCTCGTCGACGGGGTGATTGTCACGGTTGCCCCTCCGGCGCCGCCGGTCACCGCCAGATCGCCGACCGTGAAGGGTTTGGCGGACCCGCCTGGGTCGTTCGCACACCGGCACGAGCCCGCCGCGCCGGGGCGGCACAGGGTCAGATCCTTAACCCCTGACTCGTTGAGCTCTGGCGCCTCGGTCGAGCGCAGTCGCACGAAGCCCCCGGTCACCGAGATCGTGGTCCTCGACGCGTCGTCCACGAGGCGGTAGATCCCGTCGGCCATCGGTTTGACCATCAGTGGTTTGGGCGGGTGCGCGGAGACACGAATCGTCGGCGGCACCTGATGGGTCCTCGGAACGTTGGCATTGGCTTCGGCGTTTGTCTGGTGCCAAGCGGTCCACTCATCGCCGAGCTCAGGCGCGCCGAAGAACTCCGACGCCTCGGATTCCTGCGCCGAGCGCGTCCCGGCTCCCGAAGCCTGATAGGCCTGGGCATCGTTGTCGGCGGCGAACATCGACCGCATAACACTCCACGGAGAGATGCCGCTCGAGGAGAGGTGGCCGAAAAAGCCGACCGCGTCGTAGTCGCGCTTGAACAGCGGGGTGCCCGGGGAGTCGAGATATTCCAACCAGCTGTCGCTGACATTCGAGTCATTCGGGACGAGCGCCGACTCCACCCACTCAGCGGCGCCCTCCACCAACCAAGAACTGTGGCCATTGAACCTGGCGAGGTTGCCCGACAGCTGGCCCTCGAGACAGTGAAAGACCTCGTGGGCGGCCGCTCCATCGATCTGCTCGGCTGAGAAGGACCCGCTGAACAGGCGGGGCGAGAATTCGATCTCGCAATGTGTCTCAGGGCCTTCTCCGAGACCGGCGGCGTCGAGCGGGTCGGTCAGCGCTCCCGCCTCGAAGGTCTTTCCATTGGTGGTTCCGGTCAGGTTGTGGGACGCGATGTGAACCTTGATTGGAACGGAGGGAAGGTGAAGCCGGGCGTCCTCGAGCTGCTCGAAGTGCGCGGCGCGGACCTGGGCACCATGGAGAGCCGAACTCGGTTTGGCCTGGGCTGCCTGCGTGGCAGGCCCTGCTGACAACGCCACCGAGACGCTCAGGATGACCAGGGCGGCTCGCGCTCGGTCGTGCCGATCTCGCTCGACCGAGGTCTCTGTGTCCACCGCTGCGAAGTCTACTCTTGACTCCGCCAGCGCTTGGGGTTTCGGTGACGCGGATGCGACGAGGGCTATTGGCACCTGCCAATCCTCTCCGGGGCTCTTACGGCCGGATGGTGGTCAGCCTAGCTTGCCACGATCGAGTCCCTCGACTACCGGTCCGCTGAGTCGGTTGCACCGGGTTTGGCCTCCAAGCTGGCTTCTTGCCTTGTCTACCCGCGTCTAGGCCTGGGCGTGCGAAAAAGCTCAATCGCCATCCGCAAAAAGGCGGCTCAGTGGCCGATCTGGGGCCGAATAGGCGCGCAATACGTCGCGGTGATCGATCCAGCCGATGATGGTGCTGGTTTGGTTTGCGACCACGGGCAGTCCCTCCCATTCCTCCTCGGAGAGCAGCTCGATCGCATCGGCCAACGGCTGCTCGGCGTGAAGCTTGGGGGCGACTCGAGCCAGTGACGCGGCGTCGACATGCTCGCCGCTGACTGTCTGGCGGTCGATGTCTCGAGCCGCGAGAACTCCGAGTAGGTTCCCCTCTCGGTTGGTCACCGGTAGGGCGGCATCTGAACCCTGTGCGAAGCGAGCGGCTATCTCCCCTAGCTGGGCACCGCCTGGAAGCGCCTCGGGCGCTGTGCGCATCACCTGCGCGACCTGTAACGCACCGAGAGCACCGGTGAGCACCGGCCGCTCGATGTCGATCCCGCGCCGCTTTAGCTTCAGCGTATAAATCGAGGAGGTGGAGAGGCGATGGCTTATGCCGGTGGCAATCACCACCGCGAGCATCAGCGGCAAGATGATCGAGTAGTCCCCGGTCAGCTCAAAGACGATCAGCACCGCCGTGATCGGTGCTCGGGCTGCGGCGGCGAACACTGCGCCCATGCCGACCAGCCCGTACGCGCCCGCCCCAGCGGTCGCAGCTGGCAGCAACTGGTGAGCCCCAAATCCAAATGCGCTTCCGAGCATCGCCCCCATGAAAAGCGAGGGAGCAAAGACTCCACCGGAGCCACCGATCGCCATCGTCAAGCTCGTTGCGAGGATCTTGCCGAGCAGGAAGGCAAGCAGGAGACCGAGCCCGTACTGCCCTCCGATCGCGTTCACCAGCACCGGGTATCCCACCCCATACATCTCCGGCAAGACGAGGAGCAGTACCCCCAGCAGAATGCCGCCTGCCGCCGGCCGCAGCCAGGCCGGCCCGTGCCAGATTCGGTCGGCGAAATCCTCGGCCCCGTAAAGCGCGTGGATAAAGGTCACGCCGACCAGCGCCCCCAAGACCCCAAGCAGCGCGTAGAGGGGGTACTCGGCCGCGGAGACGAGATGAAACGTGGGGAGGTGAAGGAAGGCAGCCGAACCAAAGGCGAGACGCCCGACTGCCGTCGCTACCACCGAGCTGAGTACCACGATTCCAAAGGAGCGGGTCTGGAAGTCACGCAGGATCAGCTCCAGGGCGAAAAACACCCCGGCGATCGGAGCATTAAAGGTTGCACCGATCCCGCCGGCCGCCCCGCAGGCTACGAGCAGGCGAAGCTCCTGTGCAGAGAGACGGCTGAGCTGGCCGATGGCTGAACCGATCGCGGAGCCGATCTGCACGATTGGGCCCTCGCGTCCGACCGATCCTCCAGCGCCTATGCAAAGGGCCGAGGCGAGAGACTTAATGATCGGCACGCGCCCTCTAATCCGTCCTTCGTTGCTGTGGACGGCGAGCATCACCTCTGGCACGCCGTGACCGCGGGCCTCTGGTGCGAAGCGATAGACGAGTGGACCGTAGAGCAGCCCACCCACCACGGGGATCACGAGTACGACGAACGGGCCGAGAAACGGTACGTGGGGGTTGACAAAGTGACCGAGGTCGCTCGGGTCGGGGTGGCCGCTGAAGAGCTCAGTGAAACCACGAATCAGGTAGCGAAAGACGATGGCACCAAGACCTGCGCCGGTCCCGACCAAGAGTGCCAGCGCGATCAGTAGACCCGACTCGCCGCCCATGTTCGAGCGCACGTATTCGATCACTGTGCCCTGGGAGATGCGCTTGAACCTGATCGCAAACCGAACGGCCATCAGTAGAACCTAGGAACTCAGGGTGCCTTGGAATACCCGGGATGTGCCTGGTCTTCGAGTTGGTCAGAATTCTGACAACTCAAAGGCAGGTAGGAAGAACCGGATCGGGTCGGTCAGACTTGGTGTAGATGAGCGCCCGTCTGATCGAAGTACTCGCTTATGACCGAGAGCTCGTAGCGGGGTTGGATCGGGCGGGTCGCGAATCAGCGCGATCAGATGGCTTCGCTCCGTTGGTGGAGGTTGGTCGCGGGCGCTGGGATTCGGAGTCATTCGAAAGTCCGGACCCCGGTGGCTACGGGCTGTTGGTTCTGGCCGGATTCCTGACGCGCCGGGTAGGACAGGGAGGCCGCTTCGGTGCCGAGCTGCTCGGCACCGGTGACCTGCTGCGGCCTTGGCAGACGGTGGGTGGCGCGGCGAGCATCCCCTTCGAACCGGTCTGGGACGTAATCACTGACACCCAACTCGCTGTTCTCGGCGATAGCTTCGCCCGTCAGGTATCCCCATATCCCTCGGTGGCAACCCAACTGGCGAGCCGGGCAATGCTACGCTCACGCTACCTCGCGATCAGCATGGCGATCGTGCATCAGCCACGGATCGAAACGCGGCTTCACATGTTGTTCTGGCATTTCGCAGATCGCTGGGGTCGAGTGAAGCGCGACGGGGTGACCCTCGATATACCGTTGACCCATGAGTTGCTCGGCGAGCTGGTAGGCGCGCGTCGACCGACCGTCTCTACCGCGATGGCCGCGCTCACGAGAGACGGCAAAGTCGAGCGCGCACCGCAGGGTTGGCGCTTGCTAGGCGGGCCGCCACGCGAGCTCACTGACCTCTCCCCCGAGTAGCTCTCCAATTACCTCGGTCGTGGTTCGCGGTGATGCGCTCGCTCTTGGCGCTCGCGATGGTCATGTAGAGCACGCAATGCCTGAGCAAGGAGCGCTAGGTCGATCGCGGCAAAGCCACCGATGACTCCAGGGGAAACCTGCATCCATGGTCGCATTCCGAGCCGGCCATCGCAGGCGCTTTGTCAGCTCACTGACAACGTTGCTCCGCAGCTCAGGCGAGGGGGAAGCGGTGGTGAGTTGCTGCCGCGAAAGGCGATCAGGGGCAGGGCCGAGACCAGTCTCCGGCGGTCCTCCACGGAGCTGTTGTAGTCAAAGCCGGCCAGGCGCGACAGCACAGCTCGCACGATCGGCGCGACGAAGCGGTTGCGACGGCCTCCCGCTCAGCGGCCCGTCTCTCAAGAGCCAGCCCGACGAAGGGGTAGATGAGAGTCGAGAGCATCGCCGCCCCGACCAGACCAGCGGCGGTGGAGGTTTTCATGTGGCCGGCGTCGACCGCAAGGGTCGTGATCGCAACCACCAGGGGCAGCTCGGTCGCAGAATAGAAGGCAAGCGCGGCTCGCTCGCGGCCGCTCAGCACCTTGCGGTAGAGCAAAAGCGCCGGCGCACCGCGCACCATCAGGAAGAGCCCGAAGAACATCACCAGCTTTGCCAGCGCTGTGGCCGAACCCAGTGCCTCGAGGTCAAAGTTCATCCCGCTGACAACAAAGAAGAACGGCACGAAGAAGCCGAAGCCGACCGCGGTCAGCTTCGACTCGAAGACCTCCAGCTCGTGACCCCTCAGAACCGCGCGGGTAATCATCCCGGCGGCGAAGCCGCCGAGCAGCACGTCGAGCCGCAACTGGCTGGCCAGGCCGACCAGACCGAAGATCAAGACCACGGTGATCCGCACCGCGAGTTGGCTGCTCGCCTCGAAGCTTCGCTCCAACGCCGGCCAGCCCTTCCACATCAGGTCCATCGATAGGATCGCCACGCCGACAACGAGGACAACGAAGGCGATCAGAATCGCTGCCTCCTGCAGCGGATGATCGGTCGAGAGGAAGATCGTTACCAGCAGGATTGGCCCGAACTCCCCAGCGGCGCCGGCGCCCATCAGGTAGGTGCCGAACCTGCTCCGCAGCGTGCCGTTGTCGCGCATGATCGGGATCAGAGTCCCGATCGCCGTGGTTGCCATGGCGGTGCCGGTGTAGACGAGAGAGTCGATCACACCGGCCGCCGCGAGGATGCCTCCGATCCCGTAGGCGAGTGCGACTGAGAGCAACCAGCCAAAGCCGCCTAACTGAAGGGGCGCGCCGCGGATACGCTCGAAGTTGATCTCATAGCCGGCGAAGTAAAAGAGCATTCCCAGCCCAAGGTTTGAAAAGAACTGGCTGAACTCATCGGTGGCGGCGAGGCTGAAGCCGTGGGGGCCGATCAGGATCCCTAACGCCAGCTCGAGCACGACCACCGGCGGCGCGATTCGCCCTGGCAACAGGGCAACCGTGACCGCGGCGACGGCCGCGCTGAGCACGATCAGAAAGAACGAGGCGGCGTCGACGTGGATCACGAGAACTGGGTTAATCCTCCGGGCACATGCCGTTGTATCTAGGCGTCGGGCACGATCAGCACGGCGGCTCCCGCAGGAGGATCGACCGCCTGGGCGAGCAACTCCCAGGAGGTCGCCGGCAGCACGCACAGCTGACCCGGCGTGAGGGCCTCGGGATGGGTGGGCGTCTCTGCCTCGCGGATGTGAATCCGGCTGCCGCCGAGTCGGCGGGCGAGCTCGGCCGCCAGCCTGTTCGCCTCAGAAGCACGATCGACCCCCTCCGCGTGGTTTCGGATCAGCTCCACCTCGCGGATCGAGCTTGCCTCGCCGACGAGTATGGCCACCGGCGACGCCAACGCCGCGGCGACCGCCTCCCCGGCGCTGCCGAAGGCCGAGACGCCGGCAACCGAGGGCTGCCCCACCAAGACGAAAGAAGCCCGGGCCTCGGTGGCGGCGTTGACCACCCCTTCGGCCAGGGAGTCGTTGACGAGCAGCTTCGGTTCGGCGTCGAGACCGGCGTTAAAGCCGGCGGCCTCGACCTCCGCGAGGGCAGCGTCGCTCGATTTGGCCTCCTGGCGAGAGCGGGCGAGAAGGCCGTGAACCACGCCGCCGTCAGGGGCAGCTATGCGGCCCGCGATCGCGAATCCCAGAGGAGCCTGCCTCGCATCGACGAGGGCGAGGAGTATGCGCGAGCCCAGCCGCTCGTCCGCCGACTGCGGTGGAGGCACCGCTTTCACCGAGCGCTCGACCAGAAGCGTTCCGACCACGATCGAGGCAAGGATCAGGACCAGCGCCGCGTTGACAACTGACTGATCGAAGAGCCCGATGTCATAGCCGACCACGGTCGCCGCCAGGGTCGCGGCCGCCTGGGGGATTGTCAGCCCCAGCATCAGGACCGCCTGCGGCTGGGAGTACCCAAGCGCCAGTCGGGCGAAGACCGAGGCAATGGCCTTTCCCCCAAGGCTGGCCGTAATGAAGAGGCCAGCGAGCTTCAGCGTTTGGCCTTCGACCATCACCGCTGGGTCGAGGAGCATGCCGACGGAGACGAGGAAGACCGGCACGAATACCGCGGAGCCGAAGAAGTCGATGCGATCCATCAAGGGGCCTTCATTTGGCACCAGCCGGTTGAGCGCGAGCCCGGCGAAGAAGGCGCCGACGATCGGCTCGATTCCGAAGATGTCTGCAACCGTCGCCGCGGCCAGGAAGGCGGCCACCGCGAGCAGGTAGCGGACGACTCGATCGGTGCCCAGGTAGCGGAAGGCCAACCTCACCAACCGCGGCAGAAGACCGATTGTGAAGATCAGCAGGACGGTCAGGCCGAGGGCGATCTGCAGCGCGATCGAGGCCCCCGAGCCGCCCTCGAGCTGGGAGCCCGAGACGCCCGCCAGGACGATCAGCGCCGCGGTGTCGGTGAGGACCGTCGCTCCGACCGCCGTCGCCACGCCGCGATCTGCCGAGAGCCCTGCGGCGCGGGCGGTTGGATAGAGCAGCAGCGTGTGGGAGGAGAGGAGCGCCCCCAGCAGAAGCGCCGCCGGGACGACCCAGCCGAGCGAGAGGCCGATCACGGTGCCGAAGGCCATAGGCAGCAAAAAGGTGACAATTCCAAAGGTAATGACGGCGTTGCGATGTACCCGGACCAAGGTGAGGTCGAGCTCGACTCCCGCGACGAACATCAAGTAGAGCAGTCCCAGCTGACCCAGGTCGGGGACCGTGGTGTTGCCGGCGCCGATCAGGTTGAGCCCGTAGGGGCCGATTGCGAAGCCGCCGAGCAGCAGACCGATGATGCCCGGCACGCGGGCGCGCCGCATCAGGGGCGGTCCGACGATTACGACGACGAACAGCACCAAGAACTCCCAGGCGGGGCCGGTTGGCGATTTGAGGGCGATCGCGGCGAGGGTGTGCGAGAGCACAAGCATCAGCGGGTGGTGTGCAGCAGCGGAATGGCCGTTTCCGCTTCGGCGGCTTCGCTGCCGACCCAGCGGTCCAGCAGCCTTTCGATCGTCCCGTCCGCGGTGAAAGCACGGATCGCCGAATCGATCGCCTGGCGGTTGGGTGATCCCTTCGGCAGGGCGACGGATATCGCCTCGTGTTCGGGCAGCTGGGCCGCGGGTTCCAACTTGCCCTGGGAAAGCCGTGCGGTGGCCACCGCGAGCGGGAGGTCGAACATGACCGCGTCGATCTTGCCAGCGCGCAGGGCCTCGAGCATCTCGCGCTGGCCGTCGAAGATCACGATCGGTTGTTCGGGTGCGACCGAGTTTTCGATATCTCCCACGAAGGTGGTCGAGCGCACCGCTCCCCAACGAAGTTCTCTTGCGGTGGCGAGGTCCGGAACTTCGGTACCGCTGCGCACCACAACGGTCGGCGCGGCTTTCAGATAGGGAGCGGAGAATTCAAGGCCTTCTTCTCGTTGCGTGGTGGGGGTGATCAGGTCGAGCCCGATGTCGGCTCCACCGAGGTGCCCTTCCACGATCCGATGGAAGTGGACGATCCTGATACGCACGGCGCCGAGGCCGAAGCGGTGTGCGAATTCGCGCGCCAGCTCGTACTCGAAACCTCCGGTCGGATCGTTCGGTGTCCCTTCCCAGAAGCCGGCGCTCGGCACCGCAGAGGTCGCCACTGTGAGGACACCTGGCTGTGCGGTGGTGAAAGTCCCTGCGGATCCCCCGATTGAGCCGCAACCCACCTGCGTGGAGACGAGGAAGGCCGCAAGCGCAGCCGCAGCCGGCAATCGGGGGAGGTGGCGGGCCAGTGAACCTCGCCGGGGAGCCAGCAGGTCGCGCATCTGGCGATCGTATGGGGGACGGACAAGGGTTGCCAGTGGTCGCCAGGATGTTCGTCTCAGCCCTCCCGCCTCGAGTCAGATGCAAAAGATCAATACGCCACCGCCCCTGCTCACCTGCGTTGGGGAAGAATCGACTAAAGCCGTCCTGGCTGCGGTCGATCTAGTTGTAATGAGGACTGTGAGGACGCCTTGGCACAGGAGGGCTCGCTCGTTGCAGGGATCGCTAACTTATGGCTAGGCTCGGCGCACGTGTCAGAGGCGGCGGCGATGCCGGCTTTACGCTGATCGAGCTGCTCGTTGTGATGCTGATCCTCGGCATTCTGGCCGCAGTTGCGCTTCCGTCGTTCTTCAGCCAGAAGGACAAGGCCAACGACGCCCAGGCCAAGGAGACCGCTCACACAGTTCAGGTCGCAGTTGAAACATGCTCAACCGAAAATGGCGGCAGCTACAAATCGTGCAGCAAAGCTGCAGTTCAGAAACTCGAACCGACTTTGAACAGTGGCCCCACTTTCGCATTGACGGTCGCCGAAAAGACCTACACAATTGCGGTGACTGCGAAAGTGAGCAGCGACAAGTTCGAAATCAAGCGGCTCGCGACCGGTCTTATGGAATATCCCTGCACTCCCAAAGCCACGGGCGGTTGCCCTTCGAGCAAAAGCTGGATCAATGGCTGATCGCCTAACCCTTCCGGCCGACAGGGGCCGTCGCAGCTCGGCCTGGGCTGCACCCTGAAGGGGAAGAGACTGGCTCTGCGGAAGCCACAAAGGGGGGTGCGGCAAGCGTCCCCGCGCGAAGGCCGTGAGCCTATTTCTTGCGTCCCGGCTAGTGAAGCACACGGAAGATCTGCAGCTTATCGTCCGGATCTTCGAGAATCGACAGCCCCGCCTCGCCTGAACTCGTGCTCCTCAGCAGCTCCAAAGCGCTGGCTTTGGAGTAACTCCGCCGTCCAATAGGGTGACGAGCGCCGAGCGAGACGGCGAGCCGATGGCGGACTCAAAACAGAAGCCGAATATCGGGCTGGTCGCCGCCCTCAGCATCGGGGTGGGCGCCATGATCGGTGCCGGGATCTTCTCCATTCTCGGGGTCGTGGCAAGTTTCTCGGGCTCCGCCATGCCCCTATCCTTTGCGATTGGAGGGGCCGTTGCCAGCCTCGCCGCATACAGTTACGTCGCCCTCGGCAAGGCGTTCCCAAGCGTCGGCGGTGCCGTCACCTTCCTGGTTCGCGGCTACGGCGAGGGCGTGGCTTCAGGCTCGCTAAGCCTCTTTCAGTACTTCAGCTACATCATCACGATCGCCCTCTACGCGACGGGATTTGCCGCCTATGCCGCGACATTCATCGATCTTCCATCCAAACTATGGGCGGTGGGAGTAGTCCTCGCCTTCACGGTGATCAACTTTCTCGGTAACCGGTTCATGGGGCGGGCAGAGACCATGATCGTGGTCATCAAGGTGGCAATCCTCGCCGTCTTCATCGGGGCAGCGTTCATCGCTCTCCCCGGAAAGGGGTTCTCTCGGCTGGTGCCAGCCACCTGGCCGGGTCCTCTGGCGATATTTACCGGGGCCGGGGTGTTGTTCGTTGGCTATGAGGGCTTCGGCCTGATCACGAATGCCGCAGCCAACATGAGAAAGGTGAAGCGCGAGTTGCCGCGCGCGATCTACGGCAGCGTGGCCATCGCGACCGTGATCTATGTGCTTGTCGCCGCCGGTGTGGTGACAAATGTGCCGCTCAGCGTCCTCAAAGGACTTGGAGACTCCGCCCTGGCTGTCGCGGCCAAGCCCTCCCTGGGTCAGGCAGGCTTCAAGTTGATCGCCATCGCGGCATTGCTCTCGACCGCATCGGCGGTGAACGCCACCCTGTTCGGGTCTACAAACGTCGCCTATCAGATCGCCAAGAACGGCGGTCTGCCACCCGCCTTTGACCGCAAGCTTTGGGGCCGTAATGTTGAGGGCCTCTTCATCACATCTGGACTGGTGCTCGTCTTCGTCCTGTTTTTTCCCCTGAGCGCCGTCGCCTCAATGGGAAGCGCAGCGTTCCTGCTCGTGTACTCGGCGGTAAATATCGGCCACATAAGGATTCGGGACCAGACGGGGGCCAAAGCGTGGCCTGTGATGTCCTCAGCAGTCACGTGCGTCTCTCTATTCCTCGTTCTCCTCTACCACATGATCACCACGGCACCCACCTCCGCGATAGCTCTCGGTGTCACGCTGGTGGGGAGCTTTTTGTTTGAGACTTGGTATCGCCGCAGGAGCGGGCGAACGTTCAGGGAGATTCTCACCCAGACGGAGCGCTCAATGAGCGGATAGCCCTTGCCCGTATCCGTCAGCTCGCGCACCTCCGGGACGCGCCAATTGTTTCAGTTCGACTCGCCGATCCAGACCTTCGCGACATCCAGCTCGGCGACATCGAAGACCCTAACCTTGCGTGAGATCGCCCTTTCGGGTTAGCTCCCAATCGACGAGTAGCAGAGCGAGTGCCTCCGCTGACTTGGGGCAGAGATCCCGCTTCCCCTCGCAGCCGTCGCGAAGCCGTCAAACAGCTTGGCCGGTTGGAGTCGGACAACTTCGTGTCTCCAAATGGGCGGTGACGGACTCGAACCGCCGGCCTCCTGCTTGTAAGGCGGCGCGGCAAGCAGCGCCGCCGCTTCGTCGAGGTTTGGCTCTCCAAAACAGTTTCCTACGATTCATAGATGACCCGCAGCCGAAGCGAATTCCCGCCGTTTACCGGGGATTACGACTGTTTCGGGCGCAGAATCCGACTCTGCGCCCAAATGGCGCTCTCCATGCTCACATCCCTCCTGAGTAGTGGCACGTGGCACGAGCCCGCGAAGAGACGGCAATAGAACGCCGGCGATCACAAACCTCTCACGCGGTCACAACCATCGTGAAGTGCGCACCAACCTTCTTGATCATGGTGCTGCTGTTGACGCGCACCGCCTCGACAGGTCCACGGCGCCCGTTCTTGGCCTTGGTCAGCATGCCCGTTCCGTAGGTCGCGGGCTTGTTGTGGTTGATCGGGCCCGTCGACTGGAATTTCACGTCGAGCTTAAGTTTCCCCTTCAGCTCCCCAACGCTCAACTTGCCGCGACCGCCCTCGAAACATTCGTCGAAGGCGCACGGGCCCGCCGAGATCGTGAATTTGCCGACATCCTTGGTCCCTTGGCGGAAAGATACGATCGTCGCTCCCCCAGGGCGGCCGCTGTTTTGGCCAACGACGACGCCAGTCAGCTTGATTTGCTTGGCATTGGCGTTTGCAAGCGGAATGGCAATGAACGATGGCGCCACGGCGACCATAGAAATGATCAGCATTCGTTTCATTCCGACCCCCGAGTACGATATCGCGGAATGACCATGAGCTGACTCCCTTCCGGTTATGCGACCTTGCGTTTGTGGCGAGCGTGGTGAGGGGCGCCGACTCGCTTCAGGCCGAAGCTCTCCGCCCGGACCTGGCACGGGTTGGAAACTCCGTCAGTCCCCGCCGGTCCGAATTCGCCTTTGCTGTTCGTCGAGAAGAACAGTTCAAAGCCACCCGGGTCGCTTTCAAAGTATGAGATGCCGGCGAAAGGTTCGGTAATGAAGCGCCCGGAAATGGCCACCAGGCCCGAATCTTCCTCAGTAGTGCCAGATAGAACCCATGGGTTTGAAGCGGTCGGGTTCAATGGCGTCTGCGTGAAGGACACGCTGAGCAGGGCGTCTTCTGGATTGAAGGGCTTCTCCTTCTTCAGATTGACCCTCGGGAACCTCGAAAGCGGCGGGGTCTTTCGTTTCAGTCCCGCACACTCCACCGGAGTTGGTCCAATCCGCAGATCCGATACCACGCTGCGGGAGACCCGCAGCGAAATCGTGGTTGAGCCGATCTGGTTGCCAAATGATCCGTTGATTTCCACTAATTTGACCGGCACGCGGCCCTTGTAGATTCCCCCGGCGATATTGGTCAATGCGACTGCCTGAGTCGCGCCTACGCCGAGGGCCAGCAGCGCAGCGGCCACAAGGGAGGTGAACCTCCTCATTCGCCTCCTCGGGAGGGCTTTCGGTCTCTTCGGGTCGGCTGCCACGGGTTTAAGCCTCCCAGCCGCGTCTGGTTTGTCAAGAGATGGGTCTTATCCCTCTATCACGCGGATGAAGGCTGCCTGGAGCGCCGCAGGCGCGGGGCCGCAGTCTTGACAGTTGAACCAATGATGGCTCTCGTGCCCCCGACGGCGCCGACATGTTCGAGGTGGTCCGCTTCCGCTCGCCCTCCGACAACACTCAAGCGCCGGTGCCGGAGTTATCGCTTACGTGCTTGGACGAAAGCCTGTGGCCGTGTAGTTCTCGGTAACGCCCTTGTACGGGCCGAGATTGGCATGCGTCGTGACCTTCCCCTTCACCTTAGTCGCGCTCACGAACTTTCCGCTCACAACCTCGGTCCCCAGCTTTTTGTTGCTGACCGTGAGGATGTTGCCGCTCACCTTGAAGGTGCCTGACTTGGAGACCTTGACGGAGTTTTTCGCAAGCGACTTGACCCCGCCAAAACCGCCGCAGGTCTTAGCCTTGCACTTGAGCGCCAGCCCGGCCGAGAAGCCGGTCAGCTTCTTGGCGCTCGCGGCTTTGAAGTAGACCGATGGGCTTGCGGTGCTCGGCGTGCTGTACGTGTATCCCGCTTTCGGCGTGGCCGCGAGCGCAATCCCGACGACCGCAAGCATCAGCGCAAGACTCGACGACAGAATTGAGGCCAACCTGAGCGGCATGAATCGTCCCCTTTTGTTGTGGTGGAGCGCACGCACGTGGTGAGTAGCGTAGCGGCGATGACGGAACGGGCGTCTTGCGGTTGGCGGAGAGTATCGCCAGCCAGATCCTTGAGACATGGGTGCTTTGTGCTCCTCGAGCACACTGATGACCGCCTCCTGGAGCCAGCCGTGTCGGCGATGCCACGTCCGATGGATGTTTTCTGGTCGTTTGACATCCTGGCCAGTATGGGCGCCTTCGGTCAGATCGAGGTCACGTGGCACTGCGAAACTGCTGTCGAGCAACGCCCCTCAAGGGCCGTGAGGGGTTCGAATGCTAGGAAGCTCGGGAAGTAGCTCTCCCCGGAGCGCTTGCGGGGTACCGCCAGCTCGATCTCACCGACCCTGGTCGCCCAGGGCCTTTGGCGGTAGCCGTTTCGATGCGTTGACCTCGCTTCGGTTACCTCGTCCCTGCGGGCGCCGATCTGACGCTCGATCTCGGCCTCCATGATCTCGGTGGCGATCATCGCCACGGAATCGCGTAGGAAGTCGGAGTGCTCCTCGATCAAGGGCTTGGCTACGACCCCGGCGCTCGTCATGCTCTGCCTCTCGGCCATCGTGGTGTTCCTTTCGTCAGTCGACTTGCTGGTCAACCGACGAGTCTGGGGCCCGAGGTGGCCGGAACTTCGTTCCGGCCACTACGTGCCCTGAGTTACACCACTTCTAGCGACATGACCTGAGGGCCTACCCCCTGGCGAAAAGTAGACGACGAGGTGGGAACAAAGGTGGGAACAGATTGGCCTCCTGATCTAACCCCCGCAGACTGGGCCACTCCGCATGAGAATCCAGCTAGCTGGAGTCTCATGCATCGTGGCCCAGTCTGCGGGGGTTAGATCAGGCGGACTGATTTCAGGGGGTCGGGCCACTCCAGCGTCCTTTTCTGGCTTGTTGTGTCTTCCAACTAAAGTGCGATATAGCAGGGATTTAGCGATTTAGAGCCGCTGGAGAATCGCCCCTAGAGCCCCTCCCAAGGACTCCGAAGCCTGTAAAAGGAGGTTCGCCTACGGCGTCTATTTCTTCCGATGATGCCTTTCGAACGTCGGCGAGAGGTTCCAGCTGAAGCTAGCCGTGCCCACCGGGGCGGTGTCGCTGGAGCAATTCACCGCCTCGACCGAGTGACACAGCGCGAGCGTGGCGAATTCGGTCATCCAGCCGCCGCCGAAGTCAAAGCAGGCCTCCGGCACCGTCTCGTTGGCGCAGCTGAGGTATGCCGGTAACGAGCGGCTATCGGAGAGCTGCAACGAGTCGGGTACGGGCACCGGCCCGCTGGATGCCGTCGCACCCACCGTTGGAGGGGGTTTTACCTCTTCGTCCCCACTGAATTCGGTCGTTGCCCCGTAGCCGATCACGACCGCGTACCTGCACATGTTCTTTCGGTGATCGATCGTGACGAATGCTGATCCGTAGCCCGGGAGGCTGTTTGTCACTGGGCCGTTGTAGGTCTCTTGACCGGTGAACCCGTCGTCGCTGTTATTGAAGGTATCTCCGACTGAGACGTTGCCGCCGCTGACCTTTCCGTCAAAGAGGGTGTCCTTCTTGCCGAGGTCCTTGTCGTCCAGATTGACCTTCAGCCCAGTCGCGACGCGGTTCAGGGTGATGGTCTCGATCCCGCCCTCCCCGGGATCTTCTCCCGTGGCGGCCACGGCGAACGCCATCTGGGCGGAGCCGTGGAAAGACTTCACTCCAGCGAGGGAGGCGCAGGCACTGGCCCCGGCAGGCATCGCCGCACACACAGCCAGCGACAGGCCGAGACCGAGAGTCAGCCTGAGGGCCCAGGTGCGACCGCGGGATTCCATGATTGGGGTCCCGTCCAACTCCCGGGCGGCGAGGACCGACCGAATCGGAGCGATTCCTCCTTGAAGGAGCATGGCACACGACTATGCACGCTCCTCCCTTGAGCGTCAAGCGGACCAGATTCTCTCTGGGGCCTCAGCCCTGGCGACCACTGCAACCGACGCACCCGTCTCGACATCGAAAAACCGGAGACTTCGAAACACCTCCGGCTACTACGGGCCGGCGGTCATCGCATCGGGGTTGATGCCGAATGTGGACCACGAGCTGGGCCTCGCCGGCATGCCTCTTCGGAGCAATCGGTTTTGCAGGACTTTTATGAGTGGGCGGTACTGGGACTATTTAGCCGCAGGAGTCACTTTGCGGCTTCTCGGCTACCGGGCCCGCTACCGATCTCGTTGTCATCCAGTTCAAATGCCCCTTGTAGCCGTTGCTTGGCGGCGTCGAGGCTGGGGTGCCCATATCGGCTCATGACCAACGCGCCTCCGTCAGTGTGACCAAGCTGAACTGAGACATCGAAGTGGCTGAGGCCAAGTTCTAGGAGCTGCGTCGCGCAGAAGTGACGCAAATCGTGCCATCGGATACCGACACCCGCCGACGCCTTCACCTTCTGCCATCCCCAAGCGTGAGTGCTTTTAGACAGCGGGCTGCCCCGTTGCGAGTGGAAAACGAACTCGTCGGGGCGCCTCGGCACCTGGTCAAGTACGCGGGCAGGTGGGAGCAGAGGGACCGAGCGAATCTTCCCGTTCTTCGGCTTACCAAGCGAGCCGTCCAGCTTTCGTGACTGCATGACGACGATCTCTGTATCGCTCACCTGCGGCCACTGGAGTGCAAACAACTCACCTTGGCGTATGCCAGTCCAAGCCGCAACTTGGATCATTGCTCGGAACTCTGTTCCGTAGCCACCGAGAATCGTTGTTGCGTCGAGCAGGGCGGCGTATTGCTCAATGCTGGGCGCAACAATTCCCGCCTCGCGCTCGATCGGTGGCAGTCTCAGATTGGAAAACGGGTTCGCTTCAACGATTCCGACGTTTTTGGCGTCTTCGAACATCGTCGTGATCACCTGCGAGACACCTCTTGGAACCGTTAACGCCCAAGCGCGAGCTGAAAGCCGCTCGATCTCATTCAACGGAGTGGGGCCGAAGTGCTCCGCGAACCGATTGGCGGCAGCCGCGTACAGGCGTTGGGTCGATACCTCTGGTCGCGGCCACTCAAGCTGCCAGCGCTCCGCGAAGCTTGCCGCTGTCTCGTTCGTGCGACGAGCCCGTAGGAGATCGCGGTGTCGGATCTCTGCCTCTTTGGCCTGGGTCTTGGTCTTCCAAGGCGCGCCAGGCACCCATATCTGCTCGCCGTTGACGACGAACTTTGCAGCCCACCCGCTATTCCGCTTGAACTGCGTCACGCCGCCTTGCCTCTCGTCCGCTCGCGGGGGAAGCGAATCACATCGCCACCATTCTCGGGCACGCCGTTCAGCGAAGCCTCCACATGGCTGAGCAAATAGCGATTTTGTCCGCCGACACGCATGCAAGGCGGCTTCAGGCGCTCAACTGTCCGGACGGACACCCGCAGAGCAGCAGCCAGCTCGCGCTTTGTCAGCCACGGCTCGATCATTCCGATGCCGCCTCGAAGACCGACACGGCGAAACGCTCCCACTCCTCAACGGCAGTCTTGAACGCTCCGCTGTCTCTGGCGACATAAGCCGCGTCGATTGCAGCCTCCCGCTGAGACCAAGCCGGGCCGAGAATCCCAGGGCGCCGATCGTCTGGGAGCCGCTCATACGCATCGGCAACGCGACGAACTGCCTCATTGAGCGTTGGGGTGGGGGCGGCCATTACTCAACTCCCCCACGCTTGTTTTGCCCGAGTTCATCTTGCGAAAAAAGCGAATTAAGCGAAATAAGGGGGCTTTTTTCGCTTTTTTCGCTTTTTTCGCAGTCTGTTCTGCTGGTAGCGACCCAGTTCTCGGTCGGACGGCCACCCGTGGGCACAAGCTCTTTTTGCGCCCGCCCGAGCGATGCGAGAAGGGCAAGTGCCCGATCGATGTCTGCCGCTTGCTTGTGGCCCTTGAACTCCTTGCTGATATCGGTCCGCGTGAGCCCTTCATCGCCCGCATCTCGGAGTCGAGCCAGGATTACGTCAGCCGTCTCATCGCCCAGGGCGTCTCCGAAGATGTATTGGACCGACGCGTCGCAGTAGTCCCAAACCGCCTTCCCCGCTCGGAGGTGCTCGATCTGAACCTCCGGGGATTGGTCTAGGCAGGCATAGATCACAGCGAGACGCATCACCTGGGCCTCTGCTCGCGAGGTAACCGCGCCGACCATCCCGGGCTTCCCGTCGCTCAGCGGCCCATAGATCTCGGCCCAAAGCTCACGGGCGTCAGGACTTCGCTTGAGAACTCCTGCGGTTGAGGCAAAGCGCAGCGCGTCTCTCAGCGTCGGGACAACCCCGCGCCAGTCCTCCTCGGTGAGATTTCCGCCCTCTGGGAGCTGCTTGGACCTTGCGGCGCAAACGAAGAGCATCCGGTTCGCAAAACCCGAAGCCGCATCGGTCGTCAGAAGCTCCCTACGCAGCTCCTCTTAGAGATATGCCCGACGATCGAGACGTGCGCATCTGTGGCACGCATGGGGTTGTTCCGGGTCATCGTTTCGAGCTTCCCCGTCTCCCAGCCCTGCCGAATCACCGTGTTCGTGATCGAGCCGTCTCGGCGCATTACGCGAAGCACGGCCGCGTACTCAGACTCATAGGCAAGAAGCCGCTTGTCCTCCTCGCCTGCGTCGGTGATCTCGGTAATGGAGCCTTCAAGGTCTGCTTCGCCGTTCTTTTTCTCTTCCTTGGTTGCCTTACGAGTGCTTTCGACCTGATCGCGCACCGCGAAGATCAAGCCCTCGCCGCTGGAGATCCCTGACTTGATTCGCCCTGCCCACTCCTCGCCAGCAGCAAGTTCCACCGGCCAGCGTGCCTGCCCCCAGCTCGATCCCTTCCGACCCTTCGAGGTTCGGCCAACAATCAGCGCGTAGAGGTTGGTCCCGTGGAACGTCGCCTCTGCCTTGAAGCCTGCTGAGCGACCCATGGCGTTGCCAGTCGCGACCAGGAACTGCACGAGGATGGCCGCAGGATCAGCCTCGGTGTGAGGGGCCGTTATGCGAACCACGTCGCCGGCAACTCCGTGGAGCGCTGCTGAATCCAAGGAATCCGGCCAAGCTGGACCGGCGTCTGGATCGCTGCTATCCCCTGATGCAGTTGGCGTCGAGTCTGGAGCCGATGGCTGGTGAACCTGCGCGACGCCTGAGAGCTTCAGAAGCTTGCTGCGAGCCGCCTCTGCACTTTGGGCCTCAAGCAGAAAGTCACTGAGGTCAAAGCCATCTGACCGTTTCGGATCTAGGTCTACCCGACGACACTCAACACCGGCCGCTGTGAGATCGTTGGCGATCCGCTCAGCCACCTTGCGACCGGGGTCGTCGCAGTCCATTGCCACGGTGACCGACCGGCCTGAAAGCGCCGGACATACTCAGCCTTCCAACCCTGGACGCCAGGAACCCCGATCGCGGCGATACCGAGGGTCGCGCCAGCTACCGAATCGCCTTCACCCTCCACGATCCAAAGGTCAGAGTTCTCCGAGCACTCGGGTCTTGGGAATAACCCACGAGGTCTGCCGCGAAGCGCGATGGACTTGCTCTCATTCTCATTCGGTTTCGGCGTGTACTTGACAACGTTGATGAGCTGGCCGTCTTGATCGCGGATCGGGAAGACAAGTCGCCGCCCGTCGAAGCCAACACCAAGTTGTTCAACTGCGACGGGGCTCCATCCCTTAAGCACGCCCAACCTTCCCAACGCCTGCGTGTTTTCCTTCAGCGCCCTCCCCCACTCGCCGATCTGCTTCTCTGAGGGCAGATCCTCGGGAGGTTTGGTGGGTACTTTTTGCCTGTGAGAGCCGTTCGAGCGTGTATGACCGTTCGATCCGTTCTCGCGCCAGTCGCCGTTGTCCGCGAAGAGATCAGAGAGCTCCAAGTTCATGGCGCCAACGATCTCCTGGACCGTGCAACCCGCATGACACAGCAGCAGCGCACGGCCATCTTCGCCAAGGCCAATCGAAAGGGACGGGTTGCGATCAGGGTGGGCGGGGAGCAGGCTTCCCACTCGTTTTCGCCCGTTGGTTTGGCCGAGTCGAGTCGGTCAAGGATCTGCTCGACAGTCACGATCGATCCTTCTCGAGCGAGCAGCGAAGGCTTGCGTAATCGCGCTTTGAGTGCAAGGCGGCAACGATTCAAAGCAAGCCAAACGCTCAGAGCCGCGCATAAGGGGCGTGCACTCGTGTAGATCGCAGAAGGCGATTAGCGGGTCGTGCGAGAGGAAGCTGAGAACCCCCCGGTTTGGCCCCTTGAGGAGGGTGCTCATTTGCTGCTTCCTTTCTTTGAAAACGACGATGCGGGTACGACCTCAACCTCTGAATCTGGGTCGAACGGAAGGCCCGAATAAACCCTGATGTCAGTGGTGAAGTTGGGACGCTGATGCGCGGATTCCCACGGTTGGTGACGCGGGCGGCAAACCCGGTGGACGGGCGCGTCCATAAGGACTTTGAGTAGGTCTAGTCCGAAGCCCGGGCGCGGCATCCTGCGCGGGCCGTCGATCTCAGCTCCGCACGCATCGCAGCGCGGGAAGCCGTCTAGGTCGAAGCCACGTGCCTGACTACCGTTGCACCGACAAGTCGTTCCCTGGCGGCGAGATGGTTCTCGGGGTGCATTCTTAGCTGCATGAAACTTCTGTCTGCACGTCGCCGGAGGCGGACAGAAGCGCCGTGAGCTGCGATCCGCGCCCACCAATGGCTCCATGCAGTAATCGCACAACCCGGTGGTCTGGGGGGTCACGATCCGCCCCCAAAATCATTCCGCTGGGCGAGATCAGCAATGTATGCACGACAGGCGCCTCCAACGGGACGTAGCCCGCTGTCACCTGGTGGTTCTGGGTCCTCTAATCGAGGTTCAGAAGATTCGCTGGGGCCGGCGCGAGAGCTTTGTACGGCTGAGCGGGTGGACCTACGGGAGCGGGTCAGCAGACCCGTGCTTCTCACTTCGACCCCGTTGCGCTGGAGCAGCGATGACAAGTCGAGTTGACCGAAGTGTAAGTCCCCTCGCTATGGCCCTCCCGCGGGGGCTGCGCCTAGGCGCAGTGCGAACGCGCTGCGGCCCGCGCGAGTCACCGAAGGCGAGACCGCGAGCTAGTCTGCCGTCAGAGCCGTCGTCGAGGGACACTGGGTGTCGAGGGGATTGATATGGGCCGGAATCTTCATTTCAATTTAAGCTAGCAGGACTAGGCGCTTTAGTCTCAAAAACTTATACCGCCCGCTGCGGAGCGAAAAAACGGCCGCCAGCCCTGACACCCATGTAGGACTGACGGCCAAAGGTTCCGGCCAAGAAACCCCGCAACCACCTTAGCGGCAGAAATACGGGAGGGAGCTAACCTCCTGATTCGAGGGCGTTCAGGGACGAGCCAAGCGATTCTTCAGCCGCGGTCAGCGACCCGCGCCAGGAACCAGCAAACCGCGACGAAATCACTCTAAGATCGGACTTTCGCTCCAATGTGGTCGCGGAGCACTACGAACTCGACTCTGAGGCTCTCCTGCATCGAGCCAACGCTGTGACTGAGGCACCCCGATCTGATCCCGGACCACAAGGTCTAAGGAGGACAGTTGATTTCAAACTGTTCGCATTGTTCGTGGTTTTCGTTCCCTTCTTGCGCTTCGGCAGACTGTTCCTTGGCTTCTTCCGCTTCCCGCTTGGCTTCTTCGGCTTCCGTCGAGCCGGAACCACCACTGAGCCCGAATCCACTGGATGAACCGGCGGAGCTTCCTCCCGGTGCTCCCCGAGGTCCTCTCGGTCCACGTGGCCCCACCTCACCATTGGTGCCGGGAAAACCCTGATGCCCAGGAATGCCTCTCGGCCCAGTCGCTCCTGCCGGTCCAGTCTTTGCTAGCAGCGTGATACCAGAGCCGATCGCAGCGCTGAGGATGCAAATGCCGATGGCTGCGAGGACGAGATTTCGGCGCGAGATCGAGACCAAGGACTCGGCACTGAAAGTAGCGCCGGCTGAGGCTCCGACTGGCTCGGTGGGCAACCGCCTCGAGGTTATCGCTCATCTTGTATTTCGCAGAGAAGAAGAGCCCGCCGCAATCGTCTTTCACGCTGCAAGACATGCACTCGGGGTGGTACTCATTCTTCCAATTGCTGATCGAGCGGACGGCGTAGGGCCAGAGGCTTCGCGGGATTAGACAGAGCTGATGGTTGTCGTAGATCATCGTGCGAATATGGCTACGGTCGAGCACCGTCACCGCCTCCTCCAGCTCGTGGCTGACTCGGTTGGATCGATCCTCAGTCTGGGAATATTTGCTCGCTCCAAGCCAACTATCCCAGGCCCATGAGACCCACCTGACCACGAAGACGGAATGATCCCAGCCGATGACTTTGGCTATTCTCGGGGAACACGGGAGCGGTCTGCTTGTGAAGGACAACCCTGATCTCAACGTGCTGGTGAAGCTGGCCTAGATTGAGGATTCCGTCAATGGTCTCCTCAAATGCCCCGTCCGCCTGGCACCACGTAGTTGTGCAGAGCCGGCTCCGCCCCATAGATCGGGATTCCAACCATCATGTTTGGGTTGTTGACTGACCCCCATGCAGAAGCAAAATCTGGGTCGGCGAAACGTCGTCCATTGGAAAGAAATGTGGACCGGGGATCGAAGGGAGCAAGTTGCGGAAAAGACGCAGCAGTTCGATCAGTCGCTCCCCGTAGAGGGTCTGGCTCACCGCCCGGGAAGCCCAGTTCAACTGTGTCTTGGGGAAGCAATCGAATCAGCTCGAAGGCGTCATCGAGTAGATGGTCGTCCTCGCCGGTCTTGGGTGGGCCGCGAGCACATCAGGCAGTAGTGGTTGCAACGCTCGGTTAAGAGGATGCTGTTCTGGGTGCTCTTGTGTCGCCAGAAAACCCGAATGCGGCCTCCATCTTGCGCGATCGAGAGTACGTCGCCGCCAGACAGATAGTCGAGGGATGTGGGAAACTTGATCCTGCTCAATGCGCTCTCCTGCGTCCTGACCCCCGGAAGTGTCATGGGAGGCTGAACCCTTCAGGAATCGCTCTCTTCGTGTTCGCATCCGACAGAGGTAACGCTCGGGATTTGCGTTGGGATGTCAGGGTCGATTGATCGACAAGCATCCAAACGGATCGCTCCAAAGGCGCCGAGAGAATCGCTCGCTCCGATTTGGCTCCGAGCGTTATCAATGCCCCGCCCACATCCGGAACAGCGTCCGTGCCTGGGGGTTGTTTTCCTAGCGATCGAGCAGGAGCTTGAAGATGCTCAGTGTTTCTGAGCTTTACAGAATCGAAGAGGTCGCCTTGCTCGTCGACGAAATGGTTGCCGGTCCTTCCCTGGTGGTCTACTGCATCTGTGCTCGCAGGAGGGTTTCACTAGGCTTAATCGCTGCACATCGGAGCGCTTGCCGC
>CAVUWL010000014.1:0-198504 GCA_963745305.1 uncultured Solirubrobacterales bacterium
GATCTGATGGATGTTTCCCCGACCCAGATCTGGTCGGTGGCAACGGCCCTGATCCCCTTCCTCGAGCACGATGACGCCAACCGGGCGCTGATGGGATCCAATATGCAGCGCCAGGCCGTTCCCCTGCTGAAGCCCGATGCACCGTTGGTTGGAACCGGGATGGAGCGCCGTGCCGCCGTCGATACCGGTGACGTTGTGCTGGCGACGATCGACGGCGAGGTCACCCACGTCGATTCGGAGCGAATCGAGATCAGCAGCAGCTCTAATAAGGAGGAGTACTCACTCCACAAGTTCATGCGCTCCAACCAGGGCACGATCATCCACCAGCGCCCGATCGTCAACACCGGTCAGAAGGTCAAGGAGGGCGACGTTCTCGCCGATGGCTCCTCCACCGCCGGTGGAGAGATCGCGCTGGGTAAGAATTGCCTGGTCGCCTTCATGTCCTGGGAGGGCTACAACTTCGAGGACGCGATCATCCTCTCCGAGCGCCTGGTTAAGGACGACGAGCTGACCTCGATCCACATCGAGGAGTACGAGATCGACGCCCGCACCACGAAGCTCGGTGATGAGGAGGTCACCCGCGATATCCCCAATCGCTCCGAGGAGAGTCTGCGCAACCTCGATGAGCGTGGGATCGTCAGGGTTGGAGCAGAGGTCGTCTCTGGCGATCTGCTGGTCGGCAAGGTGACTCCGAAGGGGGAGACCGAGCTGACCGCCGAGGAGAAGCTGATCCGGGCGATCTTTAAGGAGAAGGCGCGGGAGGTCCGCGATACTTCGTTGAAGGTTCCGCACGGTGAGGGCGGCGTCGTAATCGACGTGCTCACATTCAGTCGTGACGCAGGCGATGACCTGCCGCCGGGAGTCAACGACCTGGTTCGCGTCTACGTGGCGACCAAGCGAAAGATCGCCGAGGGCGACAAGCTTGCCGGCCGCCACGGAAACAAGGGTGTGATCTCAAAGATCGTGCCCGAGGAGGACATGCCCCACCTCGCCGACGGAACTCCGGTTGATGTGATTCTCAATCCGCTCGGAGTGCCGAGCAGGATGAACATCGGCCAGATCCTTGAGACCCACATCGGTTGGGTGGCCGCCAACGGCTGGTATGACGACGGCTCCGAGGCCTACAAGCAGGCCCACTCCGAGCAGGGCGACGGCCGCGTATACGTCGCGACCTCGGTCTTTGACGGAGCGACCGTCGAGGACGTCGACGACGCTTTGGTGCATTGGTCAGATGAAAACGCCGAGCGCGGCATCGACCTTGGGATCGACAAGAGTGCCCGCCCGGGTGCCCGGGCCTCCGGTACCGCCCAGCTCTACAACGGCCGCACCGGCGAGCCCTATGAGGGCAAGGTCACGATCGGGCACATGTACATCCTCAAGCTCTTGCATCTCGTCGATGACAAGATTCACGCTCGCTCGACCGGCCCCTACTCGCTCGTCACCCAGCAGCCGCTGGGCGGCAAGGCTCAGTTCGGTGGCCAGCGCTTCGGCGAGATGGAGGTCTGGGCGCTTGAGGCCTACGGTGCCGCCTACACGCTGCAGGAGATGCTCACGGTCAAGTCCGACGACACGGTTGGCCGGGTCAAGGCCTATGAGGCGATCGTCAAGGGCGAGAACATTCCGGAGCCCTCGATTCCGGAGTCATTCAAAGTGCTGCTCAAGGAGATCCAGAGCCTCTCTCTGGATGCCAACGTGGTCTCCGAGGGGACCGACGTGGAGATCTCCGATGAAGAGGATGACCTTCTGAAAGCGGCCGAGGAGCTGGGCATGGACCTGACCGGGGTCCGCGCTGATTCTCCCAATGGAGCCGCAGATGAGCAAGAGGAGCAGGTGGTCGTCGAGGGCGAGGCGGGAACTGACGGGGCCGCAGAGGCCGAGCAAGCCAAGGTGGAGGACTGATGATCGACATCAATAACTTCGACGCGATCGAGATCGGTCTCGCCTCTTCGAAGAAGATTCGCTCCTGGAGCTGGGGAGAGGTCACCAAGCCGGAGACGATCAACTACAGGACGCTGAAGCCCGAGAAAGACGGACTCTTCTGTGAGCGCATTTTCGGTCCGACCAAGGATTGGGAGTGCTACTGCGGCAAGTACAAGCGAGTCCGCTACAAGGGAATCGTCTGTGAGCGATGCGGAGTCGAGGTCACCCGCTCCAAGGTCCGCCGCGAGCGGATGGGCCACGTCGACCTCGCAGCACCCGTCTCCCATATCTGGTTCTTCAAGGGGGTGCCGAGCCGGATCGGCTACCTGATCGACATGGCTCCCAAGGAGTTGGAGAAGGTCCTCTACTTCGCCGCTTCGATGATCACCTGGGTCGACGTCGAGGCCCGCGATAAAGACATCGGCAGGCTCGAGAAAGAGGTCAAAAAGGTAACCGATGACTACGAGGCAGAACGGCAGAAACGCACCCAGGAGCTGAGTGAGTCTCTGGAGCGTCGGATCAAGTACCTGGAGGAGGGCTCCCAGGAAAAGTTCGACGACGAAGACCATCTCTGGGCCGATTCGCTGAAACTGACCGGGACGCAGTTGCGAAAGCTAAAAGACGACGAGCGCACCAAGATGATCAAAGAGCTGCGCAAATCATTTGACGCCGAGATCGCCGACACCGAGGCCTATATCGAAGAGGCGATCGAGCGGATGCAGGAGGTCTGGAAGATCTTCAGCGATATGAAGCCCAAGGACGTCGTCAACGATGAGACGGTTTTCCGCGAGCTGAAGGATCGCTTTGGCTCGCCGTTTGGCTGGGGTGAGTACTTCCGCGGCAGCATGGGTGCAGAAGCTGTTCGCGACCTGCTCGAACAGGTCGACTTGGCGGCTGAATGCGAGGAGCTGGAGCAGGTGATCAATAGCTCCAAGGGCCAAAAACAGGCCCGCGCTGTGAAGCGCCTGAAAGTTGCATCTGCCTTCCTCAACTCAGACAACAAGCCCGACTGGATGATCCTTGACTGCGTGCCGGTGATCCCGCCGGAGCTGCGGCCGATGGTGCAACTTGACGGCGGTCGCTTCGCGACCTCGGACCTAAATGACCTCTACCGCAGGGTGATCAATCGCAATAACCGACTGAAGCGCCTGCTTGACCTCGGCGCACCCGAGATCATCGTCAACAACGAGAAGCGGATGCTGCAGGAGGCGGTCGACGCGCTGTTTGACAATGGACGCCGCGGCCGTCCTGTGACCGGTCCCGGCAATCGCCCGCTCAAGTCGCTCTCCGACATGCTGAAGGGCAAGCAGGGACGCTTCCGCCAAAACCTGCTGGGCAAGCGCGTTGATTACTCGGGCAGGTCGGTGATCGTCTCCGGGCCGAGCCTCAAGTTGCACCAATGCGGCCTGCCGAAGTTGATGGCGCTGGAGCTATTCAAGCCATTCATCATGGCTCAGCTGGTCGAGCGCAAAGCCGTGCAGAACATCAAGGCTGCAAAGAAGATGGTGGAGTCGATGATCCCCGAGGTCTGGGACGTGCTGGAGGAGGTCATCAATGAACACCCGGTGCTGCTCAACCGGGCGCCGACCCTGCACCGCCTTGGCATCCAGGCCTTCGAGCCGGTCTTGGTCGAGGGCAAGGCGATCCAAGTTCATCCGTTGGTCTGCCATGCCTTCAACGCCGACTTCGATGGGGATCAGATGGCGGTTCACGTGCCGCTCTCCGCCGAGGCACAGGCAGAGGCGCGGATCCTGATGCTCTCGGCGAACAACATTCTCTCCCCGGCCCACGGGGCGCCGCTTGCAACCCCGACCCAGGACATGGTCCTGGGCATCTATTACCTCACCTATGGGCCACCGGCTGAGGAGCTGGCCAAGCTCGACGAGGCGCTTAAGTCCGGCGGTGGTGGGGCGCGAAACGGGGCTCGGCCCAAGGTGTTCCGCTCGGCTCAGGAGGCCGAGCTGGTCTATGAGAACGGCGGCTGCAAGCTGCACGATCAGGCCGAGTACCGCCGGGCCGGTCACGAGCACTTCCTGACCACGGTCGGTCGGATCATCTTCAATGAAAAGATCGAGCGGGCGCTGGCCGAGGCGCTGGGCGATGAGTTCGATCCCGAGGTATTTGAGTTCGTCAACCACTCGCTAAAGAAGCGCGACGTCAACGAGATGGTCTCCGAGCTGGTCAAGACCTACGGCGCCCCCGCCGTTTCCCAGGTGCTTGATGCGTTCAAGGACCTCGGCTTTCACTACGCGACCCAGGCGGGCATCACCGTCTCCAAGAACAACGTGGTCTCCCCACCCGAGAAGGCGGAAATCCTCGAGCGCTACGAGAAGGAGACCGCTGCGATTCAGGGCCAGTACGACGATGGCTACATCACGGCCGAGGAGCGCCACGAGGCGGTCACCGCGCACTGGAACCGGGCGACCGATGAGGTCGCCCAGGCAATGGAGGACAACCTCGACGAGCTGAATCCGATTTTCATGATGGCCAACTCCGGAGCCCGCGGATCCTTCAAACAGATCCGCCAGCTGGCCGGCATGCGCGGCCTGATGGCCAACCCAAAAGGGGAGATCATCGAGCGCCCGATCAAGGCCAACTTCATGGAGGGGCTCTCGGTTTTGGAGTACTTCATCTCCACCCACGGCGCCCGCAAGGGGCTCGCCGATACGGCGCTTCGCACCGCCGATTCCGGCTACCTGACCAGGCGCCTGGTCGACGTTGCCCAGGACGTGATCGTCCGCGAGGAGGACTGTAAGACCAAAGACCACATCGAGATGGCGCTGCGCAAGGACGACAACTCGCTAAACGACAACCTGTTCGGTCGCCTGGCGGCCAAAAAGCTCGAGACCAAGCGCGGTCGCGAGCTGCTGAAGCGAAATCAGGAGATCACGCTTGCCGACGTCGAGGCGATCGCTGAGGCTTTCGGGGATGAGCTGATCACCGTGCCGGTTCGCTCGGCGCTTAAGTGTGAGGCCGAATCGGGCGTTTGTCGGGCCTGCTACGGGATCGCCCCGGCCACCGGCTCAACCGTCGACATCGGCGACGCGGTGGGGATCATCGCCGCCCAGTCGATTGGGGAGCCGGGCACCCAGTTGACGATGCGGACCTTCCACACCGGCGGCGTCGCCGGCCAGGACATCACCCAGGGGCTGCCGCGCATCGTCGAGCTCTTTGAGGCGCGCAAACCAAAGGGCCTGGCGCAAATGGCCGAGGCGAGCGGCAAGGCCTCGATCGAAGAAACCGATAAGGCGGTGAAGGTGATCATCACCGAGCCGAGCGGCGAGGAGCACGCCTACAGTTTTCCGGCGCGCACCCGACTCCACATCGCCGATGGCGCCAAAGTGGAGGCCGGCCATCAGCTCAACGAAGGCTCGCTGTACCCGGCGGATCTGCTCGCAATTCGCGGTCGCACCGAGACCGAGCTCTACCTGGTCGCCGAGGTGCAAAAGGTCTACAGGGCCCAGGGCGTCGACATCAACGACAAGCACATCGAGCTGATCGCCCGCCAGATGC
Organism: uncultured Solirubrobacterales bacterium; assembly: GCA_963745305.1. Lineage (GTDB taxonomy): Bacteria > Actinomycetota > Thermoleophilia > Solirubrobacterales > 70-9 > CAVUWL01. Next base: position 5,434 of record CAVUWL010000014.1, read on the forward strand.
TGAAGAAGGTTCGGATCGAGTCAAAGGGGTCAACCAGCCTGCTGCCGGGACAGCTCGAGGATCGTGGCAGCCTCAAACGGCTCAACAAAAAGACCAAGGAAGAGGGCGGTACCCCGGCCAAAGGCGAGGAGGTCATCCTCGGCATCACCAAGGCCTCACTGGCAACCGAGTCCTTCCTCTCCGCGGCCTCTTTCCAGGAGACGACGAAGGTCCTCACCGACGCCGCCCTGGAGGGCAAGCGCGACCGACTGGTCGGCCTCAAGGAGAACGTCATCATCGGCAAGCTGATCCCGGCAGCGACCGGGCTGAAGCACTACCGCACCCTGGCGGTCGAGCCGGCGGTGGCGATCGAGCCACCGAGCGAGGAGGGTCTGCTCGATGAGGACGAGCTGGCCGCGGAGTTGGGAATCGACGGCGCAGACACGGCCGTTGAGGGCTTCGGCCCCTCCTTTGCCGAGGAGCTAGAGGAGCTGGCGCAAGAGATCGAGTCGACCTCGGAGGAGTCCTCCTAGATCGGAGAGCCCTCGGAGTTCAGTCCGCCCCCGAGCGCAATCGGGGTTGCAGGTTGGCGGGCGGACCCGATGTAGTTGAGCGCTACCCGGCGCTGCAGCCAGCCGCGAGAGGAGGGACATAGCCGGCTGGGGGGGTCGTCCCGAACTCAATCAGGGCCGCGGCCTGGCCTGATTAGATCTGTCGATGGCCAGCCGGGAAAAGGTCTGCGTGATCGGAGCGGGAAGTTCGGGGATCGCGGCTGCCCAGGTGCTCGCGGCTCGCGGCATCGAGTTTGATTGCTTTGAGATGGGCTCTGAGGTGGGGGGGAACTGGCGCTTTGAAAACGACAACGGGATGTCGTCTGCCTATCGATCCCTTCACATCAACACCTCGCGTGGACTGATGGCCTACCGGGCCTACCCGATGCCCGAGGAGTACCCCGACTACCCGAACCACTTCCAGATTGCCGCCTACTTCGATAGCTACGTCGATCACTTTGGCCTGCGCGAGAGGATCCACTTTCGGACCGAGGTGCAACTCGTTGAACCCGACCAGGGAGGCTGGAAGGTGACGCTTGTGGCGGCCGACGGCGGGCCCCAGACGCTTCACTACCGCGCGGTTCTTGTCGCCAACGGCCATCACTGGGATCCGCGCTGGCCCGAACCACCCCTGCCGGGCTCAGAGCAATACAGCGGCGAACAGATCCACGTTCACAGCTATCGTGAGGCCGATCTGCTCGCCGGCAAGCGGGTGCTCGTTCTCGGCATCGGCAATTCGGCTGCTGATCTCGCCGTGGAGTCCTCGCGGATCGCCACCAAGACTTTCTTGGCGATGCGGCGCGGCGCCTACATCATTCCCAAGTACCTAAACGGCAGGCCGACCGATGAGTCCGCCTCGGCGATCCTGACCCGCCTGCCGCTCTCGGTGCAGCGCTTTTTCCTGGCCAGGATGTTGAACCTAAACGCCGGTGATATGACTAGTTACGGGCTCCCCAAGCCCGATCACAAGCTGCTGCAGGCGCACCCAACCGTGTCCGCCGAGCTGCTCTCTCGGCTCGGCCACGGCGATATCTCAGTAAAGCCCAAGATCGATCGCTTCTGCGGCGAGCGCAGGGTGCGCTTTGCCGATCGCAGCGAGGAGGAGATCGACCTGGTGATCTATTGCACCGGCTACAAAATCTCCTTCCCCTTCTTTGACCCCGCCTTCTTTCAGGCTGAGGACAATCGCCTTCGTCTCTATCGCCGGGTCGCCGCGGTCGAGCATCCGGGGCTGTATTTCATCGGCTTCATCCAACCCCTGGGAGCAATCATGCCGATCGCGGAGGCGCAGTCGGAATGGGTTGCAGACCTGCTTGGCGGCCGGGGGGCGCTACCTTCGCCAGTCGAGATGCGAGAGGAGATTGCGGTGGCCGAGCGCAAGCTGGCAAAGCGCTACATAGCCTCTAAGCGTCACACGATTGAGGTGGATTTTCATCCCTATCTACGCGAGATCCAGCGGGAGCGCAAAGAGGCTGCCCAGCGGGTCTGACCACGCGGGTCCGCCCGCCGGGGGGACATGGCGGTAGGGCAGCGCTGGCGCCGCCTCCGTGGGGGCCCCGGCGTGGGCCGCGGGGGTTGCCGCGATCGGGTCTTGGTCGCTTCAGGCCACCGTCGGAATCCTCCGCCTGATCGGGTTCGGGAGTCGATTTGCTCGCCCACCAAACAAGCCACAGCGAGCCGAGCACCGGGATCTTCAGTACCACCATCAGGAAGAAAATCGGCCAGAACCCCTCCACCCCGATCAGTGTAGAGGCTCAGCGGCGCTCGCGTCCTTCCAGCTGCAGGCCACGAGCCCAGGCGGCGAGCGCCTCCGTCTGGGTCTCCTCAAGACCGAGGTGGGCCTCGGTCGGGACGAGCAGGGTCGGCTCGGGGCGGCTGCGCGCCCACGAGTAGCAGCTCTCATCGAAGTTGTCATCGACCCAGGCCATGGCGCGACCCCGTCCGTACTCATCAAGCGGGCCGAGCTTCCAATGGGCTGAGCCGAAACGCGCCGCCCCGTCAAAGCTCAGGTACGGCAGCTCCGGCAGGCCAAGAAGATTGGGAAGGTAGTCGTTGGCGCGATCCTCCCAACCCGTCGCCCAGACCAGCTCGTAGTGCTCGGAGAGACGCAGCAGTCGGTTGCCGGCGAGCAGCGAGATGCAATGCACCATCCCGTCAATCAGCTCAAAGCGCGCCTCGGCCCGATCGGGGGGCTCATCGAATCCGAAGAGGCTGATCACTCCATCGACGTCGACCGCGAGGATCGGACGCTTCATCGGGCCCGGTCAGCTACCAACGATAATGAGCAAACGCTTTGTTGGCCTGCGCCATGCGATAGATGTCGTCCTTGCGCTTCCAGGCGCTGCCCTGCTGTTGATTTGCATCGAGGATCTCGTGGGCAAGGCGGTCGGCCATCGAGTACTCGCGTCGCTGGCGTGAGTAGCTGACCAGCCAGCGCACGGCGAGCGTGCGGGCGCGTCGAGCGGGGACCTCGACCGGCACCTGGTAGGTCGCGCCGCCGACCCGGCGCGAACGGACCTCGAGCACCGGAGTGAGTTGTTTGATCGCTCCCTCGAGCGTCTCGACCGGATCCTCGCCGCCGCGCTCGCCGACGATCGCCAAGGCGTCGTAGACGATCCGCTCGGCCAGTGACTTCTTGCCGTCGCTCATCACTTTGTTGATCACCTGCTGGACGAGCCGGTTACGGTGGCGTGCGTCGGGTTCGATCGGTCGAATCTGGGCGGCAGAGCGACGCGGCATCAGGAGGCCTTGACGCCGTAGCGGGAGCGAGCCTGTTTGCGGTCAGAGACTCCCGCCGCATCGAGCGTGCCGCGCACCACCTTGTAGCGGACCCCGGGAAGATCCTTGACCCGGCCGCCGCGAACCAGGACCACCGAGTGCTCCTGCAGGTTGTGGCCCTCACCGGGAATATAGGTGGTGACCTCCATTCCGTTGGTGAGGCGCACGCGGGCGATCTTTCGCAGGGCGGAATTTGGCTTCTTCGGGGTTACCGTGGCGACACGGGTGCAGACGCCGCGCCGCTGCGGGGCGGAGACGCTCTTCTTGCGTCCTTGCCCCGACTTGAGGCCCGGCGTCGTGGTCTTCTTCTTGGGCCGCTTGCGGCCCTTCCTAACAAGTTGATTGGTATTCGGCACGGCCGCGCATAGTAGAGCAGTCCGCTAAGGACCAGCCCCGCCGCCGCCGCCAGCTCGGCATAGAAGCCGTCCCGCAGGACCGCATGGGCCCCGGCAAAGCGCGAGGCCTGAGCCGTGGCGTTGAGTCCACTGGGGCGGTCGATCAGCAAGATCAGCGCCACCGACCCGAGTCCGAGCAGGATGATCAGGCGAGCCAGACCGCGGCGGCGGGGCCGAAGCGCCGCCAGCGCAAGGGCGGCGGCGAGCAGCGAAACTGGGATCAGCAGGTAGGAGTGCGCCTGGCCGGCGGTTCGCGGCGCGACGCTAGGGGGTGCGACGACGGCTGGCAAGCCGGCGATTGAGGCCGGCCCGATCTGGACGCTTCGGTAGACGATGAACTGGGAGGCGATCAGGCAGGCGGCGGTGGCGACGGTGACCGCGCAGATCGCCCGCGGCGGGCTGAGCACGGAGCTGGCCCGGGTTGCACCGCGAGCAGTGACGCTGCCGAGTCGCCGCAGAACCCTCTCCCCGCGCGCCAAGGAGCGAAAGAAAAACGCTCCGATCGGGCGCACCAGCTTGCCCATTGTGGCGGCGACGCGCCTCGCGCGGGCACCGATCCAGCGTGCCCGGCGTGCCAGCGCCGGCTGGACGCGGCTGAGGACACGGTTGGCGCCGCGATCCAGCCGGCGTGAGCAGCCGAGGACCCAGCGCCCTACAGCGAGGTGGCGACGCCGCCTCGCTGCTATCATCGCGCCTCGTTCAGGCTTCTTTTTCGCCCTAGGTTTGGCCGGGCCCGCGAGGGCCTTTTTCATGCGCCGATCCCGGCCCTCGCCGGAAGGCTTACGTTTTATCCGTCCCCGCTTCAATTTCACTCTTACCCTAAGACCATGCCACGTAGCTTCCCACTAGAGAAAACCCGCAATATCGGGATCATGGCGCACATCGACGCCGGCAAGACGACGACGACCGAGCGCATCCTCTACTACACCGGGCGCACCCACAAGATGGGCGAGGTTCATGAGGGCGCCGCGGTGATGGATTGGATGGAGCAAGAGCAAGAGCGCGGGATAACCATCACCTCAGCCGCGACCGCATGTGAGTGGAAGGGTCACCGGATCAACATCCTCGACACTCCCGGCCACGTCGATTTCACGGTTGAGGTTGAGCGTAGCCTGCGGGTGCTCGACGGCGCGATCGCCGTCTTTGATGCGGTTGCCGGGGTCGAGCCGCAGTCGGAGACGGTCTGGCGCCAGGCCGATAAGTACGAGGTGCCCCGCTTCGCCTACATCAACAAGATGGACAGGATCGGGGCCGACTTCTTCAAGGCGGTGGAGACGATGAGGGATCGGCTTGGCGCCAACCCGCTGGCGATTCAGCTGCCGATTGGCCAGGAGGGTGAGTTCGAGGGCGTCATCGACTTGGTCGAGATGAAGGCCCTGGTCTGGAAGGACGAACTCGGCACCGAGTTTGAAACCGGTGAGATTCCGGCCTCGATGCTCGAGCAGGCCGAGCGCTACCGAACCGAGCTGATCGAGGCCTGCGCTGATTACGACGATGAGCTGATGGAGGCCTACCTGGCCGAGGAGGAGATCCCCCACGCGAGGATCGCCTCCTCGTTGCACCGAGCCTGCCTGGACACCAAGGTCACCCCGGTGCTCTGTGGCTCTTCGTTTAAGAACAAGGGGGTTCAGCCACTGCTTGACGCGATCGTCGAGCTCCTGCCCTCGCCGCTTGAGGTGCCCCCGGTGAGCGGATTGGAGCCCGCGCCCAAGGGCGCCACCGAGCCGCTGGTGGCCGAGCGCCCAGCCGATGACGACGCCCCGTTTGCCGCGCTCGCCTTCAAGGTTATGACCGATCCCTACGTCGGCAAACTCACCTACTTTCGGGTTTACTCCGGCAAGCTTGCGGCCGGGGGGCGGGTTCTCAACGTGACCACCGGTAAGACCGAGAGAATCGGCCGGCTGCTGATGATGCACGCCAACAGCCGCGAGGAGATCGAGGAATGCTATTCCGGCGATATCTGCGCCGGAGTCGGGCTCAAGCAAACCGGGACCGGCGACACCCTCGCCGCGCCGGATGCGCCGATCGCCCTGGAGAACATCGAATTCCCCGAGCCGGTGATCGCGGTTGCGATCGAGCCGAAGACCAAAGCCGACCAGGAGAAGCTGGGGACGGCGCTGCAGCGGCTCGCCGAGGAGGATCCGACCTTCCAGGTTGAGTCCGATGAGGAGACCGGCCAGACCCTGATCCATGGGATGGGCGAGCTCCACCTCGAGGTGATTGTCGATCGGATGCTGCGCGAGTTCAAAGTTGATGCAAACGTCGGTCGCCCTCAGGTCGCCTATCGCGAGACGATTCGCAAGCGCGTCGAGAAGGTCCAAGGGCGGTTCGTGCGACAGACCGGTGGACGTGGCCAGTTCGGCCACGTCGTGATCAACGTCGAGCCGGCACCAGGCGAGGGCTTTGAGTTCCTCAACAAAATCAAGGGGGGCGTCATCCCTGGTGAGTTCATCGGCCCTGCCGAGCATGGAATCAAGGAGGCGCTTGAGAACGGCGTCAAGGCCGGATACCCGATGGTGGATGTGCGGGTCGAACTGATTGATGGCTCCTTCCACGACGTCGACTCTTCAGAGATGGCCTTCAAAATCGCCGGTTCAATGGCGATTCAGGAGGGGGCTCGCAGGGCGAATCCGGTTCTGCTGGAGCCGGTGATGTCGGTTGAGGTTGTCACTCCCGAGGATTTTCTCGGCGATGTGATCGGCGACCTCTCGCGCCGCCGTGGAAAGGTGCAGGGCCAAGAGCAGCGCGGCAACGCGCTCGCAGTGCAGGCTTTCGTGCCGCTTGGCGAGATGTTTGGCTACGCCACCGACCTTCGCTCCTCGACCCAGGGCCGGGCCACCTACACGATGCAGTTTGAGCGCTACGAGGAGGTCCCGGCCAACATCGCCGAGGAGATCGTCGAGCACCGTGCGGGTGAGCCGGTGGGTGCCGCTTCCTAGCCGCAACCGCGCAGGAACGAACATCTGGCTATATTTCCCAGGTTCGCCAGCCAGCAGCGCAAATCGCGCCACCGAACACGATTTAGAGACTTAATCAGCCAATCCAGACAGAACCCAACTTCGAAAGGTAGAGCAGAGAGAGATGTCCAAGGAGAAGTTCGAGCGCGACAAGCCGCACGTCAACGTCGGCACGATCGGTCATATCGATCACGGCAAGACGACGCTAACGGCCGCGATCACCAAGACCCTCTCGACCAAAGGCGGGGCCGAAGCCAAGAGCTTCGAGGAGATCGACAACGCGCCTGAGGAGAAGGAGCGCGGGATTACGATCGCGACCTCCCACGTCGAGTATGAGACTGAGAATCGCCACTACGCTCACGTCGATTGCCCCGGTCACGCCGACTACGTTAAGAACATGATCACCGGCGCCGCCCAGATGGACGGTGCGATCCTGGTCGTCTCCGCAGCCGACGGCGTGATGCCACAGACGCGCGAGCACATTCTGCTCGCCCGCCAGGTCAACGTTCCCCACGTCGTGGTCTTTCTCAACAAGATCGACCAGGTAGACGACGAGGAGCTGGTCGAGCTGGTCGAGGAGGAGGTCAAGGACCTGCTCAACGAGTACGACTTCCCTGGCGATGAGACGCCGATCGTGAAGGGCTCGGCGCTGAAGGCGCTTGAGGGAGACGAGGAGGCCCAAAAGGCGGTCTTCGAGCTGGCCGACGCGCTCGACTCCTACATCCCCGAGCCGGTGCGCGAGCTCGACAAGCCCTTCCTGATGCCGATCGAGGACATTTTCTCGATCACCGGACGCGGCACCGTCGCCACCGGTCGCGTCGAGCAGGGAATCGTCAATACCGGTGAGGAGGTCGAGATTGTCGGCATCAAGGACACCACCAAAACCGTCGTGACCGGGGTTGAGATGTTCCGCAAGATCCTCGATCAGGGTCAGGCTGGCGACAATATCGGCGCCCTGCTTCGAGGCACCAAGCGTGAGGAGATCGAGCGCGGCCAGGTGCTCTGCAAGCCCGGCTCGATCACCCCGCACACCAAATTCAAGTCAGAGGTCTACTGCCTAAAAAAGGAGGAGGGCGGTCGTCACACGCCGTTTTTCTCCGGCTACCGGCCTCAATTTTATTTCCGCACAACCGACGTGACCGGAATCGCCAACCTCCCCGAGGGGACCGAGATGGTGATGCCCGGCGACAACGTCGAGATGACGATTGAGCTGATCCAGCCGATCGCCATGGATCAGGGCCTCCGGTTCGCCATTCGCGAGGGTGGGCGCACCGTCGGCTCGGGGGTCGTCAGCCAGATCATCGAGTAATCGACTCCCAGGGCGGGCCTCGGCCCGCCCTTTCGCTGCCCGATGGGCGGCGAGACATCTGCAAAGGACATACGACCGGGGCGGCGCCCCACAAAAGGGGCCCGCCCCTTATGCGCGGTTAGCCCCGCGCCCAAGCAAGAAAGAAAGAGACAGCTTCAAAACGTGGCAGCAATAGCGGCACAGAAGATCCGGATTCGGCTCAAGGCGTATGACCACGACGCCATAGACCGGGCTGCTCGCGAGATCGTCGAGACCGCCGAGCGCACCGGCGCCAGCGTCTCGGGCCCGGTTCCGCTGCCAACCGAGAAAAACGTCTACTGCGTGATTCGCTCGCCGTTTAAGGACAAGGATTCGCGCGAGCACTTCGAGATCCGTACCCATAAGCGCCTCATCGACATCCTGCAGCCCTCCCCGAAAACCGTCGACTCGTTGCAGCGCCTGGACTCGCTTCCGGCCGGGGTAGACATCGAGATTCGGCTCTGATCATGGCCGCAATCCTGGGCAAGAAGTTGGGGATGACGCAGGTTTTTCGCGAGGACGGAACGGTTGTGCCGGTCACGGTGATCGAGGCTGGCCCCTGTTGGGTGACCGGGGTCCGCGAGCCCCAGCGTGACGGCTACGCGGCGGTCCAGCTCGCCTTTGGCGAGGTCAAGCAGGGCAAGCTGACCCGGGCCGAGGAGGGACATCTGAAAAAGGCCGGGGCCCCGCCGATGCGCCACCTGGTCGAGTTTCGCGACGAGGACCTCGGCGCCGAGGAGGGACCCAAGATCGGTGAGCAGGTGAGCGTTGCCTCCTTTGCCGCGGGGCAGAAGGTGAAAATCTCCGGGGTCTCGATCGGCAAGGGGTTTCAGGGTGGAATAAAGCGCCACAACTTCAGTCGCGGGCCGGTCAGCCACGGCTCCCACAACGTTCGCGCACCTGGATCGATCGGCGCCAGCGCCTTCCCGGCGCGGGTCTTCAAAGGGATGCGGATGCCCGGCCAGATGGGCAACAAGCGCATTACCCAGCGTGGCCTGGAGATCGCCGACGTCGACCCGGAGCGAAACCTGCTGCTGATCAAGGGTTCGGTGCCGGGCTCGCGCAACGCGGTGGTGGAGGTGCGAAGCGATGGCTAAAGCAGCGGTGCTCGGCAAAAGCGCCAAGGCGGAGCTGCCGAAGGAGATCTTTGAGCAGCCCTTCCACCACGCCTTGGTTCACGAGGCCGCCCGCGCCGATCTCGCCGCGCGGCGTCGCGGAACGGCCTCGACCCTGACCCGGGGCGAAGTCTCGATGACGACCGCCAAGGCCTGGCGCCAGAAGGGAACCGGCCGCGCTCGGGCCGGTGCGCTGAGCGTCCCCAATCGCAGCGGCGGCGGCGTTGCATTTGGTCCCAAGCCGCGCCATTACACGGTCAAGGTCAACCGCAAAGCGCGGCGCAAGGCAATGCGCTCGGCCCTCTCGGTGCATGCCGAGCGCGGCAGCCTCGCCGTCCTCGATGGCTCGGCCTTCACGACGCCCTCGACCAAACAGGCGCTAGGGCTGCTTGAGAAATGGGGCCCAAGGCGCTCTACCCTGATCGTCGTCCTCGCTGGCGAGACCGCTGCGGTGAAGAGCTTTCGCAACCTGAGCCGAGTCCAGGTAGTAGAGGTGGGAGCAATTGGGGTGGCCGACGTGATCGGGGCGGCCTCGCTCGTCCTCTCTGAGGGCGCGCTGGGAAAATTGGCGGAGAGGCTGAGTTAAATGGATGCCCGAAACGTGGTCATTCGGCCGGTGATCTCGGAGAAGAGCTACGCGCTGATCGCCGAGGGCAAGTACACCTTTCGGGTCAATGATCGCGCCCACAAGACCCAGATCGCCCAGGCCGTCGAGGAGATCTTCGCGGTCCGGGTGGCGGGTGTGAGGACGTCGAAGGTGCGCTCCAAGCCGAAGCGGCGTGGCCTCTACCAGGGCCGCACCCGGGCCTGGAAGAAGGCAATCGTCCAGCTCGCGCCGGGCGAACGGATCGAGCTGTTCGAGGGCGCCGAGACCGCCTAGGGCAAAGAGCAAGATGCCAAACCGAAAAACAAAACCGACGAGCCCTGGCCGACGCTTCGCCACCTACCCGTTGCGCGAGCAGCTCAGCGCAAGCGAGCCCCAGCGCAAGCTGACCGAGGGCCTGCGCAAGTCCGGTGGGCGCAACGTTAATGGTCGTGTCACCGCCCGCCACCGCGGCGGCGGTGCCAAGCGGCGCTACCGTCAAATCGATTTCAAGCGGTTAAAGGATGGCGTGCCCGCCCGGGTGGCGACGATTGAGTATGACCCCAACCGCAGCTGCTACATCGCGCTGCTGCACTACGCCGACGGTCACAAGAGCTACATCCTCGCCCCGGCCCAGCTCGCGGTCGGTGACCAGGTCCAGTCTGGGCCCGGTGCCGACATCAAACCCGGCAGCACGCTCGCCCTGGCCGACATGCCGACCGGCACGATTGTGCACAACGTCGAGATGATCCCCGGCCAGGGGGGCAAGCTCGGTCGCGCCGCCGGTGCCGCGATCCAGCTGGCCGCAAAGGAGGGTGAGATGGTCACCCTGCGGCTACCGTCTTCGGAGATGCGAATGGTCCGGGCCGAGTGCCGGGCAACGGTCGGTTCGCTCTCCAACGCCGAGCACCAAAACGTAAAGATCGGCAAGGCCGGGCGCAATCGGCACAAGGGCAAGCGACCCCAGACCCGCGGCGTCGCGATGAACCCGGTCGATCATCCCCACGGCGGCGGCGAGGCTCACCACACCCCAGGCGGGCATCCGGTGACCCCGTGGGGAAAGCCGACGCTCGGCTACCGGACGCGGAAGAAGGGCAAGCAATCAAGCCGCTACATCGTGCGCGGACGCCGACGAGGAAAGAAGAAGAGCCGCTGATGGGACGCTCGACCAAAAAGGGCCCCTGGGTGGAAGAGAGCCTGATCAAACGGATCGTCGCAATGAACGACTCCGGTAACAAGCAGATGCTGAAAACCTGGTCTCGGACCTCGACCGTCTTTCCCGAGATGGTCGGCCACACGATCGCCGTGCACGACGGGCGCAAACACGTTCCCGTCTTCATCTCGGAGTCGATGGTGGGCCACAAGCTGGGTGAGTTTGCCCCGACCCGCACCTTCCGCTCCCACTCGGGCACAGGCAAGGGTGATTAGCGATGGCCGAGGAGAAAAAAGATTCAAAAAAGGCCAGCCCAAAGCGCTCGGTCAAAAAAGCGGCGAAAAAAGCTGCCAAAAAAGTGACGAAAAAAACTGCCGACAAAGCTGCGGCAAAAGGGCCGGAGAAAAAAGAAGCGACGGAGAAAAAACCCGTGCCCAAATCCGATTTCGCACCGATCGTCGTGCGGGCCAGCGCCCGCTACGTTCGGATCGCCCCTCGCAAGGCTCGGCTGATCGCCGATCAGGTGCGCGGCATGCAGATCGAAAAGGCGAGGGCACTGCTGCAGTTCTCCCCGCGCGGAGCCGCGGCGGACATTCGCAAGCTGATCGACTCCGCGGCGGCCAACGCGGAGAACAATCACGATCTGATCGCCGAGGAGATGAGGGTGGCTGAGATCACCGTCGACGAAGGCCCGACCTTGAAGCGCTACCGACCGCGGGCGCTGGGGCGGGCGACCCCGATCCATAAGCGGACCAGCCATATCGCCGTGGCGTTGAGCCCGGAGGGGGACTGAGGGATGGGACAAAAGATCCACCCCGAGGGGTTTCGCGTCGGCTATATCCACGACTGGAAGTCGAATTGGTTCGATGAGAAAAACTTCGCCGACATCCTCCAGGAGGACATGGCGATTCGCGATCACATCGTCGGCAAGCTCGCCCACGCGGGCCTCTCCGACATCACGATCGAGCGCCGCGGCGAGGTCGCGGTCGACATTCACACCGCTCGTCCGGGAATCGTGATCGGCAAGTCCGGAAGCGAAGTTGACGCGCTGCGAAAAGACCTGCACAAGCTGACCGGAAGCCCGGTCAAGGTCAATATCCGCGAGGTCAAGCGGCCAGAGCTCGATGCGAAGCTGGTCGCCCAGTCGATCGCCGAGCAGCTGCAAAACCGGGTTGCCTTCCGGCGGGCGATGAAACGGGCGCTAACCTCGGCGATGCGCTCGGGCGCAAAAGGGGTCAAGGTGCAGGTATCCGGCCGCCTCGGCGGCGCCGAGATGGCGCGCACCGAAGGCTATTCCGATGGCCGGGTCCCGCTCCACACGCTGCGGGCCGACATCGACTACGGCTTCTTTGAGGCGCGCACGACGACCGGGCGGATTGGGGTCAAATGCTGGATCAACAAGGGCGAGGTGATGCCCGAGGGCTTTCGCTCAGATCAGGTTGCCGGCGATGGCGAGCCCCAGGGCGGCCGCGGCGGACGGGGCGGCGGCGGTCGCGGGCCCCGCGGAGGTGATCGCTGATGTTGATGCCAAAGAGGGTCAAGCACCGCAAACAGATGCGCGGCCGGATGCGGGGCAATACGCGCGGCTCGGGCAGCGTTTCATTCGGTGAGTACGGCCTCAAGTCTTTGGAGCGCGGCTGGATTACCAACCGCCAGATCGAGGCTGCCCGGATCGCGATGACCAGAAAGATCAAACGTGGTGGCAAGGTTTGGATCAACATCTTCCCCGACAAGCCCTTCACAAAGAAGCCCGCCGAGACCCGGATGGGGTCAGGTAAGGGCAACCCGGAGGGCTGGGTCGCGGTGGTCAAGCCGGGCCGGGTGATGTTCGAGCTGGCCGGAGTGCCCGAGGAGTTGGCCCGCGAGGCGCTTCGATTGGCCGGACACAAGCTGCCGGTCAAAACGAGGTTCATCAAGCGCGAGGGGGCCGAGACCTGATGAAGGCAGCCCAAGTTCATGACTTAAAAGACGATGAGCTGCTGGCCAAACTGATCGACGCCAAGCAGGAGACGTTTAACCTGCGCTTTCGTCACGCCACCGGTGAGATCGAGAACACCGCCCGACTGGGTAGTTCAAGGCGCGACGTGGCGAAGTTGCTGACGGTGGCCCGTGAGCGCGGGATTGACGTCGAGAGAGAGCTGAAAAAGCTATGAGTGACGAAGACAAAACCGAGAAAAAAGACGAGGCGGATGCGGTGGCCCAGGAGGGTGCCGGCGCCTCCGATCCAGCCCAGCCCGTCGATCAGGCCGCTGGCGATGGCGACGCTGAGGAGGCGATCGCGGCACCCGACCCTGAGCCAGATCGGGACGAGGCCGAGGCCGAGCTCCCCGGCGAGCCGCCCGCGCCCGCGCCCGCGCCCGATCCCGAGGACGAGCTTCCCTGGAAGCAGCGGCGGAGGCTGCAGCGCTCGCGGCTGGCGCGGAAGCCAGGGCCGCAGCTAAGCCCCGAGCAGCGGGCCAGCCAGCGGCTTCAGACTCGCAAGGAGAACTCCGAGCTGCGGCGCCAACAGCGCCAGGCGGCCAAGGCAAAGAAGGGGGGCCCCTCAAGCGGCACCGAGCCGGCGATGCGCAGCCCAAATGCCGCCAAGGTTCGCCAGGGAATCGTCGTCTCCGACAAGGCTGAGAAGTCGATCACAGTGCGGATCGACATCGCCCGCCGCCACCCGACCTATGAGAAGGTTGTTCGTCGCTCCCGCACCCTGCATGCCCACGATGAGCGAAACGAGGCGGGTGAGGGAGACGTCGTGCGGGTGATCGAGACCCGGCCGCTGTCAAAGACCAAGCGCTGGCGCCTGGTAGAGGTAGTCGAGAAGGCCAAGTAGGAGCGAAGCGTGATTCAGCAGGAGACAAGACTTAAGGTCGCCGATAATTCGGGCGCGCGCGAGATCCTCTGCATCCGCGTCAAGGGTGGATCCCACCGGCGCTACGCGGAGGTCGGTGACGTGATCACAGCGACCGTGAAACAGGCCTCGCCGCACGGTGGCGTGCGGAAGGGCGAGGTGGTTCAGGCGGTTGTGGTCCGCACCCGCAAGCCGTTGGGCCGGCCTGACGGCACCTATATCTGCTTCGACGAGAACGCCGCGGTATTGATCGACCCAACCAATAACAATCCACGTGGAACCCGCATCTTTGGACCGGTGGCAAGGGAACTGCGCGATAAGAACTTCATGAAAATAGTCTCGCTTGCCCCCGAGGTGCTCTGAGGTCATGTCGGTCAACTCGTTGGGTGCAGATCTGCTTCAACCAGGCCGAAGCGCGGCGGGCGGCTGCTGCTGATGGCCAAGTCGATGCGGATCAAAAAAGACGATCAGGTTTTGGTGATCAGCGGCAAGGACGCCGGCAAGAGCGGCCGCGTGGTGCGCACCGAGCCCAAGCGCCGCCGCGTTTACGTCGAGCATCTGAACATGATCAAGCGCCACGAGCGGCCGCGCTCGGTGAGCGATGCGACCCGTGCTGATGCGGGAGGGATCATCGAGAAGGAGGGTCCGATCCACGTCTCAAACGTGATGCTGATCGACCCCAAAGACAACAAACCATCCAAGGTCGGAATGCGCAGCGATCAGGGCGGCAAGCGGGAGCGCTTTGCGAAGCGAAGCGGGGTATCGATCTGATGGAGGCGACCGCGACACAGACCTCCCAGGCGGCGCCCCCGCCGCGGATGCGCGAGCGCTACGAGCGCGACGTGCTTCCTGCCCTGACCGGTCGTTTCGGCTACTCGACTCCGATGCAGGCGCCCCGCCTGGTCAAGATCACCCTCAACATGGGAGTCGGTGAGGCAAAACAGGACTCAAAGCAGCTGGAGGCGGCGCAGGAGCAGCTGGCCACGATCGCCGGCCAAAGGCCAAATGTGCGCCGGGCCCGCAAATCGATCGCCTCCTTCAAAGTGCGCGAGGGGATGCCGGTCGGCGTTTCGGTAACCCTGCGGCGCGCCCGGATGTGGGAGTTCCTCGATCGGCTGTTCTCGATTGCGGTGCCAAGAATCCGCGACTTTCGCGGCCTCAATCCGCGCTCCTTCGATGGACGTGGCAATTACTCGATGGGGGTTCGAGAGCAGCTGATCTTCCCTGAAATTGACTACGACTCAGTCGATCAGGTGCGGGGGCTTGACGTGACGATCACGACCACCGCCGCCACCGACCTTGAGGCCTTCGAGCTGTTGCTGGGCCTGGGGATGCCCTTCGCACAGGAGGGGCGGCCCGGCCAGGCGGATTCTGCCGCCGAAGCCGCGGCCGAGGAGGAGCGTCGCAAGGAGGAGGCCCGTGAGCGCGCCGAGGCAGAGCAGGCAGCGCTGGAGCAGCTCAAAGAGGAGAACCCCGAGGCCTACGCCAAGCCGGAGCGCTCAGAGGACGAGGAGGGCGAGTCCGCAGAGCAGGGTGAGGGCGAGGCAAAGAGCTCGAGCGATGAGGAGAATAAGGACGATGGCTAAGACTTCCCTAAAGGTTAAGCAGGCGCGCAAGCCCCGATTCAAAACGCGGGGTTACAACCGCTGTCGCCGCTGCGGACGCCCCCGCGCCTACTATCGAAAGTTCGGCCTCTGCCGCATCTGTTTGCGCGAGGCCGCACACGAGGGCTACATCCCCGGAATGACCAAGTCGAGCTGGTGAGCAGATGCAAACCGACCCGATAGCCGACTACCTGACCCGGATCCGAAACGCGCTTCGCTCTGGCCACGACGAGGTGGAGATCCCCTCCTCGCGACTCAAGGTGGAGATGTCGCGGATCCTCAAGGAGCAGGGCTATATCCGTGACTTCGCCCACGCGCCGGCGCGGGTCGGTGAGGTGATCAAAATCAACCTCAAGTACACCGAGGACCGACGGCCGGTGATTCTGGGAATCGAGCGCATCTCCCGACCGGGGCGCCGTCGCTACGTTGACCACAAACAGGTGCCCCGGGTCGACGGCGGCACCGGCACCGCGATCCTCAGCACCTCGGTAGGGGTGATGACCGGCCACGAGGCCACGGCCCGCGGGGTCGGCGGCGAGGTCGTCGCCTACGTTTGGTGATAGTCAATGAGCCGGATCGGAAGAAAACCCATTCCCCTGCCCGACGCGGTCTCGGTCGAGATCGCCCCCGGTCGGGTCGCTGTAAGCGGTCCCAAGGGGGAGTTGACCCAGGTCCTCTCCCATGAGATGGCGATCGCGCAGGCCGACGGCGCGGTCACCGTCTCTCGCCCGACCGACCGTGGTGAGCACCGTGCCCTGCACGGGCTGACCCGCAGCCTGATCGCGAACATGGTCTCCGGGGTCACCGAGGGCTTTGAGAAGC
This sequence comes from uncultured Solirubrobacterales bacterium, assembly GCA_963745305.1. Lineage (GTDB taxonomy): Bacteria > Actinomycetota > Thermoleophilia > Solirubrobacterales > 70-9 > CAVUWL01. Next base: position 21,537 of record CAVUWL010000014.1, read on the forward strand.
GACTGGAGATCCAGGGCGTTGGCTACCGCGCTCAGCTCAAAGGTCGAAAGCTTGAGATGGCGCTCGGCTACTCGCACCCGGTCTCGGTGGAGGCGCCGGATGGGATCGAGTTTGAGGTTCCCCAGCCGACCGAGATCATCGTGCGCGGGATCGATAAGCAGCTGGTCGGGCAGGTCGCCGCGGACATTCGCAAGCGGCGCCCCCCCGAGCCCTACAAGGGTAAGGGGATCCGCTATCGCGGCGAGCAGGTGCTGCGCAAGGTGGGCAAGCGGGCATGAGCGTCTCGACCTCCAGACAGCGGCGCCTGCGCCGCCGCCGCCGGGTTCGGGCCCGAGTAAGCGGCACCGCGCAGCGGCCCCGGCTCTCGGTTTATCGCTCAAACCGCGGTGTTTTCGCCCAACTTGTCGACGACCAGCGCGGCCACACTCTGGCGGCGGTCAATTGGATCGAGCCGCAGCTGCGCGAGCTTGCCGCCGCCGAGCAGGCAAAGCGGGCAGGAGAACTGATCGCCGAGCGAGCCAAGGCCCTCGGAATCGAGGCCTGCGTGTTCGACCGCGGCGGCTACCAGTACCACGGCCGCGTTCAGGCGTTGGCCGAAGGAGCCCGCGAGGGGGGGCTGGCCTTCTAGTTCCGCTACGGTGGGCCGCTCGCGATGAAGGGAATGGACGCAACAAACGTGGAGACGGTCAGCCCCCGGGGGCTGGACCTGCAGGAGCGGGTGATCGAGATCAACCGCGTCGCCAAGGTGGTCAAGGGCGGCCGGCGTTTCTCCTTCACCGCGCTGGTCGCCGTTGGCGATGAGGAGGGCGTGGTCGGGATCGGCTACGGCAAGGCCCGTGAGGTTCCACTGGCAATTCAAAAGGGTGTCGAGGATGCGCGCAAGAACCTGATCCGGGTTCCCAAATACGGGCAGACGATCACCCACAAGATCATCGGTCGCTACGGCGCTGGCCACGTCGTGCTGCGCCCGGCCAGCCCCGGTACCGGAGTGATCGCCGGCGGCGGAGTGCGGGCGGTGCTCGAGCTCGGCGGGGTGCGCGACGTGCTGACCAAGAGCATTGGCACGCAGAACCCGATCAACCTGGTGAAGGCGACGATGGATGGGTTGATCCGTCTTCGCCGCCCCGAGGAGGTTGCCGAGCTGCGTGGTCTGACGATCAGCCAGGTCCTCGGACTGGACGGCAAGCGGGGCGCGAGTCGATCAAGCTCTGAGCCCGAGTCGCCGGCGGCCCCGAGCGTGCCCGCAAGCTCAGGTCCCGATCGCCCAACGCCCGCCAAAACCGCCGAGCCGGCGGATCCGAAGCCAGAGGGCGCCGAGCAGGACGCGGCCGCCGACGGGGAGGTCGCCGGCGCGGGGAGCGAGGCCTCATGAGCGCGGTCGCGATCAAGCAGGTTCGCTCGGCAGCGGGGACCAATCCCAACCAGCGGGCCACGCTTGAGGCGCTCGGTTTGGGGCGGATCGGCCGCGCGGTCGAGCGCAAGGATTCTCCCCAACTGCAGGGTCAGCTGCGGATTGTTTCCCATCTGGTCGAGGTGAGAGATGGCTGAGAAAGTTCGCGCCGAAGAGATTGGCCTGCATAGCCTGAAGCCGAAGCCCCGTTCGCGGCGCCCGCGCAAGCGCCTCGGGCGCGGTGAGGGATCGGGGCTCGGCAAGACCTCAGGGCGCGGTCACAAGGGCGCTGGCTCCCGCGCCGGAGCCAAGCGCAAGGCGGGGTATGAGGGTGGGCAGAACCCGATCCACATGCGGATGCGAAAGCTTCGCGGTCCCCACATGAAGAAGTCGATGCCCTTTGAGAACTTCAGGACCAAGACCCAGGCGGTCAACCTCGGCGATCTGCAGGAGCGCTTTGATGGCGGCGCCGAGGTGACCCCGACATCGCTGCGGGCGGTGGGTTTGGCAAAGCGCGCTGACCCGATCAAGGTCCTGGCTCGAGGTGAGATCTCCAAGAAGCTGACGGTGCACGCCCATGGATTCAGCGCCGCCGCCAAACAAAAGATTGAGGCGGCCGGCGGTACCTGCCAGACTCTGGAGCCCTGATGCTCCGCACCATCGCGAACGCATTCAGCGTCGCCGACATCCGCAAGAAGCTCGCCTTCACCGCGGCGATGCTGTTGCTCTACCGCCTCGGTGCCTACATCCCAGCTCCGGGTGTCAACGTCAACGCCGTCAAGGAAATCCAGTCGAACTTTGGCGGCAGCAGCATTCTTGGCTTTCTCAACCTGTTCTCGGGCGGCTCGCTCTCTCGCCTCAGCCTCTTTGCCCTGGGCATCATGCCTTACATCACCGCCTCGATCATCCTGCAGCTTCTGACCGTGGTGGTGCCCTCCCTGGAGAGGCTCTCCAAAGAAGGCGAGGTAGGCCAACAAAAGATCACCCAGTACACCCGCTACCTCACGGTCGGGCTCGCCTTCGGTCAGTCGACCGGCTATGTCTTCCTCTTTCAGTCCTTTCAGAGCCAGGCGGGTGCCAGCGTCGTCGGCACGCTGACCTTCACCAAGGTCTTTTTGATCGTGATCTGCCTGACCGCGGGCTGCACCCTGTTGATGTGGCTGGGGGAGCTGATCACCCAGCGCGGGGTCGGCAATGGGATCTCGCTGCTGATCTTCGCCTCGATCGCATCGCGAATACCGGAGGGGATAACAAAGTGGTGGACGAATCCCGATCAGGTCTTCGTGGTGATGATGCCGTTCATAGCCTTGGCGGTGATCGTCGCGATCGTTTTCGTTCAGGAGGGCCAGCGCCGCATTCCGGTGCAGTACGCAAAACGCGTGGTGGGGCGCAAAATGACCTCAGGAGGCTCCACCTATCTGCCGCTTCGGGTAAATATGGCGGGCGTCATCCCGGTCATCTTCGCCGCCTCGATCATGGCCTTCCCGCCGACGATCGGCCAGCTCCTCAACACTCCCGCTGCGCTGGAATTTGCCGCCTTCTTCGGACCCAGCGGCTGGGCATACGTGGTCGGTGAGTCGTTCTTCATCATCATCTTCACCTACTTCTACACCGCGGTCACCTTCAACCCGGTCGATCAGGCCGACAACCTGAAGAAATACGGCGGCTTCATCCCGGGGGTCAGACCGGGGCGCCCGACGGCCGAGTACCTCGACCGCATCCTCTCCCGGCTCACCTTCCCCGGCGCGCTCTATCTCGCCGCGGTGGCAGCACTGCCGACCATTCTGATCAGCCAGACCTCGGCGAACTTCTTCTTCGGCGGGACCTCGATCCTGATCGTGATCGGGGTCGCCCTCGATACTGTCAAGCAGCTCGAGGCCCAGCTGATGATGCGGAATTACGAGGGCTTCCTCAAATAGGTCAGGGCGCGTGATGGCGATCGCCGCAGAGCGGCGCATCCAGCGGTTCGCTGAGCGGCGCCAGCCCAGAGCCTGGGGTGGCCCGACTCGGTGCCCGCGCTCCTTCGCTGCCTCCCGGCTTGTCCGCCACCGCTGCCGTGCCCGGGCCAATGGCTGAGCTGAACCTCGTCCTGCTCGGCCCGCCGGGGTCTGGCAAGGGCACTCAGGGCGAGAGGCTGCAGGCCGATCTGCGCCTTCCCTACTACGCAACCGGCGACATCCTGCGTGCCGCGGTCCGCGAGGAGACAGCGCTCGGGCAGAGCGCGAAGCAGTACATGGATCGTGGCGACCTCGTTCCCGATCAGGTGATCGTCGGGGTGATCGCTGAGCGGATCGACTCCCCCGACGCCGTCGATGGATTCATCCTCGACGGCTTTCCGCGCACGATGCCCCAAGCCGAGGCACTTGATCGTGAGCTGGGAAAGCTGGGCCGCTCGCTCTCGGGCGTGCTGCTGATCGACGTCTCCGATCAGGAGGTGATGCGGCGGCTTGGGGGAAGGCGAACCTGCGTCGAGAACGGCCACGTATTTCACGTCGACTTCAACCCTCCGACACGGGACGGCGTCTGCGACCTCGATGGCAGCGCCTTGATCGTTCGCGACGATGACAAGCCGGAGGTGATCGCGAAGCGGCTCGCTACCTACCACGCCAAGACCGAGCCCCTGATCGATTACTACGATCGTCAGAGTCTGCTGCGCCGCACCGACGGGGCTGCAGCGCCCGAGCAGGTTGAGGAGGACCTGCGCCGCACCCTGGCGACGCTGAAACTGGAAGCCGACGAGGCGATCTAGCTTGTACCGGATGATCACCCGCAAGACCCCCGCTCAGGTTGATCAAATGGCCGCCGCCGGCGAGGTCTTGGTGCGCTGCCTGCGGATGCTGGCGGCGAAGGCGCGAGTCGGCGTCAGCACCGCTGAACTCGATGAGGCGGCTGAGAAATTCATCCGCTCCCAGGGCTCCGAGCCGGCCTTTAAGGGCTACCGGGGGTTCCCTGGTTCGATCTGTGCATCTCCCAACTCGATGGTCGTCCACGGCATCCCGGGGCCCTATCAGCTGAAGCGTGGTGATCTGCTCTCAATCGACGTCGGGGTGGTCAGGGAGGGCTGGGTGGCCGACGCTGCGATCACGATTCCGATCGGTGCGATCGGACCCGAGGCCCGCAAGTTGCTCGACGTGACCCGAGCGGCGCTTTTTGCCGGGGTCGAGCAGATGCGCTTGGGCAATCATCTCGGCGATGTCTCAGCGGCGATCCAGCGCACGGTCGAGATCGAGGGCTTCTCGATCATCCGCACTCTGGTCGGCCACGGGATCGGACGCGAAATGCACGAGGATCCACAGGTTCCAAACTTCGGCGAGCCGGGCAAGGGACCGCTATTGGAGGAGGGGGCGGTGCTGGCGATTGAGCCGATGGTCAATGCCGGTGGTCCGCTGGTTCGCCCCGGCGATGACGGCTGGGCGATCTACTCCCAAGACGGATCCCAGGCCGCCCACTTCGAGTTCACCGTGGCCGTCGGAGCCGAGGGCCCGCGCATCCTCACCCCTTGGCACGAGGACCTCTAGGCCCCGGGACAGGAATCCGAGTGCCGCTTTGGGACTCGGGTCAGGGAGGATGCCCAAGGCGCCGCGGGGGGATGGGTGGCGATCTGAGTCTGGAAAAAACTGACAGGATCCAGGCAATGACGCAGGAGCGCTGGAGCGCGGTTGATGACTACATCTGTGGGCTGCTGGCGCCCCCCGAGGAGGCTTTGCAACAGGCTGTAGAGGCAAGCGAGGGGGCGGGGCTGCCGCCGATCCAGGTAACCGCTCCCCAGGGCAAGCTGCTCAACCTCTTGGCCCGCACCCTCGATGCCAAGATGATCCTGGAGTTCGGGACACTAGGCGGCTACAGCACGATTTGGATGGCGAGGGCGCTTGGCCGCGGGGGGCGCCTGATCAGCCTCGAGGCAAACGCGGCCTATGGGGAGGTGGCCCGTCGCAACATCGAGGCCGCCGGCCTAGCGGCGCTGGTTGACCAGCGGATCGGGCCCGCGCTTGAGACGCTGCCCCAGCTGGAGGTCGAGGGGCTCGGGCCGTTTGATCTGACCTTCATCGATGCCGACAAGGTCAATACCCCCAAATATTTTGTCTGGGCGCTTGATCACTCGCGCCCGGGCGCGCTGATCATCGCCGATAACGTGGTCCGCGATGGGGCGCTGGCTGACGCAGATAGCACCGATCCCGCGATCCAGGCCCAGCGCCGCTTCCATCAGATGCTCGCCGCCGAGCCCCGGGTCGCCGCGACGACCATCCAGACCGTGGGAGCCAAGGGCTATGACGGCTTCAGCATCGCCTTGGTCAACGACTGAGCGCGGCGTCGCCCAGGCCCCACCCCTGCTATCTTTCCCGGTCGGCCCAAAGGCCGCTGTTTAATCCTGCCCGCCTAACTCCTGAGGCGTGCAGGAGTCCTGTTTTCGATATGAGACCGGAGCGATGAAGGTCCGAGCTTCCGTAAAGCCGATGTGCGAGAAGTGCAAGATAATCCGCCGCAATGGGGCGGTTCTGGTGATCTGCCAAAACCCCCGTCACAAGCAGCGACAGGGCTAGGCGGGCGAGATGGCACGGATCGCCGGGGTCAACATCCCAGTCGGCAAGCGGATCGAAATCGGACTTACCTACATTTTCGGGATCGGCCGCTCGAGCGCGCTTGAGATCCTCAAAGAGACCAAGATCGATCCCGACGCGATGGTCAAAGACCTGACCGAGGACGAGGTCGTGCGGCTGCGCGAGGCGGTTGAGAACCGCGAGGTCGAGGGCGACCTGCGCCGTGAGCGCTCCCAGGACGTCAAACGGCTGATGGAGATCGGCTCCTACCGGGGCCTGCGCCACCGGCGCGGCCTTCCGGTTCGGGGTCAACGGACGAAGACCAACGCACGCGGACGCAAGGGACCGCGCCGTATGAGCGTCGCCGGCAAGCGCAAGCCGACCAGGTAGGCACAGCGATGGCCGAGAAAAAAACCGCCAAGGGCCGCGCCCGCCGCCGGGTCAAAAAGAACGTCACCTACGGCCAGGCCCATATCAAGACCTCTTTCAACAACACCATCGTCACCCTCACCGATACCGAGGGCAACGTGATCGCCTGGGAGTCCGCTGGCTCGGCTGGATTCAAAGGTTCGCGCAAGTCGACGCCTTTCGCCGCTCAGGTGACCGCGGATTCGGCGGCCAAGAAGGGCATGGAGCACGGACTCGAGCGGGTTGAGGTCTTTGCCAAGGGTGCCGGGTCGGGTCGGGAGACAGCGATTCGCTCCCTGCAGGCGGCTGGCCTCGACGTCACCACGGTAAAGGACGTATCGCCACAGGCCCACAACGGCTGTCGGCCGAAGAAGCGCAGGAGGGTCTAGGTGGCACGCGACACCTCCCCCCAGTGCAAGCAGTGCCGTCGCGAGGGGCAAAAGCTCTTCCTCAAGGGTGAGCGCTGCTTCACCGACAAATGCGGGGTCGAGCGGCGCTCCTATCCGCCCGGAGAGCACGGTCGCGGCCGCATGCGCCAGTCCGAGTACCGCGTGCAGCTGCGCGAGAAGCAAAAGACCCGCCGCTATTACCAGGTGCTCGAGAAGCAGTTCCGGGCCTACTACGACAAGGCCTCCAGGCAGGATGGCGTCACCGGCGAGAACCTGCTGCGCCTGTTGGAGTCGCGCCTGGACAACGTCTTGGTGCGACTTGGATTCGCCGCCTCGCGGCGCCAGTCCCGCCAGCTCGTCCGCCACGGACACTGGATGGTCAACGGCCGCCGCGTCGACATCCCCTCCTACCAGGTTCGCCCGGAGGACATCATCTCGATCAAACCAAACTCCGCTGCCAAGGACACCGTGCGCGAGGCGACCGAGCTTGTCTCCACCGTGCCGGCCTGGCTGCAGGCCGATCACGACTCGCTGACCGCCAAGGTCCTGCGCTACCCCGAGCGCTCCGAGATCTCGGCGCCGGTCCAGGAGCAGTTGATCGTAGAGCTGTACTCCAAGTAGTAGCCAAGTTTCTGAACACGCATACGCAAGGAACCCATGACCACTGACTTTCAGGTCCCCCGCATCACCGCTGAGAAAGCCGACGAACGCCGCGGCACCTTCATCATCGAGCCACTCGATAAGGGCTTTGGCTACACCTTCGGCAACAGCCTGCGCCGCGTCCTGCTCTCCTCGCTCGGCGGAGCGGCTATCACCAGCGTCCGCATCGAGGGCGTTGCCCACGAGTTCTCCACGGTGCCCGGCGTCAAGGAGGACGTTACCGACATCGTTCTCAACCTCAAGGATCTCGTCGTGCGGATGCACACCGACGCCGACGAGGTTGAGGCGCCGCTGGTTGCCACCGGCCCCGGGGAGGTGAAGGCCAAGGACATCGACCTGCCCTCGGGAGTTGAGATCCTCAATCCCGACTCGCCGATCGCGACCCTCGAGAAAAAAACCAAGCTAGAGGTCTACCTGACGATTGGTCGCGGCCGCGGCTACTCGCCCGCCGAGGAGAACAAGTCCGACGAGCAGCCGATCGGCGTGATCCCGATCGACTCGATCTTCTCGCCGATCCGGCGCGCCTCCTACGCCGTCGCGACGGCTCGCGTCGGTCAGCGAACCGATTTTGACAAATTGACCCTCGATCTCGAAACCGACGGCTCGATTGAGCCCGCAGCGGCGCTGCGTGAGGCCTCTGAGATTCTGATCAAGAGCCTGGCGATCTTCACCGATGCCGATCGGGTCGAGGAGCTGACCGCGCGCGACCAGGTGGCCGCGCTGCCCAGCGATCCGCTCGCCGGCCCCAATGGAGGCGCCCCGGGCAGCAACGGGCTCGACGAGATTCTGATCGAGGAGCTCGAACTGGGAGTGCGCTCCTACAACTGCCTGAAGCGGGCCGGCGTACAGACGGTCGGCGACCTGGTTCGCAAGTCGCGCTCGGAGCTAAACGCGATCCCGAATTTCGGCCAGAAGTCGATCGAGGAAGTTATCGAGACGCTTCACTCTCGCGGTCTCGACCTCCAGCAGGATTAATTAGCTGCGCAGGGCAAGGACAGAAGCCGGTGCGCCACAGCAAGAAGCGAAACAAGCTGAGCCGCGATGCGGCCCACCGTGAGTCGCTGCTCGCAAACCTTTCCAAGCAGCTGATCGAGCACGAACGGATCAAGACCAGCCAGGCCAAGGCAAAGGCCGTAAAGCCCGAGGTCGAGCAGCTGATCACGCTGGCAAAGCGGGGCGACCTGCACGCGCGTCGCCAGGCCCTGGCGACGCTGCACAACGACAAGTTCATCGTTCACAAGCTCTTCGATGAGGTCGCACCCCGCTACGCGGAGCGACCGGGTGGCTACACGCGGATCGTGAAGCTGGGTCCGCGAAGCTCTGATTCCACCGAGATGGTCTATCTCGAGCTGGTCTGAGCGGCCCTGGGCGGCGCAGCGGGTCTCGGCGGGCGTTGCCTGCGCACGGGCGATCGATCGAGCTGAACCGAAATTCTCGCTCAGGGGTAGGAGACTGACTCCAGGTAGAGGCCATGGGCGGGGGCGGTCTCTCCGGCGGCTGCGCGTGGAGCGCCCGCCAGTAGCTCGGTGAAATTTGCGATGCTGCGCCGGGCCGAGGAAACCTGCAGCATGGTGCCGATCAGGGCGCGGACCATGTTGTGCATGAAGGCATCGGCTCGAACAAAGAAGCTGAAGATCTCCCCCTCCGAGCGCCACTCGGAGGCGAGGACCTCTCGCTCGAAGTGGACGTGGTCGGTCTGGGTCGGGGTGAAGGCGGTGAAGTCGTGGCTGCCGAGCAGCACCGCCGCACAGGCATCAAGCGCCTCGCGATCGAGCGGCTGCGGCCACCACAGGGCGCGGCTTTGCTCGAAGGGGCTCGGCGCGGGCCGGCTGAGGATCCGGTAGCAGTAGGTGCGCGAGGTGGCGTCGCGGCGGGCGTCAAAGCCATCGTTGACCGCGCCGGCCGCGGTCAGCGCGATGTCCTTCGGCGCAGCCGCGTTGAGGCGGCGGCAGAGCTCGCCAGGGACCTCGGCAGCGGTGGGAAAGCTCGCTACCTGGCCGCGGGCATGAACGCCGGCGTCGGTGCGCCCGGCGACGCTGAGCTTCACCGGCTGGTGAAGTATCGCCGCGATCGCGGTCTCGAGCTCGCCCTGAACCGTGCGCTGCTCGGGCTGGGAGGCCCAGCCCGAAAAGCCGCTTCCGTCGTATTCGATGTCCAGGCGCACGCTGCTCACCGCGCGCAGTATGGCGATCTGATCTGCTATCGCGGGACATCCGCCGCGGGCCTGGAGGCGGTAGTGGCCTCAGCAGGGCCCTCCCTCGGCCACCCAGCGGACCCGCGGCGCCGCGGCCTAGAATCGATGCATGCGGGTATTGCTCACCAACGATGATGGGATCACGGCTCCTGGTCTGCAGGCGGCGCGGCGCACCCTGCGTGAGATCGACGATGTCGAGGTCGATGTGATCGCGCCCGATTCCAACCGCAGCGCCACCGCGCGCTCCATCACCACCCGCTCTCCGCTAGCCGTTGAGGAGGTCGAGTTCGGCGATGGCGATCGGGGTTATGCGACCGACGGCACCCCGGTCGACTGCGTCCGCTTTGCCGAGCTGGGGCTGGTCGGGGGCCGCCCAGACCTGATCGTCTCGGGGATCAACCACGGCGCCAACCTCGGCGATGACATCACCTACTCGGGGACCGTAGCCGCCGCCTTTGAGGGAATCGTCTTGGGAATTCCAGCGCTGGCGATTTCCCAGCAGTCCTCGGCGGGCGGGATGGGTTACGTGAGCGGGCGCTTTGAGTTCGGACTCGCCGCCCTCTTTGCCGCACAGCTGGTTCGCCGGCTGGCCGCCGCACCGATGCCAAAGGCGACGCTGATCAACGTCAACTGCCCCGCCGGAGAGCCGAGCGGCATCGAGGTGACCAAGCTGGGCAAGCGTCTCTATAACGACGAGCTGAAGCTGGTCGGGGAGGATTCGGGCAGCGGTCGCCGTCGCTATGAGATCTACGGCTGGCAGCCGGGCTTTGAGGACGAGCAGGGGACCGACCTCTCGGCGGTGGCGCAGGGACGGATATCGGTTACTCCGATCCACTTCGACCTCACCGATCACGGTGGCCTGGAGCGCTTGCGTGGCTGGGGGTTAGAGGAGATGCTGGCGGCCTGCGCTGCGGCGGCGTGAGCGAGCCCGCCCCCGCGCAGCGAGCCGCGGAGCTGCGCCGCCAGCTCGACTACCACAATCGACGCTACTACCTGCTCGATGACCCCGAGATCGGCGACGATACCTACGATCGCCTCCTCGATGAGCTGCGCGCGATCGAGTCGGCGCACCCCGAGCTACTCACCCCCGCCTCGCCCACCCAGCGGGTCGGGGCGCCTCCGCTGGATCGCTTCGAGCGGGTCGAGCACCGCGAAGCGATGCTCTCCCTCGCCAACGCGCGCAGCGAGGAGGAGCTGCGGGCCTGGGAGACGCGCCTTGGCAATCAGCTCAAGCGGCTTGACATCAGCGGCGCCGATTTCAGCTACACGACAGAGCCCAAGATCGATGGCCTGGCGATCACGATCACCTATGAGGATGGGGTCCTGGTTCGCGGCGCCACGCGGGGGGACGGACGGATCGGAGAGGACGTGACCCAGAACCTGCGCACGATCGGGGCGATTCCACTCAGCATCGAGGGGGCGCCGGAGTTGGTTGAAGTTCGCGGCGAGGTCTACCTGCCGATTGCTGACTTCAAGGCGCTCAACGAACGCCGCGCAGCCGCCGGCGAGGCAGCGTTCGCCAACCCCAGAAACGCCGCCGCCGGATCGATCCGCCAGCTCGACCCAGCGATCGCCGCCGCCCGTCCCCTTTCAATCTGGTGCTATGGGCTCGGTGCCAGCCGTGGCCTCCGCCATCGCACCCACACCGAGGAGCTCAGTTGGCTAAGAGAGCACGGCTTCAAGGTCAACCCCGATACCGCTCGCCACTCTGATATCGATTCCGTCGTCAAGCGCTGTCGCTGGTGGGAGGAGCGTCGCGATGGACTTGACTTTGAGATCGATGGGGTAGTGATCAAGGTCGATGAGCGAAACCTGTGGCGGGAGCTGGGGGTTGCGGGGCGGGAGCCACGTTGGGCGATCGCCTGGAAGTTCGCCCCGACGACGGCGACGACGAGGTTGATCGACGTCGTTTGGAACGTCGGGCGCAGCGGTCACCTTGTCCCCTTTGCGATCTTGGAGCCGGTTCACGTCGGCGGCGTCACGGTCTCCACCGCGACCCTGCACAACGAGGAGGACCTGGCCCGAAAGGATGTGCGGGTGGGGGATGAGGTGATCGTGATGAGAGCCGGCGACGTCATCCCTCAGGTCCTTGCCCCGCTTCCCCAACGCCGCCGGGGAAGGCCTCGCAAACCACGGCCGCCCCGCAAGTGCCCGGCCTGCGGAACTACCACCGTAAAGCCCGAGGGCGCCGTCTTCACGATCTGCCCAAACCGCGGCGGCTGTCCGGGGCAGTCATTTCAGCAGGTCAAACACTTCGTCAGCAAAGGGGCGATGGAGATCGACGGCCTCGGGGAGAGGCAGGCGATGCGCTTCCTCCAGGAGGGTCTGATCACAGACGTCGCCGATATCTATGAGCTGAGCGAGCAGCGCCTGGCCGAGGTGGAGGGTTTCGCTCAGCTCTCGGCCAAAAACCTCGCGGCGGCGATCGAGGCATCGCGGGCGCGCCCCTTCAGCCGGGTTCTCTACGCGCTGGGGCTTCTCGGCGTGGGTCAGGTCACGGCGGAGGCCCTGGCCGATCATTTCGGCTCGATCGACGCGCTGCGGGCCGCCGACCCCACCCAGATCGAGGAGGTGGACGGAGTCGGGCCGATCATGGCGGTTCAGGTCGCTGAGTCACTCGCCGATGAGCGCACCTGGGGGTTGATCGAACGGCTGCGGGCGAGGGGCCTCAAACTGAGCCAGGAGGAGTCTGAGCGGCGTCGCTCCGATGGCGCCCTGCAGGGTAGGACCATGGTGCTGACCGGCACCCTGCCCACGCTGACCCGGGAGGAGGCCTCGACCCTAATCAAGGCGGCGGGTGGCAGGGTCCTCAACACGGTTTCAAAGAAGACCGACTACGTGATCGCCGGTGAGAGCCCCGGATCAAAGCTCGCAAAAGCCGAGCAGCTGGGGATCGAGATTCTCGATGAGGCCGCGCTGCAGCGCCTGGTTCAATAGGAGGCGATCTCCGCGGCGATTTCATCCTGCTCGAGATGGGCGAGTTCGAGGTCGGCGACGCTGCCCATCAGGATCGAGAAGATCATTCGCTTGCCGTCGCGGTTAAAGCAGTATCCGGAAAGGTTGCTGACCCCGGTCAGGGTTCCGGTCTTGGTCCGGCAATGACCTTCGGCTGGGGTTCCCCGCATCCGCAGTTCGACCGTGCCTTCCTTGCCCGCGAGAGCGAGATCGCCGATGAAATCTTCACCCACCGGGCCGCTCTGCATCGAGTTCAACAGGGCGACGACCTGGGCGGGGGAGGCGCGCCCGGAGCGGCTCAGCCCTGAGCCGTCGACCGCGTGCACTCCGGAGCCCTCCTGGTGGGCGAACTGGGCGACCACGGCGGCACCCGCCGCGGTGCTGCCTTCGCCCCCGAAGCGCGCGCCGAGCAGCTTGATCAGCGTCTCGGCGAAGAAGTTGTCCGAATAGACATCGGTTGTATCGACGATCCGATTCAGAGTGGGGGAGCGAACCACGGCGACCCTGGTGCTTTCGGGCGGCGTGCTGCGCAGCGCCACCTGAGGCGAGACTTCGACCCCGGCGTTTCGCAGCGAGCGTGCCAGCGTCGCTGCCGCCAGCTTTGCCGGTTCGCTGGAGAAGCTTGTCGCGCCGGGGTCGCTGTAGCCCGAATCGAAGGAGAGTCCGGAGAGCGGGCCGATGTAGGGGCTGGTCGCAAATCCGGAATCGAGCACTCCGCGCAGGCGGTCAAAGATCGTGTCATCGGCGTAGAGGCGGCCGGTGACCGCGCTGATCCCAGCGGCGCGGATCTGTGGCTTGAGGGCGAATATGTCGGTCCCGAGGCCGTTTAGGAAGTGGTCATAAAAGCTCGGCATCCCCAGGGTTGGGTCGCCTCCACCCTGCAGGTAGAGGCTGCCGTGCAGGACCCCTTCTGAGTCCACGCTACCGTCACTGTAGACCCGCGTCGGGATCCGGAATTCGGGTCCGAGCCGCGCCAGCGCGGTGGAGGTCGTAAACAGCTTCATGTTGGAGGCCAGCGATCGCTGCACCTTGGCGGCAACCGAGCAAACCACCTGCCCGCTGCCGGCGTCCAGCACCAGCAGACCGCTTGCACGACCACCGCCCCGATACAGCTGAGACCTGAGCGTCTGACAAAGCGCTCCGGATGCGCCGGCCGGGGCGCTTGCCGCAAGCAGGGCAAGTGCAAGGGCAATCAACAGGGGGGCAAGGCGCCGCCTCATTCCTGAGATAATCCCTCCTGATGGGAAAAGTTGTGGACATTGAGTCCCAGCCGAAACGACGAAGGCCGCGCAAACGGCCCTCAAAGACCGCGCTGGTACTCGGTGGCGGTGGCTTCACCGGCGGGGTATATGAGATTGGGGCGCTGCGGGCGCTCGACCTGCTCGCGGTAAACAGCACCGTCAACAACTTCGATATCTACGTCGGTACCAGCGCCGGGTCCTTTGTGGCGGCGATGCTCGCCAACGCGGTGACTCCCGACGAAATGATGCAGGTCCTCAACGCCCGGGTCAGCTCTAAGATTGAGGATCTCGACCTCAACACGGTGCTGCGGCCAAACTATCTCGGCTTCCTGCGCAAAGCGGTGACCCTGCCGCTGCGCTCGATCGAGCTGGTGCGAGCGCTGGTGCGAATCGGTGAGCTCTCGGCAATCGACCTCGGAGTTGGTTTGGCCGAGGCCCTTCCAACCGGGATTTACTCGGGCTCGGGAATCGACGATTACGTTGCCGGGGTGCTCGCTGAATCCGGTCGCTCCAACGACTTTCGGCTGCTCGAGCGCGAGCTCTACCTGATCGCGACCGACCTCGACACATGCGAGCGAATCGTCTTCGGCGAGAAGAATTGGTCTGACGTGCCGATCTCCAAGGCGATCGAGTGCTCAACGGCGCTGCCGATCGTCTACAAGCCGGTCGACCTGAAGGGCCGCGAGCTGGTCGACGGGGGTATTCGGTCGACGACCAACGTCGACATCGCGGTCGAGAAGGGAGCCAAATTCATCGTCGTCGTCAATCCCCTCGTCCCCTACGTCAATGATTTTGAGAAAACGATCCCCACCGTCTTTGGCAGCCGCGTGCGGCGGGTTTCCGATATGGGGCTGCCGGCGATCGCCAATCAGACCTTTCGTCTGATCGCCCACCAGCGCCTCCATCAGGCGGTTGAGTTCTGGCAGGACAGGTATCCCGGCGTCGACATTGTCCTGATCGAGCCGCAGCCAAATGACGAGCTGATGTTCGGCACCCCGATTATGGATTACTCGAGGCGCTTGAAGATCGCCCGCCATGGCTTCGAATCGGTCACGGCTACCCTCGCCCAAGACTACGAGCGCTACCGCGAGATCGCCGAGCGCCACGGTCTGGAGATCTCCGAGCGACGGGTCCGGCGCGTGCTGGAGCGCGCCGCCCAGGAGGAGCCCGAGCAGACCTCGGCCTGGCGCCGGGTTCTCGAGCAGACCACCTCGGTCCTGTTGCGCCAGTCCGGCGAAGCCTCCTAGCGCTGCGTTAGGCGAGTTTGCGCCTCAGCCTGAGGCGGCGTTCGGGCCTGCGGGCTCCCGCAACCGAGGAGAAGTTGGCTGGCCGTCACAGAGATCGCTGCCTGGCGCGTTCCTGGGCTATTTGACCCGCCCCAGATCCCTCCCGTTGGTCATTGGGACCTCGTCGCGGCCCGCCTGCCGGTTGAAGACGCGTTCAGTGCAACGGCGGCACGAATCAGCCCCTTCAAAGCCTTCTCATCAAATCTGTCGCTCTCATGGATATCGATCGCACGCCTGGTGTTGCCTTCGAGGCTGGAGTTGAAGAGGCCTGAAGGGTCATCCAACGAAGCGCCCTTGGCGAAGGTCATCTTGACGACGTTCTTGTAGGACTCACCGGTACAGATCATCCCGTCGTGCGACCAGGTCGGAACCCCTCTCCATTTCCACCCCTCGATGACCTCGGGGTCGACCTGTTTGATTAAAGCGCGGATCCGAGCGAGCGTCTCGCCCCGCCAATCACTCAGCTCCTTGATCCGCGCGTCGATCAGTTGGGAGGGAGATTCTCCTCCTTCACCTTCCTCTGAGCCGGCTTTCCTCTTCTCCATGGTCCTCGTTGCTTTCTTCATCGTGTGATTATGAGGAGGGTGCATTTCTCGAGCAGCTCATCGGCCCCGAGCGCCGCGGGACGAACCGCGTCGGCCATCAAAGCCGACCCCCGCGGTAAGCGGGGCGAACGGGGGTAGAGATGGGCCGGTGAATCCGCGTCGAACTGAGGGGCCGTTTCGGCCGACCCCCGAGCTCGCGCAGGCGGCGATCACTTTCTTGTCAGGCGGACGATCGCGGTTGGTGAGCCGCTTCATCCAGCCTAGCTGTAGAGGGCCTCGATCTCGGGCTCGTGCTTGGCGGTGACGACCGCCCGCTTGACCTTCAACGTCGGGGTCAGCTCGCCGCTCTCCTGGGAGAGGTCATGGCTCAGTATCGCGGTCTTCTTGATTTGCTCGACGCGCGCGAATTGCTGGTTGATCTTCTCCACGTGGGCATCGATCGAGGCCTTGATCTCCTCGTTGGCGGCGAGCTCGGCGAGATCCTCGGCGAGGCCGTGATCGCGGGCGTAGGCGAAGGCCTCATCGGGGTCGAGCGTTACTAGGGCCACCAGGTAGGGGCGTCGGTCGCCAACCACCACGCACTGGGAGACGAGCGGGTGCTGCTTGATCTCGGCCTCGAGGTTGGCAGGGGTGATGTTCTTGCCGCCGGCCGTGATGATTATGTCCTTTTTGCGACCGGTGATCTTGATGAAGCCATCGCCGTCGATCTCACCGATATCGCCGGTGTGCAACCAGCCGTCGACGATCGTTTCCCGCGTCGCCTGCTCGTTCTTGTAGTAGCCCTGGAAGACGTTTGGCCCCTTGACCAAAATCTCCCCGTCCTCGGCGATCCTCACCTCACAACCGGGGAACGGTTTGCCGATCGTGCCGACCCTGAAGTCCTCCGGCGAGGAGACCGTCGCCGCGGTCGAGGTCTCGGTCATTCCCCACCCCTCCAAGACCAGAACCCCGGCCGCATCGAAGAAGCGGAGGATCTCGGGGTTGATTGGGGCGGCTCCAGAGACCGCCAGCCGCAATCGTCCGCCAAACAGGCCGCGAATTTTTGAGAGCACCTGCTTGTCGGCGAATTGGTATTGCTTGCGTAAGAAGAAGCCTGGCTTCGCGCCGCTTCGCTGCACTTCGCGCATCCGCGCTCCGACCCGGATCGACCACTCAAAGACGGCCTTTTTGAGGCCCCCCTCTTTCTCCATGCCAGCGCTCGCCGCCGTGTAGATCTTCTCAAAGATGCGCGGAACAGAGGGAAAGTAGGTGGGTTTCAGTTCGGCCAGGTTGGCCATGATCTTCAGTGGATCGCCCTCCCAGTAGGCGAGCGTCGCGCCGAGGTCAAAGCTGCCGAGCTGGATCAGCAGGGCGAAGGAGTGGGCAAGGGGAAGGTAGAGGTAGGAGACGTCATTGTCTTCGATCACGCTGGTCGCATTGACCATGTCGAGCATCGAGCGGTAGTTGCCGTGGCTGATGATGCAGCCCTTCGGCGGTCCGGTCGTGCCTGAGGTGTAGATAAAGGTGCAGATGTCCTCGGGGGCGACGCTCTTCCAGCGCGCCTCCCACTCGGATTCCTCGCGGTGCTGACCGCGTTTGGCGAGTTCGTCCATCGAGATCGCATCGGGGCTGGAGCCGGTCATCCGCACAACGTGTTCGAGCAACGGCAGTTGCTCTCGAATCGAGCGGACCTTCTCCAGCTGCTCGTCGTCCTCGACCACGACCACCTTGGCGTCGGCGTTTTCCAGTACGTAGCGGCACTCCTCGGACGAGTTGGTCTGATAAATCGGAACGACCACGGCCCCTGCTGAGAGCGCGGCAAAGTCAAAGTAGGTCCACTCCGGGCGGGTGTTGGCCAGGATCGAGACCTTGTCGCCCTTTTGGACCCCGAGCTCGATCAGCCCCAACGACAGCGAGCGAACCGTCTCCGCTACCTGCTCAAAGCTGCGCGTGACCCACTCGCCATCCTCTTTGTAGCTGACTGCCGCCGCCCCGCCGTAGAGCTCAGCCGCTCGCGGCAGAAGGTCAGCGAGTGTGCTCGATCGTGTTCCCCGCCCCATAGCGGGAGTTTAAATCAGCGCAGGCTCGCAGAGGCCTGCGGCTGCGGATGCTGGGATGAAATGCTGCGCAGGGAGCTCTCAAAGAGGCTGCGGTCGATGCGACCGTGGAAGATTGGGATTCCCATCTGCACGCACCTGCCGATCACCTCCTGGCGCTTCATCTGAAGCTGGTCAGCGAGTTCGGTGGGCGTCAGGTGATTGGCCACGGCGGACCTCCCATGTAGTTTGAAACGAGTCAAGGGGGATATTTATCGCTGCTGGCGGACGTGTCAATCTGGGCAGCGCAAATTGCGCAAATTCGGGGCCAATCTCATTCTGGATAATGCCCTTCATGTCTGAGCTCGCCGCTCAACCGCTGCCGCGTCGTGGCCGGCTCTGGGTGATCGCCCTGCTCGCCGCCGCGATCTTTGGCCTGGGCTACGGGCTGGTTGGGATCGCCACCCAAAAGGCCGGCAAGCCGGTTGCCAGGATCGTCGGTACAGCTGAAGCCCAGGAAATCTTCGGCGGCGTCGAACAGGCGGGCGATCAGCTCGGGTCCACCAGCGCTCCGGTCACGATCCAGATCTTCAACGATCTGCAGTGCTCCAGCTGTCGCGCGGCCTTTTTAAATGCCATCCCTGGACTGGTCGAACGCTTCGTTCGCCCAGGACAGGTCAAGCTTCTCTATCGCCATTACTCGGCAAGCGAAAGCCCGACCGAGGTTGGCTTCTACGGTGCTGAGTCCGCGGCCCACCAGGGTGAGGGCTGGCAGTACACCTATCTCTTCTTCCGCAACCAGGCAGAAGCCAAGCCACAGGTCAACCAGAGCTTCCTCAAAGCGATTGCGAGCGCGGTCGAAGAACTGAACGTCGGTGAGTGGGAACGCTATCTAAAGGCTCACGGTGGCTCCGGGGGGTCGATTGCCAGGAAACTCGCCGAAGACGAAAGGCTCGGTTTCAACCTGGGCATTCGCACCGGAGAGGCGGCGATCGTCACCGGTCCCGGTGGAAGTCGCACCCTTCAGGAAGGTCCCAGCTTGAGGCAGGTGGAAGCCGCGATCAAGGCGGTTCGGTTGAGGCGAGCAGGTCTGGGATAATCGCTCACTCTCGGGGCGTGGCGCAGCCTGGTAGCGCGCACCGTTCGGGTCGGTGAGGTCCCCGGTTCAAATCCGGGCGCCCCGATGAACCTAACGTTGGTCGAACCCAACGAATACGGGCGAATGCGCCCGAAAGCTATCGACCGGGTCAACCCGGTCGATAGGCGTAGGCCAGATCCCGAGCTACATGCTGGACTGGCTTGCTGCACCTAGCCAGCCGCCGATGAGCGCCGGGTGGACGCTCACGCCGGCGTGCACCAGGCGCTCTTAGCTGAGTTTGGCATCGGACTCTCTCGCCTGATCGGCCACATCGAGGTGCCCGGCGGATCTAGAACCCGGGCCGTGACGGGAAATGGTCGGCAGCCCGAATCGTGGTTGCCTTCGTCGAGCACGATGGCGAGGGACCATCAGGCCCATAACCGAGGGTCACGGGCTCGGACCCCTCCCGCATAAGCGATACCCCGTTTGGCCGGGGTTCCGATATTGGCAGCCAGTCCTCGATCCTCAATCGGGTCTCGGCTTGGCGCTTTGCCCGATAATACTCGAGCCCATGCGTCAAGGCCGCGGCCTGATTCTCATCTCGATATCGCTTGCCTGTCTGATTGCTGCGGCGGGGATCGGCCGGGCCCGACCTCCCCACGGGTCTGCGCCGGCCTGGCGCCCCCATATAGCGGAGGCGAGACGCTACGCGAGCGGGCGGGCTGGAGAGGTTGCCTTCGCAGTGGTCAACGAGCGTGGACAAATCAGCGGCATTCGCATGGCCAGCACCGCTCCGGCCGCCAGCGTTTTCAAGGTGATGCTCCTGGTTGCCTTACTGCGCGAGCGATACCCTCGGCCCTTATCGAGCCGGGATCGGGCGCTTTTGAGCCCAATGATTCGCCGCTCGGACAGCGCCGCGGCTTCGGAAGTGCGCAACATCGTTGGAAGGGCGCGGATTGAGCGTGTCGCTCGAATATCCGCGATGCGCGATTTTCGCTACAACAGTATCTGGGGGCTTAGTCGAACCAGCCCACGCGATCAGGCCTGGTTCATGTATCGCCTCGAGTCCTATATTCCGAGCCGATACGTTCCCTATGCGAGGTACTTGCTCTCACACATCATCTCGGTTCAGCGATGGGGGATTGGGCGGGTCGTGCCGCGGGGTTGGAGACTTTTTCTGAAGGGTGGCTGGGGCACCGGAACGGGTAGGGTGGACCATCAGGTCGCGCTTCTCGAGCGGAACGGGCAGCGAGTCTCGCTGGCAATCTTTACCCAATTCGATCCAAGCCACAGTTACGGCAAGGCGACTCTGCGCGGCGTGGCCGTTCGGTTATTGCGAGGTCTGGCGCAATGACGACCGTTTGATTGGGCCAACCGACCGCCGTCCCACAGCACCAGCCCAGCCGATAATCCAGAAACAGACCAGGCGGGCTGCATGCGGATGTGCGGAAACTCAGGGATCCCAATTTGTCAAAGAAGCCCCTTGGTAGGCGTCCAGGTTGGAATCTGGACTCGGACAGGAGCATTCAAGCCCTCCTTCATCTGCTGCATGCCGATGAAGACCTCCCCCCTCCTGTGTGTCGGGGTCTCCTGCACCAATACGCCTGGATGGATGCTCCGCCCTTCTTCAGCTCACGCTTGATCAGCCAGGCACGGACGTTGTCACGGGCACTCAATCTGGGATCCGGGACTGCACAGACCTCTCTATAAAGCCAGTTTTGGCTCTGTAAGCGGAGGGGGTGGTGTCCGGGAGGAGGTGGGGATTCGAACCCGCCGGACGCCTTAAGACGCCCAACGGCTTTCAAAGGGTCGTTCAATTGCGCGAATACTCCATTCCAAGCCAGGATATGGCGATTGCCTCGCTGCGAGCGATCAAATACCCGGTCGATGTCGATCAGCGGTGCGCAGAATCGGACCGCCCAGCCTTGCGGCAGAAATCGGCAGCGATCGGGTCGCGGCCAAGTGCCTGTAACGGATTCCGGGCTCGGGGGGACTGAACCTTGCACGCCCATCCCAACTTGAGGAGCACCTGCAATGAGAGCTATGACTCGCATCGGCGCGACACTGGCTGTCGTGGCTGCTGTTTTGGCCTTAACCTGCGGACCGGCAAGCGCCTTCGGTCGACGGGGAGGCGATCCATTTGGCGCCCGAACAGGCCATGTCGTATTTGTCCAGACCGACAACACCTCGGGTAATCAGGTCGTCGCCTATGACCAGGCCGCCAACGGCAGCCTCACCCAGGCCGGCATCTATAACACCGGCGGTCTGGGCGGGGTGCTCACCGGTTCCGTCGTAGATCACCTAGCCTCGCAGGGCTCCCTCGCCTACGATCGACAGGACGGTTTGCTATATGCCGTCAACGCTGGCAGTAACACGATCTCTGTGTTCGCCGTCTTTGGCGACCACCTCGCCCTGCGCCAGGTCCTGAGCTCGGGTGGGTCATTCCCGGTCAGCGTTGCCGTTGATCGCGGGCTGGTCTACGTGCTGAATGCCGAAGAAGGTGGATCGGTGCAGGGTTTTGCGGTCTTTGCGGGCCACCTGTTCCCGATCCCCGGATCTAGCCGTCCACTCGGCCTCAATTCCACCGAAACACCCCAGTTCACTCACACCCCAGGCCAGGTCGCCTTCTCGCCGGACGGTTCCCAGCTGATCGTCACGACCAAGGCCAACGGCAGCGACATAGACGTCTTTGGCGTTTCGCCGTTCGGGCGACTGTCCAAAACGCCCGTCGTCAACTCAGAGCCAGGCGCCGTCCCATTCGCGGTGACGTTCGATCAAGACGGGAACCTGGTCGTGGCGGAGGCAGGAACCAACTCGCTAGCGAGTTTCGCGCTCGGCGATAACGGGACCATTACCCAGCTTGATGCGGTGCCAACCGGTCAGGAAGCCACGTGCTGGGTCGCCCGTGCCGACCAGCATTTCTATGCCTCCAATGCCGCCAGCGCGTCGATCAGCAATATCCAATCCGGAGAGGGCGGGCAGCAGCTCACCCTTACGGGCAATACCGCCACCGACCCCGGCACCGTTGATGCCGCGGTGTCAGGCGACTCGCGCTACCTCTATGTACAAACCGGTGGCGCCGGAGGGGTTGATGAGTTCGCAATCGGCGCGCAGGGAGCGCTGAGCAAAATCGGGGCGATCACCGTTCCCGGAGCCGTGGGCGGCGAGGGCATCGTCGCCCTTTAGGAGTCAGGCCGGATGGGCTACGGCGCCTTAAGACGGGCGCCGTAGCCTGCCCGGCGAAGCATGAAGCCCATGGGAATTGACTTAAATGATCTGTCTCGTCTTTCCGCAAAGGCACTGGATTGACCCCGGTCACTGCAGTCATGCGCCGCGTGCGCCGCGGCGGCTCAACTGCCGATGCGGATCGCGAGTTGGTTACGCGCCTGCAGGCCGGCGAGGAGCGAGCCTTCGTCGAGCTGGCCGCTCGCCATCACGCTGCGATGTTGCAGCTTGCCTCTTCGTTCGTGTCGAGTCCGGCGATCGCGGAGGAGGTTGTCCAGGACACCTGGCTGGCCGTCTTGCGCGGGATCGATGGATTTGCCGAGCGATCGACCTTCAAGGCCTGGCTTCTTCAAATCCTCGTCAACCGGGCTAAGAGCACCGGCGTGCGCGAGCATCGAAGCGTCGCTATCGGGGACGCTACACCGGCCGTGGATCGCTCTCGTTTCGACGCGTCTGGGGCGTGGATGTCTCCGCCGCAGCACTGGGTCGAGGACAGCGAGGACCGAGTCCTGGCAGAAGGGCTCGCCGTCAGACTTCATGCGACGCTTAGACGGCTCCCGGCGCGCCAGCGCGAGGTCCTATTGCTCAGAGATGTTGAGGGGCTAAGCAGTCCGGAGGTTTGTGAGGTCCTCGACATCAGCGAAGGCAACCAGAGGGTTCTGCTTCACCGCGGTCGCAGTCAACTGCGTCAGGCGCTTGAGGAGTTTGTGACGGCATGAAGATCCTGCGGCGAAAGAACGAGCTGGTTTGCCAAGAGGTGGTCGAGCTGGTCACCAACTATCTGGAGGGAGGGCTGTCTAGATCTCAGAGGCGACGCTTTGAGGCGCATCTGTCCGGCTGTGAGCATTGCACGGAGTACCTCGAACAGATGCGCGCCACAGTCCGACTCACCGGTCGGCTGCGAGCTGAGGATATGACACCCGAGATGCAGCAGGAATTCACAGATCTGTATCGGCGCTGGCGGTCTGAAGGGGACTAACTGCAGGCGTCGCGCCATGTGGAAGCAGGACCCGTTGCAAAATTTTCGTCAGGCTTGCGCATACCAGGCGCGCCGATGCCGATACGAAAGCGCTCGAGGGAATGTCCCCCAATGCGTTTCGCGGAACCTACGAGGCGAGGCGGAACGGCGGGTAGCGATCGGTTGCCAGCACGTGGGCGTAGGCGATCACCCGGTTGGGGATGGCCAGCAGCCACTTGACCAGCGGCAGCCAGCGGTTGAGGTCGCTGCGCGCGTCTGGATAGGGAAACTTGAGATGCACCGCCTGATGCTCATCGGAAGACGGATAGCGGTCCTCCTTCAGTGCCACGGTCCACGCCTATTCGGTCCAGGACGCCTATATCTACGGATTCGCCTTGCAGGAATAGGATCTCGCGTTTGAGACTGCCGAGGGTGCCGGGGAAGCGGCGAAAAGGAGGGCGGAGACGATCGGCGCGCTTGAGGGCTACCCCTATCTCGTCGAGATCGCTACGAAGCGCCCCGAGACCGGGTACGACAGCGACGTCGAGTTCGCGCGGGGGCGCGATCTCATCCCCGATGGCCTCGAGCAGCTTCGCTAGGTGGGAGCCGTGCCGGCCTGACCGGCAGCGACGTCGCGGATTATCTCAAACGTGGAGGTTCAGACTGCCGCGGTGCACCCATCGGCGCAGGAATGTACCCGGCTGCGGAGCCGAATCAGCAAGGAGAACGCTCGGACAACTTGAAGCAGCCGCCGGGCGAGGTTGGCTGTGCCTTCGTCGATCCATCAGTCCGACTCAAGCCCGGGCGCATCGATTGCTGAAGGATATCTGGTCAGGTTCGGGAACGTGACCGTGTGGGCGATCGTGGATTTCGACACGCAACGACCATGTCTTGGCCGGCTAAACCCGCGGGGGCATTGGCCCACCTACCCCGGAATATTGGGTCCCGAATCTGCAGTCCTGCCTCGGCAAACATGGCTCGGATATCGCCCACTCTGTAGGCGACGGCCTCCTCGGGCTGGCGGGGGTCGATGGTAAACCCACCGTGGGTCCGGTAGTGGAAATCAAATGCGGCCCGCCCAGCTTCGATCTCGCGTTCGGACTCCGAGTCAAGCAGAAAGAAAGTGAATAGACAGGTTCCTCCAGGCCTCAGTACCCGTGCGGTTTCGGCAAGGTAATGGTCGGCATCATCTCGGACTAGATGTGTGAAAAGGGATGTTGCGAATGCGAAATCGAATGAGGAGCTCGGATACGGAAAGCGATACTCCGCGCCGGCGAGCTTTCCAAACGGGTTGTACTTTTGGTTAAAGACCGGTGCCCAGGTGAACTCGAAGTCTGGTCGTCGCGCCGTGATGCGGCGCTTGCACCAGTTGATCATCTCTTTACCGACGTCGAAACCGGCGTAGGACCCTTCATCGAGGTAATCAATCAGCGGAATCGCCATCCTGCCAATGCCGCAGCCTATGTCAAGTACCCGGGCGTTAGGTGCTAAATCGCCGAGCTCTCTGAAATGGTTCAGATGCTCTCGACCGGTTTTCCCAAAATCTCCTCCACCGACGAAGGAAAGGCCCCGGGGCGGAGTTAGGTCCTCTCTTCGCAATCTGTTCAAACCGTCTGACGGGGCCCACGCCAAGCGCCTAGCGGCAGCCTTGGCAACGTAAACCAACTTGGCTCGCACCGCGGAACTGCGCCGGGGTTGCGGGCGAGGCTCCATTCGGGCCTTACCCTAGCTGGGTCAACTCGCTGAAGACCCCGACTCTATAGGGCCGGTTCCGAACCGGCCCTATAGAGTCATCGACCGCGACTTTTGGCGAGATCCGGGGTCAGAGAAGGCATTGATGCGCAGGCTTGCATTCTTTTTTGCGGTGTTGGCGGTGCTGGTTCCGGCACCGTGCGTAGCAGTTGCGTCATTTCCTCCCGGGTTCCTTGGGGTATCTCCGCAGAGCCCACTCACCTCAAGCGATTTCGAACTGATGAAGGAGGCGGGGATACGCAGCGTGAGGCTTCCCATGGACTGGAGCGCCATACAGCCCGAAAATCCATCGGACCTCAGTCCTCGGTGGTCCGAATTTGACCACGATGTCGCCATCGCTGCGGAACACGGGATAAGAATCTTTCCCTTTCTCGGCAGCACCCCGTCTTGGGCTGCGCCACGGCCGATCCAGGAACCGATCGAAACGGCCGTCCAGCGCGCGGGCTGGTCGAACTTCCTGCGCGCTGCGGTGGCTCGCTACGGTCCAAAGGGATCGTTTTGGGAAGAAAACCCCGAACTTCCATTCCTGCCGATTCGAAGCTGGGAAGTCTGGAACGAGGAGAACCTGGTCACCTTCTCTTATCACCCAGACCCGGCGCGATACGCGAAGCTGTTTCGGTTCTCGGCCCGGGTCCTGCATGAAGCAGACCCCTCTTCGAGGGTGATCGCGGGCGGTCTTTTTGGTCATCCATTGCAGACACCGCCCAATGTTTCCTCGGGCGGCTTCCTCTCGCGCCTGTTGCGGGCGCCCGGGATCACCCAAGCGATCGGGGGGGTGGCCCTCCATCCGTACCTTTTTCACGCCCGTGAAATGCACCCTGAGATTGAAGAACTAAGGCGCATCATGAGGAGCAACGGCGCCGCCTCGGTGCCGATGTACGTCAGCGAGATCGGCTGGGGCTCTGCGAACGGACCCTCGCGCTGGGATCGGGGCCTGTACGGGCAGGCCGAAGAACTCAACAGCGCCTTCTCGATGCTGTCCGCGCAGCGACTGCATTGGCGGATTGGCGGTATCTGGTGGTTCTCTTGGACCGATCGGGGCGGCGGCTGCCAATTCTGCGGCTCGGCCGGCCTGCTCACTGCCCAGCGTGAAGCGAAGCCCTCCTGGTACCAGTTCAACGCCTGGACGGGCGGGGACCCCGACACCGTCCCCCGGGCGCGGTTCCTCGCTCGCTAGGCTGCGCTTAACCTCGACCCCGACCAGGAGGAGACGCCAGATGGCTTTCTCGGTTCCCGACCTTCCCTACGCCTACGACGCGCTAGAGCCACATATAGATGAGGCGACGATGCGCGTTCACCACGACAAGCACCACCAGGCCTACGTCGACAAAGCAAATGCTGCCTTGGAGGGGACCGAGTGGGCGGAGCGCGACGTCGAGGACGTGTTGCGCAACCTCTCGGCCCTTCCCGGAGACAAGCAGGGTCCGGTCCGAAATAACGGCGGCGGCCACTACAACCACTCTCTCTTTTGGCAGATGCTGAGCCCCGATGGCGGCGGCGAGCCCAGCGCTGATCTGGCGGCCGGAATCGATGAGACCTTCGGCTCCTTTGATTCCTTCAAGGAGGAGTTCAAAAAGGCCGGCATCGCTCGCTTTGGATCTGGCTGGGCCTGGTTGGTCAACGATGGGACCGGCCTTGCGGTGGTCTCGACTCCCAACCAGGACTCGCCCGTCTCAGACGGGAGCACCGTGTTGCTTGGCTGCGATGTCTGGGAGCACGCCTATTACCTCAAATACCAAAACAAGCGCCCCGACTACATCGACGCCTTCTGGAACGTCGTCAACTGGGACTACGTCGCCCAGCGTCTAACTGAGGCCGCCTGAGGTCGGCGCGACGGCGGCTGGCCGCGCCGCCTCGGGCAGGTGGCGCGGTTGCTCGCCCTCCTTGGGGGCGATTAGGCTCATCGCGTGCTCGGCCTTGGCGGTGATCGTCAGGCTCGGGTTGACGCCGGGATTGGCCGGGATCGAGGCACCATCTGTGACCAGCAGGTTCACGTACCCATAGGCGCGGTTGGCGGCGTCGACGACCCCGGCCTCCGGATCGGCGCCGATCACCGCACCGCCCAGGATGTGGGCGGTCGTGGGGACGTTTTGGATCGACTCGGTGAGGGCGCTCTGGGCGATCCCGCCGGTTCGGCTCGCAAACCAGCGGGCCGCCTGCGCGGCGGCGGGAATGTAGAGCGGATTGGGGCGCTCGCGGTCCTGTTCGGTTTGCAGCCTGACTCCGCGGCCGAGCAATTTTCGCCGCGGCTGCAACTTCATCGCGGCGTCTACCGTCTGCATCACCAAGAGGATCACCGTCCGCCGCGACCAGCGGTATGGAATTCGCATCCGCACGGCCTGCAGCGGGTGGCGGAGCATCGCCCCAATCCACTTCAGCGGCCGGGTGAACCTGGTGCCCGGACCGGTCATCGCAGTGAAGGTGCCGCTCATCGCGTCGCCAGCCTCACCGTAGGTAACGACCTCGATATGGGTATCGGGGTCGGGGTAGATGCTCGAAGTGATCGCCACTGAGCGGCTGAAATCGCGCTCGTCGTCAAGGGCGGTCACGGATTGGATCGACTCCGAGTTGGTTCGGATCACATCGCCAATCCGCGGCGAGAGGCGAGGAAGCGCGCCGCTGTGGCGGCAGTTGGCCAGGAGGTGGTTGGTTCCCAGCGCCCCGGCGGCGATCACGACCCCGCGGGCCGTGAGGGTGCGTCGATCCCTGCGGATCCAGGCCCCCGAGCGTTCGCTCTTTACCTGGTAGCCATCGGAGCCATCGGCGGCACGCAGCGCTCGCACCTCCGTAACCTGGCGTTCGGGCTCGATTCTCACCCCGAGGCGCTCCGCGAAGAAGAGGTAGTTCTTTACCAGCGTGTTCTTGGCTCCGTGGCGGCAGCCCACCATGCAGCTGCCGCAGCGCATGCAGCCGCTGCGGGCTGGTCCCTCGCCTTCGAAATAGGGATCCGGGACCTCCTGTCCAGGTTGATCGAAGAAGACGCCAACCCGGGTATTTTGAAAGGTGTCCCCGACCCCGATTTCCTCGGCGTATTCCTTCAAGAGCTGATCGGCCGGGCCGACCCCCTCGTACTCGACCACCCCCAGCATGCGCTCCGCGGTCTCGTAGTGGGGTGCCAGCTCGGCTTCCCAATCTCCCAGCTCCGCCCATTGCGGATCTTCAAAGAAGGCGGGCCGGGCTCGGTAGAGGGTGTTGGCGTAGCCGAGGCTGCCGCCGCCGACCCCACTCCCGGAGACGACGAAAACGTCCTTGAAAAACGACATCCGAAGGACCCCTCGGAAACCAAGTTTGGGGGCCCAGAAGTAGCGCCGCGGCTGGCGCAGCGTCGACTCGGCAAAATCCTCATCGGCAAAGCGACTGCCGCACTCCAAGACCGCGACCCGATAGCCCTTTTCGGCCAGCCGCAAGGCCGAGACGCTGCCGCCAAACCCCGAGCCGACGACTATCCAATCATAGTCATACACGGCGCTGCCCCCGGCGCTCAAAACGCTGCTCAAGGTGGTTCTCGGCAGGACCCCGGACGCTTGCCCGAACGGTCAGCATCTTGGTCTCTTCGGCCTAGGCCTCGCCCGGCTCAAGTGGGCGAAAGTCGCTCGTACGGGCGCCGCAGACAGGGCAAAACCAGTCCCTGGGGATGTCCTCAAAGGCGGTTCCGGGAGGAATTCCTCCGTCGGGGTCACCAATTGCTGGGTCATAGATAAAGCCGCAGCTCTCGCAGATCCAAAGGGTGGCTTCGGTGGTGGCGCTCATGCTCAAAATACTAGCCTCACTCTTTGTCGAAGCTGACCGCCACCGGTTCACGATCGGCGCTGTCTTTGATTTCGAAGTACTCGCGCGGCGTGAAGCCGCCCTGGTTGGCGATAACCGAGCCCGGGAATTGTTGGATCGCCGTGTTGTAGGACTGCACGTTGGAGTTATAGATCCTTCGTGAGGCCTGGATTTCGTCCTCCAGCTCGGAGAGATTGCGGCTCAGCTGTTGAAAATTTTCCGTCGCCCGCAGCTGCGGGTAGTTCTCGGCAACGGCGCGCAGGTCGGTCAGCGCTCCGGTCAGTTTCTCCTCTGCTTTGGCGCTATCGCCGACACCTTGTGCAGACATCGCCTCGGCCCGCGCTTTGGTGATTTTCTCAAACGTCTGGCTCTCGTGGGCGGCGTAGCCTTTAACCGTCTCGACCAGGTTGGGGACGAGGTCATGGCGCCGTTTGAGCTGCACGTCGATGCCACTCCAGGACTCATCCACCCGGTTGCGCGAGGAGATGATCGAATTGCGTTTACCGATGAAGTAGAGGCCGGCGATTAGGACAATCGCGACGATGACGATCACAACGATCATTTGGGCTCCTGTGGTTGATCCTGGCTGATAAGCATCCTAACGCCGATCGGGTTTGTCCAAATGGCTCCGACGCTTAGGATCGCCGGGAATGAGCGCCAAGCAAGAAGCCGAAGCCTGGGCCGCGGCGGTCAAAAAACACGCCGAGGCAAACGGGCTTACCTACGAAGCGGTGGGCGGGATCAATCCCAAGGACGGGCCGGTGGCGCTTTGCGTCGGCGGCGCCAACAGGCTGACCGGACAGCTCAGCGAGGGTTTCTGGGGCTCTTCCTGTGACGCCGATGAAAAGGAGGCGGGGGGGCTCTTCGCCAAGGCGCTGCTTCCGACCTCGGTCCTTGCCAAGGCCCACATGCCCGATCTGGCCAAGGTCGTGCCCGCCTTCAACGTCGAATCGATCGAGGGGGCCGAGGTCCTCACCCAGCGCTTCGCGCGCAAAGTGGAGTTTGAGTCGATCGACTTCAACCGGCGCTTCCTCGCCACCGTGCCCTCCGAATATGACCCGGTGGCTTTGCGCGAGCTCTTCGGGCCCGGCTTTCTTGCCTGGGTGACGACAATGACCGGTGAGGTTGATTTCGGCATCAACGACAGCCAGCTGTGGTTTATGTGGCGGCTTCGCGGCCTCAGCGAGGAAGAGCTGAAGGCGGCGTTGGTCAACGCCGGAGCCCTCTTTAAACGTCTGCAATCAGAGATGGAAGAGAGCGGCATCCACACCTACCCCCCTGGACCTTGGCACGCCGGCCTGGCGCCCTTTCCCAATGCCTAGTTGGGATAATCGGGGTCACCTGGCAGGACGACCCGATGGTCCTCGGCGGTGCCGATGACCTTTGGCAGGACCGGCCGCACGGCGCGACCGCGATGGGCGGCGATCGCCTCCTCTGAGCTGCGATAGGCGAGCAGCGATTCCAGCTGGCTTAGTGTCGGAAAGGCGAGGGCCAGCTCGCCTCGACGGCTCGCCTCAAGCGCCGCACCGGGCTCAAACCAGGCGGCATCGGTCGTCTCAATCCCGTCTGGGTGGGGCGGGGAATGGGCGGGGGCCAGGGCGAGGAAGAACCACGCATCAAAGCGCCGCGAGATTAGCTCTGGGGTGATCCAGCGCGAGAAGAGGACCAGCTCCTGATCGGCGCCTAGCTCGATTCCCGCCTCCTCGCGGAGCTCGCGCAGCGCCGCGGTGCGGTGGCCGAGCTCACCCTCGCCGTCGGCCGGATCAAGAGCCCCACCGGGGAAGACCCAGACACCGGGCATGAATCTGGCGTTTTCGGTTCGCTTCAAGAGCAGTACCTGCAGTGCCCGCTCGGCGTGCTTGGCGCCGCGCCGCAGCAACACGACGGAGGCCGCCGCTCGCGGCGTGGAGGGCGATCCGAAGTTGGGAGCCTCGGCGGGGCCACGATGTCGATCGCTCACCCACGCGAGCCTACCCGCCGCGCGGGTCGCGAGGATCCGCTCGATCGAGCCCCCTTGCCTAGTAGTGCTTTGTTAGCTCACTCATCCTGGCGATAACGATGAAGTGACAGCCGCTCGAGGTCGACGGGCTGATCGCAGGTCTGGCAACGGCCGGTCCAACACTTAAACAGTGGCTGCAGCGCTCGGACTGCGGCGGGAAGAGTCAGGCCGGCCGTCGGGCTAAAGGGTGAACTCGCTCCAGGGTGAGGAAGCCGTGGGCTGCTGTGACCAATGCGGTGTGGTGGTGCCAGCCCAGGTAGGATCGGCCCTCGTAGTGGTCGAGTCCGAGCTCGCCCTTGAGCTGGCGGTAGTCGAGCTCGACCTTCCAGCGCAGCCGGGCGAGGCGGGCAAGTTGCTCGGGATCGGCGTCTGGGGGAAGGTTGGAGAACCAGTAGTCGGTGGGGGCATCGGCGCCCTCGGGCCACTCGGCGATCAGCCACTCCTCGGGTGGAGGGGAAGGGCGCTTCTGCCACTCGTGGGAGGCGCGCACTCCCACGAAGAGAAAGCGCGAAGTGACCGGCTCGCCATCGGGGCCGTCGCGAAAGGTGACGTTCTCCGCCACACCCAGCCCGATCCGCTCGATCAGCGCGCCGATCGACTCAGGCGCTCGGTCGGGCCGTGGGCGAGTGCGCGGACGACCCGCCTTGGCCTTGCGCTCGGGCACCTCGAAGCTGGTCTCGGGCGAAAACACCGCGGTCTGGGGGCTGACCGAAAGCACGTACTCGCTGCCCGCGGCGTCCAGGCGCCGGCGCAGGTCGGTGTTCTCACCGTAGGCGCTGTCGCCCAAAAGCGGCGCGGCGGGAACCTCCCAACCGCTGGCGCGCTCGATCAGCTCGGCCCCAAGCTCCGGCTTGGTCTTGAAGGAGACATCCTCGGGGATCTTCGCCTCGCGGCGGCGCTCTGGGTCCCCACACCACTCCTCGGGCAAATACAGCGCCCAGCCCAAAGGCACCGTCCCCTTGGCCCCGACCGCATGCACCGAGACGCCGATCTGGCAGTTGCCGATCTTGCCGAGAGTGCCCGAGTACTGGCGCTTTACCCCCGGCGAGCGCTTGCCGTCCTTGGGGAAGCCGGTGTCGTCGAGCACCCAGGCCTCGACCTCGATCTCGGGCACCACCCGCTCGGCGACGGCGCGCAGGACCTGCGAGGGGTCCCAGGGGCTGTCGGTGAGGAACTGCTGCATCGACTGGTAGTCGGCTTGCCCACCGAGGCGATCGACCAGCGGCTCCAGCGACTTGCGCTGCCCTTCCTCCAACAGCCCGCGCAGATAGAGGTTGCCGTTGGCCGATTGCGCCGGGCGGTTCGTCGCCTCGGCGAGCACTTCTCGACCGAACTCTTCGAGTCGCTCGTGCACCGCCGAAGGCGCGTCGATCCTCTTCCGCCGCTGCGAATCTGCCACCGCCACTTCCGACATCATGCCTCCCTCGCGTCGATTGATCGTCGC
This sequence comes from uncultured Solirubrobacterales bacterium, assembly GCA_963745305.1. GTDB lineage: Bacteria > Actinomycetota > Thermoleophilia > Solirubrobacterales > 70-9 > CAVUWL01. The sequence continues at coordinate 53,382 of CAVUWL010000014.1, forward strand.
GAGCAGGGTTCGTCGCGGGTCAAGGGAACCCTACTGTGGAGCTAACAAAGCACTACTAGGCGGCTTCTTGCAACGGGGCGGCTTGGGGGTAGGCCGATGAGCAGGCGGCGGCGATCGAGCGGGCCGTGATCTCGACCAGCCTGCTCAGCTCACCCTTTGAAATCGACAGCGGCGGCATCAGGATGATCACGTCACCGAGCGGCCGGATGATCGCACCGTGCACCCGGGCCTCCCGCATCACCCGCTGGCCGAGACGCAGGTTGGAATCGTGCTGACCGAGATCGATGCCGACCATGAAACCGCGGCATCGGACCTCGGCAACCTCGGGCATCGTCTCGATCCCCGCCAGCAGCTCATTCAGCAGACGGATTTTCGGTCCCAGGCGCGACAGCGTGCGCTCGGCCTCAAAGGCTTCAAGATTTGCAATCGCGGCGGCGCAGGCCAATGGGTTGCCGGTGTAGGTATGCCCGTGAAAGAAACTGCGCTGCTCCTCGGGTGCCCCGAGGAAGCCCTCATAGATCCTCTCCGTGGCAAGGGTCGCCGCCAGCGGCATGTAGCCGCCGGTCAACCCCTTAGCCAGACAGAGAAGGTCGGGTGCGACCCCCTCCTGCTCGCAGGCAAACATCGTCCCGGTGCGGCCAAAGCCGGTTGCAACCTCATCACAGATCAACAGCACTCCGAAGCTGTCGCAGAGCTCGCGCACCGCGCGCAGGTAGCCGGAGGGGTGCACGAGCATCCCGGCGGCTCCTTGAATCAGGGGCTCGACAATCACCGCGGCGATCTCCTCTTCGTGCACGGCGAGGACGCGCTCGAGGTCGTCGGCGTCACCGGGCTCGGCGACGTGGGTCCTGAAGAGAAGCGGTCGGTAGGTCGCATGGAAGAGGTCGATGCCGCCAACGGATACCGAGCCGATCGTGTCACCGTGATAGGCGTCCCGGAGGTGGATGAACGAGCTCCGCCGCGCGTGCTGTCCGCCGCGCTGGCGCTGATATTGGAAGGCCATTTTTAGTGCGATCTCGGTCGCCGTTGATCCCGAATCGGAGTAAAAGACTCGCGACAGTCCCGGCGGTGCGAGCTCGATGAGGCGCGCCGCGAGCTCGGCTGCGCGGGGATGTGAGAGCCCGAGCATCGTCGAGTGGGCGACGCGACCGATCTGCTCGCAGAGGGCTCGGTCGATTCCCGGGTGGCGATGGCCGTGAAGGTTGCACCAAAGTGAGGAGACACCATCGATGTAGCGGCGCCCGTCGGCGGCGATCAGGTCCGTGCCCTCGGCGCTCTCGATCATCAACGGCTCCTCCTCACACCAGTCCCGCTGCTGGGTGAACGGGTGCCAGAGATGGTCATGGTCAAGCTTTGCGTGATCCACGGCGATCGCCAATCAGCCTAGAGGCGGCCGCGGCCGGAACCCGGTAGCGGTCGGCGGGGCTTCGACGGGCCAACGTGTGATGTTGATCACACGCGCAACTATTGCGATGGAGAAATAGTTGCGCCTGTGCAATCATATTTCGATGCAGGTAAACGAGATCGCGGCCATCGCCGAGCAAGCAGCTGTGACCGAGGTCAGCGCCGAGGCTCAGGGAACGGCGGCGCGGCTCAGCGCTCTGCTTCGCCACCTCTTCCTGTATGACCGTGGAAACCAGCTTCAGGTAATCGAGGCGAGCGGCCTTTCGATGACCCAGTGCAAGGCTCTGCTGGAGCTGGGCGGGCTCGGTCGGGCGACCGAGCCACGGCAGGTTGGCGAGTTGGCGGAGGCGTTTGGAGTCTCGGTTCCCTCGATGAGCCGGGCGGTGGACGCCCTGGTCAAGAAGAACCTCGCCACAAGGATTGAGGATCCCGCCGATCGCCGCGCCCGCCAGGTCGCAATCACAACGAAGGGGAAGCAGCTTGTCGACACCCTCGTCGTGGTCCGCCAAGCGGGGATGGAGGCATTCACCGCGACCCTGAGCTCCGTCCAAAGGCGCAAGCTCGATGCCGCAGTTGACGCGCTGATGGACCGGGCCGACATCGCTGAGACCTACCAGCACCTGAAGGAGGATGGGTCAACTTGAGCAATCGCTACGGCCACCTGATCACCGAGGAGAATCGCAAGTGGTGGACGCTCGGGGCGATGTGCTTTGCCCTGTTCATGATCATGCTCGACAACACGGTGGTCAACGTGGCGCTGCCATCGATCCAAAAGGATCTCGGCGCCTCGATCTCGGGCCTGGAGTGGACGATCAACGGCTACACGCTCTCCTTCGCGGTCTTGTTGGCGACGGGCGGGCGCCTCGGCGACATCTTCGGCCGCCGCCGAATGTTCCTCTTCGGCGTGGTCATCTTTGCGCTCTCCTCCGCCACCGCCGGGCTCGCGCCGGATGCGACCTCACTTGTGATCAGTCGCGTCGTGCAGGGGGTTGGCGCCGCGTTGATGATGCCGGGGACGCTCTCGATCATCACCGATGCCTTTCCGGCCCACGAGCGTGGAAAGGCGATGGGTACCTGGGCGGGCGTCTCCGCGCTGGCCTTGGCGATCGGCCCGGTCCTGGGTGGGTTCCTCACCGAGCACGTCAGTTGGCGGGCGATCTTCTACCTCAACGTCCCGGTCGCCGTCGGTGCGGTCTTGGCGACCCTTTTCGCGGTTAGGGAGTCCCGCGATACGACGGTCGGGCGCGACGTTGACTACGCCGGTGTCGCCGTGTTGACGGCGGGACTGACCGCCCTGGTATTGGCCCTGGTCGAGGGCAACAGCTGGGGATGGAGTTCGACCCCCACCGTTTCGCTACTGATCGTCGCCGTGGTCGCCCTGCCTGCCTTCGTCTTCGTTGAGAACCGGGTCAAGGCGCCGATGGTCCAGTTCGACCTGCTCTCCGATCGCAATTTTCTCGGTGCCGTGGTTGTTGCGCTGGTGATTTCCTTTGCCATGCTCGGGGTCTTCTTCTTCCTCGCCCTGTACATGCAGGACATCCTTGGCTATTCGCCGCTGGAAGCAGGGATCAGGTTTCTCCCATCGACCCTGATGATCGTCGGCGTTGCGCCGATCTCCGGGCGCCTCTCTGATCGCTTCGGACCGCGATGGTTGATCGCCGGTGGGCTGACCCTCGTAGCCGCGTCGCTGTTCACCTTCAGTGGAATCGCGATCAATTCCAGCTACTTGGAACTGCTGCCCGGATTCATGTTGCTTGGTATTGGGATCGCGATGACGATGTCGCCGATGACAAGCACCGCGATGAACGCGGTTCCGGTTGAGAAAGCCGGGATCGCCTCAGGCGTGCTCTCGATGTTTCGGATGGTCGGCGGAAGCCTTGGGGTGGCGGTGACCGGAGCGATCTTTCAGGCCCTGGTCAGCTCTCGCCTCGGCACCCTGCTGGCCGGCTCGGGGATCTCGGCCGCGGAGCGCTCAGATATCTCCCAGCAATTGGGCAGCGGCTCGGTCAGCGGAGCCTTGAAGGGGCTCGGCCCCCAGCAGGCCAAACAGGCCGCCGCGGCGGGTGAGGAAGCATTTGTCTACGCCCTCGGCCACGCGATGAGCGTCTCGGGGATAGTCGCCCTGCTGGGGGCGCTGATCGGTCTCACCGCGATCCGGGCAAAAAGGACACGGCGCGAGGTGGGGGTACCCGAAGCGGTCGTTGAGCCTGCGGGTTCAGCCGTGGCCGCCGAGTCAGTCGAGGCTGAGCGCGGGCCAGCTGTCGGGGTTGGCTAGATCAAGGCGGGCCAGCGTCTTGACGCTGACCTCGCCGAGCGAGGCGATCGTCTCGCGATTTGAGCACTCGATGCGGCCCGGTTCCTCGGGCCAGGGCGTCAGCACAACCGCCGCGACGCCAAGGCCGACCCGGCGCGCGGCCTCGATTGTCAGCAGGGTGTGATTGATCGTTCCGAGGCCGCAGGCCGCGGCGATGACGATCGGCAGTCCCAGCTCGACAGCCAGGTCCCGGACCAGGTAGTCGGGCGCCAGCGGCACCAGCAGCCCGCCGACTCCCTCACAGATCAACGCGTCGGAGTTCTCGGCGGCGGCGCTGGCCGCGCTCAGCAGACGCCGCCGCTCGAGCCGCTCACCCACAACTGATGCGGCGAGGTGGGGAGAGGCCGCCAGCTGGTAGCGATAGGGGGCAATCTCGGCGTCGTTCTGCCCTGAGCCAGCGGCACGGCGAAGCAGCGCATGGTCGCTCTCCGCAGCCTCATCGAGGCCGGTTACCGCGGGCTTAAAGACGCCAACCCGGACCCCCTCTGCGGCCAGGCTGTTGGCGATCGCAGCAGCGACGACCGTCTTTCCCACCGCGGTGCCGGTGCCGGTTACGAATACCCCGCGCAAGTCCGATCAGGCGACCAGGGCGAGCTCGCCCGCTGGTTTCGGGGTGAGGCGGATGCCGAGCTCCCGCGCCGCCGTGCCGACCTGCTTTGCCGCATCGATCAGCTGATCTTCGCGGTGGCTGGCCATCACCGTGAATCGCAGCCGCGAGCAGCCCTCGGGCACGGTAGGGGGCCGGATCCCCTGGGCGAAGACGCCGGCGGCGAGGATCCGCTCAGAGAGCGCCATCGTGCGCTCGGCGTCGCCCACCTGTACCGGGATGATCTGGGTCTTCCCCTCCCCGACCGCCAGACCCTCGGCGAGCAGCGCCCCGCGTAGCGTCGCGGCGTTTTTCTGGAGCCGATCGACCAGTCTCGGTTCAGCTTCCAGCAGCCGCAATGAGGCCAGCGCTGCGGCGAGCACCGCCGGTGGGAGGGCGGTGGAAAAGATGAAGGAGCGAGCCGCGTTTATCAGGTACTCGACTATCTCGGCGCTGGCACACACGAAGGCGCCGTAGGAGCCGAGCGCCTTGCCCAGGGTTCCGAGGACCACGTCGACCTCGCCGCTCAGCCCGGCGGCTGCGACGCTGCCGCGTCCACCCGGTCCGAGGGTGCCCGTCGCGTGGGCCTCATCGACCATCAGCCGACAACCATGCAGGCGCGCCAAGCCGATCAGCTCCTGCAGTGGGGCGATGTCGCCGTGCATCGAGAAGACCCCATCGGTAACGATCAAAGCGCCGCGCCCAGCCGCCTCGCGCAACCCCCAGGCCAGGTGTTCGAGGTCGCCGTGGCGGTAGATGAATCGATCGGCACCCGAGAGGCGGCAGCCATCGATGATGCTGGCATGGTTCAGCTGATCGGAGAAAATAACCTCACCGGGCCCCGCGAGGGCGGCGATGGTTCCGGCGTTGGCGAGATAGCCGGACCCAAACAAAAGCGCCGCCGGGTAGCCCTTGAAACGTGTCAGGGCCCCCTCGAGCTGGCGATGAGGCTCCATATCGCCTGAGATCAGTCGCGAGGCACCGGCCCCCGCACCCCAGCGAAGCGCCGCCTCAGCGGCGGCGCGACGGACCCGGGGGTGGGCGGCTAGACCGAGGTAGTCATTTGAGCAAAGCAACAGGACCGGCTGCCCATCGATGGTGATCTGTGGCCCCTGTGGCCCGCAGATCGGGCGCAGCCGGCGCCCCAGTCCGCGGTCGCGGAGCTCGGCCAGCGCGGCGTCGATGTTGGTCATGCGGCGCGCGGGTAGGGGGGAGGTTCTTTGACCTTTTTGATGACCCGCAGCTGGGTCGATGGATCCCAGAAGTTGGCCTCCTCCTGGCGGTCGATCAGCTCATCGATCGGGGTGGATGGGGTACTGCCCTCGAGCCACCCCGAGCGGTTGTCTGGGCGTGGGTTTGCGCCGTTGTCGGAGTGTCGGGCGACGTTTAGCCCCAACTCCTCGAACATGCGGCGGTCATCCTCGGGCTCAGCGCCCAGCGTGGTCAGGAAATTTCCCATCATCACGCCGTTTAGCCCCGCCTTCACCGCCAGGGGTTGGAGCTCACCGAGGTTCTCGACCCGACCGCCGCATAGTCGAAAAAGCGCCGCGGGGATGATCAGTCGAAAGATTGCCACCCACTTGACGACCTCCCAAGCGTCCATCAAGGCTCGCTCGCCGAATTTGGTTCCCTCACGTGGGTTGAGCAGGTTTATCGGCACCGAGGTCGGGTTTAGCGCGGAGAGCTCGAAGGCCATCTCAACTCTTTGGCGTTGGGTCTCACCGAGATTAAGAATGCCGCCGACGCAGGTCTCAAGTCCGGCCTCCTTGACCGCCTGAACGGTTCGCAGGCGACCCTCGTAGCGAACCGTGGTCGACACGTTTGGATAATGGGAGCGGGCGGACTCGACGTTGTGGTGGACCCTCTGGATCCCGGCCTCGCGCAGCTTGGTCGCCCGCTCGACCGACATGTGCCCGATTGAGGCGCAGCGCTTCAGATTGGTCTGCTCGGCGACCAGCTTGGCGCCAGCGAGGATTTTGGCGAAGTCACGGCGCGAGAGACCCTGCCCCTGGGTCACCATGCAGAAGCGGTGCGCGCCGGCCGCCTCGGCAGCCTTCGCGTGTTCGAGGATCTGCTCGGGCTCCATCATCGCGTGCAGCGGGGTGTCTGCCTCGGCGTAGCGCGACTGGGCGCAGAAGCCGCAGTCCTCGGCGCAGCCGCCGGACTTGGCATTTACAAGTGAGCACATGTCGGTCGAGTCACCGAAATTCTCACGCCGCACCTTCCAGGCCCGCTCAACCAACTCGCCGATCTCATCGTGGCCTTTGAGCTCGCCCAGAACGAGCGCTTCCTCAAAGGAGATCAGTGGTCCCATGCGGCCGCTAGGCTAGGCATCGCTTCGGACGGCGAGGCGGTCAAAAATCCTCACTGCGTCGCGCCCGGAGTCCTTTGCCGCATACATCGCCGTATCGGCCTCCGAGAGCACCGACTCAAAGCTGATGTTGGGGTCGGCGCCAAACATCGCGATGCCGATGCTCGCGGTGAGCGGCGGGCGCTCGGGGTCGGCGGCCGCCTGCTCGCGGATCGCCGCGCAAATCGTCTCGGCGATCAGCCGCGCCTCCTCGGTGTCGCACTGCGGTAGGACAATCGCAAACTCATCACCGCCGATCCGCGCCAGCAGGTCCGTCTCGCGGGTGCGCCGTCGAAGCAGACCGGATATCTCCTCGATCACCCGGTCTCCGGCGGGGTGTCCGAGCGAGTCGTTGATCCGCTTGAAGTTGTCGAGGTCGAGCATCAGCAGGGCGCCGCTTTTGCCGAGGCGCCGGCTGCGGGCCATCTCGCTGCGCAGGTCCTCCTCGAAGCGGCGGCGGTTCTTGAGTCCCGAGAGGGCATCCTGGCCGGCCTGCAGTGCCAGCTCCTGCATGCGCTCGTTGCGGCTCCAGATCATGATCAGTGCGGCGAGCAGACAGGCCAGTGAGATGCCGACCACGGCCATCAGAATTGGCAATCCGAGGTTCGGTCCGGCTGGATCGTGAAGGACCAGGGTCCAGGTGCGATTGGCGACCCTTACCGGCGCCCTTGCGCTTTCACCGAGGGCGCCGCGAGCGCCGATCACCGACCGAGCCCCCTGGTCGAGTTGGATCTTGTCGTTGGCGGGGATCACCGAGGCCGCCGCCGCGGCCAGCGTGCTGGCGCGGAAGGCACCGGAGGAAAATCCGAGCAGCGCCGCGCGACGCTCGCTGGCCGTCGCGGTTTGGGCGCCATTGCGATAGACCGGCTGATAGATGATCAGACCGGGTCCCGAGCGCTTCAACAGGGGCATCACCGGGGTCGCCTCTGCCGTCGCTCGGTTGCGCGCTCTCCGCATGATCGGCGCCAGCCTGGAGTCAACACCAAGATCAAGCCCGAGCGGTTCGGCGCCCCCTAGCTTGGAGTCGACGTAGGTCACCGGGAAGTACTCGGGGCGGGTTCCGGCTCTGCGCAGGGCGCCGTTGCGACGCTGCACAATCGGGAAGCCGTGAACGCGTTCGTAACGGGCGCGCTCCGCGAGCGGCACCCGCGCGATGAAGGAGGTGGCGAGGAGGGCGCCATTTCGCAGCAGCGAATCAGCGAGAAGATCAAAGGCGGGGCGGGTGAGGCTGGGCTCGGCTTGATAGAAAGCGGCGGCACTGGCGAGCTGTCCGGTCGAGATCGCCAGCTCCGCCTCAGCCTGGTGCGCCGAGCGCAGCGCCTCTTCATGCTGAACCCGCTCGAAGTTGGCGTGATCTTCTGAGCTGACGATCAGGGCGCCGATCACCGAGCCGGCGGCGATCGCGAGCACGGCTGCCAGGCCGAGCCAAAAGCGGAGGCGCATCGCCTCATTGTTGAACAAGGCAGCCCCGGCGTGAGTCCGGGGTGCCGTCACTGTCCGGGCACGGCCGCCAAGGACTCCCACAGGTAGATGGAGGCGAGGCTACGGTGAGGGCGCCATGCCTCGCCAATCTCCAGAACCCGCTGCGGGGCGGGGATCTCGTCGAGTTCGTACTCGATCTGGACTGCCTTGCGGATCCCGAGGTCACCGCCGGAGAGAACGTCGGGCCGTTGCAGGTGAAAGAGCAAGAACATCTCCGCGGTCCAACGGCCGAGGCCGCGTACTGCAACTATCTCCTCAATCACGTCCTCGTCGCTGAGTTGGTCGAATCGCTCCAGCTCCAGCTCTCCGGCCAAGACGTGGGCGGCGAGGTCTCGCACGTATTGCACCTTGCGACCGGAGAGGCCGGCTCCTCGCAGGTCCTCAGTGCTGGCCTCGAGCAGTTCCTCGGGACTCGGTGGCTGCCCGCCAAAGATGGCGAGCACGCGCAGGTAAATGGTGCGGGCGGCTTTGGTCGAGAGCTGTTGACCGACAATCGCGCGCAGCAGCGCACCGTAGGCATCGGTGGGCCCCTCCTCTTCGCGCCGGCGCAGGCGCGTTTTCAAGTTGATCTTGCCGAGCCTCTCGATCAGCGCAGCCATCCTCGGGTCGGCGGCGGCGAGTTGGCGCCGCGCCTTGGCGCTCACCTTCCCTGCCAGACGGGCGCGCGCTTCTCGCTGAAGGCTCGGATCCCCTCGCGGAAGTCCTCGGAGGAAAAGCAGGACTCACGCAGCGCGACCAGCCCGGCCTCCTGCTGATCGGTGAGGATCGGGCTTCTGTTGAGCAGCTCGATCGCGTGCTTGTTGCCGCGCATCGAAATCGGTGCGTGAGATGCGATCTCAGCCGCGAGTGCCACCGCGGCGGCCTCGAGCTCGGAGTCAGGAACGACCTCGTTGACCAAACCGATCTGCTCGGCCCGCACCGCCTCGAAGTTGCGACCGGTGAGGAACAGCTCCTTGGTTCGCGCCAGACCCACCGTGTCGAGGAACTTGCGCAGTCCGGTATGGCCGTAGACGAGGCCGAGTTTGGCCGGGGGCATGCCCAATTTCGCCCCCGTGGCGCAGATCCGCAGATCGCAGGTGATCGCCAGCTCCAGCCCGCCACCCAGGCAATGGCCGTTAATCGCGGCCAGGGTCGGCCAGGGGTGGGCGGCGAGCTTCTCCATCGCGGCGTGGAAGGGATGGGCGACCAGCGCCTCAGCATCGCGCGCGAAGGTATCGGTCGGGATCGAGCTGATGTCATAGCCAGCCGAGAACAGCGGCGGCTCTGCCGTGATCACGACGCACCGAGTCTCGATTCCATCGTCAAGGCGGGGCAGAAGCTCGGCCAGCCCGTCGAGGATCTCGTGGTCGAGTGCGTTTTTGCGCTTCGGATTGCAGATCCGAACGCGGATCACCGAGTCCGCGGGGGAGTCGATCAGAAGCTTGCCGCCGGCGAGCCGCTCATCCATCGGCTCCTCCTTACTCCAGCACTACGAGGACGTCGCCTTCGCTCACCGCCTGGCCCTCCTCGCAGCGAATCTCCTTCACGGTTCCGTCGTCCTCGGCCTCGACTGGGATCTCCATCTTCATCGACTCAAGGATGACGACCGTGTCTCCCTCTGAGACCGCATCCCCGACCGCCACCTCGATTTTCCACACGTTGCCCGTGATGTGTGCCTCAATTTCCGCCATCGGGGGGACAATAGATGCCGTGGGGGCGGAGGCAAGGATCCCGCAGCGCCGCGGCGCTGGCGAAAGGCAAGCGGGCGCCGGCGCTGGGCTGGTCGTGATCGTCGCTGCCCGCAACGAGGCGGATCGGATCGATCGGACCCTGAGCGCCCTGAGGAACGCCTTTCCGGCGGCGGCCCTGCTGGTCGCCGACGATGCCTCAAGCGATGGGACCGCGGCGGCGGCGATCGCGGCAGGTGCGGCGGTGATCGGTCGGGCACGTTCGCTCGGCAAGGGCGCAAACGTCACCGCAGCTGCCGAAGTCGCTCTCGCCGAGGCGCCGCCGCCGTCGCTCTTCCTGCTTTGTGATGGCGATCTGGGCGGCTCTGCGTCGAACCTTTCGGCGCTGGTGGAGGCGCTGCAATCGGATCGGTGCGACCTCGCTGTCGCCGTCTTTTCGCGCCGCAGGGGAGGGGGGTTCGGGATTTCGCTCGGCTTCGCCCGCTGGGCGATTCGGCACCTCTGCGGCGCTGAAACGGTGGCGCCGATCTCGGGCCAGCGGGCGCTGCGGGCGGAGGTTCTGCAGGCGACCCTGCCATTTGCGAGCGGCTATGGGATGGAGATTGCGATGACCGTCGACGCAATCCGGGCCGGCTTCCGATTGAGCGAGTACGAGATCGACCTCAGCCACCGTGTCAGCGATCGCACGATCGGAGGCTTTGCGCACCGCGCCCGCCAGTTCGTCGACTTCGTCCGCGTGTACCTTCAACTCCGTTGATTCTGGCGATCGATCAGGGCACCACCGGGACCACCTGCCTCATCTTCGATCGGGAGGGCGGGGTGAGGGGACGCGCCTACTCGGAGTTCGCCCAGCACTTTCCGCGGCCCGGTTGGGTAGAGCACGATGCCCGAGAAATCTGGGAGGTGACGCGGCGGGTCGCGGCTGAGGCACTGGCGAGTGCCGCGATCGGTGGGGCGCAGCTGGCGGGGATCGGGATCGCCAACCAGCGCGAGACCGTGGTCGCCTGGGACCCCGGCAGCGGTGAACCGGTCCACAGAGCGCTGGTCTGGCAGGACCGTCGCACCGCGGAGCGCTGTGAGAGTCTGAGAGAGCAGGGGTGGGAGGAGCTGGTCCGCGAGCGGACCGGCCTCGTCATCGATCCCTACTTCTCAGCGACCAAGATCGAGTGGCTGCTGCAAAACGTCGAGGCCGCCCAGCGCGCCGTTTTCGGAACTATCGATTCCTGGCTCGCCTTCAAGCTGACCGGTCGTCACGTCACCGACCATTCAAACGCCTCGCGGACGATGCTGTTCGATATTAGGAGTCGAAGCTGGGACGCGGATCTGTGCGGGCTGGTCGGAGTCGATCCGGGGCGGCTGCCGGAGCCGCTTCCCTCTGCGCACCTTTATGGCACCACCTCGGAGTTCGGCGGCGAGGTGCCGGTCGCGGCGATCGCCGGCGATCAGCAGGCGGCTCTGTTCGGGCAGGCCTGTCACCGCGCCGGGATGGCCAAGAACACCTACGGCACCGGGAGCTTCGTCCTGCTGCACACCGGAGGGGTAGCCCCGCCGCCCCGCGAGGGCCTGCTCAGCACGGTTGCCTGCGGGCTTGGTGAGGAGCGGGCCTTTGCGCTTGAGGCATCGATCTTTGTCACCGGTGCGGCCCTGCAGTGGCTCCGCGACGGGCTCGGAATCCTCGCGGATGCCTCCGAGGCCGAGGCGATGGCCGCTTCGATGCAGGGAAACGATGGCGTCTACTTTGTCCCCGCTCTGACCGGGCTCGGTTCCCCACACTGGGACCCCTACGCGCGCGGCACGATCGTCGGCCTGACCCGCGGCTCGGGACGCCAGCATCTGGCCCGGGCAGCGCTGGAGGCGATCGCCTATCAGAGCCTCGATGCGGTGCGAGCCGAGGAGGCCGCCGCCGGCGCCGCGCTGGAGGTCCTAAAGGCCGATGGAGGTGCCGCCCGAAACCGCTGGTTGATGCAGTTTCAGGCTGACCTGCTCGGGGTCCCCGTGTTGGTCCCGGAGATCACTGAGACAACCGCCCTTGGAGCCGCCTATCTGGCCGGGATCGCGACCTCGCAGTGGAGCGCCGAGCAGGTGGGTGAGATGTGGCGAGAGGCGGCACGCTATGAGCCACGCATGCAAGACGGCGAGCGAGAGCAGCTGGTCGGCGGGTGGCGGCGTGCCCTGCAGCGTTCGCGGGATTGGGCCCGCCCCGAGCGCGCGTAACCGCGATTGGCCGCGAGGGTAGGCAGAGGACGGCGGCATCGATGCCGTCTCGTTCATGGCGGAGATGAAGCCACAGGTCTATCGGGACCCGCGACCGGCGGAGTATTTCGCCGAGTTCCACGAGGCCGCGCGCCGCGGCGTCGGCTGGACCTACAACGCGGCCCGCGTCGTCCTCAGCCTACCGACGGTCCTGATCTACCGGCTCCGTGCGATCGGCCTCCAAAACGTCCCGCGCAGCGGCCCGCTGGTCCTTGCCCCCAATCACTTCAGCCAGATGGATCACTTTTTCAGCGCCGTCTTTTTGCGTCGCAAGGTGCGCTTCATGGCCAAATCCCAGCTCTTTGGACCGCCCGTCCTCACCTACATCTACAAGCATGGGGGCGTCTTTCCGGTGCGTCGCGGCAATCGCGATGAGGAGGCCTTCAAGACCGCCTACGAGCTGCTCGAGCAGGGTGAGATGCTGCTCGTCTACGCGGAGGGCGGGCGCTCGCGCTCGCGCTCCTTGGGCGAGCCGCGGCCCGGAATTGGGCGGATCGCCCTGGAGTCAGGTGCACCGATCGTTCCGGTGGCAATTCACGGTTCGGCCGGGGTCCGGGGCTGGAAACGGCTTCGCTTTCCGAGGGTGACGATCCAGTTCGGCGAGCCCCTCAGCTTCGGGGTCGAGCCGATACCCAGTCGCGAGCGCCAGCTCGAGGTGGCAACCGAGGTCTTTGAGCGGGTGCGGTCGATGTATGCGCTGCTCGAGGAGCAGGGGCGCTCCGAGGTGATCCGCTCCCTGCGGGCGGGGTCGGAGCAGGTCGATCAGGGATCCGGCTAGGCGTCGGTCTGAGCTCTACTGATAGCGCCCCTCAAGCTGTTCATAAAAGGAGGCGTCGTGGCCTGGGGTGATCACCGCGTGGGGGAATTCGCGTCGAAAGAGCCGCAGCTCCTGCAGCGAGCGGCGGAAGTTGTGGGCATCGAAGGGCCGGGGCGGAAGCGGCGCCGTTCCCTCCAGTTGGCGATAGGTGTACATCGCGTCGCCGCCGATTACGAAGTCGCGGTCGTGCAGGCGGGCGATCACCGACATGTGCCCGGCGCTATGGCCCGGCGTGAAGGCAAGCCGGATCGAGCCGTCGCCGAGCAGGTCGAAGGTGCGACCGAAGGTCGCGTATGAGTCGATGCTGCCGCGGTCAAAATCGACGGTGCGGTAATCGAAGGCGTAGTCAAAATGAGCCCTGCGGTACCCGTTCTCCAGCGGCCGGGGACCGGAGGTGGCCGCCTTCCACTCGGACTCGCTGATAACGAAGGTCGAGTTCGGGAACTCCGAGACGGCGGAGGTGTGGTCGAGGTGCATGTGGGTCATGGCCACGATCGGGACCTCGTTGGGGTCGATGCCGCGACCACGGAGCTGGGCCGGCAGGTCTTCTCCGGGCTGCAGCGAGGGCTTTCCAAAGCGCGTCGCGAGCTTGCCGAAGTTCTCCGCCGCGCTGGTGGCGATGGAGGGGTGAAGGCCGGTGTCAACCACAATCGAACCGGCGCTTGGGTGGCGAATCAGGAAGGCGGGAATCGGAATCGTGACGGGCGGTTTGGCGGTAAGGAGGGCGCGCAGCAGCTTGAGGGTCAGGAAACGACCGCCCGGGCTCTCCATCAGCGCGAGTGACCAGGTGACGTGTCCGGCGACGATCGGTTCCACCACCACCGTGGCGCCGGGCGTGCCGGGCCCAAGCGGCTCCTGCAGTGGTTTGGATTGGACCCTGACCGTCATCGAGAACTCACCTTACGACTGTCGGGGGCTGTATAGGCTTGCGCACCGATGAGTGAAAGCGCCCATTCGCAGATCTTCGCCCCCGGTCTGCTTGAGGGGCAAGTCTGCCTGGTCTCGGGGGCCGGCGCTGGGCTCGGACGGGCGAGCGCGCTGGAGCTGGCAAGGCTTGGCGCAACGGTGATCGGCTGCGGACGGCGGGAGGAGCCGTTGGCAGAGACCGCGGCGCAGGCCGCTCACCTGCCGGGTGTATTTGAGCGTGAAGCGATGGACATCCGCGACGAGGCTGCTGTTGAGCGGCTCTTCGACGGCGTCTTGGATCGCCACGATCGCCTCGACCTTTTGGTCAATAACGCTGGCGGTCAGTTCCTATCTCCGGCCGAGGCGATTACCCCCAAGGGGTTTCACACCGTGATCGAGCTAAATGTGCAAGGCACCTGGCTGATGACCCACGCAGCCGCCACCAAGGCGTTCATTCCCCAGGGAGGCGGCAAGGTGCTCAGCATCACCCTTTCTCCCCACAGCGGCATGCCGGGCATGGTGCATTCGGGAGCGGCGCGGGCTGCCGTGGAGAACATGATGCGGACGCTCGCCGTAGAGTGGGCGCGGTTCGGGATCAAGACGTGTTCACTGGCGGCGGGGCAGTTCGCCACCGAGACGCTTTTGACCAAGTACCCCCAGGCTGTGGTCGACAACCTTGAGCGCTCGATCCCGATCGGGCGCGCCGGGCGCCCCGAGGAGATCGCCTGGCTGGTCGCCTACCTGGCCTCCCCGGCCGGAGATTTCTTCTCAGGGACGACGATCACGATCGACGGTGCCCGCGACAACTGGGCCGGACCCTGGCCCCCCGAGGCGATCGCTGGTGAGGGCGGCGAGCCACTCGCCGAGGAGCGGCGCCCAAAGGACTGAGAGCTGGTCCTAGGCGTCGCGAGGCTCGAGGATGACCAGCGGGATCTCGCGACCGCGGCTGTGCGCCTGGTAGTCGGCGTAGCCTCGGTAGGCCCCAACCGCGACCGGCCACAGCCGGCGCCGCTCCTCGGGGGTGGCAACCCGAGCGTGGATAGGGCGCCGCTCGGTGCCGATTTGCACGCTGGTGTCGGGATTGGCCATCAGGTTGTGAAACCAGGCGGGATGCCTGGGAAAGCCGCCCTTGGAGGCAATCACGAAGACGTTGTCCGCATCGGGGATGTAGAGCAGGGGGGAGGTGCGCCTGACACCGCTTTTGGCCCCAACGTGCTCGAGCAAGAGCATCTTGGCTCCGACCCCGGGAATCGTGTGTCCAACTCGCCCGCCCGTGGTGCGGTAGAGCAGGGTGTGGGCAGCCATGACGCGACGCAGGACAGGCCAGATCCGATCGGTGACATCGAGATAGCGGAGCTCTGACCTGCCCTTTGTCGTTTGGCTGCTCAGATGTACATCCCTCCGAATTGGCCACCTGTGACGTTGAGAACCTGCCCATGCACATAGTTGGCGAGCGGAGAGGCCAAAAAGAGGACCGGGCCCGCCGCCTCCTCGGGTTGGGCCGGGCGTCCCAGCGGGATGATCGCGGAGGCCATCGCGCGCATCTGCTCAGGAATGCCGAGCTCGATCTTCTCCCCGCTCGGTGAGGTCATCTCGCCGCCAGACTCCTTGGCGGCGGTCAGCCGAGTCTCAACGAAGCCAAACGCAACGGCGTTGACGTTGACCTTGAACTGGCCCCACTCCTTGGCCAGCGTCTTGGTCAGGCCGACGACGCCGGCCTTGGCGGCAGAGTAGTTGGCCTGGCCGGCATTGCCCATCGTTCCCGAGATCGAGGAGACGTTGATCAGCTTGCGAAATACCTCCTTGCCCTCGTTTCGCTCCGCCTTTGCCGCCTCTCGCCAATGCGGGGCGAGCGCCCTCGTGACGCGGAAGGGGACGATTGTGTGGATGTCGAGCATCGCCTGAAACTGCTCATCGCTCATCCTGTGCACAACGCCGTCCCAGGTATAGCCGGCGTTGTTGACGACGATGTCGACCGCTCCGAAGGCATCGATTGCGGCGGCAACCAACCGCTCCGGGGCGTCGGTCTCGGTCAGATCTCCTGCGTGCACGGCCGTCTCGGTATCGATCTCAGCGGCGGCCTGCTCGGCGATGTCGGCATCGAGGTCGTTGATCAGAACCTTCGCGCCCTCGCTCGCGAACAACTCAGCCGTCGCCCGACCGATTCCGCGCGCTGACCCGGTGACGATTGCCGCTTTGCCATCGAGAATTCCCATCAGTTAGTGCTCTCCTTGTGGTTCGTGAAGTCGGGCCCGGAGGCTATATGGAACCGCGGCACCCTGGTTTGGTGAGCGCAGCGGCGCCCGCTGCACGCCGGTCAATCTCTCGCCTAGAAGTTCGTTTCGGGGGCTGGTGGTGACTCGGTCGAAGGTCCCTCAACGGGGGGCTCGGGGGGAAGCGGTGGTGGCAGGGGATCGGCGAGGGCGGGGGGCCCGGGCTGTCCGGGAAGCGCATCGGCCTCCGAGCGCCACAGCGTGTTCAGCGAGGACTGCAGATAGGCCCACATTCCGGGCGCGAGGAAGAGATAGAGAATCAGCGCGATCCAGCCATTGACGGGCTCATGGCCGGCCAGGCGGGCCGCTCCCTGGACCCGCTTTGTCCCGCGCCAGTAGGTGATCAAAGCCGGCACGATGATGATCCCACCCGGGAACAGGGCAAGCACCGAATTGGTCGGGTTCTGTCCGAGGTCATAGCCCTTTGCCGCCCCGTAGTCGCGCAGCTCCCGGTTGATTCGGTACCACCAGACCAGGTGGTAAATGCCGAGCGTGATGATCGGCAGCAGCGCGGCAGCCCAGGGGCTGCGAATCTTCGCCGTGCTGTCGCTGCCCCGGATTTGCATCTCATAGGCCATCTGAGTCTCGCCTCTCCCTGCCTTGGTTTGACCGAGACACTAGCCGACGCTGACGTGTCAGTTGAGCGGCTACGCTGGCGCCCACGATGAGTGGGGACCTGGCCAGCGTTTTTTTTCTCTCGTTGCTGGCGATGTTCAACCCGACTCTGCTCGCGGCTGTGACCGTGATGCTGTTGATGCCAAATACCAAGGCGCTGATGCTCGGGTACCTGCTCGGCGCCTACACCACCAGCATCTCGCTTGGGCTCGTGATCGTTTTCTCGTTGACCGGCTCCAGTGCGGTCGCCACGGCGCGCCAGACGCTCAGTCCTGGCGAGGACATCGTGATCGGCGCGCTCGCACTGCTGATCGCTTTTGTACTCGGCACAGGGCGCGACGAGCGGCTTCAGAACCGCCGCAGGGCACGCAAGGAGGCCAAGCAGGACGCCGGTGAGGCCCGGGAATCCTGGCCCGAACGCATGCTCGGTCGCGGTTCGGCGCGAATCACCTTCGTCGTCGGGCTGGTCCTGTCCTTCCCCGGCGTTACCTACCTCGCCGCGCTCGACCGCATCGCGAAGGCGGATCCCGGAACGGTCGCGACCGTGCTCTTGGTCCTTGGCTTTTGCTTCATGCAGCAGATTCTGCTCGAGGCGCCCCTGGTCGGCTATCTAGTCGCGCCCGATTGGACCGAGGACGCAGTCCGCCGTTTCCGAGGCTGGCTTGCCCGAAGCGGTCGCCGGGCAGGGGTTCTCGCTGCGGCGGTGATCGGCGCAGTGCTGATGGCGCGCGGGCTAATCACGCTGTTTAGCTAATTGCGGCGATCGCCGCGGGGCAGCGGCTATCGTTGCTCGCCCGCTCGTTCAACGCCGCAAGGGGAGTCCGTGCAGTCAATCAATCGCCCGCTGGGGACCGTGATCGCGATCGCCGTCTCATTCGTGCTGGCGATCGCCCCCGACGCTTCGGCCGCGGCTCCGTTGCCGAGGTCGGCCAGCGTCTACTCAACCGGCGGCTTTTGGCACGGTCTTAGCCTGACGCTGGTCATAAGTCCGGGCGGGCGGGCGATCGAGCAGGGCGGAGCGGCGCTGGGCGGTCATTTCGCCCTCAGCGAGGGGGCACTGCGGTGCCGCAAGGCGGTGAAGAACCACGGTTTCCACGAAGTTCCCTTCACGATCTTCGGCTTCCCGGGGGCGACACTTAGGCTCTCCCACGGCCACTACGGTTTCTCCACTGCCGAGACGGTTTCCGATGTGACTCCGTTGGGCAGCTCTGTGAAGCCGTTCACGCTCAAGTTGAGGTTCGCCGCCACGGTCAGGAGTCCAAGCTTGATCGTGGGGCGGGTGACGGCGGTTGGGGGACCCTGCAGCTCAGGCAGGCCACTGCGTTTCAAGGCAACCCCGCAGCCCAGGGAGCGCGTGGCTCCCGGGCAATAGCGCAGCCGAGATCGGAGCGGCGCGGTTTGCGAGGCCCATTGCCCAGGGAGCCAGTTGAGCTGGAGGCTGAGTTCGCCGGCTTCCACTGGGATTGCCGCGGCTTCATCTTGGGCGGCCGAAGCTGGCTATCCTCGGCCCCATGAGCGAGTCCTCAACCCGGCATCCGCTTGCCCGGGCGCTCCTCATCCTGACCTTCACGACGGGGGTAGTTGACGCGGTCAGCTACCTCGGCCTCGGACACGTCTTCACGGCCAACATGACCGGCAACATCGTCTTGTTGGGCTTTGGCATCGCGGGTAGCGGGGGTTTGCCCGTCCTCTCTCCGATCGTCTCTCTGGCAGCCTTTCTGCTCGGTGCCGCGATCGGCGGACGCCTCGCCATGGGAAGCGTCCGAAGGCATCCTGAACATCTCGCCCGGGCGCTCGCGATCGAGGTCGGAATGGTCGGCGCAGCGGCGCTCTTGGCGCTTGCAATTGACGTTCGCCCCGGGCAGCTTTCGGGCAATCTGGTGATCGCCTTGCTGGCGTTGGCGATGGGAGTAAGAAACTCGACCGTGCGGAGGATCGGCGTCGCCGAC
This sequence comes from uncultured Solirubrobacterales bacterium, assembly GCA_963745305.1. Taxonomy (GTDB): domain Bacteria; phylum Actinomycetota; class Thermoleophilia; order Solirubrobacterales; family 70-9; genus CAVUWL01. Next base: position 71,998 of record CAVUWL010000014.1, read on the forward strand.
CTGACCACAACGGTGCTGACGATGACGCTCACCGGGCTCGCCGCCGACTCGCCCCTGGCGGGCGGTTCGGGCGCCGGTTCGCTGCGCAGGGTGATCGCCGTTTTGGCGATGCTTTGTGGTGCGATCGCCGGTGCGCTGCTGCTCAAGACCAGCCTCGCCGTCCCGCTCGCCGCCGCGGCCGTTCTGGCGCTCCTCACCTGGGCGGTGTACGTCCCGGCGGCCCGTCGCCTCCAATTGCGAGCAGATCCCGAGGCCTGAACAGCGCCACCAGGGTGCTTTCCTCGATTACCGCGATGCCGCCCTTTCGCAGCTTCACCCTGGCGCCGGTGAGGCGCCGCGCATGCTCAGATAGCGCTGGCTCGTGTCCGACCAAGATCACCTCTCCCCGCCCTGCGGCCAGCTCGAGGGGGTCGAAATTGGCGCCGCCCAAGGGGGCCGAGACCTGCGGCTCAATTCCCAGTGCGCCGCAGGCGAGCGCGGCGGTGTCAGATGCTCGCACCTTGGGGCTGGTCAGGCAGATATCGATTTCGACCCCGAGCCTGGCCAGGGCGGCGCCTGCAGCCCTGGCCTGTCGCTTGCCCTTAGCGGTGAGTGCGCGCGAGGCGTCATCGCCTTCGCCGCGCTCGGCGTCGCCGTGTCGAAGAAGGTAGATCACCGATCGGTGATCCTACGCAGCGCTGCTGGTCGGGCCTGCGCCGCTGCGTAACCTCTGAGTCCTGCTGACTCGACCCAAGCTCCTTGCCTCTGCCCTTTTAATTTCATCCCTCAGCGCCGTGATCGTCTTCGCGGGCTCGAATTTCAGTCGCGCCCGCGGCCAGGAGCAGGTCGCCTCAGGTCGCTGGCGGCCCACACCGAGCACCAAACCCTGGCAGTGGCAGCTTCAGGGCAAGATCGACACCGGGGTCGCGGCGGGGGTCTACGACGTCGACGGATTCCAAACCCCGGCGAGCACTGTGCGCCGCCTCCACGAAGCGGGTCGCAGGGTGATCTGCTATCTCGACGTCGGCAGTTGGGAGAGCTACCGTCCCGACGCCGGCAGCTTCCCACGCTCGGTGCTCGGCCTTCGTTATCCAGGATTCCCCAACGAGCGCTGGCTTGATATCCGCCGCTTTCACAGCTTCGCGCCGATCCTTCGTCGGCGATTTGAGATGTGTGCCCGCAAGGGTTTTGACGCGGTTGAGCCCGACAATCTTGCCGGCTATGAAAACAGGACCGGCTTTCAGATCACCGCCGCTGAGCAGTTGCGCTTCAACCGCTGGGTCGCCAACCAGGTGCACGCCCTGGGGATGGCGGTGGCGCTGAAGAACGACGGAGCTCAGGCACAAGAGCTGGTTGGCGACTTCGACTTTGCGATTGTCGAGCAGTGCTTTCAATACCACGAATGCGGTCTCTACCGAACCTTCATCCGTCATGGAAAAGCGGTATTTGAGGCCGAGTACGAACTACCGCCATCGCGCTATTGCGCCGCCGCCGCCACGATCGACTTCAGCGCGATCGGAAAGTCATATGGGCTATTCGCGCGGCCCTGGCGCCCATGTCCTGACTAGCACCGCCCGGCATTTGGGGCCAAAGGCTGGGTGTTCGGGTCGGCTTGAGGCGGTGCTTTCAGGCCTGAGTCCGATCGTGGTTTCTGTCGGTCGCGATCAGGGTTTCCGTGGTTCAACTCTGGAGGAAGGAAGAAATAGCCCGGCGTCCGACTTTGAGCAGCGGTCTGCCGTGGGCAAAAAGGAGGTTCTCAAATGGCTGATCCAAGAGCGCAGCGCAGCGCTCGCGGACCTCGGCCTTGACCGACTCGGCTTCGTCTCCGATCAACCGATCGGAGACGAAGCCGATCTCCTCGTGGCGGACAATGCTGTCGGCGAAGAGCAGCGCCCCGTCGGCGGCATCGATCCGAAGCACCGTGTCGTCGGGGCAGATCGCAGCCATCTGCAGCGCGGTGACCTCGGCGCTGAGGCGATCACCAAAGGCAAAGCCCTTTACCGCGGGCGTCGCCTCGAACTCATATAGACCCGACTCATGACAGAGGATCTTGCAATCAAAACGCTCCGCCAGCTGAGTTGCATGGCGCAGGTGGTGGCGGTTGGAGAGCACCACCTGCGATACGCCGTGATCGTCAAACCATCCAATTCCCTCCGCCGGAAGCAGCGGGTCGATCGCGGTTTGAGAGGCCGCCAGGAAGTGGCAGTCCACCTCGACATTGATCTGGGGATGCACCGCCCTCCAGTGAAAGACCCCCCCAAGTACCTCCTCCATCAACCAAGGCTAGCGGCGGGTGCTGTGAGCCGCGGCCCTCCTCACTCGACCGAACCCACCGCGGCCAGCGGCCCTGCTGCAAGAACCGGGGTGGGGGAGGTTGATCTCTCGGTCTGTGAGGAAGGCAACCGGGATCCGTGCGCACCGCAGGTGCAGGGCCCCCTTCGTTGCGTTAGTACGCGCGACGTAGTAATCTGATCGAGATGCCGCGTCCTGGGAAAAAAGGCGAGGGTCGCATTTCTCGGCCCAATGACCCTCCGTTGCTGATCATGACCAGCCTTGCCTCAGGCTCCAAGCATGGTTATGGCCTCCTGCAGGACATCGAGGACTTTGCCGGGGTGCGCCTTGGGCCCGGCACCCTTTATGGGGCGATCAGCCGCCTCGAGGAGCGGGGGCTGATCGAGGCCGTCGGAGAGGATGGGCGCCGTCGTCCCTACCGCTTGACCGCCGCTGGCTCGAGCGCTTTGGAGACGGCAATCACGGAGCTTCGCACGATCGTTGAGGAGGGCACCGCGAGGCTGAGCAAACGGCCCGTTGGCGCGCCACGGAGCCTTGGGGCGCCGGCATGAGTGGGAGCCGGGGGCACCGCCTCATTCGCCTTTACCCGCCACGGTGGCGAGCTCGCTACGGGCGGGAGCTGGAGTCGTTGATCGTTGAATCAAACGCTGGGCGAGCGCTTCCCTGGAGGACCCGCTTTGATCTGATCAGGGGTGCGCTCCGCGAGCACCTGCGCGGCGTTGGGCTCAGCGACGGCGACAAACCGGGCGATCGGGTGCGCGGCGGCGCTCTTTTGGTCCTCTGTGCGTGGGCGCTCTTCGTGATCGCCGGCTGCGTGTTGGCGAAGTTCTCCGAGCACTGGCAGGCCGCCAGCCCGAGCGCCAGTCGCGGGCTGCCCTCGCTGGCGTTTGATGGATTGGGCATCGCGGCGCTGATCGGTGGCCTCTTGTTGGTGGCGGGGCTAGGCGCCGCGGTGCCGAGTTTGATCGCTTTTCTGCGCGGTGGCGGGTGGCCTCAGATCCGCCGAGGGGTAATCGCCGCTGCGCTGCTCACCGCGCTCACCGCAGTCGCGACCGTCGCGCTGTCGATTTGGGCACACCAGCTCACGGTTGTGCAAAGAAATGGCTCAGACCTCCTCTACGGTGTCGCCTTCTTCGGCTGGGCGCTCCTTTTCGTCGCGTCTGTATTTGCCTGGACGGCTGCCTGCGTGGCGACCGCAGGCCGGCTCAAATTCTCCGGACACCTGCTGAGGATCGAGGCCCGGATCGCCGCCGCTGTCGCAGCGGCGATGGTCTTGATCACCGCTGCGATGTTGATCTGGGCGCTGGGGATGGCAAACGATGCGCCCTGGTTTCTGGCCGGCCGAGCGCTTGGCGCCGCCCGCTCGCAACCAGGTGGTCCGAACCCCGCGCTCCTCGCCCCAGAGATTTTGGGACTGGGGCTGGTGATGGCGCTCTGCAGTGCACTGGGGATTGCCGGATCGGTGCGGGCGCTGCGCGCCCTGCCCGACGCCACCAAGCAGCGTTAAACAGGAGCACGGAGCGCCTGGCCGCGGGCCGAAGCGAGGGTCTCGGCCTTTGTATTTTGTATGTAGATGGGCGGATCCCGAGGCGCGGATTTGGGCAGAAACAAGTCTGAGCAGGCGGTTCTGTGCCGGGCCGCTGGATTCCGCCTCAATCCGGCTTCTCGCGGCAATGCCTCGCTTTGGTCGCCTCCTTGCATAGCGCTGCCCCCCTATCAAGCCATTCACCTTCAGCACCGATCGGGGCAACCATGCTCGCCACCCAGAAGACCGGGGTTTGTCGCCTTGCCCAAGTCGTGGCCGCCGCATCGGCCTCGGTGTTGATCTTGCCCTTGCTCCCGGCGGCCGGACGCGCGGGCTGGAGCCGGCGCCTCATTCTCAGCAGCGCTGAGCGGCCGCGGCGCTCCGGCCGCTCCGGTTTCAAGCCCAGCCGTGGTGTTTCGCGCCGAGCGCCCAGTCCGCCCCCAAAAGTCAAAGCTCCTGGTCGGATCAGTGCTCTTTCAGGGATTAGAGGGTTGCCGCCTGACCGCCCACGCTAGCGTGATCGCCGAGCGCCGCTCGGGCGGAGGCGCAGGGGCCGCGGCCGCGGCGCTGTGCCGGTTCGATTCTCGCTCTCGCTCGCCCAGCCGGCACCTTTGAGAATGTCTCTGACGGCGGCAGCGCGCCATCTGCTTGCCTCCCATCCGGCTTGCCTCCGGGTCCGGCTTGGTTGGAGCGCCGATGGACGTCGCGGCAAAAACAAGAAAATCAGTCCAATTCGCTGATCAGGGCAGGCAACGGGTTCGGCTGCGCGCCGTGGAGGTCGCAGGCCGTTGAGGCCTGCGAGGGAGCCGCCCCGCGTCGTGCTGCCACCCGGCAGCGGCATTTGATTGCCCAAGTTGGCGAGCGCGTAGGCTGGCGGTGGTGTCCGGATCCTCGCTTCAACAAAAACCTGACCGAGCCGGCGATGCGACGTTGCCCGCTTCGGGTCAGGCTGGGCCTCGGCTCCGCTCGCGCCGCGGCAGCCTCTTTTCCAGGACGGCGCCGTTTCGGCTCGAGTTTGAGCGGGCCTTCGCCGAGCGTCCCTTTACGGTCTCATTTTGGGACGGCAGCTCGGTCGCGGGCACCGAGTCCGGTCCCAATTTCTGTGTCAACTCACCGCAGGCAATCGCCCACATAATCCGAGCCCCGGGAGAGCTGGGTCTGGCAAGGGCCTACGTGCAGGGAATGCTCGAGGTCGATGACATCGACGCGGCGATCAACGTCGTGGAGAGTTGGGAGCCCCCGCAACCCTCAGCCCGCCAGTGGCTGCGGTTGGCGGCGGGTGCGATCCGTGCGATGGGTTTGATCGTGCCGCCCCGCGTCCCCCAGATCGAGCTGCGCCTGCGCGGGCCCCGCCACACTTTGCGCCGCGATCGTGCCGCGGTCCGCTACCACTACGACGCTGGTAACGATTTCTTTGCCCTCTTCCTCGATTCATCGATGACCTACAGCTGCGCGATCTTCTCGCGCGGGGCGCGCAGCCTGGAGGAGGCCGAGGAGGCCAAGTTGGAGCTTGTCTGCACAAAGCTCGGTCTCAAAGACGGCGCCCGGGTGCTTGACGTGGGCTGTGGCTGGGGCAGCTTCGCGCTACACGCCGCGTCACACCACGGCGCACGGGTGCTGGGGATCACCCTCTCTGAGCCACAGGTGCGCTTCGCGCGGGGGCGGGCAAGGGAGCTTGGGATCGAGGATAGGGTTGAGTTCAGGGTCGCCGATTATCGTGAGCTGAGCAAGGAAACATTCGACGCGATCGCCAGCATAGGAATGGTGGAGCACGTCGGCGAGAATCAGATTGATGCTTACGCGTCCTCGCTGGCTAACTTGCTGCGCCCCGGTGGGCGGCTTCTAAACCACGGGATCGCCCAGTTACAGCACGGCGAGGATAACGATGCTGGCCCAGTGTCTGAGCGCTACGTTTTTCCAGACGGCGAGCCGCTGCACCTCTCCCGGGTTCAGCTCGCCCTGGAGCGAGCCGGGTTTGAGGTTGAGCATGTTGAGGGCTTTGCCGCCGATTACGTCAAGACGATCGACCACTGGCTGCAGCGTTTTGAGCAGCGCTTTGAGGACGCCGTCGGGCTGGCGGGAATCGAGCGGGCGAGGATCTGGCGGGTCTACCTGCACGCTGCCCGGCATGGTTTTCTGAGCGGCTTTGAGTCGGTCTATCAGGTGAAATGTCGGCTTCCTGGTTGAGAGTCGCTGGGCTGGCGCTCGCGGCCCCTCCGATGCCACTGGCTTGGCGGGATTTCCACTACTGCTGAGAGCGACGTGCTGGCGGGTGCTCTGGCCCCTGCGATCAGCCAAACGCTGCGGTCAGCTTCAAAGGGGAGCGGCAAACGGCCAGGCGGATAACAGCGGGGAAGCCGGTCGCAAAAAACGAACTGAACCGTCGGTAGCTGCGCCTGAAAGCGGAATGGGTATTTCCAGTAAACGGCGGAGATCTCCTTCACAGCGCAGTCCGACTCCAATGTCCCATCGTGCTCCGCGCAGCTCGGGAGCGATCCCAGGGCCGTATCGCAGATTTCCCACGCAGCGAATCGCGCGGTCACCTAGATTGTCGGCGTGGCCGATCTACCTCATGTAGACGGAGTCAGCCATCGTCAGCTGCGGGTGCGGGGGGTTGACTTCCATCTCGCCGAAGCGGGTGGCGGTGAGGACGTTGTGCTCTGCCTGCACGGTTGGCCCCAACACTGGTTTGAGTGGCGCCACCTGATGCCTGCTCTTGCCGAGCGCCAGCGTGTTTTGGCTTTGGACCTGCGCGGATTCGGCTGGTCTGAGGCGCCCCGCAGCGGTTATGACAAGGAGAACATGGCAACCGATGTCCTCGCGCTGCTTGATGAGCTGGGGCTTCAGCGAGTCAAGCTGGTCGGTCACGACTGGGGCGGTTGGATCGGCTTCCTGGCGTGCCTGCGGGCGCCGCAGCGCTTCGAGCGTTTCCTGGCCCTCAACATCCTCCCTCCCTGGGTGAGCGCCCGCGCGATGGCCCCGCACCTATGGCGCTTTTGGTATCAGTGGCTGATCCTCTCGCCCGGGATCGGCTACGGCCTGCACCGCAGCGCCAAGTTCGTGCCCAAGGTATTGGTTGGGGGTTCCACAAAGCGCGAGGCGTGGGACCCCGAGTCCCTTCGAGCCTTCGGTGAGAACCTGGCGGAGCCGGCCCGCGCCCGGGCGGCGGTGCAGATGTATCGAGTCTTCAATCTGCAGGAGGCACTTCCGATCATGCGCGGCCGCTACTCCCAGGCGCGCTTGATGGTGCCGACCCTGCTTCTCTTCGGCACCGAGGACAGTGTGCTTCGAGCCGAGACGCTTGCCGGTTACCGGCGCCATGCAGAGGACATGGAGGTAGAGCTGGTGCCAGGCTGCGGACACTTCATCGCAGATGAGTGCCCGGACCTGGTCGCACGGCGAGCGCGTGAATTCCTACTGAGCGCCGACTAGTCGACAGTCCTTCGGTTAGCAGGCTCAGCCAATCCCGGTGCAGGGGCGCAGGAAAGTTCCAGTTATTTCTGTCCCATTTCTGAACACCGCTGTTGCCTTGTGGTGAAAGGCTCCATTCGGACAGCTGGCGAGCAGGTAGCCCTCGCGAGTGATGCTGAGTTCGAAGCCCGTCACCGAGCCGCTGCCTCCGGCAATCACCGGGATGCTCGCCACCGTGTGCAGTCGATATGGACCCTGATGCTCCTTGGTGGTTATCACCCTGGTGACGAGCGCGGTCGGTGTTGGGACGTTGATGTAAGCGTGGATCAGCATCAGCGTCTTGCCAGCCTTGGTCCCACCGTTGAATATCACCAGCGGGCCGTCGGCGCTGAAAGGCGTGGATTCCGGGAATTCGACTCTGACCTGGGCGTTGCCCTTCCCAACGATTGCGCTCGGGCATGCCCTTTCAGCAGCCTCGGTACTTGTCGCTTCGATCTTTGCCGCCTGGCAGGTTGGTACCCCCCTTGTTTCGATCACGCCCGTCTTTCCGGTGTCGAGGATGAATTCCCTAAGCGCCGGCGGCTGAGAGCCATCGACGGTGGCGATCTGGCCGCTTGCGTGCAAGGTGAGAGGCGCCAATCCGGACCTGGGCAGTGCCTTGGGGGAGGCGCTGCCGTTGAAGGTCAGAATCAGGTTGCCGGCTCGTACGACGATCGGCTTTTCTCCAACCGCGTCGGCAAGTGACGCAGCGACAAGCACGATCGTCGCTGCCAAAACGAGGATCCCAAACCAATGCCTCCGCATATTTCTGCCTTTCGTTCGGGCAAAACGGCCGCCCGCAGCTAATTTCAGCATCTGGATTGAGATAGCTAGCTGGCTAACTAACTTCAAAGTGTAACAGGAATATGGCACAGCTGAGCCGAAGGCCCGCGTCGCCGAAGGGGTTCAACCTCCGAGCGAAGCCAGCCGCCGGCGAGAAGACCCGGTGTCACCAAGGCTGTCTGGGCTTTTCGTTCGTGACCGCGGGCCAGGCTCAGAGCGCATTACCATTCCAGCGTGGGGAAGGTCTACGACGCAACCTGGGGCCGTCTTTTCTCGGCCTCCTATGACCGGCTCCTCAAGCAAACCGAGGAAGGCGGCCTGCGCGAGCTCCGTCGGAGCTTGCTGAGCCAGGCGAGTGGACCGACGATCGACATCGGTGCCGGCACGGGCATCAATCTCGACCTCTTTCCTGCTGGCCTCGAACGGATCGTGCTGGCTGAGCCCGATCCGCATATGACAAAGCGGCTGCGTTCCAAGCTTGTCGAGGTCGGATCGAGTGTCGAGTTGATCGAGGCGCCTGCTGAAAAGCTGCCATTTGAGGATTCCAGCTTCGATACCGCCGTCTTCACCCTGGTTCTATGCACGGTGCCCGATCCGGTAGCGGCCCTGGCCGAGGCGAAACGAGTGCTGCGGCCGAGTGGCAAGCTCCTCTTCGTCGAGCACGTGCGCGCTAAGAACGCCCGGGTAGCCCGCTGGCAGGATCGCTTCGAAGTTCCCTGGAGGCTTTTTGCCGACGGCTGCCACTGCAACCGCGACACCGTCGCCATCATTGAAGCCTCGCCGCTGAACATTGACGAGATCGAGCACGGCGAGCTGCCGAAGGCCCCGGCTCTGGTTAGGCCCCTCGTATGGGGCAGCGCTTCGGTCCATGCGGTGCCCTGACGGCAGAGCCCTCGCTAGCAAGGCCACCCCGACGCTCTCATTGCCCTCCAATAGTGCAACAGGGCATTGGAGGGCCCGCTCCCCGCGACCAGATGCCTCGGTAGAACGGGAAATTCCTTGTCTGCCGAGGACCTGGCGGTCCTCCCGAGCGCTTATGGCGCCAACTTGTCAGCTGGCGTCAGTGGGGAAGTCTTACGGGGCCTGGATTCGGCTTCTTCGATTGAGGGATTTCGGCTTCGTTGCATCCCTTGCACAACTCCGAGGCGACCGTGGCCAACAGTTCCTTGATCCCAGCGACCTCTTCCTTGGCGACAATGAACACATCATTCCGAACCTGGAGGTAGCCGATTGCGCCGCCGTCGTTGTTGATGATGAAGAAAGCGCGGGTGCCGACCCCGTGTAGCTGGTACCGCGAGCTTTCAGGTGGTGAGGGAAAGGCGAGCAGTAGGTTGTGGCGCCTGCCGCGCGTTTCGAACTCGACGCGGGGCTCTACGCCAAGCTCATCGGCGCCCACATTCTTATCCGGTGTGGGATCTGATTCGGTCGGTTCGGGTGGGTTGTACTGACAGCTGGTGAAAAAACCGGAGGAACCCGAACGGCGTTCTTCCACCGACCCAAATACCCCGCCCCCGACGGTGCTTTCGCTAACCGTCCCCGGGAAGTCGGCGTTCGTGAGCAGCCCCTGACAACCGACGTCGGGGAGCATCTTCGGGCTGGGTAGGGGCTTGGATCTACCAACGGCGCCCGTTACACCGATCGATAGGCACCCAAGGACCAGAACCGAAAGAGAAAGCACCAAATGCCTGCCATGGATCACTGCAAGGTCTCCGCCCGTCGCTTAGTTGAGGCGACCATAGCTCAGACCGTCAGGCAGGAAGGCTCAGTGCCTCGCCTCCCCCTAGCGGCAGGGTCTGGATCGTTTTGCTCGGGCGCAGGGACTTGATTGGACACAATGAGCTTCCGGTCGTCGCAGCCTGATCCCGAACGGACAATCTGAGAAGACCGAGCAGTAGCTCCTTGGTGACCATTGCCTGATTTCAAGTGGCAAGGTTTTGGCTCTACAGGCCCATCTGCTTGCCGAGTATCTCCTTCATGATCTCATCGGTGCCGCCTCCGATCGGTCCGAGTCGTGCGTCTCGGACCGCGCGCTCGATCCCGTACTCGCGCATGTATCCGTAGCGTGCCTGCGAAATCCCGAAGTTTCCCGGTCTAAGCCTCAATCCACCGATTCACCCTCACAGATAAGCGAATCACCACCCGCGGCCGTGTGAACAGCGACATCGCGCGCTCAAAGGTGTGTGAGGCGGCGCCGAGCAGCGGTTGGGCTGTCGGCAGGTGGCTGGTAACCCCGCAACGAGCAGGCCGAGACGACCGGGACTCCGGCCGGCGATGAATGCAGGTCAGGGGGGAATCAGACCGCGACCGGCAGCGCCCTGATCCTGGTCAGGGCCTCGTTGAAGGCATCCCGCCAGGGCCAGCGAGCGGGTAGGTGCAGTGTGAAACGCCGGGCAGTGCGGGTGAGCCGGCCGGGCAGCGCGATCAGCCAGCGACGGATGGTTCGCGCCGCGCGCCAGGTCTCATCCTCGAGGCCCAGCTGCCCGACCCAGCGCGCCATGTTGTGGGCCAGGCAGGCAATCACCGTCCAGGCGGCGTTGGCGGCGAAGCTCCCGGAGGGAAAGTGTGCGAGCGCCTGATCTTTGAGGTCGCGGATCGCCAGCTCGATCTCGGCGTGTTGGCGATGCTCGCGATCGACGGTGTGCATGTCTTCCCCCCGGTTGGTGAGGAAGGCGAAGCGCCGCCAGTAGGCAAACAGCTCCTGCTGTCCCTCCTGGGCGTGCAGGTGGACGCGGCGGACGATCAATCTGCGCTCGCCGTAGGTGGTCTCGGCCAGCTCGCAGACTCCTGCCTCGGGATAGTCGGGCACCGGGCGCCAGGCCGACTCGGGGATCTCGGCGATCCGCTCTGCGATCGGCTTGTGGAGCTTGATCGCGATCGAGTAGAGGCAGTCCTTTGCCTCCAGGTAGGCGATCACCTTGTTTGAGTGAAAGGCCGAGTCGGCACGGATCAGGATCTTCCCGCTGGCCCCGGCGCGGCGCACCCGGGCGATCAGCTCCTCGCAGAAGCGAAGTGCACCGCGCCCGGAGTGGGCCGCACCCTTGCGCGCCCGGACGTGCATGACCTCGCCGCTGCCCGCGCGGGTGGCGAGCAGCGGGTGATAGCCGCGCACTCCGGTGTAGCCGCGGGAGGAGCCCTGCTTGAGGCGTCCTTTGGCCTCGCCGAGGAAGCTGTCGATGTCGATCACCAGGCGCTTTTCGCCGGGGCCGGCGCCCAGCTCCCAGGCACGCTTGATCGCCTCGCCCAACACCCGGTCGAGCTGGCGCACGTGGCCGAAGCTGAAGGCGCGCAGGAAGGTGCCGAGCGTGGAGGGCGCCATCGCCTTGTGGCCGAGCAGCGCTTCTGTGCCGCCGCTTCGCAGCACGTTTGTGTCATCGATCGAGTCAGCGCCCGCCGCGATCGCATGGATCAGGGTGGCCACCTTGCGCCCCGGCTGGGCGGCGCCCGCCCGTTCTCCCAAGCCGACCATCTTGTCCACCATCTGCTCGATGCCCAGCCGCCTGCCCAAGGTGGCGAGGAGGAGGAGCCCCGCGTTTGCGACCAGCCGCTCGTCGTCGAACTCGACGCCCACCAGATCGGGACGCACGGACACCTCAGAACCCTTCACCATGTGAGTGACCTCCTGATGTCAGGCCGCGGTTGCCCTAAACAGCCGCTATTAACCTGCTCAGGAGGTCATTTTCATGACGGGAGCGGACGGATCAGGTGTGGTGAAACGGTGGATTGAGGCTAAGGCAATCCCCCCTACCGTTTCGGTGGTTCCCACAAAGCCAGTACCTCCCAAATCTTCGTCTGGAACTGGATCAATGACCCCTGCGTCATCGTCATCTTGCATCGAAGCCGAGACTCAAGTCCGTCGTGATCTGCATCTGTGGGCAGTCGCAGAACGCCACGGCGCAACGAGCCGCGGTGCAAAGGCCCGTCGCCGGCGCCAAATAGGTCAGAGGGCTCTTGCGGTGAAGAAAGCCGAACGTCAAGAGGTTGAAGCGTGCAGATAGTGCATCCGGGGAATACTGAGTGAGATTCAACAGAATACCCTCAAGCTCATCCAGTAGGTCGGGACTGAAACCACATCATCTCGGAAGATAATTTGTCCCGATTGCGGGTCCCAGTGGCCGAATCGCGACCCTCGGGGTGGGAACTCGTACTGTCCGATAATGCGTGAGGCGTAGGCATCCGTGTCTCCCTCCTCATACCATTCCTCTATGCGCTCGTCGAAATGAGCAAATGCATTCCGCACCTTGCGTGACCTAAGCGGGGAGCGTGTCGAAACTCTTGCGATGTCGCGAAGGGCCGTCCGCTCAGGCTCTGTTTTCATTCCTTTTCCCCAGAGCAGACTGGCCGCATCACCTGCGATTGAAACGATCCCCTGGAGGATGAGCCAGATTCCATCTTGATGCCGTTTGCGCCCCTCAATGAGGGCCTCCACCTCGGCGTCCAAAAGTTCAGACCCCGCTTTTGATAGCTCGCATTGGCTGATCAACTCTGACCGGAAGATCGAAAATAGGTGCTCGTCTACTTGTTTATCCATTGCCAGGTCAGCCTACCCGTGAGGCAATCGGAGGAATAGGCTCACAGTGCCGTCAACCACAAACAAGGGGAGATCCGATGAGAACGATTCGCCGCAGACTGACCTACGCCAACGCAATGGCGACCATCGCCGTGTTTATTGCTATAGGGGGAAGCGCCTACGCTGCAACCCAACTGAAGAAGAACAGCGTCGGAACCAAGCAGATCAAGAACAATGCGGTTACGGCGGCCAAGATCAAGAATGGCACGATCACCGGGTCGAAGATCAACCTTTCGTCGCTGGGTGCAGTGCCAAGCGCGACGAACGCCACAAATGCCGGGAACGCCAACACGCTCGGAGGCCAGCCAGCCTCGGCCTTTCCGGCAGCCTCAGTGATCCGCAGCGCAACCGTAGAAGAAAACGGCACGGTCGTTGCGTCCAAAAGCGACGGCATCAGCCAGGCAAACGTCACGCATCCAGCTGAAGGCTTTTACTGCGTCAGCGGCCTCAGCCCGGCTCCGAAGACGGCGGTTGCTCAGGCAGCGTTTGGGTCCCGCGGCGAAATTGGGGTCTACGTTGAAACGAACCCTGAATCAACGGGTGAATGTGGGCACAAGCAAGTCGCGATTTCGACCTATGAAGGCGGGGTATCGACAAACGCCGCATTTGCGCTGATCGTCCACTGATCGAGTCTGGGCCGAAGGCACGTCCAGACCTGTTCGGATGCGCGCGGCCTGCTGACCCAACCGAGAGTGGGATCAATCGCCTGAAACGAATAGGCCGGATGGCACCACGGCTGTCCGGGCCTTTCATTCCAGGTGATCGCCCAAAGTTTCGAGCGGCGAGGAAGACGAACGGATCGCTGCGAGGCGGAAGTGAGCGACAGGAGCGGTCCGAGTTGAGGCGGACCGCTCCGTCCCAGTCGCTGTGCGTGCTGTAGGCCAACCTGCACGCCCTGCGGCATCAGTACCCGCAGGGGCATTTGCAAAACACTGGCGCCAAGCTAGATCCGTCCCAGCAAGAGGAGCACCAACAGAATGATCGCGATCAAACCCAAAATGCCACCAGCGACTGCAACCTTGAGCAGTACCAGCACAATTGCCACCACGATCAACAGGCCGATCAACGCACGCACCATTAATTCTCCTTCGGTAGATAACCCAGACCGTCACGACTTCCCAGAAACCTCTTCATTAAACGTATAAATGACCATTCCTGACCGACCGGAGCCGATTCTACGGAGCAGAATCCTCTTCGGTATCGGGCGCAAGATCCGCGGCATCGTTTCCTTTTTGGTCTGAGCCGGAGCTACGGTCCTCCGGGATCGATGCTTTGAACCGACTTACGATCAGCGGGACCGATACATCGTCTCGCAAAAGGCAACGCGGGCAGTACAAGATGGTCGCGGCACGGATTGGGCTGAAGCCGCTCCCACAGCGCTCGCAGTGGACCATGTCTCATTCCTCCTCCCGCAAGTTGTGGGGGTCGTGCAGCTGGATGGCCGATAGGACCCCAAGCGAAGAACGAAGCCCTCGGCGATCCTGCACCCTTGTCCCCGGTCCCGCGAGGAGTGCGCGCCCCCATTCATCGCCGGGGGTATTTAGACTCATTCCCCGGTCCGCTTGAATCGAAACCTCAATCCTGCCTGTGCTCCCGTCACAGCTACCAGCCGACCAGGAACATCCCGACGCTTGAATGCCAGATCACTGTGCCCTCTCGACACCGTCCTAACGGCACTAGAGGCCTCCGAACGCCCAGTCCCCCGCCTGAGACTTCCACGCCCTTAGAACGCCGCATATGCGAACATGCGTTCGAGGGATCTGCCTCAGATCGGGCCACCGGTGTCGCCCTGTTCAAGTGCCGCGGGCGAGGGGTGTCTACTCTCGGGCAGTCGATGCCACTGTTCCCTGCTACCTGTCAAGCCGCCTTTGACCAAAGCGCCATCGAGGCCCTTGAGGCCACGGGCGTCTACTGGTCGCCAGGCGGTAGGCCCCAGAACCATCCAACAACCCGGCGTCGCAGACACCATCTACGCATAGACGCCGAGAATCGCTCGGAAGCCCGGATGCTGGCTGAAATGGCCGTATCGAAGGCAGGCGGGATGGCGTCGGAGTTTGAGGTCAGTGCCCCGTTGGGCCGCTAGGCAGCGAGCCGGAATCCGAGAAGCCTTGGGCGCCCTGTCGATCGGGTCGAAGGGGGCGCTGAGGAAGTTGCTGGACTGTTCCGTGCTGCTGAGGGTTCAGCTGGTGAGGACAAGCTCTGATGCGTCCCACCGGCAGCTTGGATCGCGTCGCGGCCTCGATCGATTGCTTCATCTATGTTGGTCGCCTCGATTTTCAAATGGTGGCGTCGGAGCTGTGACCCGGCCTGATTGGTCAAGCCGCCATACCAAAAGACGCCCTCGGCGTCGAGATTGGCGATCGCTTTCTCATCAAGCGCAGCCCGGCAGGTGATCCTGAACTGCGGCATATGTTGAGCCTAGTCCTCGAATCGCCCCCGACCCCGCACCAGAGAGCTTCTCTCAATGAGCGTCCAAGTTCTCTGCACGGGCTAAGACTCCGGCATAGGCTGACTTCGGCTCGTAAACCACGACGACTTGGAGATCCGATGAGACGCATCCGAAGCAAACTGACTTATGCCAACGTCATGTCCACGATTGCTGTCCTCCTCTTGTTGGGCGGCGGAGCGGCGTTCGCAGCTTCCAAGCTCGCCAAGAACTCGGTTGGTACGAAGCAGATCAAGAACGGCGCGGTGACCGGAATCAAGATCAAGAAAGGCACGATCACAGGTACGAACATCAACCTGGCGAAGCTGGGAACCGTGCCCTCGGCTACCTCCGCATCGACTGCCAACACGGCGACAACCGCCGCCACAGCCAATGCCCTCGCGGCGATGGAACCGACCCACTTTGTTGGGGCCTCGGGACAGCCACCGTTCCTCGATGGCAGCTCCAGCGTCACCGAACCGACTGAGTTCGGCAAGCTCGCGCCTGTCGGCTTCTTCAAGGATCATGACGGCGTCGTACACCTAGAAGGGGTGGCGAAACCTGGAACAGAAGAACACCCCATCAAAGGATTGATTTTCCAGCTGCCAACCGGAGATCGGCCCGCCAGCGGTGTAACGCAACTCCTCGATATCGCTGGCGTCGAGTTACTGGTCTTCGGATCAAACGTAAGTCTAGAAGGCAAAAACGTCGAAGGGGATGTCTTCACATCGTCCTCGCTTGCTTTGCTCGGCGGGGCCACGTTCCGGGCTGAAAGCTGAGTCGATAAAGCGACGTGGCCCGGATGGCACCACGGCTGTCCGGGCCTCTATTCGGCCGAGATCGCGACTCCATTCACGCTGCAATGGGCGGCGGGTTCGTTGACAAGTGATGCAAAGTCGATCGAATCGGTCTGTTTTTGAGTAGTGAAGATTAAGTCGGCGATTGTGCGGAAATATTCGCCGGAGTTAACCGAGGGGGTCAGTTCCAATTTTGATTCCCCAGCAGGAACGTCGATTTGTCTGACGCTGGATTCTGAGGTCGGCCCGATGGAGTGTGGGTCGGTGCCCAGATCTTTTGTGAAGTCCTCCTGCATGACTCCGGCTTCAGTCGAATTTAGTTCGAGCAAGAGGCGGCTTTTGCCCGCGCCTGTATCGCAGGAGGCCAATAGAGTGAGCGCCCCAACCGTCGCGATCGGCTGTGTGACCGGAGCTCCAGTTCCTGCTTCGAAGAAGTGGAGACGAACGCTGGCGGGGCCCTTGGTCCCGGGCGAACCCGGCAAGCCCATCGGCCCTTGCGCGCCGGATTGACCAGTTCGAGCCAACTGTGCCTGGAGCGACTTCGTCAGCGCCCCTTCACCTACGCTCTGGCCGGCCAATTTCTTCGCCGTGACTGCATGTGCCTTCAGCTGAGCGGCCCCGACGCTGTTCTTCGGCAGCTTGGTTGCCGCGTAGGCAACCCCCCCCAAGACGATAACCGCGAGAATAGTGACCATCACGTTGGCATAGGTGAGCTTGCCCTTGAGGCGTCTCATAATCCCTTCCTTCGACTTGTGAACAAGAGGGCACGGACCCTAGGGGCCATCGGTGGCCTCCACAAGGGTGGTGGCGCTGGACTTTCGGCCGGTCTGAGGCTCAGCACCTCCCTAGCGCTGCAACAGGCCCAAGCACGCCCAATCCCCCCATCTGAGAACCTCAGGCCCTTAGAACGCCGCATATGCGAACATGCGTTCGATGGGCGTTGCAGGCTCCGATTACGCGCATTTCCAGCGATCTTTGGTCAACGGGGACTTCGGCTCGGCTTGGGCCTACGCCACGAGCCCCTCTCACGTTGACCTAGCCGATGCGCTGCGGCTCACCTGCCTATCGCTCAAGAATCACCCGAAGCGATTTGAGCCACTGGCGCGGCGCTGGCTCGTCCGCTACATCGAGGAGCGCAAGCCGAACATTGATCTGATCAGCTGGGCCGCTGCGCTGTTTGGGCAGGTGCAGACCGGCGATACGACGGTCGAGGAAATCGAAGGGGCGTTGAGGAAGCTGCTGGATTAGACCGTGAACTTCACGACTTGCTCGGGCTCATCTTTCGGCCACGCTTCAAAAATCGTCCCGGGCTCACAATTCGAGCGTTGGGTCGCAACCTTGGCTATCGCGTGTTCGGCCGTGGTCGCTTCCACCGGGTCCTCGCGGACCTCCACAGACCGTTCCCTCGCCGCAACGACGAACTCCTCCACCGGGCCAAAGTAAGCCGCGAGTATAAGCGAGCGGTTAAGCGCCGTTAAAGCGATGTAGTCCCAGGGCGCTGGGACTCACGACAGGGCGGCACACGTGGGCGCTTGCGTTGTGGAACGTTCCGGGAGAGGATCACCGGGCTTTGGTCTCAATCTCTCGGCGAAATCTCATCCTCGCGGCGATCGGCATCTGTGTCCAAGTGCAGCTATCGCCTCTGGGATCACTCTGTTAGCGAAGACTGGACCGGCTGGGACGACTGGGGCGAGAGGTATTCTTGGCCGTCCGGGTATACCGGGTGCCAACGGGGAAGTGGGGCCACGCGGGCCAAGGGGGTCCAAAGGCCCAAAGGGTCCAGCGGGAACGGGATCGGGTGGATTCGGCAGTTCCACATTCGGCGGGGGTGGTTCTGAAGGTGAAGGCGAAAACGAAGCGGAAGAACGCGGCAAGGAAGAAGGCGAAAATGAAAAGGAAAGCGAAGTCGAAGAATGCAAGGAATTCGGAATCAACTGCACCCCGTGAGCCCCGAATGCCGGGTCTCAGATCAATGCCTCCGTAACGGCGCTGGCTCGATGCAGGAGTTGCTCGGTGTCGAGCCCGTTGTTAGCCGCGAATACGTCTACGCGCATGCTCAAGAGCTTGGCGGTCAAAGGCTCGGCTCAGGATCGCGAGGCCGTTGGCGCTTCCCTCCATCGGTCGAAGTAGTCGAACCACCGTCGATCGGCATTACGGAACCCAAGCCCAAGACGATCAAACGCAGGCTTCGGAACGGAAATCGAGTCAAGCTGTTGGAGGTTCCCGGGAGCGCGGCTATGCTGAGCGACACAAAAGCGGCCCTCGGAGGCGCGATAACGCCAACCGAGGGCCTTGACATAGGAGGTGGAAGCTCCAATGCCCGCGCTCGATCCTAGAGAGGACCAGCCTTAATGGCTCGCCCAGCTGCCGGGCAGGTTTCCGAACGCCCAGGAAAGTCGGGAGTGACATTTGCACTCCGTTTTCGCGCGTACGGCAAGCGTGAGTATGTGACCCTAGGAACGAAGGCCGAAGGCTGGTCTCGTGCCAAGGCAGAGGATGAGCTCGCCAATGTCTTGGCCGATGTACGTCGGGGCATCTGGCAGTCTCAACAGCCGGTGCCCGTTCGACAGCCTGCGCCTGAGCCGACATTTCTTGAGTTCGCCTCAGAGTGGTTTGCAGCTAAACAGGGGAATTGGCGGCCCAATACCCGTGCGGACTACAAGTGGGCACTTGAGCTTCACCTGCTGCCATTTTTCAGGACTACCCGCTCTCGCAAATCGACGCGGAGGCCGTCGATCGCTATTCCACCTACAGGCGGACCGAGGGAAAGCTTTCAAACAACTCCATCAACAAGACCCTGTCGCGCCTCGCCCAAATCCTTGAGCTCGCCGTCGATTACGAGAAGGTTGCTCGCAACCCGGCGAGCAGTAAGAAGCGCCGTTTGCCGGGTGAGAGACGCTTGCGCTCCTGGGTAGAGCCCGAGCAGCTCATGGTGCTGCTGGATAGCCGCGGAAATCGCGGTTACCGACCGCTAGCAGCGACCATGGCCGGCGCTGGTCTTCGGGTCGGAGAGGCGATTGCTCTGTCATGGCGAGACGTGAATCTCGCGACCGGATCGCTCCGAGTCGCAGATGCCAAGACAGAGGCTGGGGTTCGGACCGTTGACCTTCCTGTTGGGCTTGCGGCGGAACTGAGGGCCCTCAAGGCACGAAGCTCCAAGACGACTGCCATAGACCCAGTCTTCCTTAGTCGCGATGGCGCACGGCAGACCTCACGGAACGCTCAAGCTCGACTCAAGCCGGCGATCAAGGTCGCCAACATCAAATTGGTGCAACGTGGGATCGAGCCCCTGGCCGAGAACGTAACCCCGCACTCCTTGCGTCGGACCTACGCTTCGATGCGCTTTGCCCTCGGTGATGATCCTGTCTACGTCGCCGCCCAATTGGGGCACACCAAGGCAGGGTTCTCGATGCGCGTCTACGCACGGGCCGTGAGCCGCAGACAGAGGCTTGCGGGAAACCATCTGGTTGAGTTCGAACGTGCTCTTGATTGGGCACGAATGGGCACAAATGAGTTTTTCCCGTCGTCGCAGCCTGAGCCTGCACCGATTATCTGAGGACAGAGCGCCGAAGTTCTTGATCGACTATCGCCCGGTCTCAAGTGGCAAGATTTTGGCTCTACAGGCCCATCTGCTTGCCGAGTATCTCCTTCATGATCTCATCGGTGCCGCCTCCGATCGGTCCGAGTCGTGCGTCTCGGACCGCGCGCTCGATCCCGTACTCGCGCATGTATCCGTAACCGCCGTGGATCTGCAGTGAGCGGTCGGCAATCTGCAGAACCGTGCGTTGAGTCAGAAGCTTGGCCATCGAGACATCGCGGATGCAGTCCTCACCCTGGTGAAAAAGCCGCAGCGCGTTGTAGGTGAGGGCGCGGGCGGCCTCGGCCTGGGTCGCCATCTCGGCGATCTGATGACGGATCGCCTGGAATTTGCCGATCGGACGGCCAAAGGCTTCGCGCTGCAGCGCGAAGCCAACGCTTAGCTCGATCAACCGCGTCATCGCCCCCACCGCGCCGATTGCCATCAGCAGACGCTCCCAGGCGAAGTTGCCCATGATCAGTCGGAAGCCCTCGTTCTCTTCGCCAAGCAGATTCTCCTCCGGGACCTCGACGTTTGTGAATGACAACTCACCGGTGTCCGAAGAGTGCCAGCCCATCTTCTCCAGCTTCTTGGTGACCTCATAACCCTCCATCCCGCGCTCCAGCACGAGGAAGGAGAGTCCTTGGTGCCCCCCCTGGTGGGTCGTCTTTACCGCGCAGACGAGAAAGTCGGCTCGCACTCCATTGGTAATGAACGTCTTTGCTCCATTGACGAGATAACCACCCTCGATCCGCTCGGCGGTGGTCGAGATGCCGGCCACGTCGGAGCCGGCGCCGGGCTCGGTGATACCCAGGGCACCGATTTTTTCACCGCCTATACCCGGCACCAGCCAGCGCTGTCTTTGGGCCTCGCTGCCGAAGTTAAAGATCGGCGGAAGGGCGATCGAAGCATGGGCGTTGAGCCCAGCGGCAACACCTCCTGAGCCTCCCGCCCGGGCGAGCTCCTCAACCCAGATCGCGTCGTGCAGATGGGTCCCGCCCTGGCCTCCGTAGCGCTCGGGGAACTTGAGCCCCAGGAACCCCAAACCGCCGCAGCGTCGATAGAGCTCACGTGGGAACTCGCGAGCCGCCTCCCACTCTTCCACGTTCGGTGCAATCTCCTCGACGACAAAGCGGTGCACGGTCTCGCGCAGCTGCTCATGCTCCTCGCCAAATGGCGGTATCGTCGCCCGCACGCCGCGGTCGCGCACCACCGTGCTCATAGGAGAACCTCCCTCTTGTTCTCCAGAGATTGAGAGGCCGAGCGCAGCGAGGCCGTCGGCGATTCGCCCGAGGCCCGGGCGGCGAACCCGGGGTTGGCGGCACTCGCAGCGCAATCGGATTGGGCGGTGGCTCGGCGGACCGTCCGGGTGGCGTCGACGATCAGGTGAGTTGGTGGCCTCAGGTAGCGACCCCGCTCACGCCAAGAGAGTTCGTCGCGGCGCCGCACCGACACCCGACTCTAGAGTCCGTAGGAGCGGCCGATCACATCGAGCATTACCTCGTCAGTGCCGGCACCGATTCGATTCAGGCGCACGTCACGGTAGGCGCGCTCGATCTCATACTCCTTCATGTAGCCGTAGCCGCCGAGGATCTGGACGCAGTCATCGGCCACCTCGCAGGCGATTCGGGAGGCATAGAGCTTGGCCATCGTGATCTCGCGGACCGGGTACTCGCCGTTGGCAAAGCGCCACGCGGTTGAGTAGGTGAACTGTTTCGCCGCCTCGGTCTTGGTTGCCATCTCGGCAAACTTGTGGCGAATCGCTTGGAATTTGCCGATCGGCCGACCAAATGCTTCGCGCTCCTTTGCGTACTCGAGGGTCTTTTCGATCATCCGCTCCGCGCCGGCGTGGCAGCCGGCCGCGGCAACCAACCGCTCGCCCTGAAGCTCCCAGGCGATGTGGTAGAAGCCTTTGCCGACCTCCCCGAGCACCGCGTCTGCGGGCACACGCACCTCGGCGAAGGCAAGCTCGCCGGTGTCAGATGCATGCATCCCCATCTTCTCCAGCTCGGCGGAGACGCTGAATCCTGGCACCGTCTCGCCGTCTTCTCCGCGCAGGTCCACGACGAACAGCGTGATCCCAGCGTGGCGCTCCTCGGGATCGGTCTTGGCAACCAAGACGATGAAGTCGGCCCGGGGTCCGTTGGTGATGAAGGTCTTTGAGCCGTTGATCACGTATTCATCGCCGTCGCGGATCGCGGTGGTGCGTACGCCGGCGACATCTGAGCCAGCGCCCGGCTCGGTGATGCCCAGGCAGCCGACCTTTTCTCCCCTCAGGCCGGGGCTGAGGTAGCGCTGCTTTTGCTCCTCGCTGCCGAGCAGGTGGATCGGCGGCAAGACCATGTCGGTTTGAACGGCAAAGCCCATGTTGGTGCCGCCAGATCCCGAGTAGCTCATGCACTCGGCGCGAACCAGCGAGTAGTAGTAATCGCCCCCCTGGCCTCCGTATTGCTCGGGAAAGCAGAGGCCGAGAAACCCGAGCTCCCCGGCGCGCTTCATCGCCTCGGTCGGCCAGTAGGTGTCCTCCCACTCATTGCGATGCGGCCAAAGCTCCTTTCGCACCCAGGCCTGCATCGACTCGCGCAGGTCTTCGTGCTCTTGGCTGAAGATGAAGTGCTTGCGGCCTGCCTCGTGGTCAGGCTTTATAACGCTGGAGCCGTTGGTCGTCGCGGTGGCCACTTGTAAGTCTCCTCGCCTCGGTTGGTACGGATAGGCGGTCAGCGGCCGCCCAGAAGCCGAGCGGACAGTAGCACTTCTCACTTCCAGCTCTCGTCGGCTATGGTGGCGCCCGCATGGATTATGAGTTGATCAACTATGGGGTTGCCGAGCAGGTTGCCACGGTAACGCTCAATAACCCCGAGAAGCGCAACATGCTCTCGGCCCAGATGCTGAGTGAGTTGGTGGCCGCGATTAGCGCCGCGCGCGACGCTGAAGACGTGCGGGCGGTGGTCCTGACTGGTGCCGGAGACCAGGCCTTTTGCGCCGGTGCTGACCTTGGCGGCTTCGCCGCGGAGATGCCGCTGGTCGCCAAACACTTCGCCTCCGACCTCTTTCTCGAGTTCTTTCGTTTGATGCCGCGGCTTGGCAAGCCCTCGCTTTGTGCCGTCAACGGTCACGTCCTCGCCGGCGGGATGGGGCTTGCCCTCTCCTGCGATTTGGTGATCGCCAAGCAGGGGGCCACTTTCGGCACGCCAGAGATCAACGTTGGTGCCTTTCCATACATGATCATGGCGATCATCTACCGCAACGTCGCGCGCAAGAAAGTCAACGAGATGATGCTCCTCGGCGAGCGACTGAGTGCCGATCAAGCGGTCCAATACGGACTGGCAAATAAGGCTGTATCCGCCGAGGACTTCGACGCCGCCGTCGCCGATTGGGCCACCAAGCTGGCCTCCAAAAGCCCTGTCCTGATGCGTCTCGGCCACGACGCGATCTATCGCCAGCAGGATATGGCGATTGACGACGCGCTTGAGTATCTGCGCTCTCAGCTCTCGCTCACCTTGTCCACCGAGGACATTCGCGAGGGCGTTGCCGCATTCTTTGAGAAACGCCAACCGCAGTGGAAGGGGAGGTAGGGGTGGCAAGCGCCGAGGATCGATCGCGGGACCTGCTGCCGGGTACCGCTTCGCTGGGGGAACTAACCACGCAACTTCATGAGCGTCGCGAGCGGGCGATGCTCGGTGGTGGCGAGGAGAAGATTGCCAAGCAGCATGAGCGTGGCAAGCTGACCGCCCGTGAGCGGATCGATCTGCTGGTCGATCGCGGCAGCTTTATCGAGTTGGGCATCCACGGTCGCCCTCACTTCGCCCAGCGGGCCATGGATGGAAAGGATGCCCCCGCCGACGGAGTGATCACCGGCTGGGGCGATGTCGACGGCAGAGCCTGCTGCATCGCCGCCTACGACTTCACGGTGATGGCCGGCTCAATGGGGATGACCGGTGAGCTCAAGGTGACCCGACTTCGCGAGACCGCGCTCTCCAAGCGAATGCCCTTCATCTGGCTGCTGGACTCCGCCGGCGCTCGCATCCAGGAGGCGGCGGGATCGCTGTTCGCCGGCTCCGGCCACCTGTTTCGAGAGGAGGTCGAAATGTCGGGGGTGATCCCGATGGTCGCGGCGATGATGGGGCCCTGCGCGGCCGGTACCGCCTACATCCCGGCGCTCTCTGATTTCGTGCCGATGGTCTCCGGACAGGGGGCGATGGCTCTGGCTGGACCGCATTTGACCAAGGCGGTGACCGGCGAGGACATCTCGATGGAGGAGCTCGGCGGCGCCAAGGTCCACTGCCGCAAATCGGGGGTCGGAGACCTCGAGGTTGGCGATGATCGGGAGTGCATCGCAGCGGTCAAGCGCTACCTCTCCTTCTTTCCAACCAACTGCGAGCAGCAGCCCCCGGTGGTTGAGAGCGCCGACCCGATCGATCGCATGTCCGAGAGGCTCCTTCAGATCGTCCCCGACTCCTCGCGCCAGCCATATGACATGTATGAGGTGATCGGTGAGATCGTCGATGACGGTGAGTGGTTTGACCTCAAGCCGAAATTTGCCAAGACGCTGATCACCTGCCTTGCCCGCTTCGGCGGTCAGCCGGTCGGAATCGTCGCTAATCAGCCCAAGCAGCTCGCCGGGATCCTCGACAATGACTCCGCCGATAAGGCGGCGCGCTTTATCAACCTTTGCGACGCCTTCAACATCCCGCTCCTTTTCTTGCAGGACGTCCCCGGTTTCATGGTTGGATCAAAGGTCGAGCATGCCGGGATCATCCGGCATGGGGCAAAGATGCTCTACGCGGTCAGCCGGGCGACGGTGCCAAAGGTGACCGTGGTCGTTCGCAAGGCCTACGGTGCTGGCTATTACGTGATGTGCGGCAAGGCCTATGAGCCCGACCTGATCGTGGCCTGGCCCGGGGCCGAGATCTCGGTGATGGGGGCCGAGGGAGCCGTCAACATCATCGGCCGCTCCGCGATTGAGTCCGCCGAGGACCCCGACGCCACCCGAGAGGCAATGCTGAACGCCGTTCGCGAGCAGATCGACCCCTACATCGCCGCCGGCAATGCCGTGATCGATGAAATCATCGATCCGCGCGAGACGCGACCGACGATCATCAAGGCGCTGCGGATGGCGAAGACAAAGCGGGTCGAGCGCCCCTGGAAGAAGCACGGAGTGATGCCGGTATGAGCCGCTTCGAGGACCCGGTGGTGATCAGCTGCTCGATCAGCGGGGTGATCGCAAATCGAGATCAGTGCCCGGCGATTCCCTATACGCCCAAAGAGTACGCGGCCGAGGCAAGGCGGGCGGTCGAGGAGGGGGCCTCCCAAATCCACATCCACGCGCGCAAGCCGGACGGGACGCCGTCTTATGAGGTCGAGGACTTTCGCGCGATCAGCGAGGCGATCCTGGCCGAGGTGGGCGATGTGATCATCAACTACTCAACGGGGGCGATCGGCATCCCGATCGAGCATCGGATCGAGTATCTGAGGGCGTTGAGACCCGATGTCGCGGCGCTCAACATGAGCTCGATGAACTACGCCAAGTACTCCAAGCGTCGAAAGGATTTCGTCTTCAAGGCTGTGTTTGAGAACAGCTTTGACACGATCATCGAGTTTCTCACCGCGATGCGGGAGC
Source organism: uncultured Solirubrobacterales bacterium (assembly GCA_963745305.1). Classification (GTDB taxonomy): domain Bacteria; phylum Actinomycetota; class Thermoleophilia; order Solirubrobacterales; family 70-9; genus CAVUWL01. The sequence continues at coordinate 97,013 of CAVUWL010000014.1, forward strand.
TGGGGATCAAGCCCGAGCACGAGTGCTTTGACGCGGGCCACGTCGCCAACCTCGACCCCCTGATCGACATGGGGCTGCTTGAGCCGCCCCTGCAGATCTCCCTGGTGATGGGCGTCAACGGTGGGATTCGCCCGAGCGCCCGAAACGTTGCCTTCATGGCCGAGCAGATTCCGGGCGGAGCCGAGGGGCCCAACCAGTGGCAGACGATCGGCATCTCGCGCGATCAGTGGAAGCTGCTCGGCGCGGCGCTCGTCCTGGGTGGCAACGTGCGCGCCGGGGTGGAGGACAACCTCTATCTGCCCAACGGGGAGATGGCCGGCTCAAACGGAGCGCTGATCGCCAAGGCCCGTCAGATGGCGGAGGATGTCGGTCGCCGCGCCGCCAGCGTCGCCGAGGCTCGCGAGCTCCTGGGGGTGCCCCGGCGTGAGCGATCCGCCGCTTAGCGACGTCAGGGTCCTCGACCTGAGCCGGCTTTTGCCGGGCGGCTTTTGCTCGCTGCTTTTGGCCGACCTGGGCGCCGATGTGTTGAAGGTCGAGGACACCGGGATGGGCGATTACATCCGCTGGGCACCACCTTTCTATGGCACCGAGGAACAACAGGACCTCGGCACTCGCTCGGCCCTCTACCTCGCCCTCAATCGTGGCAAGCGCTCGATTCGCCTTGACCTCAAGGCCGAGCGGGGGCGCGAGGCCCTGCTGCGGTTGGTCGGTCGCTATGACGTGGTCCTTGATGGATTTCGCCCCGGGGTGTTGGAGCGACTTGGGCTTGGTTATGAGTCGATGTGCGAGGTCAACCCGGCGATCGTCTACTGCGCGATCAGCGGTTATGGCCGCGACGGACCCTACGCCCAGCGCGCCGGCCACGACATCAATTACCTCGGCCTTGTTGGTCTGCTCGGATTGAGCGGCGCAGCGGATGGACCGCCGGTTCAGTCGGCGGGGCAGATCGCAGATCTCGGCGGCGGTGCGCTGATCGCTGCCTTTGGGGTGATGGCGGCGCTTCACGAGCGTCATCGCTCGGGCCACGGTCAGATCGTCGACGTTTCGATGGCCGACGGCGCGCTCTCCTGGTTGGCGCTGGTTGCGGGTCGCTATCTCTGCGATGGGGAGGTGCCCCGTCGCGGAGATTTGGAGCTGGCCGGGCGGTTGATCTGTTACCTGCCCTATGAGGTCGCCGACGGCTGGATCAGCTGCGGCGCCCTCGAGCCGAAGTTCTGGCTCGCGTTTTGCAACGGGGTGGGGCGCCCCGAGTTGATCGAAAAGCAATTCGAGCGCCCCGGCGGCGATTCCTGGCGAGAGGTCGCCGCAATCTTCAGATCTCGCAGTCGCGAGCAGTGGCTTGCCTTCAACGCCGAGCATGACTGTTGCATCGAGCCGGTCCTCGACCTCGATGAGGCGCTTTGCTCTGAGCTGGTTCGGGCGCGGGAAATGGTGGTCGAGGTCCAACAGCCACAGCTAGGCACGGTGCGCCAGCTCGGGACGCCGCTGAAGATGAGTCGCAGCAGCGCCGATCCGACCCGTCCGGCACCGGCACTCGGAGAGCACACCCTCGAGGCCCTGCTCGAGGTCGGCTACAGCGAGCGGGAGGTGGCGGCGATGACGGAGTCCGGCGAGGCGGCTGGTCCGGGCGCCGATCCGAGCGCCAGCTTTCGCGCATGAGCGCCGCCAACCCTGACCTGCTGCGGATGGGCGAGCTGGCGCAGGCCTCCGGCGTACCCGCGCCGACAATCAAGCACTACCTGCGCGAAGGTCTCCTGCCCGAGCCGGTCAAGACCAGCCGCAACATGGCCTATTACCCGGCCGAGTTCGTCGATCGGATCAGGCTGATCAAGCAGCTTCAGGAGGAGCGCTTCATGCCGCTGAGGGCGATCAAGTCGGTCCTTGACGAGGACCCCGAGCGCGCCCGCGCGCTGGTCGAGCTTGAGGACCGAATTCTCGATCGGGCGCTTGCCGGGGAGCGCACCCGCACCAGCGCCGCAGAGGTGCGCGAGAGCTACGGGCTGCCCAAGGAGGTCCTCGAGCGCCTCGCCGAGCTCGATATTCTCAGTCCCAACAGCCGCGGGTACTCGCCATCCGATGTGAAAATCATCGAGGCCATAAGTCGCTTTCGTGCTGGCGGCTATGACGAGGCAATCGGCTTCACCGTCTATGACACGCTGCGCTATAAGAGCGCGATCGAGGAGCTCGTCCGCCAGGAGGTCGAGGTGGTGATGACGCGCTTGGCGGGCGAGGTCGAGGCCGAGCGGGTGGTCGAGATGCTCGAGGCTGGAGCCCAGCCGCTGCAGGATCTGATCGCCGCCCTGCACACCAAGTTGATGGTCGCCGAGCTCAAGCGCCACCGCGCAAATCGCACCTGATTTCGATCCTCGCCTCACCGAGCGCGATCGCCGCGATGCTCTGTAAGGCTGTCCTTGCCTAGGCTTGGGAAGCTCCGATTAGGGACTCGCGATCGGCCTCGATTCTTCGCAGTGCCATCCGGTGGCCGTGGCGCTCGCTGATTTCGATCGCCTCCTCAAGCGCCCTCTGAGCTCCGGCCGTGCCGGTGGCGACCCTGGCCTGGGCGAGGGTGTGAAGCGCGGGGGGAAGCTGCCAGAGCATGCCGTTTTGGCGGGAGGTCTGAACCGCGGATTCGGCTTCTCCGATCGCCTCCGAAGCGCGGTCAAGGCCAAGCAGGGCCCTGGCACGCATCGCCATGCGCCAACCCTCCGCCTCGCCGCCGACGCCCATCGCCTCGCGGTAAAGGAAATCCGCGGTCTCCACCGACTCAAGGGCCATCTCGTGCTGACCCGTCTCAAGTTGAACGTAGGCGAGGTTGGAGAGCGCCAGGCAACGTGAGAAGACGTCACCCAGTCGGTCGGTCAGCTCGCAATTGCGAAGCGCCAGCGCGACGGCCGCCTCGCTCTCACCGCGATCGACGAGCAGCGATGCCTTGGAACCGCGTCCCCAGCTCTCGGTCTCGGGGTCATCGTGCTCGGCGGCGAGGCGGAGCGCCTGATCCAAGATCGCTTCTGCTTCCGCGGCCCGGCCGCGCTCTCGAAGCGCGACCGCCTTCGCCATCAGGCCCCATGCCAACGGGCAGCCGATCACTATGCCAGCGCCAAGCGCTCCATCGCCATGGCCGAGCTCGAGCATCTGATCGGTGGTCTGTTCCAGGCCGCTGAGATCTCCCGCGCACATCAGCGCGTAGGCGGCGGCGCCACGGATCGCTATCTGAAGACCGCGGTCCCCGGATTGATCGGCGAGGCGGACCGCGTCCGCGGCAGCCGCCACCCAGTCACCGGCCCGCTCGGCCACGCCGGGCCGTGCCGATGCCAGCACCCGCAGCAGTGCGAGCGATCGCAAATCGCCGATCCGGGTCGCGATCTCCGCCGCCTCCACGGCCAGGGACTTCGCCGCCGCCCGATCCATTCCGAGTCGCCATGCGTAGTCGAGCTGCAGCATCCGTGAGAGCACCGCGAGCGCCGCGGTCTCCTCATCCTCCTCCAAGCCCGCGACCAGCTCTGTGACCTTCTGCCACATGCGCAGCGCATCCTGGGGCCTGCTGTGGCCCGCCCAATGCGCGGCGCGGGCGGACCAGCGAGCGGCCTCGCGCCGCTCGCCTCCCGCCTCGAAGTGGTGGGCTACCAGGGCCGAAAGCTCGTCGAGGCGGTCGGGCTCGAGCTCGAGCATTGCCCGCGCCGCGGCGACGTGGGTGGCGGCGCGACGCTCGGCGAGTTGGCTGCCGTAGGCGACCTCGCGGGTGAGCGGATGGCTGAAGGCCAGCACCTGCTCGGGATAGCGCCGGGCTCGATAGAGGAAGCCGGCATCGATCAGGCGGCTGAGGGCCGCCTCCTGCTGTTCCTCCTCGAGCTCGGCGGTGATTCCGAGTGCGCGCCGCCCAACTTCCTTGCCGACTACCGAGGCGACCTGGAGGAGTCGCTTCGAAGCGGGATCGAGGCGGTCGATCCGCGCTGCCAAAACTGCCTGGACGCTTTGCGGAATGGCTCCATCAATCGGGGCGACCAGCCGATAGGCGCCGCGCTCACCCGCCAGCTGTCCCGCCTCGGCCAGCTCCCGCACGATCTCCTCGACGAAGAAGGGGTTTCCCGCGGTGCGCTCATGGATCGGCTCCTCGAGCCCATCCAGGGAGGCGTCCTCGCCGGCGAGATCGCGCAGCAGATCGCGCGTATCCGCCGGTCCCAGAGGCGCCAGGGAGAGCTGGCGGTGACCTGCGGATCTTTCCCAGGCGGGCCTGTACTCGGGTCGGAAGTTGACCACCGCCAAGGTCCTCGTCCCCTCGATCGAGGCGATCATCTCGCCCAGAAGCGCGTCGCTGCCCTGGTCGAGCCAGTGCAGGTCCTCGATCACCGCGACCACCGTGTGGTGGCGATTGGGGGCGTTTATGAGGCGGCAGACAATCCGGCCCAGCGCTCGCTGGCGCGCCTCTGGGCTCATCGGCGGCGCCGCCAGGTTGGGATCGTCGACGCCGAGGAAGTCAAAGAGCAGGGGCAGATCTTCGGCGAGGTCGGGGTCAAGCAGCAGCGCCCGTCCGGCGATCTTCTCGCGCACCATCCGCCCGCTGTCGGCCTCGGTGATTCCAAAGTAGGCGCGCAGCATCTGCAGCACCGGCATGTAGGGAACGGCGTGACCGTGGGACTGGGCCTGCGCCTCGAAGACGTCGATGCCGTCGCGGCGGCAGCGCTCGGCGAACTCGTGACAGAGCCGGCTCTTGCCGACGCCTGGCTCGGCGACGATCGCGATCACCGCGCCGGCGCCCTCTTCGGCCAGGCCTAGGGCGCCCTCGAGGACAGCCATCTCCGCATCGCGACCGACGAAGCGGGAGAAGCCGCGCTCGCGTGAGATGTCGAGCCTGGAGCGGGCCGGACCGACCCCGGCAAGCTCGAAGACCTCAACCGGGCGACTCGCTCCCTTGATCTCGAACTCGCCGAGGTTCTCGAGCTCCAAGAAACCGGCGGCCAGCTGGGCGGTGTGTTCGGTCAGATATGCCTTGCCCGGCTCCGCCAGGGCCTCCATTCTCTGCGCCAGGCCGACCGTGTGGCCGATCGCGGTGTATTGGCCATCCTCTCCGCCGATCGCTCCGGCGACAACCTCGCCGGAGTCGATGCCGACCCTGATCGAGAAGTTGAACCCCGCTCCGCGGCGCAGCTCTGCCGCGTACTCAGAAACGTTCTCGAGCATCTGCAGGGCGCAGTGGCACGCCAGCGCCGCGTGGTCCTCATGGGCGACCGGAGCTCCGAAGACCGCCATGATTCCGTCCCCGGTGAACTTATCGACGGTTCCCTCAAAGCGCTCAACCGCGGCGGCAAGGATTGAGAAGAAGCGTTGCATGATCTTTCGCCACTCCTCTGGGTCCCGCTGCTCGGCGAGGTCCATCGAACCCATCACGTCGGCAAAGAGCACGGTCACCTGCTTGCGCTCAGCCTCATCTGGCGCGCTCTCGATCACGACAGGGCCAAGGTTACGCCGCTGGGGTTGCCGACCCGGCCGGTGGGTGGCCCGGGGTTTCGACGCCTCGCTCGTTGTAGCCTCAGACCGTGCGATCGGTTTTGGTCACCGGAGCCTCGACCGGGATCGGCCGTGCGACCGCGCTGCGGCTTCACTCGCGCGGATGGCGGGTCTTTGCCGGGGTACGCAGTGAGGCCGATGCCGAGGCGCTGAGCGCGGCTGGCTCGGAGCTGATCGTGCCGGTGATGCTCGACGTCACCGAGCCGGAGCAGATCTCGGCTGCGGTAAAGCAGATTGCCGCAGCTGGGCGCGGTGGTCTGGATGGGCTGGTCAACAATGCGGGTGTCGCCATTCCCGGGCCGTTGGAGACAATCCCGATCGAGGAGTTTCGTCGCCAGATTGAGGTCAACCTGATCGGGCAGGTCGCGGTGACCCAGGCGCTACTCGCCCAGATCCGCGAGGCTCGCGGCCGGATCGTCTTCATCAGCTCGATCGGTGGGCGGATCGCCTTTCCTCTGACCGGCGCCTACCACGCTGCCAAGTTCGGGGTGGAGGCGGTTGGCGACAGCCTGCGCCAGGAGCTGCGCCCTTGGAAAATCGCGGTATCGATTGTGGAGCCGGGATCGATCGCAACGCCGATCTGGGACCGCGGTGAGCGGGCCTCTGAGGAGATCGGTGCGCGCGTTGGCGCTCAGGAGGAACTCTACGGTGAGGCGATCGTCGGTCTGCGCAGGGTGGTCAAGAGGCTCGCAAGGCGAGGGATCGCGCCGCAGCGGGTCGCCGAGGTGATCGAGGAGGCACTGGATGCGCGACGACCCCGGAGCCGCTACCTGGTCGGCGTCGATGCCAAGCTTCAGGCGGCCCTGAAAATCGTCATTCCGACCCCGATATCTGATTGGGCGATTGCGAGGGCGATGGATCGGTAGGCGTGCAGAGGGGCTGCCCCGCCTTGTGCCCACCTATACTGAATGGGTCGATTGACTGGTCAGTCAACCAGTCCCAAATCGCCCGGCAGACCAAGGGGAAGCCTTGCGCGCAGCGGTAATACAGCTCAATTCGACAAACGATAAGCCCCGCAATCTTGAGGTCGCTGAGCGTCTTGTACGCTCCGCCGCGGCTGGGGGAGCCGAGCTGATCGCGCTGCCGGAGAAGTGGAATCTGTTGGCCCGCGGCGAGGAGCTGTTGGCCGCTGCGGAGTCGCTGCATGGCCCGAGCCTCAGCGCCGCCCGCGGTTGGGCGCGCGAGCTCGGCGTCAGGCTGTTGGCGGGCAGCATCGCTGAGCGCGGCGAGGAGAAGGCGTTCAATACCTCGGTGATGATCGATGGCAACGGGGAGGACCTCGGCGTCTACCGCAAGATTCATATGTTCGACGTCGATCTAGGCGGAGTCTCCTACCGCGAGTCCGCCCACGAGGAACCCGGCACCGAGATAATCACCGCCGAGATCGGACCGCTGATCGGCGGTCTCAGTATCTGTTATGACCTTCGCTTCCCTGAGCTGTTTCGAATTCTGGCGCTGCGCGGGGCTCAGCTGCTCTTCGTTCCCTCGGCCTTCACGCTGGCCAGCGGTCGCGATCACTGGCAAGTTCTGCTGCGGGCAAGGGCGATCGAGAACCAGGCCTTCGTCGTTGCTCCCAATCAGGTTGGCGCAGCTGCTCCACACTTTCGCTCCTACGGGCACTCCGCGATCCTCGACCCCTGGGGCACGGTTCTCGCCGAATGCCAAGACGAGGTGGGCTTCGTCGTCGCCGAGTTCGACCTCGCAAAGCAGCGACGAATCCGGGAGTCTGTGCCCTCGCTTGCCAATCGCCGTCCGCGGGCGTATTTGTGGCCCCAGCTGGTCGAGGCGAGGCGCTGATGGCCAAGGCTCCCCCAGTTGACAAACGCCGTCAGATTCTCGACGCGGCGATTCGCGTTTTCGCCCGGCAGGGTTTCCACTCGACCCGGGTCGCCGACATTGCCGATGAGGCGGGGGTCGCCTATGGACTTGTCTATCACTACTTTCGCTCCAAGGACGAGGTTCTGAACGAGCTCTTCAGCGAGCGCTGGTCGCTCTTGCTCGCCGCGATCGAAGAGACCGATCTCAATGGCAAGACCCCCCGCGCCAAGCTCGAGGCCGTGGCCGCGTTCATCGTTGATTCCTATCGTCACGACCCGGAGCTGATGAAGGTGATCATCGTCGAGGTGACCCGCGCTGCCAACTCCTTTGGCCGCACCCACCTGCCCGAGATTCGCAGCGCCTATGAGCTGATTGCAAAAATCGTCTCCGAGGGCCAGGAGGCCGGGGTCTTTCGCCGCGATATCGACCCAATCTTTGTCTCAATGTATTTCTACGGTGCGATCGAGCAACTGCTCTCTGGCTGGATCTTCGAGGTGGTGCCGGCCGCCGATACCGATTTTGATCAGGCCAAGGGCCTCGTGGTGGCGACTATCTGTGACGGTCTTGAGCCGCGATAGGTAAGGTCGGCGCCATGGAGAACGACATTGTCAAACGTCTCGCTTGGAGTGGGGTGCTCGCGGCCAGCAGCGCTCTGGCCAGCCTCGCTGCCTCCAGGGTCGCGGCCCTGCTTTGGCGCCGGGTCTTCGACGAGGACCCCCCCGAGTAGACGTGGCGGCGGAGCAGCCACCCGCGCCTCCTCCCGTCAAGGACGCCGACCCGAGCCAGCGTTCGGTCGCAGAGCTCGTCTTTGATGTCTCCGAAAAGACCTCTTCGCTGATCCGTGAGGAGATCGAGCTCGCCAAGGCGGAGGTCACCGAAAAAGTCTCAAAGATCCTGCGCGGCTCGGCGGTTGGCGCCGCGGCTGGGGCGTTTGCCTTTTTGGCGCTGATCCTGGTCATGGAGGGGGTCGCCTGGCTGCTCAACGAAGAGGTGTTTGAAGGAAAGACCTGGCCGGGCTTCTTCATCGAGGCGGCAATCTTCTTGCTGATCGCCGCAGCCGCCGGTTTCTTTGCCTATCGCAGCGTTGCGGCTGGTGCGCCACCGATGCCCAAACAGGCGATCGAAGAGGTGAAATTGACGAAGGAAATGCTCGGTGGAGAAACCGCGGGCGGGGCCAACGCAGGCGGAGGCACCGCGCCAGAGGAAGCGGCGAAATGACTCCAGCTCCCGAAGTGCCGCGGCCCTCCACGGTCGGTGTGCCCGGTCGCTCGGCGGCCCAAATCCGTGCCGATATCGACGCCAACCGGCGCGACCTCGGTCGCTCGGTCGAAGCTCTGCGCGGGCGCGTCACCGAGCTCACCGATTGGCGTCGGCAGATCAGCGAGCACCGGCGAGAGCTGGCGGTAGGTGCCGCGGTTTTCGGATTTGCGATCGGCGGCCTGATCGCCCTGCGCCGCCGCCGCTAGCTTGATTCCAAGACCGAAGTAGTGACGCTGCCGACTCCGAGCAGACCGGGGCCGACGTGGGCGCCGATCACCGGTCCGATCTCGGAAATGAATGCAGGCTCGCAGCCGAAGATCTCGCGGCAATCATCGGCGAGAGAGGCTGCCGCCTCGGGGTCTTGGATGTGTTGGATGATCCACCCGTCGGCGCCCGACTCGTGCCGCTGGCGCGCGTAGTCGCGCAGTCGCTCGATCGAGCGGGCCCTGGTTCGAACCCGCTCAATCGGGGTGATCTCATCCTCGAGCGTGAGAATCGGCTTGATCTTCAAGACGCTTCCGATCCAGGCCCTAGCGCCCCCGATTCGCCCACCCCGCCGCAGGTACTCAAGGGTGTCGATCGCAAACCACATTTTCAACTCCTCGCGGGCCTGCGCGGCTCGGGCGAGGACCGTGTCTGCGTCTGCGCCGGATGCGGCCGCGGCGGAGGCCGCAAGGACCGAGAAGCCCATTCCTCCGCAAGCCGAGTGCGAGTCAAAGACTCGGATTCGATCGCCCTCCACGCCCTCGGCGATCAGCCGCTCACGGGCCTGGTTTGCAGCCTCGAAGGTGCCGCTGATCCCTGAGGAGATGTGGATCGAGACGATTTCCTTGCCATTCTCCAGGAGTGGCTGGTAAATCGAGACAAAGTCTCCGACCGATGGTTGGGATGTGGTCGCGCCTCTCTCACATGCCCGCAATTGCTCATAGAACGCCGCGTAGTCAGAGATCTCAGACTCCGGACGATCGTCACCGTCGAGTGAGACGTAGAGGCTGATCGTCTTGATCGCGCGCTCGGCAACCAGCTCGGAGGGAAGGTAGGCCGTCGTGTCGCAGACGACGGCTGTCGGGGAGGCAGAACTCAAGGCAGCAAGAAGTGTCTCAGACCTGGGGCTGATCCCTTGTCCGGGGCGGGGGCACCGATAGGCCCTGCTGGGGGTGATTTGCCCGAGATTCGAGTTCTTTGGAAGAAGGCCGGGGAGGGTGGCTACACTTCCTCAGGTGAGCGAGTCGAAAGATAGACCGGCGGTGGCGATAACCCTGACCGAGAAGGCGGCTGAGAAAATCGCCGAGCTGCTCGGCGCTCAGAGTGAGGCCGACCGGCAGGCCCTGCGGGTCGCGGTTAGGGGCGGCGGTTGCTCGGGCTTTCAGTATGCGCTTGCCTTCGACATAGCCAAAGACGACGACAACGTGTTTGAGGTAGACGGTGTCGCAGTGGTCGTCGACAAGGTGAGCATGCAGTTCGTTTTCGGCTCCGAGGTCGACTACGTCGAAGGACTGCAGGGCGCCGGCTTCCAGGTCAACAACCCGAACGTGGTTGCTGCCTGCGGGTGCGGCTCATCCTTTCAGGTCAAAGAGGACGCGGCCGAGGCCGCGGCTGTCTAGGCGCCGTCGATTTGAAGCGGCGCTGATTGCGCCGGGGGCGCGGTCGGAGCGCTGGCGAGTTCGGGCTGTTTTACTCCGAGTGCCTCGGCCAGCTCGCCGGACTCAAACATCTCCTCGACGATGTCGGCCCCGCCGAGCAGCTCGCCACCTACATAAAGCTGCGGAAAGGTCTGCCAATCTGAGATCTCCGCGGTCACCTCGCGCAGCGCCGCCAGCGCCGGAAGGACGTCTACCGCCCCGTACTCCACGTCCAATGCGTCGAGCACCTGCACAACCCGCAGCGAGAAGCCGCAGCGTGGCTCTTGCGGTGTTCCTTTCATGAAGAGCAAGACCGGGTTGGCGGCGATCAGCTCCTGGACCTTTGACCTCAGCTCGGGATCGACCATTGGCACAGGGTAGCTACTCGCGGGCTTCGGTCTTCAGCGAGAGGGCGTGGATCGAGCCGTCATCGAAGCGCTCCTTGACCGCGGCCTTGACCAGCCGGTGTTGGTCAATCCTCGAGAGCCCCTTGAACTGGGTCGCCGAGACGGTTGCCCGCAGGTGATCGCCGGCGCCCGTCTCATCGAGTACCTCGACCGCTGCCCCAGGCAGCGCCGACTCGATCATCGCCCTCAGCTCCGCCAGATCCGCGGCCATCAACGCTTGGCTCCGAGCGCGCTCGCGTGCTCGAGCATCTCCTCAACCCGGACGAACTTGACTCGCGGTCGGCCGTGTGGCTCGCCGCGACCGACCTCGGCCTGGTCGATCGCCTCCCAATCCTCAAAGCTGACGTAGCGAACTCCGCGCTCGGCGAGCAGATCCTCGACCGCTGTGGGCTCGGGGTTGGCGGGATCGAGCAGGGTCTGGGAGTCGACATCTGCGAGCAGGTGTCCGACGGTCTCCAGCGCGTCTTTCTTGTTCGTGCCGATCACTCCCGAGGGGCCGCGCTTGATCCAGCCAGCGGTGTAGTGGCCCACCTTGTGACCACCGTCGTGGGAGTCGAGCACCCGTCCGCCCTCGTTGAGGATCAGGCCACGGCTCTGATCAAAGGGAACGCCCTCGATCGGAACGCCGCTGTAGCCGACCGAGCGCAGCACCAGGCCGCACTCGAGCTCTTCGCGTTGCCCCGTGTCTTTGGCGCGCAGCTCACCATTTTCTTCCACCAGGCGGTTGCGAGCGATCAGGATGCTTTGGACCCGGGACTCGCCCCTGATTTCGACCGGGGAGGCGAGAAATCGAAGCACGATTCGCTTCCGCTTACCGGTCGCTGATCGAGTCGAGAACCCCCGCAGGGTCTCGACGTTTACGCGGGTGGTCTTGTCGGCGGCCTCGGAGTCAAGATAGGCTTGGCTGATCGAGTCCAGGGCGACCTCGGCCGGGTCGATGAGGACGTCTGCGTCCTCCATTTCTCCCAGCTCCTTGATCTCGGGATTGGTAAAGGCGGCTTGTGCCGGACCGCGCCGACCGAGCACCACGATCTCGCGGATCTTGCTCGCATCGAGGACTTCGATCGAATGATCGGCAGTGTCGGTTTGGCGCAGCTCGTGGTCGGTCAGCGCCAGCATGCGGGCGACGTCCATGGCCACGTTGCCATTGCCGATCACCACCGCCCGCTCGCAGGAGAGGTCAAACGCCTCGGCGGCATAGTCGGGGTGGGCGTTGTACCAGCCGACGAAGGAAGTGGCAGCGTGGCTTCCCGGGAGGGCCTCTCCTGGGATGCCGAGCTGGCGGTCGGTCTCGCAGCCAACCGTGAAGACGATTGCGTGGTAGAGCCGTTCGAGGTCCTCGACCTCGAGGTCGACGCCTACCTTGACGTTGCCGAAGAAGCGAAATCCGTCGCGCGCCGCTGTCTTCTCATAGACCCGGATCACCGACTTGATCTTGGGGTGATCGGGCGCGACGCCCCCGCGGACCAGGCCAAACGGCGTGGGGAGGCGGTCAAAGAGGTCGACCTGGGCGTGGAGCTCGCCGTCTTTGAGGATGTGCTCCGCGGCGTAGAAGCCCGCAGGTCCGGCGCCGACGATCGCGACCCGCAGCGGGTTTGCTGTTATTCCGATCTTGCTCATGGGACGCGGAAGGATAGGGAAAGCGGCGCGGGGCGCCGCTCAGGATTTGAGCAAAAGCTCGCTGCAGTTCGGACCGATGCGGTGGGTTATCGCGCCCGCACCGGTTCGCGATCAACTCCAGCCGCGAGGCCGCAACCTCTACCTCGGCCCAAGCGCCCCAGCCAAAAGCGATCGCACCAACCTCACAACTCGATCCGGGCATCGCCGCCAGCCCGGTTGGCGTCGAGCAGCGATTGGCAGCAGTGGGGAGCGGCGGTGAGACCGGGTTGAGAATCACGGCCGCGCCTCGGGCAGGAGTTGGGTTCGACGCGACCGTGATCTTAGCTCGGGTCTCGGGGCCGTCGCGGCGAAAGATGAGCTTGAGCAGACGACGACTCTGGCCGATCCACCACCAAGAGGGACCGCACCCGAAAGTGAAATAACCACGCAGTGGCGGCGATCAGGCGATCGCTGCCGTCCATCGCATCGCCGAGATCGCCCGCCACTGATCGGATCCCGCGGGTGCGCAAGCCCGCAGGCGGTGGCACTCAGCCCGTTGCCGTTGCCTCGCTGGGGACCGCAGCCCGGCTTCCGTCGAGAGCGTCCAGGGCCCTGCTGATCGACATCGCGACGCAGGTGAAGATCGGGGTCTCGCGCTCTGTGTACTGGCTTGACTCTGTGGGGCGCAGCTCGTTGACCAGGTCGAGGAACATTCCCGGGTCATCGCCCTCGAATGCGACTACGAACTCCTGATCGTCGAGGCCGAAGGAGTATGAGGTGTTTATCGTGATCTCGGGGTAGCGACGGCCGACTTCAATGTGGCTTTTCATGATCCGCTCCCGCTCCGACGCCGCCAGCCCGTACCAGCGGCGTTGCTTGACCATCGGATAGAGGAATAGGTACTTACGCTCTGAGACGCAGATTTCTGGGCGCGCCTGCTCCTCCGAATAGGGCGAGCGCTTGGTCATTGAAAGGTAAGAGTGTGGAATCTCGGCCCATTTGGCGAGGCCGCTTTGGGCGAGCACGACGTGAAAGGTGTGCAGGTCATCGAGGTTCGGGCTCTGACTGAGTACGACCAGATCGACATCCCCCCGCGTGCCTATGGTTGAGTAGGCGCGCACAGAGCGATCGCACCCGAAGTCCTCACAGGCTGCGAGAAACTCCCGCTTATCGGCGGCGCGCAGCTCGAAATCTCGGCGGCGCCAGGCTGGGTCAATTTTGAAAAACGTAAACTTGGCGAAAGTCCGCTCGGCCACCTGGCTCACGATAGCGGCGATCTCTGCGTTTTCGGTGGCGGGAGTTTGGATCGGGGTTGCTCTTGCTCCGGGCAGCGCCGGGCCGAGCCGGCGCGATCAGGTCAGCGAAGCTCCTCCGAAGGCCACCGCCCGCGCCAAGCCCGATCATCTCGTAGGTCAGAGGAGTTCGGCCACGCGCGTGGTCTTGGTGCTGCTCCCGAGCCGCAGCTCGGTTGAGCAGCTGGGCAACGTCGCTGCGATTGCGCCCGGCCTGCTCAGCGCCGGGCTCGGCGGTGTCTCGGCCACGCAGACCTATTTGGACATCGGCCAGGGAAATCGGGTCTTCGACTCGCTATACGGCGCCGATCTTTCGCCGCTGACGGTGGCAACCAATCGGGTGCTCGGCTGGAGCGGGGTGCTGGCTCGAGCAGAATCTGCGCCAGCCGAAATCTCGCCGGGGCTGCTCGCCTCCTCCCTGAAGCGAGCTGGAGTTCAGGTCGCTGCGTCGCCAAGCTCGGGCGAGGCGGCAATATTGTCGGCCGACGAAGCGGGCCAGATCCAGCGCTGTGGCCCCGGCTCGTCCGAGCCGGGGCGGTGCACCGCGTTGTCGGGCCCAAGGCGAAGCGGGCGTCCCCTCTCGAGCAGCGATTCGACTTCGCGGGGAGGGGGTCGGCGCGCCGAGAGCTTTGAAGTTCGCAGCTCGACGCTGGCTGAACTGGGAGGTCTGGTCTCGGGGCTGCGCGGAGACGACCTGCTGATTGCGGTCCAGCGACCTCCGCCGGCAAGCGACTCGGCCCTGGCGATCGGGATCGCCGGGCGTGGCTTCGCCGGCAACCTGACCTCAGACAGCACGCGAATCAATGGCTACGTGCTGGCGACCGATCTTGCACCGACGATCCTGAGGCGCTTCGGGGTTGCCGTGCCTGCCCAGGTCTCGGGCCAGCCGATCCGCAGCGAGCAGGCCAAGGACGCAGCGGCTGTGGCCGCCCTGGGGGCACGCCTGCGGGTGATTCCCCAGCGCCGTGGAGCGGTGATCGGTCTGAGTTTGCTCGTCTGGGTCCTCTTGCTTGCGGCTGTCGTGATCGCCAGCCGCGGTCGCGCCGCGCCCACCGGCGTCAAGCTGCTTGGGCTCTGCGTCATCTACTTGCCGCTCGTACTTCTGGCGGGAGCGGCGCTTGGATCAAGCCTGGCCGCCGAACGGTTGCTGGTTATTTTCGCCGCCCCCTTGGCGGCGGCGCTGACGCTCGCTGCGCTGCGCGACTTTCGCGCGCTTGCGGTCGCCTCCGCGATCACCGTCTTGGCCTACGCGATTGACATGGTCGCCGGCTCACGGCTCACGACCCTCTCGCTGCTGGGGCCAAATCCCGGTCTCGGGGTGAGGTTCTATGGCATCGGCAATGAGCTTGAGGCTCTGTTGGCGGTCCTGATCATCGCCGGCACCGGGGCGGGGCTGGTGGGATTTGCTCCGCGCCTATCTCCGCGCGGTTGCGCGATCACATTTCTGGCGCTTGGCCTTCCGCTTGCGGCGGTCTTCGCGGCCGGGAAATTTGGCGCTGACGTCGGTGCGGCGATTGACTTTCCGGCCGGCGCCGCGGTCGCCGCGGCGGTGATTGGCGCTCGCCGCCGCCGCGCCGTGCTGTTTGTGATCGCGGCCCCCTTCCTGGCCCTCACCTTGTTGGCGTTGGTCGACCTGGCCTCTGGGGCCAACGCTCACCTGACCCGCTCGGTGCTCGACGCCGGCGGCCTCAAGCAGCTCGCCGATCTTGCCCAGCTGCGACTTGAGCTCTCCGCGCGCAGCTTCATCCGCCCGATCGTCTTCGTCTTCTTGCCGCTGATCGCCGCCTTCGTCGCCTTTGCCCTGGTTCGTCGGGAGCGGCTTGGGTTCTGGCTGCGCAGACTGCCCGCGCTGCGGGCGGGGCTGATCGGCGGGCTTGTCGCTTGCCTTGTGGGGACTATCGCGAATGATTCCGGGGCACTCTTTTTGGAGATTGGCGCCGCCTACCTGTTGGTCTTCACCGGCTACGTTTGGGCTGAAAGTCCACGGGCAGGAAGGCACCGCTCGATCGACTACCCTTAACTCCTGGTGCGAATAGCTCTCGTCTCGCCATATTCCTGGTCCTATCAGGGCGGCGTGAACCGGCACGTGGAAGCCCTCGCTGAGGAGTTCCTCGAGCGTGGTCATCACGTCCGGGTCCTGGCTCCGTTTGACCCCCCGGGCCGCATCAGCCGCCTCACCCATCGTGCATCGGCGGAACCTCGTGAGGTCAAGGACTATTTTGTTCCGCTGGGCCGCTCGGTTGGGATCGCCTCCAACGGCGCGATCTCCAACCTCGCGGCCTTTCCGGCGGGGGGAGTGATTGCACCACGGCGCGAGCTTCGCGGCGGCGAGTTCGATCTGATCCACGTGCACGAGCCGGTGGTTCCGCTGGTCGGTTGGAATGCCACACTCGGTGCCCGGGTGCCGGTTGTCGGCACTTTTCATGCCTACTCGACCAAGGCGATCCCCAACCACATCGCCACCGCATTTGGCGCGCGGCGAGTCTTCAACAGGCTCTCGGCTCGGATCGCTGTTTCGGAGGCTGCTGCCTGGACCGGGCGGCGCTGGTTCGGTGGGGACTATGAGATCGTGCCCAACGGTGTCGATCTCGAGGCCGCTCCGCGCTCGCCGAAGCCCAGCAGCGAGGATCTTCGCGTGCTTTTCGTCGGCCGTCCCGAGGAGCGCAAGGGCCTGCCAGTGCTTCTCGCCGCCTTCGGCGCCTTGGTCGAGCACGTGCCCTGCCGGCTCACGGTGATTGGGGCCGAGCGCGAGGACATCGTCCGCTGCCTCCCCGATCCGGATCTGATGCGTTTCATCGACGTCGATGGACGGGTCTCGGGCGAGGCGCTTTGGCGCTCGCTGCATGAGGCCGATCTACTTTGCGCGCCCTCCTTATCGGGCGAGAGCTTTGGCATGGTCTTGACCGAGGCTTTTGCGGCCGGAACGCCCGTGCTCGCCTCGGCGATCGCCGGTTACAGCGACGTCGTTACCGACGGTGTCGACGGGATCCTCATTCCCCCCGCCGATCCCCAACGCCTCGCCGAGTCGCTGCAGCTGCTGCACCACGAGCCCGAGCGACTCGCGGCGATGGGAGAGGCGGCGCGGCGCAGCGCCCAGCGCTACGCCTGGCCAAGGGTGGCCGATCGGGTCAGCGAGGTCTATGAGCGGGCGCTTGAGGTTCCCCAGCCCGAGGGCCCGGGTCGCCGCGTTGCCCACTGGGCGGGGCTCCGTCCCGCCGACGGCGGCCCGCGCCGGCCGCCGGAAAGACTCGCTTCCCTTGACCCTGCTCCGATCCAGCGCGGCAGCAGGCGGCGCCGCCTGGCGCGGCGCGCCGGCCTGGGGGTGGCAGGGGCGCTCGGAATCGGGCTGACGGCGCTGGCGGCGGAGAAGATCGGCATCGACAGCGTCTTGGAAAGCATCGTTCACTCCAACCTGACCCTGGTCTTGCTCGCCTGCGCGCTAATGGCCCTCTCGCTTTTCGTCCGCGCCGCGTCTTGGTATTGGATCGTACGGGCGGCACTCCCGGGTCGCCAGGTACGGCGCCGGGATGTGACAGCGGCGACGATGATCGGCGTCTTGATGTCGGCGACCCTTCCTGCGCGTCTGGGTGAGCCGGCTCGCGCCCTGTCGCTGTCGCGCCGCACCGGGCGGATGCGAGACACCTTCCCGGTGCTGCTCGGCACCGTGGTATCTCAGACGGTGCTGAACCTGGTCGCGCTGGTTCTGCTCGGCGTGATCATCGTTTCCTCCACGCCTCTCTTTCACGCCAGCACGCAGGCGCTCTTTGCCTTCAGCTTGGTGCCGCTCTTGCTGTTGGTCCTGGTTCTCTGCGCTCCGGGCCTGATGCGTCGCAACGGCAACGGCCGCCTCGCTCGCCTCGGCGCGACGCTGCACGGCGCCCTCTTGCAGGTGCGAGCCGGGCTCGCAATCTTTCGCCAGCCGCGCCGCGGTATCGCCGCTTCGATCGCCCAGCTCAGCGCCTGGGCAATCCAACTATCGGCCTGCTGGGCGCTGCTATACGCACTCGGCCTCAACGGCCAGGCCGGTATTGGCGCCGCCGCGGCGGTGCTCTTTGCCGTCAACGTCACCGCCGTCGTACCCGCGACCCCGTCCAATATCGGCGTCTTTCAGCTGGCGGTGATCAGCGTCTTGCATACCGGCTTTGGGGTCGGCACCGCCGATGCGCTGGCCTACGGCGTCATCCTGCAGGCCGTGGAGATTGCCACCGCGGTCACGCTTGGCCTTCCGGCCCTGGTGCGAGAGGGACTCACCTGGAGCGATCTTCGCGTGCAGGCCCTCTCCGCGGCCCCGGTGCGCCTGCAGCCCCACCCATCCAAGCGCGAGCGCGGCGAACGAATCGGAGCCTAGCGGCTCAGCGCATCGGCCGGTTCGACCTCCGGCGGCAGCTCGCCACCGCGGTCGGTGCCGGCGATCAGCTCATCGGGTGACCTTTCCTCCGGAATGAAGCCGGATTTCATACCGAAATAGACGGCCTGTGGGTGGTGGGCGATGATCGCCACGGTTGATTGCTCCGGCATCACCGCGTAGCCGCCGGAAAGGGTCATGCCGATCCGCTCAAGCTCAAGCAGGCGCCACACCTTCTCGTGCTCTGCTTGGTCGGGGCAGGCGGGGTAGCCCCAGGAATAGCGGCGGCCCTGATCGGGCGCGATGCCAAGCTCGACTCGAATCAGGGAATGCAGCCACTCGGCCAGACCCTCGGCCGTTTGCACCCCGAGACCGTGGACGTAGAGCTGCTCGGCGAACTCACCCTTGGCCTCAAGCCGCTCGATCAGTTCGCTTACCTGCGCTCCGACCGTCACCCCCTGCAATGCGACGACGTCGCGTTCTCCACTTTGCAGCGGTCGGTAGAAATCTGCAAGGCAGATGCGATCGTGTCGGGGCTGGCGGGGGAAGCTCAGCCGCTCCAGTTCGCGATCGGGTTCTTCGGGGTCAAAGATCACCAGCTCGTTTCCATCGGCGTTGCAGGGGAAGTAGCCGTACCGAGCGCGCGGATGAAGGTAATCCTGTTCGCGCCACATCCGCTCGAGCCGTGGCGCAAAGCCCTCCTCCTCGCCGCCCTGCACCAGCTCGCGCCAGGCGTCGCCCTTTACCCCGCGACCGCCCCAGTGCAGCTTGAACAGCACGTGGCGATCGAGATGGGGGAAGACCTGGTCGAGATCGATCTCGACCTCGCGCGTCCCCCAAAACGGGGGGCTTGGAATCGCGACGTCGGTGCGAGCGGCCGAACGCACGCTGTCATCGCTGAGTGGTGGCCCCGTGTCTGGCAGCACCACCTTTTCGCGGAGCTGTTTTGCCTCGGAGCGAACCCGCTCGAGCAGCACCGTGCGGGCGCTCTCATCGATCAAGGCATCCATCGTGTCCAGTCCCTGGAAGGCGTCCTTGCAGTAAAAGACTCCCGGCCGATAGACCTCATCGGTCTCTTTGCCCCTCGGATAGAGGTTGCGGCGGCCGAAGTCGCGATTGATCGCGGCTCCGCCGATCAGGACAGGAAACTCGAGACCGCGCTGGTGCAGCTCCTGGATGCAAAGCGGCATCTGCTTGGAGGTGGAGACAAGCAGTGCGGAGAGGCCGATCGCGTCGGCGTCGTTTTCGACGGCTGCCTCGATGATCGCGTCGACCGGGACCTGCTTGCCGAGGTCGATTACGGTGTAGCCGTTGTTTGTGAGGATCGTGTTGACCAGCGACTTGCCGATGTCGTGGACGTCGCCGAAGACCGTCGCGATCACCACCTTGCCCTTGGTGTGGCCGTCGATTCGATCCAGGTAGTTCTCCAGCTGCGCGACCGCGCGCTTCATCACTTCGGCCGACTGCAGGACGAAGGGAAGGATCAACTCTCCGGCGCCGAATTTATCCCCGACCTCCTTCATCGCTGGCAGCAGCACCTCATTCAGGGTTGCGACGGCGCCGATCTTTTCCACCGAGCGGTCGATCCAGCTCTCGACACCATCCTTCTTGCGACGCAGGATTTGCCAGTGCAGCGCCTCCTCCGGCTCCATCCCCTCGGTTGGATCGGTGGCATCTTCGGTGGCCTCCTCCCCCGCGGACTCAAAGTGCGCAATGAAGCGCTCGAGGGCATCGCTGCGACGATCAAAGACGAGGTCATCGGTAAGTTCGCGCTCCTGACCGGGGATCTCACCGTAGGGGGTGATGTGGTTTGGATTGACCATCGCCAGATCCAGGCCGGCCTGCACGCAGTGATGAAGGAAAACCGAGTTGAGCACCGCGCGTGGCCTTGGCGAGACGCCGAATGAGACGTTGGAGACACCGAGTGAGGTCTTCACCCCAGGCAGCTCGGCCTTGATCCGGCGGATCCCCTCAATCGTCTCCAGGGCCGAGGGGCGCCACTCCTGCTCGCCGGTGGTCAGGGTGAAGGTGAGCGCGTCAAAAATCAGCGCCTCGGGGTCAAGGCCATGCTCGCCGCAGGCGAGATCGCGGATCCGTTTTGCGATTTGCACCTTGCGCTCGGCGGTCTTCGCCATCCCGACCTCATCAATCGTCAGCGCGATCAATGCAGCGCCGTGGGCCCGGGCGAGCGGAATTACCAGGTCGGCCTTATCCCGACCCGCCTCCAGATTTATCGAGTTGACGATCGCTCGCCCCGGGATCTGCTCGAGCGCGGCGCGGATCACCTCCGGCTCGGTCGAGTCGACCTGGATCGGAGCCGGTTGAGTTAGCGACACCCGCTTGACGACAGCGGCCATCTGCTCGTCCTCGTCCTGGCGCTCGGTCAGCGCGACGCAGATATCGAGCAGGTGGGCGCCGCCGTTCACCTGGTCCTCGGCGACTTGGACCAGGCCGTCGTAGTCATCGGCCAGCAGTAGCTCCTTGGCCCGCCGCGAGCCCTGCGAGTTAACGCGCTCTCCGACCAGGGTGGGGCGCGGCTCTTGCACCAGCGGAGTCGAGGTCATCATCGAGGAGACCTCGATTGCTCCCCTCGTCGGCCGGGCTTCGGGCGCCAGCTTGCCGACGCGCTCCCGGATTGCGGCGATGTGCTCGGGGGTGGTCCCGCAGCATCCACCGACGATGCCGACGCCGAACCGCTCGACGAATTCACCGAGCGTCGCCGCCAGCGGCTCCGGTTTCTCGGGAAAGATCGTCTCGCCATCCGGGCCCTGAAGGGGCAGGCCGGCGTTGGGGATGCAGTGCACCGGGAGAGGACTGTTCTCGCCGAGAAAGCGGATTGCATCGCGCATGTCCTCTGGTCCGGTCGAGCAGTTGAGCCCGATCACGTCGACCTCCAGCGCGCTCAGAGTTGTCAGCACGGCCCCGATGTCGGTGCCGAGCAGCATCTTTCCTCCCTGCGGCAGCAGCGAGACGCTGATCTGAAGGGGTAGGCGGCGGGCGGTTGCCGTGAAGGCCTCGCGGGCGCCAAATATCGCCGCCTTGACCTCGAGAATGTCCTGTGCGGTCTCGATGATGATCAGGTCGGCGCCGCCTTCGACCAGACCGCGCGCCTGCTCGGCGAAGACCTCCACGAGCTCAGCAAAGGTGATCTGGCCCAGGGTGGGATCGGTGGATGCCGGCAGGAAACCGGTCGGTCCGATCGAGCCGGCGACAAAGCGGTGCTCGCCGGCCGCACGGCGGGCGATCTGGGCCGCCTTGGTGTTGATCTCAAGCGTCTGCTCACCGAGTCCCCACTCCTCGAGCTTCAGCCGTGATCCCTGGAAGCTGTCGGTCTCGATCACCTCCGCACCGGCCTCAAGCATCGAGCGATGGACGCCCTCGATGACGTCGGGTCGATTGAGGACGAGTGCCTCGTGGCATTTGCCTTGCAGGCCACCGTAATCGGCCTCGGTCAGGTCAAATTGCTCCAGGGTTGCGCCCATGCCGCCGTCGAAGACGACGACCCGTTCACCGCTTGCGGCTAGGAAATCACGATCTGGCATTTTGTTGACTGTCACCTCCATCGACCCCGGCTGTAGCACCGCACCGCGATCCGGAGATCGAGGCCGGCTGCTGCGGCTTCTGTGGGCCGGGCCCCTCAACCGCTCTTGATGGTTGTGAAAAGGTAGCGAACTAGGCGCGCATACCGAGCCGCCGCTTCAGATCGCGTGCATTGAACGCCTGCGATATGCGAGCGATCAGGCCGCGGCGCAGCTTGGAGTACGGGTACCAGGTGGGTTCGCGCTTGCCTCCGAAGCGGGTGATCACGAGCGACTCAGAGCGGCAGTACTTCTTGATCCCGGGCTCGCCATGCCGGGAGCCGATCCCCGATTGCTTCCAACCGCCGAAGGGAACGTCGGAGGAGAGGTAGTTGACCAAAACGTCGTTGACGTTCACCGAGCCGCACTCGACCCGCCGCGCCAGTCGCTCGGCCCGAGACTTCTCGCCAAAGACCGAGGCGGCGAGGCCGTAGCGACTGTCGTTTGCCAATCGCAGCGCCTCCTCGGAGTCGCGGACCTTCATCACACCAACGACCGGCCCGAAGGTCTCATCGCGCATCACTTTCATCGAGTGGTCGACGTCGACCAGCACCGTGGGGGCGAAGAAGTCGCCCCGACCCTCGACCCGCTTACCGCCGGTCAGAGCTCTGGCACCGGAGGCCAGCGCCTCTCCGACGTGGCTTTCGACAATCGCGGTTTGGTTGGGCGAGCTCATCGCCCCGACGTCCATGACCGAGTCGCGGCCGTCCTTGCCCTGGCGCAGCCTGCTCACCTCCGTGGTCAGCTTGGCGATGAACTCCTCATAGACCGGCTCCTCGACGTAGATCCTCTCGACCGACATGCAGATCTGTCCAGAATTCATCATTCCGCCCCAGGCCGCGGCGTTGGCGGCGCGGTCGACGTCGGCGTCAGAGAGAACGATCATTGGGTCCTTGCCGCCCAGCTCGAGGCTGACCGGTGTGAGGGTGTTCGCGGCTCGTGCCATCACCTTGCGCCCGGTGCGCTCAGAGCCTGTGAACTGGATGAAGTCGACCTCATCGATCAGCGCGGCGCCGGTCTCTGCGCTGCCCTGCACGCACTCGAGAACGTCGGGGCCACCGATCTCGCGCCGCCAGGCCTCAACCACCTCGGCCAGGCCCAGGGGGGTGAACTCGGAGGGCTTGATGATTGCAGCGGCCCCCGCCTGCAGGGCCGGAATTGCGTCGCCGAGCGCCAGGATCAGGGGGAAGTTCCAGGGGCTGATTATCCCCACCACCGGGTGGGGGCGGTACTGGATGCGCAATTTCTTCGCGGCGAGCAGGGGGGAGTGCGGGCGGATGCTCTGCTCGCCGATGAACTGGGAAGCCCTGGCGCCGTAGAAATTGATCAGATCGGCGAGATAGGCGGGCTCGTTTGCGGCATCGGCCCGGACCTTGCCGGTCTCGCGCTGCATCGTGTCCAGGACCCGATCGGTGTTATCGAGGAGCCAATCACGCAGCTGCCCCAACCAGTGGTAGCGACCCTCAATCCCCAGCGCCTCCCACTCTGGTTGGTTGGCGCGGATGCGCGCCACCTTCTCGGCGACGCGTTGGGCGGAGTCGACCTCCACGGTGGCGATCAGCCCGCCATCGGTTGGGTCATGAACCTCGAAATGGTCTCCGCCGGTGCCGATCGCACCGTTGTCGGTCACCGTGCTCGTTGCTGCGCTGGCGCTCTCCACAGGCTGCTCCCTTCCTCGGGCGTTTGGCTGCTCAGCCAACTGTAACCGCCCGCTGGGTAATAGCGCGAATGGGCGACCCTTGCGCCGGTGCGCTCGTTGGTCGCGGCGCTTGTCGGGAACGCGGCGCGGCATCGGCGTGGAAAACTAGCGGCTGGGACGCTTTTGCTTGCCGACTTCGACGACTTCGCCGCTATCGGTGACCGTGGTGTTGGGAGGGATGCTGGAGATTCGAACCGCGAATGAGCCGCCCGGGGCAACCCCGGAGGCGGTCTCGGTCTTGGCGGTTCCCAAACCGGCGCCGATCGAGTACAAGAGCGTGTAGGAACCCGCCTTCACCGCGCTCAGCTTCCATACCGTTTCGGCGCTGGAATGCGGCCTCAACGGCCCGAAGTCAAAGGTCTTCAGATTGGCGGTCTGGGCTCCTCCGGCACCTTCGCTTCCGCTCAGTTTGGGGTAGCCCATCGCCAGCACCCAGACCGGGCGGTCGGGCTGAGCGAGGCCGGGCTGGGGGTTGCGGACGCCGAAGGGAAGCGAGGAGTCGTGGCCTTCATGGCCGCCAATTGAGACGGTGACGGTCAGCGCCGGGATCGGCTTGGATCCGCTGTTGCTGACCTCGAGGCGCAGCTGAGAGGTCTCGCCCAGCCTCTGTGCGGTTGGAAACTTGGCAGCGAGAACCGCGACCTTGTAGGTACCCCCGGCCTGATTGGCGTCGGAGGAGGAGCCCCCGCCGCAGGCGCTGAGCAGCGCCGCCACGGCCAGCACGGCAACCCCGATCGCGGTGGCTCGAAGGCAGGTGCGCCGGGAATTTGATCCGGTCCCCCGCAAAGCGGGCGCAACATACCATGGGCCCTGGCCACCCTCGGGCGCCTTCTCGGACAGCCGATCGGGTTAGCCGGATCTCAACACTCATGTAACGGTTGGCGCCCGGCGATCACATAGACTGAATCTCGGAGCAGGGCAACGCGCGCGTGCGAGGCCGCTCATCGGAGGAGCAGATGGTCAGATCCGCGGTAGACAGGGCATTTCTGCCCGCAAAGTCGCTGTTCGAGCAGGTGGGGGAGATGGTGATCCTCACCGCGCGAACGATCGGCTCCGCGGTGCGCCCGCCCTATCCCTATGGCGAGGAGTTCATCGGTCAGTTTCTCTTCGCGCTGCAGCTGTGCTGGTTTCCGCTGCTGATCTCCACCGTGGCGATCTGCTTTGGCGCGCCGGGTCTGCAGGCAGCGAACTTCCTCTCCCTGCTCGGCGCGCTCGATCGGCTCGGCGGCTTCTTCGTCCTGGCCGCGATTCGAGAAATTGGTCCGTTCGTGACCGCCGTCGTCGTCGCCGGGGTCGCCGGCACGGCGATCACCGCCGACCTCGGCGCCCGCAAGATCCGCGAGGAGCTCGACGCGCTGCAGGTCCTCGGCGTCGATCCGATCAAGAACCTCGTCGTGCCGCGGTTTTTGGCCTTGATGCTGATCACCGGCCTGCTCGACATCTTCGCCCTGGTCTTCGGGTTAAGCGGCGGAATCCTCACCGAGCTCCTCTACCACCAGCCGCTTGGCGGCTTCTTTGCGACCCTCTTCTCCAACGCCTCGGTCACCGACCTTTGGGGCTCGGTGCTCAAGTGCACGCTGTTCGGCGCGATCATCGCCATCGTTTGTTCCTATAAAGGAATGACCGCCTCGGGCGGTGCGGCGGGAGTCGGGCGCGCCGTTAACGAGGCGGTGGTGATCTCCTTCCTCGGTGTGTTTGCCTTCAACTATGCCTTCACCCAGACGCTGCTCGCCACCAACCCCGAATTGCAGACGGTCCGATGAACGCCTGGCTGGCGGTCCCCCGCGGTTGGCTTGACTCCTTCGGCGAGATCGCCAGCTTTGGCGCTCGGGTCGCCGGCCTCGTCTACTCCGGCCGCGTGCTTCGCTTTTTCGGTGAGAGCCTGCGCCAGGCGGGGATCCTGATTCTCGGTTCGGCGATTGTGATCTGGGGCCTAGTCTTCGTCCTCGGCTTGCAGTGTGGGATCGAGGGTGCCTATCTGCTGCGCGCTCAGGGTGCTCCCGCCTACGCCGGCGTCTTCTCGGCCTGGTGCGATCTGCGCGAGATCTTGCCCTACGCCTTCGGCTACATGCTGGCGGCCAAGGTCGGCACCGGGATCGTCGCCGAGCTGGGGGCAATGCGGATCTCCGATGAGATCGATGCGCTTGAGGTGATGGGCGTGCCGCCGGTCACCTTTCTCTGCGCAACCCGACTTCTCGCTGCCTGGATCGCCTTTCCGTTCATGTACCTGGTCGGAATCGGCGTTATGTATCTGGCCTCCTACATCGCCGTCGTCAAGCAGATCGGCGACGTCTCGGCCGGCGGTTATGAACTGATCTTCTGGCAGTTCCAAAACCCTCCCGATCTGATCTTCAGTCTGATCAAGGGGATGGTGATGGCAACCGTGATCGTGATGGTCGGCTGCTATTACGGCTACACGGCCTCAGGCGGACCGGTCGGGGTTGGGACCGCAACGGCGAAGTCGATGGTCCTCAACATTATTTTGGTTCACATCATCGGGATGTTGGGGACCCTGGTCTTTTGGGGCGCCAACCCGAGGGCGCCGATAGGAGGTTGACGTTGTCGATTGAGGATGGACCGATGGGGGAGGCTGAGT
The DNA here is from genome assembly GCA_963745305.1 of uncultured Solirubrobacterales bacterium. GTDB lineage: Bacteria > Actinomycetota > Thermoleophilia > Solirubrobacterales > 70-9 > CAVUWL01. Next base: position 122,734 of record CAVUWL010000014.1, read on the forward strand.
ATGGCCAGCCCGCCGAGCCTGCACCCGAGGTTGCTGCCGTGCCGAGCGGGCCCTATGTGAGCGAGGACGGCGCCCAGATGGGTCGGGACTTCATCATTCCCGGCGTCGACCCGAGCGAGGCCAATCCCTACCGCTTCCACACCGGCCGAAAGCGCGACCACGGCGGCGAGGATGCAATCGAGATCATCGACCTGGTCAAGCAGTTCGGCCGGGCCCGCATCCTCAATGGCCTCAACCTTGGCCTGCCCGAGGATCAGATTTCGATGGTCCTGGGTCCGTCGGGGACCGGCAAGAGCGTGCTGATTAAGCACATCGTCGGGTTGCTTTACCCAGACTCAGGGGACGTCCTCGTGCACGGTGAATCGATACCCAACATGACCGATGACGAGCTCTTTGAGGTGCGAAAAAAGTTCGGGCTGCTGTTCCAAGACGGGGCGCTCTTTGGTTCGATGAACATCTACGACAACACGGCCTTCCCCCTGCGCCAGCACACCGACAAAGGCGAGGAGGAGATCGGGGAGATTGTCAATCGGCGGCTCAAAGAGGTGGGCCTGATGGAGGCGATTTACAAGATGCCGAACGAGCTTTCGGGCGGGATGCGAAAGCGGGCAGGTTTCGCCAGGGCGTTGGTCTTGGAACCGGCGATCGTGATGTTCGATGAGCCCGATTCGGGCCTTGACCCCGTGCGCACTGCCCTGCTTTGCGAGCTGATCCGCGAGGTTCATGCCGAGAACGGCGGCTGTTATCTGACGATCAGCCACGACCTCAACACGGCGCGGCGGATCGCTGATTTCCTCGCCGTGCTCTGGAGCGGCAAGATCGTTGAGTCGGGTCCAAAAGAAGAGCTCTTTGACTCCGAAAACGAGTTCGTCGCGCAGTTCCTCAAAGCGGACGTCAGCGGTCCGCTTTCGATGGATTGAGCGCAATCGCGGGTTGGGCGGCGCGCCGGGCGCGCGTTGTCCTTGTGGCCTCGGTCCTGATCGCGCTGTTGGCCGCCTTTTCGGCGACGCGGCTGTCCACCGATGCCGGGACCGCGACCCTGGTTGATTCAAACACGTCCAGCTACCGCGCGACCCAACACGTGCGGCAGGTGTTTGGAGAAGAACCGGTGGTGGTGCTGGCGAGGGGAGATCTGCAGCGCCTGGTGTTGACGGCGAACCTCGGACGGCTTCTGCGCCTGGAGGGCTGCCTCTCGGCGAGGGTCCCGAGGGGGGCGCGGCCGATCCCCGGACCCTGCGCTGAACTCGCCCGGCTTCATCCGGTCCAGTTCCTCAGCGGTCCCGCGACCTTTCTCAACGAGGCGGTGATCCAGATCGACGGTCAGCTGAGCAAGCTGGCGGCGCGCCTGCGGCCAGACCAGCTGCGGGCGTACCTGCTCTCGGTAGCGGCTCGCTACGGGATCACGAGCCTTCCCAGCCTCTCCAATTCGGATTTTTTGGCGGCCGTTGTCTTTGATCGAAACCGCGGGCCCGACACCCCCAAGGCGCGGCTCGCCTACCTCTTTCCCAACGGACACGCGGCCCAGATCGTCCTGCGCCTGCGCCCGCAACTGAGCGAATCCGAACGCCAGCGCGCCCTTGGGTTGATCCGCGCGGCCGTGAATGACACCACGCGGCGGCACGTCTGCGCCTTCGCGGGCCGGCCGGCGCCCTGCTTCGCTCTGCATGGAGGCAGCTATGTGATCTCCGGCGTCCCGGTGGTAATCGACGGCCTGGCCGGTGCGTTGAAGGCCGCCTTGCTCGTCCTTTTCGGCGTCGCCGTGGTGGTCATGGGTCTCGCCCTTCTGATCGTCTTTCGCTCACGGCTTCGACTCCTACCGCTTGCGATCGCACTCGGGGCGGCGGCGCTCACCTTTGGTCTCCTCGGCCTCTTCGGCGGCTCGCTGACGATGGCATCGATCGCCGTGTTGCCGATTCTGATCGGGCTTTCTGTCGACTACGCGATCCAGCTCCAGGCCCGCTATGAGGAGGCTGTTAGGGCCGGTGCCAGGGGGGCTGAAGCGGTGCGGAGTGCCGCCGCCCGGGGCGCCCCGACGATCGCCACCGCCTGCCTTGCGACGGCGGCGGGCTTCTTAGCCTTGCAGCTCTCCCCGACCCCGATGGTTCGCGACTTTGGGGTGCTCCTGCTGGTCGGGATTGGAATTGCCTTTGGGCTTGCCCTGACCGCGGGCTTCGCGGCGCTCAGCCTGAGCGGCGAGCCTCGCGGTCTCGGGGGTGGTCTGCTCGGGCGGCTCGGCGAGCGGCTCGGGGCTCGAATCGGCGAGTTGAGTCGCGGCCTCCTGGCGATCTCAATCGCCCACTCGCGCCGCGTCCTTGTGATCGGCTCGGTCCTGGCGCTGGGCGGCTGGGTGCTCGGCACCCAGATAGGCACCGTCTCTGATATCCGCTCGCTGGCGCCCCAGAGTCTCGCCGCGGTGCGGGAACTGAACGAACTTCAGGATGCGACCGGCGTCTCGGGGGAGCTCGAGGTCAGCGTGCGGGCCAAGGACCTGGCGACACCGGCGACGATCCGATGGATGGCGGGATTCAAGCAAAGGGTGCTGCGCTCGAACGGCTTTACCGGCGCCAATCCGAGCTGCCGCGCCGCCGAGGTTTGTCCGGGGCCGGCGCTCTCCGATTTCCTCACCGGCGGCGGCGCTCGGCTCAGCGCCGGAGGGATCCGCGAAACTCTCGCGGCGCTGACACCGTATGACCTCGAGCAGGTCGCTCCGATCGATCCGAAAACCGGGCGGCTCGGTCACACCGCGCTCCTCAGCTTTGGCATCCGCGCACAATCGCTTGAAGATCAGCAGTCCTTGATCGAACGGGTGCGCAGCGAGATCGGAACCGCCGGGCATCGGGGGGACCGCCGCGAGGGGTGAGGGTCGAGCTCGCCGGGCTGCCGGTGATCGCCGCGCAGGCCGCATCTGAACTATCGGCCAGCCGCTACTGGCTGACCCTGGCCGGCTTGATCGGGGTGGCGTTGGTCTTGCTTTTTGCCTACAGGTCGCTCGTCCGCGTGCTCGTGCCGCTGGTCCCAATCGCCTTGGCAACCGGCTGGTCGGCGCTCGTCGTGTGGCTCAGCGGTATTGCGCTCAACCCAATGTCGGCCGCGCTTGGTGCGCTGACGATCGCGATCGCTACCGAGTTCAGCGTGATCCTCACCGCGCGCTTTTTCGAGGAGCGGCGCAGCGCCCCGACGGTGGCCGCCGCATTGCGCCGAACCTACCTAAGTACTGGGGCGGCGGTGTTCGCCTCAGCGGTCACCGCGATCGCCGGCTTTGCGGTGTTGATCGCCAGCGAAATCGCAATGCTGCGCGATTTTGGCATCGTCACGCTGATCGATCTCTCCGTTGCCCTGGTCGGGGTTATGGTCGTCTTGCCGGCCGCGATTGCCTGGAATGAGGAACGATGAGGGACCGCTACTCGATCGCCGTTGGGCTGATCTTTTTAGCCCTCCTCGTGGTCGCCTTCCTCCACACGATCGATAGCAACGAAGCGGGCACCCTTGGCCTCGAAAAATTGCCGAGTCGCTGGCCGCTGCCGGAGTTCGCGGTTCCGGCCGCCGCCGGCACCCTGGAAGGGGACTCAAATATCGCCCAGACGGATTGCCAAAGCTCTCAGATTCCGTGTCCGGCCAGCGCCCGACAGACTCCCGCCTGTCGGATTCGAGTCCAGGGCGCGATCCGTGTCTGTGATCTCTTTTCACGACCGCTAGTGATCTCGTTCTGGTTCACCAAAGGTGAAGATTGCGTCGATCAGCAAGATGCGGTGCAAAGCGCCTATCAGCGATACCGTGGACGGGTGAGCTTCCTCTCGCTGGATATCGGCGATGAACGGGGCGCGGTCCGCGAACTGATCCGCCAGCATCGGTGGCAGATGCCGGTTGGCTATGACCGCGACGGGGCGGTCGGCGCCCTTTACCGGGTTGGGGGTTGCCCGACCTTTGCCTATGTCTATCCCGGCGGGACCCTGCAGGCAGCCAGCATCGGAGTGCTGAGCAGCGCCGCGATTGGCGCCCGGGTCCGGCAGCTGTTGCGGGCAACCCGACTCGCGGAAGCCGGTTGAGGTGGGAGCGCGGCCGGCCGGATCTCGCCTGGGCTGGGAACCCTCCCCCCAGCAGGGCTGGGTTGCACCCCATCTCGCCGCCGAGTTTCCGGGGCTGGGGATCGCCTGGATCGAGGCCGACTGTCGGCCGGCCAAGAGTCCGGAGCCGATTCGCCAGCGCCTGCGGGGCCTCTCTGACCGCTTTTTCGGCGCGCACGCAATCCACATGCGGGAGCGACCGATCCCCTGGGCCTACCGTGTCTTCTTTCGCCAGATCGGCCTTGACCCCGACCGAATTCGCACCCCGGTTGAGCAACTGGCCCTCGATCGCCTCCATGACGGCGCCTTCAAAAGCCGCGGGCTGCCGGCCGATGCGATCACGATAGCGACGGTGGAGACGGGGGTCGCGATGCGGGCCTTTGACGCAGATCAGATCCAGGGGGAGCTCTGTGTTCGCGACTCCGCTCCCGGCGAGTCGCTCGCGGGGCGGCCCGGTGAGTTGCCTCAGGGGACCCTGGCGATCGCCGATGAGCTGGCCCCAGTTGGACTTCTGTTTGGGGCGAGTGCCGACGGTCGGGGCGTGGATCAGGGCACCCGGCGGGTGGCGCTGGTCGCCGTACAGGTAAACGGCGTGCCTCAGATTGCAGTCGATGAGGCACTTTGGATGGCGGCGGCGGCGCTTGAGGTTGCTTAACGCCCCCTTTGTTGTGTTCGCTGCGCCGTGATCTAGACTCCGAGGCGGTTCTTATGCCGCGCCTGCTCGAAAGAGACACTCTGGCTGGGGTTCGAAGCGGAACCGATGAGCGCCTGGCGCGCGCCGAGCTGCGGCGCCAGATTGGCCGGCTCGAGCGGGAGTTGGCGGGCCTTTTTGCTGACGCCTTTGGCAGGGTGCAGATTGGCGCCGAGCTGGGCGGGGTCTCGGGCGAGCCGCGGGTGCTCGGCCTGGGCGAGCTGGAGCGGGTGCGTGATGAACTCGCGACTCGGATCGGAGAGGCGCGGCTGAGGCTCGATCAGCGCTCCCAGCTCGAGACCCGTAACCGCGAGCTTTTGCGTGCGATGCTCGTCGATCCGGCCGAGTTCAAGTGGGTGCGTATTTCTCGCCACGACGTCGGAGAGCCCGGCTGTGGCGCTTGGCATTCGCGGCCGCGCTTGGGCCCGCTCGGCATGCTGATGGGCTGGTGGCGGGTCAAGGTTTCCTCAGGCTGTCCGTTATGCGCGCGGCTTGCGGCCGCCACCCACAGTCCTCGCTCAGACCTTCAGCCCGATCTGCCTAAAGCAATCGGGGAGGCGCGATCGGCGACTTCGCGCTCTGGCCGTGAGCGGCGGTTGGAGCGAGTCGGTGCTGGACTTCGGCGCCGCCTTGTCGCGCTTAGCTCCGCATCCCCCGGGGCGGAGTTATCGACTCTAGACTGCGCGGCGATGTCAGCAAACCCAATCCGTAACCCGGCGATCGCCGACACCGATGGCTAAAAAGGCCGGGATCGATCAGCGCCCCCCGGCCCCCTGGGGCTCGTTTCCCCTCGCAGAGCTGACCGTCCTCGCCGGGATCGTCGTGCTCGTGATCGGCCTGATCGGTCAGATTCCGACCGCGATCGGGGTCGGCGTGGTGCTCGGCGGCTTGGGTGGGCTAGAGGTCTCGGTCCGCGAGCATTTTGCCGGCTACCGCTCCCACACGACCCTGCTGGCCGGGACCGTCTTCGTGCTGATCGTCGGCGGCCTCTTCTATCTGACGGGGCTGATTTTGGCGATCTGCCTGGGCGTTGGCGTGCTTTCCTTCGTGATTGCCTTCCTGGCGCTGCGACGGGTCTTCCAGCGGGCCTCGGGCGGTCTCAGCTTTAGGGCCGGCGGCCTGCGCAGCTAGACCAGGAGCGCCACGGGCTCGCCGGCACCCTTTGCCTGCAGCTCGGTTGCGAGCAGGAGCCGCTGTCGGGAGGTGAGGGTGCCGAGTCGCTTGTTCTCGTTCAGGGCGAGGGGGAGGAGGAACTTGCGGGCCCGGGTCCGCCCCCAGCGGCGCTGGCTGGTCAGCAGCTCGGCGATCGTCATGCTCTCGGTCTCCCACGGACAGTCCCTGACCACCTCAAAGGCATCGACCTCGCCGCGGGCGATCGAGCGCTTCAACTCCGCCCGCGCCAGTCGGACGAGATTGGCCCGTTCGAGGGCCTGAATGTGTTGGGGTGCCTGTGCGGCGGAAGCGGTCGTCGGTGCAGGGGCGATCGAAGCTGCGTCCACGGGGACTCCTCCCTTCGGGGATCGGTTAACTGGGTTTCTCTCTTCCGCCGCGGCCACCGCTTCAGCCGGGGACCCGGCGGGATCGAGTTCTTCGCCTTCGGACCCGCCCAGGGCGCGAACGGCGAGGCCGCAAGGTATGTGCTCAGGCCGGTGAGCGTCAACCCGGGTTCGACAAACTTTGTGCGGCCCACCCGCTAAGAGCATCTTTTTCCGGGCCGGCGCGACTTGTTCGGATCTGGACAAGGCTGAAACTACCCACGACGGGGGATGTTTAAAGCTGGTTAACCGGGGGCTAGGCCCGCGGAAGCTGCGGGAAATCCTCGATCACTCGGGCGATCGTTCCCAGGGCGCCGTCAAGGTGCTCGCGCTGGTGGGTTGCCATCAGGCTGGTGCGCAGCAGGGCGCCGCCGGGTCCCACGGCGGGATGGATCGCGACGTTGGTGTAGACGCCGGCGTCAAAGAGCGCCTTCCAGAGCAGCACCGCCTGCCAATCGTCGCCGACCAATACCGGAACCACCGGGGTGGTCGCGACGCTGCCGTCGGGAAGCGTTCCGGGCTCGATCACTCGCAGCCCCAGGTGCCTTAGTCCCTCGCGCATGTACTCGGCGTTTGCGAGCAGGGTCTCAAACAGGCGGGGGCCATCGCTGCGGATCACCCGCAGCGCTCCCAGCGCGGCGCCGACGGCGGCGGGCACCGCCGAGGCGCTGAAGATGAAGGAGCGCGAGGCGATCCGCAGGTACTCGATCACCTCGCTCGGTCCGACCACAAAGCCGCCGCAGGAGGCGAGGCTCTTGGAAAACGTCCCCATCCGCAGGTCGACTTCGTCCTCAACTCCGAAGAGCTCGCAGGCGCCCGCTCCCCGCGCTCCGAGCACCCCGGCACCGTGGGCCTCATCGACCATCAGTCGGGCGCCGTGAGCTCGGCAGAGTTCGACGATGCGGGGCAGGTTGCAGATGTCTCCCTCCATCGAGAAGACGCCGTCGACGACCACCAGCACCCCGCCGCCATCTTGTCCGGAGCGCTCGAGCATCCTCTCCAGCTTGTCCATTCGATTGTGGCGGAAGGGGCGCAGCTTGGCACCCGAAAGCCGGCAGCCGTCGAGGATTGAGGCATGGTCGCCGGAATCGCAGATCACCGTGTCTCCCGGCCCAAGAATGGTGCCGATGCAGCCCAGGTTCGACTGGTAGCCGGTGGTGTAGACGATCGCCTCCTCGGCCCCCATCCACTCCGCCAACTCCCGCTCGAGCTCGACGTGCAGCGGCGTTGTCCCGTTGAGAAGCCGCGATCCGGTGAGCCCGGTTCCGTAGGTCTCCAGAGCGTCGCGGGCCGCCTGCTTGACCCGCTGATCGCCGGTCAGACCGAGGTAGTTATTGGAGCCGAGCATGATCGTCTCGCGGCCCTCCATCGAGACCAGCGGGCCCGCTTCGGAGGTGAGCAGTCGAAAGTAGGGCAGGAGGTCTCCCTCTTTGGCTGCTTCGAGTTGGTCCAGGCGATCGTGATTTCGTGCCTTCTCAAAGACATCGATCGGGGACTTCGCCGTCTCGTTCATCGATCAGAGTGTAGGTTGCGCCGCGATGGCAAGCGTGACGATCCGAGCGGTTCGTACCCGGCGCGAGCTGAAGCGTTTCGTCAAGGTCCCGTTTGGCGTTCACCGCGACCATCCGCTGTGGGTGGCGCCGCTGATCTTTGAGCGGATGGAGTTTCTCAATCAAGACAAGAACCCCTACTTCGAACACGCCGAGGCGGAGTACTTCATCGCCGAGCGAGACGGTGAGGCAGTCGGCCGGATCAGCGTCCAGATTGACCGGCGCTGGGATCAGTTTCAGGGCGGCGGCGACGCAATGTTCGGCTTCTTTGAGGCGGCGAATGACACCGAGGTGGCGAAAGCGCTGTTTGCGGCGGCGGAGGAGTGGGCGGCTGCTAAGGGTCGGGGCCGGATCCTTGGCCCGATGGACTTCACCACCAATGACGAGGTCGGGATTCTGATTGAGGGCTTTGAGCGGCGTCCGATGATCCTCGAGCCATGGCATCCGCCCTACTACCGCGAGCTGATCGAGGCGCGCGGCTTCGCCAAGGCGATGGACCTGTTGATGTGGGAGCTTCAGTTCGGCGAGCTGAAGGAGGGGGAGCGCTTTGACGCCTCGATCCACGCTGCGGCGACGAAGGCTCTGGGGGAGGAGGGGATCGTGATCCGCAACATGCGAAAGCGCGACATGGCTGCGGAGGTGCGCCGCTTCATGGATGTCTACAACGAGGCGTGGGGTGATAACTGGGGATTCGTCCCGATCACCGACGCGGAGGTGAAATTTCAGGCCAAGAACCTGAAGCAGGTTCTCGATGAGGATTGGGCCTACATGGCCGAAAAGGACGGCGAGGTGGTGGGGGCTGCGCTCACCCTTCCAGACATCAACCAGGTGATGGCGAAGATGGACGGTCGCCTGCTCCCGTTTGGCTGGGCGAGGTTCTTGCTCGGCAAACGCAAGGTTGATCAGTGCCGGGTCTTTGCGCTCGGGGTCAAGCACGATTACCGTCACAGCGGGGTCGCCGCCGGCCTCTATCTCAAACACCTTGAGACCGCCGCAATCCCCGGTGGCATCGTCGGTGGGGAGATGGGTTGGATCCTTGAGACAAACGGGCCGATGAACCGGGCGATGGAGGGGATGGGCGGCAAGGAAGTGAAGCGCTACCGGATCTATGAGCGCGCTCTCTGAGCGCCGTAAAGCCGCAAGTTCCGAGCTTCCTTGTCGCCCTCGCCCGACCCTGGCGGGCGCCTCGCTAGAGTCGATACCGTGATCGTGGCATTCGAGATGGTGAGCCTCGCGGGCTCGGGCGCCACCCGGCGCGGGGATCGCGATGGGTGAGTTTGAGCTCGAGGGCGAGGTGTTGGCGGAGGAGGACGCACCGGCGGAGGCCGGGCAGGGGGTGCGGGCGCTGCCGCTGCGCTACCAGGAACCAGCCCCCCTGGTGTTGCGAGGGGAGGTCCGGGCCGCGGCGATTGCCGCCGCTGGCGGGGCCTTGGCTGGGGTTGCGACGGTGGCCGCGGTGCGGGCGGTCGGCTCGCGCAAACGGTCGCCGCGGCGACCGTTCAGGCGTCGGGAGCGACCGGCCAACGTTCTGGCCAGCCGCTCCTTTCTGGTTGACGTTCATCTACTGGGACGGTGATGGGCGCCTCGACTTCGCTTGAAGTCGAGGTTCGACCCCGCTCTCCCTTCCGGCTGCCGCGATCGGGCGGCGAGGACCGGGTGATGGTGGTCCGCGCTGGCGTCGCCGCGCGCCTGCTCCACGTCGAGGAGCGTCCGGTCTTGGTCCGCGCTTGGCAGCCGCAGATCGGGCACGTTTCGATTCGCGCCGACCCGGTCGACCCGGGCGCGATCGCCGCCCCCCCCGCGCTTGCTCGGTCGCCGCGGTTCGCTGCTCGCCCCGCAGATCTGGAGCGGGCGATCGAGAGAATGCGCTTTGCGTTGGGAGTCGACGATGATCTCAGCGAGTTTCACCGGCGCTTTCGGCGCGACCCGCTGCTCGGGCCGCTGCTCAGGCGCTACCCCCACTTTCGAGCCCGCCGTCGACCCTGGCCCTGGGAGGCGCTCGCCTGGGCCGTCGTCAAGCAGCTGATCGAGGCCGAGCGAGCAGCTCGGATCCAGCGGCGTATCGTCGGTCGCTGGGGGGCGAGGCTGGGTGGGGACCGCGAGGCTCTGCGCGACGTTCCGGGCGCCGAGGCGATCGCTGGCCGCGCCCCCGCTGAGCTGGAGTCAATGGGGCTGTCGCTGCGGCGTGCGATCGCCCTGCGAGCCGTCGCCCGGGAGGTCTCCAGCGGTCGCTGCGACCTCGCCGCCGAGGCGGCGGATCGTCGCCTGCTCGCGGTCCCTGAGATCGGCCCCTGGACCGTGCAGTGCCTAGGTCTTTTTGGCCGCGGAGACCTCGACTCGCTTCCGGCTGGAGACCTCGGCTACATCAAGCTGGTTGGCCGGCTTGGCGGGTTGGGTCGGCGCGCCAGCGTCGAGGAGGTCGAGGAGTTCTACGCGCCGTATGCGCCGTTTCGCGGCCTGGTCGGGGCGCTCAGCCTTCTCGGGCTTCACCGCCGGGTCGCGCAGGGCCCGCCGCTGCGCCTCAGCGCCTGAGTCCCCGTCCTGCTGCACGGCTTCGTGCTTGGACGGAAATGCCGTCAAGGGACCCATCGATTTGTCGATAAACGCGCCTATGGAGCGGGCAACCGGTGACAGGAACTGGCCCGAGGAGCAGGTCACCGAATTTCTCGATCAGATCAGCTCCGGCGGCGAGGACTACCGCCATCTGATCGAGCGCCTGCCCGCAATTGTTTACGCCTCAGAGCTGGGTGAGCACGGACGCTGGCGCTACGTCAGCCCCCAGGTCGAGGAGATCCTCGGCTACAGCCCCGAGGCCTGGAAGGCTGACCCCGGACTCTGGGCCAAGCTGGTGCACCCTGAGGATCGCGCCCGAGCGCTCTCCCAGGAGACCAGGGAGACGCTTGGAGAGCGCAACCCGCCACCGATCGATTACCGGATGATCACCCGCGATGGTGAGGTGGTTTGGATCCTGGACGAGGCGGTTCTAGAGCCCGATGAGCACGGTGTGCCGATCTGGCATGGGGTTCTTTATGACATCACCGAGCGCAAGATCGCCGAGCAGGAGCTGCAGCGGGCCGCCGCGCAGCAGGCGGTCGTCGCCCAGCTTGGTGAGCGGGCGCTGAAGGACGGAGATCCTGATTCCCTGATGCGGGCGGCGGTATCGCTGATCGAAGCCGTTGACGGGGTCGACGGCGCCTGCATTTGGGAGGTCGGACGCGATGGTCGTCGCCTCCGACTTCGCGCCGGCCTCGAGGGCGAGGTCAGCGGATCGGGCCGTCGCGTCTCGGCTGCGCGAGATTCCCACGCCGGCGCCGCGCTTGAGTCCGGCCTGCATGTGATCGTCGGTGATTGGTCGGCCGAGCAGCGCTTCGAGATGCCGCCGGTCCTGCGCGTCCTTGGCTTTGTGAGCAGCCTCGCGGTGATGATCGACGGCAAGGATCATCCCTTCGGAGTGCTCGATATCCACTCAGGTGAGCCCGGCCGGTTTGGCCCCCAAGACGTTCACTTTCTGCAGGCAGCCGCCAACGTTTTGGCGGAGGCGATCGAGCGCCACGTCGCCGACCAGGCTCTCCGGCACCGCGTCCTTCACGACTCCCTGACGGGGCTCCCAAACCGCCTCAGCTTTATCGAGGCCCTGAGCGCGTCGCTGCGGCGCGCGACGGCCTCGGGATCCCCGGTCGGGATCCTTTTCCTCGACCTCGACCACTTCAAGCTGATCAACGACAGCATGGGTCACCATGCCGGCGACGCCCTGCTGCGCGCGGTGGCTCCCCGGCTGCGCTCTCACCTTCGCCCCGGTGATCTCGTGGCCCGTTTCGGCGGTGATGAGTTCGGGATCTTGATCGATCGCCTTGCCGATGAGGATGAGGCGATCGCGATCGCCGATCGCGTCACCGCGGCCTTCGCCAAGCCCTACACGATGGAGGGCGTGGAGCACTTCGTCTCGGCGAGCATCGGGATCGCTGTGGGGCGACCGTCCGAGCGCCAGCCGATCAACGCCGATCTGCTGATCCGCGACGCCGACGCCGCGATGTACCGGGCCAAGGAGAGGGGGAGGGCCCGTTGTGAGCTCTTCGACGCCGAGATGCGGGCCGGCGCTTTGCGTCGGCTCGAGGTCGAGCGCGACCTGCGCCATGCGCTCGAGCGCGACGAGATGGTCCTTCACTATCAGCCGGTGATCTCGCTGAAGAGTGGCGAGGTCGCCGGCCTGGAGGCGCTCCTGCGCTGGCGCCATCCGGACCGCGGTTTGCTTGAACCGGCGGATTTCGTCAGCGTCGCCGAGGACAGTGGCCTGATCGAGCCGATCGGGCGCTGGGTTCAGGAGCGCGCCTGCCGCCAGGTCCTCGAGTGGCACGAGCAACGCCCCGACGAGCGGCCCTTCGACGTCTCGGTCAACCTCTCCGCGCGCCAGGTGGCCCACCGCGACCTGCCCTCGGTCGTGGCCGAGGTTCTGGCCCGCACCGGCCTTGACCCGGTGCACCTCCGATTGGAGATCACCGAGAGCGTTTTGGTCGAGGAGTCCGCGACGGCCAAGAGCACCCTCGATGCCCTGACCGAGATCGGCGTGCGCCTTGTCCTCGACGATTTCGGCACCGGCTACTCCTCGCTGGCCTACCTCAACCGCTTCCCCTTCGACGCGCTGAAGATCGATCGCTCCTTTGTCGATGCGCTCGGGGTCGAACAGGAGCGCACGGCGATCATCGAGGCGATCATCGGTATGGCCCGCGCCCTCTCGCTCGATGTGATCGCCGAGGGGGTCGAGAATGAGGCGCAGCTCTCAGAGCTGATGCGACTCGGCTGTGACTTCGCACAGGGCCACCTCTTCTCGGCGGCGCTACCGGCGCAGGACGTCCCGGCAATGCTCAGCGAAGGGGTCTCGCGTTATTCGGGAATTTTTCCCGGTAGGTAGGAATTGCTCAATACCTGGGAGGGCGTCGGGAGCGATGTGATCAGTTCGTTGTCGTGCATCCAAGCGATGAACCTCTGCCACTGCGCAGGGTCCATGAAGCCGTAGGGGTGTCCGGCGGGGTTGGCCCCCAGCAGCGGCAGCGTCGCCTTCACCTCGGCCGCCGTAAGTTTCGGTTCGAGGCTCTGATTTGCTTCCAGCACGGCCTTGGTCGCCTCTCCGGGGTTCTTGACCGCGGCCGCGGTGCCCCTGGCGAGCGCGGCGATGAAAAGTCGGATCGATTCGGGGTCTTCTTCGAGGTGCTTGCGCTGGGCGACCAACACCAGCTCGTCATAGGAAGGGACCCCGAGCCGGTTGACGGGGATCACGACGGGGTGTTTGCCGCGTTCGCGCAGGTCAATCGCCTCGACGTTGCGGTAGCCACCGAGCATCGCCTGGGCGCTGCCACCGACCAGCGCCGGCAGCAATCCGAAGCCGACGTTGACCGACTTCACGTTTGCCGGCGAGAGGTTGGCGCGGGCGAGGATCGTCTTCAAGAAGGCGCCCTGGTAGGGAATGCCCGCGGTCGCGATCGTCTTACCGCGCAGGTCGCCGACTCCTTTGATTCCGGAACCCTTCAGCCAGATCATCGAGGTCAGGGGTTGGTTTACGAGCGCGCCCACCGCGACCACGTCGAGGCCCTGCTCGCGGGCCAGCATCACCTCTGGCTCATAGGAGATCGCGAGGTCGCTCTGCCCTGCGGCGACCGCTTTGATCGGAGCCGATGGGTCAGACGGCGGGTTGATGCTGACATCGAGGCCCGCTTCGCGGAAATAACCGAGTTTCTGCGCCATGTAGATGCCGGCATGGTCGGGGTTTGGATAGAAGTCCAGCGTGAGGCTGAAGGGCTGGGTCTTGCCGGTGACGTTTTCGCTCTTCTCGCCGCAGGCCGAAAGGACGGGCGTTAGCGCGACCAGGGCGATGAGGAGCGCCAGTGGTGATTTTCGGCGGAGCGTCACCCCTGCTTTCTATCGCCAAGTGACAACACGGCGCTCCGCGAGGGCAATTAGGCCGAAGAGGGCGATCGCCATCGCCGCCAGCAGTACGACCGAGGCGAACACGCGGGTCGTTTCCAGCTGGTAGCCATCGGCGCGGAGCAGGTAGCCGAGGCCGGAGGACGCCCCGGCCCACTCGGCGAAGACGGCCCCGATCAGGGCCACTGCGGCGGCTATCTTGGCGCCGCTGAAGACGTAGGGCAGCGCCGTTGGCGCTTCGAGGCGACGGAAGGTCTGCCAGCGAGAGGCGTTGAGGGTGCGCATCAACTTGGTCGCCTCGGGGTCGACGGAGCGCAGGCCGTCGAGCGCGTTGACGGTGATCGGAAAGAAGCAGATCAGGGCGACGATCGCCAGCTTTGGACCGATTCCGTAGCCAAACCAGACGACGAGGATCGGGGCGAGGACTGGAGTTGGGACGGTCTGTGAGGCGACGAGCAGCGGGTAGAAGGCTCGGCGCAGGGTCTCAGAGAGGTGCAGCGCTATCGCAAAGGCGAGGCCGGCGATCAGCGCGCACCCGAGGCCAAGTAGGACCTCCTTCAAGGTCACCCAGGCGTTTTCAGCGAGCAGGGCACGGTTCACCCAAAGCGAGCTCGCGATCTCTGAGGGGGAGGGAACGAGAAATGATTCCAAGTGCAAGGTCGCGGCGATCGCGCCGTTGGTTGCCGCCACCTGCCAGGCGCCGATCAGGGTCGCGAGGACGACGCTGGGGAGGAGCCAGCGCTTCATCCCGCACCCTCGCGCAGCGCGTGCATTGCCCGCTCGCGCGCCGCGATGAAGTCCGGATCGGTGACCGCCTCGTCCCGCTCACCCAGGCGCGGTGCCGGCGCTCTCAGCTCGGCGATCACCCGGGCCGGCCGAGCCGAGAGCACGGCGACACGGTCGGAGAGGTAAAGCGCCTCCTCGACGTCGTGGGTGACGAGCACGACGGTGCGCGGATCGGTCCCCAGCGCCCCGGCCAGCCACCGCTGCATCTCGGCCCGGGTGATCGCGTCGAGCGAGGCAAAAGGCTCATCGAGCGCCAGCACCGGCTTGCCGGCGACCAGGGTACGCAGAAATGCGACCCGCTGGCGCATCCCGCCGGAGAGTTCTTTGGGGCGGGCTTGCTCGAAACCATCGAGGCCGAAGCGCTCGAACAGCGCCCCCGCCTGGCGTCGCGCGTCGCGACGGCGCAGGCCGCGGTTGCGCAGGGCGAGCGCGGCGTTGTCGATGGCAGAGAACCAGGGCAGGAGCAGGTCGCGCTGGGGCATGAAGGCACAGCGGGCGAGGCGGGCGGAGGGGGCGGCGGCACCGTCGACTCCAATCTCGCCGTGGTCGGGCTCGCGCAGCCCACAGATCAGCTCCAGAAGCGTCGACTTACCACAGCCCGAGGGTCCGACCACGCCCAGCACCCCGTGCGGCTTGACTGAAAGGTCGATTCGCTCGATCGTCTGCAGGTTTCCATAGGAGTGGCCCAGTTCACGGATCGAGACCGCGCCGATCGGCGGCGGCTCGGTGGTGGGGGAGGGTCTGGCGTCGGTCAGCGCCGTGGCTTTTGCCGGCATAGCGGTATCCTCGCGCACCGAGCGCCTTGAACCAAGGCGACCCAGACGGCGGCGCTCCGAGCGCTGGGCAGCGCGAACGATTCCCTGCGCGTCGCGCCGATCTGACTCGCGAAACGGTCGGCTGATTAACTGCGCGCATGCGCGTTTCCGCGAAGGCCGATTATGCAGTTCGAGCGGCGGCTGAGTTAGCTGCAGCCGAGGAGGGTCCGATCAAGGGCGAGAGGCTGGCCGAGGCCCAAGACATCCCGCTCCAGTTTCTTGAGCACATCCTCTTGGAGCTTAAGCACGCGGGCATCGTCAGGGCGCGGCGCGGCGCCAAGGGCGGCTACTGGCTGGCGCGCCCCGCCGAGGAGGTCACCGTCGCCGACATCGTGCGGGCGGTCGAGGGCCCGATCGCCGATGTGCAGTCCTCGCCACCGGAGTCGATCGAATACAGGGGCAACGCTGAGCATCTGCAGGAGGTTTGGATTGCGGTTCGGGCCAATCTGCGGGCCGTCTTGGAGCACGTCACCTTGGCCGAACTCGTCTCGGGCAAGCTGCCCGCCGTGGTCGGCGAGCTGACCGCATCCCCGGACGCCTGGGCTCCGCGCTAGCCCGGCCTACTGTTTTGCGGACTCAGGAACCGCCGGCACCAGGTCGAAGTCGGTTCCCAGCCGCAGCTCGCTGTAGCGCTTTACCCAATCGTCGTTGAGGCGATCGGACTGGCGCTTCATCCGCGGCTCGAAGCTGAACTCGGGCGGGGGGAGAGCTCGAGGCGCTCGAGCAAACGCAGGGTGCTGGTCTCATAGTCGGCCTCAAAGTTCTCATAGAGGATCAAGACCGGGTTGATCCCAGAGTGCTCGAAGAAGGCATCCCAGCAGGCCTCCTCGAGGAGGATCTGCTCGAGGAGGTGCGCGATCGCTCGGTAGTGAAAGCGCAGCTGTGGGCGGTGCTCCTCGATGAAGCTCTTGTATGGCGGCGAGCCGTCCTCCTCGACCGATGCGGCCTTGGCATTTGCCTGATCCTCGCGCCAGGTGGCGGTCTGCACCGCCTTCCACAGGGACACCGCCTGGCGCAGCTTGTTGGCGCGCACCACCCGCACGAACGTGAGCTCGGGGAATACCTCCGGCAGCAGGTTGGCGAGGGGAAGGTCGCGATTGGCGGGGATGTTTCGCAGCAGGCTGACGAAGTCGCCGAGATAGCCCCACATCAACTTGGCGCCGAAGACGCCGTTTGGGGTCGTCCCTGCCTCCAGAGCCCACTCTAGGTAGCGATCGTAGGCGGCGCGACTCCAAAGCGGCGAGCGCGGCGGCGGATCGCTGCCGATGCTGCGCTCGCCGAGGTGATCGCGAATCGATTGATCGGTGACGCCGAGGAAATACTCCTCCGGACTGCGCGGCCGCCCGCTGTGGCGAAGCGCCTCAAAGTACTCCTCCGGCCGTCCCGCGACTCCGGTTTCGGCCAAGGCGTGGCAGACCAGGGTGCTCCCGCTTCTGGGCGTGGCGCAGACAATGTAGGAGCGTTTTGGAGGCATTGCACCCGGAGCTTGTCGATTATGTTAATCGACAAAGAACAAAACACCCGATCACCTATACCCTCCCGCGGGGAAAGCAACCATGCAACCAGCTCCCAACATTCTCTACATACATTCCCACGACAGCGGCCGCTTCGTGCAGCCCTACGGGATTCAGGTACCGACACCCAACATCCAGCTGCTCGCCGATCAGGGAGTTCTCTTCCGGGAGGCCTTCTGCGCGGCGCCCACCTGCTCGGGAAGCAGGGCAAGCCTGCTGACCGGCCTCTACTGCCATAACAACGGGATGATGGGGCTCGCGCACCGGGGTTGGAAGCTGAACGATTACTCCCAGCACTGGATCCACACCTTGCGCCGAGTCGGCTATCACTCGACCCTAATCGGCGAGCAGCACATCTCCGTCGATCCGGCGGTGATCGGATTTGACCGACTCGTCAAGGTTGACTCAAACCGGGCCGAGGACGTGGCGCCGCTGACGATCGAGACGCTGAGAGAGGCCCCGCCTGAGCCGTGGTTCATGTCGGTTGGCTTCTTTGAGACCCACCGCAGCTTCTTTGCCCCCACCTCGGTGCGCGACACGCTCTATTCGCTGCCCCCGTCAAACCTGCCCGACGTGGCGGCGACGCGCCGCGATATGGCGGCATTTAAGGCCAGCGCCCGTGCTTTGGATCAGGGGATCGGCGCGGTCCTGCATGCCCTGCACGACTTTGGCCTGGTCGAAAACACGCTGGTCGTTTGCACTACCGACCACGGGGTCGCATTCCCGGGTGCAAAGGCGACGCTCTTTGATCGCGGAATCGGCGTGTTGATGATCGTGCGGGGTCCGCAGGGCTTTTCCGGAGGCAAAGTGATCGATGCCCCGGTCAGCCACCTCGATGTCTACCCGACCCTGTGCGAGCTCGCCGGCGTCGAGGCTCCGAGCTGGCTGCAGGGGGTCTCGCTGATGCCGCTCGTTCGAGGCGAACTCGATCGGCTCCACGATGCGATCTTTGCCGAGACCACCTTTCACGCGGCCTATGAGCCGCAGCGGGCGATCCGCACCGAGCGCTGGAAGTACATATCTCGGTTTGACGATTACCCACACCCGATCCTTGCCAACTGCGATGACAGCGACAGCAAGGATGTGCTCGTGAGGGCTGGCTGGGGCGAGCAGCGCGTCGCCCCTGAGCAGCTCTACGATCTGATCCTCGACCCTGGTGAGGGCGCCAATCTCGCCACCGCGAAAGAACACCAGGAGGTGGTGGCTGAGTTAAGGCAGCGGCTCAGATCGTGGATGTCGAGACCGGGGATCCGCTGCTGGAGGGCCCGATCTCCGCCCCGCCCGGAGCCAGCTTCAATCAGCAGAGCCAGCTCTCGCCAAGCGATCCAGTCGAGCAGGTGGCGGCCGAACCGAGCTCTGCGCCAACCCGCTGAGGTCTCAGCCAGCCACTGGCGGTGTCTTAGTTTGAATCTTCGAGCCTAAATTTGGAGCGTGGACGGGCGCTTCAGGGGCGGGTTCTTCGATAAATCCGCGGCCAATAGCAGGCCATCAGTCCATTAACGCCCCGATCTGCTGCGTCGATCCGAGCGTGATCCGCAACTCCAGCCGCCAGTCCCGGCCAGCGGTGACTTGGGCCGGCTTGCTTCAAACTTAGACACCACCGACCGTTACTCGGCGGCTGGCGCCGCGCCGGCAACTACGTTTACGAAATTCTCAAGGTGACGGGTCGTCCAGCACTCAAATGCTCCGTCGCAAAAGCTCTCATATGCCGCCATCACGGAGTCACCGTAGTTCCAGTAAAGGCGCGGCTCGGGGTTAAGCCAAAAGAGGCGCCCGGCCCGCTCGGCAATCTGGGCGAAGACCTCGGCATGCGGCTCGCGCCCGTTGGTGCGCGCGTCGCCGAGCACGATCACGGTGGAGCGAGGGTCGAGTTCGTCGGCGATCTCGCCCAAAAACTCGAGCCAGACCCGGCCGTAATCGGTGTAGCCGGAGACGTCGGCGACGCCGCCCTCGCTGGAAATCCGCTGGGCGATGGTGCGGAAGTCGCGCTCGTGTTCGAAGACCTCGGTCACCTCGGAGATCCGCTCGATGAAGACGAAGCTGCGCAGTTTGCGGAAGGAGTCGTGCAGTGCGTGAAGGACGGATAGAAAGAAGACGCTGGCCGAGGTGACCGAGGTGGAGACGTCACAGAGAACGTAGATCTCGGGCCGACGCGGGCGCTTGGGCCGGTAGCGCAGTCGCAGCGGTACCCCGCCCGTCTCAAGCGAGGCGCGCATCGTGCGTCGTACATCGACGGCCTGACTCCGGCGGCGGCCGCGCTGCTCGTGCCCGAGGGTTGCCAGTCGCCGCTTCATCTGAGATACGGCTCGATGCACGGCGGCGAGATCCTGGGTTGGGCTGCTCGGCAGCGCTCGGTCGAGCTCGGCGAGGGGTCTCGAGGGAGGCAGGGTGGAGGTTCGCTCGATCAAATCGCGCTCAAGCTCGCGCCGTAGGTGGCGCTCGAAGCGGTTGAGCTGCTCGCGGTCGATTCGCGCCGGAGCGGCGGATTCGTCCTGGCCCGGCGGCGGCGCTCCGGCCGAGAGCCCCAGGGTGCGTCGGATTCTCTGCACGTCGACGCCGACCACGCCAGATCCCTCGGCACGGCGGCCGAAGGCGGCGATCGCGAGCCGGGCGAGGTCCCGCATTTCGGCCTCGTTGCCAGCGAGGATCGCCTCGCGGATCTGCTCGCGCAGCTGATCGATGTCAAGGCGCTCGACGCCCTCGTGGTGCTCCCCACGCTCGGCGATCCCGAGCTCGACGGCCGCGCCCTCCGTCGCCCTAAAGAAGAAGCGGTCAAAGAGCAACTCAAATACGCGGCGGTCCTCCTGGGACTTTGCGATTGTCGCCGCCAGGCACTCACGGAAGTCCTCCTGAGCCCCCCAGGGCACCTGCTCAAGCGCGGCGAAGGCGTCGAGGATCTCGGAGGTGCCCACCGCCACGCCCTCACCGCGCAGCTCCTCGCAGAAGCTCAGCAGCTTCGCCGCGAGACCAGCCGGCCCGGCACTGGCCGGCGGACCGTAGGGCGAGCCGGGCTTCTCCATCAGCCAGCCGTTTTGCTGGGCGCCTCGGCCAGCTTGACTCCAACCCGCTCGGCAACCAGGTCGATGTCGGTTCGGTGCTTGACGATGATCGACATCGATTGCTCAAACACGCGGCGGTCGATGTCCTCAGCTCCCATCAGCAACAGGGTTCGCGCCCAGTCGATGGACTCGGCTATCGAGGGAGGCTTTTTCAGGTCAAGCGAGCGGATCATATGCACCACCTCGACCAGTCTTCGGGCGAGCGCCTCGGGTAGCTCGGGCGCGTGCAGGCGGACGATCTCCATCTCGCGATCGGCCTCGGGGTAGTCCAACCAGAGGTACAGGCAGCGGCGCTTCAGCGCCTCGGTCAGCTCGCGCGAATTGTTTGAGGTCAGCACGACGATCGGTATCGTCGTCGCCGAGACCTGCCCAAGCTCGGGGATCGTGATCTGAAAATCCGAGAGCAGCTCGAGCAGCATCGCCTCGAACTCCTGGTCGGTCTTATCGATCTCATCGATTAGCAGCACCACCGGCTTGCGGCTTGCAATCGCCTGCATCAGCGGTCGCTCAAGCAGGAACTCCTTGCCGAAGATGTCCTCCTGAACGTCGCCCCAGCCGCTCTCACCCCCGGCCTGGATTCGCAGCAGTTGCTTGCGGTAATTCCACTCATAAAGGGCCTTCGCCTCATCGAGGCCCTCATAGCATTGCAATCGAATCAGCTCACGGCCGCTGGCGCGCGCCAGCGCCTTGGCCAGCTCGGTCTTGCCGACCCCTGCCGGGCCCTCGACCAGAATCGGCTTACCCAGTCGCTGAGCGAGAAAGGAGACGAGCGCCGCGGGCTCATCGGCGAGGTATCCAACCTGCCCCAGCGCCTCCTTTACCTCCGCAACAGTGCCGTCGGCCATGGTGGCGATGATAATCCGCCCGGTGCTCGACCTCATCCCGCCGCTCGCAACGTTGTTGCCCCACGGCCCTGGCCCCTACGTCGCTTTGATGCTCTCGGGCTTTGCGATCGGGATCCTCGGCCACCTCACACGCGCCCGCTGGTTGGTCGCTGCCGGGGTCATCCTGATCTTTCTCGGGGCGCTTCTGTTCCCGCTGGCGATCAATTTGGCCGGTGAAAACAGCGCCCCAGCGGTCCAGACGTCGCCGTAGCCTCTACGATCAAGCTGGCAGCAGTCAAATTCAGCCACCAGGAGGATCCACCGCCTTGAGCCGACTTCGCGTCTTCATCGTCTTCGCCAGCTTTATCGCCGTGGCGATCGCCATCGCCGCTTGCGGAAGCAGCAGCAGCAACAACGGCGAAAATCCCCAGAAGGTCGTCAACGAAGCGACGCTGAAGGGCATCAAGAGTGCCAACTTGAACTTGACCCTCGGGGTCAAGGTCGAAGGGGCTCAGGGTGGCAATCTCAACGTCGACCTTTCCGGCCCGTTTCAGACCGAGGCCAAGGGGCAGCTTCCCGAGTTCGATCTGAAGGCCAAGGTGAACGGCTCCCTGGGCGGCAAAAACGTCGACTTCGAAGGTGGCCTGACGCTTTTGTCCGAAAAGGCCTACGTCGACTACAAGGGAACCGAGTACGAAGTCGAACCGACCACGTTCAGCTTCGTCAAGTCGGCGATCGAACGCAACGAGCACAGCGCCAACTCCCAAAGCAGCTCCGCTGCTGCCACCGAATGCCAGGAAGCAGCATCCAATCTGAAGGTGGCGAACTTTGTCGAACACCTCACCAACGAAGGCAGTGCAGACGTTGGCGGGACGAGCACCACTCACGTCAGCGGAGAACTCAACGTCCCCGGCGCCGTCGATGCTCTGGTCAAGCTGACCGAAAATCCGGCCTGCAGCTCCCAGCTCAGCGCCGCCCAGGGCCAGATCCCCGGCGTGGCCGAACTCGCCAAGGCCAAAGGTCAGCTCGAAAGTGCGCTGAAGAGCGCCCACATCGATCTCTACGTTGGCAGTGATCACATCGTTCGGAGAATCACAACCGACCTGACGATCGAACCACCAAACGGCGCCGCCAGCGGCGCCAAGAAGGTCGAGCTCAACCTCGACCTCGCGCTGAGTGACGTCAACCAACCGCAGACGATCAACGCTCCATCCGGCGCCAAGCCTCTGAACGAACTGTTCCAACAGCTCGGGGTAAACCCGATCGAACTGCTTGGTGCAGCCAGCGGGCAGGGTGGCAGCTCGGGCGGGCTGAGCGGCCTGCTGAACGGAATCAGCGGCTCGAGCGGGGCCGGATCCTCCAGCTCGACTGAATCCGGCTCAAGCTCGACTGAATCAGGCTCGAGCCCCATTCCCGGTGGAGCAGCCTCGGGAGCCGGCGCCGCCAGTCAGGCATACGCGAAGTGCCTGCAGGGGGTCACCAGCCCGGCTCAGCTGCAGAAGTGCGCGGCGCTGCTCAAGTAGCGCCGCGCAGTTCAAGCCGATGAGCGCCCTGCTGCTGGCGCTCAGCTTCGCGGTGATCCTCGCAGGGGCGCTGCTCTTCACCAACGCGGTGGAGTGGATCGGGCAGAGGCTGGGAGTCGGTGAGGGCGCGGTCGGCAGCGTTTTGGCCGCGGTCGGAACCGCGATGCCCGAGACGCTGATCGCGGTTGTCGCCCTGCTAGGTAGCTCGAGTGGCTCCCACCAGGTCGCGATCGGGGCGATCGTCGGCGCGCCGTTTTTGCTCGGCACCCTGGCGATGGGACTCGTCGGCCTCTTCATCCACGTATTTCGTAAGAGGCGCGAGCAGGGATTGGAGCTGAGCGCCCACGGCCCGACCCTGGAGCGCGACCTTCTCTTCTTCCTCTCCTTCTTCGCCGGTGCCCTGGCGCTCTCCTGGGGGCCGCCACCGGTCCTGCGGATTCCGGTCGGGATCGTCTTCATTCTGTCCTACCCCCTCTACGTCCGTCGCACCCTGGGGAACGGCGGGGCGATCCAAAGCGAAGAGACCCTCAACCCGCTGATCTTTGACCGTCGCCCCGAGCATCGCCGCAATCCCGGCCTCTCACTGTGCCTCGCTCAGCTGCTGATCGGCCTTGCGGCAATGGTTGGGGGCGCACACCTCTTCGTTCAGGAGCTGCTTCAGATTGCCAGGGATCTCGGGGTTCAGGCCGTGATCTTGGCGCTTATCCTCGCCCCGCTCGCCACCGAGCTACCCGAGAAGGTAAACAGCACCTTCTGGGTTCGCGAAGGCAAGGACTCCCTGGCGCTCGGCAACATCACCGGCGCGATGGTCTTTCAGTCGACGATTCCGGTCGGGATCGGACTGATCTTCACCGGCTGGGCTCTCAGCGCGAACGCCGCAATCGCGGTTGGGCTCGGCCTCCTCGGTGGTCTGCTCGCCTATTGGTGCCTGAGGCGAACGGGGCGCTTCACGACCCCAGCCGTGATCGGCTGGTTTGCTCTCTATGCGACCTTTATCGTGGTTGTCCTGTTGAGTGCCTAACCCGGAGGTGGTGCTCAGAGGTCGGCGAGGGCGCTGAGGACAAGCTCGTCGTGCGTTTTCGGCGAGACCTTGGGGAAGATCTTGGCGATTGTGCCCGCGGCATCGATCAGAAAGGTTGAGCGCTGGACGCCCATAAACTTCTTGCCATACATCGTCCGCTCTCCCCAACTTCCGTAGGCCTCGGCCACGGCGTGGTCGGCATCGGCGAGCAGGGTGAAGTCAAGGTCGAATTTCTCGGCGAATTTCGAGACCTCTAAGATCGGATCGGGCGAGACCCCCAGTACCCGGGCACCCGCCGCTTTGTAGTCGCCGCCTCGATCGCGAACCCCACAGGCCTGGATCGTGCAGCCCGGAGTGTCGGCCCGCGGGTAGAAATACAGCACCACCGTCTGCCCGCCGAGATCTGAAAGCGTCACCTCGTTTCCATCCTGGTCGGGGAGGGTGAAGTCGGGGGCGCTGTCTCCCGCGCTCAACAACGATCAGTCCTCCCGCCCCGGATCCTGACCGGTCTCGTCCTCATCAATCTCCTCATCTCCCTGCTCCAGAGCGGTCTCAGATATCGAGCTGGAAGAGCCCGGGTGATAGTGGGTTTGGAAGGCCTCCATCAAACGGTCGCGGCGGTCCTCATCGATCGGGACCTCATCGGCGATGCGCACCCACTCGGCGCCCTCATAGGCCTCCATGTTGAAGACCTCCTGATCGAGTGAGGTCGAATCATCGACGATCACCACGACCTCGGTCTGGGGGTTGAAGTAGGTGCCGGGCTGGACCAGCAGCTCATCGACCTCAAACAGGTTGTCCTCAGGAGATTCAGCCATCAACCTGATCCTATGAAATCGGCGAGTTGACGTTTGGTCTCGGCCTCGACGTCCAGCGGGGCCTGGCCCGCTCGCAGCCGCCGCTCGTTGCGCGCGAGCACGAGCTGGCGCACCTCGGCCCGCAGCTCCTCCTCGATTCCAGCTGGCTGCGGGGGTGCTGAGTCCAAGGCTGCCCTCGCCTCCGCGTCGACGTCGATCGGCGCCTCGCCGCGACGCTGGCGGCGATAGGACTTTGCCTCGATCATCTGTCGCACCTCCGCCTCCTGGGCGCCGTCTTGGACTTCCGGCGCCGGACCCCTGGCCTTGGTGTTCGGCGCTTCCCGTTCTACCGAGAACGGCCCCCGACCCAGCTCCTTCCAGGCCGGGCCGGAGCGCGCAAAGGCAATCGCAGCGATTGGCAAGACGATCACCGTGATCGCTATCAAGACGGCGCCTTTGTCGAGCCCGATTGCGGCCGCGGCCAGATCCATCACCGAACAAGAGTAGGGGTACCACGGCGCCCGTCCATCCGCTAATCTTCGAGCTGGTTGACTGACCAGTCAATCGGTGGCTGTCGCCGCGGCGATGGTCGCGAATCGGCTTATCGCACGGACGAAAAGGAGTCCCGACCCGTGGTTGACTTCACCCTGACCGACGAGCAGAAGGACCTGCGCGAGCTGGCGCACAACTTTGCCGAGAAAGAGATCCGCAAGGTGGCCTGGGAGTACGACAAGGATGGCACTTGGCCCCAGGACATCATCGAGAAGGCCTGGGAGGTGGGGTTGATGAACACCCACATACCCGAGGCCTACGGCGGACCCGGCCTGGACTACCTCTCGGGCTGTTTGATCGAGGAGGAGATGGGCTGGGGGTGCTCTGGAATCGGCACCTCGCTGATGGCAAATGGGCTGGCCTCGGCGCCGATCACGCTGGGCGGCAGCGAGGAGACCAAGAAGAAGTACCTCGGAATGCTCAGCGAGGAGCCAAAGCTGGCTTCCTTCTGCCTCACCGAGCCAGACGCCGGCTCCGACGTCTCGGGGATGAAGACGCGCGCCGTGCGCAATGGAGATAAGTATGTGATCAGCGGCTCCAAGTGCTTCATCACAAATGGCACCTACGCCGACTACTTCACGGTTTATGCCAAGACCGATCCAGAGGCGGGACACCGCGGGATCAGCGCCTTCGTCGTCGACGCCGATCTGCCCGGAGTCACGGTCGATAAGAAGGAGGACAAGATGGGGCAGCGGGCCTCAAACACCGCGACTATCTCCTTCGACGAGGTTGAGATCCCCGCCGAGAATCTCCTCGGTGAGGAAAACAAGGGCTTCAAGCTGGCGATGATGACGCTAGATCGGACCCGGCCCGGGGTCTCCTCGATGGCCGTCGGTATCGGTCGCGCCGCGTTTGAGTTCGCGGCTGAGTACTCCAAAGAAAGGGTCCAGTTCGGTGTCCCGATAGCGATGCATCAGGCGATTCAGTTCATGATCGCCGACATGGCCACAAAGGTTGATGCCGGCCGCCTCTTGGTCTGGAACTCCGCAGTCCTGCTCGATCAGGGCAAGCGCAACACGTTGGTCTCCTCCGAGGCGAAGCGATTCGCCGCTGATTCGGCGATGGAGATCACCGTCGATGCGGTCCAGGTCTACGGCGGCTACGGTTTCATCAAGGAGTACCCGGTCGAGAAACTGATGCGTGATGCCAAGATCATGCAGCTGTATGAGGGCACGAGCCAGATCCAGCGGCTCGTGATCGCTCGCGAGGTGCTGCTGCCGCGCAGCATCGACGAAAGCACGCCCGAGGCCCAGGCGATCGCCAAGAAATCTGGAGAATCTGAGGCGAGCCAGGTCGAGCAGGCTGCAGCCACCGTCTAGGCGATGAAGCTCCGCGAGCGCGCCGCCGCAGCAACGGTGGCGCGCTCCAAGCTAGGTGCAGTTTCTCCGGGCTGCTCGTTCGCACTGTCCGCCAACGCCGTCTGATCGTCTTTGGCATCTTGCAGAACAGCGTCTGGGGATGGGTCCTGCCCCGCAATCCACGGACAATCGGCGGCACCGAGATAACTCTTTGGGTCTTTCACCCGTGCCGCGATGCTGCTGGGATTTGTGCGCCGGGCGCAGCGGCGCGAGGCAGGCGGCGAGGAGCCGCAGCGGCGCGGGGGCGCGATGATGATCTTTGCCCAAGGTGATCCTGGTGGGGACCTCTTCGCGGTGCTCTATTTGCAGGCGGTGCTGGGCAAGGACGCCTTTGAAAACGGGGGTGAACTACTGCCGCTCGCGATCGTGATCTCTCGATTGTGATACTGGTTACGGCGACGGCGGCATCGAGGCTCTCGAGCGGGCCATCGCCACGGGCGATCGTCCGCGCCGGCCTGCTGGCGCTGTTGATCTCGCTCTTCGGGCTGATCGGCCCCGCTTGGCCTGATGGTGTTTGGGGCGGGA
Source organism: uncultured Solirubrobacterales bacterium (assembly GCA_963745305.1). Classification (GTDB taxonomy): domain Bacteria; phylum Actinomycetota; class Thermoleophilia; order Solirubrobacterales; family 70-9; genus CAVUWL01. The sequence continues at coordinate 149,267 of CAVUWL010000014.1, forward strand.
ATGGTGACCCAGATCCACAACGTGATCATGTCCTCGGTCAACCGGTCAGACAGCGGTAGGCGGGGGAATCCAGGGCACCTTCCAGTATCGAGGTGGTGCGTGGGGGACGGCGCTGGTCGGCGCGGTGCTCTTACTGGTCTGCGCGGCGCGCTCAGCAGTCCGTCGCCGATGACCACACGATCTCCCCGCCGACGCGCGAACGAATCGCGGCCGCGAGCGAGAAAGGGAATCAGCTGCGTTCCCGGCTCCACGGCCGAAGCGAACCTCGCGTAAGCGAACCTGGCATCGCGGGAGGCAAGCGCCATCGTCGCTTCCTACAGCCGCTCAGATCACCGCGCTTAAGGTCGCGCTGCTCTCGGTCGCCGTCTTCGTGCTGATCTCCTTCTGCTTTACCCCGGCTCTGCCCGGTCGGCCGATGGTCGCCTCGGACTAGGTAGCCACGCGAGGCCTGGAGGGGTTCTGGCGAGCGGCCTTCTGGCGCCTGGTCTTGTCGAGCTCGACCTTGCGAAGACGAACTGACTCGGGGGTGATTTCGACGCACTCGTCCTCGCGCAGGAACTCCAGCGCCGCTTCGAGTGAGAGTCGTTTGGGGGGCTCGAGGCGCTCCAGTACGTCGGCGCTCGCCGCCCTCACGTTGGTCTGGTGCTTCTCTTTGGTTGCATTGACGTCGAGGTCGTCGGAGCGGGCGTTCTCACCGATGATCATCCCCTCATAGACTTCCTCGCCGGGTCCGACAAAGAGGGTGCCGCGCTCTTGCAGGTTGGCCAAGGAGTAGGAGGCGCTCCTGCCGCGACGATCGGCGATAATCGAGCCGCTTGGCCTGGTTCGCAGCTCGCCCGCCCATGGCTCCCAGCGGTCAAAGACGTGGTTGAGGATTCCGGTTCCCCGCGTCTCGGTGAGGAACTCGGTTCGAAAGCCGATCAGCCCGCGGGCCGGCACCAGGTATTCCATTCGCACCCAGCCGGTGGCGTGATTGACCATCTGGTCCAGACGTCCTTTGCGTTGGGCGAGAAGCTGGGTGACGGCCCCCACCTGCTCCTCGGGAACGTCGACCGCCAGCCGCTCGACCGGCTCGTGCACCTTGCCCTCGAGCTCGCGGGTCAGCACCCTGGGCTGCCCAGCGGTCAGCTCAAAGCCCTCGCGACGCATCAACTCCAAAAGGACGACCAGCTGCAGCTCGCCGCGCCCCTGCACCTCCCAGGCGTCGGGGCGCTCTGTCTCGCGGACTCGAATTGAGACGTTACCGACCAGCTCGGTGTCAAGTCGGTCGCGGACCTGGCGGGCGGTCAGCCTGGTGCCCTCTTTTCCCGCCAGCGGTGAGGTGTTGATTCCGACCACGATCGAGAGCGAGGGCTGATCAACGGTGATCACCGGGAGCGGCCGGGGGTCGGCGGGATCGGCAAGGGTCTCGCCGATCGTCACCTCTGGCAGGCCGGCGACCGCGATGAGTTCTCCCGGTCCGGCCTCCGCGGCGGCGACTCGGTCAAGCGCCTCTGTGACGTAGAGCTCGGAGACGTTGGCCCGTTCGATCGAGCCATCCGCCCGGCACCAGGCGATCTGGCTGGCGGCGCGGATTGTTCCGTTGCGGACCCGGCAGAGGGCGAGGCGGCCGACGTAGGGGGAAGCGTCGAGGTTCGTGACGTGGGCTTGCAGCGGGTGATCAGGGTCAAATTCCGGTGCCGGTATCCGCTCCAACATCAGATCGAGCAACGGCGAGAGGTCGGTTCCCTCTGCCCCCTCATCGAGCGAGGCCCAGCCCGCCCTGGCGTTGGTGTAGACGATCGGGAAATCGATTTGTTCGGAGTCGGCGTCGAGGTCAATGAAGAGCTCATAGACCTCCTCGACGACCTCAGCGATGCGGGCGTCGGGGCGATCCACCTTGTTGACGACGAGAATCACCGGCAGCTTGGCCTCGAGCGCCTTGCGCAGCACGAAGCGGGTCTGGGGAAGCGGCCCCTCGGAGGCATCGACCAAAAGCAGCACTCCATCGACCATCGTCAGGCCTCGCTCGACCTCGCCGCCAAAGTCAGCGTGACCGGGAGTGTCGACGATGTTGAGCTTTACCCCCCGATGGTGCACCGCGGTGTTCTTGGCGAGAATCGTGATTCCCTTCTCGCGCTCGAGATCCATCGAGTCCATCACCCGCTCGGCGACGTCTTGGCCCTTTCGAAAGGCACCCGATTGCCACAGCATCGCGTCGACAAGGGTCGTCTTGCCGTGGTCGACATGGGCGATGATGGCGATATTGCGGAGGTCGTCTCGGGTGGCCACGGGCGCGAAGGGTAGGGCGGGGAACGACGAAGCCCGCCAGGAGGCGGGCTTCGTGCACTGCTAAGTGCGGTAAGCGACTACGAGGTCTGCTGAACGCTCGCCGCGGCTGGGCCTTTGGGCCCTTCCTCGGACTCATACGTCACCTTGGCGCCCTCGGCCAGGGACTTAAATCCCTCGCCGATGATCGCGCTGTGGTGGACGAAGACGTCCTTAGAGCCGTCGTCGGGAGTTATGAACCCGTAGCCCTTGTCGTCGCTAAACCACTTGACAGTTCCAGAGGGCATGCATTGCCTCCACTTGATGTGCTGCGAACGCGGAGGATGCGGTGAAGCAACGACGCGAGCGCTAGACACGACTTTGCCGGACATCAAGTCCGACCGAACGCCGGGACCGTAGCAGGCTGGCGGCGTCCGGGGGGCTATCTAGCGTTGCCGCGTGCGCTTCTTCGATCGGATCGACCGCGAGGGGGTCGGCGAGCTGTTGCGCCGCGACGAGTACTTTTGGCTTGATCTCAGCGACCCCGGCGAGGATGAGGTCGCCGCCCTGGGCGACCTTTTTGGTTTTCATCCGCTGGCACTTGAGGACACGCTGCGGCGCGGTCAGCGGCCCAAGCTCGATGATTACGGCGGCTACATGTTTCTGGTCTATTACGGCGCCGAGGAGGCGGGGCGCGGGCCGGCCCAGCTGGTCGAGGTGCACGCCTTTCTCAGCGGCGGTTTCATCGTCACCACCCACCTCGGTCAACGCTGTGCGGCCCTCGAGGAGGCCCGCGAGCGCCTCAGCGCCCAGGCGCCTCGCTCTGAGCAGTTCGTCGTCTACCGGGTGCTCGACGGGATGACGGACACCTTCTTCCCGGTTTTGGAGCGCCTCGACGATCGGATCGAGCTACTCGACGCCGAGATATTCGCAAAGGCGACGCCGCGCCAGTTGGAGGAAATCACCGCGTTGCGGCGGGAGCTTGTCGAGCTGCGCCGAATCGTCACCCCCCAACGCGACCTGCTGGCGCGCGGCATTGACGACATTCTCGATCTACCGGGGCTGGAGCTCGATTCGCGCAACTACTTCCGCGACGTCTATGACCACTCGATCCGGATTTCCGATCAGATCGACTCCTATCGTGACCTGCTGGCTGGCTCCCGCGACGCCTATCTCTCGGTGGTCTCCAACCGCCTCAACCAGATAACCAAGCAGCTGACGGTCATGGCGACAATCTTTTTGCCACTTTCCTTCATCGTCGGTTTCTTCGGTCAGAACTTCAAATGGCTGGTGGTCAATATCCAATCGACTGCCGCCTTCTTCGCCCTGGGAATCGGCAGCCTCGTGGTCTCGGCGCTGGCGCTCTTGGCCTGGTTTCGTCGAAGCCGCTACATCTGATTCGGCGCGAGGGCGCTCGAAAAGTTCGTGGCGGGGTTTGTAGGGCTTGAGGATCAGCCGATAACTTGGAATCGAGATGAAACCCAAAGCCCGAGTCCGCGTCCAGCTTGCCTGGTCGTTTGGGCTTGCCCTTTTTGTGCTCGGCGTCGCGGCGACCCCGGCGGCCGCCATCTCCAATCCAAACGGGGCGCTCTCCTCGAGACTGCTCGAGCTCGCCAAGCCATCGGTGCGCGCGGCATCACCACTGCGCCAGGCCGCCTTGCTAAGCGTCGCTCCGAGTGGCCCCGGCAGCCTGCTGCGTGAAGGCAACCGGGTGCTACTTGACGTTCGCTATGAAAGCGGAGCGGCGAGTAGCCTGGGCGGATTGGAAGCAACCGGCGCGCGGGTGGTGGCCATCAGCCGCCGCTACCAGGTCGTCACGGTCGCCGCGAATCTCGCCACCCTGCATGCGGTGGCCGCCCTGCCCCGGGTGCAGGGTGTCGAAGCGGACCTGGCGCCGATTGTTTCCGCCGCGCCAGCGGTCCCTTCTTCCTCGAGTGCCTGCGAAGGGGGATCGGTGGTCTCGGAGGGGGTCGACCAACTGCACGTGGGGGAAGCCCGCAGCGATTTCGCGGTCAACGGGGCTGGGGTCACGGTCGGAATTCTCTCCGATTCCTTCGCCACGGCAACCAAAGCCGCCGATGGAGGAGGTGCGATTGCAACCGACGCGGCCCAAGACGTCGCCAGCGGCGACCTTCCCGGCCCGGCCAGCCCCTGCGCCGCCCAGAGGACTCCGGTCGACGATATTCACGACTACGCGCCCGCATCGGCGAGCGGAGAAGAACCGCAGGCGACCGATGAGGGTCGGGCTATGGCCCAGATCGTGCATGATCTTGCGCCGGGGGCTGCGCTCGAGTTCGCCACCGCCTTTCCGACAGAAGCGACCTTCGCCGAAAGCGTAAAGCGGTTGGCAGATACGGGGGCCCGGGTGATTGCCGATGACGTCAGCTATCTCGACGAACCGTTTTTCCAGGATGGGCCGGCGGCCGATGCGGTGAATGAAGCCGCCGATCGGGGAATCGATTATTTCAGCGCGGCTGGCAACAACAACCTGAACGACAGCCAGGGGCGCGAAATCGCGTCTTGGGAAGCGCCGGAATTCCGCGACGCCAAAAGCTGTCCCGCAAGCCTGGAAGCAAACCCCGAACTCGGCGCCGAACACTGCATGAACTTCAATCCCGAACCCAGCGGAAGCCCCGATACGACCTTCGGAATCGAGATCGCAGCCGGAGCGACGCTCTCGGTCGACTTGCAATGGGCCGAACCCTGGTACGGGGTCAAGTCCGATATCGATGCCTACCTGCTCAACTCTGAAGGCAAATTGATCGAAGGCAAGCTGGTTGGCAGCAACGAAGACAACCTGGTCACGGAAAAACCGTTCGAGTTCTTTCAGTGGGAAAACAAATCCGCCTCGAATCAGTCGGTTCAGTTGGTGATCAACCATTGCTCCGGTTCCTGCAACCCACAGGCCAGCGTGACGAGCAAACCACGGCTCAAGTTTTCATTACTAGAGAACGGCGGCGGGGTGATCGAGACTGAGTACCCGATGTCATCCCGGGGCGACACGGTGGGCCCGACCATTTTCGGCCACAGCGGAGCCGTGGGTGCGATAAGCGTCGGCGCGGTGAACTTCAACAACAGCGAAGAGCCCGAGGGCTATTCCTCTCACGGGCCGGTCACGCACTACTTCGGGCCGGTTAACGGCACCGCTGCCGCCGCGCCACTGTCGGAAGCAGCGACGGTCTCCAAGCCTGATATTTCAGCAAGCGATTGCGTAGCGACAACCTTCTTTGCCGTCCAAGAAGAAGGTGTTTGGAGGTTTTGTGGAACCTCGGCCGCGACACCTCACGCCGCCGGCGTGGCGGCATTGATGCTGCAGGCAGATCCCTCGCTCACTCCGCCGCAGCTGCGTGCGGCGATGACCGCGACGGCGACGCCGGTTGGCGCCTTTGGCCCTGGCGCCGTTGGCGCTGGCCTGCTAAACGCTTTTGGTGCGGTCTCGCGGGTGGTAGCGCCACCGACGATCTCGATCACCGGAGCTCCCAAGGCCGTCAGCCGCGACCGCAGGCCCACCTTTGCGTTCACCGCGAATCGTCCGGTTGGCTTTTCCTGTGCGATCGACGGTGAACAGCCGCAAAGCTGCAGCTCCCCTTATGCTCCCCCGGCCCCGCTTGGCGAAGGTCGCCACAGCTTCGTGGTGAGCGGGATCGACATCGGAGGCCACGTCGGCAGTGGCTCCGCCAACTTCAGCATCGAGACCAAACGGCCCAGCACCTTCTTCATTCGCCATCCGCGCCGGATCCTGCTGACCCGCAAAAGGAGGGTTAGAGCGAGCTTTCGGTTCGGTTCAAATCAGACCGGAGTCAGCTTCCTTTGCAGGGTGGATCGCGGTCCTCTGCATGCCTGTGGTCGCCGCATTTCACCGGTCTTTGCCGGTGGCAATCATTTCGTCTCGGTGAAGGCCCGCGACGCGGCGGGTAACGTCGACGCCACACCGGCGGTGTTCCACTTCAGGGTTGAGCGCCGGCGCTGAGGGCCGGATCGTCCCGGTCGGCAGCGAAGCACAGCTAGCGCCCTGCTCGCGCCGCCGCGATCGCGAACCCATTCACCTTTAGCGAACCCCAGCCGGTCGCCAGATCATAGCCCGGCGTGGCGGCGCAGCATCCGAGTGAAAGCCCGCCGCCGGCGTCGCTGGGGGTCAGTGGACCGAGGTCGTTGGTCCCCTTGGTTACGTCGCGAAACACGCTGTGTCTCAGCGGTCCCGCGCCGATCCCATAAAGCAGAGGGTCAAGCAGACCGAGCGGCGGCTCGTGTTGTCGCCTCGCATATTGGTCGGCGAGCAAAACGCCGCCGGCCATCAGCGGGGTCGCGGCGCTGGTTCCCCCGATCGCCACCCAACCGTGATGAGGCTGTTCGAGTTCGGAGCACGCGAGCGCCGTGCAAAAGGTCGCGTAGCCGGGGATAACGTCGGCGAGGCCGGCGATATCGGGGACGAGGCGCCCGCTTCCGTATTTGCCAAGTCGAGGTTCGCGCTGCCACCAGGGTCGCCGCGGCGAGAAGAGGCTGACGCCACCACCGCCGGCACCGAGGAAGGCGGGCGAATCGTTCCAGCTGATCTCGGTGTGGATCTGGTTGTGGGCGTTTAGCGAAACGTTGGTTCCTCCTACCGACGTTACAAACGGCGAGCTGGCCGGATCGCTGACGGCCAAGAGCGGCAGCGCTGTGGGACCGGCTGGGCCCTCGACCCGGCAGGCACTTGACCCCTGATCCCCGGATGCGACGAGGGTGGAGATCCCGGCACCCGCCGCGATTGCAAAGACGTTATTGAGCGCGCGACGAGGTGCCAATTCGAGGTTCAGCTGTGGCTCACAGCCGCCGAGTGAGATCGAGATCACATTGGGGTGATGGCCACGGGAGCCAAGCGCGGCTGCGGCCGTCTGCATGATCCCGGCCTCCGAGGAGCGACCCTCGTAGACGTATATGCGCTTCAGTCCGGGCGCCGCGGCGGAGAGGACCTCGAGATCGAGCGTGCTCTCATCGCCCCTGCTAAAGAGGTGCTTGATACCCACCGGTGTAGCGCGGATCGGCGGGATCCGGACGCCAAAACACCGGCCGAAGGTGGCAATATCGCTTCTTCGGAAGCCGTCGATCTCCACCAGGGCAGCGGTCAGGCCGCCGCCACGAAAGCCTCGGCTTTGCAGGGTCTTATGACCAAACGCGCTGAGATACTGGTTGGGCGTAAAGGCTGCGTCCAGGCCGGTTCCGCCGGCCTGCCGTCCGGCCGTGCAGCCAGCCGAGGTGCCGGAGTGGGGCATCAGCGAACCTAGACTCCCACCCTGCTGAAGTGAGAGGCCGGCTGGTGCCGCGCTTGCCGTGGTGCCGAATGCCCCCGGTTTCAGGCTGAGGAGGCCGACCGCGGCCACCCCCCGCCGCAGGGCATTTGGAACCCGGCGCTGCAGCGGGACAGCGGCGCTGGAGGATGCCCCAGGTTGGGTCGGTGGCAAAAGCCTTGAGGCGAGATGAGCCGGGATGCGGGCAAGCACGTAGGCACCGGTGGGGCCGATCGTGCCCCGCAGTCGGTGCGCGCGCAGCCAGCGTAGCGTCGCGCGGCGATCGCGCGAGGAGGCGCCGAAGCGCCTGACCAGATTTTCCACGCTCGCGTAGTGGCGGTAGGAGGGAGAGCTCGGGTCTGAGACCGAGTCGACGAAGCGGTTGAGGCCGTCGGGATGGTGCAGAAGAAATAGCGCTTCGACGTAGCTCGGGGGGGCGGCCGGCGAGGGGGCGGGAGCGGCTGTCGGCGGGACTATCAGGACAAATCCCAACCCCGCGAGGGCGAGGGCGATCGACGCTCTCAGCGAGATCCTCATTCGCCTAGTCTGCGACACGCCGTGGACGTCACCCACGGCAGGCCTGGGCGCCGCTAATCGCGCAGCCGCTCGACCAGGCCGGAGTGCCGGGCGCCGCCGTCATCGCGGCCGACCGCGATGGCAAGCGCAGCCTTCTCGCCGACCACCACGCAGCTGCTGCGGGCCCGGGTGATCGCGGTGTAGAGCAGGGGTCGACTCAGCATCCGGGTGTGGGAGCGGTGGCAGACCGCGACGACGATCGGCACCTCACATCCCTGCGCCTTGTGCACCGAGATCGCGTAGGCGAGGCGCAGGGTTGTCGTCTCTGCGTAGGGAATGACCAAGGTGGCGCCGTCGTCGGTCTCGGCGAGTACTGCTTCCTCATCGGGATCCTCGGAGCGCAGGAAGACGATCGCCCCGTTCATCAGGCCAAGCTCATGCGAATTCCGGGTCTGAATCAGGCGGTCTCCGAGCCGAAACCGGTTGTTCAAGGCGGGTTGGCCGGCGGGATTCAGCCGAGCCTGCAGCCGCTCGTTTAGGGCCTCGATGCCGACCGCTCCCCGATACATCGGTGCCAGCACCTGCACATCGCGGACCGGGTCCCCCCCAAAGCGCCGGGGCAAGCGCTCGCTGACCAACTCGACCACCGTCTCCAGCGCCCGCGTCGGGTCTGCTCGGTCGATGAAGAAGAAGTCATGGTCCTGGCCACTCTGGGGTTGCAGGCGCGGTGCCCGGCCCTGATTGATCTCGTGGGCTGCCGTGGTGATCATCGAGCGGGCGGCCTGGCGAAAGATGTGGCTGAGGCGGACGACCGGCGCTATTTCGGAGGAGATCAGGTCCTCGAACGGCTTGCCGGCGCCGATCGGTGGCAGCTGGTCGGAGTCGCCAACGAAGACAATGTGGGTCGTCTCCGCGAGACCGCCAAGCAGCACCTCGGCAACTCGCAGGTTCAACATTGAGGACTCATCGACGATGATGAGGTCGATCGGCAGCGGGTGACCGAGCCGAAATGTGGCTGGTCGCCCCGGCATCCAGCCCAAGAGTCGGTGGATCGTCTGGGCCACGTGGCCGGTTGCCTCTTCAAGCCGTCGCGCGGCCCGACCGGTGGGCGCGCAGAGGGCGATCCGAGCCCCGACGGCCTCGGCCTCGGCGACGATCGCCCGAGTGCAGACGGTCTTGCCCACCCCGGGCCCCCCGGTGATGACGGAGATGCGCGAGCTGAAGGCGCCTCGCACCGCCGCCCACTGCTCCTCGGTGAGGCCGTCTTCGGGGCTTTGTCCCGGCTCGTGGTCGAGATATGGCGGCGAGGCGGCGCGTGCTCGAAGTGTCCGGGCAACCTCGATCTCGGAGGCGTGGGTGAGCTGGCGGTAGAGGCGGCCTTGATCGAGGCGCAGACCCGCGGCGCTGGCCAGCGTCTCAGGGTCGGGCGAAAGGCCGAGCAGCCTGGCGGTTCGCTCGGTCAGCTCGGCCAGGGGCAGGTTTGTGTGGCCCTGTTGTTCGGCCTCGGCCAGGGCGAAGATTGCGGCTGCCCGCGCGCGGCTGTCGGACTCGGGGGCAACGTCGGCGGCGAGGGCGATCTTGTCGGCCCTCACGAAACCGACGCCGTCGACCTCGGTGAGTCGGTAGGGGTCTTGGTGAAGGACGGTCATCGAGGCGTCGCCGTAGCGGGCGTGGATCGCTGCGGCGAGGTGCGCCAGACCGTGCGGGGCCAGTCCGACGTGCAGGTCACGCAGCGCCCGTCCTGCATGCCATGACTCAGCCGCTGCGGCCGCCTGCTTGGCGCTCAGCCCACTGAGCGCGCCGAGGGTCCCGGCGGGATCTGCTGCAATCACCTCTAACACGTCCTCACCGTGCTTATCCACAAGTCGCTCGGCGCGGGCGGGCCCGATGTTTGGAAGTGATGTCAGATAGGCGACCTGTCCCTCCCGATCTGCCGGATCCAGCGGCAAAGCTCCACGCGCGCGCAGCTGGCGTCCATATCGGCTGTGGGTCTGCCATTCCCCGTCAACCTGCGCCCGCTCCCCGGGCCCGAGGTGGGCAACCGCTCCGATCATCGCGAAACCCTCACCGCTCTCGTGGTCTTCGACCTCGAGCACCGCGTAGCCATCGTCCCTGGCCTTGAAGATGACCCCCAGCACCTCGATCGTGCCCGAGTAGGTCGCCTGATCGCTGTCAAAGAGCGTCGCATTGGCGTTCACACACCAAAGCTAGCCGCCGCCAAGGCGGCATTGCGGTTGGTCAACTGTCGCTCGGCGCGATGAGCCGGGCTGCTCGAGCTGCGTTCCTGGGATGCGGGCAGCTAGACCCTCGGCCGGGAGAGGGTCTAGCGTCCGGGTTCAAATGGACAGCGGCCTTTGCGACAGCTGCACCCACCAACGCCTGATCCGAAATACCAGAGGTTCGGAGTTCTCGCTTTGCGAGCTTTCCCGAACCGACCGACGCTATCCCCGATACCCGTCCATACCGGTGCTCAGCTGCCCAGGTTATCGGCCCTCTCAGCCTGATCTGGGGGAGCAGAGGCCCGGGGCCGGCGCTTAGTTTGCCGCCATCGGATCCGGTTCGCCGAGCTTGGTCATATCGGGCGCCTCGTAGGCTTCGCCGACCGTACCGCCGAGCACAAGGAGGCGGATTCCATCGGCGCCGGGCCACACCTTTCTGCTGATTCCTGGACCAATCTTGGCGATGTGATCGGGATCGAGCTGATAGCGCTCTTCTTCGATCTCGATCTCTCCGCCCCCGCGCAGCGTCACGTAGACCTCCTCCTGTCCGTCCTGCTCGTGGTCGTGGACCGGATATTTGTCGTAGTTGGGGGGCATGTCGATCACTTGCATGCCGAATGATTCGACTCCAAGCTCGGCGCGAGCTCGTTTGAAGCCGCCGCCGAAGATCGCCTCCATGTCATCGATCTTCTTCACCGTGTGGGTGCTCATCAGCCCTCCTTTTAGGCGGGGTTAATCCCGCCGCTCCGTTTGAATTCGGTGATCCTAGTTGATTCGCACGAACGTTCGTGCTTACGTTGGTAGGCTTACTTGATGAGCGTCGCAACCGCCAAACGCGTTCCCAGCACGCGGGGTATCCAGAAGCGGGCGGAGATTCTCGAGCGCGCGATTGACATCGCCTCGGCCGAGGGCCTCGAGGGCTTGAGCATCGGTCGTCTGGCCAACGAGTTGAAAATGAGCAAGAGCGGGCTCTTCGCCCACTTTGGCTCCAAGCAGGAGCTGCAGCTTGAGACCGTCGCGGCCGCGGCGCGGCGATTCAGCGCCGAGGTGATTGAGCCCGCCGCAAGTGCTCCCGAGGGTGGACCTCGCCTGCACGCGCTCGTCGATCGTTATCTGCTTAATCTCGACCTCGGCGCATACTCCGGGGGCTGTTTTTGGGCAGCGACATCGGCTGAGTACGACGATCGGCCCGGTCCCGTCAGGGAGGCGATCGCCGCCGCGCTGGAGGCCTGGATGGGGGAGCTTGAGCGCCAGGCCCGCCTCGCCGGGGTGCCCGAACCACACCGCCTCTCCTTTGAGCTCTACGCGTTAGTTAGCGGTGCCAACTCGAGATTTCGACTGTCTGGGGATCGACGGGTCTTCGAGTACGCCCGTGATGCGATCAAGCGACGCCTTGAGGGGATTGCCGCTTGAATTCGGACGGCGGCGATCAGCTCGCCGCGGCGAACGCGGCTGATTTCGTCCGCCGCTTCGAAGAGTTCTGGCGGGCGCCGGTTGTGGGGCGCCTCGATACCTTGCTTGCCGAGGGGGTCTGCCTTGCGGCGCCGATGGTGCCGACCACCCACTCTCTGCCCGCAGGGGAACAGGTCTTTCAGGACCTCTTCGATCTGATCCCAGATCTGCGTGCCGAGGTCGATCGTTGGGGGCCGACCGGCGACGGCGTACTGATCGAGTTCACGGCCTCGGGGACCGCCGGTGGCGGGCCGGTCTCCTGGCGCGGGGTCGATCGCTTCAGCCTCGACGACGACGGTCTTGCGATTGAGCGCGAGACTTATTTCGACTCGTTGCCGCTGATACTGACCCTGGCCCGTCGGCCCCGTGCCTGGCCGGGCTATACGCGAAGCCGCATCGTCCAGGCACGTCGCTGACCTGAGTTCCTTTCGTCAGGGGTTCATGTGCTGGACCCGTTCGGGTTCAACCTTGACGATGACCCGTTCTTCGCCTGGCATCCGCATCGGATACTCATCAACTCCCATATACCGCTTTGCCAACGCGTCGATATGCGCGTCGGCTCCCTCGTGGGTCAACTCGACTGCTCTGCCACGGATCAAGAGGCTCTCGTAGGGATTCTCGGGATTCGTAATTGAGATTGCCACGCGTGGGTCGCGCCGCAGATTCTTGGGCTTCAGCCGTCCCTCTGCGGTATTGAATACGACCATGCCGTCCTCTGAATCCACCCAAACCGGCGAGACCTGGGGAGAGCCATCCTCCATCACGGTTGCGACATGGGCGAAGTTCTTATCACCGAGCAGGTGCTGTGCCTCGACCGGAATATCTGCCATCTGAGCCTCCTGGGGGAATTTAGGTCTTGCCTCTGCAGCCATGACCATATCCCCACGCCGACCTCGACCCGCCGGGGTGCCGTTTCGGGTCGCAGAAAGCGAGTGGCCGTCGACAATGGGCGACCGACCGCGACCCAATCGCCCGGGCGGGGCCTCGGTCACGTTTGCAGAGAAATCAGCATAAGCTCGTATCCGTGAGCAGGGCGACCATCGAGCGCAAGGCCGATCGCTTTCATCAGCTGCACCAGGAGGGCCGGGTGCTTTGTTTGCTAAACGCTTGGGACGCGGGGACGGCTCGAATCTTCGAAGCGCAGGGGTGCGCGGCGTTGGCGACAACCAGCGCCGGAGTCGCCTATGCCCATGGCAAGGCCGATGGTGAGCTGGGCCGTGAGCAGATGATCGAGGCGGTGGGCCAGATTGCCAGTGCCTGTGAGATTCCTGTGTCCGCCGACATAGAGGGCGGCTATGGGATCGATCCTCGGCAGGTGGCAGAGACCGTCGCCGCGGTGATTGGTGCGGGGGCGGTCGGTGTCAACATCGAGGACGCCGCTGAAGATCGGAGCGGCGGGCTGCGCGACCTCGCCGCACAGTGTGAACGCCTGGCTGCCGCTCGCGCTGCGGCTGAGAACTGCGGCCTTAACCTCTTCATCAATGCCCGTAGCGACGCCTTCTTGTTGGAGGCAGGGGAATCCGGGCAGCGCCTGGAGCTGGCGGTCGAGCGTTTGCGCGCCTATCAGGAGGCGGGTGCCGATGGCGCCTTCGTTCCCCGCCTCGTTGATCCAGATCAGATCCGCCGTATTACTGAAGCGGTGTCCGCTCCGCTAAACGTCCTCGCCGCGCCCCTGACTCCGCCCTTGGAGGAGCTGCGGCGACTGGGTGTAAGGCGGTTGAGCACGGGTTCGGCTTTGGCGCGAGCGTCCCTGGCAGTTGCCCAACGGATCAGCCGTGAGGTTCTCGAGGATGGCGGCGCTGAGTCTCTCTGGCTTGAGGCCATTCCCTACACTGATGCCAATCGCTTGTTTGGGGGCTAGGCCGACCCCGCCGACGCAGTTCTGGATGGCTGCCCCGTTGGCCTCGATCCGGAAATGGCGAGAGAGAGTGGGGACCCTTTTGATTGTGATCAATCGTCGCCTCGAGACTTGTGCCTCCCGGTCGGTATCAGGCGAACGACCAAGGCACGGGTCGGCTGCTCCATTTTTGATATGGGCGCCTGCGTCGGCTGGTAAAAGGCGGTCCGATCGTGCCAGGCTGGCGAAGCGAGGACACTGCTCAGATGTCCGATCAACTCGAGATCATTGCGTTCGCTTCGGCGGCCGAGCTTGAGGCCTGGTTTGAGCAAAACCACACGAATTGTCCCGGCTTTTGGCTGAAGATCGCAAAGAAGGGGTCAGGGGCAAGGAGTGCGACCTATGCGCAGGCGCTTCAGCTGGCATTGTGCTTTGGCTGGATCGACAGCCAGAAGCGCGGATTCGACGAGCGGTACTTTCTGCAGAGATTCACGCCGCGGCGGCCAAGGGGAAAATGGTCACGGATCAATCGAGAGAAGGCCGAAGCGCTGATCGCAGCTGCCAAAATGCGACCGTCCGGGCTGCTGCAAGTAGAGGCTGCGATGGCCGACGGCCGCTGGGAGGCCGCCTATGAGGGCCAGCGCACCGCGCAGGTCCCCGATGACCTGCGGCGTGAGCTAGAAGCCAACCGGACCGCCGCTCAGTGCTTTGCAAACCTCAGCGGCGCCAATCGATACGCGTACATATACCGGCTCAACGATGCAAAAAAGCCCGAGACCCGAAAGCGACGGCTGCGTCAGTTCGTCGCGATGCTCGAGCGGGAAGAGGCGTTTCACGATTAGCGCAAGGCGTATCTCCCTACACTCGCTGGGTGGACCGGGAGCTGCTTAGGCAAACCCTCGAGGAGGCGGGTGAGCCCTCATACCGCGCATCTCAAGTGTGGGACTGGATGTTGCGCGGGGTGCGCGGCTATGAGGAGATGACCAATCTCCCTGCCGGCCTGCGTGCACGGCTCGCCGATCGCGTTCCGCTATCGACGTTGGTGGTGGCGGGCGAGGCGAGGTCAAAAGACGGCACCGTCAAGACCCTCTTTCACACCGTCGATGGCCGACCGATCGAGGCCGTCTTGATGCGCTACCGCGATGGGCGTCGATCGGTCTGCCTCTCATCGCAGTCGGGCTGTCCGCTGACTTGCTCCTTCTGCGCAACCGGCCAGATGAGCTACGGCCGCAATCTCAGTGCCGATGAGATCCTCGATCAGGCGCTTCACTTCCGTCGCCGCGAGAGGATCGATCACGTTGTCTTCATGGGAATGGGGGAGCCGATGATGAACCTCGATGCGGTGTTCGGTGCCTGTAAGGGCCTTCCCGCAATCGGCGTTACCAACAGGCGCACGGCGATCTCCACGGTCGGCTGGGTGCCCGGGATCGAGCGCCTCGGCGAGTGTGAGATGCCGATCAGCCTTGCGCTCTCACTGCACGCTCCCAACGATCTCCTGCGCTCGCAGTTGATGCCGATCAACGACCGCTATCCGCTAGCGGAGGTGCTTGGCGCCTGCGAGCGCTACCGAGCTCGCAGGCGGCGCAAGGTCTTTGTCGAGTACGTGATGTTGGAGCGGGTAAACGACAGCCCCCAGCACGCCCGCGAACTCGGCGCGCTGCTCGATCCAACTCACTACAAGGTCAATCTGATCCCCTACAACCCCACCGGCAGCTATCGCGGCTCCTCGCCTGAGCAGATCGAGCGCTTTCGTGCTGTTCTCGCCGAGCAGCGGCTCACCGCCACGATCCGCCTCACCCGCGGTCGCGACATTGACGCCGCCTGCGGACAGCTGGCCGCCGCCGCCGCGGGATCGGTCGGTGGGGCGGCTGGTTCCAGCCGGCGCGGCTGATGTCTGGCTGGGCAGCCAACTAGCATCCCAGCGATGGCAGTTGAGATCCCGACCAAGATCGCTCGCCCCAGGCAGTTCTCGGCGAACCCGTTAAGGCGCCTGGGGGACGATCTGCTCACTGAGTGGCGCGGTCGGAACCGCTTCCCCCCGGGGCTTGATGATTTCAGCATTGCGCGCACCCGCCAGATCGTTCGCGATCCATTGCCGATCCTGCTCTCCTGCTATGAGCGCTACGGACCGATCTTCAGCCTGCGCGTCCTTCATACCCGCAGCGTCTTCATGCTCGGGCCGGAGGCCAACCACTTCGTCACCGTTGCTCACCCTGAGAACTTCCACTGGCGCGAGGGCAGCTTCGGCGATCTGATTCCGTTGCTCGGCGACGGATTGTTGACGATCGATGACGCCTACCACGACCGCGCCCGGGCGATCATGATGCCCGCCTTTCATCGCGAGCAGGTCACCGCGATGTTGGAGTCGATGGGCGCTGAGGCCGACGCTGCAATTGAGCGACTGCGCCAGGGTGAGGTGGTCGATCTGTATGACTGGATGCGCAACCTCGCGATGCGAATTGCGATGCGAGCTCTGCTCGGGCTCGACCCAGACGGCGCTGGTAAGGGTGCTCTCGCCGCCGAGCATTTCGAGCGCGCCCTGGGTTTTTACGGGATCGACTTTGCGCTTCGCCTGCTGCGCGGTCCGGGCTCTCCGTGGCGAAAGATGGTCAACTCACGGGCCGTACTCGATGAGATCGTTTTCGGTGAGATCTCTCGCCGCCGTCAGGCACCCGATCCCGACAGGCGCGACATCCTCAGCCTGCTCTTGGGAGCTCGCGGTGAGCTCGGGGAGGCATTCACAGATCGTGAGGTTCGTGACCAAGTGATGACCTTGATGTTCGCTGGCCACGACACCGCCACCTCGACCCTGACCTTCATGATGCACTTGCTCGCTCGACACCCCGGGGTCCTTGGTCGGATCTGCGCTGAGCAGGATCGCGTCCTCGCAGGTGCCACCCCAAGCGTCGATCAACTCGAGAACGAGATGCCCTATCTGGACATGGTTCTCGATGAGGTGCTCCGCCTCTTCCCACCGGCGTGGATCGGACCGCGTCGCGCGGTGCGGGAGTTTGAGTTTGGGGGATACACGGTACCCAGGGGCGCCTACGTCAACTACTGCTCCTGGGCGAGCCACCGCATCCCCGAGGTGTTCGCCGATCCCGAGGCCTTCATCCCCGAGCGCTTTACCCGCGAGCGCAAAGCTGCCCTGCCGCGGGGAGCCTACGTCCCCTTCGGCGGTGGGCAGCGAATCTGCATCGGCAAACGCTTCGGCCAGACTGAGGTGAAGTTGGTCGCGACTAAGTTGCTACAGCGACTGCGCCTTGACGCGATGCCCGGGCGCACGGTGACCGTGCGTCAGATGCCGACCCTCTCCCCCCGCGGTGGTTTGCAGATGCGGGTCGGAGCGCGTGGGGTGCCAGCGGGCCTTGCTCAGATCCTCTGATCTCATTCAGATCCGCGGGTCTAGACCCGGCGTCGACGCGCTTGCCGATGATTCGGTATCAAGCTGGGGCCTGGACGGAGCAGACTTTTTTGCGAGAAACCTGGCCCCAGCTTCTTTCAGTCCATCTTGAGCGTCTCCTGCCAGCGGTCGATGTGCAGATGGCCTGGCCGACCGAAATTGTTGCGGGTGTGCTCTGAAGGCATGGGCACTTTCTCGATCCCCACGCCCGCCTATCGGGTTCGCGCGGCATATGAGCCCTGACACGGAAGCAATTGGCATTGCCGCCTGGGGACCGCAGGTCGCGGCGGATCGATGACTTTGGTCGGTCATCACGCTTTGACCGAGTGGCTCTACATTGCATTTCAGATGCCTGCACAGGACCCATGCAAGACAGAACGTCTTACGCTCGCTGCGGCGATTTTTGGCCGCCTCTCCTCAGGCCTGCGCTCGTGTCCTGCGCTTACGCCTCGCCCGGCGGGGCTGTTGTGATCGACGATCGGGCCTCCGACCCACGCCCTATCGAGATGTTCGCTGAACTTAATCCTCCGCTCGGAGTCAGGGGGATATCGAAAAGATGATCGCGGCGGCGCTAGCTGTAGTGGCGGTACGGGCTGCCGAGGCGTGGCCCGCCGTGATCGGTGCCGGCCTGATTCCGGTGGTCGGTCTGATCGCGGTCGGATACCTGATCATCCACGCAGTGCGCGATAGCGATGAGACCGATCGTGGCGAGGGCGATCGGTCCGATCCGCCCTCGCCCTGAGGCGCCCTACTTTATGAAGAGCATCTCCTCGTACTTCGGCAGGGGCCAAAGTTCGTCGGCGACAACCTTCTCCATCAGGTCTGCAACCTCCCGCACGGCTGCCATCGCGGCCATCTGTTTGTCGCGCGCATGCACCGCCAGCTCGAGCCCCTCCAGCTCGCTCGGATAGGCATTCGCGGCCTTCAACTCCCCGAGTGCTGTGACCAGCTGATCTATTAACTCGCGCAGCTCGCCCTCAAGGCTTGAGACGCCGGCCTCGTTCAGAAGCGCGAGGTGTCGAAGCGCGGCCGGCAGGATCATTGTCTGGGCGATCGAGAAGGTCTCCTCGGCCTCGATGTTTGCGCGGATTGCGTACTGCTCGAGCCACACCTCATAGCGTGACTCGAGCTCGCGCTTGGAGAGCACTTCATAGTTCTCAAAGGCGGCGACCGACTCCTCCTTCAAGACCTCGGGAAGGGCGTCGGGTGTGGTGCGGAGGTTCTTCAGCCCCCGCTGTGCGGCCTCGGCGTGCCACTCCTCTGAGTAGTTGTCGCCACCAAAGCAAATCCGCTTGTTGGCCGCGTAGGAGTCCTTAACCACCTCGATCACGGCCTCGGGCACGCTCATGCCTCCCGCGACCCTAGTCTCAACCTGGCCGGTCAGCTCATCGATTGCCTCGGCGACGATCGTGTTGAGCACGGTGTTGGGGAATGCGAGCGACATGCTCGAGCCAAGCGCTCGAAACTCGAATTTGTTACCGGTGAACGCGAACGGGGAGGTGCGGTTTCGATCGCCGCCGTGCATCGGCAGCGAGGGCAACACCGTTGCCCCGAGATCGAGGAAGGAGGCCGGGGTGCTCGGGTCCCCTTCGCCGCTGACCAGCGCCTCAAAGACCTTCTCCAGCTCTCCGCCGAGAAAAATCGAGATGATCGCCGGCGGCGCCTCGTTGGCGCCAAGCCGGTGGTCCTGGCCGATGTTGGCGACCGAGGCCCGCAAAAGGCCCTGGTGCTTGTTGACCGCCTGAATCACCGCGGCACAGAAGAAGAGAAAGTGGACGTTATCGGCGGGGGTGTCACCTGGGTCGAGCAGGTTGGTCCCGGTGTCAGTGCCCATCGACCAGTTGTTGTGCTTGCCGGAGCCGTTGACGCCAGCGAAGGGCTTCTCGTGCAGGAGGCAGACCAGGCCGTAGCGTCGCGCCACCCCCTCGAGCACCTGCATCATCAGCTGCTGGTGGTCGGAGCCGACGTTTGAGTTCTCAAACACCGGCGCGATCTCATACTGGGCTGGGGCGACCTCGTTGTGGCGTGTCTTGACGGGGATGCCGAGCTTTCGCATCTCCAGCTCGGACTCCATCATGCAAGCCAAAACCCGCTCCGGGATCGAGCCAAAATAGTGATCGTCCAGCTCGTGTCCCTTTGGTGGCTTTGCGCCGAACAGGGTGCGTCCGGTGGCGATCAGGTCGGGACGCTCAAAGTAGTACTGCTCGTCGATTAGGAAGTACTCCTGCTCGGCGCCAACCGTGGTGAAGACGCGCTGGCTGTTTTGGTCGCCGAGTAGCCGCAGTGCCTTGATCGCCGAGCGTGAAAGGGCGTCCATCGAGCGCAGCAGCGGGATCTTGGCGTCGAGCGCCTCACCCGTCCAGGATGCGAACGCGGTGGGGATGCAAAGTAGCGCCCCGTTTGGGTTCTCGAGGATGAAGGCCGGGCTGGTTGGATCCCATGCGGTGTACCCGCGCGCCTCAAATGTGGCGCGAACTCCGCCGGTTGGAAACGAGGAGGCGTCGGGCTCTCCCTGAATCAGCTCCTTGCCGGAAAATCCGGCAAGCGCTGTCCCCTCGCCGGCTGGCTCAAAGAATGAGTCGTGCTTCTCGGCCGTGGATCCAGTCAGCGGCTGAAACATGTGGGTGTAGTGGGTGGCGCCGTTTTGCAGGGCCCATTCCTTCATCGCCTCGGCCACCGCGTCGGCCAAGCTGGGGTCGAGCGCCTCGCCGCCGGCAAGGGTTGCCTGCAATCGCTCGAAGACGTCGGCGGGCAGACGGTCGCGCTGCACCGTCACGGAGAAGACGTTGGCTCCGAAGGCATCATTCTCGGGCTGGGTCAGGTCGAGTGCGCCGAGGGACTCCCCGTTGGAGCTCCACTGCGCTGCGGTTACGTTCTGCTGGCGGATACGAGTCATCGCGTGCTTGGTTCCTCACTTGGCCGCGCACCCAAGGAATTGGCGCGTTCGATTACGGGTCTCACTTCCCATACGAAGAGCCAGAGCAGCCTAATGGCCGGGCGATCGCGACGAGTTGTACGCGGGTACAAGGATCGTCTCGCTCCTTTGTCCCGTCGTCGAGCCGGTAGCCTCTCGGCGCGCGGCCGAGGAGCCGCACCCCTAGCCAGAAACCCCGGAAGGACCTAACCGCAATGTTCGTTTCCAAGGCTGCCGTCGTCGGCGGAGGCACTATGGGCGGTGAGATCGCGCAGACGATCGCTGCCGCCGACATCCCCGTCCTCGTTAAGGACATCGATCAGAAATTTGTCGACGCCGCCCTGCAGAAGGCGCGCTCGGTCACCGAGGGCCAGCTCGCTCGCCTCGTCAAGAAGCAGAAGCTGACCGAGGAGCAGGCTGAGGCCCGCCTCGGCGAGGTGATGTCTCGAATCGTGGGTACAACCACCTACGAGGATTTCGGCGACGTCGATTTTGTCATCGAGGCGGTGCCGGAGCGGATGCAGATCAAGCAGGCGGTGTTCGGCGAGCTCGACGCGGCGACACCCGGTCACGCGATCCTCGCCTCAAACACCTCTTCGCTCTCGATCACCGAGATGGCGGAGACGACGATGCGACCCGAGAAGGTCGTCGGCTTTCACTTTTTTTATCCAGCCTCGGTGATGCCCCTTGTTGAGGTGATCGTTGGTGAGGACACCGCGCCTGAGACCGCCACCGCCGCCTACAACTTCGCCCAGGCAATCAAGAAGCAACCGATCGTCTGCGGCGAGGTCCCGGGTTTCGTTGTCAACAGGATCCTGATGGCGACGATCGGCGAGGTCTGGCGCGCCCAGGAGGAGCACGGGCTCTCCTTGAAGGCGATCGACGAGGCGATCGCCGCCGCCCAGGTTGCGCCGATGGGCCCGTTTTTCCTCACCGACCTGCTCGGCCTTGACACGGTCTTGCACGTCGCCGAGCACCTCAGCGAGTCCTACGGGGAGACCTTCTACGTCCACCAGGGGCTGCGGCAGCTCGTCGCCGACGGCAAGCTCGGCGCGAAGAGCGGTGGTGAAGGGTTCTTCAACGAGGGTGAGCAGACGATTCCCGGCGAGGCCACCCCTGACGCGGAGGAGCTGGTTGCGCTGTTCACCAGCCGGGCGCTAATCGAGGCCTGCAGACTGGTCGAGGAGGGCGTCTGCTCTGTCCGCGACATCGACGTCGGGATGATGGCGGGCGCCGGGTTAGATCCCCGCCGCGGCTTACTGCCCCCGTTTTGGAAAGCCGACGTCGAAGGGCTCGACAAGGTTTTGGAGCGGATCGAGGAGCTCGAGGAGAAGTTCGGCATGCGCTTCGCCGCCCCGGTGCTCCTCAGGCGCCTGGTCGCCCAAGGAAGGCTCGGGCTGGCATCGGGCCAGGGCTTTTACCCCTACCCGCGGGCCGACGAGGGCGATCAGGCGCAGACCGTGAAGCTGGAGATCCGCGGCGAGGTCGCAATCGCCTGGCTCGCCAACCTGCCGATGAATGCCGTCTCGCCCGATGTGATCCGCGACCTGAAGACGGTCTGGGATAAGGTCAAGAACTCCGGTGAGGTTGGCGCGATGGTGATCGCCTCATCGGTCCCAATCGTCTTCTCGGCCGGTGCCGACATCAAGGCCTTCACCCAAATGGACGAGTCGACCGGCAGGGAGCTGGTCGACACGGCCCACGCCCTGTTGCGTGACTTCGGCCAGGCGCAAGTGGCCACGGTCGCCGCCGTCAACGCGCTCGCTTTCGGTGGGGGTTGCGAGCTGGCGATGGCATGCGACGTGCGGATCGCCGCCGAGTCGGCGGTCTTCGGACAGCCAGAGGTCAAGCTGGGGATCATCCCCGGCTTCGGGGGCACCCAACGGCTGCCGCGCCTCGTCGGCCCTGCCAAAGCGCTCGAGATGAACCTGATCGGCGATGCGATCCCCTCCGACGAGGCGCTCGATTATGGACTCGTCAACCGCGTCGTTCCCGACCACGAGCTGTTCGAGACGGCGCTCATGTGGGGCCGCAAGCTCGCTTCGCAGGCACCGATCGCGCTCGAACAGATCAAGCGTGTCTCCAACCGAGGTGATCTCGATGAGGGAATCGAGGCCGAGAAGCGGGGCTTTGCCACCGCCTTCGGCAGCGAGGACGCGGGGGAGGGGATAGCCGCCTTCCTCGGCAAGCGAACCGCGAAGTGGAGCGGCCGCTAGCCCTGACCGGCCGGCCCCCCCGAGGGTGGGCCGAACCTGATTCCGGCTTCATGGCAGCTGGCGAGGACAGTTTCGGATCGTGGCCCCTCGAAGGTCGCTGTGCGGGCGCAGAGCGCTCGGGCCTCCGCCCCACATGCGTGAACCACTTCGCCACCGACCCGTCCCGCGACCAGTGCGCGCATGCAGCCCGGCCCCGGGCCCGGCAGGCTGCTGCCCCCGATGCCAGGGATGACCAGGGCGACGATGGCGACGCCCGTCACCGCCAGCCCTCCAATCATGACCTTTCGCTCGCGTCCCGTCACCCGCCGCAGCGGGGTGTTGGTGCGCTGCCAGTGTCCCTCCATCAGTGGCATCGGCGGCAGTCTAGCGTCGGCTTCGATGCCCGTCGCCGACATTCGGGCTAATCGCCGGGCCAGATCTTTAGACACCTGTACGTAGTGGGGCCGGCCGATCGCCGGAAGGGTTTATGGCAAGTCCAAAGGGGTGCGTCAGGCGGGTCGGCGAGGTTTCTTGCCCGGTTTCCGGCAAGCCCAAACGAAGAAAGGAAACACCAAATCTATGGAATGGCTGAGCGAAGGCGCCAATTCATGGCAGCTCACCGCCGCAACTTTTGTCGGCTTGATGAGCGTGCCGGGCCTGATGGTGCTCTACGGCGGTGTGATGCAGAAGCGCTGGTCGGTGAACTCGATGATGATGGCGTTTATCGGGTTCGCGATCGTGGTGGTTCTCTGGTGCCTATTCGCCTTCAAGATGGGCTTCGGAACCCCGATCCACATTGCCAGTGGCGGCTTCTTTGGGAACCTCATCGGTAGGCCGGAATCGATCCTCAGCAGCCACAGCCTGGTTGGACAGGCGGGCCTTCCCGAGCTTCCGGAATTGAAATTCAAGTTCCCGGAGTCCTCGCTGGCTTACTTTCAGATCGTCTTCGCGGCGATCACGCCGCTGCTTATGCTCGGATCGGTCCTCGGCCGGATCAACTTCAAGGCCTGGATCCCGTTCGTCGCTCTCTGGACGGTCTGCGTCTACACGGTTAACGCCTTCCTGATCTGGGGCGGTGGTTACTTCGCCCAGAAGGGGGCGGTTGACTTCTCCGGTGGTTACGTGATCCATCTCGCCGCCGGCGTCTCAGGCTTCGTCGCTGCCTGGGTGATCGGTCCGCGACTGCAGCGTGATCGCGAGGTCGACGCTCCGAACAACCTGGCGATGGTCGCAGTCGGTGCCGGTCTCCTCTGGCTCGGCTGGAACGGCTTTAACGGTGGTGACTTCTATGAAGCCGGTGGCATCGCCTCGGGCGCCGTCCTCAACACCAACCTCTGCACCGCCGTGGCCCTGCTCGTCTGGGTCGCCTGGGACTACATGACTGGGCGTAAGCCGAGCCTGATCGGAAGCGTCAACGGGATGATCGTCGGACTGGTCGGGATCACCCCTGCGGCGGGCTTCGTCAACGGCTGGGGGGCGATCACGATCGGCGTCGTCGCCAGCACGATTGTCTATTTCGCACTCAACTACCTGAGCCGGGTGCGGCCCTTCCGAAACGTGGATGACACCCTGGGTGTCATCTATACACACGGATTCGCGGGCTTGGTCGGCGGACTAATGGTCGGAATCTTCGCCAATACCGCGATGGACTCGGAATTGATCCTGCCGGGGACGGTCTCCGGTGGCGGGCTACACCTGCTCGGCTGGCAGGCGCTGACGGCGCTCTGGGTGATCGTTTTCTGCGCGATCGCCACCTTCATCCTGCTGAAGCTGGTCGGTTTGTTCGTACCACTGCGGATGACTGACGAGGAAATGGAGGAAGGCGACGTCGCGGTCCACGGGCACGAGGTGTACCCGTCCGACGTTCCCTCGCTCGGATACCCGGACGGAATCCCGGCGGCGGCTCCCGTCCCGCCGGCTCCGGCGGGAGGGTCCGCGTAGGGCCAAGGCGGGCGGCCGGGCGCCGCTCGCCGCCTCTCGATCCCACAAGGAACCGCCCCCGCCGCTCTCCCGGGGGCGGTTCCTGTTTCGGGGACGGCCGCGGTCCCTTAGTCCAGGTGCACTGCGGGAGGCTGGGTCCGCGAGACCTCTCGCGTTACGTCGAGCATCGTCGCCACGGCGGGAGTTACCGCGGCGGCCCGGGGCGTTGCGGCGAGAACCTTGCGCACGGGACTCTGCGGAAACAGGGGGCGGACGCTGATGTCGGGGCGAATAGTGGAAAGCGCCAATTGGGGGATCAGCGCCACCCCCACGCCGGCGGCGACCAGTCCCTGCACGGTCTGGTAGTCGTCGCTCTCAAAGGAGACGCTCGGCTCAAACCCAGCCGAGTGGCAGGAGCGGACGACGTGCTTGGCGCAGGGGCTAGAGGTCGAGGTCTGGATCCAGGACTCCTCGCGTAGGTCCTCGAGCCGCAGCTGCTTTCGAGTCGCCAGTGGGTGGTCGGGGCGAAGCACGAGGTGCAGCGGATCATCGAGCAGCTCGAAACGGCGGATGCCGGCAGCGAGCCTCTCGCCGACTCCTTCGAACTCATAAAGCAGGACGAAGTCGAACTCACCGCCCCGCAGCCTTGGCGCGATTTCCTCTGGCTCGCCCTCGGCCAGGGTCACCTCGACCCCGGGGTGGGAGGCGAGGAACCCGGCGATCGCCTGCGGCATCAGGGTCGCCCCCGCCGTCGGGAAGGAGGCCGTCCGCAATCGCCCCCCATGGCCAGCGGCGATCGCCGCGATCTCCGCTTCCGCCGTCTCCATTTGCGCCAGGATCCCGCCGACGTGACCGGCCAGGGAAGCTCCGGCCGCGGTCGGGCGAACTGCACCCCTGGTGCGCTCGATCAGTGGCGCCCCGACCTCCCCCTCCAGAGTGGAGATCGCCTGTGAGACCGCCGACTGGGAATAGGAGAGTGCGTCGGCTGCCTCCGAGAAGGAGCCATGCGCGACGACTTCACGAAAGACGTTGAGGCGGTTCGCATTTAGCATAAGTAAAAGTGATTCTATCAATAGGTATTAACAGTTGCGCTGATGCTGGACAAATGCCAACATCAATTTCGAGCATAGAAACCACTTCCAAGGAGACAAGCATGGCTCTGAAGATCATCGTTTCCTACGACGACACCGACAACGACCGCGACGCACTGGCGCTGGGGCGCCTGCTTGCCTACTCCGGCGCAGAGCTCTCGCTCGCCTACGTGCGCCACTCCGTGGGCGGAGCGCTTGAGGAGAAGGAGGCGGAGGAGTTGCTGGCCCGCGGCGCCGCGTCGGTGGGTGCTCCTGACATGCCCCGACACGTCGTGGTCAATCCCGGGACCAGCGTCGGCTTGGCCGAACTCGCTGAGCGCGAGAACGCCGACCTGATCGTCTTCGGCTCCGAGTACCGCACCGCCTCCGGTACGGTCAAACCCGGGATCCCGGCTCACAAATTGCTGCTCGGTGGACCGGCTGCGATCGCCGTCGCTCCCGTCGGCCTGCACTTGAATCCGTCGATCAGCGTCAACACGATCGGCATCCTCGATGAGGGGGACCGAGGCGCCACGGCGACGGCGCGCAGCCTCGCCTCCGCGCTCGGCGCAAGCGTCGCCGAGCATGGCAGCGGCCCGGCCGACCTGCTTGTGATCGGCTCGCGCCCCGAGTCTCCGCAGGGGAAGGTGACGCTCAGCGCCGCCAGCGACTACGTGGTCGAGACCGCGACCTGCCCGGTACTGGTGACCCGGCGGGGGGTTGCTATCGACTTCGCTGTGGCCCAGGCACCGGCTGCCTGACGACGAGGATGACGGCCGCGATCTTCGGGTCGCGGCCGTCCAGCCTCGCCTGCGCCTCGGGCCAATGGATCGCCCGACCCCCGTGCCCGGCGACCACCTCCGCCACGACCGCCTCCGGTGACTCGGCCTCGACCAGGAAGGCGTCGGGAAGGCTTGGCGGCGGCGTCTCAGCCAGGACGCTGCGGGTGACGTTATCGGAGGCACGTTCGGCGTTCGACCATCCCTGGCCGAACGAGAGGTCCTGAGGTGCCATCTGCGGGCCCTCGAGGATCTTTAAGCTGCTCTTGCGAGGTTCCCATTCGCGATCGCCCATTGTGATCTTCCGATCCTCTAGCCAGGGTTCGAGAACCTTTGTCGTCAGATCCTCCCGGTTGAGGTTGAAGACGCGGGCGCGGTGGATGCTGGCGCTGATCTCAACGTGGTATGGCATGGCCCCGAACTTAGCCGTTTCGAGATGATGCAGCGATGGAGAGCGCCCCCGACGCCGTCATCTTCGACAACGACGGCCTGCTGCTTGACACCGAGTCGGTCTGGACAAGGGCCGAGCGGGACCTGTTCGAGCGCCGTGGGGCCGACCTCACTCCCACCGACAAGCGGGAACTGGTCGGAACCTCCGCCGCGGTCGCAGGGGTGATCCTCGAACGCCGGCTCGGCGAGCCCGGGCGGGCGGCGAGGTTGATCGAGGAGTTAAACGATCTGGTCGTGGCCGAGCTCGAGCACGGCGTTGAGGCGATGGTCGGAGCGCGGGAGCTGCTGCACTCATTGAAGCTTCAAGGGACGCCGGTAGGGCTCGTTTCAAATTCGCCGCTGCGCTTCGTGCGCCGATCCCTGGAGATCGTTGGCTTCGCGGATCGCTTCGACGTCGTGGTCAGCGCCCACGAAGTCGCCGCCCCAAAGCCAGCGCCTGATCCGTATCTGGAGGCCTGCCGTCGCCTCGGCGTTGAGCCGACGCCGGCAGTCATCGCTTTGGAGGATTCGCCGACCGGCGTGGCCGCGGCGCTGGCCGCCGGGCTGACCGTGATCGGAGTTCCTTCGATCGAGGGGGTCACCCTCGAGCGCGCCCATGCTTTGGCCGAATCGCTGCTCGATGCAGTGGTGGCCCGCCGGCTCTCACTGGGAAGCGCAAGGTCTAACCCTAAGGTCTAGACTTAGGATCTGAGCAGGCGGCGGCGGCGTAAGACTCGCTCACAGATCTCCAGCGTCCCGCCCACCACGGCGATCGCCATGGCGTCGACCTCTCCGTTTGGGGCTGCTTCGGCAATCTCATCGATCTGGCTTCTGCGCTCGATCAGGAGCTTGATGTCCTTTTCGTGGCCGGGGTCCTCGATCGCCCGGGTCAGCTCGGCTAACAGCGCCTTCAGCCCGATCTGCAGCTGCAACGCAGCCTCCGCTCGGCGCCCCGCATCCAGATCGGCTCGAGCACGAAGAAGGAGTGTCTCGCAGACATTGATTTGCTCGCGGGCCCCCAAGATCGCCGCCGTTCGCTCTTGCGGTCGCAGCGACTCCGCGCGTCGCTTTCTGCTCGAGGCCTCGCGCGCCCAGACGTCGATGTCTCGAGACGAGCTGAAGCGGCCGCTTGCAACCTGCTCCCCCCGGCCATAGCCAACTCGCACCGCAACCGCGCGCTCTGCTCGAAGCTGGTTGAGGTGAGGATCGGCACTCGCGGTGGCATGGGCGTGCAGGGCGCGATTGAGCAAGTCGATACCCTCGCCAACCAGAGCGTCCAGCGTCGCCTCTGCCTCCGAGGCTTGCCCTAGCCAGCGCCGTGCCTCTTCCTCGGTATCAAAGGGATCAAAGGCCCGTACCGTGGTCGCCACCGTCAGTGGCAGCGCGGTGGGCGCCGGCGCCGCGTCGCTCTCACGGGGGCGAGAGCGACGCTTGTTTGGCGGCCTTGGCGCTCCCCGAGTCTCGATCACCAAGACGCTCTGTCTTTCTTGCTCGGGCCCAAGCCGCGCCAGGTAGCGCCCATCGGCAATGGCGAGCGTGCCGGCGAACTCGAACTGAACGAAGCCAAAGATCTGGGCCAAGGCCCCGGTTCTCCAGGCTAGTTGCGGCTGCTAGAACTGCCGGAGCGCTTGCCGTGAACAGCACCCGGCCTCTGCTTGGCGCTCGGCAGCGAATACTTCGAGGGCCGGCTGGGGACCCTTGGGTTTTGGATCTGTCCTAGCCGTTTGATCAGGCGGCTCCACTTTTCGGCAGACAGTTGGCCGAGATCGGGGTTGAGCGTGCTCGGACCGCCGATGCTGGAGAGGAAGCTCGCCATCTTGTGGCCCCAGACGGTTTCGACTCCCTCGGTGTATTCGGCATGGCTGAGCGGAACGCCGGCGCTGTTGGCGAATCCCATCTCGATCGATCCGCCGGGAACAAAGACGCCGATCTGCTGTCCGGCGGAGACCCGCTGCCCAGCCCGGACCGTGGCCCTAATTCCCTCATTGACATAGATCACCTGCCCGGCCCTCGATCCGTCCAGCAACTGATAGAGGACACCGCCTCCTTCGGGCCAGCCCGGCGCCCCTGTTTGCAGGATCTGAGCGTCGCCAACGGCCTCGATTGGACCGGTGCCGGTGAAGTCAACCCCTTGGTCGATGCGCCCGGTGGTCGCGTTGAGGAACGGGCTTACGTATTCGTTGCCAAATGACGGGTAATAGGAGATTTGGACGTTTCGGGTCTCAGTTGGCGCAGCCGTGCTGATCGGGCCGGGCAGGTTCTCGTGAGAGACGACCTGATCGGGGTGCATCGTCCCCTGCAAGCGCAGCACCGTTTTGATCATCGAGTTGGTCAGGGTTCCCCGGCCCTGGTGTCCAGCGACCGGGACTCCGTCGATTGCGGAGATGTCCACGGTGTCGGGGCTGGCGTGTTTGTTGGCCTGGGCAGGGCTCAGCCCCCGGGAGCTGCAATCCAGCGAGGAGACCTTCAATCGGTAGCCCTCCTTGACCGTGTACTCCAGCAGTGCAAGCACGCGTCGATCGACCTGGCCGCTGGCGACCTGGCGCCGACCGCATGGCTGAATCAGGAGATGGTGGTCGGCGAGCACCCGCTTTTGGAGGGCCTGCTTGGGGAGCAGCAAGACGCCGCTTACTCCGAGGCTGCGGGAGAAGGGGCTCTTGCCATCGGCCCGATAGATCGCGGTCGCTTCGAGCAGCTTCCAGCCGTCGAGAATCGGCTTGGGGTTGATCTGGGGGGCACCGGGGCCAGAGGGCCTGATTGCGAAGTTGATGTGAGGACTGGCGCCCGCGAGGCCGGGTCCCATCCGCGCGATAACCGTACCCGCGACTACGTGCGCACCAACCGTCAACGGCAGGTGAGAGCTGGGCAGGGGCCTGGCCGGCGCGCTGATCTGTCGGACGCGATGGTGTTGGCGGTTGGGAAGCGCGTAGAGCCGCGGCCGCAGGTTCTGGGTGTTGAGCAGCGGTTGGCTCTTGCCGTTGGGGGTGATGACCCCGCCGCGCGAGTGGACGATCTGACCGAGTTCGGCGTAGGTGTAGCGATTGCCGTAGTCATCCTCTAAGACGATGAACTTGCCGAGTCGGCGCGAGTCTCCGACGGCCTTGATCACACCGTCGTTAACGGCGACGATTGGGGCGCCCTGTTGAGAGAAGATGTTGATGCCGCGACGGGTTGGAGAGGAGCTGATTACCGCGGCGCTGGCGGCGGAGGATTTATGGGTTCCGGGGGTCGCGCCTCGGAGCGCTTCGTGGGTGGAGATTTCGTTGGCGTAGCGGGAGTCGGCGGCTACCGGGAAATGGGCACCCTCGGTGAGGCCGGTGAGTGAGCCGACCAGGTTTTCGGGCAGCTTTCCGTAGGCGCGGGCATAGGTGAGGACCTCCTGTGCGTACCAGCTCGCGTGGTTATAGGCGAGGACCGCGTTGTAGAGGTTGTGGCTACCGCCGGCAGCGTGCAGGTAATTGGCTGCCGAGCAGATTGCATCGACCGGGTTGTAGGGGTCCTTGCGACCATCCCCATTGGCATCGACTCCCCAGCTGGCCCAGGTTGAGGGCAAAAACTGCATCCAGCCGACCGCGCCGGCGCTGGAGACGTTCAGGTCGGTGCCAAAGTCCGTCTCGATTTTGTTGATCGCCGCGAGCACCTCCCAGGGGATGCCGTACTGGGTGCCGCAGGCCTGATAGATCGGCAGCAGAAAGGGGGGAATCTGAAAGGAATTGATGACGAAGTTGGGGACACCGATCGGCGCTGGGCCAAAGCTCGCGATCGTCGTCGTTGGATTGGCGGACGTGGGGGAGCCGCCGCTGGAAAACATTGAGCCGCCGTTGCTGGGTTCGTGTTGTGCCTGTTCGCCGCCACCGGTGGCGCTGGGGAATCCGAGGCCGCCGTTGGAGGCTTCGGTTTCGCCAGCTTCGCCGCGGTGGTGCTTGTGGCGGGCGCCCTTGTGGTGCCTGGCTTTGACTTGGTTGCCGTCGATCGCTGCGCCGACCTGAACCAAGCCGCCGGGGCTCGTTTCGCTGGGCGCTTCGGCGCCCGGGGTTGTGGTCGTCGGAGGGGCCGCCGGGGAGGTCGGTTCGCTGGCCTGTGCTTCTGCCGGCTGGCTGGGGCAGTTGGGTTCGGTGATTTCAATCAGAGCGCCGTCGGCACCCACTTCTTTAGGGCAGGTGGGAGCGGCCGGCGGGGCCGGCGTCGTCGCTGGCGTGGTCAGCAGCGTCGTTTCGGAGCCGCTTTGTGGATCGGCTCCGGCCATGCCGACGCCAAGCGCCGTCGCGGCGCAGAAGCTGGCCAGAGCAATGGTCAGTGCGAGCTTGTATCTCATCCCAAGGCGCCTCGGTACCCGCTGTCACGGAGAGTGCATCCCCTGTCCGCTTCCTCCCCGCGCAACAGGCTCGCCAACGCTACTTGCTGGGATCGGGGCATGCAATGGCTTGCGCCGCCCCCCAACAAGGCCTTAATCAACGTTCGTTCCATTTGTTCATATCGCCGGGGCGGAGGATTTCAGCCGCGCCGGATAGGCCCGTTAAGCTCGTCTTGATGGGCGCCGAGCAGGATGATCAGGAGGGACTGAGGGCTCGCAGCGAGCACGCGCTTGGGGACCTCGCCCAGGCGCTCTTCGATAGCCAAGTGCTCGAGAATGCACTAGCCGCGGCATTTGGCGCGCGCGAGAAGGCACTCGAGGCCCAGCATGCGGCGATGAGCGCGCTCAACCTCCCCTCGGCGGGCGACCTGGAGCGGTTGGAGCGCCGGCTTCGTTCCTTTTCCCATCGCCTTGAGGAGGTCGAGGAGCAGCTTGACCAAGTCTCCATCGCTGTCTCTGAGCTTCGTCGCCAGATCGGCAAAGCCGCCAAATCTGCTAAACGCTAACCTTCAACTTTAGGCTGAGAGTACGGCGGCAGCGGCGGCGCCCGCACGCTTCGCCGAGTGCTCAAGTTCCGAATCCAGGATTCGCTCGCCGCCCCTAGCCTCCTCGACGATCAGCACAGCCGCCGCCGCGATTCCCAACGAACTACAGCGTGCGAAAACCGTCGCGGTTTGCAGGTCGGCTCCGCATAGACCGCCAGGGAGGGGATCCGATGGCACCGCCGGATCGTCGCGGCTGAGGATCCTCGCGGTAGCGCTGGCGCCGAGCTGGCGCTGCAGGCGGGCGGTAAGCGTGAGGTCGGGATGAAACCTCCCGGCGCTGGACGCCGCCTCCTCGACCACGAGAAGGTCGCCCGGCTTGAGACCGGGAGCGAGTGCCGCGCAGGTCCCAACTCTGATTGCCCGGCGCACCCCGAGCTCGGCCAGGTCGGCCAGCACCACCGCTGCGCTTGGACCCCCCATTCCGGTTGCCTGAATCGTCAGATCTCCTCCGCCCGGCGTCGCTCCCGTGTATCCCCACAGGCCGCGGGCATGGTTGCTCATTTTGGGGGCTTCGAGTAGCGCCTGGGCGAGGAGCAGGGCGCGTCCGGGATCTCCAACAAGCACCGCGTCGCCGGAAAGAGGAGCTGTCGGGCGAAGTCGTTTGGGCACGGGCGCCGCGCATCTTGGCATCCGGCGGCGAGAGATCTCGGTTAGGTCCCCCGGCCCGGTTAGCCTCGGTTCTGATGGCAGCCGATGAGCCGATATCACTGAGCGAGGCCTCGCGTCGCTCCGGGGTTCCTGCCAGCACCCTTAAACGCTGGGCTGAGGAAAAGGTGCTGCCGGTAAGAAGGGGGCGCTGGACGGGGGCGGCGGCGGCGCAGGCGAGGGTCGTTGCCCGCATGCGCGAGCGAGGCCATTCGCTTGAGGACCTAAAGCGAGCGGGGCGGGAGGGGCGCCTGGCATTCGGTTTCGCCGAGGAGCTGTTCTTTGAATCCGAGGAGCAGGTCACCGTCGAGGAGGTCGCCCAAGAGACGGGGCTTGAGGCGGAGCTGATCGAGCGGATCCTGGTCATCCTAGGTACCCCGCTCGGGGGGCAGCGGACCCTGAACCCCAGCGATGTCGCCGCTTTGCGCCACTGCGCTCGAGTCCTCGCAGCCGGATTTCCCCTGGTCGCGTTCTTGCAGCTCGTCCGCGTTTACGTGCAGTCGCTGCGTCGGATATCCGACGCCGAGGTGCGCCTGTTTCATCTCTATGTGCACGAACCGATGATTCGTGACGGGGTGCCGGAGCTCGAGATGGCGGAGGAAATGGGCCAGCTTGCCGGTGACATTCTGCCGCTCGCAGCTCCCCTTACCGAGTACCTGCACTCTCGCTACCTGCGCTTCTTCCTCGAGCAAGACGTGGTAGGTCACATGGAGACCGGGCTCGGTGGCCCCTCGGCCGATTTGGGTCAGGTCACGGTCACCTTTTGCTTTATAGACATCACCGGCTTTACCCGCTACACCGAGGAGGAGGGCGATCTGGAGGCGCTGGATCTGGTCGAGCGATTCGTCGACACGGTTGAGTCGACGTTGCCTCCGGAGGCAACAATCGTGAAGACGATCGGCGATGAGGTGATGGTTGTATCTCCAGAGGCGGCTTCGCTGACCGAGTGGGCAGTGCAGTTTCGCTCGACTTTTTCCGAGCGGCCGCGGCCACGGGTCGGAATTCATCGCGGCGAGGCGGTCTATCGTGACGGTGACTATTTCGGCGGGCAGGTCAACCTAGCCCATCGGGTGGTCAGTCGAGCTCAAGCAGGCGAGGTGCTTGTCACCGACCGCGTGGTGGAGGCCATCGATGAGCGTGAGGGACTTGAGCTGGAACCGATCGGAGAGGTGCGATTGAAGGGATTCCCCACTCCGACGCCGCTCTTCCTCGTCCGCGCGAAGGCCTAAGCGGTTGGCTCCGGACCCAGTGCCAGGCCTAAACTTAGGGAGATGGAGAGCGACCGCATGCTCGAAGAGGTGCGGAAGGCAGGATTGATCTCGCCTGGGGAGACGGTCATTGCCCTGCTCTCGGGGGGGCGGGATTCCGTCTGCCTACTCGATCTGCTCGTGCGTAGCGTCGGGGCCGCTCAGGTCACGGCGCTGCACGTCAACTACGGGCTGCGCGATGGGTCCGCTGACGACGAGCGACATTGCGCGGTTCTCTGTGATCGGCTCGGTACCAGCTTGGAGGTCGAACACCCCAAGCGCCCGCCCGGAGCCGGCAATCTGCAGGCGTGGGCACGCGATGCCCGCTATGCCGGTGCGGCACGGCGGGCGCTGCAAACCGGCGCTTGGATCGCCAGCGGCCACACCGCTGATGACCAGGTTGAGACGATCCTCTATCGACTGGCTTCCTCACCGAGTCGCCGAGCGCTTCTGGGCATGCGCATAAAGGACGGGCGCCTGGTCAGGCCGCTGCTCGGCTTCAGCCGCGATCAGACGACCGCGTACTGCGAGGGCAGGGGGCTGCGCTGGCGGGAGGATCCGACCAACGCCGAGTCAAGCTTTGCCCGCAATCGGATCCGCAATGAGTTGATCCCAGCCTTAGCGGCGATCCATCCGGCGGCAGCGGCGAACGTGCTGCGCACCGCGGAGCTGCTTCGCGCCGAGGCCGAGGTCCTCGATGCGATTGTTGCCGCTGAGCTCGACGGTTCGAGTGGAGCAGAGAGGGACACGATCGGGCTCGAGCGGTTGGCCGAGCTTGCGCCGGCGCTGCGACGGCTTGTTGTCCAAAGGCTCGCCGACGATGCCGCTGGGCGCCCGGTCGCGGGCGCCGCCCGCCATGCCGAGAAGGTTGCCGCACTGCGGCGAACCGGTAGTGCAAGGCTCGACCTCGGCGGCGGTGTCCGCGCTGTCGTCGAGCGTGGCGTCGTGCGGGCCGAGCTCGGCTAACACTTTCCGGTGAGCCCCGAAGTCATGGTGAGGGATTAACGGCCGGCGCTGTAATCCCGTACCGGAGCACGGAGCGGGGGATGATCGATATCTGATTCCCTGCGGTAGGTGAGCGAAGATCTCGAGCTCAGCTCAGACCCCGCTATCGGTGAGATTCTCGTCAGTGGCGAGGAGTTGAGGCACCGCATTGCCGAGCTCGGCACTCAGCTCAGCAACGACTATCGAGATCGTGACCTGTTCATGGTCGGGGTCCTGAAGGGCGCCGTGCTCTTCCTCGCGGATCTGATGCGCAGCCTCACCGTGCCGTGTGAGATCGACTTCATGGCCGTATCGAGCTATGGCTCCCAAACAGACTCCTCCGGCGTCGTGCGGATCCTCAAGGATCTCGATGCACCGATCGAGGGTCGCCACGTTTTGATCGTTGAGGACATCATCGACTCCGGCTTAACCCTGCATTATCTGATGCGAAACCTGCGGGCGCGCAACCCCGCCTCGCTTGAGGTCTGCGCGCTTTTGACCAAGCCCGAGCGCCTTCGCGTTGACCTCTCGCCGCGCTACGTCGGGTTCGAGATTCCCAATCGCTTTGCGATTGGCTACGGGCTCGATCACGGCCAGCGCTACCGCAACCTCGATTACGTTGCCGCGTTAGGGGTCTGAGGAGCCAAACTGCCCTGGTACGCTGACTTCTTCTGCTCGTGAGGCGTTTCTTCAAAAGCGCGGCTTTTCCGATCCTCTTGGTGGTGATCCTTGCGTTCATCGCGCAGCGCTTGATCAGTCCCGGCCCGAGCACCGAAGCCCCTTCCTACAACGAATTGATCAAGCCCAAGACCGGTCTGATCGCGGCGGGCAAAATTCAAGAAGTCTCGGTCAATACAAAGGAAAACTCGCTTGAGGTGAAGCGGCGCAACGGTCAGAGTTTTTCCACGGGCTATCCCCCCAACACCGAGCAGAGCCTGATCAACTCGCTCGATAGCGCCAATGTGAAGACGATCGTGCACGGCACGGGCGGCTCCAGTCTGCTCTCGCTGCTGACTTACATCCTGCCTTTTGTCCTCTTCTTCGGTTTCTGGATCTTCCTCATGAACCAGATGCAAGGTGGCGGCTCGCGGGTGATGAACTTCGGCAAATCCAAAGCCAAACGCATGTCGGTGGACGCGCCCAAGATCACCTTTCGCGACGTTGCCGGGGTGGATGAGGCCGTCCAAGAGCTGGAGGAGATCAAGGAATTCCTCGAGAACCCGAAGAAGTTCCAGGCGCTCGGCGCCCGCATTCCCAAGGGTGTCTTGCTCTATGGGCCACCTGGTACCGGCAAGACGCTGCTCGCCCGGGCCGTCGCCGGTGAGGCCGGCGTACCGTTTTTCTCGATCTCCGGCTCGGATTTTGTCGAGATGTTTGTCGGAGTCGGAGCCAGTCGCGTCCGCGACCTCTTCGAGCAGGCCAAGCAGAACTCCCCTTGCATCATCTTTATGGATGAGATCGATGCCGTCGGTCGCCACCGTGGCGCCGGTATGGGGGGCGGACACGACGAGCGCGAGCAGACCTTGAACCAACTGCTGGTTGAAATGGACGGGTTCGAGATGAAGGACAACATCATCTTGATCGCCGCCACCAACCGCCCGGACATCCTCGATCCGGCGCTACTTCGGCCCGGTCGATTCGATCGCCAGGTTGTCGTCGACCGTCCCGATCGCAAGGGTCGCAAGCACATTCTTGAGGTACACACCCGCGGTAAGCCACTGGCCAAGGAGATCGATCTCGACGTGCTGGCCGGTCAGACCCCGGGTTTCACCGGGGCCGACCTTGCAAACTTGATCAATGAGGCAGCCCTTCTGACCGCGCGACAGGCCCGCCGCGAGATCAGCATGCAGGAGCTCGAGGAGGGGATCATGCGGGTGATCGCTGGCCCCGAGAAGAAAACTCGCGTTATGTCTGAGAAGGAGCGCCTGATCACCGCCTACCACGAGCTGGGACACGCGATCGTCGGGCATCTGCTGCCCAATTGCGATCCGGTCCATAAGATTTCGATCATCAGTCGCGGCCAGGCGCTCGGGTACACGATCAGCCTGCCGACCGAGGACAAGTTCCTCACCTCGCGCGCCGAGCTGACCGACACATTGGCGATGACCCTGGGCGGTCGCGCCGCGGAGGAGATCGTCTTCGGGGAGATCACAACTGGGGCCTCCAACGACCTGGAGAAGGTGACCGAGACCGCCAAGCAGATGGTGATGCGGTTCGGCATGTCCGAGCGGCTCGGTCCGCGGGTCTTCGGTCACGACCGTGGCCAACCGTTCCTTGGCCGGGAGTTCTCTTCTGAGCCCGACTACTCCGACGAGATTGCGCGCGAGATCGATGACGAGATCCGCCGCATCGTCGAGGGCGCCCACCAAACCGCGAAGAACCTGCTCACCGAGAAGCGCGAGGCTTTGGATCGGGTCTCAAAAATCCTCCTGGAGCGCGAGACGATCGATGCCGACCAATTCATGGCGCTGCTCGACGGCAAGTCCGAAGACGAGGTCTTCTCCGATGATGAGGAGCCTGCCAAGCCCGCTGAGCCTGCCCCGACACCGGAGAGACCACAGCGCGAGGGCGCGCGGCCGATGCCGCGACCACGCCCTGGTTACGCTGGCGGCGACGCGAGCTGAGCCTTTCGGTGAAGCTGATGGGGGTCCTCAACGTGACCCCCGACTCATTCTCAGACGGGGGGCTCTACCTCGACCCCTCCGCGGCGATCGGGCACGGCCGGGCACTGGTCGGCGCGGGAGCCGATGTGATCGACATCGGCGGCGAATCCACCCGTCCGGGGGCTTCGACGGTGAGCATTGAGGAGGAGCTTGCCCGGGTGTTACCGGTCGTGCGGGGGCTGGCCGGAGACGCCGTGCTCTCGATCGACACCTCGAAGTTGGCGGTGGCTGAGGCAGCGCTCAGCTCGGGGGCCGAGATCGTTAACGACGTCAGTGCGATGCGCGCCGATCCGGAGATAGGAGCCCTCTGTGCGGAGCGCGGGGCGGGCCTGATTCTCATGCACATGCAGGGGACCCCGCGCACGATGCAGGAGGCCCCGATCTACACCGACGTCGTCAGCGAGGTCAAGTCTTTTCTAAGCGATCGAATGGAGGTCGCGATCGCGAGTGGAGTCGATGAACAACAGATCTGGCTCGATCCGGGGATCGGTTTTGGCAAGACCCAACAGCACAACTTCGAACTGATTGCGGGCCTCTCCGAGCTGCGCTCCTTGGGGCGGCCCCTGGTCGTCGGCACCTCGCGCAAGAGCTTCATCGGAATGCTCGACGGCTCCGGGGCAGGAGTGCGACTGGGGGGGACGATCGCCTCCTCGGTCCTCGCGGCGGCCGAGGGCGCCGCGGTGCTTCGGGTCCACGATGTGGCCGAGATCGGCCAGGCGATGAAGGTCGCCGCCGCGATCCTTGGGTAGGTTGCCACGAGATGGAGGCCCACGGAAACGGAATCGAGTCGAGCGTCGAGGTAGAGCTGCGGGGCCTGTCGCTCTACACCCACCACGGGGTCAGCGAGGCCGAGCAAGAGGTGGGCCAGCGCATCGAATTTGACGTTTCCTTCGACGTGCCTGATTGCGATGCAGTCCTGACCGATCGGCTCGAGGACACCGTTGACTACGCCCAGGTCTGCGACATCGTTGCGCTCGCCGCGACGGAGCGCAGTTACAAGACGCTGGAGCGAGTGGCCCAGGTGATCGGAGAGCGGCTGATGGAGCGCTACGGCTGCGAATCGGTTCGGGTGAGGGCGGCCAAGCCCGAGCCACCGCTGCCCCTGGCCATCCAGGAGGTGGCGGTGGAGGTAACCCATGAGCGCGTCGTGGGTGACAATGACGGCGAGGGCGGGGGCGAGTAGCTATTGCGGACCGGCTACCTCGGGCTGGGATCAAATGTTGGCGATCGCGAGGCGGAGCTGCGCGCGGCCGTGAAGAATCTGCGCGAAGCCGGGGTCAACGTTTGTGAGGTGTCCTCGATTTATGAGACCGAGCCGGTCGGGGAGCTCCTCGAGCAGCCCGATTTCCTAAATGCCGCGGTTCGCATTCGTACCGAGCTGGCGCCCGAGCAGCTGCTCGGGCTTTGCAAGGCGATCGAGGCAGCACACGGCCGCAGTGCCCTACAGCCCCGGCACGCTCCCCGAGGATTGGATA
Organism: uncultured Solirubrobacterales bacterium; assembly: GCA_963745305.1. Lineage (GTDB taxonomy): Bacteria > Actinomycetota > Thermoleophilia > Solirubrobacterales > 70-9 > CAVUWL01. The sequence goes on from CAVUWL010000014.1 coordinate 187,428, forward strand.
TTGATCTGCTCCTGCTCGGTGCCCTGGTGATTCGAACGGAGCGGCTGACCCTTCCCCATCCGCAGGTCAGCAGTCGTCGATTCGTCCTGGCGCCGCTGCTGGAGTTGGATTCCGATCTGAGGCTCCCCGATGGAACCGAGCTCGCCGCAGCCCTTGCCACTTTAGGTCCAGGTCAGCGGGTAGAGCGAATTGGATCGCTCTAGGCGGCGCTCGGCGTGGGGTGCAGCGGCTCCAGCCATCCCGGCGGAAGGATCGGCGGAGTCTTCCCCGGATAGCGGGGAACGAGGCGTTTTGCCAGCTCTGCGGCAGGGTGGGCCTCGATAGCCGGGCGCAGGTCCTCGAGGGTCATCGCCAGGCCAAGGCTCGGGGCGATCTGGAAGTCGGCGGCGTTGAGCTGCTCGCCGTTTAGGACACCGGCTGCAATCCAGGCGTCAATCCGGTCAAGCATCTGTGGCAAAGCCGCCAGCGCCCGCCGAACGTGATCGTCGTCGGCCTCGTTAAAGCGTGTGGCTAGGGCGACGATCGGCGCCGCTGTCTTCATCGCCAGCGAAAGCGGAATCCCCAGCTTGGCTCCCTCCGAGTAGCTGCGCAGAGGCGCCCGATCGTGGTCGATTGTCCACCAAAGGGTCTGGCGGATCAACGGCTGCAACTCCTGATCGCCGAAGCGCTCCGCTTCTTCGACGGCGAGTCGCAGCTTCGCGTCGGTGGGAAAAAGCGGCGGTTCTGGTTGCAGTCGGTCCAGCTCGCGGGCGATCTCGGTGGAGCCCTGCACGCGGCGGCCATCGAGTTTGATCGCCGGCACCGTATTGCGGGGGAATCCAATCGCCCGCAAAACCACCTTCGAGATCACCGGAAGCAGGTCGGTGCGCTTGAAGGCGATGCCCTTGTGTTCGAGCATCAGCGCCGCGGCAATGCTCGGGTGCGAGGCTGGGATCACGTAGAGGCGGGCTGACACTCACTGACCATCCTACGTTCATAATCGCCGACATGCTTCTTGGCATAGACGTCGGCAACACCCACACCCACCTCGGCGCGTTTGAAGGCGAGCGCTTGGTCGAGCATTGGCGCTTCCAAACGCGGGCGGGGGCGACCGGCGATGAGCTCGCCGAGCGGATCAGCGGCCTCTTGGCCCTTCACGGAATCGGCCTTAATGACCTAAACGCGGTCTGCGTTTCCTCGGTCGTGCCTCCCCTGGGGACGCAGTATGAGCAGCTGGTCGCGCGCTACCTCGATGCACGCTGCCTCATGGTCGCGCCAGGTGTGAAGACCGGGATGCCAATCAGGATTGAAAATCCGCTTGAGGTGGGGGCTGATCGTCTCGTAAATGCGGTAGCGGCCTATGAGCGTTTTGGCAGCGCCTGCGTTGTCGTTGACTTTGGCACCGGGATCAACTTCGATGCGGTTTCGGCTGCCGGGGAGTACCTCGGTGGGGCGATTGCCCCTGGCCTTGAGGTTTCACTCACCGCCCTGGTCGAAAGGGCGGCCCGGATTCCACGGATCGACCTCAGCGAGCCAGACGCGGCGATTGGACGCTCCAGCCGCGCCGCGATCCAATCGGGCTTCGTCTTCGGTTTTGCCGGGCTGATCGATGGCATTGCGCACCGGATAGAAAAGGAGTTAGGTGAGGCCCACTTTCTCGCTACCGGTGGTCTCGCCGAGGCGATCGTTCCCTTCACAGAGACGATCGATGAGGTCGATGATCTGCTGACCCTGAGGGGCCTGCGTCTGATCTATACCCGAAACGCTCAGGGCTGATCCGGCTTGACTGAGCGCAGCCTGATCGGCGAAGAACGCGGTGGCGCCCCTGCAAGCCGGGGTCGGGCCGGGTCGCTCCCGGCGCGACCCGCGCTCACGGACCCCTTTCAGATCGGCGAAGTTCAGATCGCCAACCGGGTGCTGCTCGCTCCGTTGGCGGGGATCGGCAACTGGTTCGTTCGGCTGCAGGCCAGGCGGCACGGTGCCGGCCTTGCGGTCTCAGAGATGGTCTCGAGCTTTGGCCTGCACCATCGCAATGAGCGCACCATGCGCGAGTTGATTCGGCTTCACCCCGAAGAGCATCCGGTCTCGGTGCAGCTATTTGGTCACGATCCTGAGGTGATGGGCTCCGCAGCGGTGATCGCGGTTGAGGCCGGAGCAGACCTGATCGACATAAACATGGGATGTCCGGTGCGCAAGGTGCGACGCACGGGCGCCGGCGCGGAGCTGCTGCGTGATCCCGGGCTTGCCATCGCTTTGACCCAAGCCGCCGCGGAGGCCGGCCGACCGGTGACCGTGAAGTTGCGCTCAGGAATCGAGGCCGGGGACCGATCCGGATTTGAGCTGGCGCTACGGCTGGTCGCCGACGGTGGGGTCGCGGCGATCGCCTTTCACCCTCGTGCGGCTAGCATCGGCCACAAGGGAAGCCCTGACTATGACCTCACCCGTGAGCTGGTCGAGAGCGTCGCCGTGCCGGTGATTATCTCGGGGGGGCTGAGCAGCGCCGCGGCGGCAAGGAAAGCCTATGAGGCCTCGGCGGCTGCTGCGGTGATGATCGCCCGGGGTGGCCTCGGCAACCCGTGGGTGTTTGAGGAGTTGACCGGAAAACGCAGTGGGGCGCCGAACCGCGGGGAGGTACTTGGCGAGTTGCTCTGGTTGATCGATCGAGCTGAGGAACATCTCGGCAGCGAGCGCGCGGGGCGTTACCTACGTAAGTTCTACCCCTGGTACCTGAAATCGATCCAACCGCCTGGGTCCGTCGCAGAGGAGCTGCAGCAAAGCGCCGATCTGGACCGTGCCCGGGCGCTGATTGGCTCGCTCGCGGAGCCGGTCACGGTCGCCTAGGGACCGCTGCATTGCCCAGCGCGACCCCCCGCTATAATCCCGCGATTCCGTGCCCCAGGGTGGCGAGTGTTGCGCGCTGCATCTGGGTTTTTTTGGGTCTGGGAGCCGATACCCGGGTCCTTACCGCAAATGGAAATGAGGTTGGAAGTGAGTCGCCAGGCGGTCATCACCCCAGAAGGTCTGGAGAAACTAAAAGAGGAGATTGAGCACCTCTCGACGACCAAACGCCGTGAGGTTGCGGCTCGAATCAAGGAAGCGCGCGAGTTCGGCGACATCTCCGAGAACGCGGAGTACGACGACGCTAAGAACGAACAGGCTCTGCTCGAGGGTCGGATTGCCCAGCTCGAGGAGCGCCTGCGGCGGGCGACGGTGATCGATGAGAAGGCCCTCGGCACAGATGAGGTCAAGTTCGGTTCGGTTGTGCACGTGAAAGACCAAAAGACCGGTGACTCGCAGAAATTTCAGATTGTCGGCTCAACCGAGGCCAACCCGACCGAGCACAAACTCTCCAACGAATCTCCGATCGGCAAAGCTCTGGTCGGTCGCAAGCGCAACGACGTGGTGACCGTGGAGGTGCCGCGCGGCCCAAAGAAGAAATTCAAAATCACCAAGATCGAGACCGCTTAGCGTCGGTAGGCTCGCCGGATGAGCGAGCCCGAAAGCTCAGATCTCCTCGCTGACCGGCGCCAAAAGCTGGCGCGCCTGCGCGCCTCGGGGGTTGAGCCGTTTCCGGCGGAGTTCTCCGAGCGCGAGGAAATCGCCGAGGTTCGTGCCGCCCACGAAGGTCTGGCACCCGGGATCGAAACGAATTCCAAACATCGGATCGCCGGTCGAATCGTTTCTCGCCGGGGACACGGCAAGGCGGCTTTTCTCGACCTTCGCGATGGCAGCGGTGAGATCCAGCTGCATGCGCGGCAGGATCTGCTTGGCGCGGAGGCGTTCGAGCTGCTCGTTGGCCTCGACCTCGGCGACATCATCGGCGTCGAGGGAACGGCGCTCGCGACCCGCAGCGGCGGCGAGCTCACCCTGGCGCTCAGCCGCTGGCGGTTGCTCGCCAAGAGTCTGCGTCCACCGCCGGAGAAGTTCCATGGTCTCGAGGACACCGAGACCCGTTACCGACGCCGCGAGCTAGACCTGATCGCAAATGAGCAGAGTCGTGAGCTCTTTGTCCTGCGCACTCGGATCGTCAGCGAGCTGCGGCGCTGGCTTGATGAGCACCGTTTTCTGGAGGTCGAAACGCCGGTCCTGCAACCACTTTACGGCGGCGCCTTGGCCCGGCCATTCGTCACCCACCACAACGTCTTGGAGCGTGACCTCTACCTTAGGATCGCCACCGAGCTTTACCTGAAGCGGTTGATCATCGGTGGATTCGATCGGGTCTATGAGCTCGGCAAGGATTTCCGAAACGAGGGCGTCTCCCACAAGCACAACCCGGAGTTCACGATGCTCGAGTGGTATGAGGCCTACGCCGATTACGAAAAGACCGCCCACGACTTTGAGCTCTTGGTATCTGAGGTGACCGAGCGGGTGCTTGGAGAGCCCAAGGTGACGCGGGGCGAGGTCGAGATCAATTTCTCTCCGCCCTGGAGGCGGTTGACGCTGCGCGAGGCGATCATCGAGCGAACCGCTATCGACATCGCCGAGCATCCGACCCGCGGGGCCCTGGCGGCTGCGATGGAGGTGGAGCTAGATCCGGATGAGAGTTGGGCGAAGCTGGTCGATGGGCTGCTCTCAAAGGAGGTCGAGCCAGAGCTGATTCAGCCCACCTTCATCTTCGATTATCCGGTCGAGCTCTCCCCGTTTGCCAAGGCCCACCGAGGCCAGCAGGGTCTGGTTGAGCGCTGGGAGGCGTTCGCCGGTGGGGTCGAGATCGCCAACTCCTTCAGCGAGCTGAATGACCCCGACGAGCAGCGCCGCCGCTTCGAGGGTCAGGCGATTGCCCTGCGGGGCGGCGACGAAGAGGCCCAGCCATACGATGAGAGCTTCCTCGAAGCCCTCGAACAGGGGATGCCGCCAACCGGGGGCGTGGGCCTTGGAATCGATCGACTCGTGATGCTGATCAGCGGTGTTCAAAGTCTGCGCGAGGTCTTGCTTTTTCCGGCAATGCGCTCCTGATTGGCTCCAAAAGGCCGCTCAGAGCGGAAATTGAGGAACGAAAGCCGGTTGGGCACTCCCGGTATCGTTTAAAGGGCACATGGATGCCTCCCGATAATCGGAAGGGGTCTGCGGTACTTCCCCGTCGGAAGAGAGTTGGACTAGGTAGAGAGGTCTTTTGTTCGAGCGATTCACAGAGCGAGCCCGTCAAGTCGTCGTCCTGGCGCAGGAGGAGGCGCGCACGCTCAAGCACAACTACATCGGCACCGAGCACATCCTGCTCGGTTTGCTGCGCGAGGAGGAGGGTCTCGCGGCCAGGGTCCTCGAGTCGCTCGATATCACGGTCGAACGGGTTCGCTCCCAAGTGGTCCGGATCGTCGGCTCCGGCGAGGAGGTCACCTCTGGTCAGATCCCCTTCACCCCGCGTGCCAAGAAGGTTCTCGAGTTGGCGCTCCGGGAGGCGCTCTCCCTCGGTCACAACTACATCGGTACCGAGCACATCCTCTTGGGCCTGGTGCGTGAGAACGAGGGTGTCGCGGCGCGCATCCTGCTCGATTTTGACGCTGATTCCGACAAGATCCGCAATGAGGTGATCCGGATGCTCTCGGGCCCCGGGGGTCGCCGCCAGGGCGCTGGGGCCGGCGGCGGACAGGGCGAGGGCAAAAAGTCGTCAAAGCTGCTTGATCAGTTCGGCCGCAACCTGACCAAGCTCGCCGAGGAGGGCAAGCTCGATCCGGTGATCGGCCGAGAGACCGAGATCGAGCGGATCATGCAAATTCTTTCCCGTCGGACCAAGAACAATCCGGTGCTGTTGGGCGAGCCGGGCGTCGGTAAGACGGCGGTGGTCGAGGGCCTTGCCGCCCGGATAAACAAAGGAGAGGTGCCCGAGCTGCTCAAGAACAAGCAGATCTACACCCTCGATTTGGCCGCCCTGGTCGCCGGGTCGAAGTACCGAGGAGAGTTCGAGGAGCGTCTCAAGAAGGTGATGAAAGAGATCACCCAGCGCGGCGACATCATCCTCTTCATCGACGAGCTCCACAATCTGGTCGGGGCTGGCGCCGCCGAGGGGGCAATCGATGCGGCCTCAATCCTTAAGCCGGCGTTGGCGCGCGGCGAGCTGCAGACGATCGGCGCGACCACGCTCGATGAGTACCGAAAGTACCTCGAGCGCGATTCCGCGCTAGAGCGCCGCTTTGCTCAGATCAAGGTCGACCAGCCCTCCGCCGAGGACACGGTAAGAATCCTTGAGGGACTGCGCGAGCGCTACGAACAGCACCACCGGGTGACGATCAACGACGACGCGCTGGGCGCCGCGGCAGAGCTCGCCGATCGCTATATCTCCGACCGCTTTCTCCCCGACAAGGCGATTGACCTAATCGATGAGGCCGCTTCGAGGATGCGGATCAAGTCGATGAGTGCGCCCCCTGTCTACCGTGACCTCGAGGAGGAAATCGAAACCACGCGCCGCGAGAAGGAGGCTGCGATCGAGGCTCAGGAGTTCGAAAAGGCGGCAAGCTTGCGCGATACCGAGCGTCAGTTGACAACCCGCAAGCGGCAGCTGGAGGACGAGTGGGCTGAGGGCGAGAACGGAGAGCGACCGGTCGTCGGCGAGGAGGAGATCGCCGACATTGTGTCGATGTGGACCGGAATCCCGGTCTTCAAGCTGACCGAGGCTGAGACCAAAAAGCTAATTCGGATGGAGGAGGAACTCCACAAGCGGGTGATCGGCCAAGAGGTCGCGATCACCGCTGTATCCAAGGCGATTCGTCGCTCACGCGCCGGGATCAAGGACCCGAGGCGCCCGGCCGGTTCCTTCATTTTCCTCGGCCCCTCGGGGGTCGGCAAGACTGAGCTGGCGCGGACGCTCGCAGAGTTTCTCTTCGGCGATGAGGAGGCGATGGTCCGAATTGACATGTCTGAGTACATGGAGAAGCATGCCGTCAGCCGTCTGGTCGGTTCGCCACCGGGCTACATTGGCTATGACGAGGGCGGTCAGTTGACCGAGGCGGTCCGGCGCAAGCCCTACAGCGTCTTGCTGCTCGACGAGATCGAGAAGGCCCACCCCGATGTGTTCAACATTCTTCTGCAGATCCTCGAGGACGGGCGGCTCACGGACGCTCAGGGTCGCACCGTTGACTTCCGCAACTCGATCGTAATCATGACCTCCAATATCGGCGCCTCCGAGATTGCCAAAAACACCTCGATCGGATTCACCGTTTCCGATGAGACCGGGATGTCCTACGACGACATGAAGAACCGGATCATGAGCGACCTAAAAAAGGTCTTTCGGCCCGAGTTCCTGAACCGCATTGACGAGGTGATCGTCTTCCACAAGTTGGCCAAGGAGGAGGTCAAAGAGATCATCGAGCTGATGATCGCTCGGGTGCGGGTCCAGGTTGCCGAGCACGAACTCCAGCTCGAGCTGACCGAGGAAGCGAAAGATCTGCTGGTCGAGAAGGGCTGGGACCCCTCGATGGGTGCCCGTCCATTGCGCCGGGCGATTCAGCGCTATATCGAGGATCCCCTCGCCGATGAAGTTTTGCGCCAGGGCCAGATGACACCTGGCTCGACGGTAATGGTCGCCCGCGACGCGTCGGGCGACGCTGAGGACCGCCCGCTCAGCCTGACGATCGTCGAGCCGGCGAAGCCGCAGCGCGAGAAAATGGCGCCTCCACCCGAGCCCGAGAAGGTTGGAGTCGGCGCCAAGAAGGACGGTGATGAGGGCCAGGTGCCCGACGGCGGCGATCACCGGCCTCCTGGCGACGCCGAATCCTGAGCTGTCCCGCCGGTGCGTGAGCCTGGCCAAAGCGCGATCGGTAGCTGGAGTGGCGGCAGATTTCTGCGCTTTGGTGAGGCGATCGAGGAAGATCGCCTGGCTGCCCTGCTGCGCCCCGGGCCCGGGCTCGATACCGTGCTCAGCGCCGATGCCTATGGCGCGGGGGAGGCCGACCGGCTTCTTGGTCGGGCTCTCGCCGAGGATCGGCGCGAGAGCTACTGCTTGATCGGCGCGGTCGGCCATGACTTCTATCGCGGCGAGCGCGACGGTGCGCGGGGGTTTCCGCGCTTCACCGACCCGAGTCTGCGCGGCCCCGAGCAGTACGCCGGATATCTGCGGATGGCCGCCGAGCGCAGCTTGGAGCGGATCGGCGTCGCCTCGTTTGACCTCTTGCTGCTCCATAATCCTGATCGGATTGGCTATACCAGTGAGGCTGTCTGGGCTGGAATGGAGGCGCTGCGAGAGACGGGCCTGACGGCGAAAATCGGGATCGCTCCGGGTCCGGCGAATGGCTTTACCCTCGACCTGATTGGTTGCCTGGAGCGCTTTGGGGAGCAGATCGATTGGGCGATGATCATCCTCAATCCATTCGAGCCCTGGCCGGGGGAGCTCTGCCTGGAGGCTGCGGCCCGCAGCGACGTCCAAGTCATTACCCGCGTCGTCGATTATGGCGGCCTCTTCTGGGGGGACCTTCGTCCCGGGATGCAGCTTGCGCCCGGCGATCATCGCGCCTTTCGCCCCGCCGGCTGGATCGAGGCTGGCCTGAAAAAGCTCGGCGAACTGCGCCCGATCGAAGAGCGATCCGGTCTCAATTCGATCCAACTAGCCTGTCATTGGAACCTCGCTCACGAACGAATCGATTGTGTGGTTCCCACCCTGATTCAGGAGTCTGGGGATGACGCGCGCCCGATCGAGGCGAAGCGCGCGGAACTTGCAGCGCTGCCGGAAGAGCAGCAACTTGGCGACGAGGAGGTGGCGGCGATTCGTGCGGTTGGTGAGAACACTGGCTGCATGGCGCTGAAGGGCGCCAGTCCCACGCACGAGGGCGAGGAGCGTCCTGACCGCTGGGCGATCTCTCCCGCCCTTTCGGACGTTGCAAGCCGTTGGGGAATCGATCCCCAGCGCGACCTCGCCACCGCCCCCAGCAGCTGAGGTCCTCCACCGCCAGCTCGCATAGCCTGCACCGATGAGCCGGCACTGGTGGACGCTTATCGGCACCTGCGCCGGCCTCTTCTTGCTGATGCTCGACTCGACGGTGGTGGCGCTGGCGCTGCCCAGTATTCGTCGCGACATCGGGGCCACGGCGACCGGCCTGCAATGGGTGCTGAACGGCTATCTGCTGGCGATCGCCGTGCTCGTCGTGACGGCCGGCCGGCTCGGGGATATGTTTGGCCGCAAGCGCCTCTTCCTCACCGGCATGGTGCTCTTCGCGCTGGGCTCCCTGCTATCGGGTGCGGCTGGAAGTGAGCCCATTCTGATTCTGGGCAGGGTGATTCAGGGCATCGGGGCTGCTCCGATGCTTCCGCTTTCGCTGGCGATCGTCTGCAACGCATTCCCGGGCGGACAGCAGGCACGTGCTTTGGGCATCTGGGCCGCGATTTCAGCTCTCGCCCTCGCGGTCGGCCCGCTGGTCGGCGGGGCGCTGGTCGAACTCGACTGGCGGGTGATCTTTTGGATCAACCTGCCGATCGCCGCCCTGGGCGTCTTGATCACTGCCCTTGCCGCGACCGAGTCCACCGATCCCAATGCGGGACGGCGGATTGACCTCAGGGGACTGGCGGCGCTCAGTGCCGGTCTCACCGCGGTAGTCCTTGCCCTCGTCCAGGCTCGGGTTTGGGGTGGTGAGACCGCCCTTTTGCTCGGTCTCAGCGGAGTGGCCATCCTCTTCATGTTTTGGCGGATCGAGCACCGCGTCTCGGGGCCAATAGTCGAGTTCTCCTTGTTTCGCAACGGTCCCTACCTTGGCGCCAGTGCAGCTGCCTTTGCCCTGGTTGGTGCCTACTGGTGCGTGATGTTCTTCCAGCCCCAGTATTTGCAGGAGGTCCGTGGGCATTCAGCGGTTCTGAGCGGCCTGATGATTCTCCCAGTCACCGTGCCGATGGTCTTGATCTCGCCTTTCTCGGGCCGTCTGATCGCCCGCTTCGGGGCGCGGCTGTTGATGAGCAGCGGAATGCTCTGGGGGGTTGGCGGTCTGGCAATCCTGACCCAGATAAGCGCGGGCAGCCCCTATGCGGTCTTGCTTTGCGGTTACCTTGCGTTTGGAATCGCTCTCGGCCTTGTCTACGCGCCGATGTCGACTGCGGCGATGGGGGCGATGCCGGCCGAGAAGGTGGGTGTCGCCTCGGGGGTCTTGGCGATGGACCGGGTGATGGCCGGAGCGGTGGCGCTTGCCTCAGTTGGCGCCGTCTTTCACGCCCTCCAGAGCGGCGGTAGCTCATTCTCTGAAGCGCTCGCCGCCTCGCCTGGGTCCCGGTTGCCCTTTGTGCCGGCGGCGCCGCGCTCACCTGGGGCTTCGTCCGCGACCCCAAGCGGCTCGGCCCAGACCCGGCGGTCGCCGGAGACCCCCCAGCGATGGTGCTTCACCACCACCGCCACCACCGCCGCTTCCACCTCTCAGCGCCCGACCGCGTGCCTTTCGGGGTCTTGAGTTGACAAACCACATCCCGACCTTTCCACACGGATTTCACCGGACCGCATTCCAGAGCGCCTTTTGTCATCCTAGAAGCCGATGGATTCTTTGTCTGGGGATGAGCTTCACGAGTTGTCTGAACGGCAGGATCCAAGGCTCGTCCGGGCGCTCGATGTCGTCGCTCCGGGCGGGGCGTTGCGCGAGGGCATCGACAACATCGTCCATTCGCGCACCGGGGGCCTGATCGTGGTCGGGGATCTCGAAGACGTCTCCCACCTGCTCTCGGGGGGGATCCGGCTTGATATCGATTACAGCCCGGCGATGCTCTACCAGGTGGCGAAGATGGACGGGGCAATAGTCCTCAACGCCGAGGCGACCAACATCGCCTGGGCAAACGTTCAGCTGATGCCCGATCCCACAATCCTCTCCCTCTGAGACCGGCACTCGCCACCGCACCGCCGAGCGCGTTTCCAAACAGACCGATGCGCTGGTCGTCGCGATCTCACAGCGCCGCGACGTCGTCTCCCTCTACGTCGAGGGGACGAAGTACATCCTTCAGGACATCCCGGCGGTGCTCAAGGCCAACCAGGGCTTGGCAACCCTCGATAAGTATCGCGACCGCCTCGACCAAGTGTCCGCTCGCCTCACCGTGCTCGAGTTTGAGGGAGGGGGGGTCCTCTATGACGTGCTCGCTGTCTTGCAGCGGGCTGAGCTGGTGACCAGGATGGCGGTTGAGGTGGAGCGCTACATCGTCGAGC